>JAWKZL010000014.1:0-1584 GCA_041396025.1 Halioglobus sp. | reverse complement strand
GTGTGGCGCTTCCAGGTATGACCACGAGGCCGGGCTCGGACATATCCATGTGCTGAAACAGGGGGCGATCAGGGTCGAGACCCCAGCTAAACCTTCCGTGATTATTCGCGCGCCCCACCTGCTGTTTTACATGAAACCCGTTACGCACCGGCTGATTCCCCTGATTGACGAGGGTGAAGTAATCACCGTGTGTGGTGCGATCGATTTCGGCTGCGGGCTGGAGAACCCTGTTACCCAGGTGATGCCGGGGTTGATTCCAGTTGACCTGAACAACAATCCGCATCTTTTAGCCATTCTTAACCTACTATTTGAAGAGGCATTTAATTCTGCCTGCGGTCGCCAGGCAGCATTGGACCGGATCTGCGAGCTGCTGGTAATTCAACTGTTGCGCATTAGCATGGAAGACAATGCAACCCCGGTTGGTCTGCTCGCGGGATTGGCAGACCAACGTCTGGCAAAGGCTTTGACCTGTATTCATAAGGCGCCGGAGAGAGCGTGGACACTGGAACAACTGGCCAATGCAGCGGGGATGTCCCGAGCCAGTTTTGCAGTAAAGTTTCGCGACACTCTGGGAATGACCGCAGGTGATTATCTCAGCCACTGGCGATTGGGACTGGCCAAGTCACTACTTAAAAAAGGGCAACCTGTGTCGCTGGTATCCGACGAGGTTGGATACAGCAGCTCCGCTGCCTTTACGCGCGCCTTCGCCGGGCGATTCGGCCAGACCCCGACTTCATGGGTGAAGCAATCCTGGCAAACACAGACGGTCACTGAACATGGCTCCCCTGCCCCGCCCATCGCGATCAAGGCCAATCCGAAGGCGACCGCGATTGATCGTGTGTGAGAGGGAGGAGCTACCAGAGCACGGGATCGGATAGCTCCACGTTAGATGACTAGAAGTTAAGGATAGGGTAGAAATTGGCGAACACCATATCCCTGTGGGCATTTGCAGTATGGCAGGAGGCGCAGGACTCCGCCGGTGCCGCTTTGGCCGACGGCTCGTAAGGCGGAGCATGATGACCAAAATTAAAGAAGCCCCAACCATTGGTAGTGCTGAACCTCGAACTGTCTTTAACCATGACATCCATGCCGTGGAATGCGCCGGCGAAAAACCCGCGTCCTGAAGGTGCATTTTTCGAGCCATCTTTGTAATCCGGTTCCTGCAGCAACACCAGTTCCTTTGCAATGACCGTTCCATCCGGGAATTGGCCGGTTTGCTGATAAACCGCATAGGCGTCCGGATTGATGTAAACGTGATGAATTTCTGGAAATGCCGCCTGACCATTATTCAGTCCGTTAGGCGTCAGGGGCGCACCAAGAAATACCCATTGCCGGAAATGCTGGGGTTGCTGTAACTCACCCCGGGCGTTGAACACTGCAGCCCCGATGGGTATCTGCGCTTCGTCCGCCACACCCGGCAGCGACGCGCTGCATAAAAACAACGTTAGGAACAGATCTCTCGTTTTCATGGTTGTCTCCTTGGTAACTATGAATTAAAGCCGTCATCAACTCCCGCAACGGCCTGTAAATGATGGACAAGAACAATCTGTGCCAAATGACTGTGAGTACAAATTTATTTGCCGT
>JAWKZL010000013.1:0-5762 GCA_041396025.1 Halioglobus sp. | reverse complement strand
AACTTTTCGGAACCCTACGCCAGACCGCGGTTGACCGATTGACGAACGTTCGCCAGGAAATCTTGGTTCAAATCATTGTGCTTCACCCCGCCATTGCGCAAAAGGAATGCGCCTGCCCGGATAAGCCGGATTGGCAAATGGCCAGCAATCGCGAATCCAGGCCTCCACCGTTGCAAACAGGTGCTCGTCCAGTCCTTCATCAACCCGCGACTGGCGAACCCACATGGAGACCTGCGCGTCGTAACCCGGCTTGTGCACCGGGTAGATATAGACACAGCCCATCACCTGGGTCTCATCCAGGCTGACGACTGTGTAGGCAAATGAGGTACGTAACTGGAACTCGACCTGATGCCAGCCGAGTTCAATAGTATTTTGTTCCAGCGTCAATCCCAGCGGCCACTTGCCACCAGGATCGTAGACAGTGCGCAGGCGCTCGCTGCTGGTAATGACCGCATCGTAATCCAGAATGGCATCGTTTGCAGTCAGCGGACGAAGCCGCATGCGATCGGTCTCCAGTACTTGCGGTATGTCGAACTCATCCGGTACGAGCGGTGGGTTGTACATTGAGATTCTCCGGGAAAAGTGAAAGTCGTTACTACATCTTGGGATGCCCGATATTACTACTGTAATAACAAATTACCCGGGACAAGTTTGCTGATGTATATCAGGTATCCACACATTCCTGATATTCAATGGGAACGTCATCTCAAAATACCTTGCCTGTTCCATTTAGCGTGTTCTGTAACTGTTCTTTGTCTGTGATTTCTAAGCGGTCCTGAAATTTCACGCCGCGAGGCCCATCGAATTTGCAGGATCAGCAATCCGCTGCTAGGCTCAATCGTGCACGGCTCCTCTCATTTTCAATGTCCAATTGAGGCATTGAAGGAGTGATACCAGACGATGCAGGATGTTTGCCCGCACAAGCCCGATTGCAGCAGCGACCGTATTGCGGTCGCGTCGGTGCGTGGATCGTTGTGGCCCTCAACTGCCTATAAGCCTATGAGCAGTGCACAATTCCGGCGCTGCCGGAATAGAGCAAAATTCTGCAGCATCAATCTGGTGGTATCGACGCTCGACGCCGGAATCTTCGCAACACCTCATGATTTCTCTGTGTCACCCCAACTCTGCATACCCAAACTGGCTCGTGCCTGTATACCGGGGTTGTATTGAATGCGGCCGGTCTGGCGGCGAAAAGAAATAAGAAGGAGAGGAAATCACCATGAAATATTCAAGCAGACTATTAGTCTTGGTACTCCCGCTGTTGTTCACTCCCTGCCTCGCCAGCGCCATGGTGGTGTCGGGAACGGTGATATCGACCTGCCTCCAAGCACCGTCAGAATCAACTCTGCTTGAGTGAGCCCGTACAGCAACCACCTCTGCCCAGGTGAGGTCACGGTTACCCAAGAGGAGGATGACGATGACGGCACCCTCTATATACCGAGGGGCTCAGACGGCAGTTGGACGCTGCGTGAAAAGAGCAGCGGAGCTGTTCTCGGTGAGCTGAATGTCACGGGTGGCGTGCTGGCGGTCTCCACCGTCACCGCCAGTACCCTCAGCGGATCGGGAGCCTCGCAAAGCAGTTTTTCGCGCAATGTGAAGGGCTTTATCGACGTCGGATGGTCGATGCTGTACCTGTCCGACATAAAGGAAAACACCCGGAGCGGTGCGGATATGGCCCGGGCGGATGGGTTTACTGTCCGCGACTCCGCGGACGATGACGCACAGGGCTGGAGAGTCGGCGTGGGGATTGCTATCGGCGACGGTAAACCCTGGAACAGCAAGGGCTCGCACCAGTGGCTGGCCCGACTCGGCTACAGTAGCTGGGAAAATATGAAAGGGCAGTTCACGGCGACTGTGCCCGGCCTCACTATCGATTCATCGGGCAAACAGGAGAGTGAAGCCTGGCAGACCTCCGTCGGCTTCCAGTATTTCGTCGCCGATAATGTTGGATTCTCTGCGGACCTCGGATACGACTGGTACGATCTGAAAGACTCGGGCGGGATCGTGCGCCAGCAGGATGGCATGATGCTCAGCTTCAACGATTCCACCGACAGTTCCACCGCGACGTTTGGCCTCGGCTTGGCCTACTACTTCTGCGAAAACGCGGGGGTGAGAGGCAGCTACCGCTGGAGCTTCGACGATGTTGGGTCTTCCCAGAGCAACAAACCCTCGACGCTGGCAGTTGATCTCTTTCTGACTTACTGAGAGTGCCAGACAGCGCCTGCGGTGAAGACGCCCCTGCCACGAACTGATCGCAAAGGAGACGCCATGGTGGTTGACCCATTGGCCGACGCGGAAGGATCCACCCTTCACCACTGCAGTGCAGGGCTGATACCGTGGGTGCTGGCCCTCGCTCTTTATGTGCCAGCGCTGAGCGGGCAGGCAGCAAATACGGTGTATGCTAACCCTGCGGTGGCCGGCGCAAAAGCCTCGACGGGTAATGCCTTGGTGACCATACCCGACGTGTGCAAGGCACCGTCGGCACCGGCCACGCCGCCCGGTGTGCCCGTTCCCTACCCCAATATTCCCCAGGCAACAGACACTGGCAATGGTTCAGCCAAGATCAAGCTCAGCAATGGCGATGAAATAGAAATTAAGGCAAAGGGCGCCAGCGTCAAACCGGGTGAGCCCAATACCACCATCCGCACTCAGGGCAAGTTGGTGCCTGCCACATACAGTTTCGACATCAAGTTGCCGCCGACATCGGCAGGCGCTGGCACAGGGAAGTCGCCGAGCGAGACAGACACGGCAGAGGCGACAGCAACCCAAAGCACCGTGCCTGTTTTGCAAACCACCGATGGCCGTGCCTTCGTCCTTTGCGGCGATGCGCTGTACGCTGCCACCCTGTTTGCGCCAGTACCGGCCAGCGTGGAGTACATCGATCCACCGCCCTTCGAGGGGCCGGTGCTGACCTATGGCGTCGATGGGCTGCCCAGCGCCGAGGAGGTGGCCGAGTATCGAGCCAATGCGGAGGAGATTGAGCGCCAGAATTTAGAGAATATTGAGAAAGACGCCGTGGAATACGGCAAACAGTACGAGGCCATACTGGCGAAGACAGCCCCGCAACGCGCCGCAGTAGATGCCAGAATCGCAGCATACAGGTCCGCAAATCCAGAGTTTCGAGGCTACCCGACAACCACAGTTATTGAAGATAGAGGCCCGGACGGCCTGTACACCGGCGAAATCAGGGTCCTGTACGGTACCAGTTTTGCAACCATGTATATCGCCCGGTTCGATAACCAGGGGAACCTGATCGAAGGCCCGACAATAACCCCGACAGGCCAGGCCCTGCAAATCGCCACCGCGCATACTCCTGCTGGCTCGCGGATGGAACAGGAATTTCGCACCGACATCAACGGCGACAAATACGTGGCGAAGGTTATCTACACCAACGGCGGCGGCTATTGGCTATTCAACGAAAACGGCAAAGATTACTGGGGAGAGGTCTATGACACCGAAACGGGTCAGCGCACCGGTTCGCTCTATGAACCCAAGAATTACCCGGCGTTGGCAGATCACGGCACATCGCTGGAAACACAGCCCTTTGTGCAATTGGCGCAGTCCCCGTGTCCGATGCAATGCCTCGCCTTTGTCGATGTGCACAATGCGATTGCCGGCGAGATGAACGTCATCATCCGCGAAATGAACATGCATGCCCAGGAACACGCCGCCACTAATGCACCTGCACAACAGGCTGAAGACCAGTACGACAAGTACTTGAAGGCCCGCGACTACGATGAAAAGCTCGGCCCCGCGCCGGGCACGCCGGCCCATAGTTCCGTAACCGCAAGAAACCGGGGTCGCTACGAGGAACTGCAGAAGGTGCTTAGTGGCTTCAAGATCAAACTGCAAGAAGCCAGGGCAAACCTGGCCGCATGTCGTTGCGATGGTCAGCGGCCTGATCCCGTTTACACCGCCGAGCTCTGGGGCGACCCCTACCTGAGCCGCGGTCCGGCCGGCACAGATTGCCTGTCGGACGCCGCCCGACTATTTTCTGCCAGCGACAGTTGTGGCAGTCAGTCCTCCTCATGCAGCTCGGCGTTTCAGTTAAAAGCCCTCCCCTCCAGCTGCTCCGGTAGTCCGCTGGAAACCTGGGTGTTGACTGAGTGTGGCGCATCGGGCTGCGAGGATATCGCCGTGGCCGCGGCATCGGAATGGCGCAGTGGCTGTAGTGGTTCGGGTTATCCCATTGGTGATGACTGGAAGGGTTTTGCGGCTGACGCCTGTGATCTTGCGCGCTTCAAACCCGAGGAGATGGAAGTGGGGATGACGCGTAGCTCGCAGGTAGGCGAAACTGACCCGGCCTGGATAGCTGCTGGCGGCATCCGTCCGGGTCTGGAGGACCAGTGGGGTCTGCACAGGGTGATGAACGGTGCGCAAGTTGGACTTCCCGCACAGCTCGACGATGCGAGCCCCGTGCTGGTTGCCGTAATCGACAGCGGAATCGACCTGCAGCATCCCGACCTGCTTGGGCAGATATGGACGAACCCAGCAGAAATTCCGGGCAACGGCATCGACGATGATGACAATGGCCTGGTTGACGATGTCAATGGCTGGAACTTCGTCGCCAATAACAACGACCTCAGCGATACCAGTGGCCATGGCACGCTTGTCGCCGGAATTATCGGTGCCCGGAGTAATAATGGCATTGGAATCGCCGGAGCGAATCCGCAGGTGCAACTTATGCCGTTGAAGGTCACCAACTTCGCGGGGCGCGGTAACAGCGTCGGTCTCGCGGCCGCTATCACTTATGCGACGCGCGCCGGCGCGAAGGTGATTAATATCAGTCTTGGTGGGCCAGAATTCTCAAGCGCAGAGCAGTCCGCCGTGGATTACGCGCTGCAGCGGGGTGTGCTGCTGGTCGTAGCTGCAGGTAACTATGGCAAGCACGTCGGTGAATTTTGGCCGGCTGGTCTTGCCGGTGTGTTGACGGTGGCCGCCACCGAACCCGGCGACGAGCGGGCGCCTTACTCGAACTGGGGCTCGGCCATTGACATCGCCGCACCGGGTAGCGACATGCTCTCATTGCGAGCGCGATATACCGACCCGATGTATTTTGGCGAAGGCGATTATGCGCCGGGCAGTAACATCGTCGGCAAGGGCGGTGATCTCTACTTCGCCACTGGCACCTCGTTTGCCGCACCGTTGGTTTCAGGAATTGCGTCCCGGCTGTTTGCTGTCCATCCCGATCTTCGAGCGGACGGCATAAAACAGATACTGCTCAACTCGGCGCAGGACATCGGCGCTCCCGGCGCGGACATCCTGACCGGCTCCGGCTTACTTGACGCCAAAGCAGCGCTCGCCACCGACCCCGCGTTTTATATCAGTGCGCAAATTCGCGAGGTAAAAGTGGTGCGAGCTGACGGAACACCCTCGTTGGAGGTTTCCGGTACGGCGGATGCCAGCGACTTTGAGGGGGCGCTCGTACGCATCGGCGTCGGTGAGCAACCTGAATCCTGGCAAACTGTCGGTGACAGTATCAGCCAGCCGATCATGGATGGAGTACTGGCAACCTTCGATGCAAAAAGCCTTGCGGGCGAGGACCGCTGGACGATACAGCTGGTGGTAAAACACCAGAACGGGACTCAGCGTATAGCGCAGTTTGATCTGAAGCTGCGGTAGTGATGGGGTGACGAGAAATTTGCATGCGACAGCATTTTCAGTGTTCAGAACGAGTTAGTCTGGTAGAACCTGCTCAAGTGTTGTTGACGCCATCTGAATCGGCTTTAATTTTCGGTAAGTATAAGAAAAACAAACGGCAT
>JAWKZL010000012.1:0-16591 GCA_041396025.1 Halioglobus sp. | reverse complement strand
TGCGTGGTGCTAATGTATATTCGCATGGAGCTAAAGTATTTTCTTAAGATGGCCACTAAAAGGGAGCGAGCGGAGGTTGCGACAGCCTGCAATGATTCCGTGTCCTACCTCTACCAGATTGCGGGGCATCACCGGTACGCCAGCCCACTGCTGGCGACCCAAATCGAACTTTCGACCAGGCAGGTGGCCGACGCATCGGGGGGGCGGCTGAGACCCGTTCCTCGCGCTTCCATGGTTCGCCATCCCGAGATCTTCTACGGGGTCGCTGGGGAAGACGAGCAAGTGTGTGCGGCGGTGGGTGACTACGATGGGGCAGACTAAACGTTCATCTACGACAGCGACATCCACGCCGGATGAACTCGTCGCGACCCGGATTGAAGTGACCCGTATCCGCCAATACGATCGCAATCCCCGTCGTCAGCAAAATCCCGAATACGATCGGATCAAGGCTTCTATCCGTGCCGGCGGTCTGGACCAGCCGCTGGTGCTCACGCAGGAGCCCGGTAGCACCGACTACGTCCTGCATACCGGAGGAAATACCCGGTTACGCATTCTTAAAGAGTTGTACGAGGAAACCGCGGACGATCGCTACTACTGGGTGGACTGTGTCATCAGAGCCTGGTCCCAGGAGTCCACGGTTTTACTTGCGCATCTTCGGGAGAATGAGCTGCGCGGGGGTCTATCGTTTATCGATAGAGCCCATGCCGTGTTCGACGTCAAGTCATTGCTCGAAGAGGAACTGTCCATAGAAACCGTGTCGCAGCGACAGTTGGAAGCCCTGTTCAGGGAACGCGGTTTCAATCTCAGTCACAGCACGATCTCCAGGATGGGGTATGCCGTGCATACCCTGTGGCCGGTGATGCCAAAAGCGCTGAGCGGGGGGCTGGGTCGACCTCAGATTGAAAAGATTCGGTCGTTGGAGCGCGCCGCACGTCACATCTGGCTACACCGGGAGCTGGGTGATGACAGCGTGTTCGATACCGTATTTGCCGAGCTGTGTCGGCGGTACGACAGTGCTGACTGGGATATACAACCCCTGCGCACCGCGCTGCAATATGAGATCGCGGTGGAATCCGAGCAGAGTGAACATATCATTCATCTCGAAATCGAGGCCCACCTGGCAGGTCGTCCATTTGACCTTGTTGCCATTCCCGATGATGACATTGACGCAGCGTGTCACGATAGTGAACCCGGCAAGCCAGTGGCGAGTGTCGAAGGACCCCAGCTCGCATCACTGAGCTCAAAACCGCGGCCGCAACACACATCGCGGGAACGGGAGGAGGCCGAAGCGGAGGAGCCAAACGACGCGTCGTCGCAAAACACCGCAATGTCAACTGTCCCCACGGGGGTCGCCCGTGATCTGGGTGCAATGGATGTTCCGGCATTGCGCAGTCACCTGCATGCAACCGCGACTCGTTTGGCGGAACATCACGGCCTTGGGGGTTGCGTGAGTCCGCTCCCCGACCATGGATTGGGCTTTATCTTGGCGGATGTTCCCCCTGCGGAACTGACCGAGACGCTGGATCAGGAAATGCTTGGGCTGGTGTCATCGCTGTGGTGGCAACTGGCGGCCTGTTCTGAGGTCACGGCGGCACCGGTCGACATGCTTCTCGATTACCTCGACGAATCGTCAATTCTGCATCAAGCACTGGTAGCGCACGATGCAGAGTTGTTGTTTAGCAATGTCTGGACGCTGGATCCTGGCCATATGGGCTGTCAGCTGTGGCAACGGCTGAACCCTGAGGATTGGCAGCTGCTGCTGCAGATGATGGAAACCTATCGGGTGCTGAAAGCCCAGGCCCTTGAAACGGGGTTGCAGCTGTGGGGCGCCGAGGAAGGCGACAACTGATGTCGTCCAATAAGGAAGCAGATCTCACCACTGCCGTCTTGCTTTATGCGATGCGCTGTCTGGCCGAAGGTGATCAACAGGCCCTGCGGGGCATGAATTTTGGCCCCAGGGAGCTGGACGCCCTGGCGGAAATGAACCTGGCGGACCTGTATCGAGCCGATGTCCTGCGCGTGCACTGCCTCAAGATCGACCTGAACCGGGAGGTCTTCTGGCCGATGTTGGCGCACCTGCGCCATCAGCGTGAGTCCGAAGAGTTGCAGCGCACCCTGATAGTGGCCGATGCGCCCCTGGATATGATGCAGCAGCTATTTGGCATGAGTTCGCGCGAGTATACCCGATGGCGGCGCCTGTTGACGCTCGCCCCCTCTGTTGGCAGGCCGCCTGAACTTGACGAGACTGATACCCACGCGCTCTGGCATGCCTGGCAAGAACGGCTACATGCGCAAGCGGATGAATCCCTGACGGCCGCGGATTACCTGACACTCCAGCGGGAGACGGGGATTGGACTGCGGTCCATCTGGGCGCTGGTGCAACGTTGGGAAGCTTACGGCGAGCCCACGACGGGTGGCGGTGCGAATCAGGTCATCCAGAATGGCCTATGACGATCCAGGGCCGAGCCCGGAGACCGTTGCCCTTGATGCGCTGATTAAAGCGACCGTCGCCGGGCTCAAAGGGGAGGGTAACCACGCTTCACCAGACGCCATGTTGTTCATCGGCAATTGGCACCAGGCAATACCCGCCATGGTGATTCAGGATCCCATCCTAGAGCCGGTGGACAAAGTGGTTTGGATGGTTATTATGGCCCACGCCAGGGAAACCGGTGGTCGAACCGCGTTTCCGGATTACGACACTATCGCCAACCAAACCAATGTCTCCTCTACCTCGACCGTATCCCGCGCGATAGCGATCTTGCGTCTCACCCGCTGGTTGACCTTGTGCGCGCAATCACGGCAAAAATCCGGGCGCTTTACCGGCAACATCTACGTCTTGCACGACGAGCCACTCCCCCTCGTTGACGCCCTGCACCTTGACGATGCCTATATGGCCTTTGTCGAACAATCGGAGCGGCACCACCATGGCCGTGTGCGCCTCGTTGCTCAGGCTGTCTCGGAGAGCCTGGAAGAAGCCATCCACGGAGGGCAGTGTCTCGCGGAGTCCGAATCGGTTACCGAGCGTCGGTTACAGGCGGCGAAGGTCCTGCGAGATGCGAATAAGCCATCCACTGATTCGGGCCGCTATTTCGCCTTTACCGGTACGACGGTCAATCGTCTGAAGCGGTCTGTGCCAGATGGGCCGGGGGTAGGGCATGCCCGTAGCCAAAATTCAAAGGCGGAGGCAGAACGTCACTACGGTAGTGGTTGTAGTAGTGATTATAAAAAAACTACAACAACAACCACGACAGCTAATTCCAACGGCGAAGAAAGCGCTTTACTCACCGGCGCGTCCGTTTCTGATCAGCCACTGATCTATCCACCCCGCTTGTCGGATAACCAGAGACGCCTGGCCGATCGATACCTCGACATGATCGCACCTGACGATCGACAGCGTGTGTTGGATGAACTTCAGGGCCGTTTGGAATCCGAACAGAAAGGTATGAAACCGGTGTATGACGAACTGCGCTTTCTGCACGCGCTGTGCAAAGCCGCAGAAAAAGGTGAGTTTGTGCCCAATCTCGGGATCAAAGTGGCTGAAGGCCGAGTCTCGCGGACTCAGTCGTCCCCGCCACCGCTGGACCCTCAGCAAGAGGCGATCGACGCCGAAAAGCGGGAGCGTGCGCGCGCCCATGGCCTCGAGCAGCTTGCCAAGCTCCGACAGTCATTTGCTTCCAAGGACGATGCATAGCGGGACGCTCAAGCCCGATCGTGCGCATTCAGCGATGACTGCGTATCAACAGCTTTGCGTGGTTACAGTGTAACCAGTTCCCATCCGCGCCTGACGAAACCCCTTCTGAGCCTGTAGCGATATCCGATAGTCGCGCCGCCCGATTCATGGGTTCATAGCGTCGTGAGCGGTCACCAGGAAGCGTGCAGATGCATACTGATAAAGGGTTCCCGAAGAACATGGTGTTGATGGCCCGGATGAGACACGTCCAGGAGCCTTGCAGGGTGAGGTCTGGCTCAACATCCAGACCTATCAGGCGCAAAGCCTGATCAGGGGACGACGTAGTGCTGAGGGAAAGCCCGCAATTATTGGCCTGGTGGGCTTCGCGGAACGGCTGAAGATTCTTTGGCAAGCGGTCAGGTTCGACGACCCGTTCGCCGATTGGTGGCTGATCAAAGTTGAAGAGCGTGTTTCTGACGTACGTTCACAGTTAGGAGCCCTGCAAAGCGGCTCGAGTCCATTGTAGTAAGCGACGATTGTTTCGAGGTGGCCTTTGCGCAGTCCAGTCGACCCCAGCGTGTATCCCTGCAGTTTGCGAACCCCTATGCCTTTCGCGCGGCGCAGATGCTGGCAGACTACGACCGCATGTTGTGTACCTGGATGACCGCCCGTCATCTGGGTATGACAGTGCCGAGCGAACTGACCGACCAGATTCAAGCAAGTGGCCGTTGGCTGCGGGGCGTGTTTGCTCTGCCACAGGGCTACCACTACCTGGAGGTCAGGCGAAGTGATGTGCAGCAGGGGACGGCGCGAGCAGGGCGGGCCCGCGAACGTATGGGCGACCTGCCGCAAGAGGTCCTGAACGGTGACCGGCTTCCCGCGCTGCGCCCGATCATCTATCGACCAAATGACGTCAGCAATTCGATCTTACGCCAGGATGGCTAGAGCTTATGCCAACGGCCACCCAACAGCGCGTGACCATCCTGTTGGATGTGCGTATTCCGTTGGAAGCTGTGATCCTCAACCGACTGACGCGGTTGCCGGCAGAGCGGCGAACAGATTGGTTGCGGTGGTTACTCGTAACGGGCTTCACTTCGGAATGCCGGGCGATCAAATCGCAGACCGCGCTACCGCAACGGCTCAATAGGGGTGACTTCGAGCGATCAGAGTCCCGCCGGTTGCAGCCACTGGCCTGTCAGCGCCCCTCGACCCAGGCAGACCTGTCGTTGCGAACCAGCGATCAGGATAGCCTGGTCCGGCCCCAGGTTGATGACAGCGCCGACCACACCAAGCCCTTCGCGCACCTAAAAAGCGTGATCGGCCAATAACCGCCTTTGACAGGATTTGAGGACATAGATCGTGAACGAGCGAATGGATAACGAACCGGCACATAACGACCCAGTGGAGGATCTGGCCGCTAGATCCATGTCGGTGGTCCCTGTTGGGCTGGACGATGGGTATGCCCACACCAAAGTGGCCTTACCTGACGGACGCCTCTTTTGCGTGCCCTCAAGAGCCCGGATGGGTGCCTCTGGTGTGACCTGGATTCGAGATCAGGAGCAACGGATCTTTGAGTATGAGACCGGCGGAACGGTATATTCTGCTGGCGCCGTGGATGGCGAGCCGACACAGTTCGATGAGTACCAGGGTTCTGCGCTCAATCGTGTGATCGTCCAGCATGCCTTGCAAAGCGCGGGGTTGTCGGGCCGTTCCATTCATCTGGTCACAGGTTTGCCGGTGGCCGCGTTTTACCGTAACGATGGCCAGCGGCGTCTAAAGGCGATAGATCGAAAACGCGATGCACTGAAGTTGACGGTCGAGCCGCTGTCGAACAACCGGAACTCGAACAAACGACCCCTAAAGACGAGTATCGCCTTCCATGAAGTGATCCCTGAGGCCCTGGCGGCCTGGTATGACCATGTCATCGTCATGCAGGACGATGGCGTGACCCTGGATGCAGATCGCTTGAACGCACCCATCGCGATTATCGATATCGGCGGGCGCACAACCGATTATGTCGTGGTGCAGGATCAGGGCATCATCCACGGCTCCTCAGGATCGTTGACGAGCGGCATGCTGAATGTGAAAACGCGGGTCTCTGATGGCATTCAGGCCCAGTTCGACCTGACCGAGTTGGGCGAACAGCGTATTGCCATGGCCGTTGATAGCCATCGGTTGCGTGTGCACGGCAAGGATCATGATATCTCAGCCCTGGTGGCAGCCGCGAAGCGAGAACTGGTGGAATTGCTCTATGCCGAGACCCGGCGCAAGCTGGGATTGGGGGCGGAGCTGGATCGGATTCTGTTTGTCGGTGGCGGCAGTGCAGCGCTGGCTAAGGACATCGCCGACTGGTTTCCCAATCAAACCATTGCCGATCATGCCGCTTTTGCCAATGCCCGAGGGATGCTCAAGTACCTGCAATACGTCTGCAACGATTCCGAGAGGACCGGATAAAGGCTTTATACGTGGTCACTGCGTTCTCAGTGACAATAAGTATCGTCGGATTGTGTAAACGATACCGCGGCTAAGCCGTCAATCCATCGTCGGGACTCGTCTCGACGTTCACTCACCCTGTCGGGAAGCGCCTTCCCGTCAGGGAATCGCGCTCCCTAGCAGTTCATTATGTTCAAGGAGAATGTGTTATGACCAGTAGACAAACTACCTCTGAAAAGCCGAAGTACTTCGATCTTGATATCCACGGGATCGGTTACCTTAACCGTGTGCGAGAAGTGACGCCAGAGAACGGATCTGCGTTTCTCAGTGTCACCATCGCCGCGCTGCGAGGGCCGGCCGACAACGTCCAGCATACGCACTTTGATTGTGTCGTATCGGGCGAAGAAGCGAAGGACCTGGTGCGCCAGTTGATGCCTGCAGTCGAAGCCGACATGAAAGTGTTGGTGGGGTTTCATCTCAGCGACTTGCAGGCGGAACCCTTCACCTTCAAACAGGGCGAACGCGCTGGTACGACAGGCGTTGGATTGAAGTCTCGACTGCTGCGATTCCAATGGATCAAGGTGGACGGGAAGTCATTTCTGGCGTCGTCGGCGAACAGAAAAGACGTCGCGTAACCACAATCCCTGGCAGCATCTACCGATGCTGCCAGTCTTTAAATCCCGCGAGGAAGCCCATTCCTCGCGGAATTGGTCTCCCCGCACCTTTAAGGGAGACCGGTCATGGTTTCGAAATCATCACCTGCAAAGGTGAATGCTAAAAACCGTTTGGCGAGGCTGAAGATCGCAACGCTCAACGACATTGAAAAGCAGTCTCTGATGGAGTTGGCTCTCGCGGTTTTGCAGGACCTGCATCAACCGGGGCTCGAGCTACCCAGTCCCAATCGTACCCGTGAATTCTTTGCGGGTGCTGTTACTGACCGGAAAGCAGAAGTGTTTGGTTGTCTGTACTTGACAACCGGCATCGAGTCATCGAGACCGCTGAGCTTTTCCAGGAACGATTGACGGTGCGGCAGTACCGCGTGGTGGTGCAACAGGCTAACGCTCAATGCCGCTGCGGTGATGTTCTTTCACAATCACCCCAGTGGTGTCGCCGAACCCAGTCACGCGGATGAAGCGATTACCCGGCGGCTGAAAGATGCTCTGGCATTGGTGGACATTCGTGTGCTGGATCATTTCATCGTCACCGCTGGTGAGTCGCTATCGTTCGCCGAACGCGGACTGCTTTGAATCAGTATGTACTCAACCCATTGGGGAGTGCCTGCTTCCCAATGGGAAGGAGGGACTCCCCGAATTCTCAACTCATATCCTCAGGGAGAAACTTTATGAAAAACTCAGGGAAAGCAGCGTTGGAAGATATCTTCGGTCCGGTCATCTCATCGTATAGCCGAGTACAGGCGGTCGAAGACGGTGTTTTGATCGACGTCACGAGTATGGCGCGTGAGGCCGGGTTCAAGTGGCCCGCGGCTCTAACGCACGCGGCATGGTGTGAGTGTGTCGCCTGGACCGAACAAGATAGCCGGTGTCAGGTGCACCAGGATGAGTCCGGTCGTTTATGGGACGTGCTGTTTATGGCGTCTTATGCGATCCGTACGACCACTGACTCCGGCGATCGACTGCGCTTCTCGCTCTATCGGGTGCCCAAAGACGGGCATTCCGCGGAAGCGGAGGAGGTGACTTTAAAGCTGATGGTAGGCCCCGGTGATGTCGGGGAGCCCGTCATTACGATTATGTTGCCCAACGAAGATTAATGCAGCCGATGAGAATCTGCTCCTTGCCCTGGCCACTTGGGATAAAGTGGCGCCTATCCCTGGCTCGCCTGCTCTGCTTCCAACGAAGCCAGCCCTCACGAAGCCCCACCACTATATCCAACTGACGTTTTGACTGTGTTTACACTGTCACCAAGGCCCGAATTGACCTGCTTATTCAACTTCCATGACAGGTCGAAGACCTGGCGTGGGAGTTGATTCGAATGCCGCCCTCGTCACTGGCAAGCGAAGCGGGGTAGTGACGAGGGCGGCGAAGCACGGAACGACAACGGATTGCGCTCGAATTGCTGCGTTCCCGGCGAATTCGGTCTGGCTATACTGATGACCATGATTAGAAAGCGGCTCTAGACGCGGCCACGGCGGTAACGTGGATGGGGGAAGTTGCCCTCGCCATCGAAAATGGCAGAAACAACATCAGCGTCGCTAGAGCTTGAATGACGCACAGTGTCAGCTGCAGCTCATCTTGAATGATTCATCCACAGTAGGGCATTCGCCTTTCTCTCAATCCGGCAATCGCCATGTCTAAATCGGCTCGCAAAGTGCCGACTTCCCACGCGCCGTCGTATCGACGGTTTCTTTCAACAAGCGGATAGATGGTTCCGCACACTAAAAAGGAGGTGAGGTAATCACCATCAACGACGGCTCATAGAGCCATTGGTTTACCCGGCACCATCTCCAGCAGAAGAGCAGCCAGGTTGCCTGCGACCAGGCTTACCAGGTCGAACGGGAGTAGTGTCCCTTGACCCTTCCGCCTCGGCGGACCCAGTCAGGCTACGAGCCTGTGGTTGGTCACAAACACTTACCAGCTAGGAAAAGTACACGATGAGAGACCTGAACCACCAATTGAAGCAGTTGTGCAAGCGCAATCGCGATGGCAGTTACAGCACGCAAGCCAATCGCGCGCGTATGCTCAATCAGATTGCCAATCAGTTACAGGACATGGGGTATCGGCGCATGAACACCCGCTCGCTGAAGCCGAAGCACGTGGATGCACTGGTGAAGCGCTGGCTCAGCGAGGGAATGGCGGCCGGTACCATCAAAAACCGCATGAACTGTCTGCGTTGGTGGGCCGCTAAAGTGGACCGGCGAAATGTGATCGCACGATCCAATGAATTCTACGGCATCCCCGATCGGCAATTCGTGAGTAATGAATCCAAGGCGGTTGCCGTGGATGACAATGCACTGTTGAGCGTCAAAGACGACCATGTGCGAATGAGCCTGGAGCTTCAGCGCGCTTTCGGATTGCGCCGGGAGGAGGCGATCAAATTCATACCCGCTTATGCTGATCAGGGAAACCATATTCGTCTGAAGGCATCCTGGACCAAAGGAGGTAAGACACGCGTTGTGCCGGTGCTCACCCAGGAGCAGCGCGCCGTCCTGAATCATGCTCACCGTCTGGTGGGAGCCGGTTCCTTGATCCCGCCGCAGAAAACTTATATCCAGCAGCTGCGTACCTACGAGCGTCATACCACTCAGGCAGGTTTATCGAAACTCCATGGCCTGCGACACGCTTATGCGCAGTCGCGCTATCAGCAATTGACGGGCTGGACCTGTCCTGCAGCGGGTGGACCGGCCGCAAATAGTCTTAGCGCCGTGCAGCGGCAGCAGGATCATCAGGCACGACTCACCGTCAGTCGCGAGTTGGGTCACGTTCGCGAGCAGATCAGTGCCGTCTACCTGGGCAGATAGGTGCCCGAGAGGAAAGCCCGACACCCGTAGCGTGGATTAATTGTTCCCGCGTGGAGGTCGGTTGGCGATCATGGCGCCTTTCATCACGATCAGGGCCAGGCCATGACTCCGTCTACCCGTCATGCAGTACTTTACAAGCTTTCTACTCTCTCGTGGTGTTTCGGTATTTTCATCGCGAGCAATGCGGTAGTGGCAGAGCCCATGCCTGCAAATGGCGGCACGATACAGAATGGCCGATATTCGGTAATGGCAGTAGAACCATCCGCCGGGCAACGGGATCTACTATCGGTAACCACGGCCCTCACCATACCGAGCGACATCGAACGCGTGGGTGAGGCCTTGCACTGGATACTGCGAGATTCCGGTTACCGCCTGGCTGCCGATTCGGTGCTGTCGGACGAGGTGAAGGCCCTGCTCGCACTGCCGTTGCCAGTTGCGCATCGCCAATTCGAGCCGATGCCGCTGAGAACCTTGATGGGCCTAATAATCGGACCTGCTTTTCAGATCGTTCAGGATCCCGTTCACCGCCTGATTGCGTTCGAGCGTTGCGCAGATACCGCAGGCCCTACAGCGACAGGAGGCGCACGGTAATGGAAGCCGTACTCGTTGTCATTTTTTGTGTAACCGCTTGGGTTGTTGGTGCTGAGTTCAGACAGGTTGGCCCAGAACGCAATCTTGCCAGCGATGCCGTTACGACGAGCGAACAGGTAGTCGCTCGCGAATCCGCTGTACGCATTTGTGATCCGAGCGATTACGCAATCATTCAGCGCGATCTGACGGTGCCCGTCGATCAGCAGGCCAACGAAGATGGTCAGTGAGTGCCGAGTGAGAAGGCCTCTTGTCGGGTTACTCGGAGTCTGGCTTTGTGTCACTTTGCCGGTTCATGCGGATACCCAGTCGACATCGGAAACCCAATCTTCTAACACACTCGCGATAGAGCAATCCGCGACAGAGCGTATCGAACAGCAAACCTACCGTGCTGTGCAGTGGGGGCTGGGTGAAGCCGAGTGGCAGCGATATCAATCCTTGATGCAGGGTATCCGCGGCAGTGTGAGTCCCGCGACGCTGTCTCCCATCGAAGTGCTGGGCATCCACGCGCGTAGTGATGAAGAGCGTCGGCGCTACGCCGAGCAATGGGCAGGCATGATGCGTGACGATGCCGAGCGCATCCTGGCATTTCAGCGGGCCTACGACGACGCCCAGCGGCGTTTGTTTCCCCATGACGTGTTGATCGATACTGATGCCCTGGCGTCGTCAACAACGAATCCAGGCCAGGCAGAAAACGTGGCGTGGCAGTCTGGCGATCGGGTGCTGTTCTTTACCAATACCCAATGCCCAACCTGCAATGCCGTTCTGGAGCGATTGGTCAGTCAGATCGCACAATTCTCTGGCATCGATCTGTACCTGATCGATGTGTCCGCTGGTGAGGAATCCCGCATACGCGACTGGGCGGCATCCCAGCAGATCGACCCTGCCTGGGTCAGCGAGCACAAGATTACCCTGAACATCGATGCCGGCGCACTCAAGAAGGTGTCCGCATACACGGGCCAACCGGAACAGGATTTGCCGATGCTCATACTGAGGCGGGAGGATCGATTGACCCCCTTGCCCGTATCGCGATTCTAACGAATCTCGGTCATGGTAAGCAGGTCGATCACACTCTGGTTTGTCGGTCTGCTGTCGTGGTCGACGACGACGCAGTCACAACCTGTACCAGAAGGGTATCAGCAGGTCGCGAGCGAATACGGACTTCCTCCGGCCCTGCTCTATGCGGTCGCGCTGACTGAAAGCGGTCAAAGCTCGCTCAGCAAAGGACAGTTTCGACCCTGGCCGTGGGCACTCAATATCAACGGTGAGGGGCACTATTTCCCGTCACGCCAGCTGGCGTGGCACGCCCTACAGGTGGCGTTATCAGAAGCGGACACATCGGTGGATGTAGGGCTGATGCAAATCAGTTGGCGCTACCATCGTTCAGCCCTGGGGTCGTCTTGGCAGGCGCTGGATCCCTACCACAACCTGCGAGTCGCTGCCGCGCTGCTGAGTGACTGTTTTGCCGAGAGCAGCAACTGGATGCAGAGCGCCGGCTGCTATCACGCACCGAACAATCCTGCCCGAGCGAACCGTTACGGCAGGCGCGTTCAATGCCACTGGATGCGGCTGACGGAGACGCCACAGGAGGCGCGCGTTGATTATCCGTAATCGATCTTTGTTGCCAGTCCTAGTATTCGGACTGGGCATGAGTTTCGACGCACTAGCCGAGCTGACGGTGATTTATGACAACGGCCAAACGCAACCCCTGGCGCCGTTACTGAGTCCGCTGTTGGCGGATGAAGCGTCACTAATCGATCCGGCAAAAGCGAGCGCCCCGAATTCCTCCTCCAAATCCATGCTCGGTCCGGCAGCACTGAGTAACTTGTTGCCGGTGCGCTCACCCGGATTGGAGGTCGGCGGTAGCGCCGATAGTCCACTGAATCCGGAGGTGATGGCGCGGCTTGCGCAAGGCAATCCGCGGCCGCTTTTTCTGATCGGATCGGACACGGTGTCATTGCAGTGGTTGGCCTCCCACCGCGACACGCTCAGATCCCTGGGCGCCGTGGGCATGCTGGTACAGGCTGACACCGAGGATGACGTACGCCGGGTCGTCCGTGTGGCGCAGGGGCTATCCATCACCCTGGGTTCCGGGAGTGATCTGGCCGCCGTTTTGGGTATTCATCGTTACCCGGTATTGATTACGCGTGACGGCATCCGGCAATGAGCACGCATCCGATGGAGGCGCTGCTACGGCCACCCGTGGAGTTGTGGTCCACCTGTACGGCGTTTGCGGCCGGCACGCTGGTATGGCTCGCTCCCTGGGCCTTGATGATGCCACCCGGTATTGCGACTGCCACTGGCCTGGCCTTTTTCGGTTTTGGACTGTGGCGAGGGCGTCAAGCCTGGCGCGTACTGCGTTACCAGCGCCATATGAAGCGATTGCCGGAGTACCCGCTGCGGGCCGATCAGATACCTGTCAGCCGTCATAAGCTGTTTTTGGGTAAGGGCTTTCGCTGGACCCAGCAACACACTCAGCGTCTGCGCGATACCCTAAAACCCGAGGTTCAACGTTACGTTCAGCCGGGCAGGCTATACCAGTGGGCGCGACAAAAGGAAGTCGCCTGGGAGCTAATCCCAGGTCTCGCTATGCTGGCCAAAGGATTGCGCAGTCGCTCCCGCTGGAACCCACTGGCGCCATTGCCGGCTGTCGGTGGAAAGCCCGCCCTGCACGCTGTTGAACCCAAGGAGCAGCCCGTGTGGATGGATCTCGGTGAACGGGTGGGACACACACTTGGGTTGGGTACGACTCGTGTAGGCAAGACACGATTGGCGGAACTGCTGATAACCCAAGACATCCGCCGGGGGGATGTCGTCATAGTGTTCGACCCGAAGGGGGATGCCGATCTATTGCGCCGCATCTACGCCGAGGCGAAGCGGGCCCGCCGTCTGGACGATTTTTATCTGTTTCATCTGGGCTTTCCAGAATTGTCAGCGCGCTACAACGCCATCGGCAATTTTTCCCGCATTACCGAGGTCGCAACCCGTATCGCCAATCAGTTGCCCAACGAGGGCAATTCCGCTGCATTCAAGGAGTTCGCGTGGCGCTTCGTCAATATCATTGCGCGGGCATTGGTCGCCCTGAAGCGCCGACCGGACTATCAACAGATCCGCCGCTACATCAACGACATCGAACCCTTGTTTGTGGAATATGCCGGCCACTGTGCCGAGGTAGCTGGCATTCGGGGATGGGCGGCTGTGGTTGAAGAACGCGCAGCGGATATTAAAGAGCGCAACTTGTCCAACGCGCTTCGCGGCCGCTCGATGGAAGCGATCGCCTGCATGCGGTTGTTGCAAGAGAGGTCCATTTACGACCCCGTCCTGGACGGCCTGATCTCTGCTTTTAAATACGACAAGACTTATTTTGACAAGATCGTCAGCTCCGTCGGCCCGCTAATGGAGAAATTGACCACCGGTACCATCGCCGCGCTGATATCGCCGGATTACCACAATGAACAGGATACCAGGCCGATCTTTGAATGGATGGATGTGGTGCGCCGCAAGGGCATTGTTTATGTGGGCCTCGATGCACTCACCGACACCACGGTCGCCAGTGCGGTGGGCAATTCCATGTTTGCCGATCTGGTGTCCGTCGCGGGTCATATCTACAAGCACGGCGTCGCATCTAATGACGCTCAGGCGACAGAACCTGACAACGCGTGGCATTCAACCCCTACTATCTCCCTGCATGCCGATGAGTTCAACGAATTGATCGGCGATGAATTCGTGCCGCTGTTGAACAAGGCGGGTGGTGCAGGATTCCAGGTGACGGCCTATACCCAGACCTGGTCGGACATTGAAGCGCGTATCGGCAGCAGAGCCAAGGCAGGGCAGGTGGCGGGTAACTTCAATACCATGCTGATGCTGCGGGTGAAAGAGTTGGATACGGCCGCAATGCTGACCGAACAGTTGCCTCGGGTGGAAGTTTTTACCCTGATGAGTGTTTCCGGCGTCGATGACTCATCGGATCCCGGTTCCGGTGTCGACTTCAAGTCACGCAACGAGGATCGGATCAGCGCCTCGGAGGTGCCGATGCTGACCGCCGCCGATATGGTCACGCTGCCCAAAGGACAGGCCTTCGCTTTGTTGGAAGGCGGCCAGCTCTGGAAATTACGCATTCCCTTGCCGGACAACCGCGACGATGCCACCTTGCCGAGCGATTTTGAGGAGATGGCCGATACCATGCGGCGCAGCTACATCACCAACGATCATTGGTATCGAGTGACCGACCACTGGTGGCGGGCTGTGTCAGAGACAGTCGCCGATGCTTCCGATCCGGTGGATTCACCTTAACATGGCAGAACCGACTGATACCCGCCGACCTGTCGAACGTCCCGGTACACTCTCCCGGGTATTGACGGGCGTCGCGCACTGTTTCAAATGGCTATTCGTCTCCCTTGTCTTTTCTGTCCTCATCGAATGGATTGGCATGGCGTTCTGGTGGGAAGAGCAGGGGGTGGCGCATAGCAGGGAGATGCTGGCGAACGAGTTGCAGTTCCTCGGCGCAGACTTTCATCGCAGCTGGTTGACCGCGCATCCCATGCAGTTCGCCAGTGATTTATCGGAACGGTTCTACTACATCGCTTTTGAATGGACCGGTATTGTCGATCTTGTCCATTGGATCACACCGGCGCCAATCAATGGAGAGCCTGGAGTACGCCCGATGCTACATCGGTTATACCGGCCCGTAGCTGACTATGTCCTGGCTGGTATGCAAGTCACACAAGTCTTTGCGGTTCGCCTCGCTATCCTGGCTTTGGCCACACCAGTTTTCGGACTGGTCACCGTGGTGGCGCTGGTGGATGGGCTCGTGCGGAGGGATCTACGCCGCTGGGGTGGAGGCCGGGAAAGTTCTTTCGTCTATCACTACGCCAAGAAAGCTTCCATTCCGTTGATCATCATGGCCTGGGTGGTGTACTTAGCGTTGCCGTTCAGCTTGCACCCATCCTGGATCATCTTGCCGTTCGCTCTGGCCTTTGCCTTTGCCGTGACTATCACGGCCAGCACCTTCAAAAAGTATCTCTGAAGCAGTTGACTGTATCATTACAGTCTGATAGGCTGCATCAAAGCACTGTGATATTACAGTATCGGAGGTAGTCATGATCGCTCAAGCCGAACAACTGCTGCAACGTGGTTCCAGTGTCACCAGTTCACTGCTGCCGGCGATTTTCACAATTTTCAACCAGTGGCGCCTGACCGGCGCCCAGCAGATGACCCTGTTGGGGCTCAGCAACGAGAAGACCCTCTATAACTGGAAGAGCCAGCCGGAAAAGGCCAAGTTAACAAGGGACCTACTGGAACGGGCCAGCTATATCCTGGGGATCTACAAATCCCTGCAGATTCTATTGCCCGACCAGGCACTGGCCGATCAGTGGTTGGCCACCCCCAACGATAACCCGTTGTTCAATGGCACGGCCCCGCTGGATCGGTTGCTGGCCGGGCAGGTGGTAGACCTGGCCGTGGTCAGAAATTTTCTCGATGCGGAGCGGGGTGGTTAGTGATCGATATCGATACGCTACCCGGTAGCGAGGTCAATGAACCCGTCTATCGGGTCATCCTGTCGCGCTATCCGCAGATTCACCTGTTCGAGCGCGTCTCCAATCCGCAGGATTGGGATGTGCTCTACGCCGTCGAGTCCTTGACTAACCCCAGGCTGCGGGATGAAGTCGGCGATATTCGCCTGGTGCCACCGGAAGATCGTGTCTATGGCGATGGCGCGTCCTGGATCATGGCGGCCTTCACTCACCCACCGGTCGATGGTCGGGGAGGAAGATTCAACCGGGATTTCGGCATCTATTATTGCGCCGCCGATGAGTCAGTGGCTATCGCCGAATCGTCCTTCCATCGGGCACGCTTCCTACGGGAATCCAGAATCGACAAGACCACTCAGGAAATGCGCGTTATCCGCGCACAACTGGGGCCGACAACCCTACACGACGTGCGACACCTGGTCGGAGACGCCATCTACAATCCCGATGATTATAGAGAAGCACAACATCTCGGCTACGCATTGCGGGCTGCCAATGGTTTCGGTGTTCACTACCAAAGCGTCAGAGCAACGGGTGAGTGCTATGGGGTGATGCGTCCCAAGGCACTCTCGGATGCCATCCACTGGCGTTATCTGCGCTACCACTATGAAAAGGGATCAATCATCGATGTTGAATTCCTCGATGGCAGTGGCATGAGGTGAGGGCAATGTATAAAGAACTGCTGTGGATCTTCACTCAACTCCCAGACGATTACGTCGTCCTCGATACCGAAACCACGGGACTTTCTGGCGAAAATATCATTCCGGATATCGTGACTCTCGGAATCACGGTGGTGAGGAACCAGGAAATGTCGGAATCTATCGAGTTTGAAACTCGGCCGCAACGACGTATTTCTGAGGAGGCGCAATCAATACATGGCATTACCAACGAGCAGGC
>JAWKZL010000011.1:0-62728 GCA_041396025.1 Halioglobus sp. | reverse complement strand
GGACGCGTATTATACCGATCACCAACTTCATGGCAACCGAAATATCGCATATTGGTTATCTATTTCTTTCGAGCTGCACTCAAGCAACAGCCTATAAAACTATGGATACCCTCAAGATCCAAGCGCAGTCATCGCGGCTACAGCACCGCTCGATCGAAGGACGGCGAACTATACGCATACCGGTTGGCATGGGCAATACATAGGAGAAGAAATTAGCGCCAAACCAGCAATCACCACCGGGAACGGAATCTATACCACTTCTTTGAAAAACTAGCTCATCTCAAAAAGGTGGTATTTTTTCTTGCCCAGCTTTACCAGATAGAATCGCCCAAAAACAGCTTCCTTGGCAGCAAAACAGCCCGGCACATCGCCGTTGTTATCCGGGCCCAGGACCCGATCATTTACAGTAACAGCATTTTTGCCCAATGCATCCTTCACCTGCTTGCCAGAGCTTGCCATTCCCGCCTCCGCAAGCATTTGCGTGAGCGTTGCTGGCAGTTCTGTGCGCGCTATGGTGGTGGCAGGTAAACCGTCCTGACGCAATTGCAAAACATCACTTTCCGACAGAGCGATGAGTGAGCCCTCAAACAGCGCCTTGCTAATTCGCTGCGCCGCATCCAACCCTTCCTGGCCATGGACCAGTTTCGTCACTTCAGCCGCCAGCACTTTATGCGCTTCAGGACGACCTTCCCGGTCCGCATCAGCTTGCTCTATCGCATCTATCTCCGCAACATCAAGAAAGGTGAAGTACTTTAGAAAGCGGTAAACGTCAGCATCGGAAGTACCCAACCAAAACTGGTAGAACGCATAGGGAGAAGTGCGTTGTGCATCCAACCACACAGTACCCGATTCGGTTTTGCCAAACTTTGTACCATCAGATTTGGTAATCAGCGGCATAGTCAATCCGAATACCTGATTACCGTACAGTCGACGAGTAAGATCAATACCCCCAGTAATATTTCCCCACTGATCAGAGCCGCCTAATTGCAAACCACAACCGAAACGCTTGTTGAGTTCTGCGAAGTCGTATGATTGCAGAATCATGTAGGTGAACTCGGTAAAGCTGATCCCACTACCTTCACGCTCGATGCGCTGTTTGACCGACTCTTTCTGAATCATTGCGTTAACGGAAAAATGTTTCCCCACATCACGCAGAAAGGGTAACAGTTCCATTTCTCCAATCCAGTCCAGGTTGTTCACCACTTCCGCAGCAGCCACACCTGCATCAAAATCGATAAAACGGGACACCTGGCACCTGAGTTTCTCGACCCAACCGCTAATTACCTCGGGGGTATTCAACTGGCGCTCTTGTGCTTTAAAACTGGGATCCCCTATCAAGCCCGTTGCGCCACCGACCAACGCAAGCGGCTTATGTCCGGCCAGCTGGAATCGCCTGAGCATCAATAAAGGCACCAGGGAACCAATATGCAGACTATCGGCTGTGGGATCAAAGCCGCAGTAAAGCGTTCGCGACGCCTCATCCAACCAACGCGGAAGATCATCCTCCCCCGCCACTTGGAAGATTAATCCACGGGCGCGAAGATCATTGAGAAGAGCTCTGCTCATTGCTTGGTTCCAGGTTTCCGGTGGCAGGTGGCACGAAGCGGGCGCCAAAGATACAACACCGACTTTCAAAAGCAAGCCCGAAACTACAGATGAAGGTTGAATTCTCCGCCTGTTTTAATATACTGGCGACACTAATTACAAAATAGATTTACTAGACCATGTCAGCAGCGAAACACCCGCTAGGGGGTACTTTTACCTGCAGTAAACTTTTGTCACTGCTGGTACATCAGACTCCGCACAGGCGATTACTAAGTGTAGTAGCGACTACCGCCATTGTCTCGTTAGTGCTACTTAAATCCGGCGCCCTCTTGGACAACAACGAGAAATGGGCGGTACTTACCAAACAAACACCTGTTCATCCCTCTTCACAATTAGCAGACACCCAAACTCTAACCACCACCTCCATTGTTACTTCAGAACCTAACACAACACCGGCCTGGTTTGACCAACAAGTAAAAAGCGGCGACACCCTTTCAGTGATCTTCAAACGTGCCGGCTTCAATGACCAGGATGTCTACAACGTCATCAACCAATCTCAAGACGGCAAATCACTGGAACGACTTTTCCCGGGCCAGACCATTTCATTCCTGTCTGACGACTACGGCAATCTCGCCGGTGTACGCCATACCAAATCACAACTGGAAACGGTCACCTACCTGTTAAGCGAAAATGGATTTGAGAGCGTTGTTGATGTCCGCACGCCCGAGTCGCGCGAGGCCTGGACGACAGGCGTGATTAGCTCGTCACTGTTTCTTGCAGGGCAGGAAGCGGGTCTATCTCAACCCATGATTCTGGAAATGGCCAATATATTTGGCGGTGTAATAGACTTTGCACTGGACCCACGCCGCGGTGACACAATGCAGTTGGTTTACGAAGAACTGTATGTAGATGGCGAGAAATTCAAGGACGGTGACATTATTGCTGCGTCTTTTACTAATCATGGCGAGACATTTAACGCGTTCCGCTATACCGACTCCAACGGGGACACCAACTACTACAACGAAGACGGTGTGAGCATGCGGAAATCTTTCCTCATGGCTCCGCTGGATTTCACTCGTATCAGCTCAAACTTTAACATGCATCGCATGCACCCTATTTACAAAACAACTCGTCCACACAGAGGTACGGATTACGCTGCACCCACCGGTACACCTGTATATGCAGCAGGAGATGGCCGTATCATGAAAGCGGGGTACTCCAGCACAAATGGCAATTTCGTATTTATCCAACACGGCGATCAGTACGTTACTAAATATCTGCACCTGCAAAAGCGCATGGTAAATGCCGGACAGCGTGTCTCACAAAGTCAGGTTATCGGTACTGTGGGGTCCACAGGTGCGGCGACCGGACCGCATTTGCACTACGAGTTTCTGGTAAATGGTGTGAATCGCAACCCGCGCACGATTTATAAAGACCTGCCGAAAGCCCTCAAACTTCCTGAAAAGGAAATGGCGAGCTTTCGTGAGGCGACCAATCGGGCGAATTTTCAGCTAGCGGTCCTGCGCTCCAGCAATCATCTGGCAATGATCGACACCGCCAGCATAAAAGCCGCTTCACGCTAAATTGGGCACCACAGGTGCGTTTTTTGTCGGCTTGATGTCCGGCACCAGTGTCGACGCGATAGACAGTGCACTGCTGCAATGCACAGCGACTGATGCAAAAATTCTGGCCACCCACGAACACCCCATCCCCATCGCTCTAAAGCGGCAAATCGCTGCACTCAGTCACTCAGGCTCTGACGAAATCGAACGGCTCGGAGTGCTGGATCGAGAACTTGGCATATTATTCGCAGAAGCCACATTGGCGTTATTGGCAATCGCCAAAGTACAACCCCGGAATGTGGAGGCGATAGGCAGCCACGGACAGACAATACGCCACAGGCCGCCCTCCAATGCTGCAACCAAGTCTGCAAGTTTCAGCCTGCAAGTTGGCGACCCCAATACGATCGCCGAACGCACAGGGATAACCACCGTAGCTGACTTTCGCCGCCGGGATATTGCTGCGGGCGGGGAAGGGGCGCCGCTGGCACCAGCCTTCCATGCTGCTGCTTTTGGACGGGCCGGCGTCAATCGAGCAGTTGTGAATATCGGTGGCATAGCGAACGTGACCATGCTGGAGGGCTGTGAATTGCGCGCAGGATTCGACACCGGTCCGGGAAACACCCTTCTCGATCACTGGATAGCGCAACACCACGGAGAACAGTTCGACAGGGACGGCGCCTGGTCTGCCACGGGTCGTGTTCACCGGCCGTTATTGGAAAGCCTTTTAACAGACTCCTATTTCCACCGAGAGGGGCCACGCAGCACGGGAAAGGAAGGGTTTAATCTGGCTTGGTTAGCCAGCCACTTAAGTGCATTCAACGGCCTTCCCACCCGGGATGTGCAAGCGACACTGTTACAGCTGACCTGCTCCACCATCACCGACGCGATAGCGCGTTACCCTCTCACGGTGAGTGAAATTTATGTTTGTGGTGGCGGCAGTCATAACACGCATTTGATGAACACACTGCGCGCAATGGTCTCTCCGGCAACGCTGACGACAACCACCGCGCTTGGCATCGAACCCGATTGGGTAGAAGCCGCTACCTTTGCCTGGCTCGCTAGCCGAACGCTGAAAGGACTTGCGGGCAACTGTCCTGCAGTGACAGGCGCAATCGGTGGCCGGATACTCGGAGGTATTTATCCAGGCGCGAACTGCAACTTCACATCAGACAATGAAAATAACTGAAAACACTAGATAGAAAAGGAGGAGCCGCACCCGCAAGTAGCAGTGGCATTGGGGTTATTCACCACAAATCGGGAACCCTCAAGCCCCTCGGTGTAGTCGACGACTGATCCGGCAAGGTACTGCAAGCTCATAGGGTCAACCAGTAAAGTTACGCCATCGGCTTCCAGCGCTGTGTCATCATCGGCGACAAGCTCGTCGAAGGTGAACCCGTACTGGAATCCCGAACAACCTCCACCAGTGATAAACACGCGCAGCTTCAGCTGGTCATTTTCCTCTTCAGCCACCAGAGTACGGACCTTCTCTATAGCGCGCGAAGACAAGTTGATACTTGATGGGTTGAATGTTTCAGCGACAGACATCAGTGTGTTCCAGCGTCATTAATGACCGCATTTATGTAATTACGGACCAACATTATCATAAGTCCGACTAATCTAGTCAACTTTAGCGCCGCTGTCCAAATGCGCCGCGGTGCCGTCATCCAAGCCAGTCACATGCTGACCAGACAACGCACCTCCATCCTGAAGTGTGTCCGCCGCCATATGCGTCAGGCTGCCATTGACTTCAGCTCCCGCAGCCATTTCAACCAGTGTATAGAAAACACTGCCATGAACTCGACTTTTGGAAGCCAGCTCCAGATGTTTACTCGAATATACGTTCCCTTCGACCATGCCATTGATAATAACGCAGGGTACTCGAATCTCACCTTCGACCCGCCCTTTACCCACCACACGCAATAACGCTTCTTTGCCAGACTGGGCGATGATATTACCCTGCACCAGTCCTTCAACGTCCAGATTACCGCTGAAATGAACATCACCTACGATCACTGTGTCATGGGAAATGAGTGTCGTTCCCCCGGATACGCTTGCCGTTTTTTTACTTCCCAACATTGATAAATCGCTCTTGCAGCTCCCATGGGAAACGTTCCCGAACCTGTGTGCTCCGAGGTTTACTGGCACGCACCAACAGCTTCAAGCCTCGAGCCTCGAAGCCCTCAGGTAACGTTAACTCACCCTCGATAGCCTGAAAATATCGAAAATGCAGCGTCGCTGCTTTGTCATTAAATTCTTTCGATAGCTTACTCAGTGGATAGCTCACCTCGTGCTCGCCGCTCACACCGTAAACCTCTACAGAGAGAGCGCCCTCTACCATCTCGGATTCGCGCTCCTTTTGCTGGATGAAAAATCGATACCGAATCTGTCCCGAATTGGTGCCAGCCACTAATTCCGGCGTGCGTACACTGATTCCGCTGTTCACATCATCGGAAACCAACATGCTCCGGTAAAAACTGATGCCCTCCTCCAGATCGGCTGTGCGCTCCTTTTCTGCTGCCATTTCGCTGCGCAGCAGTTCAAGTGCGCGACGGTCGACTTCATGGCGCGTTCGCTGCATCTCAAGGTCACCGCGCGCCCCTTTAAGTGCCGCGTTGAGCGCAACCACCTCCTGTCGCAATCCCTTCACTGTGCCCCGTGAGGCCGCAGCCGCGCCGTTCAAATAGTGGCCCAGCAATATCCCCACTAAAAGAATCAGCACCAGAAGCAAAGCGAACATCCACACCAACCTTGGCCCCAAATGATCTACCAGGCGTGAAATCTGGGACGGCATTATCTTCATTCGCTACACCGCCCTCAGGGCAATAGACCAACCTGTCGCAAACCCGCTCGCTCATCCAGTCCAAGCATGATATTCATATTCTGCACGGCCTGTCCCGAGGCACCTTTGACCAGATTATCAATTGTCGCCATGACAACCACCGTGTCTCGTCGCTGGGGTATAGACACGGAAATCTGGCAACGGTTCGCGCCCTTTACAGTTCGGGTCTGAGGATACACGCCCGCAGGCAATACATCGACAAAGGGCTCCTGCGCGTACCAATCCTCGAACAAGGCCTGCAGATCACGGGAAACATCCAGCAGTTGTGCAAACAATGTTGAATGAATTCCCCGAACAAGCGGCAACAGGTGCGGAACAAAGGTTACCTTGGCCTGCTGCCCGGCTATGGCGGACAAACCCTGTTCGATCTCAGGCAGGTGCCTGTGCCCGTGCACGCCATAAGCCTTGAAGCTGTCCGAGGCCTCGCTCAGCAAATTATCAATCTTGGCTTGACGACCCGCCCCGCTGACACCGGATGCTGAACTGGCGATAAGGTGGGCAGGATCGATCAAGCCGTGTGCCAGCAGTGGCATAAAACCCAGCTGCACCGACGTAGGATAGCATCCCGGACAAGCGACCAAGCGCGCAGTGGCGATTTGATCCCGGTTGAGTTCCGGCAGACCATACACCGCCTCCAGAAGCAATTCCGGGCTGGCATGAGGCTCCCCGTACCAGTGCGTCCACACTTCAGCATCGCGCAGTCGATAATCGGCAGACAGGTCTATGACCCGCGCGTCCGCTGCCAATAGTTCGGGCACAAGGTTCATGGCGACATTGTGCGGCGTGGCGAAGAAAACTACATCGCAAGCTGCCAGCAACGCCACATCGGGTTCAGAAAACGCCAGATCGTAAAGCCCACGCAAATTGGGAAACAGGTCATCGACTCGACGACCACACTCTGCACGTGAGGTGATAGCGACTACCTCTGCGTCCTCGTGTGAAGCCAACAGACGTAACAATTCAACGCCGGTATAACCTGTACCGCCAACAATGCCGACCCTAACCATGACCTTAACCATTCCTCTGGAGGTGAAGCGCTGTCCCAGCGCTTTTGGGGATTGTCGCAAATCCCATCGGTGTCTGGCCGCAATCTCATTCAAGAAGACATCGAACACGTGACGCCGGACAGTAGTATAAAAGTAATATGCCGCTAGATAACTGTTAATATTGTTTTTTTACGCAACCTACAGGGAAACCAGTGCGAGACTGGCTGACTAACTATCGACGCCTACTGAATAACTATGAATCAGTCCTTGCCTACTCTTTGCTGGGACTGGTTGGCGGTATCGCCTCTGGCCTGGTGGTATTGGTCTTCGAAATGGGCATCAGGCAGTTGAGCCGTATCTGGTGGGTCACCGGCGGCGTGAACGGTTTCGAAGCGCTGCCCCAATGGATGCTGTTTGCGCTTCCGGCTGGCGGCGCCACCATCCTGGGGTGCGCCTACGCGCTATTGCAACCACAGGATCGGGAAACAGGCATTGTGCATGTGCTCAGCCGCATGCATTCCCACTACAGCATCCTGCCCCTACGGAATGCCATGGTGCAGTTTATTGGCGGTATCTTCAGTCTGGCTACTGGTCAATCCGGGGGCCGCGAAGGGCCCGGAGTACATCTGGGGGGAGCTATCAACAGTTTGTTGGGGCAGTGGCTGGGTCTGCCCAACAACAGTTTGCGCGTATTGATCGCCTGCGGCGCTGCCGGTGGCATTGCCGCTGCCTTCCAAACTCCGCTGGCGGGAGTGTTATTCGCAATGGAAGTCATCATAGCCGAGTACAGCGTGATCGGTTTTATTCCGGTGATGCTGGCGGCAGTGTCAGCCTCTGCCGTCAGTCGCACTTTGACTGCCGACGATTGGCTATTCAGTTTGCCTGCACTTGAGCTGAACTCGCTCTTGGAACTGCCCTACATTGTACTTCTCGGGCTGTGCTGCGGGGCTGCTGCTGCGGCATTCGTACGTATCAGCAAATTTGCAGCTCAATTCTCCAACATCCCGGTAATTCTGCGTTTTGTCCTGGCAGGATGCATCACTGGGGGCCTGGCACTGCTGGTGCCTCAAATTCTGGGCATTGGTTACGACACACTTAACCTTGTGCTACACGGGAAAATGGCTCTCTCCGCCCTGCTCTTTATCGCCCTGTGCAAGTTGGTTGCGACCTCCATCAGTTGTGGAGTTGGCATGCCAATAGGCCTGATCGGCCCCAATTTACTGATCGGCGCATGCATTGGCGGCGTTTTGGGAACCGTTGGCAGCACCTATCTACCTGAATTGGCCTCAGACCCAACGCTGTATGTGATCATCGGCATGGGCGCAGCAATGGGCGCCGTGCTCAATGCGCCTCTGGCAGCCATCCTGGCAGTGATCGAAATGACGCAGACATTGAGTATCAGTATGGCAGCCATGCTCGCCATCGTTACAGCGACACTCACCAGCACCGGCCTGTTTGGCCAACGCTCCGCGCACCAAACCATGTTGCGCCAGCTGGAGCGCGCAGTTCCGCAGGATCCTCTCAACCAGCTGCTGCACGCCACTAATGTCAGCTCCACGATGGATTCGCGCGTCGTGCGGGTGCCGGTTCAGCTGCCAAAGGAGGGGCTTGAACCGCTGCTTGAATTCACTCCCATCTGGTGTCTTCTGGAGCGGGACGGGGAAGATCTTTACCTGGTTAATGGCAAGGAATTGCTGGAGTGGTTGAAGGATGCAAGCTTTGAGGACGGGTACGCGGATTTAACTGCGGCAGGGATCAGGCGCTGGACCACCTCACCTGTGCCCGTACAGGCTACACTTCGCCAGGCCATGGACACGATGCGCAAGGACACCACAGAAGCCGTCTGTATCTATGAACGCAGTCGCAATAGCGGCAAACGGATACTCCACGGCGTATTGACGCTGGAGAGCATCGAGAAATTTTCACTGGGCAGCATGAACTAAAAGACGCCACGGGGCGTTACGCGGGGATAAAGTATGTTGTGGCTTAAAGCCTTCCATATCATTTTTGTGGTGTGCTGGTTCGCAGGACTGTTTTACCTGCCACGCATTTTTGTGTACTACGCCGCCAGCGAACATGCCGTGGTGCGCGCACAGTTGGCGGTAATGGCGCGCAAGTTGTATCGCTTCGTGACGCCGTTTATGGTGATTGCGATAGCACTCGGTCTGGCCATGATCACACAGAATCCTGATTACTATCTCACGTCCCATTGGATGCAGCTGAAACTGGCGGGAGTCGCCTTCCTGGTTGTCTATCACTTTGTTTGTGGTAGCTACGTACGGGCGATAAATGATCAGCGCAATCGACACAATCATGTGTTTTACCGGGTTTTCAATGAAATTCCCGTACTTTTCCTCTTCGCGATTGTACTGCTGGCGGTGCTGAAGCCATTTTGACGCCACTGGATATTACTCAGCGCAGACCTGATAATTTCACCCCGTTTACCAGCTTGCAAAATAGCGCTGAAAAGGAAAGACATGAGCAGCTCGCAACAATTGTTTGAACGCGCCAAAAAGCATATCCCCGGTGGCGTAAATTCCCCTGTCCGTGCATTCAAGGCGGTGGGCGGGACGCCGGTGTTTATTGAGCGCAGTGACGGAGCCTACGTATACGATTGTCAGGGCAAAAAATACATCGACTACGTGCTGTCATGGGGCCCGATGGTGATGGGTCACAATCACCCTGAAGTGCGCGAAGCGGTGATCCGGCAATGCGCAAAAGGGCTCAGTTTCGGAGCACCCACTGAACTGGAAATAGAATTGGCCGAGCGCATCTGCGGTGTGATGCCAGGCATGGATATGGTGCGCATGGTCAGCTCCGGCACCGAAGCGACCATGAGTGCGATCCGCCTCGCCCGCGGATATACCGGGCGCGATACTATTGTTAAATTTGAAGGCTGCTATCACGGCCATTCTGACTCCCTGCTGATTAAGGCAGGTTCCGGCGCGCTAACACTCGGCGTACCCAGCTCGCCCGGGGTGCCCGCTGCGCTGGCGGAGCACACACTGACGCTCACCTATAATGACATAGAGGGCTTACGCCAGGTGTTCAGCGAACGTGGCGAGCAAATTGCCTGCGTAATTGTCGAGCCGGTGGCCGGTAACATGAACTGCATTCCGCCAGTCCCTGGATTTCTTGAGGCATTGCGCGAAGTCTGCACAGACAACGGTGCTGTACTGATCCTTGACGAGGTGATGACAGGCTTTCGTTTTGGTCTGCAGGGCGCCCAGGGGTACTACGGTATCGAGGCTGACCTGACCACGCTGGGCAAAGTGATCGGCGGTGGCATGCCGGTGGGAGCCTTTGGCGGCAAACAAGAGATCATGGCGCAGATCGCGCCGCTGGGCCCTGTATATCAGGCGGGAACGCTGTCCGGCAATCCCATCGCCATGACCGCAGGACTCGCCACGCTGGAAATTATTTCGCAACCGGGATTCTACGAACCGCTTTTTCAGCACACAGCACAATTGTGCCATGGCTTGCGCGATGCAGCAGCGGCAGCCGGCGTTCCGTTTACCACCAACCATGCCGGCACCATGTTCGGTGGCTTTTTCACTGGTGCCAGCAGTGTTAATCGATACAGCCAGGTGATGGCCTGCGACAACGCCGCTTTCAACCAATTTTTTCATTTTATGCTGGAACACGGTGTGTATCTGGCACCGGCATCCTACGAAGCCGGTTTTATGTCCAGCGCCCACAGCATTGACGACATCACCGAAACCATTGCGACTGCCAAAGCCGCCTTTGCCAGTCTTTGATAGAGGATTCTTCCATGGCCTTTAACACATCACGCGGCCTGTTCCCGCAGACCCGAATGCGCCGGCTTCGAGCCAGTGAGTTTTCACGGCGGCTGATGCGCGAAAACGAACTGAGTGCGGCTGATCTTATCTTTCCGGTGTTCGTGCTTGAGGGCAGCGGCCAGCGCGAGGCAATCGTCTCCATGCCGGGAATAGAACGCCTGAGCATCGATCTGCTGGTGCAGCAGGCCAAGCTTGTCGAGCAGCTGGGCATTCCGGCAATCGCACTGTTTCCTGTAGTACCTGCCACCCAAAAAAGTCTACTGGGCGATGAGGCCTATAATAGCGACGGATTGGTGCAGCGCGCCGTGCGTGCGCTCAAGGAAAAGGTACCAGCATTAGGCGTGATTACCGATGTCGCTTTGGACCCTTACACGACGCATGGTCAGGACGGCATTATCGACACCAGCGGCTATGTATTGAACGATGTGACCAGTGAGGTTCTGGTTAAACAAGCGCTGTCCCATGCTGCGGCCGGTGCAGATGTCGTAGCGCCCTCCGATATGATGGATGGCCGCGTCGGGGCGATCAGACAAGCGCTGGAAAGCGCGGGCTTCCACAACACATTGATCATGGCGTACGCCGCCAAATACGCCTCTGCCTACTACGGCCCGTTTCGCGATGCCGTCGGCTCCGCCGGCAATCTTAAGGGCGGCAACAAATTCAGCTACCAGATGGACCCGGCCAACAGCGACGAAGCTCTCCACGAGTGTGCGCTGGATCTCGCCGAAGGCGCAGATATGATCATGGTAAAACCCGGCATGCCATATCTGGATATTGTGCGGCGGGTCAAAGAGGAACTGCGCGCGCCCACCTTCGCGTACCAGGTAAGCGGTGAGTACGCCATGCATGTTGCCGCGTTTGAACGCGGCTGGCTGCCCAGGGAAGCCGTCATTCTGGAATCTTTGCTGGCGTTCAAACGCGCAGGCTGCAACGGCATCCTCACCTATTTCGCGATTGAAGCAGCTCAGGCACTACAAAGGCAGTAATCCGGTAATGCGCCCATTGCTGACACTGTGCATCCTGATTTGTCTGGTGAAGCAACCTGCCAATGCGCAATGTGATTGCCTGTGGCAAGGATCGTTCAGCGATGTCCAGTCCGGCACCGACCTGGTGGTGAGTGGTGAGGTTATCGCCAACAAGGGCAACTCGATTGATCTGACGGTCGTCAGGCTGCTGCGCGGTAAACAACCGGCTGATCCAATTCGCATCTGGCTCAAAACCGGAGACTATTGTCGCCCCGAAGCAGCGCACTTTCCGGTGGGCACAGAATGGGTCATGGCGCTGCACAAAATCACAGAGGAGATCCCCGGCGGGTTCAACCCCAATACACCCAATGTCAGCTATGGGCGCCTGGGAGACTACAGCTTGTCAGATTGCGGTGGATATTGGCTGAGTGTGCACGACAACAGGGTCACGGGGAATCTGGTGAACGCACCGCGCTGGGAGCGCGACCCACAAATGTCTCCGGTGCTGCTGGACCTGGTAGTCGATTATGTTCAGGGAAGGCTGGATCGCAGCGCGCTGCTGGAGGCGAGCAGAGAGAATCCGGCGCTGCGCCAATTGAAGCTCGATACCCGGTCATTTTTGAGAAACGAGAACTGATGCCCAAGCTAAAGCAAAGTTAGCGACAACTGACCCCGGATGCGCTATAAATAACGTCAACGCGTAAAAATAGAACAATATAGCTATGTACTCGTTAACCGCGCCGCTCAGGAAGGCTCGTGACTGGTGGTTCCATCTCTGCACTGGTCGGTCGGTGTACGGGCGAACTGACGAGGAACACTACCGACAGCGCATTCTGGTTATGACCAGTTGTTTCTGGTTGCTTACAGTAGTGCTGCTTACTGTATCTGTCCCGTTGTTTCTCGACATGACGCCGCAAGGTAAAACGGCAGCCCAAACGTTGTTTGTCACTACCATCCTCGGTGTGCTGGTAAGCATGTTGATTTTGCGCCTGCGCGGCGATCGCCTGACGGCGCTGAATGTAATGCTTTTTATTTACGCAGGCGCTTTCGCCTCCGCGTGCTTTATCTTTGGCGGCACAAAATCACCCACGTATCCGCTACTGATTCTCGCACCGGCCATGGCTGCCATTGCCGGCAACATAGCGCTCTGCATTTCCTGGGGACTGCTCACACTGGCCTTCTGGGTAGGGGTGCTGCAGGCAGAGCGCTATGGTTTCCAGTTCACCCAAATTATTGTGCCTGCCAACCACGGTATCGCGATGACCACCAGCTATGTGGCAATGGCAATTGCTGTGGTCAGCGTGATCATTATTTATGCGGAGATGAACAAAGCTCTACGCGAAAGTTTGCAGAACATCAACTCGGAACTGGAACATTTATCTTCGCATGACCAGTTGACCCGGCTGCCCAACCGCCGCTTCTATGATGAACGCATTGCGCTGGCGCTGTTACGGGCTGCAGAACAAGGTGGCATGACCGGCCTGCTGTTCATGGACCTGAATGATTTCAAGAAAATCAACGATACCTACGGTCATGGCGCGGGCGACAAACTGCTCATTGCGGTCGCCCAGAGAGTGCAGAATTGTCTGCGCGAAACCGATCTGGTCGCGCGTCTGGGCGGAGATGAATTCGTGGCGGTACTGGAGGACGTGAAATCGCCGGAGGAAATCACACGTATCGCGCACAAACTATCCGCAGCAATCGAGCAGCCACTTTATGTGCGCCAACAGATTCTGAAATTCAGCGCCAGCATCGGGGTATCGATTTTTCCGATCGATGGACGCCAGAAGCAGGAACTGGAGGAGAAAGCAGATCGCGCGATGTACCTGGCCAAAAAACGCGGCATACCGGTGGCATTGGCCAGCCTCGAGTCGCAGAAGGTACCTACACCGGCGATGGCACCGGTGAATCGTATCTAGCGCCTGCGCGTTCTGCGCCGAAATCCTCGGGGCCTCCAGAGCGATCTCCTGCGGCTATCACCCTCCACCAGCTCCAGTAGTTCATCCAGCATCATCAAAGATAAACCCCAAATACAGCGACCATCATAGTGATAACAAGGCACCGTCATTTTGACACCTTTGAAATCCCAAATCATTTCTTCCAGATTGTCGGGGTCCGAGAGGAACTCCAGTGGAACCCAAATCACCTCGGCCACCTCATGATTGAGAGTGAACGTCACCTCACGGTCAAGGCGAAACACAAAAGGACTGACTGCCATGCCAAACGTACCCCGGCGTGGCCGGGCAAACAAATCCGATAATCGACCGATGCACTCGTCATTTTCGCCGAGTAACAGACCGACTTCCTCCTCGGTCTCACGGACCGCCACGGCATAGCCGTTGGCATCCGCGCTATCCATGCGTCCGCCGGGAAAAGCCATGTGTCCGGACCACGGATCACCTTCGCGCTCAGCGCGCTTGATCATTAGAATGTGCAGTTCACCCTCTCGCACTTGCAGTATCATGGCGACCGCAGAGCGTTTCATGAATCGGCGCAATAGCTTTTTTCCGGGCCTGTAGTCGCCGAGTCGCGTTTCGATGAGTTGGAGCAGTGATACCGACACGTGAATGCATTAATCCATGAAAGTTGCACAGAGTGTGGAATTAAGCCAGCCACGCGTGAGACTGACAAGCTGTGGTGCCAATTAATAATCCGGAGGAAGCATGCCTCATCCAAAACTGCCCACTGACACACTGTTGGAACTGCGTGATGTCAGTCTGGTGTACCGCGCACTGCCGGCACTTCGAAATATCAATTGGGTGATAGAAAAGGGGCAACAGTGGGCCTGCCTGGGACCCAACGGCGCTGGCAAGACCAGTCTCGCCAGGATCATCAGCCGGCAGGCCACACATTACTCGGGTGACGTACTGCGCTCACCGCAACTACTGGAAAACGGCGTCGCCTATGTGTGCTTCGAGCAGGCGAAAGCGTTGTGCGAACGCGACCGCAAACTCGATGACTCAGAATTCAGGCCAGATGCCAGCGATCCGGGCACCACCGTGCAAAATCTACTGCTGGACGGCCTGCCCGCCGACGATCGATTCCTGCGCTGGGTACAACGCCTCGATATGTGCCGTTTTTTGCATCGTGGCCTGCGGTATATCTCTACCGGTGAAATGCGCAAGACTCTGTTGGTCAAGGCAATTCTAAGTGAGCCGGCGTTACTGATACTGGACAGCCCGCTGGATGGACTCGATCGCGCCAGCCAGCGGGAGATGCATGCTGTCATCGACGAACTGTTGCAATCAAACACGACGCTGCTGATGCTGTGCCGGCAGCTCGAAGATATACCGCCGGGCATCACGCACATCATGGTGCTGCAAGCCGGCGAGGCGCTTGGCTGCGACACGCGTGAAAAAACACTCGCAAACCCAGCGGTACAACGTTTGATGTACCCAACAATGACCGAACTGGGCGAACTGCCAGCGCCGGCAAGCCGCAACTGGCTGTTACCGGACGACACTCCGCTACTGCAACTACGCAATGTGACGGTACGGTACGGTGAACTGACAGTACTGCGCAACGTGAACTGGCTATTCGAGCGCGGCACTCACTGCTGCATATCCGGCCCCAACGGCTGCGGCAAAACCACACTACTGAGCCTGGTCACCGGTGACAACCATAAGGCCTATGGTCAGGACATCACGCTATTTGGTGTTCGCCGCGGCAGTGGCGAGAGCGTGTGGGATATCAAACAGAAATTTGGTCAGTTGGACGCACAGCTGCAGCTGAATTTTGCGCGCGGCATGCGCACTATGGAAGTGGTGGTTTCAGGTTTTTTCGACTCTGTTGGGCTGTACGATGACTGGGGTGATGGTCAGCGTAAAATTGCCGAACACTGGCTGCGCGCACTCGGACTCGCCGCGTACGGCGCAGAGAAATTTGACGCCTTATCCTTCGGCTTACAGCGCATGGTCCTGCTGGCCAGGGCGATGGTGAAAAACCCGATCATTTTGCTGTTGGACGAACCTACATTGGGTCTCGACGGCTATCACCGCAGGCTGATGCTGCGAGCCATCGACCACATCGCGACCAACAGCGCTACACAGATCATTTTTGTCAGCCATTCCGCCGGGGAAACACCCGCATGCATCAACCAGTTTCTCAGCTTCGAACCACGCGATGACGGCTTTGAATTGGTGTGCCGCTCTGACTTACACCAGTGAGAACGCACCTTGCGTTAACGCGTAAACGCGCGCAGTGCATTACACAGGGCTTCCGTAGTGCAGTAGAGCAAGCCCCGCTCGGCAGTGACCCTGGCCTGCACCCTATCGCCCTTGGCCTGGTGCGTCTGCGCCATGCTGAGGTAGACCTCACCACTGTCGGGATCAATCCGTTGCGCGCGCTCGAGTAGCGCCAGCGCCTGTTCATAATCACCGTTGCGGGTAGCTTGTTCGGCCTTGGCTAACAACGGTTGCCAGGCAGCACTCGCTGATGGACTGGCAGGGCGGGCTGGCGGTGGGGTCTGTGGTTTCTCTGGTGGCGTACCGACCTCATGTCCAGGTGGCGTTATCACCGGGGCTGGGGTCTCCGGTTGCGGTTTGTAGCTGGTGCAAGCAGCCAATACAGTCAGCAACCCCAGCACTGAACCGCGTAATACTATCTGACACAGAGCCATTACCCGTCTCCTCCAAACAGCGACTCGAACCAACCTTTCACACCCGAGCCAGCTTCGCGCGGTGCGCACGAGGTTCGCTGTTGCGGCTCAGACCCGGTAATAAAGGGCAACATTCTGGCATTGGGGCAGCCTTCACCCGTGAGATAACCGCTTTGGTCATCGATCCAGTGCGTTTGCATTCCATCGGGCATTCGGTAAGTCAGTGTTTGCCGACTGGCCTGCGCCATAAACTGCGCCCAGATTTTGAGGGCACCACTGCCGCCGGTCAGCCCGGTACTGGCATTATCATCCTTGCCGATCCAACTTACCGCCAGCAGGTCGCCAGAAAAACCGGCAAACCAGGAATCGCGGCCGTCATTGGTGGTACCCGTTTTGCCCGCCACCGCAAAGCGCTTCGGAAGATAGTTGTACACTCCGCGCCCGGTCCCCTCACGCACCACAGCGCGCAGTGCAAAATGCAATAAATTCATGGACTGCAAACTGACGGTTCTATCGTATTCCAACGGGTAGCGCTTCAACGGCTCACCGTTGGCATCAACAATATCCCGGATACTGCGCAGCGGCATTCGAAAACCGCCCGAAGCGATAGTCTGGTACATGGTCGCCATGTCCATCGGCGAGTACTCTCCCGCACCAAGAATCAGCGCTGGTAGCCGCGGAACTCCCTCTTCAACGCCCAGCCGCGCCAGCATATCGACGAGGGTATCAATGCCCAGTTGCATCCCCAGCCGTGCGCTCGCCAGATTATAAGACTGTGCCAGCGCCTGGTAGAGCAACACATCGCCGTGCGGCTTACGGTCAAAATTTTGCGGCTGCCAAGCCTTCGCGCCTGCTGATTTAACCGTAAATGGCGTATCGGACAATACCGTAGCGAGTGTGAACTGCCTGGGTCGCTCCAGTGCGGCAAGGTAAACTGCGGGTTTCAGCAGGGATCCAGCAGGTCTGCGCGCATCCAGCGCACGATTGAATCCGGCGAAACGCATTTTGCGACCACCGATAAGTGCCGCCACTTCGCCAGTATCAAAGCGTGTTACCACCGAGGCAGTTTGCAGCTTGGCGCCTGGGTCGATCTGTTGCATCACGCTCGCCGTACTCTTTTCCAGCGCGCGCTGCAGCAGCGGGTCGAAGCTGGTAAAGATACTGAGTCCCCGAGTGGTGAGATCCTCCTCGCGGTAATCGCGGCGCAATTGCCGACGCACCAGTTCCAGGAAAGCGGGAAACGCGTCGCGCATACGGTCCTGGCTGTCCAGTGACAAGGGCTTGGCCTTGGCTGCGGCCGCCTGCTGCGACGTAATCACTCCCTGTTCCGCCATCACATCCAATACCACATTACGCCGCTTCAACGCGCGTTCCGGATTGCGCTCAGGATTGTACAGCGACGGACCTTTGATCATGCCGATCAACAATGCCTGCTGCGACACGTCCAATTGGTAGAGTGGCTTGCCAAAATAGTGCTGCGACGCCAGCGCAAAACCATGCACAGCACGCGGCCCCTCCTGACCCAGATAGACTTCGTTGATATAGCTTTCGAGTATCTGGTCCTTTTCGTAATGCAGGTCGAGCAGTACCGCCATCACCACTTCGGTCAACTTGCGCACGATCGTGCGTTCGGAACTGAGGTAGTAATTCTTAACCAGCTGTTGCGTGATCGTGCTGCCACCGGCTACGACCGCGCCTGAGCGCATATTGTTCAGGGCAGCGCGCGCGATGCCCATGATGGAGAAGCCCCAGTGTTGGTAAAAGTTGCGGTCCTCTACTGCCAGCAGCGAGCGGCGAAAGCTCTCTGGCACCTCGTCCAACCGCACCAGCAGGCGATCCTCGCCGTGCTTCGGATAGATGCCGCCGATCTGTACCGGGTCCAGCCGCATCAAGTCGACACCCTTGCCTGCCGCTGACAGGTTTTTCACCCGGTCACCGCTGAACTCAACCAGCACGCGGCGATCCGGCTCGCGCTCTCCGGGAAACTCAAAGCCGCGTGTATACACTTCGAAGCGATTGCGATTGCGCGCCACTTCACCGCGATGATCCGGAGAAGACACCGAGCGATAACCGAGCACTTTCAGTTCATATGCAAGATCTTCGGCGGTTACCGGCGCACCGACGAACAGCTCCAGCGGACGAGCGTATACCTTGGCCGGCAAATCCCACATTTTGTCGCTGAATGTCGCCGTAATTCGCGCATCGAGATAGACCACGAACATGCCGCCCAGCACGAGGAGCACAAGGGTAAGTTTGAGCAGTAAATGGCTGGTACGAAACATGGGATGCGAGTGTACACCAGCTCTCTGGAAATAAGCGGTTTCTATTTACCGTGGTTTGCACAATTGTGCCTTTGCAGAAAATAGCGCGCGATGCCATCCAGCGCTTTTATTCAAGCGTCGAATCAGGATAATGGTGCGCTGATCGCAATCACCTGGACAACCAACAATGAAGAAGTACAAGGCATACGGTATTGGCGCCGCGCTGGTCGATACCGAAATCAAGGTGCAGGACGCTGAACTGGTGCAAATGCGCGTTGAAAAAGGGCTGATGACCCTGGTCGATGAACAGCGCCGCCGCGAATTGCTCGAACACCTCGCAGGGCATCTGATTAAGGCCAACCACGCCAGCGGCGGCAGCGCCGGCAACTCCATGATCGCCACCGCGCAGTTTGGCGGACCGACCTTCATGTCGTGCAAAGTGGCCAACGACAGCGATGGCGATATTTACCTGGCCGACCTGGAAGCGGCAGGCGTGGACCACTGCCTGAAAGGCGTGCGCGCAGACGGCACCACCGGTAAGTGCCTGGTGCTGATCACCCCGGACGCAGAGCGCAGTATGAATACGTTTTTGGGCATCAGCGAGACGCTGTCCACGGAGCAACTGGATGCCGAGGCAATTGCCGCCTCTGAGTATGTGTACCTGGAAGGGTATCTGGTGACTTCTCCGACTGGCCGGGCTGCGGCGATCAGGGCGCGTGAAATCGCCGAGGCCGCCGGAGTGAAAACAGCCCTGAGTTTTTCCGACCCCGGCATGGTGGAGTTTTTCCGCGAGGGCATCACCGAGATGATCGGCGAGCGGCTGGACCTGGTGTTCTGCAATGAAGACGAGGCACTGGGCTGGGCGCAGTGTGACCACCTCGACGTGGCAGTGGAGAAATTAAAAACGATTGCCGATACCTTCGTGATTACGCGCGGCGGCGATGGTGCACTTACGTTTGATGGCAACGAATTGTGTGAAATCCCGCCGCACAAAGTCCACGCCGTCGACACCAACGGCGCCGGTGATATGTTCGCAGGCGCATTCATCTACGCCATCACCCGCGGCGAGGACTTTTACACTGCGGGACGCTTTGCCAGCCTGGCGGCGGGCAAGGTGGTGGCCAACTACGGCCCGCGCCTGCCAGCAGCGGATTACAGCGCTCTGCGCATGGAATTCTTTGGCGAGTAAAAGCTTGCAACGCCCAGCGTTGACGAGCGGCGTTAAAACAGTTCGATCTGCTTGTCGGTCAGTGCGCTGAACGACGTGCCGACAAACCCCAAAATCCCGTCGGCGACCGGTGCCAGCTGTCGATCCACATAGTGCTGGTAGTCCAGCGGCGCCAGCGGCCTCGCAGCCGGTTCCGCGCCGCTGGTCGTGATGACGTAGTCTACCCAACTGCCGCGTGTCGGAATGGGGAGGCCGCGCTCAGCGCACAGGCGCGCCGCTTGCACATGCGGGGGTACATTACGCTGGTAATCGTCCAACCTGCGACGCAGGCGCTTGCGATACACCAGCTGATGATCTTCCTGCCCGGCCAGTACTCTGGCAGCCAGCGCTTTCACGTAATCAGCATAGGCCTCCTGCCTGAAAATGCGCCCATAGAGTTCTTCCTGAAACTGCCGGGCCAGACGCGTCCAGTCCGTGCGCACATTCTCCAGGCCCTTGAACACCAGTTGATCGCCATGCTTGCCGGCCACCACACCGGCGTAGCGCTTCTTGCTGCCCTTTTCGGAGCCGCGTATGGTGGGCATCAGGAAGCGCTTGAAATGCGTTTCAAATTGCAGCTCCAGTGCACTTTGCAGTTTGAACTCTGTGTAAATGGCGTCGCGCCACCATGCATTGAGGTCATGCTCAAGCCGCCTCCCCGCTGCTTCAGCTTGTGCATCGCAAGTTGCCTCCTGAATCCAGACGAATACCGAGTCGGTATCGCCGTAAATCACGCGGTGACCCTGCGCCTCGATATAATCGCGAGTGCGCCCCAGAATTTGATGGCCACGCCGCGTGATAGAGCTGGCCAGACGCGCGTCAAAAAAGCGGCATCCCGGCGTGCCGAGCACCCCGTAGAAACTGTTCATAATGATCTTTATTGCCTGGGACAAAGGTTCATCAGCGTTGGCCTTCGCGGCATCACGCTGCTGCCACAATTCCTCAATCAGCTGCGGCAGAATGTGCCCGTCACGAGCGAAGTAGGCTTCCAGATATCCAGGCACAGTCTGCGTGGCAGCCAGTTCGCCGGAAACCCCGAGTGCCAACCCCAATGGATCGATAAAAAACGTGCGAATGATGCTGGGATACAGGCTTTTAAAGTCCAGGACCAGCACATGGTCATAGATACCCGGCTGGGAATCCAGCACAAACCCGCCGGGACTGGCGATCTGCTCGCGGCTGGCATTGGGCGCGACGAAACCGCGACGGTGCAGCCTGGGCAGGTACAAATTGTCGAATGAGGCGACCGAGCCGCCCATGCGATCGAGATTAAGTCCGGTCATTGCGCTGCGCGCCACCGCAAAGTCGAGTAGTTTGGTAACCGCAAATACGTCTGAAACCAGTTCGCAATCCCTCAGGTTGTACTCAGCCAGGCTGGTTTTGTCTTCCTGAAACTGGCGAGTAATCTCGTTGCCACGGTCGCCACCGTGCAGCAGCTTCCCCTCACCCAACAATTCGCGCGCGACGTGCTCAAGCGAGAAACTCTCGAAACGGTAAAAGGCAGCGCGCAACAGCTCGATACCGTCAAGTATCACGCGACCTGGAAACTGCACCGTAAAGCGCTCGCCGTCTTCGTCCTGCTCCCGCCAATGTCCGGGGCGGCGGTCCCGGCCCAGCAGCAATCGGCGTCCCAGCTGATCGGCCAGCCGCTGCAGGTAGCGGGTGTCAAAGTTCACCACATTCCAGCCGATGAGCACGTCGGGATCGAACGCCTCAATCCAGTCGAGGAAGGCTTGTAACAGCTCTTCCTGTGTCCCGTACACACTGACAAATGCCTGCTGCGCACCCTCGCCCCGCATGAACACCCGGCGCACCTCTTCGTCACGCGTCTTGCCGTGTACGGCAATGCAATACAGGTCCACCCCCTGCATCGCTGTCTCGATATCGAAAGACACCACCTTCAGGTCGGGTCGGTAGTGGCCCGCCTTGACCGCCGGGTCTTCCAGCAGCAGGAATTGGCCTCGTCGACGCGGCTCACCGTAAATACGTGCCGAGCCCGCCACAAAGCGTTCCATCAAGTAGCGTTCAGCCGGATTGATATCGGCCTCAAGGGGATCGAGGCCCGCTTCGCGCAACGTATCTACAGCTCGACGAGCCTGGCGATGCTGTTTGAAATACAACCCGACGACCGGCGTCATAGCAAAATTGCGCAGCTTGACCGTTTTGATATCCGCGCCGGCTGACTCGCCAAGCAGCGAGTGCGCGTTCGGCAAGTCACTTTCGGCCAGGAAAAAGACACTGTGTTCGCCGCGAACCAGCACGCACAGCGGGCCCTGCGGCGAGCTGAACCAGAATTCAAGCTCTATTCCATCCGGTGTATCACGCCAGTTGCGCGTCAACAGAAATGCGTCAAAAGTCTGTGCTGTCAAACTCCACCTTCAGATTGCGCGCAGGGGGCTGGGCTTGGCCGCCGCAGTGGCTTAAGCTATCTACTGACACGTCGGCGCACAATGCGCGACAGCTACCGGTCGCCACCCGGCCGGGCCATCAAGAGTAAGGTATTCCCATGGACAAGCCGGTCATCAAACAAGATCCCTTATACCAGCTACTGCGCACAGAAAACATCAAGGACTTCAACGAGCAGCGCGACCAACTGGACACCGCCGAGCTGAAGAACGGCGACTATCGCGGCAGAGACTTGCGCAATATGAATGCGGCGGGACTGGACTTCAGCAATTCCTACTTTCGCAATGCTGACCTGAGTGGCATTGATTTTCGCAATACCAATCTGGAAGGTGCCAGCCTGCTTGACGCCAAACTGTCGGGGACGTACTTTCCGGCGGAGCTGAGCGCGCAGGAAATCCGCCTGTCACTGGATACAGGGACGCGACTGCGTTACAGCAGGGGCTGACAACTAGCCCTGGGACAGCAGATCCCGCAGGTCGATGATCGCCGCATTGGCGCGGCTGATATAGGAGGCCATGACCAAGGAGTGATTGGCCAACGGCCCAAAGCCGCTGCCATTGAGTATCATCGGGCTCCACATGGGCTCCTGGGTGCCTTCTAACTCACGAATAATCTGCTGCAGGCTGACCTGGGCATTCTTCTTGGCCAGCACATCGGCAAAATCCACTTCCACTGCTTTGAGGAACTGAATCAGGGCCCAGGCAGTGCCCCTCGCTTCAAAAAACACATCGTCGATCTCGCTCCACGGCGTGTGGACCACCTGCTCCTGCGGCGTGGCGGTTGACTGCGTGGCGGCAGCGTCCCCAGCCAGGTCGGTGTTCAGGCGCAACTGCCCGACACTGGCGCTGAGTCGCTGCGACAGGCTACCCAGACGGCTGTCGACGGTTGCCAGCCAGTAGCGCAGATTATCCGCACGCGCATAGAACTGTGCATCGGTAGCATTTTGTTCTGACAGACGACGGAAATAATCGCGCGCATACACCAGACCGTCGCGATATTCAGACTCCGAAGAGGGCAATATCCAGCTGTCGGAATTGAAGTTGAAGCGCGGTTCCATCTCGACAAGATCTACGTCTTCTTTAGACTGCGACTGCGAACGACTGAATACTTCGCGCATCGCGCGCGACAAGTCACGCACCTGAATCAGCGCGCCGTATTCCCAGTTGGGCATATTGTCCAACCACAGTCCTGGTGGAAACTTGTCGTTGTGGATGTAACCACCGGGCTTGTCCAATAATGTTTCCATCACCCCTATCAGTGCGCCCATGGTTACCGAGCCGGTGACTATGGTTGCACCCTCCTGTTCCGCCAATACCTGCGCTTTCTCCTGCACATCGAAGGGTGCGGGGGTGATACTCCAGTACATTCCCAATAGCAGCGTCACCAGCAGATAGGTTCCGAGCAGGGTTGCTAGCGCTTTACCGGCGCCGCCCCAGGGCATTGAGCTGGCCAAACTATCGCGCCACTGCGCGCCTGTGTCTCTTACATCATTCATCGCGTTACTCTTTGGGTTGTTGGTGTTGATGATGCTGGTGATCCGCTGAGTCGGGCGCTTCAGCATTCTTGCGCACATCGGCGTCAGCACATACCTCATCGCCCGAGGCTAGTTGCAGGCAAAGCCGCACGTCATCGTCGGGAACCAACCGAAACGCGAGGCCGAACATCATTAAATGCATGCCGCCGGGAGCAAGCTCTACCCGCTCTCCGGGCGCCACCGCCAAGGCTTCCAGGGGCTCCATGCGCATCAGGCCATCTACCTTGCGTGTGGTATGCAGTTCGACCTTCTCGGCCACATTGGAACTGGCACCGACGATGGCTATTGCCGTATCACCCCGGTTGGTTAATGTGAGATAACCCGCAGAGTTAGTCTGAAAGGGCGGCATCGCCCTGACCCACACATTCTCGAACTCGACGTTTGTTTTCTGTTCGGCTTCTACAGCCAGCGATAACAGTATTGCCACCAGGCCGACCGCCCATACTCTACGCACTTTCACACTCCTGCTCGGAAACTATCGCGCTCTTCAAGCGTCCCAATAGTGTAACACCCTGTGCGCCTTCGAGCCTGCCGTCTTCGCCTGGAGATTAAACTGTTGATACAATCGGACACCCAAACAGCGCCCGTTCGGCGCTGTTTCTAAAAGGAAGTTGTCATGCGCGCGATACTCGCCAGCCTGCTGTTACTGATCGGCAGTGCCTGTTACGCCCAGCTCTTTGAGGCTGGTGATCGCGGCATTCCGGGCAGCTCAGCTCAGGTCCAATTCCTGCCCGTGGATGAGGCCTACCAACTGGAAGTGGAAATTCTCGACAAACGCAATCTACGACTCTACTGGCAGATCGCCCCGGATTACTACCTCTACCAGCACCGCTTCGCATTCAATCTCGAAGATGGCAATGGTGAGATCGGACTGCAAACTGCCCTCCCTGCGGGCGAGCGCCACGTCGATGAGTATTTCGGTGAGGTAGAAATCTATTACAACAGCGCCGATATCACCGTGCAAATGCAGCGCGGCGCCGACAAGGCGATACTCGCCGCCACCTCTCAGGGCTGCGCCGATGCCGGCCTGTGTTATCCGCCAAACAAGCAGTTTTTCGAGCTCGATTTTATCGCTGGCACTGCCACACCAATAGCACCTCCCACGCAACAGCCTATGCAGTCGGCGCCAGGTGCCGCGACGGCACCGGCGACCAGCGGCGCACTCTGGTACATGCTGGTGCTGGCATTCTTGGGTGGTGCCATCCTCAACCTGATGCCCTGTGTATTCCCTATTCTCTCCTTGAAAGTGCTCAGCTTTGCACGCAGCACTGACCACGATCGACACCTGCACAGCTGGATTTACGCTGCCGGGGTGATTGCCAGCTTTGTACTGGTGGCAGCGCTGCTGATCGTGCTACAGCAGGCGGGTAGCGCCATCGGCTGGGGATTTCAGCTGCAGTCACCGGGCTTTGTGATCGCGTTGGCGTATTTGTTTATCGCCATGGGGCTATCGCTGTCTGGATTAGTGCAGTTCGGGGGCAACCTCATGAACTCGGGCAGCGGGCTGGCGAGCAAAGGCGGGCTGACCGGAAGTTTCTTTACCGGGGTGCTGGCCGTGGTGGTTGCAAGCCCGTGTACCGCGCCCTTTATGGGTACGGCCCTGGGGTTCGCGGCGGGTCAGCCGCCGCATATTGCACTGCTGGTCTTCGCAGCGTTGGGCGCCGGGATGGCGGCACCGCTGCTGCTATTCAGCTATAGCGGCGCCGCCCGGGCATTGATGCCAAAGCCTGGTGCCTGGATGGAAACCCTCAAGCAATTACTGGCATTCCCACTGTACGGAACGGCTATTTGGTTGTTGTGGGTGGCCGGAAGGCAAACCGGCGTGAACACGATGACCGCTGCACTGGGCGGCGCACTGTTACTGGCATTTGGCCTATGGCTGTGGAATTTTCGCTGGTGGCGGCGAGCGCTGGCGCTGACCTGCCTCGTTGGAGCAGTCGTACTGGGCTCGCTGCGCGGGCTGGATGCACCGCACTCCACAGCCCCCGAGCGCGCACGCGGCAAAACTGCGTGGTCAGAGCAGGCAGTCGCTGCGCAGCGCAGTGCGGGTAATCCGGTCTTCGTGGACGTCACGGCTGACTGGTGCATAACCTGTATCGCCAATGAAACTGTGGTATTGAACTCCGCTGATATACAGCAAGCATTTGCCGCGCATGGCGTGGTCTACATGGTGGCCGACTGGACCAATCAGGATGCAAACATCGCTGCACTGCTCAAAACACACGGGCGCAACGGTATTCCACTGTATCTTATGTATGCTACTGACACCTCGGCGGCACCGCTGGTTCTGCCGCAGATTTTAACCAAAGAGACTGTGTTGCAGGCAATTAGATCCGTATCGACCCAGAAGGCAGATGTTGCCGCCAGTTTCTAGGACGATTGTCGCAATTTCGGCAATTTTCACTACCGCGGCAAGGTACTGGTCCATCTACGCATTTTTTGTCACAAGATATGCTAAATCAGGCTAACTTCTGCAAATCAGCCGACATAAGCGGCCAAAATTCGAAAACTTTCAAAACCCATAGACAGTATCCATGATTTGCGCCAGAATCGGCGCACAACGTGCCTCAGCGGGGGATAGCCATCCACATGGCCACAATTCTTGTACTTAACGGCCCCAATCTGAACCTGCTTGGCGAGCGAGAGCCTGACATTTACGGCAGCACAACCCTGGCGGATATCAACCAGCGACTGGAGCAACAGGCTCGGGAGCGCGGTCACCATCTGCTTCACCTGCAAAGCAACGCAGAATACGAATTGGTAGAGCGCGTGCAGCAAGCGCGCCGTGAAGGTGTAGAGTTTATTCTTATTAACCCCGCTGCATTCACCCACACCAGCGTGGCGCTGCGAGATGCGCTGGCAGCTGTGTCAATTCCATTCATTGAGCTACACCTGTCCAACACCCACGCCAGGGAACAATTTCGCCAACACTCCTACTTTTCGGACCTCGCGCTTGGAGTGATTTGCGGATTGGGCGCACAAGGCTACGAACTGGCGCTGCAAGCGGCATTGCACCAGTTGGAACAACCCTGAAGATCACCGACGAGACCGCACTATGGACATTCGCAAAGTAAAAAAACTGATCGAATTGCTGGAAGAGTCCAACATCGATGAGATTGAAATCAAGGAGGGTGAGGAGTCGGTGCGCATCAGTCGCAACGGCGCTCAGGCGTTGTCGATGGCCGCCAAGGCGGCGCCCATCTATGCCCCCCCCGCGCCACCACCGCTGGCCCCGGCACCTGCGCCGGCGGCAGCAGCGCCTGCTCAATCCGCTGCTGCAGATACCGGACATGTGCTGCGCTCTCCCATGGTGGGTACTTTCTATCGATCGCCTTCACCCACTTCAGCCCACTTTGTCGACGTGGGGCATACAGTGAAGGTCGGTGACGTCGTCTGCATTGTCGAAGCGATGAAGATGATGAACCAGATCGAGGCCGATAAAGCGGGCACTATCACCGCCATTCTGGTTGAAAACGGGCAACCGGTCGAGTTCGACCAACCACTGTTCTCCATCGAGTAAGCTCCGCCCGGCGCGCGACCAGCAGAGGAAAAAGGCATGCCCATATTAGAAAAAGTCCTCATCGCCAACCGCGGCGAGATTGCGCTGCGTGTGCTGCGCGCCTGCAAAGAGTTGGATATTCCAACTGTCGCGGTGCACTCCAAAGCAGACCGGGAACTGAAACACGTCCTACTGGCGGACGAAGCCGTTTGTATCGGCCCGGCCCCTTCGACGGAGAGCTATCTCAATGTGCCGGCGATTATCAGCGCCGCAGAGGTCACCCGAGCCACGGCCATTCACCCCGGTTACGGTTTTCTCGCAGAAAACGCCGACTTCGCCGACCAGGTTGAAAAAAGTGGCTTCATCTTCATCGGCCCCACCGCGGATACCATTCGTCTCATGGGCGACAAAGTTTCCGCCATCCAGGCAATGAAAGAGGCCGGTGTTCCAACTGTGCCCGGTTCTGACGGCCCCCTGAACGATGACGGCGAGCGTACGCTAGAGATTGCCCGTCGTATCGGCTTCCCGGTCATCGTCAAGGCAGCTGCCGGAGGCGGCGGTCGCGGTATGCGCGTGGTACATGAAGAAGCTTCACTGCTCAGCTCGGTGCAGATCACCCAATCAGAGGCGGCGGCTGCTTTCGGCTCCTCCGTGGTCTATCTGGAAAAATTCCTGCAAAAGCCCCGCCATGTTGAAATACAGGTGCTGGCAGACGGTCAGGGCAATGCGATTCACCTGGGTGATCGCGACTGCTCCCTGCAACGTCGTCACCAGAAAATTCTCGAAGAGGCGCCAGCGCCGGATATCCCACAGGATTTGCGGAATCAAGTGGCGGAGGCCTGTGTGAAAGCCTGTATCGACCTGGGCTATCGCGGTGCCGGCACATTTGAGTTCTTGTATGAGGATGAGGGATTCTACTTTATCGAGATGAACACCCGCGTGCAGGTAGAACATCCGGTAACCGAGATGATCACCGGTATCGATATCGTCAGGGAGCAGTTGCTGATTGCCAGCGGTCGGCCTCTTTCGGTGACGCAGGACCAGGTCCATTTTCGCGGGCACGCCTTTGAGTGCCGCATAAACGCGGAGGACCCCAAGACATTCCTACCCTGCCCGGGCAAGGTAACCACCTTCCATGCGCCCGGCGGATTTGGCGTGCGCGTCGATTCACACCTTTACGACGGTTATACCGTACCACCCTACTACGACTCTCTGGTCGCCAAGATCATTTGCCATGGCGAAACCCGGTCCACAGCGCTGGCCAGAATGCGCCAGGCTTTGGACGAACTGGTCGTTGAAGGCATTCGCACCAACACACCGCTCCTTCGTGATTTGGTTAGCGACTCCGCTTTCAAGGCCGGCGGGGTGAGCATTCACTATCTCGAACAGCGTTTGAAAGATTAACTCTGTCTCCTTCTTCGCACAGCACAGAAGCATCGCGCGCGACCAGCGCCGCAAGCCGCCACGCAATTCTGGCCTGGCCGCTATGACCTGGCTGCAACTTCGGCTGGACACGCGCCGCGATCACATCGCCCGACTTGAATCACAACTGCTGGCGACAGGCGCGGTGGCGGTCACGCTGGAGGACAACGCCGACCAACCGCTGCTGGAACCCGGCGTGGGGGAGACCCCGCTGTGGAATGAGACGCGCCTGACCGGTCTGTATCCGGCTGACACCGACATGTCGCAGGTACTGCGGGAATTTCCAGAGCAACTGCTGCTGCAGGCCAACGCGCGGGTGGAAATTCTCGAAGACAAAGACTGGGAACGGGAGTGGATGCAACACTACCGACCCATGCAGTTTGGGCAACGCCTCTGGGTATGTCCCAGTTGGCTGGAGCCCCCTGACCCACAAGCGGTAAACCTGCTGCTGGACCCCGGCCTGGCATTTGGCACCGGGACGCACCCAACCACCGCACTCTGCCTGCAACAACTTGACAGCATGGCATTGGCGGGAAAGACCATCGTGGATTACGGCTGTGGCTCAGGCATTTTGGCGGTAGCCGCCATAAAATTGGGCGCGACGCGAGCGCTGGGCGTAGACAATGATCCCCAGGCTCTGGCAGCGAGCCTGGACAATGCCGCGCGCAATGGCATCGCTGAGGAAATATTTTCTGTCGCGATGCCACAACAGGTCGATCATCAGGCGTGGGCGCAGCAGGCCGACGTGGTCATCGCCAATATTCTTGCCGGTCCCCTGATCGAACTGTCGGCTATTTTGCTGGGCTTTCTTAAACCGCAGGGGACACTGCTTCTGTCCGGTCTGCTGGAAACCCAGGCTGACGCGCTATGTGCACACTACAGGGAACACGTTTCTTTGCATGTGATTAGCGATAAAGACGGCTGGGTCTGCCTGCGTGGAAACGCCCAACAACGCTAAACGAAAGTTACATGCGCGCAATTGTGCTGCTTTTTTAGCCGGAGTTTCTTTTCCGCGCCACACCTAGCGAGTATCATACCGCCTCTTTTTCAAATACGACTGTTAAATCTTCTTCCCATGCTGCAGATCGGACCTTACAAACTGCACAACCGTGTGGCGCTGGCACCCATGGCGGGCATTACTGACCTGCCGTTTCGTCGCCTGTGTGCCGACTTCGGCGCCGGACTGGTGGTGTCGGAAATGATCAGCTGTAATCCACGCCTGCGCAGTTCACAAAAGACACTCAAGCGCAGCCAACACGATGGCGAAATCACACCGCGCTCGGTACAGATCGCTGGCAGTGAACCGCTGGAAATGGCTGCTGCGGCCCGCTACAACGTGGAGCGCGGCGCACAGATCATCGACATCAACATGGGCTGCCCCGCCAAAAAGGTCTGTCGCCGAGCGTCAGGCTCCGCGCTGCTGGCCGACGAAGCGCTGGTTAAATCCATTCTGCAAGCGGTCGTAGCAGAGGTGGATGTGCCAGTGACACTCAAAATTCGCACCGGCCCCACACCCTGCAACCGCAACGGCGTGACTATCGCCCGCATCGCAGAGGATGCCGGTATTGCAGCACTGGCAGTGCATGGCCGCACTCGCGCCTGTGCCTTCAGCGGTGCAGTGGAGTACGACACCATCGCTGACATCGTCGCAGCCACCGACTTTCCGGTGATTGCCAATGGTGATATTGATTCGCCTGAGGCCGCGGCAGCAGTGCTTGCTCACACTCGAGCTGCTGGTGTGATGATCGGCCGGGCAGCGCAGGGGAAACCCTGGCTCTGCGGCCAAATTGCAGCGTATCTCGAGACAGGATTGACTCCCGCTGCTCCGTCAATCGAGCAACAGCTGGCAATACTTGCTCATCACGTAACACAATTGCACCAGTTTTACGGCGACTTCATGGGAGTACGTATCGCGCGCAAACACGTCGGCTGGTATTTAAACGCGCGCAGCGATGCGCGTGAGCAACACAAATCATTCAATCGACTTGCACATCCCGAGGAACAGCTACACTACATAGACAAGCTGTCCGACATCGAACTCTATAAGGAAATAGCAGCATGATCAGGGCTGAACCCCTACACCCCTCCGCACCGAGCGAACTAAACGCCGCCAATGACATCGATCCGACGACCTCGCCCGCTGGCAACAGCCTGCGCACCGCAGTGACTGATGCCATTCGCAAGTACCTGAACGAACTTGATGGTCAACTGTCGACTGACGTCTACCAGATGGTACTGGCGGAAATCGAGGAACCATTGTTAATGGAAATCATGGCGTATACACGCAACAACCAAACCAGGGCCTCGCTGATGCTGGGCCTGAATCGCGGTACGCTGCGTAAAAAGCTGAAGCAGTACAACCTGATTTCAGACTACGACTAGGGGTTCGCCAACAACATGAGTGATCGCGATCTGGTAAAGGTTCAACGCGCACTGATCAGCGTGTCGGACAAATCGGGTATAACGGAATTCGCCTGCGCGCTGCGCGAAATGGGCGTGGAGTTACTGTCTACCGGCGGCACTTACCGCCTGCTTAAGGAAAGCGGACTGGACGTTACCGAGGTGGCAGACTACACCGGCTTTCCGGAAATGATGGACGGGCGCGTCAAAACCCTGCATCCGAAAATACATGGCGGCATCCTCGGTCGCCGCGGCCAGGATGACAGGGTGATGGCCGAGCAAGGGATTGCCCCCATCGATATGGTGGTGGTCAACCTCTACCCGTTTGCGGCGACTGTCGCCAACCCTGATTGCACACTGGAAGATGCGATAGAAAATATCGATATCGGCGGCCCCACAATGGTGCGAGCAGCCGCCAAGAACCACCGCTTCGTCAATATTGTCGTGAACGCCTCGGATTACGCGGCCATTCTCAGTGAAATGCGCGCCAGCAATGGCTGTACCTCGCTGGCTACCCGTTTTGATCTAGCGATAAAAGCTTATGAACACACCGCCGCCTATGACGGCGCGATAGCCAATCACTTTGGCCGCCTGGTTCCCGGTGGCTCGCAGTCATTTCCACGCACCTTCAACACCCAGTTTCACAAAGTGCAGGAAATGCGTTACGGCGAGAATCCGCACCAGCAGGCCGCATTCTATGTGGAAGCCAATCCGGCCGAGGCAGGTATCGCCACTGCCCGGCAGTTACAGGGCAAAGAACTGTCTTATAACAATGTGGCCGATACCGACGCCGCACTGGAGTGCGTGAAGAATTTCCAGCAACCGGCCTGCGTGATCGTTAAACACGCCAATCCCTGTGGCGTCGCGATAGCAGACGACATCAGCACTGCCTATGACCTGGCTTTTGCGACAGACACCGAATCGGCCTTTGGCGGCATCATTGCGTTTAATCGCGAACTGGATGCTGCCACCGCAGCAAAGATCGTGGAGCGCCAGTTTGTCGAGGTCATCATCGCACCGAGCGTAAGCGATGAGGCCGCCGCGTTGGTGGCGGACAAAAAGAATGTGCGCCTGCTGGCCTGCGGCCAGTGGTCTGCCTCCGCCCCGGCTTTGGACTACAAGCGAGTCAACGGTGGGCTGTTAGTACAGGATCGCGACCTGGGTATGATCACCCGCGAGGAACTGCGCGTAGTGAGCAAACGACAGCCCACCGAGCAGCAATTGGCAGACCTGCTGTTTGCGTGGAAAGTGGCCAAGTTCGTTAAATCCAACGCGATTGTTTACGCCGCCAACGGCCAGACGGTGGGGGTTGGCGCCGGGCAAATGAGCCGCGTGAACTCCGCGCGTATCGCCGCCATCAAGGCCGAACACGCCGGCTTGTCGGTACAGGGTTCAGTGATGGCCTCCGATGCCTTCTTCCCCTTTCGCGATGGCATCGACAACGCCGGCAAGGCCGGAGTGGCGGCGGTGATTCAACCGGGCGGCTCAATCCGCGACGAAGAAGTGATAGCTGCAGCCGATGAACACGGCATGGCGATGGTGTTCACCGGCATGCGCCATTTCAGGCACTAGGAATACCCTATGAACATTCTGGTCATCGGCAGCGGCGGTCGAGAACACGCGCTGGCGTGGAAAGCAGCGCAATCGACACAGGTTGGAACGGTGTATGTCGCCCCGGGTAACGCCGGTACCGCGCAGGAGGCCGGCATTGAAAACGTACCGATCGATATACTGGATTTCGCCGCGCTGGCGGACTTCGCAGAGCGCAACGGCGTTGGCCTGACCATCGTGGGGCCGGAGACTCCACTGGTTGCAGGGGTAGTCGATTTTTTTCAGACACGTGGCCTGCGCTGTTTCGGACCGAGCAAGGGCGCGGCACAGCTGGAGGGTTCAAAGGCCTTCACCAAGGATTTCCTGGCGCGCCATCAGATTCCCACTGGTGCCTACGCCAATTTCACCGAGCTGCAACCGGCGCTTGAATACCTGCGTCAACACGGTGCCCCGATTGTGGTTAAGGCTGATGGCCTGGCCGCTGGCAAAGGTGTCATCGTGGCAGAAACGTTGGCCGAAGCTGAAGCCGCCGTAACCGATATGTTGTCCGGCAATGCCTTTGGCGAGGCCGGCTGTCGGGTGGTGATCGAGGAATTTTTGCCCGGCGAGGAAGCGAGCTTTATCGTGATGGTCGATGGCAAGCATGTACTGCCGATGGCCACCAGTCAGGATCACAAGCGCATCGGTGAAGGTGATACCGGCCCCAATACCGGCGGCATGGGTGCCTACTCGCCGGCACCGGTAGTGGGTGCCGCAGTACACCAACGCATTATGGAGCAGGTTATCCTGCCCACAGTTGCCGGCATGGCCTCTGAAGGCAATGACTATACCGGCTTCCTCTACGCAGGCCTGATGATAGACGCCGCCGGGCAACCGCGGGTAATCGAGTACAACTGCCGCTTCGGCGACCCGGAAACCCAACCCATCATGATGCGCCTGCAGTCGGACCTGGTAGAACTGTGCCTCAACGCATTGGATGGCAAGCTGGATCAAGCAGAAGCCATGTGGGATAAGCGCTGCGCCATCGGTGTGGTGCTCGCGGCAGGCGGCTATCCCGGCGATTACACCAAGGGCACCCCAATTCACGGATTGGATAGCAAATCTGGTGAGGGCATTAAAGTATTCCACGCCGGTACTGCCCGTTCGGGAGACGATATCGTAACCAGTGGCGGCCGTGTACTGTGCGTTACCGCGCTGGGCGACGACATCACTGCAGCGCAGCGCAGGTGCTACAAAGCCGTCGATGCCATTAGCTGGGACGGAATGACGCTTCGCCGCGACATTGGTTGGCGAGCGATAGCACGTTATAGTTGAGCTGCCCAACCCCGCGCAGGAGTTCACCATGAACAAACGCCGTCTCTCATTGCTGGACAGAGTCATCTGCGAGGCAGACTCAGTGATGAAAACTATCACCAGCCGCGGCAATCACGCACGTCGTCCCTCGCCTTCGACTGGCCACAGCGATTCGCATCTCTCCACAGCACAGCGCAAACACGTGGCTGGACTGATGCGGGTCAACCATACCGGCGAAGTCTGCGCCCAGGCCTTGTATCAGGGGCAGGCCTTAACCGCCAAACTCCCCACCGTGCGCCAGGACATGCAACAGGCCGCGCAGGAAGAAGTTGATCACCTCGTGTGGTGCGAAGAGCGCCTGCGGGAACTGGGCAGTCACACCAGTGTGCTGAACCCCGCCTGGTATGGCGTGTCGTTTGCGATAGGGGCTATCGCCGGCGCGATCAGCGACAAGGTCAGCCTGGGATTTGTGGCGGCTACAGAGGAGCGTGTGTGCCGTCACTTGCGCGATCATTTGAAACAATTGCCGGACGAAGACCGTAAGTCACAGCTGATTCTGCAGCAGATGCTGGCGGATGAGCAGCGCCATGGTGATAAGGCGCTGGAAGCCGGCGGTACTGACTTTCCCCCCGCGCTGAAAGATGCCATGACTACTGTGTCGAAGCTGATGACCGCGGCAAGCTACCGGATGTGACTGTTAAGTACACGCAGGAGCTACATTGGGTGATTGTCAGTGATACCGGCCTACCTCACCGGAAATCAAACGGGAAACTGTCAGTCAGAGCGCCCGGCTCGCTTAAGGTGGGGCATGCACTCGCCGGGCGCTCTGACTGACAGTTTCCCTCGATCTTGCGGGGCGTAGGGGGTGAGTTTACTTTTCGGAATTTAGAGAAGATCGGACCGGACACCTTCAAAATCTCGCGCGATCGGCGCTTGTCTGGCCGTTTACCCGAAAAGCGCATGCCCCACCATAAGCGATTCGGGTAAACGGCCAGACAAGCGCCTCACAAAGCAGAAATTTTCAGTACGTCCAGAAATACAGCGCCTTACTTGGCAAAGGCTATTCGTGCTAAGCAGAAAACTCCACAATCTCATAGCTATGCGTCATTTCCACGCCCGCAGCACCGAGCATAATAGACGCAGAGCAGTACTTTTCAGCGGACAGTTCGACCGCACGCTTTACCTGACTCTCCTTAAGCGCCACACCGGTAACAATGAAATGCATATTGATGCGAGTAAATACCGCTGGCACAGTATCGGCGCGCTGCGCGTCCAACTCTACGCGGCAATCGACAACCTGCTGGCGCGCTTTCTTCAGCATGCTTAACACATCGTAGATAGAGCATCCGCCGGTACCTAACAACAGCATTTCCATCGGTCGCGCGGCCAGATTGCGGCCGCCAAGATCCTCGGGGCCATCCATCACCACCGTGTGCCCGCTGCCGGATTCCCCGACAAACATGGCGCCATCCGTCCACTTGACTGTCGCTTTCATCGAACGCATATTCCTGTACCAAAAACGCGGGGCAGCTTAGCACAACAAGTTACATTTTACTTAGCCCACTAACCGGTTAGAATCGAGCAAAATAATCCAAAGTATGGAGGCCCGTCCCTTGCTGAAGCCGCACATAGTCAAGACTTTACCCAACGTAGAAAATTTTCTGCGACACTGCCAGCGAAAGGATTTCCGGGCCAAAGCCACCGTGTTAAAGCAGGGAGAGTCCAGCACATCGCTGTGCCTGATTCTCGATGGATCGGTTTCTGTCATGGTGGAAGATGAGTCAGAGCCAGGTCACATGCTCGTCGTCGCCTACCTGAATCCCGGTGATTTTGTCGGCGAGATGGGGCTGTTTGATGCTGAACCGGCCGTGCGCAGTGCTATGGTCGTCGCCAAGACTCAGTGCGAAGTCGCAGAGATTTCCTACGAGCGCTTCCACCAGATCCGCAACCAGTTCCCGGATATCCTTTACGCAGTCTCCAGGCAACTTGGCGTAAGACTGCGCCAGACCACACGCAAATTGAGTGACCTGGCATTCGTGGATGTCTCCGGACGCATTGCCCACACCCTGCTGGATTTGTGCAAGGAACCGGACGCCATGACGCATCCTGACGGCATGCAGATAAAAATCACACGTCAGGAGTTGGGAAAAATCGTCGGTTGCTCACGGGAAATGGCAGGGCGTGTGCTCAAGACACTGGAAGAGGATGGTCTGGTGTCGGTGTCCGGGAAAACGATGGTGGTTTTCGGCACGCGCTAGCGGGAGCGAATGGCCATTTGCTGTGAGCGAATGGCTTGATCGGACAGGATATCACTCTGCACTGGCTGCGGTTAGCCGATCACCCCGGCTTGTTCAAAAGGCGGGCAACCGCCGCGGTGATCGGCTAACCGCAGCCTGATACCTCGCGTAATTCAATAGTTTTGATTGAACACGGGGAAAATCGTCTCGTCGGAGCGGCTATTGCCGTCGGGTGGCGCGCTGCCCGCAGAGCGAATGCCCTCTCTTTTTGAGCGAACGGGCAGCGCGCCACCCGACGGCAATGGCCAAGCCCCCCCTACGAAGCAATAAACCACAAACTCAAAAAAACAATTCCCGCAACCGATCCCCAGGCGAATCCGCCCGCATAAACGCTTCGCCCACCAGAAACGCATGTACAGTGGCATCGCGCATCAACGCCACATCCGACGCCGTGTGAATTCCACTTTCGGTGATGACCAGCCGATCATTCGGCACATGCGGGAGAAGGTCGAGGGTTGTCTCCAGACGGGTTTCAAAAGTATGAAGGTCGCGATTGTTGATACCGATCAAGGGCGTTGGCAATTCCAGCGCCCGCTCCAGTTCCGCTCGATCGTGCACTTCCACCAACACATCGACACCAACCTCAAATGCTGTCTGCATCAGCTCACGCATCTGCTCGCCGGAGAGCGCGGCGACTATCAGCAGCACTGCATCAGCGCCAATCGCCCTCGCCTCGACTACCTGATACGGGTCAATGGTGAAGTCTTTACGCAGCACCGGAAGACCGCAAGCCGCGCGTGCCTGCTGCAGATAAAGGTCACTGCCCTGGAAATAGTCCTGATCGGTGAGCACAGAGAGGCATGTCGCGCCGCCTTGCTGGTAACTCTGGGCAATTTGTGCAGGGTGAAAATCCTTGCGGATGACACCTTTGCTCGGCGAAGCCTTCTTGATCTCTGCGATCACTGCAGGTTTCCCTACACCGGCTTGTTGCTGCAAAGCACGGCCGAAACCTCGTGTAGATTCCTGCTCCTGAATGCGGCCTTCGAGACTAGCAAGGGAGTTTGCTGCGCGTCGTGCAATAACCTCTTCGGTCTTGCGCGCCAGAATCTGACGCAAAATAGTGGGAGCGTTGCGCGCCTTCAACTCAAACCTGCCCGCGCATTAACTGCGTGAAATCGATGAATTGCTTGAGCTTTTCCGCCGCCAGGTGACTGGCCAGCGCATCCTCGGCCATGGCGATACCGTCAGCCAGCGTGGCCGCAAGACCGCTGACATAAATAGTCGCTCCTGCATTTAACGCAAGAATGGCAGCGGCTTTTTGTGCTTGCTCGTCCTTCGCGCCAGACAGCGCTCTGCGAATCAGGTCAGCAGATGCGGCAGCACCGCTCACCGACAAGCCATCCAGACTCTGTCGCGGCAGGGAAAAATCCTCAGGGGAAATGTGGTAGCTCTCAATATTGCCATCGCGCAGTTCGGTTACCTGTGTGCCCGCAGCGATGGAAATCTCATCCAGGCCATCGTCCGAATGCACGATCATCGCATGCTCGGCTCCAAGCATTTTCAGTACTTCCGCCAGCGGTTGACACAAATCGGGCGAGAACACGCCGATCACCTGGCGCTTCACCCCTGCAGGATTAGTCAGCGGCCCCAGAATATTGAACAGTGTACGCATGCCCAGTTCCCGGCGCGGTCCGATGGCGTAACGCATTGCACTGTGATGCAAGGGAGCGAACATAAACCCGAGGCCGACTTCGGTGATTGCTCGCGCCACCTGATCGGGGGTCAAATCCAGCGGCATACCAAGGTTTTCCAATACATCGGAGCTGCCGCTGGTGCTGGAGACTGAACGGTTGCCGTGCTTGGCGACCTTCGCTCCGGCGGCTGCGGCCACAAAACTGGCGCCCGTAGACACGTTGAACAGGTTGGCGCCGTCACCACCCGTGCCGACCAGATCCACCAGATGCGGATCGCTGACCTTCACTGGTGTAGCCAGTTCGCGCATAACATGGGCAGCACCGGCGATCTCCTCAGTGGTCTCCCCCTTCATACGCAGGGCAATCAGCAAAGCGCCGATCTGGGCATCGGTGGCATCGCCAGACATCACCTGATGCATCACCGCCTGCATCTCCAGTCGGGAAAGATTCTCGCCCGCTACTATTCTGGCGAGGGCCTGTTGAATATTCATCCCCTACCTCCTTACTGTTCCAGAAAGTTACGCAGCAGGTCGTGACCGTGGGCCGTGAGTATTGATTCCGGATGGAACTGCACGCCTTCCACCGCCAGTTCCCGGTGCCGTAAACCCATAATCTCATCGACCTCGCCGGACTCTGTCTGTGTCCAGGCAGTGATTTCCAGGCAGTCCGGCAGACTGTCACGCTCCACCACGAGACTGTGGTAGCGCGTCGCCTCAAACGGGCAGCTCAGATCGCGAAAGACGCCGTCACCATTGTGATAAATAGCAGACGTCTTACCGTGCATGACAGCGCGTGCGCGCACCACCTTGCCGCCGAACACCTGGCCAATACTCTGGTGCCCCAGGCAAATACCCAGCAGTGGCACCACACCGGCAAACGTGCGAATCACTTCCATTGAGATCCCGGCCTCATTGGGCGTGCAGGGCCCGGGCGAGATCACAATTTTCTCCGGCGCCATGGCATCGATATCACTGACAGTGATTTCATCGTTGCGCACCACCAGTACCTCGGCACCGAGTTCACCGAGGTACTGCACCACGTTGTAGGTAAAGGAGTCGTAGTTATCAATCATTAACAACATGTTCGCTCCCCCCTGCCAACACCATAGACGCTGCACGGAACATCGCCCGCGCTTTGTTGTGCGTTTCCTTCCACTCCAAAGCCGGAACGGAATCGGCAACGACACCACCACCAGCCTGAATGTACAGCCTGTCGTCCTTGATCACCGCAGTGCGAATCGCAATCGCGGTATCCATATCTCCAGCCCATGAGATGTAGCCGACGGCACCGCCGTACACGCCGCGTTTGACTGGCTCCAACTCGTCAATGATTTCCATCGCGCGGATCTTGGGCGCGCCGCTCAGGGTTCCTGCCGGCAGGGTGGCGCGCAGCACGTCGAATGCCGACTTGCCAGGCTTCAAGCGGCCAGTCACGTTGGACACAATGTGCATCACATGCGAGTAGCGCTCGACGATCATGCTGTCGGTCAATTCCACCGAACCGGTCTGCGCGATACGTCCGACATCATTGCGCCCCAGATCGATCAGCATCAGGTGTTCAGCAATCTCCTTGGGGTCAGACAGCAGCTCTGCTTCCATGGCCTTGTCCTCCTCCTCGGTATGACCACGTCGCCGGGTACCGGCAATGGGCCTAACCGTCACCACACCTTTTTCCAGCCTGGCGAGGATTTCCGGGGAGCTACCCACGATATGAAAGTCCTCCATATCCAGATAGTACATATAGGGCGAGGGATTGAGATTGCGCAAAGCCCTGTACAGGTTCAGCGGTGGTGCGGCAAACGGGATACTCATACGTTGCGACGGCACTACCTGCATGACGTCGCCAGCCAATACGTATTCCTTCACCTTGTCCACGGCGGCTTCGTACATCGCCTGGGTAAAGTCAGATTCCGACTGCTGCTCCAGCATGGCGCTGTCGGCAGCCGCCAATACCACCTCAGGCAGCGGCGACATCGGTTCGCGCAGGCGCTCTACCAACGCGGACACGCGCGCTTCTGCCAACTTCAGGGCATCGGGCTGGGCGGGATCGGCATTTACAATCAGGCGGATGGTGCCGGCAAGATTATCGAACACCAGTACTTCATCGGACACCATCAACAGGATATCCGGCGTCCCCAATCGATCCGGCGGCGTTCCGGCCTGCAAACGCGGTTCCACATAGCGCACCGTGTCGTAGCCAAAATAACCGACAAGCCCACCGTGAAAAACCGGCAGATCAGCGCGTGGCGCAGTGCGGTAGCGCTGCTGAAACGTTTCCGCGAACGCCAGCGGATCGAGCACTTCCTCGCACTCGCTAAGCTCACCGTCGACCCAGACTTCTGCGCGATGGCCAAACACTTTGAGTAGGGTTCGGCTAGGCAAGCCTATGATGGAGTAACGGCCCCATTTCTCGCCGCCCTGCACCGACTCAAAGAAATAAGAGTATGGACCCTCGGCTAATTTACGGTAGGCACTGAGTGGGGTTTCCAGGTCAGCCAGCACTTCTCGGCTTACGGGTATTCGGTTGTAATCTTGCGCTGCAAGCGCAGCAAAGTCCTGCTGTTTCATGGGATGTCCTCGGAGAATTACGGTGCGTAAACAGGTCGTAAAAAAGCCCTGGCTACCATCGCCAGCGGGTGACCTCACGCATCGACAGCAGGTCGACGCTTTTACGCATTGCTGTTTTCACAGCACTCTCCAGGATTGTGGGGTGCCTATTGTACATACGCTCTGGCGCTTGGCAAACGGCTTGTAGCGCTCAATCTTGCGACATTTTGCTTGCTCTGTTGCCCTGCGACGGAGAATTATTAGCTCCGTAGTCGGCATCGGTAGGTTCTGGGGTGGTATAGCCTGTAGCGAATGCCCTCTCTTCTTGAGCGAGCAGGTTATACCACCCCAACACCCCCAAACGCGGCAGCCAGATATCAGGCAGAGACCTTACGCAACTCTGCCCGCATCCCCTCGATCACCTGCGCATAATCCGGCTGGTTGAAGATCGCCGACCCCGCCACAAAGGTATCCGCACCCGCAGCGGCAACTTCAGCAATATTCTTGGCGGAAATGCCGCCATCCACCTCCAGACGGATATCAAAGCCCGAGGCATCGATGATCGCGCGCGCTTCGCGCAACTTCACCAATGTAGAGGGAATAAACGACTGCCCGCCAAAGCCCGGATTGACCGACATCAGCAACACCATGTCCAGCTTGTCGAGCACATAGCGCAGGGCATCCAGCCCCAGATGCGGATTGAACACCAGCCCCGCTTTGCAGCCGGCATCGCGAATGAGTTGCAAAGACCGGTCGACATGCGTTGAAGCATCGGGGTGAAAGGTAATATAGGTGGCGCCGGCCTCAGCGAAGTCCCGGATCAGCTGATCCACCGGGCTCACCATCAAATGGACATCGATATCCGCGGTGATACCGTATTTACGCAGCGCTGCACAGACCGTCGGTCCGATGGTCAGGTTGGGCACATAGTGGTTATCCATGACGTCGAAATGCACTATGTCGGCCCCGGCGGCCAGCACCGCATCGACCTCCTCGCCGAGGCGGGCGAAATCGGCGGAGAGTATGGAAGGGGCTATGAGGTAATTGGACATGGTGGACTCCGTAACGCGTTCAGGCTGCAATTCTAACGATTAAACGTTTACCGCACACGGGAATATCTGCCCGGTTCGCCAAACACTGCGCCTAGTTGTGTTGCTCAGGCGCTCTGAGCAGGGCATCAAGCTCCAGCAAGCGTTCGGGCGTACCGACATCCTGCCACTGCCCTGTGTAAAACTCCCCACCGAGCCTTCCCTGCGTTATCGCTTTATCCAACAGTGGGCGCAGGGGCATTTTCGCGACAGGTACCCCGGCAAAAAACGCCGGCATATACACTCCCACTCCGGCATAGGTGCAGCCCATTGCACCGGGCTCCAGCACCCTGATCCACCCCTGTTCGTCGAGCTGGAAATCCCCCTGGGGATGCTGCGGCGGATTATTGACCATCACCAGACGAGCGCTTTCACCGGGTCGCAATGCAATCTCGGCCAGCCTTTCGAAGGGATAATCAATCCAGATATCGCCATTCACTACCAGAAATGGCGATGAGCCGAGCAGCGGCATTGCGTTCACGATGCCACCGGCGGTTTCCAGTGGCGACTCCTCCTGTGAATAGTCGATCGCAACACCCCACTGACTGCCATCGCCGCAATAGTCATAAATCTGTTGCCCGAGGTGCGAAACATTGATTACCAGTTCGCGCAGTCCGGCTGCCGCCAAGCGGACAATATGGTGCTCGATCAATGGCAGCCCTGCCACGCGCAGCAGTGGCTTGGGTGTGTGCAGCGTCAGCGGTCGCATGCGTTCGCCCACGCCCGCCGCCAGAATCATTGTCTTCACGCGGTTTTACTCCAGGCCTGCAATTCAATGAGCGGACCCAGACAGCTGCGAAACCAGGCACCGAAGTCGGCAAAAAAACGTTCCTCGGACGCGTACTTGTCTACAATTTCCAGCACGTAATGAATAACCAGCGGCAGATCAGCCAGATAGCCCGGCTTACCGTCACGCAGGTATAGCCGAGCAAAAGTGCCCAGCACCTTGAGATGTCGCTGCAGACCCACCCAGTCGAACCAGCGCAGGAACTGCGCTGCATCGACCTCATTCAGCACTCCTCGGGAGCGCAGCAGGCTATGATAGTCTCGCGCCCATGCCTGCACGCTTGCCACCGGCCACTGGATATAACAATCGCGCAACAGCGACACCAGGTCATAGGTAACCGGGCCGATCACCGCATCCTGGAAATCAATGACTGCCAATTCATCCTGCCCTACCAGCATCAGGTTACGGCTGTGAAAATCGCGGTGTACCAGAACTCGGGGCTGCTCCAGCGCGGAGTCGATCAGCTGCGAATACAGATTGTTAAGCAAATTCTCCTCTGCCCCAGTGGGCACATGGTCCAGCAATCCGTGCACAAACCACTGGGAAAATCGACTTAACTCTTCTGTGAGCAGTGAGCGGTCATATTCGCCCAAGCCTGTATGATCGGGCCGCACCGCCGCCATTTTCGCCAGTATGTCGAATGCGTGGTGGTAATGGCTATCCGCTGAATCGGCGTCGAGCGCAGATAGCAACAAGCGGTCACCGAGGTCTTCCAGCAACAGGAATCCACGCTCCAGATCAACGCCGAGCAACGAAGGTACAGTTACACCTGCTGCAGCCAATAGTCCCGCAACTCGTACAAATTCTTCGTTCTTTTGCGTTGCGGGCGGGGCGTCTGCTGCTATATAGCTGCGCCCGCCACTGCTGAAACGAAAATATCTGCGGGCACTGGCATCTCCGGCCACTGCCGACAGCGGCAGCGCCGCTGCGGTGGCGCTGCCGCCGAGCACCGACAGTGCCCAGGGTAAGAGGTCTTGGGGCGCTGGGCGCGGTGTCACACTATTCTCCTGGTTCAAAATTTGCCGGACATTGGGAGGGGGATGCTTTAGACTTCTGCCCTAACCCGCTTACATACTCTGAGATTGATGACACTGTTCTGTGCCCGCCCTCAATTTTACCTCTTGCGAGCAAGCGTGAAGCTGGCAGTCATCGCAATGGCATTGGCTCTGTCACTGACAGCCAGCGCTCAGGATAACAACCAGGAGGACTGCGCCGCCAACAAAAAAAATGTCTCCGGCGAATGTAGCATCGAACCAAAGATCATCGATATTGTTCCCACATTCACTCTCGACTGGGTGCCTCTGGAAGCGGTGCCGGAGTCGCTGCGCGATCGTCAGTGCGTGATTTGCGGAGGCCGGTATATTGACCCGCTAGCGGGAGAAAGCAAGGACACACCGCCAGAAAACAGTGATATTCACGCCCGCGCCCTGAGCACCGAGCTGCATGACAACGACGTTATTTTGATTGGTGAGGCAAACGCCGTACAGGGCTACCGCCACATGCGCAGCGATAAAGTGAAAGTCGATAGGAAAAAGGAGTCAGCCACGTTGATCGGCAATGTCACGCTGCGTGAACCCGGCGTGCTGATGCAGGGTAATCGCGCGCAGATTTACTCCAACAGCGGTGAAGCCGTGATCTTCGACACCCAGTTTGTGCTTCATGAAAAGCATATGCGCGGCACAGCAGATTTCCTGGAGCGCGACCCCGAAGGGCTGATCCACGTGCACAACGGCTATATCACTTATTGTGCCCCGGGTGAACATGACTGGGCTGTGCTGTCGAAGGATATGGAAGTGGATCTCGAGGAAGGGCTTGCCACGGCCCATCACGCCACCATTGAAGTGGAGGGCGTGCCCGTATTCTATAGCCCGTGGTTGCGCTTCCCACTGGATGATCGACGCAGAACCGGTCTGCTGTGGCCCGATTTCGGCAATGACAGCAGCGGCGGCCTGGATATTAGCGCGCCCATCTACTTCAACCTGGCGCCCAACTACGATGCGCTGTATGCACCCCGTTATATCGAACAGCGCGGCCTGGATCATGAACTGCAATTGCGTTACCTGAATCCTCTGGTAGGACAGTGGCTGGCTGGCGGCGCCTACCTGAAGAATGACGAAAAATACCGCGACCAGATATCGGACCAGAGCAGCGCCGACCGCTGGCTGGGCATATTACGGCAGGATGGACTGTTTAATGAGCGCTGGCGTTCACGCATTGATTACAGCAAAGCCAGCGACGTCGACTATATGAAGGATCTTGAAACCGCCAACATCGTCGCCCAGCGCAGCACCAGTCTGCTGCAACTGGCGTCGCTGGATTACCTCGGCGACCGTTGGCTGATGACACTGCGCGCCCAGCAGTTCCAATCTCTGGCGGATGACATCGAAAAGGATTACGAGGAACTTCCGCAATTCACCACCCAATACCGCAGTGCCGGCACCCCGTTCGAGTTGCAACCTATCGCACTCGCTCAATATTCGAATTTTGGCGCGCAGGAAGATGTCGTTACCGGGCAGCGACTGTACGGTGAGGCAGGGCTGAGCTATCCAATGCTATGGCGCTTCGGGGGCCTGACTCCGACGTTAAAATATCGCCAGGTGAATTACGAGTTGAGCGACGCGACAAATCCCGACGACGAAAATCCCTCCGCCGGCGCCCCACTGTTCAACCTGGACGGCAACCTGATTTTCGAACGGGAAACCAGTTTTGGCGACAGAGGGCTGCTGCAGACACTGGAACCCCGCCTGTACTACCTGTATAGCGAGAAAGAGGAACAGGATGATCAACCGATATTCGATACAGCAGAGCTGACCTTCACGTACTACCAGCTGTTCCGCGAGACCCGCTTTTCCGGTCACGACAGGATAGATGACGCCAATCAGATTGCTGCCGGCGTAACCAGCCGCTATATCGACGACGAATCCGGCCGCGATCTGCTCAGTGCCAGCATTGGTCAGATCTACTATTTCAAGGATCGCGAGGTGGGCCTGAACACTACCAACGGCCAGCCGCGCGATGACTCCAGCTCAGAAATTGCCGGGGAACTGGGCTTCGCACCCTCCAGAAACCTGGGTCTGCGCACCAGCCTGGTGTGGGACCCTCACGAGGAAGACCTGAATTCCGGCTTCGTCCAGGGCAGTTACAAAACGGACAAAGGCAGTATCTTCAATCTGGGCTATGCCTACCGTCGCGCTGCCACCACCTACATTAATCAACCCCAGACGGAAGAGGCCAGAGCCTCAAGCTACCTGCCACTGGACGACAACTGGAGTATCTTTGCGGCCATGAACTACTCGCTGGAGGACAATCTCAGCGTGGAAGATATGGTCGGTGTCGAATATGATACCTGCTGCTGGACTGCGCGCTTGCTGCAGTTGCGTTATTACAACAACGTAACCGGACAGATAACCAACTTCAGTGATCCCGACCTGGAGCGGCAGCACACTATACAATTCCAGATTCTGCTGAAGGGCATGGGTGGCTTCGGCAACCGGATTACCAATATCATGCAAGACATGATTCGAGGTTTTAAAGATCGTGAATATTAAAACACTGCTGCTAGCAGCCAGCCTGGCCGGCACTTTGCTTACCGGCTCACCGGTGCAAGCCGCTACTGAAATCATCGATCAGGTGGTGGCAATCGTTGATGACGACGTCATCATGGCCAGTGAGTTGCGAGAGCGTGTCAACGCGGTGACCGAAAACCTCAAGGCCCGCAACATCCAGATGCCACCGGAAGACGAATTGATCAGGGAAACCCTCGATCGGCTCATTCTTGAAAGTATTCAGTTACAAAAAGGCGCACGCGCCGGGGTACGCATCTCGGACGAACAACTCAACGACGCAGTGCAGCGTATCGCCGCCCAGAACCGCATGACACTCGAGCAGTTCCGCGAGGCGCTTGCCAGGCAAGGTCAGTCTTACGAGGCCATGCGCGAGCAGGTGCGGCGGGAAATGATCATCCAGCGTGTACAGGCCGGACACGTCAACCAGCGTATACAAATTTCCGAAGAGGAGGTGGGCAACTTTATGTCCACACAGGAAGGTCAATCGCTGACTCAACCTGAATTCCACCTGCTGCACGCACTGTTGCCGATTTCTTCAGAGGCCTCAGCCAGCGAGGTAGCGGCGGCGACAGCACAGGTAAACGCGGTGATGAAGCGTATTCGCGCCGGGGAACCGTTCACCAAAGTCGTGAGCAGCAGCAACCAGCCCTATAGCTTCAGCGGCGGGGACCTGGGCTGGCGTAAATTGAGCGATCTGCCCTCATTGTTTACTGATGTGGTACCGAAATTGTCGGCCGGGCAGACCGCTGACCCAGTGCGCTCTGACAGCGGCTTTCACATTGTGTATCTGGAGGCCGTGCGCGGTATGGACCAGATGGTCACGCAGACCAAGGCGCGGCATATTCTGGTCAAGCCCTCTGAAATCATGACCGATGACCAGGCGCACGAGCTGATGGTGCAACTGCGCGCCAGAGCAGAAGCCGGGGAAGACTTCGGCGATCTCGCCAAGCAGTACTCCGAGGATATCGGCTCAGCCCAGGAAGGGGGGGAGTTGGGCTGGACGGTGCCTGGACAAATGGTGCCCGAATTCGAGGCGGCGATGGCCAGCACGGCCGTGGACCAGATCTCCCAACCGGTGCGCACGCAGTTCGGCTGGCACCTTATAAAAGTAGAGGGGCGCCGCGAGCGGGACATGACAGACGAAGCGACCCGCGCCAAAGCGATGGACTACGTCCACAATCGCAAATACCAGGAAGAACTCGACGCCTGGCTGCGACAAATTCGTGACGAAGCCTTCGTCGATATCAAGTAGACCACGGCAGTGCCGATTCCCAGGCTAGCGATCACGCCCGGCGAACCGGCAGGCATCGGGCCGGATATCGTCCTGATGGCGGCACAACGGGGATGGAATGCGGAGCTGGTAGTCTTTGCCGACCCGGACCTGCTGCAAGAACGGGCTCGGACGCTGAATCTACCTATAGAATTGCAACACTGGACAGACAGCACGCCACCTGAGGCGCAACGCGCGGGCACCTTGAAAATTCATCCGGTGTCGCTGATTACGCCAACAAAGCAGGGTGTACTCAACACGGCGAATGCCAGCTACGTAATCGAGAGCCTGCGCGAAGCAATTGGTGCGTGTACTAATAACAGCTGCCAGGCGATGGTGACCGGTCCGGTGCAAAAATCCGTCATTAATGACGCCGGCATTCCATTCACCGGTCACACCGAGTTTTTAGCCCAGGAAACACACACCGCCAAGGTCGTGATGATGCTGGCAACCACCGAATTGCGTGTGGCGCTGGCTACTACGCATCTGCCACTTAAAGACGTACCGCAGGCAATTACCACCCAGCTACTGCAGCAGACGCTGACCATCCTGCATCACGACCTGCAGCAGAAATTCGGCATTTCCCGGCCTCGGATTGCCGTACTGGGACTCAATCCGCATGCAGGAGAAGGTGGCCATATGGGCCGGGAGGAAATCGACACACTCATTCCGGTGTTGGAACAATTGCGCATTGGCGGCATGGATCTGCTCGGGCCGCTGCCAGCCGACACCGCCTTCAACCCCAAGGTGCTGAACAATTGTGACGCCGTGTTTGCGATGTACCACGATCAGGGACTGCCTGTACTGAAGTACTCGGGGTTCGGCCGGGCAATCAATATCACCCTGGGCCTGCCGATTATTCGCACGTCAGTCGATCATGGTACCGCGCTGGATCTGGCAGGCAGCGGGCAGGCCGATTGGCACAGCCTGGAACAGGCGATCACAATCGCCTGCCAACTGGGCTGTAATTTTCGTGACCAACCGGGGAATGCAGGCGCTTAAGCCTGTTGTTGTGCCGCGGCCTCGCGCGCACTGTTAACGTGGTGAGCATACGCTCTGGTCACTTCTGCAGAATCACCTTGCGCTATGATGCGACCCTGGTCCAGCCAGATTACCCGGTCGCACACTTCCCTGACCTGATCTGCCATATGTGACACAAAGACCACCGTCTGCCCACCGGAAATACGGCTCGTCATGGCCGCCTGTGCCTTGCCGCGAAAATGGGCATCACCCACACTGAGAATTTCGTCGATCAACAACACGTCAACGTGGGTCATCAGCGCCGTGGTAAAAGAGAGCCGCGAGCGCATGCCTGCGGAGTAGTTTTTTACCGGTTCGTAAAAAGAATCTCCCAATTCAGAGAAGGCCTCGATATCGGGAAGGAAAGCTTCGGCCTGCTTTTTCGTCGAACCCTGCAACATTGCAGCCAGCAGGGAGTTGTCTCGACCCGACAACTCTGGCTTGAAACCCAGACCCAGTGTCAACAACGAGGCAGACTTGCCTGGATGCACTTGCACCCTGCCGTGCGTCGGAGCAAGAATCCCAGCCATCAGTCGCAACATAGTGGTCTTACCAACACCATTGCGGCCAATGATACCGAGTGTCTCACCCTCATACAGTTTCATCGAAACCTGATTCAGGACATGATGCTTGCCGTGATCAAAGTTCTTTTTGCCTGAGTGGTAGCTGAGTGAGACGTTGTCCATCTCAAGCATTACTGTCCTGGTGTCATCGCTCATGCGGTAAGCGCCCTCAACGCGAGGTACTGACTCTTGCGACGCATGAAAATCACCAGTGCAATGATCAATACGCCAGAGCCCGCCCCGATAGCAAGCAAATGCAGCATATCCGGTGGCGTGCCATGCATCGTTATCTGTCGATACGCGTCCAACATAAAAGCCAGAGGATTCACTGCCAGAATCAGGTCCGCCTTGTGCGGATCTGCGAGCCCACGTACATCCCAGAACACACCGGAGATGAACATCAAAAACATCATACCCAAGGCGATCACCTGGGAGAAATCACGCGCCAGGCACACCACGCAGGCACCGATGAAGGCGCCCGCCAAAATCATCAAATAACTCACCAGAAGCACCGGTACCAGATACCACCACGTGGCGGTTACCGCATAACCGCTGGCAATCAGAAAGACGAACAGCAGGGCAAACACTGCAACCTGTCGATACAAGCCCTCGTGCACCATGGCCATGGGGAACAGCGACTTGGGAACGTTGATATTGCCGATCAGACCCTTCGCATTCACGATACTGTTGGAGGCCTGCGTAATGGACTTGGAGAACCAGAGAAAAATCATCTTGCCTGTGGCCAGAAAGATCAGGAAGTCAGGACGGGCAGTGCCCAATATTTTCATAAATACTACGTAAAGCACTCCCACCCACAGCAGCGGTTCCAACACCCACCAGATATATCCCAGGAAAAATCGTGAGGCATCGGCACGCAATGCCATACGCGCCATGACATGAATCAGGCGCAAGTACTGTAAAAAGGGCATTCAACGCCAACCTGTGTCTGTTTTTTAGAAGCGCGAGTGTAACAAAAACAACTGCGAATGAACCAGCCTGCGGTATAAATACCATCCACTCAGAGTACAATCCCCGCTATGAATCGTATTCGTACAGAACATCGCCCGCGCAAGCGTTTCGGCCAGAACTTCCTGCATGACACCGGCACTATTGATCGCATCGTCGCAGCTGTGCATCCACAAGAAAACGAACATCTGGTAGAAATTGGGCCAGGCCAGGGCGCGCTGACCGGCGCGCTCATCAGCAGCGGTTGCGTGCTGGATGTGATTGAACTGGACCGTGATCTGGTGCCTGGACTTTTGGCCTCATTCGGTCTCCGGCCGGGTTTCAAATTGCACAATGCCGATGCACTGGATTTCGACTTCACCGCGTTGCAGGCTCACAGCGCGAATGATGAACAGCGTTTGCGCGTGGTCGGCAACCTACCCTACAACATTTCGACCCCGCTGATATTCAAGCTACTGCAGCACTGCGCCATCATCCGCGACATGCATTTTATGCTGCAATTGGAAGTGGTGCAGCGGCTGGCGGCATCTCCAGGCAGCAAACACTGGGGCCGGCTGGGCATCATGGCCCAATACCTGTGCCAGGTTGAGCATCTGTTCGATGTGCCACCACATGCGTTCTCGCCACCGCCGAAAGTACACTCAGCGATCGTGCGCCTGACACCGTGGACGGAATCCCCCTGGCCCGCGTGCAGCGAACCACAATTGCGCGCACTGGTAAAGGCGGCCTTCGCCCAGCGCCGCAAAACCTTGCGCAACAACCTGAAAGCGATTATAGATAGCGAACAACTGGAAGCGCTCGGTATCGATCCAGGCGCTCGAGCAGAAACCCTGCAATTGACTCAATTTATAGAGATTACCAACGCAATCCATGTCCAGAATGCCGTTTAATCCGTCCCTGGTGGGCATCAATGTCGTGACCGCCTATCTACCAAGTCACTCCCGACCGGATGACAATCAATACACCTTCGCCTACACCATTACGATCCACAACGAATCCGAGTTGCCCGTGCAATTGCTGTCGCGACACTGGATTATTACCGACGCCGATAATGAAGTGCAGGAGGTCCGAGGCGATGGCGTGGTGGGTGAACAACCGGTGATTCCGCCTCAGGAGTCGTTTCGTTATACCAGCGGCGCCACATTGGCCACGCCGGTCGGTTGTATGGAGGGAAGCTATTTTATGGTGGTGCGCGAGCCGATCGACATTGACCCGCATGAGTTACCCACCTTCGAAGTACCGATCCGCGCTTTTTCCCTGCATACCCCCACAGCCTTGAACTAGGTTGCTGGCATGAGCACCTATGTAGTGGGCGATCTCCAGGGATGCCTGCAACCGCTCAAGTGCCTGCTTGAGGAAGTACACTTCGAGCCCGGTAAAGACGTCTTGTGGTCTGTGGGCGATCTCGTCAATCGCGGGCCACAATCCCTGAAAACGTTGCGCTTCCTCTACCAGATGAGAGACAGCTTCATCGTAGTGCTGGGCAACCACGACCTGCACCTGCTGGCGGTAGCTGCCGGAATTCGCAAATCCTCACGCTCCGACACGCTCAAGGAGATTCTCGATGCACCGGACCGTGAGGAATTACTGCACTGGCTGGTGCAGCAGCCGCTGATTCATCACGAGCATGGGCACACACTCGTGCATGCAGGCATCCCCCCGCAATGGACGCTTGCAGAGGCGCTCGGATACGCTGCGGAAGTAGCGGCCGTGTTGCGCAGCCGTGATTGCGTCAAGTTTCTGGAGGCCATGTACGGCAATGAGCCCGCGCAGTGGTCTGACGATCTCACCGGTATGCCGCGACTGCGAGTGATCACCAATTACCTCACACGCATGCGCTACTGCACAGCGAGCGGCTGGCTCGACCTGCAGAGTAAAGGCGACACACCGAAGCCCGGCATTGCTACCCCGGGCAACCAGCCGCTGGCGCCCTGGTTCAGTCATCCGCAACGCAAAACCGCTGGCGAGCGCATTTTGTTTGGCCACTGGGCCACACTTGCCGGACAAACCCATACGCGCAACGCGATAGGTCTGGACACCGGGTGCGTCTGGGATGGCATGCTCTCGCTTTATTGCCTGGAAACCGAACAGTGGACGCGCTGCAGCTGTGTCGATGGTAAGAGCCGGGGAAAACTGATCACGTCCCCGCCATGACGCGGCGCGGAACCGGCGGTACACTGCCTGCCATGGAAATCTACCTTGTTGGCGGCGCGGTGCGCGATGCATTGCTCGGTTACCCGGTCACGGAGCGCGACTGGGTCGTGGTCGGCGCGCGCGCGGATGACCTGCTAAAGCAGGGATATCAACAGGTTGGCAAGGACTTCCCGGTATTCCTGCATCCGCAAAGCAAGGACGAGTACGCGCTGGCACGCACCGAGCGCAAACAAGGTCACGGCTATACCGGCTTTGCGGTGAACTGCGACCCCTCGGTCACGCTGGAGGATGACCTGCTGCGGCGCGATCTCACCATCAATGCCATGGCCCAGGACGAAGACGGCAACATTATCGACCCCCACGGCGGGCAAGCCGATCTGGAGCAGCGCCTGCTACGCCATGTCTCAGACGCGTTCGTCGAAGATCCCCTGCGCGTGCTGCGCACTGCCCGTTTCGCAGCGCGCTACGCACACCTGAATTTTTCCGTAGCGGTACCGACCCTCAAACTGATGACAGAGATCGTGGCGCAGGGCGAACTCGCCCACCTGCCGGCAGAGCGCATGTGGGTCGAGTTTGAACGTGCGCTCGGCGAGCGCAATCCGGAAGTTTTCATCCAGGTGCTGCGCGACTGCGGCGCACTGCAGGCACTGCTGCCAGAAGTGGAAGCGCTATTTGGCGTACCGCAAACCGTCGAACACCACCCTGAAATCGATACAGGTGTGCATGTGCTGATGGCGCTGCAACAGGCGACCAAGCTGTCGCCAGACACCGATGTGCGTTTTGCTGTGCTATTGCACGATCTGGGCAAAGCCACCACCCCAGCTGCCGATTGGCCCCGGCATATCGCTCACGAAGCCCGCGGAGCCCAACTGGTGGAAAAGGTCTGCCAGCGTCTGCGGGTACCGGGGCGATACCGTGAGTTGGCGCTGGCTGTCTGCCGCCACCACACGCTGTGTCACCGCGCACTGGAACTGCGCGGCAAGACCGTGATGAAGCTGCTTGGCGCGACCGATGCACTGCGTCGCCCTGATCGCTTTGAGGCGTTTCTGCTTGCGTGTGAAGCGGATGCCCGCGGCCGGCTTGGTCTGGAGCAACGCGAATATCCGCAAGCAGACTACCTGCGCCGCGCCCTGCACGCAGCGCGTAGCGTAAGCGCGGAGCAATTCAAGGATAGCGGCCTGACTGGCAAGGCGCTGGGAGAGGCCATCAACACGGAGCGAGAGAGACTTCTGGAAGCAGCGCGGCCAGCTTGAGCCAGAGCGTTAAACCAGGAACCGCAGGCGCGTACTACTCAATCAGCGGCAGAGATTTGACGACCTCGCCACATGAAATTCACCCTGGTCAACGGTTGCGACGACTGGTCGTAGTCCTGCCACAGCGAGTGGTAACTGCGCTTCACTTGCGGATGCAGGCTCTGCGGTGACAGTTCCGCCAATGGGCGCAGCACAAAGGCATTCTCCAGAATCTCCTGTCGCGGCAGTTGCACCCCGTCGAACGTTCCGACGACATCATCATAGGTCAGAATATCGATATCCAGATGCCGGGGACTGAACCGCGTGGCATTGACAGGCCTCCCGTGCTCTACCTCGATGTGGCGCAATCTCGCAGCCAGTTCCGCGAGCGGCAATTCGGTAGTGACCGCCGCTACCAGATTGAGAAAGGGCTGCCCCACAAATCCCACCGCGGCACTGTCGTACACCGAAGACAAAGAGAGCTCGTGAAACAGGCCCAGCAGCGCATCCAACCCGGCTGTAATGTAGCGCTCGCGTTCAATATTACTACCGACTCCAAGGAAGACTCGCGGCATGCTCAGGGACGCTCGCCAGTTTCAACAATGACACCAACGTCCTCAGCTTCTGCCACTGCGCCCGGCTTGCTGATACGAACCCGCAGCCATGGCACCTCGAAATCGCGCGTGATCATGTGTGCCAGTGCGTGCGCGAGGGATTCCAGCAACTGGAATTCGCTACTTTCCGTCAGCGCGATCACCTGACTGGAAATAGCGGCGTAATCGAGGGCGTGCGCAATGTCATCGGAGGCGGCAGCGCGAGTCATATCGCTTGCCATTTCCAGGTCAATCAGCAGTGCCTGGCGAATGTGCCGCTCCCACTCATAGACGCCAATGACGGCCTGCGTGCGTAAACCCTTGATATACACGATTCCCACTCAGGCGACCTCGACCGCAGACAGTGGCGGCAGTTCTTCCATGGGCCAGCGCGGTCGCACGCGCGTCTGGGCATCATCAACCTGCCCGGCCTGAAGCCGCTGGGCACCGGCATAGGCGATCATTGCACCATTATCTGTGCAGAATACCGGCGCCGGGTAGAACACCTTGCCGCCTGTTTTGGCCAAAGCCTTGTCCAGCGCCGTGCGCAAATTGGTATTCGCACTCACGCCACCGGCGATGACCAGGGTTTTGAGTTCCTCCTGTTGCAGCGCACGACGACACTTGATCACCAAAGTGGCAACCACCGCATCTTCAAAGGCGCGGGCTATGTCACAACGGTCCTGCTCGCTGAGCACGCCGTCCACACGGCAGTCGGCAATGGTGTTGAGCGTGTACGTCTTGAGACCGCTGAAACTGAAGTCCAGCCCGGGACGGTTGACCATGGGACGCGGGAAATCAAAACGCTGGGCATTGCCAAGCTGGGCCAGACGCGCCACATGTGGCCCGCCGGGGTAGGGTAAGCCGAGCATCTTCGCCACCTTGTCGAACGCTTCCCCGGCTGCATCATCCAGCGATTCACCCAGCACGCGATAGCGGCCGATGGCGTCAACCCGCACCAGTTGTGTATGCCCACCAGAAACCAGCAGCGCTACAAACGGAAATTGCGGGGCCTCGTCTTCCAGCATGGGTGCCAGCAGGTGTCCCTCCATATGATGCACACCCAATACCGGGACGCCCCAACCCCAGGCCAGTCCTCGCGCCAGAGTCGCACCCACCATCAGGGCCCCGGCCAGGCCCGGACCTGCCGTATACGCCACACCGTCTATGTCAGCCGCCGCGCAGCCTGCCTCCCGCAGAACCTCCTCTACCAGCGGCAGAGTTTTGCGCACGTGGTCGCGCGAGGCCAGCTCCGGCACCACTCCGCCGTATTCAACATGGATATCCACCTGGCTGAAAAGCGCGTGAGCCAACAGCCCACGCCCGGTGTCGTAGAGCGCGACACCAGTTTCGTCACAGGAGGTTTCAAGACCCAGAACCAACATTTCAGCTACTCGATCAAAAAGGGGCGGATGATACTGGCTGGGTGCACGCCAAACCAGCCACGGTGGCCCAAATTACCACTTTGGGAGGCTTTGCAAAACCGCCGTTATCGGGATAGAATGCGCGCCCTTTAGCAGCGCTCGGTGGCTTTCCAGTTGCCCCGCGTCCAATAACTGTAGAAATGAGGTCGGTACTTAATGCCCCATATCAAGATCAAGGAAAACGAGCCCTTTGACGTGGCTCTGCGTCGTTTCAAGCGTTCATGCGAAAAAGCCGGTGTCCTGGCTGAAGTCCGCAAGCGCGAACACTACGAGAAGCCCACAACCGTGCGCAAGCGTGCCGGTGCTGCTGCCGTCAAGCGCCACTTGAAGAAGCTCTCCCGCGAAAATCGCAAGCGCGTGCGTCTGTACTAAGATTCTATCGGGCACCCCCCGTTTCTCCAATGAGCGACGAAACTCTCGCACAAACCATCAGGGCGGCTATGAAGGCCGCCATGAAAGCCAAAGACAAAGAACGCCTCTCCACCATCCGGCTGATTCTGGCCGAATTCAAGCGTATTGAAGTTGACGAGCGCATCGAAGTGGATGACGCCAGGGCCTTGGCCGTGCTGGACAAAATGGTCAAGCAGCGCCGAGACTCCGCCCAGCAGTACGCCGGGGCCGGCCGCCAGGAGCTGGCCGATCAGGAAAATGCCGAAATCGACGTGATTCAGGAATACCTGCCTGCGCAACTGAACGAGCAGGAGCTGAACGCCATGATCGACGCTGCAATCGCCGCCAGCGAGGCCACTGGTATGGCCGCGATGGGCGCGGTGATGGCACAACTGAAGCCACAGCTGCAGGGTCGTGCGGATGTCGGCGCGGTGAGCAAACTGGTCAAGGATCGACTCTCGAAGTAAGCGCCTTCGGCTCCACTTCAGACGCACAACACTAAACTTTTTCCAGCCGGCATGGTTCAATAGCTGGCCGTTTTAATCCCGCGACACGCTACATGGCCGGACGGATACCCCAAGCTTTCCTGGATGACCTGCTGGACCGCGTCGACATCGTCGAGGTGATAGATCGCCGCGTCAAACTGAAAAAGTCCGGCAAGAATTACTCCGCGCGCTGCCCTTTCCATGAGGAGCGCAGCCCCTCTTTCAGCGTCAATCCCGACAAACAGTTCTACTACTGCTTCGGCTGTGGCGCAGGCGGCAATGCGCTGACCTTTGTGATGGAATACGAGAACCTGGAATTCCCGCAGGCGGTCGAAAACCTGGCCAGCAGCGCCGGCATGGTGGTCCCTCGCGAACCGGGTCGCGGCAATCGCGATGGCGCGCCGCGCGAAGACAGCCACAAACCGTTGTATGCGCTGATGGAGAAAGTATCGCAATACTACCAGCAGCAACTGCGCACCCACGCCGATGCCCGCCGGGCGGTCGATTACCTGAAGGGCCGCGGGCTCTCCGGCGAAATCGCCAAACAGTTCGCGCTGGGTTTCGCACCGCCCGGCTGGGACAACCTGCAGAAGGCGCTGGGCGAGAGCGAGGAGCAGCGCGACCTGCTGATCAAGGTCGGTATGCTGGTAAAAAACGAAAATGGCAGGATTTACGACCGTTTTCGAGACCGCGTCATGTTTCCGATACACGACCGACGTGGCCGGGTCATCGCCTTCGGTGGCCGCGTGTTGGGCGACGACAAGCCGAAATACCTCAACTCACCGGAAACTGAAATCTTTCACAAGGGCAGAGAGTTATACGGTCTGTATCAAGCCCGCCAGAGCACCCGCAAGCTGGAGCGCATCGTAGTCGTTGAGGGGTATATGGATGTGATTGCCCTGTCGCAACACGGCATCAGCTACGCCACGGCGACACTGGGCACCGCTACCAGCCGCAATCACCTGGATCTGGTGTATCGCCTGTGCCCTGAAGTGGTGTTCTGCTTCGATGGCGACGCGGCGGGGCGCAAGGCGGCGTTTCGCGCCCTGGAGGCAGCGCTACCTGTCATGGAAGACGGTCGCCAGGCACGGTTCCTGTTTCTGCCGGAAGGACAGGACCCGGATGACGCAGTGCGCGGCGGCGGCCAGCTGCACTTTGAGAAATTGCTGGCCGATGCAATGCCACTGGAAACCTTTTTATTTGAATCGGTAGCGCAAGGGCTCGACCTGACGACCCTCGACGGCCGTGCGCGCATGAGTAAACTGGCACTGCCCTATATTCGCCAATTGCCTGAAGGCGTTTACCGCCAGCTGATGTTCCAGGCCCTGGCTACACGCACCGGACTGGAGTTAAGCAGCCTGATGCTATTGGAGGCGCCTCCGCCGCCGCCGGCTGACTATTCCGACTATGGCCCAATCCCCGATGATGAATCCGCAGACGACTATCAGGAATACCCGGAAGGAATTGCGCCTAAAGCTGATGCCCGGCGCGGCCAAACCTCTGCCCAAAAGGCCCCTACCAAAGGCTATTCCAACCTGGCGCAGGCGGCCATCGCGTTGTTGCTACATCAACCGAGTATCGCACGCATGGTCGGTTCCACAGAGTTGGAAGGCGTTGTTGGCGAGGATGCGGATTTATTGCGGGAACTGCTGCAATTACTGCATCGCCGCCCCGATTCGAGTACGGCCATGTTGCTCGGTCACTGGTACGGTACAGATGCGGGCAAACTGCTGAGTCGACTCGCAGGACAGGAACGATTAATACCAACGACCGGCATAGAACAGCAGTTTGCCGACACCATGACCGCGTTGTCGCAACTGCCCCATCAATCAAAATTAGCGGCTCAGGTCGACAAACTGAAACTCACCAACTACGCTGAGATGAGCGAACTGGAAAAACAACGACTCCGGGAACTGTTGCAGGAAAAACTGCTTAGAGACACGCTGCGCAACAAACCCCGCGAGTAAGTTGTGGTCGCCATCCGAAGCCGGGCACGAAAAGCGTTGTCCTGCAAAGGGCCAGGTTGAAAAATCCGAAGAGTACCCCAATATAACAACAGGCAACTTTAGGGGTAATTGTGGGTCTCATTACGCCATACGCCAGAAGTTTGGCGACTTTCCAGTAGGTATGCCGCTATTTTGCGGTTATAATCGCCGGCTAATTTTTTTCCCACTTTTTAGGGTTTCCTCTCAATGACAGATGTCACGCATCAACAGTCTCGCCTCAAGGACCTCATCGCCAAGGGCAAGGAACAAGGCTACCTGACCTACTCCGAGGTGAACGATCACCTGCCGCAGGATATCTCTGATCCGGACCAGGTCGAGGATATCATCCAGATGATCAACGACATGGGCATTCAGGTCTTTGAATCCGCCCCCGATGCCGATGAACTGCTGATGACCGAGGGCGACTCCTCCGCAGATGACATCGCAGCAGCAGAAGCGGCAGCGGCGCTTGCGGCGGTAGAAACGGAAGCGGGCCGCACCACAGATCCGGTGCGCATGTACATGCGTGAAATGGGCACCGTGGAGCTGCTGACACGCGAAGGCGAAATCGTTATCGCCAAGCGCATTGAAGAAGGCATCCGCGAAATGTTGGCTGCTGTGGCGCTGTACCCCGGCGCTGTAAAGAGCGTGCTCGATGAGTACGATCTGGTTGCCAAGGAAGAACGTCGCCTTGCCGATATCATGGTCGGCTACCTGGATCCGGCCGAGAACGTCCCTTCTGCATCTGAAGTCGCTGAAAGTGCGCCGCCTGCGGACGAAGATGACGAGGAAGCAGAAACCGGCCCCGATCCGGTGGAAGCGAAAAAGCGCTTCGCTGCCCTTAAGCGCCAGTACAACAAGACCGAGAAAATCGTCAGCCAGAAAGGGCGCCTGGACAAGAACGCCATTAAGGAAATGGAGAAACTGGGCGAGCTGTTCAAGTTTTTCAAATTCACGCCCCGCATTTCCGATCCGTTGACCGACTCGCCACGCAATGTGCTGCTGGCAGTACGCGATCACGAGCGGGAGATCATGCGTATCTCCGTGAAAGTATGTGGCATGCCGCGCAAGGATTTCATCACTTCATTCCAGGGTTCCGAAACAGACCCACGCTGGGTCAGTCGCCACGCACGCAAAAAAGACTACGGCCCCAAGCTGGTCAACGAGAAAGACGAAATTCAGCGCCTGCAGCGCCGCATCGCGCAAGTGGAAGAAAAGTGCGGCCTGAGCGTCACCGAGATCAAGGAAATCAACCGCAATATGTCCATGGGCGAAGCCCGTGCACGGCGCGCCAAGAAGGAAATGGTGGAAGCCAACCTGCGTCTGGTGATTTCCATTGCCAAGAAATACACCAATCGCGGCCTGCAATTCCTGGACCTCATTCAGGAAGGCAACATTGGCCTGATGAAAGCTGTAGACAAGTTTGAATATCGACGCGGTTACAAATTCTCTACCTACGCCACCTGGTGGATTCGCCAGGCGATTACCCGCTCCATCGCGGATCAGGCCCGCACCATTCGTATCCCGGTGCACATGATCGAAACGATCAACAAGCTGAATCGTATCTCGCGCCAGATGCTGCAGGAGATGGGCCGCGAACCCACTCCAGAAGAGCTGGGCGAACGTATGGACATGCCGGAAGACAAGGTGCGCAAGGTACTGAAAATCGCCAAGGAGCCGATCTCCATGGAGACGCCCATCGGCGACGATGAAGATTCTCATCTGGGCGATTTCATTGAAGACCACACCATCCACTCACCCGTTGATGCCGCTACCGGCCAGGGTTTGCAGGAAGCGACCAAGGAAGTATTGGCAGGCCTTACCGCCAGGGAAGCAAAGGTACTTCGCATGCGCTTTGGTATCGATATGAACACCGACCACACCCTTGAGGAGGTGGGCAAGCAGTTCGACGTTACCCGTGAGCGTATCCGCCAGATAGAAGCGAAGGCGTTGCGCAAACTGCGCCACCCAACACGTTCGGATTATCTGCGCAGTTTCCTGGACGAGAACTGATCTCACCCGTGCACGGTATCGACTGGAGGTAGTCGGTGCAAAAAAAGCGAGTGGTTATTATTGGCGGCGGATTTGGTGGCCTGTTCACCGCCAGGAAGTTGCGCAAAATTTGCCAGGGCGAGCTGGAAATCGAACTGATCAGCAAGATCAACTATTTCGTTTTCCAGCCGCTGCTGCCCGAAGTCGCCGCCGGCACACTTAACCCCCAGGATGCTGTCACACCACTGCGCACCTTATTGAAGGGCGTGCATGTGCGTCTGGCTGAAGTCACCAGCGTCGACCTGGAAGCAAAACAGGTAGTGTTGCTGCAGGGACAAAAGAAAATCCTGCAACGCGTTGATTACGATCACCTGGTGATTGCCACTGGACAAGTGGCCAACCTCTCGGCGTTTCCCGGCTTCGAAAGCCACAGCCTTACCATGAAAGATTTATCCGACGCCTATCGCCTGCGCAACCATGTGATTGAGTGCATGGAAATGGCCGATGTCACTCGTTTTCCCGAGATCAAAGAGCGCGCCCTGACTTTTGTTGTCGCCGGCGGCGGCTTTTCCGGCGTAGAGACCATGGGTGAAATGGCGGAGATGATCGAGCGCATCTTGCCGCAGTATCCCAACATCCGGCGCGAAGAAATTCGTATGGTGTTGATTCAATGGGGTCCGCGCATTTTGCCCGAACTGCCGGACCACCTGGCCGAATACGCGCTGGCGCAACTGCAAAAACACGGCGTGGAAGTTTGGTTGGAAACCGGTATTCAATCGGCCACCAACCAGAGCGTATACACCAATGACGGGCGTTCTCTTTGCACCCGCACCATCGTCACGACCATTGGCAACGGCCCTTCCGACTTCGTTAAATCACTTCCTTTAAAGCTTGAGCGCGGACGCATCGCGGTGAGTCGGGAACTGGAAGTCATCGGCATGGAGAACGTGTGGGCGATTGGCGATGCGGCGCTGATACCACTCGATAGCGACATCGACAAACCAACGTACGCGCCGCCCACCGCGCAGTTTGCTGCACACGAGGCCACCGCGCTGGCCGAGAATATTTGCAGACGTTCTCGTGGCGAGAGCCTGCGTCCATTCAGCTATGAAGGTATGGGCATTATGGCTTCGCTCGGTGGCTACCGTGGCGTGGCGGAATTGTCCGGGAAGCGCATTACCGGTTTGCTGGCGTGGCTGATATGGCGGGTTGCGTATATCGGCATGCTTCCGGGGATTGCCACACGCATACGGGTGGCACTCGATTGGGTGTTCGATTATTTTATGCCGCGCACCATTGTCTATATGGGCGATACCGATCGTCCGGCAACCCGCTACCTGCACTATATGAAAGGCGAGATCGTACAACGCGCCAATGAAGTCCCTGCCGGCTTCTATGTAGTGGTCAGCGGCAGCTTTGAACAGGTGCAGCAAAAGCCCGGTGGCGAACCCCAGGTACACCAGTTGCACCCCGGCGATAGTTGGGGCGCAAGGGCGATTAAAGAAGAACGCCTGACGCATGGAACTATCACCGCGCTGGAAGATTCCAAGCTGTTATTGGTAAGGCGCGAAGACTTCCAGCGATTGCGCAACTCCTATGCACCGCTGAATGAGCTGCTTTCGACACGCGACCGCTAACAGTTATCGCGACTCTTTAATCAGTTGCTACCGAGGTAAATAACAGCTGCATCAACTCACCATGCAACTCGTTTAGACAAGGAACGATCCTGACATGCTCAATATGGACTTCACTCGCAAAATCGTCATCGAAACCGCGCATGAGGATTGGGTGCCAAGCCCCATGCCGGGCGTGATGCGCAAACCACTGGCACGCGAAGATGCAGAGCGCGGCCATGCCACCAGCATCGTGCGCTATGAACCCGGCGCGCATTTCAGCGCCCACGACCATCCCTTGGGTGAGGAGATACTGGTGCTTGAGGGTGTTTTCTCCGATGAGACCGGTGATTACCCGGCCGGCACGTACTTTCGCAACCCTGAGGGTTTTCGCCACGCGCCGTTTAGCGAGGAGGGTTGTGTACTGCTGGTAAAGCTGCACCAGTTCCAGCCCGATGACACCGACCACATTGTTGTCGACACCCGCAGCGAACCCTTCCAACCGGGCTCGGGTAACCTACAGGTATTACCCCTGCACCAGCATGGTAGCGAGCAGGTTGCACTGGTGCGCTGGCCCGCCGGTGAGCGTTTTCAGCCGCACAAGCATTTTGGTGGTGAGGAGATCTACGTCATCTCAGGCGAGCTGAAAGACGAACATGGCAGCTACCCCGAGGGCACCTGGATTCGCAGCCCGCATTTGAGCGAGCATTACCCGTTTACCGAGAAAGAGACACTAATATGGGTAAAGGTCGGCCACCTGCCCGTCTGACCCAATTCGCGCCTAAAAGGCACGCCACAAAGCTGTGACATCTCCTCTTTCTTCTTTATAATCACGCCTCGCTTTTCGGGGGCCCATAGCTCAGTTGGTTAGAGCATCCGACTCATAATCGGCAGGTCGTAGGTTCAAGTCCTACTGGGCCCACCATCTTATTGTTTTTTATAGCTTTTCTATAACCAAGAGCATCCGACTCCTATAGCGTTTTGGCTGAACGCTATAGACGGGGAGTCGGGGGGTGTATGGGCCACCTCACCCAGTCTCAAGAGGACGAACTACTTCGCCCGGCGCGAGATCGCGTACCTTCTGGTCAATTTGATACACAAGTTGGGATATTTCCTTTTCGGAAAGCACCACACTCTTCTGTGCAAGAAAATAGGGCTCTACTCAATTAACGGGGGGTGTAATCACATCCGGACTAACGATTATGAGAAATTAACTAATCGACGCACACGCCCATGCGTATAGCTAACGCGGGCTC
>JAWKZL010000010.1:0-97143 GCA_041396025.1 Halioglobus sp. | reverse complement strand
GCTGAAGGCGCCCGCGCCGTTGCCAATCGCCACATTGTTATTCCCCGTGGTGTTGGAATACAGCGCCAGATAGCCCTGGGCGGAGTTGCCGGTGCCGGTTGTATTGCTGTACAGGCTTGACGGCCCCATGGCGTTATTGGCGTTGCCGCCAGTATTGTTAAACAGCGCCGCGTTGCCCATCGCGTTGTTGTTGCCGCCGGTGGTGTTGTTCGCGAGAGAATAGAAGCCAGTGGCTGTGTTGTAGTTGCCGTTGGTGTTGCTGAAGAGCGAATAGTAGCCAGTAGCCGTATTGTTGTAGCCGGTGGTGTTGTTCCAGAGCGAAGAGTAGCCAGTGGACGTGTTGTTGTAGCCGGTGGAGTTGTTGCGGAGCGAATCGGAGCCACTGGCCGTGTTGTTGTTTCCGGTGGTATTGCTCAAGAGCGAATAGTAGCCAGTGGCCGTGTTGTTGACTCCGGTGGTGTTGGCATAGAGCGAAGCGTAGCCACTGGTTGTGTTGTTGCTGCCGGTGGTGTTGGAACGGAGAGAATCGGAGCCACTGGCCGTGTTGTAGTTGCCGGTGGTGTTTCTATAGAGCGAATCGGAGCCACTGGCCGTGTTGTAGTTGCCGGTGGTGTTGGCAGTTAGCGAAGCATAGCCACTGGCCGTGTTGTAGTTGCCGCTGGTGTTGGCAAAGAGCGAATAAGAGCCACTGGCCGTGTTTTCGTTGCCGGTAGTGTTTTTATAGAGCGAAACATAGCCAATGGCGGTGTTGTGATCGCCGTCGGTGTTGAAATAGAGCGAAAGATAACCATTGGCCGTATTGTAGACGCCGGTGGTGTTGGTATAGAGCGAATAAGACCCACTGGCCGTGTTGCGGATGCCGGTGGTGTTGGAACGGAGCGAATAGTAGCCAGTCGCCGTATTGTCGACGCCGGTGGTGTTGTCACGGAGCGAAAAGCCGCCAGTGGCCGTGTTGTTGTAGCCGGTGGTGTTGGAGTAGAGCGAATAATAGCCCAAGGCAGTGTTATTATCCCCGTTGATATTGCTGAAAAGTGCGTTTGTGCCGTATTTCGTGATACCGATTTGAGCCAGCACCTGGGCGGAGCACATCATGAATGCACTGGTGAGACCGAAGAAAATCGCTGTTCTTTTGTTGTTTGTCTTCATAGCTGCCTTCCCATCTTTTGGTTTGATGTAAGCCCGGTAGCGTCCTGTCGCTTTTCGGCCTTGTGGTGTCGCTTTGTCGTTTTTTAGCCCTGAAAGTAAGTCAAGCACTTTTCGTACCGTATATGAATAATAACAAGGTAATCAACGGTGTTGGAACCTTGGTTATACGGAAGGGATTTGCTGTGTAAATAAAGCTGACATCGCAACGACGCTGCATAAGGTACTAGAGCGTTGGCTGGGTTGGTCAACGGGAGGCTTTAAATTCCATGGGAGTCCACGGGTGCTAATGTCCCTTCTGAGGTGAGGGCGGTCATGGCCGCTTTCGCCCATTAAGCGACATCGGCGACCCTCATTTTCTCTTCTAATACGTCCTGTTCAATATTCCCTACATCAATTGTAGGGGTATGGCGTGCAACCGAAGTTCCGCCATCATAGAAATGGCTTTGTGGTACAGCCCTTATGGGTTAGTTTGGATGAACTACCCGTAATGAGTTCCTACCTGCGCAGTACAGAGGCCATCAAGAGCTGGCAGCGCAATTGTAAATTCCGCAATTCGCCGACAACGTGACGCGAACCCTATGAGGCTCGTCGCAGCAAAAGAACGCTGTCTCAGGAGAGAAGAGTATGGACGCAATGAAAAAAATCGCAGCATGGCGAGCAGTCAGGCTGGCCGCCTTCGCGGCTTTAGTGTCGAGCATGTTTACTGCCCCGGCCTCCCGGGCGGCTTCCTTTTATGAAGCCTTTGATCAATACGGTGCGCCGGTTCAGGCTCGGGTATATCAAGATAGCTGGAGTACACGGTCAACTTGTGTGTCCAATTCTTTTGGGATTTATTTTCTAAGATATGAGAATTCGACGGAGAGGGACATGTTTGGGGCTGGCCCCTTCACCGAGCCATTTCTAAATCCTAACAACAGGGACTGTAGCGATGAATGCTTCATCACCAATGCCGACGCACCTTATCGGCATTGGTCGCCTAACGTGAATGGCGCCGGACCAAACGGCGGAGAGTGTTTTCACTTGGGTTGGGCCGGTCCCCCTCCTGCAGTAGCCGGCCGCTACCAGTGGACCGAGATCTTTTCCGGTTCCGCGCTGGATTCGCAAGGCAACCGGCTGGTTTTCGACCACATTGTCGATGAGAGCAATGCCGGTGCCGGGCCCTGTCCCAATGAAGTCTGGATCAAGGGCTCGCGCGTCACGACGATATGGGCGGGCACTGAGCCGGCAATGGATTATGTTCCTCCCGCAGGTTGTACTTTCGCGGGTGACGCATTCGTAGATCACACCAAAATCAAGGCGATCTATCGCGCAGTAGTGCCCGGCCCCGATGACGACAGTGACCAGATACCGAATGCCGATGACAACTGCCCGGGGATCGCCAATACCCTGCAAAACGACCTCGACCAGGACGGCATCGGCAACGAGTGCGACAGCACCAACGATGACGACTTTGACAGCGACGGGCTGCTCGATGTGGCAGACAACTGCCCGCGCCAACGCAACGCCGACCAGTCGGACCTCGACAGTGATGGCAAGGGCGATGTCTGCGACACCGACAAGGACAACGACGGCTTTTTCAATGGACCACAGGCCGCTAGTCAGTCTGGCGTATCCTACGACCTGATCGACAATTGCCCGTCCGTCAATAATCCGGATCAGGCCGACACTAACAACGATGGCGTTGGCGATGTTTGCGATGCAGATGAAGACGGCGCGCGCGATGATCTTGATAACTGCCCGTTGATACCCAACCCCGGCCAGGAAAGCACCAATGGTGGTGCCAGAGGTGATGCGTGTTACACACTGCCGCCGGGCTGCTAGTGATCTCTGACCGTTAAAAGATTTGGCCCGCCGACCAGCGGGCTTTTTATTGTTCTCAGCGCACTAACTTCAGAGACAGCTAAAGACCGTTTCGAGGTGTTCAGGGTCAAAAATCAACCCCCGAAAGCTTACGATCCCATGACCGCTATCCTGCTCGTTAGCGGTCATAGCCAGGTCTGGAGGCGGAAATCCCGGAGTCACCTGCGAGGGGACACTAAAAAACCCGCCGCAGCGGGTTAGTGTGACAAAGCGATGTCTCAGTCTCTCAAGCCAACTTGATTCTCTGAGGACTGATTACGCAGCACTTCAGCGAGGGCCATTTCCATTTGCAGCATACGTTCATCTTGCCTGGCCAAAGCATCGCGTAACTCGGCATTCACCGCTTTCTGCTCTGCAATCTCGGCATCCTCTTAGTATCTGATCCTTGGCCACTGTGGTCAATACCGCCACGATGTCCATAGGAGACAGCGACTTGTGGTCGTTGGTTGCCACCAGTTCGGGCACGTCCTCAGCAATGAATCCCACATACTCCTCATCCCGTGAGTTTTTATAGACGTAGCGAACAGGCGACAAGCCTGCCAGCGCCTCGTTGGCATCCTCGGTGCTCAGGGTTGGATGTTGTCTTTCAATTCACGCGACGAGGCATTCGTCCAAACGCCACCCGTGGTCAGGTGGGCGCCGTTCCAGATACCGATAGCGTCCCCCGCAGCCACCGCACCGGTGCCAATACCCAGCTTGTTGTTCGCTGCGGTGGCACTCATCTGCCCGTACAACAGCGGCGTGGTGGCATTGTTCGAGATGTAGAGCCTGTTGCTGCCCGTTTCATTCGCGCCCGCCAGTTGCCCGATAAAGACATTGCTGCTGCCTGTCGCGCTGAACGCTCCAGCACCGTTGCCAATCGCGACATTGTTATTCCCCGTGGTGTTGGAGTACAGCGCCAGATAGCCCTGGACGGGTTGCCAGTGCCCGTTGTGTTGCTGTACAGACTTAACGGACCCATGGCGTTATTGGCGTTGCCGCCGGTATTGCTAAACAGCGCCGCGTTGCCCATCGCGTTGTTGTTGCCGCCGGTGGTGTTGTTCACGAGAGAATTGTAGCCAGTGGCTGTGTTGTTGTTGCCGGTGGTGTTGGCAGAGAGCGAATAAGAGCCACTGGCCGTGTTGTTGACTCCGGTGGTGTTGGCAAAGAGCGAAGCATAGCCAGTGGTTGTGTTGTTGCTACCGGTGGTGTTGTTCCGGAAAACGGAGCCACTGGCCGTATTGTTGTTGCCGGTGGTGTTGGAATAGAGCGAATTAGAGCCACTGGCCGTGTTGCGGGAGCCGGAGGTGTTTATATACAGCGAACTATGGCCAAAAGCAGAGTTAAAATCCCCGGTGGTATTGCTGAAAAGTGCATTTGTGCCGTATTTCGTGATATTGGTTTGAGCCAGTGCCTGTGCGGAGCACATCACCAATGCACTGGTGAGGTAGAGAAAAACCGCTGTTCTTTCCTTGTTTGTCTTCATAGCTGCCTTCCCATTTTTTGGTTTGATTTGAGCCTGGTAGAGTCTTGGCGCATTCCCGCCTTGTGATGTCACATTGTGGGTGTTTAGCCTTAATGGTCAGTCAAGCATATTTCGTTCCAAATACAAATAAAGATGAGGTAATCAACGATCTTAGCACCGTGGTCATATAGAACGGATTTTGCTGCGTCAATAAAGCTGACATCGCAACAACAGTGCATAAGGTGCTAGTGGGTTGTATGGGTTGATATCACTGCTAGCCGCTTCCGACGCGAAGCAGCCTCCACCCCGCCTATCTATTCGCCGCCTTTGGGGGCATCCTTGTGGACGGACCGACAATAAGGAAAGAACTCATGGAATCGCTCGATTTACTAATACTTGGTGTTGAGGCATCTATCGCACTTGCAGGATTTGCTGGCATTATCGCGACCTTTCAGTTTGGTGGTGCAAAAGATGTACGCCGATCCGACGCCGTTGGTTTAACAATGATTCTTCAGATTTCGCTAATGGCAGCGCTTCATTCCGCTCTCACCCTTCTCCTGTATTCTTTCGGCTTGCAAGCAACAACACTGTGGGCTTTAAGCAGCGTGTTTGCAGTGATTTTTCAGGCTCAGGGAGCTTATAGTGCATCGACTAAGGTGAGGCCCGCTGTACGGACTGAATCCTTCAAGGTTTTCATCGTGATGCTTCAAATTCCAACTGTCTGCTTGATCGTGATTAACGTTATGAATGCCTCGGACATATATTTTCATAAAGAGCCGGGCCCCGCTATTGCTTCGATTGTCTGGGGCTTGAGCCTGAGTGGTTTTATGTTTTCCCGCCTACTTCTCATACCTGTTTGGAGGAATGTCCACTCACAAGAGGCTGCGAAGGCAGCAATTGCCGCGTCAGGTTGAGTAGTCGCTTCGAGGGGTCAGGGGACTCGATCTGGATGCATGGGCGAGCTGCAGCGACTACCGCTTTCGCAACGAGAGCAGTCGTTGATGGCTAATGTTTTTAAGGTCAGTTTTCGACCCTTACCACCTGCGAGCGGTCCTTAGCGATGAATAAGGCTCGACCTCGGTACAATGACCGCATGCCCGTTTCGCCTGCGGAAACCGTCTGACCACAACATTTCAAGTGGCGGGCAACAGTCTTTAGTTGCGCACCACGCGAGTCGTTATCCCGTCGGAAGTTACCCGGACAGCATCTCCAACGCGGAATTCATTGGAAGAGCCGGCCTGCACCACCGACATCAACAGGTTGCTTTCCAGACGCACGGTAATTTCAACACCAGGGGTAGTGGATCGGGTCATGGCATTCGCCGCCGCGCCACCGGCCACGGCACCGGCCACGGCGCCAGCGCTATTGGCGCGATTGCTGCTGCCCAGAGAGCTACCGGCAATACCACCTAGCGCGGCACCAGCGGCTGTGCCGACACGACTCGGGGCGTTCTGGATGCTCACATCGCGCACGGCGTACACCATGCCCAATTGGACTGATTGCGCACGTCCGGCCTCGCTGCTGGAGAAGGTGCTGGGATTGTTGGTCGTTTCGCATGCGGTCATCATGGTTGCTGTACCCAGCATGGTCGCAGCGACGATTAAGCGGGTAATGTTCATATGCAAACTCTCCAAATTGGGAAAATGGACGCGAAACAAGCTAGGGTAAAGCGGCGCGCTGCCGCGAAAAACTATAATGTCATAGAGCTGCGAAGTCCAATTATCAACACGCTTGGCTCGAGATGAAAGTTTTCCGCTTCGCCAGGTTCCAGTACAAGGATACGTGGATGCATACAGTGACCGGTGCTTGTTTAGGCGGTTCTATTCGTTACGAGTGTAATGGCTAGCCCCTAACTTCGGTCAAGTGTCATGGTAGAGATTGCCAAAAAACGCATGCTGCGCCCTATACTGCGTTGGTGTGTATGCCGCCCGGCAGCATCAAGCTGTTTAAAGGAAACCCCACCAAATATGAAGACACCGCTGATAGCGGTGCCAGAAACTTTAAAGAGTTCTGCCCTGAATGCGGCACTCATCTGTTCAGTGGCGGCGCCGCTTTTCCTGAGTTCCACACTATCAAAATCGCAATATTGGCTGACCCTGACCGGTATCCACCCGTTGCCCATGTATGGGCTAAAAGTGCGGTTAGCTGGGCAGGTATTGATGACGGCCTTCCAGCCTTTTGCGGCCAGCCTGAGATGAGTGAGATTGCGGTACTGTGGCGCAGTCGAGCTCAATAAAACCCATAGCGAGGCGCGACAACAACACCACTTTCAACGAAGCACTGATGCCGAGCGATGTGGAGTTAATGGCCCAGTGTCTGGACGCTGACATCGTTTGGTATTACCCCCACGTCCGTGGCCACTCATTTTCATCGAGCGGTTCGTGGTCGCGAAGCGGTTATTGATTTTTTGACACGGTATCCAGAAAGATTCTATGAACCAGGTACCAGCTCAGCTGGAATCCTGCATATTGTCTCGGCGCGCAATCACGTATCGCTGCATTTCAACTTCCATGCGAAACTGAAGATAGGCGGTACCTTGTGCCCCTGTGCGAATTGGATGTTCGAGCTTGGCATCGGAAAAATAGCGGCGGTCTGGGAATACTGGATATGGCAGAGCGGAACACTGCGGTATTGCGAGCAAAACACAACGGCCCGTGAGAGGACCGCTGTGCACAATCATTCGGATATCCGCAGAGTAGGCTCTGGCGGTAAGTGCAAGACCTGTTCAGTGCTGAAATCCTTGCGAACTTACGATAGCTTTGTTCGGCGTAGAAAGACGACTCCTGCCAACAATAGCACTAACAGTATTAAGGTCCATTCAGGCGTTGTTGGAACGGCACTGATATCGCCTGGCGGCGGAGCCGTACCCTCGCAGCTCAGCGCAACCAACTGTACATCGGGAGCGCTACCATTAAGTCGTTGAAACCGAACTTCCAGATCCGCAGATAGATTGCCGACAGCAGAAGGGCTGCAATCAACCACAATGGTACATGTTTGACTCGGTGTCGCCGCACCGAATGCAACCCCGCGCAGTTTTGACTGGCGACAAAATCCCCGCCGACAGGGTTGAGAATGCTTATAGTCGTCACATTACCGTTATTTGCATTACCGAAATGCAGCTGCAGAAGCCCTGATCGCATCAGACGAGATGTATTACCTCATGCCGGAATTCAAGTGCGTAATAGAATACTGCCCCTTACGCCCGGATCCGAACTGGCGTGCGCTGGATGAAGCTTTAGTGGCGCTGGAGGAAGCGAAAAATGCTGTTGCGGCCTACGTCGCACAGAATGGTCACGCTGCCGTTGAAGCATCCGTCTATGGCATCAACCTGAGTACACGAAACAGCGAAATGCTACATCGCTTGAAGATAAGTGATACCGGTATCGGTGGCACGTTCTATATTACCGCTGAGATATACAAGCGCGTCTGGGAAGGCGGCCCTCCCAATGCCGCTGAATTAGGCGCATTTTCATTATCTGGTAGCACCAATTGGGATAACTCCATGACCTGGGATTGTATTCCCGTGGGTGCGCCGGGCTCTTCTTATCCGGTTATGATTTCAGCGCCATATTTACCGTTCAACTGCCGCGGTTAGCGAGAGCCTGCCTCGTCGAGGTGGGTGTCAGTACAAAAAGTCCGCTGCCAGTACATGCTCACCCCCCTCGAGAAAATTACCCTGCGGCGGCAAGTCAGTGCGCCGCGCAATTTCCGCAACGTGCTGTCGCAACGCTTCGTGGTAGTCGATTCTCCCGGCGATCAGCTCATCCGTGCGATCGAGTATCTCTTCGAGTCGAGCAGCGAGCGCGGACGCGCTCAGGCAGTCGAACGGTTTGCCCAACTGCTTGAGCACCTCGCACCTGCGGTACATACGATAACCGGAGCGACCTACCCACTCGCCGCAGGGGTAGCGATCGCAGCCGGGGTACACACTGGCGCAGGGCACACCGTTGAACACGTACTCCACCTCCCGTGCACCTGACAGTGCCAGCCACGGCGTGCCGACACACTGGATGGCGAACGCCATGCCGGTGTGCGGTGAGATGTGCACATCGGCCAGTTGCGCGAGGGCGAGTTGCTCCAGTAGTGGCAGGTCTACCGCGTCCACTATGCGATCAAAAGTCGATGACAACGTATCGATCTGGGCGCGGTCGACGCCCAGCGTCCGCTGTCCCTGGCCTTTCAGTGAGCCGATCAGCACCACGACCGCATCGGGGTGACGTTGCTGCAGTGCGCTGATCAACTGCTGCCAAAACGCCGGCGGCGGCGTGCGACTCGCCTCGGCCGCGGAACCGTGCAGCAGGCTGATCACTGGCGTCTGGCCCGGTGGCAGTTGCGCGGCGGCGGATTGCAGCAGTGCTGGGGGTAGAGCGAGTCGTACCGGGCGATGTCGGTGTGCGGGTAGAGCAGCGAGTGTCCAGCCTTGATTACACGCGGCATCGACGAGATAGTCGCGCAGCATGTTGTCGATCATGTGCAAGCTGCTATGCGCGGTCGGCGGGTGATTGCGCGGGTCAGTGAAGAGATAATCCCAGTCTGCTGGCAGCGGCGGTTCGGTAACCAGTCGACGCTCATTGCAGCAGGCGTCGACGTCGATGGTGTACAGGCAGTCCAATGCAGGCAGGCACTGCGCCAGTGCGACCGGCGCATCGCTCGCCAGCAGCAGACCAATCTCAAGTTCCGGGTTTTCAGCCCTGAAGGCACTGACCCAGCGCAGCCCTTCGACCGTCATACCCACCAGCGGGTGTGTAACCCAGTTCACCAGCAGGCGCTGCGCCATTGGCGTATCTCCACAATGTTAGTGCCAATTGTGCACAGGCATTTGAATATGCTTAATTGTCCTGCAGATGGCAACCACGGATACTGTCGGGGTTGCGCTTGGCAATACCAGAGAGGGGAAGAGCGTATGCCCGGTTTTGAACAACTGATGCTGTTGCTGCTCGCCGCGGTAATCATCGTACCGCTGGCGGCAAGGTTGGGACTGGGCGCCGTGCTGGGTTACCTGCTGGCAGGCGTATTGGTGGGACCTTGGACCCTCGGGGTGATCGGTCAGGTGGATCAGGTCATGCACGTGGCTGAGTTTGGGGTGATCCTGTTGCTGTTTGTGATCGGCTTGGAGCTGCGGCCCACGCGCCTGTGGGCATTGCGCAAGTCGATCTTCGGCGTCGGTAGCGCGCAGGTGCTGCTGTGCGCGGCTGTGCTGGCAGGGTTCTCGCTGTTGACCGGCCAGGTGCTGACCACCGCCATTGTGGTCGGCCTGGTATTGGCCTTGTCCTCTACAGCGTTCGCGCTGCAACTGATCGCCGACCGCGGTGAGATGACTGCGCGCTGGGGTCGCTCGGCGTTTGGTACGTTGCTGTTTCAGGACCTGGCGGTAGTACCGCTGTTGGCGTTGTTGCCGTTGCTCGGTTCCTCTGGTGACGGGCAGGGCATTGACTGGGTACAGATTGTCATTTCGGTTAGTGTGTTAATGGCGGTAGTGCTGGCCGGGCGTTTTGTGCTGCGCCAGGTGCTGCGCATCGCCGCGCGCAGCCAAGTGCGCGAAATACTCACGGCCACGGCACTGCTGGTTGCATTCGGCACTGCGTTCCTGCTCGAAGCGGCCGGCCTGTCGATGGCGCTCGGCGCGTTTATCGCAGGTGTACTGCTCGCCGACTCGGAGTTTCGCCACCAGCTTGAGGCCGACATAGAACCCTTCAAGGGACTGCTGCTCGGCCTGTTTTTTATTTCTGTCGGTATGTCACTGAATCTGGGCCTGTTGCGGTCTGACTCAGGCTCAGTGGCGCTGCTGGTAGTCGGTATTGTGGCAATCAAGCTGACAGTGTTGTTTCTGCTCGGTCGATGGAACGGGCTCGACACGCGCGATTCAGTCAAGCTGGGAATTGCGCTGTCACAGGGAGGGGAGTTCGCGTTCGTGCTGTTTGGCGTGGCGCTCACGGCCGGATTGATGTCGCATGCCCAGGTAGACCTGCATATCGTCGCTGTGTCGCTGTCGATGGTTGTCACGCCGCTACTGTTTATTATCTACGACCGTTTTAATCCGCAGACGCAGGACAAGCCGGAGTTCGACCAGATCGAAGACGAGGAGCCGCCGGTCATCATCGTCGGCTTCGGCCGTTTCGGGCAGGTGGTGGCGCGTATTCTCAGCGCGATGAAAGTTCGCTTCACCGCACTTGATGCCAGCCCTCAGCAGGTGGATTTCGTGCGTCTGTACGGCAATGAGATTTACTACGGGGATGGCGGACGCATTGATTTGCTGGAGGCTGCCGGTGCGCATCGCGCCAGGATTCTGGTGCTGGCCATTGACGAGATAGAGGCGTCAGTCACTGCAGCCACACATATACGCGCGCATTTTCCGCAGCTCAAGGTGTTTGCCCGCGCGCGCAATCGCCTTCACGCCTATCAACTGATGGACCTGGGTATTGAAGTGATTCGGCGTGAAACTTTTTTATCGGCGGCTGATATGGGTCGTGAAGTGTTGCAACAACTCGGCGTTCCCAGCCAGCAGGCACGCGATCTCACCGCGCGCTTTGTTGCGCACGATGAGCGCCGCTTGCATGAACATCACAGCCTGCACAACGATGAACAGAAAATGCGTAGCCTGGCGAAGGAGGCGGCACGTGAACTGGAAGAAATGTTCGCCCGCGATGCCGCCGAATTGCTGAATCCGCAGGAACAAGTGTCCAATGCATAAGCCACGGAGGAACAACTGATGACTTACTTTGACGCCGAGGACGCGCCCTGTAATAAACACCAGGGAGCAATCGCACTGTTGATAGAGCCGCGCGCGGCAGACCTTGGCGAATTCACCGTTCGGCGCGCACTGCCATCACATGAACGCCGCATGGTGGGCCCGTTTGTCTTCTTCGATCACATAGGCCCGGCGGAGTTTCCGCCCGGTAAGGGTATTGCGGTGCGGCCGCATCCGCACATCGGCATCGCCACCATTACCTACCTGTTCGAGGGCGAGATCATGCACCGCGACAGCCTGGGCGTGGTGCAACCGATTGAGGCCGGAGCGGTCAACCTGATGGTGGCCGGAAGAGGCATCGTGCATTCCGAGCGTGCAGGTGCCGACTTCGATCAGGTTTCGCAGCTGCACGGCATCCAGAGTTGGATCGCGCTGCCGGTGGCAGAGCAGGAGTGCGAACCGGCGTTTACCCATTACAGTGCGCCGGACTTGCCTATGGTGAATCTTCCGGGTGTACAGGTGCGTATCATCATGGGCTCAGCCTACGGCCAGAATTCACCTGTTACCACTTATTCACAGACACTCTACCTCGACTGCACCATGGAGTGTGGCGCTGAACTGGTGTTGCCGCAGGAGGTTGAGGAACTCGCATTCTACGTTGCAGTCGGGGAAATTGCGGTCGGCGTTGAAACTATCCCTGCCGGTGCGATGGGCGTGGCGTGTCCTGGCAGGCGCCTGAGCCTGCAAGCATTGTCAGACAGCCGCGTAATGGTCATCGGCGGCGCCAACATCGGGCCTCGACAGGTGTACTGGAACTTTGTTTCCGACTCGTCCGAGCGTATTGAGCGGGCCAAGCAGGATTGGCGCGATGGCCATTTCCCCGGCGTGCCCGGCGACGAGGAATTTATTCCCTTGCCTGATCAATGAGTGAGTCTGTAAGCAAATAAGGGAACACTGTTGCTTGCATCACCACGATTCGCTGATTACTGCGCTCATCAGGTGTGAACGCCCTTCGGCGCTTTCCTGTCCATGAATCCAAACATATAGCCGGCCACCCGACGTTTCTGGATTTCCTCGGTCCCCTCGGTAATACGATAACGGCGGTGGTGCCGGTAAATATGTTCAAACGGGGCGTGGCGCGAGTAGCCCAGTCCGCCATGCACCTGCATTGCCTGGTCTGCGGCATCGCAGCACAAGCGGTTGGCCACAAAGTTGCACATCGAGATTTTGTCCGAGACGGAAAATGCGCCATAGGTGTCCATCTGCCAGGCGGTTTTGTGAATTAGCGCACGCAGCATTTCTGCCTGCGTCTGTAATTCCACCAACGGAAACTGGATGCCCTGGTTGCTGGATAATGGCTTGCCAAAGGGCGCACGGTGCAGCGCGTAGCGCACCGATTCATTGATGCAGTACTGCGCCGCACCGAGCGAAGATGCAGCCTGGCGGATACGGTTTTCATTGAAAAAATGTTGTACCACCTGCAGCGCGTTGCCTTCACCACCAAACACACAACTGTGTGGAACCTTTACGTCGGTAAATGACACACGTCCATGATCAGTGGGCATATTGAATGTCCACAACATCTCCTCGATGTTGAACCCTTGCGTGTCAGTTGGCACGAGGAAGGCAGTGAGCCCCGACGCATCGCCCGCCTTGCCGCCGGTGCGCGCGATAACGAGAATGTGGCTGGCGCGATGGATGCCGGTATTCCACGATTTCTCGCCGTTGATGGTCCAGGTGTCTCCGTCGCGCGTTGCCGTCGTTTCCATGTGGGTGGCGTCAGAGCCGTGCGCGGTTTCGGTGATGCCCACGGTAAAGTAACGCCGGCTCTCACTGAGATCGTCGATCCACTGTGCTTTTTGCTCCTCGCTGCCGTAGTGAATCATCAACAGCAGGCCAACGTTATTGCCGACGATGGAATGCTCATTCTGTAAATCGTTGTGCAGCCCCAGACCGCGGGCGGCCAGGTGCTCGCGGATCACGGCCATTTCCAGATTGCTGCCGTCCTTGCCGCCGTATTCTTTCGGGGACGCGAAGCGGAAGTGACCGGCAGCATCGGCCCGGCGCTTGGCTTCCTGTAACAGTTCCTCCCACTGTTCATTGGGCAAGCCGCCGCGTTCCCAGTCGGTGCGGGCGTCCTCCCGCCGGTGGTCAAAGAAGCGGTTGTTATCGTTCTGCATCTGCAGCGGCAGAATCTGGGCGTCGATAAAGGCGTCCAGTTCCTGCAGATAATCAGACAGTGTTGCGGGAATATCAAAATTCATCATGGCTTGTGTCTCTGTTATGTAAATGGTGCTTGCTTTATGAACCCGCTGCCTGGTCGTCGGGGTCCACTTGCGGGTGGAGGGGCACGCCCGTCAGTGGACCCCGACGACCCGGCAGCTCCATTCGTGCCAGTTCTGTCAGGTTACTGCGATGTAGCGAGTCTGGGTGGTTTACCGCCTCACAAGGGCGTGGTGTTCCAACCGAGTGAGGCGGTAAACCACCCAGGCTCGCGGCAAAGCCGCAAACACATCCCACAAAACTCTCAGCCAAACTATCCGCCATTCGGATCAGCAGTTAGATTTGTAACACAATTATGGGCACCATCAGGCGGTTTTACGGTCAAACACAGCGGTTTCAACTTTCAATAACGCGCCCTATAATCGGGCCTATCATAAATCCCGGTGCGGCCATGGCCAACGGGAAATCAGGGGAGTAGGCGGTGCCGGCCCAATGGCTTAGTAATTCCAGTGCGTTCTCTGAACGCGCCAGTGCTGCGTTAACGGCTGCGCTGAATGCCATGGCCAAGCCGGAATTTGCCCGACGTTTGCGGCTGGTTCTCCTGTGTGTTCTGGCGCTGTGGTCGGTACTGGCGCTGACCCGGCTACTGTGGGCGCTGGTGCCCACTGCCGAGCCAGTCGAGGCAGCGCCTGTCAAGGTCATTAACCCGGTTTCCAATAGCCGTCCCGCCACCGCTGCTGCGCCGGTGGATATTGATCGCATAGTGGCATGGCACCTCTTTGGTGAGCCTGGGGCAGCCGGGCAGGTCCCGCTACAGCCTGAAATTCAGGCCAAAGCCAGTTCCCGAGCAGGAATAGAGGAGGGTGCGCGGGAGACCCGTTTGCAGCTCAAGCTGCGCGGTATCGTGGCCTCCACCGAAGACGGCCTGGGGTTTGCCATCATCGAGAACCAGAATCAACAGGCGGTGTATGCCGTAGAGGACAAGCTGCCCGCACCCGGTGAGGTGACTCTCGCCAAGGTCATGCCGCGACAGGTGGTGCTGGATAACGGCGGGACCTATGAATTGCTGGTGCTGTACGAGGATTCCGAGGCGGGGGGCCTGCCCGCAGTATCTGCGGCCACGGCGGCACCGGTAGTGCGTGAGCAGATCGACAAGCGCGATGATCCGCAGGCGAGCGCGCTGGCCAAGAGCTACCGCGAACAGCTGTATAAGAATCCGCAGTCGCTGGCGGAAGTGGTCAGCGTCAGTGCGGTCCGCGATGGCGCCTCACTGCGGGGCTACCGCGTCAGTCCGGGTAAAGATCAGGAACAATTCAGCCAACTAGGCTTCAAAGCAGGGGACGTGGTGACGTCGGTGAATGGCGTGACTCTCGACAATCCGGCCAATACCATGGTTCTGTACAATACCATGCGTACCGCAGATGAGGTCGTCTTTGAACTGGAACGTGCGGGTCAGCCGCTCACACTCAGTGTCAATCTGGATGCTGGAGCCACCGAGTGAACAATTGCGAAAGGATTGGATGTTAGTGAAAGCCACAAACCGGTTTCTTCCTGTTGCCCTGCTGGTATGGGTCATTGCGCTGCTGCTGGGTAGCATGCCGCTGTCGGCACAGGACTACACGGTCAATCTCAAGGACACCGACATCCAGGAGTTGATCAAGTTTGTAGCGGAAGCTACCGGTACCACCATCGTGGTTGATCCTGCCGTGAAGGGCAGAGTGAAGGTGATATCGTCCAAACCAGTGTCTGCGAGTGAGTTGTACCAGTTGTTTTTGTCCATTCTGGAAGTTCACGGCTATACCGCTGTGCGTTCCGGTGATGTAGTGCGTGTGATCCAGAACAAGGATGCTCGTTCTGCGGCGGTGGGTGTCACCGATGGCCATTCCAGCATCACCTCGGATGAGTATGTGACACAGGTGATTCGGCTGGAAAATATCTCGGCGGCCAAGCTGATTCCCGTACTGCGGCCGCTGGTGCCGCAGCAGGCACACATGGCGGCCTATGCCCCGAGTAACGCGATCATTATTTCCGACGTCTCCGCCAACATTGACAAAATCCGGGAAATCATCGATCGCATGGATAAATCCGCTGTGCAGCAGACGGATATCATCAAGCTGCGTTACGCCGTGGCCGAAGATGTGGTCAAAATGCTGGATCAGCTGAACAAGTCTGAAGCAAAGGCCGCCGGTGGTGAGCAGGAAACACTGCTGGTAGCCGACGCACGCACCAACAGCGTGCTGATCAGCGGCGACGAACTGGAGCGGGCGCGTATGCGCAAGCTGGTGGATCATCTGGATACACCGCTGGAGCAGAGCGGTAACGTCAAGGTGATCTATCTGGAATACGCCAACGCCAAGGATATTGCCGAAGTACTGACGCGGGTGATGAAAAACATCAGCGAGCTGGATCCTGCCGATGGCGGCAAGCCCGGCGCGCGCTCCGGCAATACGTCTACGATCGAGGCCGACGAGGGGACCAACGCACTGATTATCACTGCCGATGCAGATGAGATGGCGGCACTGGAAGCGGTGATCCACCGCCTCGATATTCGCCGGGCACAGGTGCTGGTGGAAGCCATTATCGTGGAAATGGAAGTGATCGACGGCCAGGATCTTGGCCTGCAGTGGCTGTTCGCCTCCAACGAGGGTTACTACGGCAGTAATATCAATGCCAATGACGCCCGGGCGGCTAACATTGCCGGTGCGGTGCTGCCGCCCAGAGACAGCACGTCGACAGATAATGGCGTTGATCTGGGCACTCTGGCAGGTGCTCTGGCAACGACGCCAGGCCTGTCGCTGGGCTGGGGCCAGATCGACGATAATCTTTCCATGACCGTGATTCTTAATGCACTCAAGGAACAGAAGAACGCCAACATTCTCTCCACCCCCAGCCTGCTGACCCTGGATAACCAGGAAGCCTACATCACGGTGGGTCAGAACGTGCCGTTTGTGACCGGGTCATTTACCAATACCGGCGGCGGCGGTGATGGCGCCCAGAATCCATTCCAGACCATCGAACGCCAGAACGTCGGCATCACGCTGACAGTGACTCCGCATATCAATGACGGCGATGCCGTGGTGCTGGATATCGAACAGGAAGTCTCCAGCCTGAGCGGTCTCTCAGTGACACAGGCCGCATCGGACATCATCACCAATGAGCGCAAGATTCAGACCAAGGTGCTGGCCGTTGACGGGCGCGTAGTGGTGCTCGGCGGATTGATCAAAGACGATGTGCAGGATGCGCAGCAAAAAGTGCCGCTGCTCGGTGATATTCCCTATCTGGGACGGCTGTTCCGCTCCGATGCGGAGAAGGTGACCAAATCCAATCTGATGATTTTCATACGTTCCACCATCATCCGCGACAACGAACAGTTGGCCGGTGCCACTGCTGAAAAATACAAGTACATCCGCGCCCAGCAGGGACGCCAGAAAGACAAGGGGCTCACCTACCTCGATGATGCCGACCTGCCTATGTTGGACGAGTGGGAAGACCAGATTAAACAGCTGGATACCATGAAGACCGGCGAATCCAGCCCCAATATATACGGCGCCCCGATGGTAGACGGACAGTGAGCACACCCGCACAGCTCTTACCGGAGGAGGTGTCGGTTGCAACGACGCCCCGGCCGGGTCTGCCGTTCACATTTGCACAGCAATACGGCGTGTTGCTGGAAGCTGCCGACGATGGCTCTGCCGTCGTAGTTCACACCGGACAGCCGAAGGTGCAGGTGCTGACTGAATTGCGGCGCTTTCTGGGAGGCTCATTCGCTCTGCAGGCTGTGCCGGAAAGTGATTTCAAACGGCGACTGACACTCGCCTACCAGCGCAATAACAACGAGGCCGTGCAAATGGCCGAAGACATCGGTGCCGATGTCGATCTCAGCCGGCTGGCAGATGAAATTCCCGAAGCCGGTGACCTGATGGATGCGGAGGACGATGCGCCGATCATCCGCCTGATTAACGCGATTCTGTCGCAGGCGGTGCGCGACCAGGCTTCTGACATTCATGTAGAGACCTTTGAAGACCGGCTCAGCGTGCGCTACCGCATCGATGGCGTTCTGGCAGAAGTGCTGTCGCCGAAACGTATGCTGGCACCGCTGCTGGTGTCGCGACTGAAGGTAATGGCGCGGCTGGATATCGCTGAAAAACGGGTGCCGCAGGACGGTCGAATTTCAGTGCGCATCGCCGGGCATGCGGTGGATATCCGCATGTCGACCATTCCCTCGGCCCATGGCGAGCGGGTAGTGTTGCGACTGCTGGACACCGCCGCAGGACAATTGCAGTTGGTTCAGTTGAACATGAACGAGCAGGTGTTGGCAGCGTTTAAACGACACCTGCACAGTCCTCACGGCATTATTCTCGTCACCGGCCCGACCGGTTCGGGTAAAACCACCACGCTGTATGCCGGTTTGACGGAAATCAACGAGTCATCGCGCAATATCCTCACTATTGAAGACCCGGTCGAATACATGCTGCCGGGCATCGGGCAGACCCAGGTGAACACCAAGGTCGATATGACGTTCGCGCGCGGCCTGCGCGCCATTTTGCGCCAGGACCCGGACGTGGTGATGGTGGGCGAGATTCGCGATCTGGAAACCGCCGAGATTGCGGTACAGGCGTCGCTCACCGGCCATCTCGTGCTATCCACACTGCACACCAACACTGCGATTGGTGCGATCACCCGCCTGAAGGATATGGGCATCGAACCGTTCCTGCTGTCTTCCAGCCTGATCGCCGTGATGGCGCAGCGGCTGGTGCGACTGCTGTGCAACGACTGCAAGGAAAAGGCTGAACCCAATCCCGCCGAGCGCGAACTGTTGCGACTCGGCAGCGATGAGAACGATGCCAGTGTGCACCGCGCCAAAGGCTGTGAACGCTGTAAATACACGGGTTACCGCGGCCGTACCGGTATCTACGAAATGGTCGAGATCGACGACGCGATGCGGCAGATGATCTACGAAGGCGCCAATGAACAGGACATTATGAAAGTGGCGCGACAACGGTATCCGGGTATTGAGAGCGACGGGCGACGCCGCATCCTGGCGGGCGAGACGAGCATCGAGGAAGTCATGCGCGTGACTTCCATCGTCTGACCGCGGCCCTTTGATGCAGCAGGTTGAATTGTGACTGCGTATCGCTACCGGGCGCTGAATCCCAAAGGGAAAATCGTCAAGGGTGTGCTCGAGGGCGACTCCGAGCGCCAGATTCGTGCGCAGTTGCGCGGCCAGGAATTGCGGCCGGTGGAAGTGCAAGAGGCCAACAGCGCAGAGTCCGACAAGCCTGGCTGGCGAGCATCCACAATACTGTCGCGGGTCAGCGTCAGTGATCTGGCGTTGATCACCCGCCAACTGGCAACACTGGTGGAAGCCAACCTGCCGCTCGATGAGGCGCTGCAGGCCGCTGCCGAACAGAGTCGCAGCAACCGCATCAAGGGCATGTTGTTACAGGTGCGTTCGCGCGTGGCCGAGGGTCATACGCTGGCCTACGCGATGGGCGAGTTTCCGCGCGTGTTCAATGAAATGTACCGCGCGATGGTCAACGCCGGCGAGCACGCGGGATTTCTCGGGCCGGTGTTGCAACAGCTCGCAGACTATACCGAGCAGCGTCAGTACACCGGCCAGAAACTGAAAATGGCGATGATTTACCCGTTTATCCTGGTCGGGGTGGCGATCGCGGTGGTGTTGCTGCTGTTGGTTTTCGTGGTGCCTGAACTGGTGGGTATCTTTGCCCACAGTCACCGGGAACTGCCGGCATTGACGCGCGGTCTAATTGCCACCAGTGATTTTTTTCAGCATTACGGCCTCTACCTGATACTGGGGTTGGTGGTGTTGTATATCGGCTTCCGCCGTCTGCTGCGCAACCCCCGGCGTAAACGGCGCTGGCACCGTGCGCTGCTGCGCGTGCCCGGGGTCTCTCGCGTGTTGATAGCGATGGATACTGCGCGATTCGCCTCCACGCTCAGTATCCTGATGGCCAGTGGCGTGCCGTTGCTGCAGTCGCTGCGCATCGCCGGGCAGGTATTGACCAACCTGGTGCTGCGCGAAGACAGTGAAGAGGTGGCCGAGCGCGTACAGGAGGGCAGCAGCCTGAACCGGGCGCTGAAACAGAGCGGCCGTTTCCCACCGATGATGGTACATATGGTGGCCAGTGGCGAGACCAGCGGCGAGCTCGAAAGTATGCTGCAGCGCTCTGCGACCAATCAGGAGCGCGAGCTGGAAATGACCATGGGCACGCTGATGAGTCTGTTTGAGCCACTGATGGTGGTGTTCATGGGCGGTATGGTCCTGACGATTGTGCTGGCCATCCTGTTACCCATATTCGATCTCAATACAATGGTGAAGTGAACGATGAAAGCAAAGAACAATGCAGGATTCTCCCTGGTGGAAATCCTTGTGGTACTGGTCATCATGGGCCTGTTGATCAGCGTGGTGGCACCCACCGTGCTCAACCGCGCTGACGAAGCGCGCGTGCAGAAAGCACAGGCGGATTTCAAGGCGATTGAAACCGCGTTGAAAATTTATCGCCTGGATAATTACGTTTACCCGACCACGGAGCAGGGACTCGAAGCCCTGGTAGAGCCGAGCACACTGGACCCCGAACCGCGCAATTTCAAGGCTGGCGGCTATCTCGAAGAGCTGCCCATCGATCCCTGGGGTCGTCCCTACCTCTACCTGAGTCCGGGTGAGCATCGCGAAATCGATATTTATACGCTTGGTGCAGATGGCCTGTCCGGCGGCGAGGGCCAGGCCGCCGACATCGGTAACTGGAAAGCCGAGGACTGAGTCACCCATGCCGGAACGTTGCGTGGCGTTGCGCGGCATGCCGACCGCCGCCGCGTTCGGGCAGCAGCGCGGTTTCAGTCTGCTGGAGTTGCTGGTTGCGCTGATTGTCGTAGTGCTCGTTACCACTCTGGTGAATCTGAGCGTCAGCTCCGGCGGCCAGGACATTCGTATTAAAACCCTGGTGTATGAGCTCGCTGATGTGGCCAGCTATGCGCTGGACGAAGCACAGATGAACGGGCTGGATTACGGCTTGCTGTTGGAGGAAGAGGCGCAGGCTGGCGAAACTATCTACACGTTCAGCTGGCTGGAGCATCGTATCGACGGCTGGAATGAACCCCTCAGTGGCAAGGAAGTATTTGCGCGGCGCAGCATGCCACCGGGAGTTTCGCTGGAACTCGAACTGGAGGATGCACCGGTCGTGGAATTTTCGCTGGAGGATGCCAATAAGGACATCATCACTCCCCAGGTGGTGCTGTATGCCAGCGGTGAAACCACGGCCGGCGCGATCAATGTACGGGACATAGCCAGCGGCGACCTGCTGTGGCGCATCGAGTGGGACCTTCTGGGCCGCTTTGACGTACTGCCGCGCGGTGAAGTGGATGAATACACTGAAGGGGACAACAAATACTAGTGCGCGCCCGCGGATTCACACTGGTGGAAGTCATGGTGGCGCTGGCGATCGTAGCGATTGCCCTGCCGGCGCTGTTGATGGCGCTCTATCAGCAGGTGGACGACACCGCCTACCTGCGTGACAAAACGCTGGCCGAAATGGTGGCGGCAAACCAGCTGGCGCAGATGCGCCTGGTGATTGCCTCCACACGCAGCCTCACCACAGGCAAAGATAACGGCGTTGCCACGCTGGCAGATCGCGACTGGTACTGGTGGGCAGAAACCAAAACGACCGAGGTGCCACAGTACTATCGCATCGAGATCGCAGTATCGCTGGAAGAGGAACAGGGCGCGCAGCCGCTTTATACATTGAGTGCATTCATGTCCGGTGATCTGGCTATCGATCCCAGTGGATTTGGCAGTGGCAGCGATACGGGTGAAAGCACCGACACCGACGGCGGTATAGCACCCGATCCCGGCGGTGTTGATACCACCGACAATAACGCGAACGGTGGCATAGACACAGGCGCGCAACCGGGCGTGGACCCCCTCACCGGACAACCGCTGGGGTTACCCACTGATGGCCAGTAAACGTGCTGCCGGTTTCACCCTGATCGAAGTGCTGATCGCGCTGGCGATCACCGCGTTCGTGTCGGTGATAGCCTACACCAGCCTGGCCACGGTGATGACCGGCGTGGAAAGTCTGCGAGAAAATACGGATCGTATTTATGAGGTCAATCGCGCATTGATGATTATTTCCCGTGACCTGCGCCAGTTTGTCGATCGGCCGGTGCGCGATGAATTTGGCGAAGTGGAACCGGCGCTTACTGGCGGTAACCTGGCGCGTTTTTCGCTCAGTTTGACGCGCACCGGCTGGCACAATCCCAACGGGTTGCCGCGCAGCAATATGCAGCGCGTCAATTATCGTCTGGAGGATGACGGTCTGTGGCGAGACTCCTACCCGGTGCTGGACCGCGCGGGCGATACCGAGCCAAATACCGTGCTGCTGCTGGACAATGTGGACGATTTCAAGCTGCTGTTTCTCGGTTCACTGGAAGCGCTGCAAACCAAGTCAGGAAGTACCGCCGTTGATACCACCAACTGGGCGGAAAACTGGGTGGCCGATAGCGGCGCTTCCTTGCCGCCGCCCGTGGCCGTAGAGATTACGCTGCAATTACCGCTGTGGGGCGAGATGAGGCGCATGTATGCACTGCCGCCACTCTAGTTACCCGGCAGCTGGTCAGCGCCAGCGCGGCGCTGCATTGATTGTGGCGATGTTGGTGTTTGCACTGGCAACGGCGCTGGTGGTCGCCATGAAAGGCGATTTCAATCGCTTCTTCCAGCGCAGCGCCAATCTGTTGCTGGAGGAACAGGCCCAGGCCTACCTGCGCGGAGCAGAAGATCTGGCTGCGATGGTGCTGATTAATGATTACGACAAGGACAAGACGGCCGGTCTGCAGCGCGATGACCTCACCGAAGACTGGAGCCCGAAGGAAGACCAGCCAGCGCCCACCTATCCATTGGATAACATCGGCTGGATGAGCGGTACGCTGGAGGACCTGCAGGGCCGGTTTAACCTCAATTCCCTGGCGAAACGGGTGAAAACAGACAGCATACCGGTAACCCAGCGATACACGGCTGAACAGGAACAGTTTATCCGCCTGTTGCAGGCCCTGGGCGAGCCTGCGGTGAGTCAGCAGGAGGCCGAAATGATTACCGAGTCTGTCAGCGATTGGCTGGATGCGGATACCAATGTCTCCCAGGACGGCGCGGAGGACGACTATTATTACGGCAGGACACCCTCCTATCGCGCCGCCAATCGTCCCATGGCCAGTGTCAGTGAACTGCGCGCAGTGGCAAATATGACGCCGGAAATCTACCAGGCGCTGCAGCCTTGGGTGACCGTGTGGCCGGCGGAACCGGCAAAGTTGAATATCCATACAGCACCGGCGATGGTGCTGCGCAGCATCAATGCGGACAAGGATCTCAGCCCTTTGAGTGAGGCAGAGGGCGAGTCGCTGGCGGAATATCGCAAGGACGTGGGCTTCAAGGACATCAACGACTTTTTTGCCAATCCGGTGTTTGACGGCAAGCGGGAAAACGTCGCGGGAGTGAAGAATGTATTAACCCAGAGTAGCGCCTACTTTTTGTTGAGCGCCGAGGCAGAGGTTGCCGGCAGGAACATGCGCTTGTACAGTGTGCTGCATCGCGGGAACCGCAGAATTGATGCTGTCGCCAGAGCCAGTGGCAGCCTGTAAATGGCATACGATAGCCGCGCAACCAGAACACGCAGTGAGGAAGAAATATTTTGCGTAACACCGCCGTAGTCCGGTTGATCGCTGACCGCCTGGCCTGGTATCCGCCCGGGGCTGGTGTGGAGCCGCAGTGGCTTGAGGACGAGGCCGTCAGTGAAAAGCTGCGTGCCATGCTGGCGCAGCGACGCATCAAAGTGTGTTTTGCTGCACCGGGCGCAGACACCCGCCTGCTCACGCTGACGGTCGCTCCCGAAGAAAAGAAACATCTCAGCCGTTCGCTGCCGTACACCCTGGAGGAGCAGGTCGCGGCCGATGTCGATAACCTGCACTTTGCGTTCTGCCCGTTGGAGGACAATACCTTTGCTGTCGCCATCGCCGCGCGGGACAAAATGCTGCAGTGGCAATCGCTGCTGGCAGATTACCCTGGCATTCAACAGTGGCTGCCCGAGCCTCTGCTGCTGCCCTGGCAGGCGGGCGAATGGTGTCTGGTGCTGGAAGGCGACACTGCGATAGTGCGCGTGGGTGAGTGTGCCGGCTTTACCGTCGAGAGAGACTTGCTGACAACCGTGCTGCACAGTGTGGTGACTGAAAGCGGTATACCTGACGCAGTGATTGTGTACGGGATGGATGAGACCGCCGACACTGAAGTACTGCCGATGGCAGTGCGCGACCGCATGCAATGGCGTCGCGGCAATCTGTGTGCGGCCCTGTTGCTGAGCGAGACGCCGCAGATCAAACTCAATCTGTTGCAGGGCGAATTTGCGCCGCGCCTGCCACTGGCCTTATGGTGGAAGCAGTGGCGCGCGGTAGCAGCCGTGTTTGCCGCCGCATTTGTGTTGCAATTGGTCGCCGTGTACGCGGAATACCGCAACCTGTCGGCGCAGAATCTGGCGCTGCGCACTGCGATTGAACAGAGCTATCGCCGCGCGTTTCCGCAGGGCCAGGTGGTGGATGCAGAGAAGCAATTGCGCAGGCAACTGGACGCGCTCGGTGGCACCGGGCAGGCGAGCGGGTTTGTCGGCCTGATTGAGCGAGTCGGCAAGGCCATTCACGGAATGCCCGGCACCAGCATCGCCAGTATCAACTACAACGACAAGGGCGACGAGATGCGCCTGAATATCGTGGCCGCTGATTTTGAAGGCGTAGAACAGTTGCGCAGCCGTATCAATGAAGCCGGCCTGGAAGCCATCATGGAAAGCAGCAGTACGCAGGGCGACCGTGTCAGCGCCCGCCTGCGGGTCACGGAGCGCTCATGAAAGACTGGTTTGCGCAACTCAGTCAACGCGATCAAATGAGCCTGTTGGTGCTCGCAGTAGTGTTGGCGTTATACCTGCTCTATATGTTGGTCTGGTCACCGCTGGATACCCGGCGCAACGATCTGGTACTGCAGAATACGGCGATCGCCGAGTCGCGTGTGCGCGTCGATGCAATGGTGTCTGAAGTGTTGCAGCTGCGACAGAGCGGCGCCAAACCCGGAACCAAACGCAACCTGACCTCGGTGATCAACGCCTCTACCAGTCGCTTGCAATTGCCGGTGATTCGTCTGCAACCCAACAGCCGCGGCGAGATTCAGGTGCGCGTGGAAAACGCCAATTTCGATGACGTTGTGAAATGGCTTTACGAGATGGAATACAAGGAGGGCCTGCTGGTGCGCGAAGTTTCGCTGACCCAGACGGGCGCTGTCGGTCGCGTCAACGTCACAGTGCGTATTGCAGAGGTCGGTTGAAGTGACGTTTTTGCGCCTTGTCGGGGCTGCCGTCCTGGCCCTGTTACTCATTGTCAATGTTGTGGCAACGGCACCGGCGCGATTGTTGAGTCGTGTGGTGCCGGGCGATCAACTGGTGATGCGCGGACTGTCCGGTACGGTGTGGGACGGTAGCGCCAGCGGAGTTCTGCTGCGCTTACCGCAGGGCTATTTGCAACTCGGGGCCGTGCAGTGGTCATTACATCCGATGTCGCTACTGGTGCTTGCGCCGCGCCTGACTGTGCACAGTGAGTGGGGCAACCAGACGCTGGAAGGCGAACTGGTGTTGCGTGGCCAACGCGATCTGGATGTGCTCAATATGGAGGGCAACGTTGCCGCCAGTTTGTTGAGTCACTTCGCTCCGGTTGCCATTAGCGGCATGTTCAACCTGCAACTCGAGCAACTGCAATTGCGCGACGGTCTGCCTTATAGCACGCAGGGGCGACTGGTGTGGCAGGAGGGCAGCTGGCGTTCACCGCGCGGTCCGGTCGCGCTGGGCAGCTATGCCATGGACATTGCACAGTCACCGGGTGAAATGCTAAAGGGCAAGGTGATTACCTTGTCCGGGCCGTTAGAGGCCGATGGCGAATTGCAATTGCAACAACGCCACTATCAGTTGGATATTGCGTTGAGCAGTGAGGGCGCGATGGACGAGCAGTTGCAGCAGATGTTGTCGCTGATCGCGGTGCCTGAAGGTGCAGGATTTCGCATGGCTTTGAAGGGTGACTTTTAGGCGCTGGTATAGCAACGTCGACTGCGGGGGCGCCCGCTGGCGCTGCTGCAGCGTATAATTTTCTGCGGTAGAGTTTCGCCGTTAAACGCAATTATTTTCGATGTGATAGAGAGATCGGCAACATGAGTAATCAGGAATACAAGAAATACGAATGTGTGATTTGTGGCTTCATTTACGATGAAGCTGAGGGCTTGCCCGAGGATGGATTTCCCCCGGGCACTCGCTGGGAAGATATACCCGAGGACTGGGAGTGTCCGGATTGCGGGATTTCCAAATCCGAATTTGACCTTTACGTGGAATAGGTATTGCCGTCAATTTGCGAGCTTACGCGGCGCATCAGGCACCGTCATCGAGATGAAATTCGCATTGCTGCCCGAGAGGTTTCGCCATGAGCGCAATTGAAGCGCGCCTGGCCGCGGTGCGCGACCTCATGGCAACAGCGCAATACGACGCCCTCGTTGTGCCGCGCGCAGATGAGTATCTGGGCGAGTACATTCCGGAGCACAATGAACGCCTGCACTGGGTTAGCGGATTTACCGGTTCTGCCGGTATGGTATTGGTTCTGCGCGATCGAGCCGCCATCTTTGTCGATGGCCGCTATACTGTGCAGGTGCGCACGCAGGTGCCGGGCGATCTTTTTTCCTACCACCATATGATCGAGGTGCCGCCGATACCGTGGCTGGTCGAGCAGCTGCCGCGCGGTGCACGTGTCGCCTGCGATCCGCGGCTGCACAGCCTGCACTGGTACCGCGACGCGCAGCACCGATTGTCCGAGACCGGCATGGAGCTCGTTGGCGATACCGACAACCTGATAGATCGCTGCTGGAAGGATCGCCCTGATGCGACTTGCAGTCCCGCGCTATTGCTGGACGAAACCTTTACCGGGGAATCCAGTGAGCACAAGCGCCAGCGTATTGCCCGGGAAGTACAGTCGCGTGGTTGCGATGCGGCGCTGATCTTCGCCCCCGATTCCGTCAGTTGGCTACTCAATATTCGCGGTACTGATATGCCGCAACTGCCGGTCGTTCAGAGCTTTGCGGTGTTGGATGACACCGCGAATTTAACATTGTTTGTCGATCCGCAACGCCTGCCTGAAGGATTTCACGCGCATGTGGGCGCGGGTGTGCACGTGAAGCCCGAGCACGAAGCCGGCGCAGCGCTGCACGCTTACACCAATCGCCGGGTGCTGGCCGATGCCAGAAATGCCAGCGCGTGGTTACAGTTGGCACTGGAGGCTTGCGGGGCAATCCTGGTGGATGGCGATGATCCCACCGTTATTCCCAAGGCCTGCAAGAATGCTGTAGAGGTGGCCGGAACCCGCGCCGCACATCGGCGCGATGCTGTGGCGGAAATCCGCTTCCTCGCGTGGCTGGACGGCGAGGTGGCTGCCAACCGCCTGCACGACGAGGCCGTGCTGTCCGACAAACTGTTCAGCCTGCGACAGCAGGGCGAACACTTTCATGCGCTGTCTTTCAACACGATTTCTGCCGCCGGTCCCAACGCCGCTATGTGTCACTACAGTCACCTCAACGGCGTCCCGGCGCGACTGACAATGAACAGCGTTTACCTGCTCGACAGCGGCGGTCAGTACACAGACGGCACCACCGATATTACCCGTACCGTCGCCATAGGTGACCCCGGCCCTGAAGCGCGGCGTTTGTATACGCTGGTATTAAAGGGGCATATCGCGCTGGCACAGGCGCGTTTTCCGCACGGCACTACGGGCACCCAGCTGGACGCGCTCGCGCGGCAGTTTTTATGGCGGGAAGGTTTTGATTATGACCACGGCACCGGTCACGGTGTAGGTGTGTTTCTCAGTGTGCACGAAGGGCCGCAGCGGATTTCAAAACAGCATAACGGTGTAGCGTTGCGTCCGGGCATGATCGTCAGCAATGAACCCGGTTATTACCGTGACGGTGCATTCGGTATGCGCTGTGAAAATCTGCAGGTGGTGCGGCCCTGCCAGGGCACTACCGGCGAAACACCGATGCTGGAATTTGAAACGCTGACGCTGGTGCCGTTCGATACCCGATTGCTGGATACCACTTTGTTGCAACAGTCTGAGCTGCAGTGGCTGGACAACTATCACCACCGCGTGGCGACAAGTATCGCCCCACTATTGCAGGGCTCGGATAGAGACTGGCTGTTGCGCGCTACGCGTCCGCTTTCCCGCTAGTGCCTTACCGGGTCGAGAGGTTTTTGTGCGGGAGTTATGAGACAGGTGCGCTGATCCCGCTGTTCGCTGTGCAAGACCCACTTGCGGTTGGAACCCCACGCCCTTCAGTGGGTCTTGCACAGCGAGCAGCTGCTGCGCTAACCGTGTATCTCATTAAGCGTTTAAGGGCTCTCGTCCCATAAACGGAAAACGCCCACAGGATTTCGCCTGCGGGCCTTTTGATTGTCGCTGCTGAGCGATTATTTGCAGTCGGTGCGGCGTACTTCAACGCGACGGTTCTGTGCGCGACCTTCGGCAGTGTCGTTGCTCGCCACTGGCTGGGACTCGCCGTAGCCATTAACGGTGAAGCGACCAGCAACATTCACACCTTGTGATTGCAGGTAGCTTGCCACCGCTTCAGCACGGCGCTTGGACAGACCAAGGTTGTAACTTTCGCTGCCGACGCTGTCGGTATGACCGTTAATCACACCGCCAATGGAGCCGTTGTTATCGTTTTTCAGCGCGGTGACGACTTCGTCAAGCTTTGCCATATCGGCAGGCGATAGTGTCGCCGAGTCAAACGCGAATTCCAGCGCCAGGCTGAAATCGCAGTTGCAACCGATGGAGTCAACGCGCGAGCCTGAAGGCGTGTTCGGGCACTGATCAGCGGCGTCACACACACCATCGTTGTCGCCATCCGGGCAGGCAGCGGGTGCTGCAGCAACGGGCGCAGCAGCAACCGGAGCAGGTTTGTCACTGAAGAAGTGATACGTCACACCGGCAGACACGAAGTAAAAATCATCGACTTCGTTGTCATCATAGCCTTCGGCTTCCACACGCAAGCCCCAGTGACCGATGTTGTAGGCCGCGCCGATGCCATAGGCAAACTTGGTATCTGTCTCCTGATTGGTACCAAAATTCTTGGTGTCGAGTTCCGATTTCAGGTCAATGGCACCGGCCTTGGCAAACAGGTCAACCGGCCCGATAGGCAACGTGCCCACCAGGAATCCTTCCCAACCGTCCAGATCCAGATCGACACTGCCGTTGTTGAAGTTTTGCGAGAAACTGCCAAAGTCGACGTAGCCTGCCTCGACGCCCAGCCAGGGCAGGAAGTTGTAGCCCAGATAGGCTTTCCAACCCGTCTCATCGGTGTCAATTTTGAAGTCCCGGTTGCCGTTAAAACCGAAATCGTTGGCGTCCATATCGACGTAGGTCTGGCCGCCGCTGGCACCCAGGTAAAAACCGGGCTCTACAGCCTGCGCCGCGCCCGCCATGAGTGTCGGGGCAAGCAACGCCGCGAGTAGTGTTTTTCTGCTGATAGACATAACGTATCTCCTTGAAATTTATAAATTTATCCTGTTAGCGAGCGCGCACCGTAGTCGGCTGTTGCGCCGCTACGGTGCCGGGTTGTTATCTGAAGAACGAATGTCAGATGCACTATTATGGACCAGAATTCCCATTGCGCCATAGCGTTGTTACTGCATGTGCTGACGGCTATTTTCCCCTGGTCGCCAGTGGCTGCACCTGAACCGGGCGCGCATATTGTGTAGACTGCAGGCAATAACAACGGTAGGGGCAAGCTATGGCAGCGGCGGGCGACGACCACTGGTCATCACGATTTACCTTTCTCATGGCCTCCGTGGGTTTTGCGGTGGGATTGGGCAATATCTGGCGATTTCCTTATGTCACCGGCGAAAATGGCGGCGCCGCGTTCGTGTTGGTCTACCTGGCGTGTGCGTTTGGCATTGGTGCGCCGGTGCTAATGGCAGAGTTACTGATAGGCAGGCGCGGCCAGGGCAGTCCAACGAGCGCGATGGCTTCGCTGGCCAGGCAAAATAATCGGTCAGGGCATTGGCGCGTGGTGGGAGCAATGGGTCTGCTCGCAGCTTACACGATTGAGATTATTTACGCGGTCGTGGTCGGCTGGGTGTTGTGGTACTTGTTCAAGGCGATCAGTACCGGGTTTGACGGCGTTGACGCGGCAGCATCCCAGGCACAGTTCACAGCAGTACTGGATGACAACCTGGGAATGCTGGCCTGGACACTGGTCGGCCTGGTCATCACCGGCCTCATCATTTACGCCGGCATCAAGGACGGTATCGAGCGTGCGGTAGTGATCATGATGCCGACAATGTTCCTGCTGTTGCTCGGTCTGGCAGTTTACAATTATTTTGCCGGCGGCTTTGACGAAGCGTTGCGCTGGTTGTTCACACCGGATTTCAGCAAGATCGGATTTGGCACTCTACTGGCTGCAATCGGGCAGGCCTTTTTTTCACTGAGCGTGGCGATGGCGGGCATGATGGTGTACGGGTCATACCTGCCTAAATCGGTATCGATCACGCGCTCAGCGCTACTGATAGTGGTGATGGACACCGCTGTTGCGCTGCTGGCGGGGTTGGTGGTGTTTCCTGCGGTGTTCAATTACGGCCTGGATCCGGCAGCAGGCGCCGGCTTGATATTCCAGACACTGCCGGTAGCGTTTGCACAGATGCCGGGCGGGCACCTTTTCAGTGTATTGTTCTTTTTGATCCTCGCAGTGGCAGGCATTACTTCCATGGTGGGTCTCATCGAGGGCGTTAACGCCTGGGTGGAAGACCGCTATGCGATGCCGCGGCACAAGAGCGCTATGTTGGTAGTGGGTTCTGTCGCTGTGTTCAGTGTTATTTCCATACTCACATACAACATGCTGGAAGACTGGCGTGTGGGTGGCTTGAACTTTAACGACGTGATGGATTTCTTTTCCAACCAGATTCTGTTGCCGCTGGGCGGACTGTTGATAGCAATTTTCGCCGGCTGGGCGATGAGTAAACAGTCCACTCGCGACGAACTCGATACAGACACGAGTTCCAGTTATGAACTGTGGTACTTTTTAATCCGTTTTGTGGTGCCGCCCGCGCTGCTGGTGATCTTCGTGATGGGTATCATCGACTAGGCAACGCTGCGGGCTACAGCACGGGGGCCACGAGTCGAGCAGCGCCCATGGCCAGTGCGAACCAGAACGGTTTGTCCCTGATGTCATCCATGCTTACCTGCTGGCAGCGCAGCATATCGGCCTGCAGCATACGATCGACCTCGCTGGCAAATTCAGGGGCTTCAGCCAGCACAGTGATTTCGAAGTTCAGGCGAAAGGAGCGATTGTCGAAATTGGCCGTTCCCACTCCGGCGACATTGTCGTCCATCAGCAACACCTTCTGGTGCATGAAGCCGCCCTTGTAGCGGTAGACCTTTACACCGACGGGCAGCAGCTCACGTGTAAACGACCAGTTTGCCATGCCGACGGTCAGGCCATCAGGCTCGTCCGGGATCATCACGCGTACATCCACGCCGCGCAACGCGGCGAGTTGCAATGCAGACATAATGGCGTGGTCTGGTACGAAGTAAGGACTGGCAATCCAGATACGGTGCCGCGCCGCGACAATAATCTGGTGGAACATCAGCCCGGCCTCCTCGTAACTGCTGATGGGATCAGAGGGAAACACCAGTATCTGCGTATTGCCAGTGCTGGGACCTGTGAACTTTCGTTCGATCTCCACCTGCGAATTCGTTGCCCATAGCCAGTCTGTGGAAAATGCGAGTTCCGCACCGGCTACCGCAGGACCCTCGAAGCGAACATGCGTGTCACGCCATTGGCCGATATGCTTATCCAGCCCCAGGTATTCATCACCCACATTGTGACCGCCAATCCAGGCCTGCTTGCCGTCCACCACCACCACTTTGCGATGATTGCGAAAGTTCAATTGAAAGCGGTTGCGTCTGCCCTGCGTGGTATTGAACGGCGCGACCTGAACGCCGGTCATCAGCAACTGTTTGTATAGTCGTGTGCGCGGCAACCTTCTACTACCGATTTCGTCGTATAGCAGGTAGACGGGTATGCCGGCCCTGGCTTTGTCTTCCAGCACGCGGCACAAACGACGCCCAAGCTCGTCGTCGCGAAAAATATACGACTGGCAGAGTATGTACTGTTGCGCCTCGGCCATTCCGGCCAGGATACTGTTAAACGTTTGCTCACCATTGATCAGTAGTTCAATGGAGTTGCCTGTGGTGGCCGGCATTGGCGCGAGGTTGAACAGGCTGGTATACAGTGAAGAGTCTGTCGTGGCGTGTACGATGTGTTTTTCCACCGAGCCGCTGGTGCGCTGTGTCAACCGCTGCAACTCATCCGCCATTGCCTGGCGTTTTTCGAGATAGCCGTCGAATTTATTGCGCCCGAAAATCAAATACAGCGGTACTGCAACCACGGGAATGGTGACCAGCGAGATAACCCATGCAATCGCACCCTGCGCGGTCCGCGTCTTGAGCATCGCCTCCAGTGCAAAGGCGATAGCCAGTACATACAGCGACGCCGCGCCGACTGTTATTATTTGTGCATACAGTTTGGGGTCCATTGCCTGCCAGTGTAGCAGGCGATGGCGGCTGGACCTACGGTGTTCTCAGGGTCGTGTTTTTGCGGTTACGCGGGTCCGGTCGGAATATCCTGAAATGCAATGCCCTTGTCTGCGCGCGGTTCCTGCGGCAATCCCAGAACCTGTTCCGCGAGGATATTGCGCATCACTTCATCCGTGCCGCCGGCCAGGCGCACACCGGGCGCGAACATTACCGACTGCTGAAAATGCGCCCGCTCCGGACTCAGTGTGTCGTCCTGGATGACACCGGCAGGCCCCAACAACTGGCACACGAAATTGGCAATCTCCTGATTCATCACCGCGCCGACCAGTTTGCCCAGCGACGCTTCAGCACCGGCGATACCACCTTTGGCTACGGCGGTAATCATGCGCTTGTTGGCGGCCTGCAGTCCCGCATACTGGCTGTACCAGGTGGCCAGGCGCTCGCGCACGATGGGGTCCTCGGCGATGGGACGACCGTTCAGTTCCAGTGATTTCACCAGATCCAGAAATTGCGGAAAGCCGGTGGGTTGAATGCCGCTTATGGCCAGCCGTTCGCTCATCAGCACCGTGAGTGCGCCGGTCCAGCCCCCGCCGACCTCGCCCAAACGGTAGGCATCGGGCACGATGGCGTCGTTAAAAAATACTTCGTTGAAATGCTGGCCGCCGTCCATCTGCTTTATCGGACGCACTTCAACGCCGCTCTGGCGCATATCGATCATGAACATGGTCAGGCCGCGATATTTTGAAACTGTAGGGTCGCTGCGCGTCAATACCACGCCGTAGTCCGAGTACTGGGCACCGGAGGTCCAGATCTTTTGGCCGTTGATTTTCCAGTTATCACCGTCGCGTTCGGCTCGCGTGCGCAGGCCGGCAACGTCTGAGCCGGCGCAGGGTTCGCTAAACAGCTGGCACCACACGTCTTCGGCGCTGGCCATGCGCGGCAACAGTTCGCGTTTGGCCTCTTCATTGGCAAAATGCATGATGGCCGGGCCGCAGTTGCCAATGCCGATGACAAACTGGCTGTCCCGCGTGAGGTAATTTTCGACTTCCTGTTGCCACACCACTTCGTGTACCGATGTGAGACCTGCACCACCATACTCCTTCGGCCAGGTCAGACAGGCGAACCCTGCGTCTGATTTCTTTTTGTACCACGCTTTGGCTTCGCGAAAGGGCGCATCGCCTTCCATACCGATATGGCGTTTGTCGGTGCGTCGCGTGGCGTTCGCATCCAGCCAGATTTTTACCTCGCTGCGAAACGCAGCCAGTTCCGGAGTGTCTTGAAAATCCATGGTGTGCTCCTCAGGCGGTTTGCAGCAGGTTGTGGGCGATTTGCTCTTTCCACTGCGGCTGTGTGCCGATCACGCCCGACAGCAGTTGGGCCCGGCGGTAGTAGAGGTGGCAGTCGAATTCCCAGGTGAATCCCATGCCGCCGTGGGCCTGGATGTTTTCCTTGCTGATCAGGTAAAACGCGTCGCTGGCACTGACCCGGGCAGTGGCCGCAGCGAGTGGCAGGTCGGGTGCGTCGCCGGCCAGGGCACAGGCGCCGTAATAGGCGTTGGAGCGCGCCAGTTCCAATGCTACATACATATCCGCGAACTTGTGCTTGATCGCCTGGAAGGAGGCTATCGGTCGACCGAATGCATAACGCTGTTTGGTGTAGGCAATGCCTTTTTCCATCGCTGCCTGGCAACCGCCGATCTGTTCAAAGGCCAGCAGGACCGCAGCGCGGTCCAGCAATTGCGCCAGTTCTGGTTCGCCTGCTGCAGTGTCTCCCAGTGCCTGTACCGGGACATCGTGCAACACGATGCGTGCCTGTGAACGACTGGGATCCATGCTGCTCAGCGTCTCGCGCTGTATACCTTCTTCCGTCAGTGAAGCGAGGTATAGCCGGACATGGCCGTGCCCATCGCGCGCGGTGACGACAGCAAAGTCGGCAATATCGCCGTCCGGCACCGGCAGTTTCTGCGCGGTGAGTTTGTCGCCGCGCACTTGTGATACGACAGACTGCGCACCCAATCCTTCATTCGTCGCCAGCGTGCCGATCAATTCCCCGGCCGCCAGTTTGGGCAGGTAGTGTTGTTTCTGAGCCTCGCTGCCCCAGCTCTTGATGGCCTCGGTGGCGAGATAGACGCTGGACGAAAAAGGAACAGGTGCGAGCGCCCGGCCCAATTCTTCGGCGATGACACACAGTTCCAGATACCCCAGTCCCAGGCCGCCATGGCATTCCGGTATGGCCATTGCCGTCCAGCCCAACGCGACGATTTTTTGCCATAACGGCTGATCGAAGCCAGTGGCGTTGTCCAACACTGCACGCACGGTGGCTGTGGTGCATTCCTGGTTGAGAAAATTGCGGGCCTGGTCGCGAATGAACTGCTGTTCTTCGGAGAAGTCGAAATTCATGGTGGGATACCCTGGTATTTTTTACTGGGAATGGTCTCTACCGGCCGTGCTGCCAGTGCCGGACAATTATAGTCAAACGCGGCAAAAATCGGGCTCAAGTAGTTGCACCATCACGCGATACTCATGCGTTCCCGGGCGCGGTGAGCAGTGTGGCTTTGAGGCGCGCGATATCGTCGTCAGTCAGTCCAAGCCCGTCGTGGACATAGTTGTCAAAGCTGCCCCAGGTGGCGTCTATTTGCTCGAAAGCCGCGTTCAACCACTGGGCTTCAACGCCCATCATTATCGCCAGCTTGTCGGCCGCCTCATCGCCCTTGAAAAGCCGCAGCATTTGCAGCTGTGATTTGCGTGCGTCCAACGCGTACTGCTTGCTCGCAAGATAGTCCTGCATAATCACATCCTGCGGAACACCAAGCGTGCGCAGTAAAATGGCAGAGGCGAAGCCGGTGCGATCCTTGCCGGCGGTGCAATGCCAAACGATCGGTGCGCCGTCAGCTGCTTCCACTGCCTGCATGAACTGGCGAAATTGTGGCGTGAACTCGTTGGCAAATTGCCGATTGGCGGTCAGCATCAACTCGTTCGGGTCGAAGCTGCCGAAGTCACCGTTCTTCAGGCGCTCCATGATGTCTTTCGCCATCGCATTATTACCCTCGTCCAGCATGGGTATTTCCACCACCTGAAAACCGGTGGGGTCACTCAGCTGATTGGGTTCTTCTTCTTTTTCAACACTGGAGCGAAAATCCACCAGAGTCTTCAGGTGCAGCCGTTTCAGTGCCTCAAGATCAGCTCTGGAACTCTCGGCGAAATTGGCTGATCGGTACAGTACTCCCCATTTCACCTGGCGACCATCTTCTGTGGGGTAGCCGCCAAGATCGCGAAAATTGGTGATGCCCTCGAAATTGAGCAGGCGGTGCTCGGCGCGCTGATCTGCCGGCAATTCCGCGGGAATTAGCACCGCTGGCGCGGGTACGAACTGGATAGCTGCAATCGCTATCGCGGTAACCGTGATAAAGGACCAGAACAGTTTTTTCTTGTTCAACGTCGTCTCCGAGGGGGTATGTGCGCGTTGAATCGGAGCATACCACCCATGCCATACCGGGCAAGCGTTGCGCTCGCCAACGTTTTCAGAATATTGAACCGGGATAGAATTGTGCTTGCCCCTGGACGGCGCGCAACGGATAATTTAATGCAAACGATCGATCTGGGGCTGGGCTATGTTGAGAGTTATCCTGTTGTTGGTATTGGCCGTGGCGCAGTGTGCGAATGTGCAGGCCGCGCAGGAGGTACGCCTGATGGCCAATACCTCTCCGCCATATGCCGATGCCACGCTGCCGGATGAGGGCCTTGCTCTGGAGCTGGTCAAACATGTTTTCGCCGGCACCAATTATACGCCGGTTATCAGTATTGAGAATTGGTCGCGCGCGGTGGAAGGCACCAGCGTGGGTGTTTACGATGCCCTAGCCTCGGTCTGGTATTCCAAAGAGCGAGAAAAGGATTTGCTGTTCAGCGAGCCCTACCTGCGCAGTCAGCTACTGATACTCAAATTGCGCAGTAACGAGGGTACATACACCAGTTTGCAGCAGCTGGCCGGGAGCCGCCTCGGCGTACGCGCGGATTATGCCTATGGTGTGGATTTTTCTTCTATACCCCAGCTGACGCTGGTGGAAGAGGATCAACTTGTGCCCAACCTGCTCAATCTGTTAAACGGCAAGGTAGATTTTGTCATTGCCGACCAACGCAGCGCAGCCATGCAACTGCACACCTATTTCAAGGACAAGATTACCCAGTTCGCCGTGTTGCCGATTGAATTGCCGCCCGTTGAACGGCACGTGGCGGCGAGTCGGACATGGCCCGGTGCCGACACCATGATTGCCGAGTTCAATAATGCGCTGGCGGCCGCGCAAAAAGACGGTTCACTGGCAGCCATTATCAAAAAATGGGATGAACGCTACGGCGGCGTGGAGTGAGTTCGTCAACCCTTCACGCCGGCGTTGCTTTTGGGTTGGGCCCGTACTCGTTGTCCTCGACGCTGTCCTGCACAAAAAATATGATCAACACGATGATGCCAATAACGGGAATGATTCCGATCAGCTGCCACCAACCGGAGCGCCCAGTATCGTGAAGCCGTCTGGCACCAATACTCAGGTTGGGTATCAACAGGGCGAGACTGTAGAGCTGTGACGGAATATTTGTTTCCAGCAGTCCGCCCACCATCGCTACCAGAATTGCAAATATCAAATTGAACAACACAAACATCCAAAATTGTTGCCGTGTGTCACGGCCAGAAAATTCGGCATACTTCTGCAATGCACGGGAAAAATATTCCATCGTCCTACTCCTTTGTTGATGCTCTGGCGAATACCACCTTCAACCTTGAAACCTCATAATAATGGCACGAGGCCGGGAATGTGCAAAGTAGCCTGCCATGCAATGACTTTCGTGCCACCGGCAAATGCCAGCGCTACGCTGAACGATTGTTCGCGGTGTCTGCATTCAGGCGCGCTTTTACCGTAAAGAAGCGAACAAACCCCATAAGCAGTACGAGCATGCCGCAACCCGCCAGCAGCCAGGCCACAGCGAGATACGATTCGTGTGTCGAGAAAAACTGAAACAGTACTGCAGAGCCTGCAATCAGCGACAGTGCAGTGCGTATATAGGCGAGGAAGGTGCGCTCGTTTGCCAGCCGGGTGCGTTCCAATGCCAGTTTGTCACGGAGGTCGGTATTTTCAGTCATTGTGATCCCTGCTCTACATCACCATCAAAGGCGTTGTAACGAATCATCGCGGACGCTCCATTGTAACTGTGTGGTCAGCGATTCTCGTAACGGTTCAAATCGAACAAGCCCGCCTCTCTGGGAAAGTGATTGCGGTAGTTCTGGTGAATCCTGTCAGACATGGGCCAGAAGGTGGCTTGGTTGCGACGGACGCCGTAGGTCGATACCAGTTCAGCGTAGTCGTCCTCGTTGCGCATGGATTCAATACGGGTAGTGAACTCCTGCAGTTCTGACTCTGGAACCTGGAAAAACACATTCGGATAAGAGCCGATGAATCCTTTCACCACAGTTACGTAGTCCTCTTGTGGAATGCGTCGCTGAGTCTCCTTGAACACCTGGGCATTATTTTGATAGCCATCATTGTGCACAAGTGTATAGAACTTTTGGTCAGCGTTTTCGCTGCTCACCACCTGCACAAAAGAGACTTCGGGCAACAGACTGAACGGAGCGCCCTCCAGAGTTTGCAGCCGCTCGAAACGCGGGTCTGCGGGCTGGTAACGCGGCGCAAAGGCTCCGGGCAGGCGCTGCTGTAACATGGTCAGTAGTTCCGCCTTGGGGTCATCGGTGGTGTACTGAATGTCATTGGTACGGTCATAGGCAATGGCATCTGCCATAACAAACTGAGCAGCATCTTTCTCGGCACCCCGGTACCAGAAGTCACGCAGCACTATGCGTTCTTGCGGCGGCAGGAAGTACAGGAAGTTCTGCTCGCCTTCCATGCGCAGGAAATCCATATACAGGCGGGTTTCCAACTGGTGCGCCACGTTGCCGAAAACGTCGAAACCTGCCACCAGCAGGTAGTGGATTCGCTCCAGCAACGAGTAGTCGATTATCCAGGCTGTCTTGGGTTGCTGACCGACAAAGCCTTTGACCACAGAAGCGCTATCGTCATGCCGGAATACGGTGAGCGCCGCATTGTCATTTTTGCCATCGCCGTCCCAGATAATATCCAGATTCAACTTGGTCCCCTCCGGGCCAGTCATGCGCTGGATATAGTCAAACTTTGCCTTGAGGAATTTCAATTGCTCCTTGGAATAGCGGCGCCACTCGATCAGCGAAACCAGGGCCCCGCTATCGTTGTCCGCCGGCAGGCGCAGGTGTTTACTCTCTTTCGCGAGAAACTCGGCATTTTCATGCACGGTATTTCTGTCGGGGTTGAGGAATGCAACCCAGAAGTGGTCGTCGATCACGTTCAGCGCTACCTGCCCGCGGCAGACCGGACCCTTGATAAAGCCCATGATCGTAAACTGTGCTTCGTCCAGCATGAACTTGTAGCGGGCCGTTTGCGGCAATTCGCGGAAGGTAACAAAAGGATTGGCCGCCACATCCACCTCATAGGACGGCAGGGCAGTGACGTTGTAGTCGGGATCGAGAAACAGCGACTGCCAGCGCTGCATGCGTGCGTTGTTCAGGGCGTAGGGCATGTGGCGTTTGTCGAGAACCGCTGTGTGCAAGGGTTGCAGTCGGTAGTAGAAAGTTGCCTGCCCCGGATCATCATAGGGACGTCGGGTGGCGATGATATCGATCGCTTGCCCCGGCGGTGTGCGCGAACGCACGAGCGTGTAATAGCCGCTGCTCTCATCGAGGTCAGAGAAGTACAGATCACCGATGAACAGGTGCTCGTACATGTAACGCGACATCAGCTGCTGCTTCATGCTCTGGCCGTTGAAGAAAGTCTCCCAGCGCGCTACCTCATCAATTTCACGGGAAGGCGGTGACGCTTTGGCAACGCCGGGGGCGCCTTCCTCCAACCATTTGGTAAGTGTCTTGTGTTCAGAGCTTTGCAAGCCCGGCAGGCCATAGGGCATGCCCCATAGCGGGTTCTTCTCAACGAAAGTAGCGAGCGCGTCGGGCTTTGTACACTGCTGTTCCCGGTCCAGTCCCAGCGTGATGCTGTCGGGTATTCTTTCGCCCTCGGGCAGGGGGTGCTCCTGCTTCAGGGCGAGCAGGCGTGCCATCACACCCTTGTTCGGATTATGTTCGTCGAGAACCGGATAAAAGCCCTTTTCTCGCCATTGCTCCACGGTTTGCGCGTCCACGAACAGACGCGTGGGCGCAGCGGCGGTGAGGCGCGTACCGTTGTACACAATTTCCTTGCTTGCGCCGCGTTGCAGACCAGCCCATGCGTCCAGTTTTAACTGGCAGGGCGCGTCGTAGCAGCCGTGACAAACCATGCAGCGCTGTTCGATGATTCGCTTGACCTTTGGCGGGTAATCGCTGTCTGCAAACGCGATAGTGGAAAGCAGCAGAAGGGCAATAGTGTGTGTAATTCCAGAGATTTTTTTCATGGCGGAATTCTGATTGTTTGCTGGTTTGAAAGCAAGGCCAGGAGGTCGCGGACAACGATCGCAGGGGCAGTACCAGGTGTCTGGGTCAGGGCGCGCAACTTGGACTTTAGCGGATTCGCTACAGGTCAGGTGGCCCGGTTCAAGGACGGTGTGCCAATCTTCGACTACAATCATGCCCAGGATCGCACGGGGCTTGGGGGTATAAGCCGTTAGCGGCGACCTGCGATTCGCGTCCGCATTTTATGGCGGGACTGAGCAGATGGCGTTTCAAATCAAGTCAATCGACAACCTACCCAAATCAGATAGCACAGGAGAGACACTATGAGCGACTCAAAGCAGGCAGCACTGTCGGAAATGTTCCAGTCTTTGAACAACGCCTCGGGTGGTGTTGTTTCTATGGATCACGCGCGCGAGGCAATTCTCATTGAACGCGATGACCTGCCGGAAGTGGACCTTCCTGATGGATCAACGCTGGTGCTGTTACAGGTCGATCTCAACAATAATATGTGGATTGTGCGCAGCCGTTTCCGTCCAGGTTTTTGCATCGACACGCACTACCATTCCGGTCCGGTCTATGCATTTACCGAAAGCGGTGAATGGTTCTACAAGGAATACCCCACGCTGATTAACAAAGCGGGGTCGTACCTGTTTGAGCCGGCGCATTCCGTGCATACATTGACGGTCGCCGATGACGCCAAGGAGGATGCAGTGGTGTCATTCATTATTATGGGCAGCAACATCAATGTCGACGCATCGGGTAATGTGACCAGTATCCTCGATGCGCAAACAGTGCTTAGAGTTTATACCTTGTTGTGTGAAGCCGCGGGCAAGAGCGCCGCGGGGGTAATCGTCAGCCCGTAGCCTTCGTGCAACGCTTTAACGCCTTCGAATGGGCAGGGCACTATTGACGGTCTCCTGCACTGAAAAGCCAATATTAACTGTGGGGTGAGCAGCATGAGACTTGCCGGTAAAGTCGCTATTGTTACAGGTGCCTGCGGTGGGATAGGGCAGGAAATCGTACGCAAGTTTGTCGCCGAAGGCGCGCGCGTGATTGCCGCGGATCTCAACCAAGAACAGGCAGACCTTGTTGCCCAACCGTATTCAGGAAAAGTAAAAGGCTTCGGTGTTGACGTCACCCAATATACCGAGGTAGAGGCAATGATGGCGTTTGCCGTGGAGTCCTTCGGTACACTGGATACTGTTATCAACAATGCGGGCATCGGCGTCGCCAAAATGTTGCTGGATCACGATCCGGACGCCGACTTCGATCCGCTCACCAACGTCAATCAAAAGGGCGTCTACCACGGAATTCTCGCCGGGGGACGCAAATTGCGCGAGTTGGGGAAACCGGGCGTGATCATCAATACCTCGTCGATCTATGGCCAGATTGCTGCAGAAATGACATTCACCTATAACGTCAGTAAGGCCGCTGTGGATATGATGACCAAGTGTGCGGCACTGGAACTGGCACCGCTGGGAATTCGTGTCGTCGCCGTTGCACCGGGTAGGGTCGATACACCGATGTTGCGGCAGTACGAGGCCCTGGGACTGTGGGAGCACATCCGCCGAGAGCAGCTGCGCAATGAATTCACGCAGCCCAGGGAAATTGCTGATATCTTCGCATTCCTCGCTTCCGATGAAGCCAATTGCATCAACGGCTCTACGGTTGCTGCGGAAGACGGCTATCTCAGCTTCAAGTTCCCGCTTATGCCGGCCTAGCCGGCTCGCCAACACCTCCTGGGGGTTCGCCCGGCAAACACCCTAGTGTGTCCAGGAGCATCGGTGTATAAAGCGCTGGGCAGTGTGTTGTGTGCTTCCGCTAAGGGTATCGACGCCAAGCACACTGCAAATAATCCCAACAACAGGAGAAGGTGGTGCAAGCGATCAAAGTAAAAAACCCCGGTGGGCTCGACAATTTACAAGTTGTGGAGATAGCACCCACTGAGCCGCAGTTTGGCGAAATTCGTATACGCAACTACGCCAGTTCGCTGAACTTTCATGATTATGTCGTGGCGATTGGATTGCTCCCGGTGGATGATGGCCGCATTCCGATGTCCGACGGTGCGGGAATCGTAGAAGCAGTCGGTGCCGGCGTCACCGGCTTTCAACCCGGCGACAAGGTGATGAGTTGCTTCTTTCCCCGCTGGGCGGATGGCCGGGCGGATAATGCGTTCAAACTGGGCGGCGTACCGGGCGATAATGTCGACGGCTTTGCAGCGCAGACGGTGACGATGTCGGCTTCCGCTTTCACACATATTCCCGACGGCTATACCTTTGAGCAGGCGGCGACCCTGCCCTGTGCTGCCGCCACCGCATGGCGCGCGCTGATGGTCGAGGCGAAAGTGAAGCCCGGCGATACGGTGCTGGTACAGGGCAGCGGTGGTGTATCGGTGTTCGCGCTGCAGTTCGCCAAAGCAGCAGGTTGCCATGTGATTGCCACCTCTTCCTCGGATGCCAAGCTGGAAAAACTGGCGGCACTCGGGGCAGATCAACTGATCAACTACCGTCAGTGCGAGCGCTGGGGTGACAAAGTACTGGAAGTCACAGGGGGCAGGGGAGCCAACGTGATCGTTGAGGTGGGAGGGTCCGGTACGCTGCCACAATCCGTTCGCGCCGTTGCCTTTGGCGGTCACATTTCCATGATGGGCGTGCTTACCGGCATTCAGGGTGAGGTGCCGACAGCGGAATTGTTCCAGAAAAATGCCGTGATCAGTGGTATCACGGTGGGTTCGCGTGCACATCAGGAGGATATGGTCAGGGCGATTAACACTCTCGGTATACAACCTGTCATTGATCGCAGTTATGCTTTGGCGGAGCTGGCGGAGGCGTTTCGCCTGCAGGAATCACAACAGCATTTTGGGAAAATCTGTTTGAGCGTTTAGCTGCTTCCGGTGGACTGCCAAACCTGTGGTTAGCCGTGTGCTGGACGCGAAGGTGGCCTTGAAAGCCTGCGACGCCAACATGATCATCAAGACACAGGACAACACCTATGAGTACCGGGTGTAGGGTAAGCGCTACAACACCGGGCCTGTTCTGGTCCTGATGTCAGGCTCAGTACCCGGGGGCAGTGTGAATATCAATGTGGGGTTCTCTCAGCCACCGGAACCGCCTCAGGTAGTGTCTAACACGCGGAACCATCGCCAGAAAACTGCGTTATACGCTGCGTGGTGACCCCGTGACGCAGGCCATTGGCGTGTTGTTCGATGTCGCCGATGCCGCCAATTCGGAATTCCAATCGCAGGATTGGCTGCAACAGATCATTGATGAAAAATCGCGTGCCGGGACTGAGAAGCCCGGACTTTAGCGCCACGGCGTAATTCTCGACACCCGCTTGCTACCGTGGATGGGCGTTCGCGGTTCGCGTTACGCCCGCTTCACCCGCTAACGATGTTGTCTGCCAGCAAGCGCTTAATGTCTGCGTCGCTGTATCCCGCTTCATGCAGCACCTCGCGACTGTGTTCTCCCAGTCGCGGTGGATGCCTGTGCAGGCATGCCGGTGTTTCGGAGAGATGCCCGGGATAGCGCACATAACGCATGGTACCCGCATCGGGGTGTTCGGCATCGAAGATAGTGCGATTGTGTTTCGCCTGCGGGTCTTCGGCGAACTCGCGGATGGTTTTCACCGGGCCGAAGGGCACGCCGACAGCGTCCAGTCGCGCCAGTAGTTCTTCGGTGGTAAAGCGCATCATCACCTCGCCAATGGCGTCCAGCCATGGGCGGAAACTCTGCACGCGCTCTCCGAGGTTACGCATACCCTCGCGCTCCATCAGCTCGGTGCACTCCAGCGCGTGACAAAGATTATTGAAATGATTGTCCTGCAGTGCCATACCCACCACGAAGCCGTCTTTGGTTTCGAATGTGCGCAACACAGCCAGCGGCGCAGGATCCTGCATGTCATTGGGCATGAAACTGTCCACCGGTATCATGTCGGGGAGTGAGTTGGTGGCCCAGGCGTCGATCATCGGTACATCCACGCGTTGCCCTTTGCCGGTGCCGCCGGGGCGGTCGCGCGCATACAACGCTGCTATTGCAACGCCTGCGGCCGTTGTCCCGGTTGTCTTGTCGACGATCGCAGATTGAATCAGCTGCGGTTTGCCACCAAACGGCATGCCCTGAATGTGCATCATGCCGACCAGGCCCTGCGCGATAGGGTCGTACGCAGGTTTATGCGAATAGGGACCGGTGGGTCCGAAGCCGGTAATCGATACGTAAATCAGTTTGTCGTTGATTACGCGCAAATCTTCATAGCCAAAGCCCAGACGGTCAGGCACGCCGCCGCGAAAATTCTCCACCACAATGTCGGCGGTCTCTGCGAGTTTCTTGATGATGGCAATGCCCTCGGGATTTTTCAGGTCCAGCGCCAGACTGCGTTTGTTGCGGTTCATTTGCGTATAAAAGCCGGTCAGGCCCGCTTTCTGTGGCGGTACCAGCCAGCGAGAAATCTCGCCGTGCGTGGGTTCGATCTTGATCACATCCGCGCCAAGGTCACCCAGTTGTTGACTGCACAACGGCCCGGTGATCATCGAGGTGATATCGAGCACGCGAATGCCCTTCAGTGGGCCCTGTGGTGAACCTGACAGTTTTACATCCATGGGGAGTGCCTCGTATTTTTATCCGGCGAGTGAGTCAGGTGATTCTACACGCTGCCGACTGGTCAGGCGAAGCGCTGTAAAGTTCGGCGCACATAAACGTGTCTCGGTTCATGCCGATAGACTGGGTGGGGAGACTCGCCTGGCCAGTCGACGCGCAGTGCCGTGCGTGTCGTGAGTTGATTTACCCCGGTCAATTGTCTTACTGTGGCGAGATAATGCCCGGAGAAAATTGCTATGTTCGGCGACAACCCAAACGATGCCCAACTGAAGTCCAGCTGGGACAATTTTTGCGAGCAACTTAAAAGCGCAGGCGATTTGGTGTTTCGCGATACCACACCGGGCCGCGATATAGACCGCGCCAAGGGAGTTCGGCTTCTTTCGCGCAATATCGCACTGGCGCTGCAGTTCCACCTGGAGAATAACGATCCCGACTACCCCGAGTTACTCCACTATTTCGACCCGTTGCGCAAACAGGGGGGCGACAATACCGACGCGCTCTATGTCGGTGCGCCTGTCAATGGTGAACACAGCTACCGCATCTCTGGCCAGCGCGGGAGCGCCCGCTACTTTGCGGTCACCGTGTTGGAGGATGGTGCAACACCCTGGGGTGGTGCTGTGGTGGGAAGCCTGATTGATCGTGATATCGCGGTCGCCGATGACGGCAGTTTTGAGATTATTCTCAGCCCGCAGGAGCACCCGGGGAACTGGATTAAAACGACACCTGGCAGTTGGCGCGTCACTGTGCGCCAGTTTTTTGCCGACTGGGAGAACGAGCAGCCGATGATGGCGCGCATCGATCGACTCGGCGAGTGGGACCACGACCCGTCTTTTACGCCCGAGCGATTGCAGCAGGGTCTGGCGGATGCTGCGGCATGGGTAAGAGAATCCACGCACTACTGGGCCGATATGCTGGATCGCTGGAAAGTACAACCCAACCGTTTCCTCTCCTACCGGCAACTCGATGACAACGCCATTGACGCTACGCCCGGCGGCGAGCCGTTGATATGTTATTGGCAGGTGCCGGAAGATGAAGTACTGGTGGTGCGCGTGACGCCGCCACAGGCGGATTACTGGGCAGTCGAGTTCGGCAACTACTGGTGGGAGACAATGGATTACCGCTACCGCTTGTGCAGCACCAATTGCCACCACGCCGTTCTCGAAGACAGTGGTGAATTGATTCTGGTCGTCGCCCACGCTGATCCGGGTGTTCCGAACTGGCTGGATCCGTCGGGTCACCAGGAAGGCTATATCACTGTGCGCTTGATCGGCGCGGCACACTATCCTATTCCTGAGTGCGTGCAAATGAAGCGCGCCGACTTGCACACCTACCTGCCTGCTGAGGTAAAAACGATACCGGCCGTTGCGCGTCGTGAACAACTGGCCGCACGGCGCAGAGGCGCGCTAAAACGCTTTGTCCACTAGTAAGGACCTTCCAATGAATGACGCAAGCAGCCCACTGTGGACGCCGCCGCCTCACCCGCAGTGGCTCAGTGCAATGAATCGTGAGGGCAGCTACTTCAATCTGCCCGCCGTTGTGCCGCTGGATGAAACCTCACTATTGCAACACGCGCAGCGCGCTACCGGCCTGGACGATTTTGGCGATGAGTTGTGGCGCGAACCCTTCCGCGTGCTGCTGCAATCACTGGAGGAAGAAGCGCAGCTGACCTTGATGGGTCGCCTGATGGCCAGAAGCGATATCGTGCTGTGGCTGAGTACTCGCCTGAACGTGGTTGACACGCTGCGGCGGCATCCACAGATACTGGAGCAGGAAATAACCGCACCGATGGTGATTGTCGGCCTGCCGCGCTCAGGGACCTCCATTCTGTTTGAATTGCTGTCTCAGGACCCGGATGTCGGAGTGCCGCTGATGTGGGAGGCTTTGCAACCCTGCCCGCCGCCGGAGGCAGCAACTTACGCTACCGACCCGCGAATTGAGCAGGCCGATAAGCTGTTCACGCAGTGGAACCGTGTCGCGCCGGAATTTGCCGCCATGCATGAAATGCGCGGCGATATTCCCGCAGAGTGCGGCCTGTTGATGGCAGGTACGTTTATCAGCGACCATATTGCGTCCCTGCACCAGGCGTTCAGCTACAGCGCTTTCTGCGCCGAAGCCGATTATCTGCCGGTCTATCAATACCACAAGACCATACTGCAAGTACTGCAGTGGAAAAATCCGCGCAAGCGCTGGCTGCTGAAAGCGCCTGAGCACCAGGTACATCTGGATACGTTGTTACAGGTCTACCCCGATGCGTGCATTGTGCAAACCCACCGCGACCCGATCAAGTGCATGGCTTCCACCACCAGCCTGATGGGCACGCTGTACTACATGCGCAGTGACCAGCCTTTCAATGCGCAGTTGTTCGACAACATTATCATGGGTGAGGCCACCGCACAGCGACTGGAGCGAGTGATAGTACAGAGGGAGCAGGGCATTGTGCCGGCGGCGAATATAGCCGATTCACGTTATCAGGATTTGATGGACGACCCACTGGGTTGTATCGAGGGCATCTACGCACACTTCGGTATGCCTTTGTCAGCCCTAACCAGAACACGCATGCAGGACTACCTGCGTGCCAAACCCAAGGGCAAGTTCGGCCAGCACAGCTATGCGGTTGACGCACTGAAGGCCAGGGACCGACCGTTGTTCAGGCGCTACCAGAGCCTGTACCGCGTGCCCGATGAAATGTAGCGTGGTCAGCCGCCGAGTCTGTTTTCTAGCGGCCGCCGACTTTGTGCACGAGTTGTAACTCCACATCCACCGTAACAGGAAACTGATCCAGACGTGCCGCATTCTCCTTGCCGGCATGGCTGGCGCGAAACAGGTGTGGTGTCATCGACAGTAGTTGCGCTATTTCCAACTGACTGAGTGGCGCAGTTTTAAACTGCACTTTGGTCATCGCTCCAATGTCCAATCCGGCAGCGCTTGCCTGTTGCGCCACAGTGGAGGGTGTATGGCGGATCTCGGGATAGATGACTTCGCGCAACTCGATGAGGTGAAGTGGTCCGGCATTTGCTAGCAGCAGGGCGCCCCTATCCTTCAGCAGTGTCCTGAATGCCTCGAACAAGGGAAAACCAAAAAGACTGAGTATGCAATCTGCGCTGTTTGGGGCAAGCGGAATGTGGCGATTGCTCGCCACCAGCCAGGTGGCTATGGGCCGTCGCGTCGCAGCCTGTACGGCCCACTTGGAAATGTCGAAGCCGATCATGGCAGGTAGTCGCTGGTCTGCGCCTGGTCGCGCGCTCAACTGCGCGTGTAGCTGCGCCAGGTAATACCCTTCGCCACAGCCGGCGTCCACGATGACCGACTCCGCAGGCAGCAATGGCAGCAGCAGTTCCGCCAGCGCTGTTGCTAGCGGGTGATAGTGACCGGCATCGAGAAAGGACTGGCGCGCCGCTATCATGGCTTTGCTGTCGCCCGGATCGCGACTGCGTTTGTCAGCAGGCCGTAGCAAATTCACATAACCTTGCCTGGCGATATCAAAACTGTGCCCGTTGTCACAGCGCAGCTGCTGTTCATCTCGCAATAATGCGAGTTGATCCAGCGGGCAGCGCAACCATTCGCTGGGTAAAAAGTTCAACGGGGAAAAGGTGTCGTGTGCATAGCGAATCAGCGCTGTGTGATACGGCTTAGTGTAGCTGTGCGCTGAAATAGTCCAGCATGTCGTTCAGGGCCGCTTTGGTCGGGTGCCCCTGCCGATCGACAAAGTCCAGCGTCAGTACCGAGTGTCCCTTGCCGGGTAGGGTGTGCGTTTGTACGCGAGTGACCCCGTCATTGTTAAACGCATCGTCGATGGCCCTGAATTTAGCGGCTGTACACACCGGGTCACCCTCGAATCGGTAGGCATGCATCGGCGCTGTGGCTTCAATTCGCTGGCGCACGCCGGCGATGTCAGCGGGCGACATGTGCAGCTGTGTCGCTTTCATCAGCGGCATGGAGGGTTGTGAACTCACAGCGGCCAGCACACTGTCGTCGCCCATTAGCGAGATCGCGAAGTTGCCGGTCAGGCACATACCAATGACGCCCACACCCTTGTGGTGGCCCTGCGATTTTACCTCGCGGCACAAGGCTTTCAGCCAGTCGACGATCGGACTGGTGTGATTGTTGGCGAACAGGCTGAATTCCCTGCGCATGCAAAACACGCGCAGCAGATTGCCGCCAGTGCTGGTTTTTTCCAGTGGTCCGAACAGGTGAGGCAGCACCACCGCAAACCCGCGCTCGATAAATGCATCCGACAGACGCATGGTCTCAGGCCCGATACCGGGTAACTCCTGGATAATGACTACCGGTGCGCCACTGCCCAGCCGGTAGACATCGTGACTGATCTGCGTGCCGTTGCTGCAGGTGGCGGAAAAGGGTGAGCGCGTGTAGTCGCTAATCGGGGTATAGGAACCGCTCATGGAAATACCTCCGTTGGGTTCGTTCATGAGGTCGGGAAATGTCGAATTATGCTCTCGGCGAAATGCGCCATAAACCGTTTTTTCTCATCGAGTGTTGAGTGCCTCTTACCTAACGCGTACTGGAAGGGAGGCGCCACCGTGCTGGCCAGGCCGTCGTCCGACAAGCGTTTATACAGATCGCGGTCCGCCGCCGCAGTGACCCCGAGCATCGCTTCGAAGGGGAGGTGCTCGCGGCCATACTCGCTGCGCAGTGTGTGTAGACGCTGCAGCAGTGGGCCGACATCTCCCGGCGCGGTACCGGCGCCGATGTAACCGCTGCCAACCCGCGCCGCCCTGCGCAGCGCAGCCTCGCTGGCGCCGCCAATATAGATCGGTACCGCCGTGGCGGGCGCTGGACTCAATTGCACACGCGGAAAATTAAAATATTCACCGTGATGTTCCACCATCTCACCACGCCACAGTTTGTGCAGGACTTCGATAACCTCGTCGGTGATCTTGCCGCGCTGGTGAAAATCGACACCGTAGATGTCGAACTCTTCCTTCATCCAACCGACACCAACGCCGAGGATAAAGCGGTTGTTACTGAGGATCGAGAGTGTGCCCGCAGCGCGCGCGACCTCGTGCGGGTTGCGCAGTGGCAGTACATAAACGCCGCAGGTGAAATGCAGTTTTTGTGTTACCGCAGCCATGGCGGCGAAGATTGCCGTTTGGTCCGGGTATTCGTCCTGCGGACTCATCGGCGGTAGTCCGCTCTCGGAATACGGGTACTGCGGCACGATGGATTCAGGGTAGACCGCGTGGTCACCGCTCATCAGGCCGTGAAAACCCACTTCTTCAGCGAAACGGGCGATCTCGATCAGTTGATCGGTTTCAGCCCAGGTGATGGCTTGCCAGAATTTCATGCGGTCTCCGTATGCACACTGATGGTGTGATGGCGCCTACAAGGTCTCGCGCGGCACATGGAAGTAGTCTTCGTACTCGGTAAACAATGCGCGCAACTCCGCTTCTTCCATACCGGTATTGGCCAGACTGTACAGATGCTTACCGTGTTTATCCGCCGGGTTGTCATCCAGAAAGGCTTGCATTGCGCTCGCTGTGCTGGCGGTCAGGTTCATCCCGAAATGTTCGTAGGCGCGGCGCACAGTGCCGACCTGGTCAGCCATGAAATCGCGGAAGTACAGGTCGACAACCTGGCTTTCGGGTATCAGCCCGGATTTGCGATAGGCCACGGTGTTGCTGTAGCCGCGTGCCAGCGCATGCGCAAAATAGCGGGTGACTTTATGCAGGTCGACGTGATCGCTGCCCATCGTTTGCAGCGTGGCGGCCAGATTGCTGGTGGAGATCACAATTTTTACCGGGTCGCGGTGCGTCTGCACAAACAGCGCATCGGGGTACTCGCGGTGAATGTGTTGCAGGTGCCACAGATGCTGGGGCGATTTCAGCGCCCAGCGTGTACCGGGTGCTTTCCACTGCAACACCTGCAGGAATCGCCGGTGCCATTTCAATGCCGAACGCATATCGCAGTCACCCACCCAGCGGTCGTAGGTCGGCACGAAGTATTGCACCAGGTAAATCATCGAGGTGAAATCATGGCTGGTGATGGTGACGCATTCCTGTGCACGTTCGGCTCCCATCGGGTGCATCTTCTTGAATTCCGGCAGCAGTTTGTCGACCTGATCCAGATCTGCCTGTGCCTGCGCGATGCGCGGGTCATTGTGATAGGTGGCGGTTTCCGGCGGCGGCAGTGGCCGCGCGGTTTCCCAGGTCAGCGGCACGCGATTGTCGGGGTCCATCACCAGCAGATCGTGAAAAATGGTGGTGCCTGAGCGGGGTGGGCCCACCACGAAGATCGGGCGCTCGATACGCTGCTCGGCTATTTCCGGGTGCTGTTTGAACAATTCGACGAAGCCAAGGCGGTTTTCCAGTGTGTTTACCAGATCGGTCTTCGCCATAATGCGACCGAGGAGCGTCAGGTTCGCTTCATTCTCCAGCCCCGCCAGCAGCATCGCCAGTGGTGCACGAAAATCCTCTTCGCCGAAATCGCTGAGCCCGGTATTGTCGCGGGCCGTCTGCAGAAGTGTTTCCAGGCTCAGGTTGACCGGCTGTAGTCCGATGGCATTGGCTGTGCGCCCCGCGAGGTTCAGCAGACGCACGGGGAGGGGGAGTTGGCTTTTCATGTTGTTTGGCCGCTGCAATCAGGCTTTGAGGTCGGCGAGTTTTACCACCTCTGCCTGCGGTGTTTCCACGTCACCGGTGACCAGGAAGAAGCGCCAGAACACCAGTCCGAACAGGTTGCCCTCGGTGTCCAGCCAGTTCGGTTGGCCCGGATCAGTGTGCGAGATGATCATTCTGAAACTGCCATCCGCCTCCAGTACAGTTTGCGCGCGGTTCAACGATACGCTGCGGCTGCGGTAATCCAGTGTCTGCTGAAAACGGTTCCACAGACACACGTTACCAAAGCGGCACTCAGGCCAGCGGCCGGTAATCACCAGCGCTTCATCCGGGCCGATAAAAAACGGTGCCATTGAGTAATGCGCATCGAATGCCGCCAGTCCGAAGTCGCCGGGTGGCACCGGCGCAGGGAATGCGTTGGGTGTCAGCGCCACAAATGGGGGCAGCGGGCCGTTCACCATTGGCGGCATACCCAGCGTGCGGCTGCGCACCGCGTTGGCAACCCTGCGAATGCCCGCTGCGACACTCGCATCATTCGGTGGCGCCGGCACATCCTTGGCGGTGAGGCATTCGATGCGGATGCGTGGCTCCAGATCAGGATCTTTGGCTGCACAGGTGGCGTGTTCAAAATAGTGCCGCGTGGTGACGCGAGATGCGCCGGGCGTCAGCGCCAGCCAGTTCTTGTCGCGAGCCTTGCCGCCAAGGTACAGCGTGAAGTGACCGTTGCTGTCGATCTCCAGTTGTTCATCGTTGATAACGCCGGCAGTGTTGCTTGCCATGCTGCCGTCTTCTGCACCTTCCTCAATGGTCAACGAAAAGTACGCAGCGCCGTGCATACTGCCGTGAATCACATAGGCGTGTTCGCCGCTGACCGGCGCGTCGAAGTAAATGGCATCCGAGTTATCGCCGGTCAGTTTACGGCTGGGCGTAACAATCCGGCGGAAGTCAGGGCGCGTGGCATCCTGTTCGAAATAGCCCACCAGCGCGGTTTCCAGCGTGTGCATCAGGGAGCGGTGGGAGGCAACGATATCTTCGGGTGAATTCAGGTTCCACTCCGGGCCGGACCAACGTGAGTCGATCTCCTGTAGCAGCGCGATGAATTCAGCGAGCGCGGTACGACTTTGTGTTTCGATACTCATGTTATCTCCTTGTTATATTAGCGCGTGGCGTTAGTGAGATGGGGATTTTTGGTTTCGTACGGGATACTGAAGCGTTCACGGTAGAACAGCAAACGCTGATCGACTTCCTGTGTGTCCAGTCCGAAATCGGTGAGGCTGTATTTGTGCGCGCCGTGTTTGTGCAAGCGGTTGCTGTCCAGCCACGACTGCATATTGCGTTTGGTGTCGTCAGTTAAGGGTAACTGTAGAAAATCGTAAACACCCTGCATGGCGGCCTGCCAATCGGCGGTGATATCAGCGTACTGCACGTCGTACTGGTGACTGGGGGGCACGCTCTCCTGTCTAACCCGCAGTGTTTTGTGCAGCATACGCTCGGTCTTGCCGAGCCACTCCTGCCCCAGCCAGTCTGGTGTCAGGCTGTCGCAGTCGCGCACCATGGCATTCCACGCGGTAGAGCAGATGGATCCCACCAGCTTGATCGGATCGCGATGTGAGCACACCAGCCTGGCGTTCGGGAACACATGCAGCAGCGCATCGAGGTCCTGCATGTGCTGCGGAGTCTTGAGCACCCAGGGTTTATCTTCGGGATCGTTGCGGAACCAGGAGATGATCTTCATCAGCACCACCATGTACTCGTAGGCGGCAAACTGGTCATGCGCCATCAGCCACTCTGCAAAGGAAGGCACCTTCGCTTGTATTTCGAAAATCTGGCTGGAAAACGCGTGCTGCAATAAGCCGACTTCCTCCTCCACTTCAAAGGTACCCAGCGGGTGTACGGCAGCGACCTGCGGACTCATGTACAGCACGGCCTTCAAGCCCTGGTCCAGCGCGGTAATGCGTGGGTCGGTGCGGCCTTCATCGCGCGCGGTAAAGCACTCGGGATAGGGCACCGGGAAAACCGATTCCCAGGATTTGAGGTGCAGGAATCGCGTATCCGATGCCAGCAGCCGGTGCAGCCGGGTCGTGCCGGAGCGACCCAGGCCGACGACCACTACCGGGTCCGGCATTTGCCGTTGCAGGATTTCCGGGTGTCGCTTCAGCAGGTCGTGGGCGTACAGGCGGTGCTTCAGCAGCCTCAGGATATTCGTGCGGTTCATGTAGCGCCCGAGCGGGTTCAGGTCGGCCTCTGCCTCCAGCGAGGCGATCAGGCGCTGCATGGCGTCGAGGAAGCTGTCATCGCCGAAATCCTGCAGCCCCGTGGCCTTGCGTGCAGCACTCAGCAGTTTATTCTGTTCGAGATCGATACGCGCCAGCCCCAGTGCATTGGCGCCGCGCAGCACAGTGTTGAGTACGCGCAGCGGCATGCGTTGATAGTCGGTGGCATTGAGTGTTGCAGTGGTACTCACAAATGGCGGTCCTTGGTGTTGATGCGTTAGCACGAGTGAACCCTGACACTGATCGGCAATGGACAGGCGCTTTACGCTGTCGGGCATATGCCTGAGAATGTCTCATTGTTACGCCCCTCACTCAAGGCTGGTAGGCCAAATGACTGAACCCAAGCGCGATCCCGTTGCCACGATCATCGCCGCCGCGCGGCGCTGCTATCTCGACGCGGGTATCTCTGCCACCGGAATGCAGGAGGTGGCCGCTGCCGCCGGTGTCGCACGCTCCACGGTATACCGCTATTTTCCGGGTCGGGATGACTTGCTCGTGGCAACCATCAAGGTTGAAATGGAGCAGCTGAATGTGCGTATTCGCAAGAAGCTGGACGCGTATCCAGACCTCGCCGACCAGGTGGTGGAGGGCATGCTGGTGGCGATCAAGGAAGTTCCCAGGCGACCCCTACTGCGCGCGGTGTTCGCTTCTGAGGAAGACAGCCGGGCGCGCAATGCGATCTGGCGTTCCGATGTGATTGTGCGCTTTGGTGAGGAGTTGATGGATCATGTCATCACCCCGGCGCAGGCATCCGGAGTGTTGCAGGATGCGGTGCCTCCCGAAGTTCTGGTGGAGTGGGTGTACCGCCTGCTGCTGTCATTCCTCACCCTGCCCAGCAACTGGATCAGGAGCGACGCGCAGCTGCGTGCTACGCTGCACGCGCTGCTGGTACCGGTACTGCTGAAATAGTCTCTGTGCGCGTTGCGCTGGCCGCCATGATTTCGTGTGCGCAGTTGTAGCCAGGCAAAAATGTGACGCCCGGGCCCGGGTGACACGAGGCTCCGCATAAATACAAATTCTCAACAGGTGTGGTATGCCCGGTGCCATCGATCAAACAGCGCTCGCCAATCATCTGGTCAGGGTGCAACAGCCCATGGGTCCAGTCACCATTGGTGACGCCCTGCATACTGGCGAAGTGATCGGAGGAAAAAATTGCCTGGTCGACGATCAGCGCGCGGAAGTCGGGCATGTGCACGCAGATGTGGTCGATGATTTTCTCCGCCATCCGGTCGCGCAGTTTTCCGCGCATACTTTTCTCTGCTTCGCATGGAAAGTAAAAACCGTAGGCGGTAGCGATGTGATAACCCGGCGGTGCGAGGCTGCTGTCGACGACCGTCGGCACTTGAAACGCAAGTGGTATCTGGTCCGGCAGTTCACCGCGCAGGCAAGCTTCATAGCTTTGTTGTAATTGCTCCGGGTCCAGCACCATGGCACCGCCGAAATTTGCCGCGGGTATTTTATTCAGGGCTTGCAGATGCCGTGAATAGGTCGGCGCTGCCTTCAGTTTGAACAGCATGTGCACGAACGCCCCGCGGTGCGTAAACGCGTCGACCTTGCGCTGGTCCGCGGCGGCAAGTGTATGCTCGGCGAGCAGGTGATTGAACGTTGCCTGTTTGTCCAGGTTGGAAATAATCGTGTTGGCGAAGATGCGTTCGCCGTGTTTCAGCTCGACGCCCACGGCGCGATTATTCTCCACCAGAATGCGGGCGACATTTTGCTTCAGGCGCACTTCGCCGCCCAGCGCTGCAATCTGTTCAGCAAGGCATTCGGAGAGTGTTCCTATGCCACCTTTAACGCGTTGCATTAGACCCTCGGAACCTTCCTGCGCCATGGTGTAGATCAGGCACAGTCCGGACCCGGGCGAATAAGGCCCCTTGTACGTTGCCTGCACAGCAGCGAATGCCATGCTGGCGCGCAATTCGCGGTGCTTGACCGGGTCAGGGAAAAATTTGTCGAGGATATCCATCGCGGATCCCTTGAATGCCAGCTCCAGATGCGCGCGTTGCTCCGGCGTTTCTGCCTCGGCAATCAAGTCTTCCAGTTTGCGCGGTGCCTTGCGGGCGGTAAAGCGGTCCAGCACGCGCGCCGGGTACTGGCAGAATTTCAGCAGACGGATAAAGCCCAACATGCCGCTGATACCGAAGGTGCGCAGCAGGTTGAACGACAGCCGCAGCGGGTTCTTGTAGATAACGAACGGTCGTCCGTCGGCGCCGACCAGGTTGACCGCCATCACCGGCAGCGGAATCAACTCGACCCCATGCGATTCAAAATCGAAATAGTGTTTGATTTCGGCGGACAACGGGAACAGGCAGCTGGCGCCTACTTCGTTGCGACAGCCTTTGAGAATCTCCCGGGTGCCGCCCATACCGCCGACGTAGGTGTTCTTCTCCAGAACCAGCACGCGTTGCCCGTTGCGTGCCAGCACCAGCGCGGTAGCGAGCCCGTTGTGCCCGGCACCTACTACGATGGCGTCAAATTGATGGCCCGTTTGTGCAGTGCTGCTGGTGTCAGTGTGGTTGGTCATACCGTACGCCCTCGCTTGATGTGGTCGCTTGTATACCGACAGTATGGGACATATTATTCAAAATGTCCGATGGCGGCAAGCGGGCGCAAAACGTACTTTCGCAGCGTTTACAAGGGGTGGATATGAGCGCATCAGATTCAGCAACAATGCTTCGCCTCGGTTTCAGGGGAGGCTATCGTCTGCTCAGGGATGCGCTGGGTGATATCACCGGTAGTAGTCTGGCGTTCAGGGGGCAGGATGTGGCCACGCCCGACGTGCTGACCCGAATGATCAATGAGGGTGCCTTGCAGGCGGGGACAACGGGTGTGCGCATCACTGGCGTTCAGCAACAGCCCATCCCGTCGGTAAGCAGTAACTGTGAAAATCTGGTGTTGACTATCGAGCAGGCCGGCGACGCAATACTGCCGCGAAGTCTGTTCGTCAAATTACCCATGGAATCCCTGCTCACCCGTTGGTTCTTCACCATCATTAACGCGTGGCAGTTGGAGTCGCACTTCTTTCGTCATGTCGCGCCCACGCTGCCACTGCGCACGCCAATTACCTACGCCACCCGCTGTCAGGGAACGCGCTTCTACCTGATTCAGGAGAATCTGCGAGAAGACCCCAGGGTCGAACTGTTTACCAATCCCGACATGATGATCGGCCCTTCGCTGGAGCAGGTGCATCGTTGCCTCGATACCTTCGCGCGCTTGCACGCTTACCACTATGGCTTGAGCGCGCGGGAGCGCGACGCAATACTGCCATTGGAATTACACATTTTTCTGTCACCCGGTATGGGAGTGGCGGCGCGCATGTTGAACAGTCTTGCGCTGAAACCGTGTATGAAGAAGTTGCCGGATGCGATACCCGACCCGCTGGTACGAGCCTATCAACTGTCGATAGAAAATTGGGATGCGCTGCTGCAGTACTGGTTTTCGGGGCCGCTGTCGCTGCTCCATGGCGACAGTCATCTGGGAAACTTTTTTGTGTCCGGTGATGCGATGGGTATGCTGGACTGGCAGGCTGCGCACTGGGGCAAGGGTATACGCGATGTGCAGTACTTCCTCACCGATTCGCTGCCGATTGCAACGCTCTCGATGCATGAGCGTGAGCTGGTGGACTACTACGTGCAGCGTCGTGCACACTACGGTGCGGCGATCGACCCTGAGCAGACCTGGCAGGAGTATCGCAGTTTCAGCTTTCACAGTTTGATGACGATCGTGGTGTCGATTGGCTTTGGCGCGCTCAATGCAGACCAGGATGCGTTAATGGCTGAAGTTTTGCGGCGAACTGTAGCCGCCTCGCAGCGGCTTGATTATGCCGGTTGGCTGCAGGACTTTCTGGGCGGTCGAGAGACTGCTTGATCAGTGCCATCGGGTTCATCCTTGTTACGCTGTATGACGTATCCGGGAAGCAAAAAAGTTAGGTAACCAGAAAATGAAAGCTGTTCGATGTTGTGACAAGGAAATTCATGTCGTGGACGTCCCTGCACCCAGCGGGGAGGGCGTCGTAGTCAACGTGCGCTCAGCGGGCATCTGCGGTTCTGATCTGCATATGATCAAATCCGGTTTTGACCTGCCCGCGACCTTGGGGCATGAGGTGGCCGGAACATTGCGCGACGGTCGCGCGGTAGCGCTGGAGCCAATTGCACCCTGTGGCCACTGTGATATGTGCGTGGAGGGGCAATACCAACTGTGCCGCCTGAGCGTTGCGATGGTTTACGGTACCGGCCGCGACGGCGGGATGGCGGAGCAGATCATCGTGCCTGCGCGGTGTATTGTGCTGCTGCCGGATAACGTGCGTGCATCTGATGCCTGTCTGGTCGAACCACTGGCGGTGGCGGCTCACGGTTTGCGTAAATTGCACTTGAAGCCCAGCAGTCGAGTGGCTGTCATTGGTGCCGGTGCTGTGGGGCTCGCTGCTGTGGCCATGCTCACACCGAATGTTGCCAGGGTCGACATTGCGGCGCGGCACGATGCGCAAAAAGCTGCCGCTGAACGCCTGGGCGCGACACTGGACCCAAATGGTGAATACGACGCGGTGATTGAATGCGCTGGCACCACATCTGCATTGAAACAGGCCGCGCGCCTGTGCAAACCGGGCGGCACAATTTTACTGCTGGCCACCTACTGGGACGGCGTGGAATTGCCAGCCTTTGAGGTTTCGATGAAGGGTCTGACGATCATCGCGTCATTTATGTACTCCCGCCAGGGTCTGGTGCGCGATGTTGACGCCGCAGCGCAATTACTGGCCCAGCGGCCTGAGCTCCCCGGCATTATGATCACACACCGGATGCCGCTCGATGCGGCGGCCGAGGCCTTTGCACTTGCCGGCAATCGGCAGGCAGGTGCGATCAAGGTGGTACTGGAACCCTGAGCAGCGTTCACAGATCGAATACGCGTTTAACAATTCTTAACCAAGGACTGCCCTAATTTACCCCGGGTTCTGTTTCAATGGCACCTGGATTCAACAAAGGAGATTCGCAATGAGAAACACTATCCTGGCGCTTGGTTTGGTGCTGACCTCCAGTCTCGCATTGGCACAGTCCGCCGGAAATCCGGAGAGTGACGCCAAACCAGTTCAAAAGCCCCCGCGTATGGAGCGCCTGCAGAACGACTTGGGCTTGACTGACGAACAGGTGCAGAAGATGCGTGAAATTCGCGACAATGGCGGTTCGCGCGAGGAGATGCAGGCTGTACTGACGCCGGAACAGCGCGTCAAGGCGATGCAGTTCAGGAAAGAACGCAAGGGCGAACACGCCGAGCGCAGAGCGTTTATGGAACAGCAGCTGGGTCTGAGCGAAGAACAAAAGCAAAAGCTGGCGACGATTCGCAGCGCAGGTGGATCGCGCGAGGAGATGCGCGCCGTGCTGACGCCGGAACAACAGGCCAAGTTCGATGAGATGCGCAGCAAGCGCGATGGCAAAGGTCCCAAGTGGGGCACCAAGCCTGCTGCACAACAGGCAGTAGAAGCCCCCGCCAGTTAAGTATCAAGGCCAGCCGCCTCGCGCTCGAAGCGGCTGGCTTCCATTAAGTCGCTGGCTCGGCCTGCGCAAGCAGGGCATTGATCCTGCCCGCCAGAGTAAAATCTCGTTCAGTAATGCCGCCGGCATCGTGCGTGGTGAGGTAGATTTCCACCCGGTTGTAGACGTTTGACCACTCCGGGTGGTGATTCATTGTTTCCGCCAGCAGCGCCACGCGGCTCATAAAGCCAAACGCCTCGACAAAATCCTGGAACACAAAACGGCGATAGAGCTTGTCGTCACTTAAGCGCCAGTCGCGCAGTTCTCCGAGACGGGTTTTGATCGCGGAATCTGCAAGTTTCTCGTCACGCATTTAATCACCTACATCCAGGGATCGTTATCGAGGCCCAGATCGGGCCAGGGTCCATAGGCAATCGGCTGGCAGTTGCCGACACCCACCGCATCTGCCGCCGGGTCGGTGACCCGCACCACGGTATCGCGGATCTGGTGCAATCGCCGCGCCTGTTCCGGGGTGCTGCAATCTGCAATGCGTTCGCCTTCGATATGCAATTCGCCGCGCCACTGGCCGTGGTGATTGCCGTCGAGTCCGAAGTATAGTCCCGCGCCGAGTTGAATACCCGTCTCGCTCATCACCTCCAGCTGCAGCGTGCGTTTGCTGCCATCGGCCAGGGTGCAATCCAGTGTGCCGCCGAGCAGGCGCCGATTTTTGGGGTGAAATTGCAGGTGTGGCACCAGCTCGGTAATGGCCTGTTGTGCACCGTTGTCGAATTCTATGCGCGAGCTGACCATCTTCTGTTCGAAGCCGGGCATACTGAACCAGGTGAAATGCAGGTGCATGCCGTACTGGCTGCCGTCGCGACGGGTCATGCGCAGCGGGCACCAGATCATCATGAAACCGGCACCGGCAGGGATGCCCTCGTTGGGCTCGACATCCACCGGCGGGATGCCGACATCGTAGCGCACGCCCCAGGAGTGATCACGGGTGGAGGTCCAGGTATCGGGCGTCATCTCGTAACGTTTGCCATCGAGTTCGATCCAGCCCGACGCTGTGCCGATCTGGTGGTAGCGGATCAGCTCCGACATCAGGCGGTAGTCGCGCATCAGGTGAGTGCGCTCCTCGGTAAACGGTGGCACCACGCTTTCAAATAGCCAGTCGAAGGCCAGTGGCTGTGTAGCATTCGCCTCCAGCCGAAACCGCACTGCGTTCAGTGGCTCTACGATCTCGTAGTGGATTGGACCGACTGCGGTGACATCCGGCAGCGGACTGAGTCTGCGGCTGGCGCGCACGGTGATCTGTTCCACGCCGCGTGACAGCGCCGCGTAGCCGTCCATGATATTGCGGTTGGTGTATTTGCCCAGCCCGAAGCCAATCTGCAGGCTGCCGTCATTGGCCATGGCCATGGCGCAAACTTTTTCTGTCCAGGAGGGGTCCGAGGTGCCGACGGAGGCGAAGGTCTCCACTACCTGGTGGGTAAAGTTTTCATCCGAGGGTGACAGTGGTCCGACTGGGTTGGGCATGGTGTGTCCTTTGTTTGACCGTTTATACGTGAATGGCGTGCGCGCCCATGTGGCGGTCGAGCACGGCGGTGCTGGTATTTCTGATGTCCATTTCCATCTCGGCGGGGATCAGGCCTTCCTGCGTGTACTTGGTGCCAATGCTGGCCATGATGATGGCGAATTTGTAAGCGCCAAACAGCAGGTAGTAGTCCAGATGCTGTGCGCTATAGCCGCTCTCACGTTCCCACAGCGAAACCATTTCGGCCTTGTCGGGAAGTCCGGGTAGTTTGGGAATCACCGTACCTACCATGATTTCCAATCCCTCGCTCATGCTGTCGTCCAGCGTCATCCACCACGCTAGATCATCCACCGGATTGCCCAGATGCACCATTTCCCAGTCGAGTACGCCGACAACTTCGGTGCCGTCCAGCAACAGGTTGGCGGCTTTGGCATCGCCCCAGCACAGCGCGACCGGTTCATCCTGCGGTTGGTTGGTTTCCAGCCACGCCTGCGTCGCGCGCAATTTTGGGTATATCCTGCCGCGGGTCTCGGCGTAGGTGAGGAAGCGTCGGTAATAGGCCAGTTGTTGCTGCAGCGGCGTAGCGCCAAATGCGGGTTGGTCGAGGTAGTCAAAGCCCAGCGCCCGCCAGTCCTGCCGGTTTACACTCGCCGCAGCGCTGATACCGCCGCGCCACACAGTGCCACGTTGCTGCGGGGTCAGCTCGCGAAACCAGCCTTCCATATGGTAGGGCGGATTTTCTGTGATGACTTTCCCGGCAATGCGTTCCATCAGATAGAAGGGTGTCCCGAGCACAGACGGATCAGGTTCAAATCCGCACAGCGTTGGTACGGGTACCTCGGTGTCCGCCAGCAACGACATCGCGCGATACTGTTGATCCAACGCATACTCGGGGAAAACGCCGGGTCCGCTCGGTTGCAGACGTGCCACCAGTGACTGCGTATGGTGCTTTCCTTCCTGTTGCCATTGTAAATCAAACAGCAGGGTTTCATTGGAGGCGCCAGCGGCAGGCACGCTGAAATCCGACAGGGAGAGTTTGCTGGCCTGCGGATGTTGTGCCTGCAACCAGTGAAGCAGTTTGTCTTTCAGTTCTTCGCGCGGGCCGCTCACGGCGCATTCTCCTGTGCAGATGGTGTGGGCCGGAATTTCAGACGAAACATGATAGGGGAGTGGCCCGGAAGCGACAGCGGGAAGTAGTCAATACCCGACTGAGGTTCAACAACTTAGGCCAGGGCAACAACACCTGATAGTATCTCGGGGAACGAAAAATCACGCCATCGAAACCATTACCTGATGTGGGGGAAAAATGAAAAAATTGAGCCAGCTCAGCCGATCCATAAGCGGTAGTGTTGCGATTATCACCGGCGCAGCCAGCGGCATGGGTCGCGCCACTGCGCATCTGTTCGCCGATGAGGGCGCGCGTGTGGCGATCCTCGATATTAACGGTCAGGGCCTGCAAATTGTGGCGGACGAAGTGCGCTCGGTGGGCGCGCAGGTATTGGCGCTGACAGTGGATCTGTCATCGCGCGATGCGGTGGAGCAGGCGGTGCAGCAGGTGGCTGCACATTACGGTGCCATCGATATTCTGGTAAACAACGCCGGGCTGGTGATACCCACCACGGTTGACGCCGAGAACTTTGCTCACGCCTGGGATATGTCGCTGGCGGTGATGACCGGCGCACAGGCCTGGGCTGTGCGCGCCGCACTGCCGAGCCTGCGCCAGTCGCCGCACCCGCGTATCGTGAATATCGCCTCCACCGAGGCGTTGGGCGCAACGCGTTTCAGTACCGCTTACAGTGTCGCCAAACACGCCAGCGTGGGTCTGACCCGTGCGCTTGCGGTGGATCTGGGCAAGGAGGGAATAACCGTCAACTGTGTGTGTCCGGGACCGATACGTACAGCTATCACCGACGCGATACCCGAGGAAGATAAAACCACTTTTGCCAATCGTCGCACGGTGCTGCGCCGTTACGGCGAGCCAGAGGAGGTCGCACACGCCACGCTCAGTCTGGTGCTGCCCGCCGCCGGCTTTATCACTGGCGCCACGCTGGTGGTCGACGGTGGCGTAACCATACGCAATGCATGAACTGCAGGAGAAAGGACGATGCAAGCTGACAAAATAGCCGGTTATTTCGACCTCACCGACAAAGTAATCGTGGTCACAGGTGGTAGTCGCGGACTGGGTTTTGCCATGTCGCGGGCGTTTGCGCAGGCGGGCGCACAGGTGGTGATCAGTTCGCGCAAAGCCGAGGGATGTGAGCGAGCAGCTGAGGTGATCGAACGCGAAACCGGTCGGGCGTGCCTGCCTGTCGCCTGTCATGTGGGTGACTGGGAGGCCTGTGATGCGTTGGTAGAACGCGTGTATGAGCAGTACGACAGGATTGATGTGCTGGTGAATAATGCCGGCATGTCGCCGCTTTATGAATCGCCTTCGACGGTTTCGCGCGCGTTGTTCGACAAGGTGATCGGGGTGAACCTGGCAGGCCCTTTTCGCCTGTCGGCTATCGTCGGCGAACAGATGGCGCGCGGGGCGGGCGGTTCAATCATCAATATAAGCAGCATTGCTGCGGTTGCGCCCAGTGCGTTTGAACTGCCTTACGCTGCGGCGAAGGCCGGACTTAACAACCTGACCCAGGGTCTGGCACATACACTGGGGCCGAACGTGCGCTGCAACTGCATTATGCCCGGACCGTTTCTCACAGATATCGCTGAGGCCTGGTCACAAGAGATGAAGGACGCCATGATCTCGCGGGTGCCGCTGCAGCGCGCGGGCGTGCCGGAGGAGATTGTTGGTGCCGCGCTGTATCTGGCATCAGACGCTTCGCGGTTTACCAACGGCGCCATCATCAAAGTGGATGGCGGCGCCGCTTACGGCAGCTGACGTTGAGGGTTAAACCGTTCGCAGCTTCAGAAACGGGTTCATCCAGCGGAACTTCCAGTCGGTGAACCTGAGCGGCGCGTCAAGTACTGCAAGGCAGATGCAATCTTCCGACTGCAATGCGGTGGGCGCGTGCACATCACCGGGTTTGCGCAGCAGGAAATCGCCCTTGTGATAACTGCCGTTGGCGTCGGAAAACCCACCTTCGAGCACCAATGTCATCTCGGTGCCGCGATGCGTGTGCTCGGGAATACGACCGCCTGCGCGGATGTGATACAAGGCAAATTCGTGTTGCGGATCGCCGGTCTTCAGGTAACTGATGCGCAATGCGGAACCGACGTTCTTCCAGTTAAGGTCGCTGAAATCGCCGCGCATCAGGCGCTGCAGGATTGCCGGCGTATCGCTGGTGCTACTTTTCTTCCTGATGTACTCCAGCGGCTTTTCATCATCCAGCCTTGCCAGTACGGCATTGAGCTGGGCATCGCCTACCGGCGACGGTTCCAGCGCCTCGAACAGGCCGGCTCCAAGGTCGGTCAGTTGCCCGGCAATGCGCTGGCAGCGCCGACAGTCGTTGACGTGAATGGACACGCACGCGGCCTGCGCCAGAGCGAGTGAGCCGGCGGCGTATTCAGTGAGAAGGTCGAGATCAGGGTGTAAGTTGCTCATAACGTTATCTTTCAAGTTGAATCTGTAGTTTCTGTAAAGCCAGGCGCACGCGGGATTTTACTGTCCCGAGTGGGATATCCAGTTCGCCGGCCACTTCTGTATGGGTTTTGCCCTCCATGTACACTTTGCCCAGGATTTGTGCCTGGTCATTGGGTAGCTCGGCGAGCAGCGCATGAATGCGATCCCTGCTGCGTTTTTGGTGGAGTACGACGAAAGCTTCCTCGGACTCCTGGGAATCGGTGACATCCTCTGCGGACAGGGGGGTGTCGAATTTTTGCAGGCGGCGATATAAATCGGTCCGACAATTGCGGGCGATCGTATATATCCAGGTGCTGGCCGCCGCCTTCTGCGGATCGAAGCCGCTGGCTTTCTGCCACACTTTAAGCATGACCTCCTGCACCAGTTCATCAGCGTGGTTGGCCGACAGCGTGGAGCCGGACAGGGCAAAGGCCTTCATCAGCGGTGCAAAATGCCGGAACAGCCGGGTGAAGGCAGCCCGGTCCTGATGCTGCGCGATCAGTGTGAGGCATTCACTCCACTCGTCGCTGCGATTGCCATCAGCGTCCAGGTGGGGGCCGCCCTCACCGTCTTTCCTGTCTGTCACTAGTCGCATGCTCTGTTCCGCGAGGATTTTGAGAGTATACGCAGGATTTTGGGATTGGATCACTCCGGTTGAGCACAAATTCGACTGGAAATGATCCAAACGCCTGCCACAGTCGTATATTGGGCAAATCGGGAAGAGCGGCCATGGGGCAGCGCAGCACAGAGGACCGTTGGAATGAAAGTCGCAGTAATAGGATCAGGGATTTCCGGTCTGGCGTGCGCGCATTACCTCAGCAATGAGCACGAAGTCTGGGTCTACGAGGCAAATCGCAAGATTGGCGGCCACACGGCAACGGTGGACGTGCAGCTGGGGACGCGGCGCTATGCCATCGATACCGGCTTTATCGTGTTCAACGACTGGACCTACCCCAACTTCATTGCGCTGATGAATGAATTGGGCGTGTCCAGCAAGCCCACGGCCATGGGGTTCAGTGTGCGCGACCCCCAGAGCGGTCTGGAGTACTCCGGTACCAATCTCGATACACTTTTTGCTCAGCGCCGCAATCTGTTTTCGGTGCCGTTTATTGGCATGATTCGCGACATTCTGCGCTTTAATCGCGAAGCGGTGGCCGATCTGGAGGCGCAGCGTATCAATGATGACGAGATGCTCGGCGCATATCTGGCGCGCAACCACTACGGTGATAAATTTGTGCAGCACTATCTGGCAGCCATGGGTTCGGCCATCTGGTCTGCTGACTGCGCCACGATTCTGGAGTTTCCGGTGTCGTTTTTCGTGCGTTTTTTCAGGAATCACGGTTTGTTATCCGTGAAAGACCGTCCGCAGTGGCGGGTGATTGAGGGGGGTTCACGGGAGTACCTGCGCCCCCTGTGCGCGCGCTTCGCCGATCGCATTTCCACCGGTAATCCGGTACTGAAGGTGATCCGCCACGCAGCCAGGGGAGTAACATTGCAGCTGGCTGACGGCCAGCGACTGCTGTTCGACCAGGTGGTCATGGCGACGCACTCGGACCAGGCGTTGGCGCTGCTTGACGAGCCTTCGGTCGCGGAGCGCGAGATTCTCGGTGCCATTCCCTACCAGAGCAATGATGTGGTGTTGCACACCGATATTCGCCAGTTGCCGCGCAATACCAAAACCTGGTCCAGTTGGAACTACACTCTGGGTGAGAAGCAGGCGCGCGCGGTGGTGACGTACAACATGAACATTCTGCAGGGTATTGAAGCGCCGGAGACTTTTTGCGTCACGCTGAACAACACGGCGGCCATCAATCCGCACCGTATCATTGGGCAGTTCCAGTACGATCATCCGGTATTTTCACTCGATGGTATGGCGGCCCAGCAACGCTGGTCCCAGATCAATGGCGTGGCCAGAACGTGGTACTGCGGTGCCTACTGGCACAACGGGTTCCACGAGGATGGTGTGGTCAGTGCGCTGCGTGTGGCGAACGCGCTGTGTAATGGTGTGAGCGTGGCTGCGTGAAATCACGCATTTACGAAGGTGTCCTGCGGCACCGCCGGGTCACGCCGAAAGAGCACGCATTCCAGTATCGTGTGGCGATGCTATACCTGTGCCTGGATGAGCTGCCTGCTATTCTGGATGCGCCGAGGTTCTGGTCTGCGTCCGGGCGCGCGCTGGCGGAGTTCCGGCGCAGCGACTTCCTCGGAGATCCCGCCTTGCCGCTGCAGGACGAAGTGCGCCGACGGATCCGCGAAGAGACCGGGGCGGTGCACAGCGGTCCGATCTACCTGCTCGCAAATCTGCGTTATTTCGGTTACGTGATGAATCCCATTGCCTGCTATTACTGCTTTAACGACGATGAAACTCGCCTGGAGTATGTGGTAGCAGAAGTTAACAACACGCCATGGGACGAACGCCACAGTTATGTGTTACCTGGCCCCGCAACGGGCAAATGGCTGAATACCGCGTTCGACAAGGAATTTCATGTCTCGCCGTTTAATCCCATGGCGATGAGGTATCGCTGGCGCAGCAATACGCCGGATCGCCGACTGGTACTGCACATGGAAAATTCCGCCGCTGGCGAGAAAGTGTTTGACGCCACGCTGGCACTGTCCGCCCGGCCGATGACACCAGCGAGCCTGAATAAAATGCTGCTGCGCTATCCATTGATGACCGCGAAAGTTCTCGTTGGCATCTACTGGCAGGCGCTGCGCCTCTATTTGAAGGGTGTGCCGGTATATAGCCACCCAAATAACCATGCAATAGGAGTCAGAAATGAATGAAGTCAGCATAGGCGCGCTGCGCCTGCCACAGTCGCGCCGTGTGCGAATAGGTGAGCGTCTGGCCAGGGAAGCGGTGTTCAGGCTTTTCGCTAAATTGCAGGTGGGCTCGCTGACTGTACACGAGGGAGCGCAGCGTCACCATTTCGGTTCTGAGGACAATGCCTGCGAGCCGCATGCCGAGGTGCACATCCACAACTCGGCAGTGTACGGCGAAATGCTCGCCGGTGGGTCAATCGGTGCCGGCGAAGCGTATATCAAGGGCCACTGGTCTTCACCTGCTCCGGTGGAAGTCACCCGCCTGTTCAGCGTCAACCTCGCGGTACTGGAAAGTTTCGAGGCGCGACAGTCCACGCTGGTGAAACTGGCGCTGAAAATTGCGCATCGCCTGAATCGCAACACGCGTAAAGGCTCGCGCGACAATATCGCCGCGCATTACGACCTGGGCAACGATTTTTTCCGCCTGTTCCTCGATCCCACGATGATGTATTCGTCTGCGTTGTTCAGCGATCCTTATATGACGCTGGAAGCTGCCTCCGAGGCCAAACTGGATGAACTCTGCCAGCAACTGGAGCTGCAACCGCAAGACCATCTGTTGGAAATCGGGACCGGCTGGGGCGGCATGGCGATACACGCCGCAAAGCATTTTGGCTGTCGCGTCACCACCACGACAATCTCCCGGGAGCAGTACGAGCACGCCTGCGAAAGGGTAAGGGAGGAGGGCCTGGAGGATAGAATCACTCTGTTGTGTGAGGACTATCGCAATCTCACCGGACAGTACGACAAGCTGGTGTCGATTGAGATGATCGAGGCGGTCGGTCACGAGTTTTACCAGAACTACTTCCAGATGTGCACCGGGCTGCTGAAGCCCAACGGCAAGATGGTTATTCAGGCGATTACCGTTGCGGACCAGCGCTATGCGGCAGCGCGCGATTCGGTGGATTTTATCCAGCGCTATATTTTCCCCGGCGGGTGTTTGCCGTCCGTGGCAGTGATAGCGGATCACCTGGCGAAGGACACCGATATGCAATTGATTCACTTGCGTGATATCACCGAGGATTACGCCATCACGCTGGCGCACTGGCGTGAGCGCTTTATGGCCAGACTCGATGCCGTCAAGGGTATGGGTTTTAGCGACGAGTTTGTGCGTATGTGGGAGTTTTACCTGTGTTACTGCGAAGGCGGTTTCAGGGAGCGCATTATCAGCACCGTGCAGTTGGCTTTTGCCAAGCCCGGGTACCGCTTTCCCCGTGCTGCTGCATAGCAAAGAGCAAAGGAAGATCGGTAATACTGATCTGAAGGCGTGTTGCCTGCGTAATTAAGTCAACAAGCCTAAACGACGATACGGGAGCAGTGAGATGGAGCCAGCCTTAATAAAAGCCGTGGTATCGAAAACGCCGGTAATCCCTGAGGACGCCCGCAAAGTGCGCGATGTGTTGATCGCGCGCGGACTGGAGACACCGCTGATCGAGAACGGGCTGACTCGCGACCAGAAATACGAGCAGATTCGAGAGTAGTTTGCGGACATTGCGCGCACGCTCGGTCTGGACCTGAGTGATGACAGCTTGTGCGACACGCCAAAGCGTATCGCTAAAATGTATGTCGACGAAATTTTTTCCGGTCTGGATTACGCGCGCTTTCCGAAGGCCACCGCTATCGCCAACAAGATGGGCGTGGAAGAGATGGTGCGAATCGATGATATTGCGGTGGTGAGCACCTGCGAGCACCATTTCATCACCATCGACGGAGTAGCCAGCGTGGCCTATATTCCCGCCGGCAAGATCATCGGCTTGTCGAAAGTGAACCGCATTGTGCGCTTCTTCGCCCAGCGTCCCCAGGTACAGGAGCGTCTGACACAGCAGGTGTTGGTAGCATTGCAAACCTTGCTGGAGACAGACGATGTAGCCGTTACCATCAACGCCGTGCACTACTGCGTGAAGGCGCGCGGAGTGATGGACGCCAACTCGCGCACCCGCACTACGGCGCTGGGTGGACAGTTCAAGCAGGATGCGCGAACCCGCGGCGAGTTTTTGTCCTGAGTGCCACGGAGAGACCGATGGACATGCTAAGCCAGCATTTCAGCAGGACCAGCGCGCCGCGTAAGCTGGCCAATGCGGTGCTGTTCAATATCAGTTGGTTCGGCATACTCATCACACAGTCAACGGTGGCTGCCGTTGCCATTCTCGTGGTGCATCTGTTCGTGCATTTCACTTGTATCTCTTGCAACAACCGCGAGTGGTTGTTGGTTGCCGGTGTCACCATGATCGGTGTCCTCATCGACCAACTGCTATTTTACCTCGGCGTGTTCACAGTTAACGGCGAGGCCGCGCTGGCGCCGCTGTGGTTGAGCTGTCTGTGGCCGGTATTTGCCACCACCTTGATGCACGCTTTCGCGAGCCTGCAACACCGAGTCTTTCTGGCTACTGTGATCGGGTCGGTAGGTGGAGCACTCTCGTATGTTGCCGGTACACGACTGACAGACGTGGATTTTGCATCCCCGCTGTGGGGGCCGGTGATAATCGGTGTGCTGTGGGCAATGCTGTTTCCCATGTTCCTGAAGTGTGTCCCCCGCGCGGGAGAGGGCGTCGATTCGCTGCAGTCCTGGGAGCCGGCCGCGCGTCGCGCATTCGATTGACCCAATGTTAATGGGTGCGTTGCAATCTGCGTTTGAGCCTGCGCTGCAATCAGCGTGAACAAACCTGTTATTTACTGGTTTCGGCAGGACCTGCGGTTGCAGGATCTGCGCGGACTCACGGCCGCGCTGGCCACCGGCAGGCAGGTGCTGGCCTGTTATATTCTCGACGATGATAGCCCCGGGCAGTGGCGGATGGGTGGTGCCAGCCGTTGGTGGTTGCATCACAGCCTGAGCGCACTGGCTGCAGATATCGCCGATGCGGGTGGGCAATTGTTTCTGGCTCGCGGTCGTTCGGACGTGGTGCTGGCACAGCTGGCCGAGAACTGCGGTGCCGACCTGATCTGCTGTTCACGCCAGTACGAACCGTGGGCCCGACGCTTGGAGGACACTGTGTTCGCCAGTCTGGCCGACAGGGGCGTTGCCCTGAAGCGCTATGGAGGCTCCCTGCTGTGGGAGCCGGAAACGGTGAAGAATCTCTCTGGAACACCGTTCAAGGTATTTACGCCGTTCTGGCGGAAGTGCCGCGATATGCCAGTGGCGTTGGAGAGAACGCCTGTTCTGGAATTGGGCTGCTGGCCACGCGGCTGCGGTCCTTCAGCGAAGCTGCAGGAGTGGCAGTTACTGCCATCGAATCCGGACTGGGCCGAGTCCTGGTACGAGCAGTGGCAACCCGGTGAGAGCACGGCACAGCGCAAGCTTGCAACGTTCCTGGGCAGCGCCGTGAGCGATTACCAGCGAGGCCGCGATTTCCCCGCGAGCAACAGCACGTCTCGCCTGTCGCCACATCTGCATTTCGGCGAGATCGCCCCGGCCAGGGTGTTTCACGCTGCGCGTGAGCGCGGTCTGGTCGATCCCGACCTGCGACAGGAAACCGATAAATTCCTCAGTGAGCTGGGTTGGCGGGAGTTTTGCTATCACTTGCTGTTTCACTTCCCGGGCATGCCCGACACCGCGTTCAAACCGCAGTTTTCAGCCTTCCCCTGGGTGGGCAGTGCCGCCGCACTGCGCGCCTGGCAGCAGGGGCAGACAGGCTACCCGATTGTTGACGCCGGCATGCGCGAGTTGTGGCAGACCGGCTATATGCACAACCGGGTGCGGATGGTGGTCGCCTCGTTCTTGTGTAAACACCTGCTGATTGATTGGCGCGCGGGTCAGCGTTGGTTCTGGGATACGCTGGTGGATGCAGACATGGCCAATAATGCCTGCAGCTGGCAATGGGTGTCTGGCAGTGGTGCCGATGCTGCGCCGTACTTTCGCATTTTCAATCCGACCATGCAGGGACTAAAGTTTGATGGTGAAGGGGAGTATGTCAGGCGCTGGGTGCCTGAACTGGCGGCGCTACCGGACCGCTACCTGCACCAGCCATCGACCGCCCCGGCGCAGGTGCTGCACGACGCCGGGGTGGTGCTTGCGCAAACGTATCCCCTGCCGATAGTGGACCATGCCGACGCCAGGCGTGCAGCGCTGGCAGCCTATGCAGATTTGAAAGCCTTGCAGCAGGTAGAGTGAGCCGAATCGCCATGCCAGCCGTAACTACAGACCAGCAAACTTTTGAGCGACAGCATTATGCTTGAGTTACATGAAACGATAGAAGTGGCACGCACAGTCGATGATGCCTTTGCCTACGTCAGTGATTTTGCCACAACCGCCGAGTGGGACCCTACGGTACTCCGCGCTCGCAAGCTGACACCGGGAGCCATCGATATTGGCACTGAGTTCGAAGTGGTGTGTGCGCTGCCGGTGGGCAGCGTCACGCTACGCTATACAGTGCAGAAATTTCAGCCCGGCAAGTTGGTTGAACTCAACGGCAGCAGCAAATTTTTTGATGTGCGCGATACTATCGCGTTCTCCCGCTCTGCCAAGGGCACGGTTATTGATTACCGCGCAGTTTTTCAATTCACAGCGCTGGCGGCACCGCTCGCGTCATTGTCCTCCAGCGGGCTAAAAACCATGGGCCGCGAGTCGGTGGCGGGGTTGGCTGCAGCGCTGGAGGATAACTTCCCGATCACTGCAACATCGCCGCTGAAAAAGGTGGCAGACAAGCTGGTGCTTCCCGGTGTATCCCTGTTTTCCCGACTGGGTTATACCCTCGCACGCAAACGTTTCAATCCCATGTCGGCCTCGATCAAAGACCAGCATATGGTGATTACCGGCGCGACCTCCGGCCTGGGTTTTGCCGCTGCACTGGAACTGGCGCGTCGCGGCGCTGAGCTGACGCTGGTGGCGCGTGATCGCGACAAGGCGCAGCGCGCTGTAGCAGCCTTGCAGCACGAGACCGGCAACGATGCAATTCGTTATGAACTGGCCGACCTTAGCCTGATGGCAGATGTCGACGCATTGGTAACGCGGTTGAAGAAACGCGGGCAGCCGATTGACGTGCTGATCAATAACGCCGGCGCATTGTTCAATCCACGCCGCGAGACAGAAGAAGGACTGGAGCAAAGTTTTGCGTTGTTGCTGCTCAGTCCCTGGCGCCTGACGCAGGGGTTGAAACCGCTACTGCAGCTGGCCGATGCTCCGCGCGTAATCAACGTCGTCTCCGGCGGTATGTACAGCCAGAAACTGGATGTTGATGCACTGCAAATGCCCGATACCGAGGCGTACTCCGGCAGCGTCGCCTACGCCCGGCAAAAGCGCGCACTGATGGTGTTGACCGAGGAGTGGGCGCAGCAGTGGGAAAGCGATGGCATTGTCGTCAATGCCATGCACCCGGGCTGGGCCGATACACCGGGTGTGCGCAGCGCGCTGCCGCAGTTTCGCCAGATCACCAAAGTGTATTGCGCTCCGCAGAGGAAGGCGCAGACACCATCGTCTGGTTGGCTGCTGCGACCGAGGCAGGGAGCGTCACCGGTATGCTGTTTCTCGACCGCGAGGCACACACACCCTACCTGTTGCGCTCCAGCCGGGAGCCGCGCGGTGAGCGTGAAAAGTTGATGAGTTTCCTGAAAAATTTTCCCGGCGAAACCCCGCGTGCCAGCAAAGCCCGTCGCGCTGTATCGGCGTAACGAGGTCACCCGGCCCGGCCAGTTGCTTTGTAGGCGTGGTGGGCCTGGCGGCTGCCTGCAGCGAAAAACCCGAACCGACCGTTGCGCAAGCGCCAGCTGCGCATGTGGTTGAAGTCACCGTACAGACACTTACACCGCAGACCTGGCAGACCACAATAAGTACATTCGGCGTAGTCGAGGCGCTGGAGGAAGTGAATGTGGCGGCCGAACTGAGCGGTACGGTGAGCGCCGTTCACGTGAACGAAGGCGATCAGGTGAAGGCGGGACAGCTACTATTGGAACTGGACCCGCAGAAACGCCAGTTGGGCGCGGAGCAGGCTGAGCAGCAGGTACAGCGCGCCCGCGCCGCATTGCAGGCTGGCCTGTCGAGTAGATAATCTGATTGATCCACCCTCTCAGGCCGCGCGCGGCTGAAAACGGATATGCAACCCCTTCACACCGCGCAAGACGATGTTTGGCCAGTAGCTCAGGTCGGACTTTTCTGCTACCAACTGAAAATTCTCCAGCCTGGCCAGCAGGGCAGTGAAGGCGACAGTCATTTCCTTGCGCGCCAGCATTGCCCCTGGACAAAAATGGGTGCCCTGGCCGAAAGCGATATGATCATCGGCGTTGTCGCGGTTGATATCGATATCATTGGGGTGCTCGAACACCGCCCGGTCGCGATTGGCGGCGTGATAGCGCAGCATCAATAGTGAATCCTTGGGGATTTTGACGCCGTGCACTTCGCTGTCTTTCTTCACCACCCGCCACATGCCGGCGCTGGGCGATTCCATGCGCAGGATTTCTTCAACAGCGTTGGGGATTTTTTCCGGGTGCTGCTGCAGGTCCTGCATTTGCAGCGGGTTCTGGATCAGGCTCAACATGCCGCCGGTAATGGCAGAAGTGGTGGTTTCATTGCCCGCCACCATGAGTTGCTGCAGCAGACTCTGCAGCTCTTCCATATTCAGGCGGCGCACTTCACCGGTGTCCGGGTCTTCAATTTCCGTGACCACCAGATCAGAAATCATATCGTCGCGAGGAGCTGCTCGGCGTTGTTCACACATGTCGGCGAAATACATCTGGAAAGCCACGATATTCTCCGCGTCTTCCACTTGCTCTTCAGGCGTCGCCATCTGGCTGAGCCGGCGTGCAAAAGAGTCGGACCAGTGCTTGAAATTTTTCAGGTCCTTGCGTGGAACGCCCAACTGATCAGCGATCACATACACCGGCAGCGGCGTGGTGAACTCCCTGATAAAATCGCATTCGCCGCGCGCGATAAAGCTGTCTATCAGCTCATGCACAATGCGTGTCATGTAGTCTTCCATGGCGTCCACGCGTTTGGCGTTGAATACCTTGTTAACCAGCGCGCGATAGGTCTTGTGTCGCGGCGGATCGGCGGTGATCAGGGTATCGACCGGCTGCCAGGCCCGGGCGTAGATTGCGGTTACCTCCGGAGCCGGTTCCGGCCCTTTCAACAGATGGTTGAAGTTGTTGGAGTACGCCTGGGTATCCTTCAGCAAGTGTTTGATATCCGCGTAGCGGCTGACCATATAGATATTGGTATCTGGCAGTTGGTACACAGGCGCCTGTTCCTGTAGCACCCGGTAGAATTCATAGGGACAGTTCAGGACGTCCTTATCGAAGAAATTGAAGTCAGCAGGACACTTATTCATAGCTGGTAACCCGTTCGTTAGGCAAGAGGGAGCGTTGCTAGATTTCGCCGTTGATGTATTTGTCCAGGGTCTGGTGAAAATGGCGAATACGCACTTCATGGTAGTTTGCCAGTACCAGCTTCCGGGATTTGATGCTGTGCATGCCCTTCTGAATCTTCGGCATATTGAACAGGTCCTGGTCGAAGATGGTCCCCAGGCTTTCACCGAGCTCGGGTGCCTGTGAAAACAGCTCGTCGTCGCCGAGGCGTCGCACCGCAACGTCCTTGGGTCGCTCCGCGCCCGTCGGTAGCTGCTTGATAACAATAATCTCCATCAGCGCTGTAGTGTGGTCGTCCCCGTTGGGACGGAACCGGTAAGTGATATTGGGGTGGAAGCCTGCCCACGGTGCGAAGTTGGGAAAGATCGAGTACAGAATGGAATCCATACGCTCGGCGTTGGTGGCAAAACTGGCCAGCTCCCGATCATGATTTTTGCTGAATTCCTCGGAATTGAGCTGGGCGATATACTCGCGCGCAGTCATTCCTTCGGGCACCACCGCATGGTTCGGTCTGGCGACCATGGCGGATACGCCCAGCATGGTATCGACCACGTCCTGATCTGAGATATCCTTCAGGTGAAAGCTGGGAACGCCCAACGCGGTAATGGTGCGACTGATGTGGTCGCCCCAGACGTCATACTGCGAGTCGGCATCCTCGGTATAGGGCAAGATCTGTGGATGAGTCGCCAGCGCGTGGTAGGACTCGATAAACGCCTCCCAGCCGACTTTCCAGTTGCAGGGAATGACCTTCTCTACATGCACCATCTTGTAGCCGTTCTCCGGCTTCCAGCGTTCGAAGTGGCTGGGCAGCACGCCGAGGTACTCCTGTAGTGAAGGTGCTTCCAGGTCCATGTTGATGAATACCCAGCCGCCCCAGGTATCCACCTGTGCCTGAGGCAAAGAGAAATCTTCGTCCTTGATATGGGGGAAATCCCACTTACACGGCGCCCACTTGAACTCACCTTCCAGGCTCCAGGTAAAGGCGTGATAGGGGCAGCGAAACTTTTCATAGTTGCCATTGGCATCGACCAGCTCCCTGCCGCGATGCAGGCACGCGTTGCGATAAGCTTTCAGTTTCCCTGCGTGGGTGCGCGTAACGATGATGGAAAAGCGGGTGATGTCATAGACCTGCGTATCGCCGGGCTCCGCCACTTCGGTTTCTCGACAGACAGCCTGCCAGGTGCGCTGCCACACGTGTTCGACTTCCTTTTCATGGAACTCCCGCGACAGGTAGCGATCCACGGATAACTCTTCCGATCCGAGGTAGGGATTGGTATTTTCCCGCAGGCAATCAGGTACCGGGTTCACCTCCTGGTCGAGGAGATCCTGGTAGGAGGGTCCCGGGGAGCGCGCCAGGATTGTGGCATCGGGTGTGGTTACAGGTTTTTTCGCCATGACCGGCAGTCTCCGGATGTCTGTCTGGGTGTCAGGGCAAAATCATACTGACAGCCGACGCAAACAAACAGGACTGACTGTTTTAATACTCTCACTGCATGATCTGGATCAAGTTTTGTCGGCACCCTGCCTGCGCGCGCTGCTCAGGCCGCGTGTCGGCGTGTGGCCTGGATAAGGATATTGCGCGGTGTCAGTTGCCTGGCGCAAAACTCCCCGACACTGACACAGTAGCCGTTGTCCTGCAGGTACAGCGCGCGATCAAGCGCCAGCCACAGCTCCAGCGGACGCTGGAATACTTGTTGTACCAGTTCCATCTGCTGAATCGCTGGCAGTCGCGCCTCTGCCTGCTGCAGGTATTTATCCGGTTGCCTAATGCGCTGCGCTGGCAGGCCTCGGTTGCGTAACGCCCAGTGGATAAAATCCACGAAGCTGCCGCCCAGTAAATGGCGTGCAATGGTGGGCAGCGGCAGGTAGACGTCCTGTTGTCGCAGCTCGCGCTGCAGGCAATCAAATGCCAGCCGCCAGCGCAGCTCCTGTGAACGCCAACGGCGTGCGCGTGCGCCGCCGGTGACAGTCTCGCGCAACGGAATGTGCAGGTCCGATTTGCTCAGGCGCAACTCGCTGCGCTGTGCAGCAGTGGACATCGGCGTGTAGCTGTCCTGTGGCAACAGGTAATAGCAGCACGGGGCCACGGAAATAGCGAGCCCACGGTGTGCCACGACCTGTTGCAGCAAGTGCATATGCAGTTCGCCACAGGCGTGCAGCGCGACGCAGTGGCTGTCGGCGCGAAGCAGTCCGTCGAGTGCATCGCGCAGGACATCGCGCTGGTGAAATGTCATGGCCACGCCGGCGCGGTTTGCCAGCGCCTCACCCGAGCGACACAGTGCCGCCTCGCGTTCCAGACTGTTGACCTGCGTTGCACCATTGGCGGCCAGTACGCGCCCGAGATGCCCCTTGCCGCTGCACCATTCCACGATGGGTTGCTGTGCCGGTACCAGCGCGGCAAACGCGATGACCTGAGCCCACTTGCGGCCGCCAATGCCGTGCTCCAGATGCGCATCGTGCGCGATAGTGCGTCCCTGCAGCTGCGGCAGCTGGCATAGCTGTTCGAGTTCGTCGACCACCGGTAGCCAGTGCTGCAAAAAGTCGCGTCGCTGCTGCGCATCGACAGTGAGCCACGCCAATTGGTCCGGCGAGAGTTGCATCAGCCGCTTATGCAGCGTGGGTGCCTGCGACTCCCAGCGGCTGTTGCGCGTATGGAAGGGTTGGAACTGCCACCACTGTCGATGCTCGCTCAGCAGGGTATCCAGGCGTTCAAAGGTATCGGCGAGTGCCGTTTTCACCGTGTGTGCCGCAGTATGGTGATCAGCGCCGCTTGCGTGCAGCGATCCAGCGTCGCTGCTGTGCCATGACGTCCAGGGTGGCACTGAACACGCTGCGCTGCGGTTGCGCCGCACCGGTGCGACCCAGCGAGTCCAGTTGCGCGTAGAACCAGTACTGCACGCCAAAGCTGCCTATTGTGCGCAGCGTGTTACTGCGATTGAGAAACGACAGCCACGGCGGAAACATTGCCAGCTGCGCCTCGTAGCGCGGCAGTTCTGTTTCTCCGGCGAGTAGCCGGGCGGGCGCATCGGTGACCACGCACAGCGGCCTTCCCAGACCGATGATGTCGGCACCGCCGGCGCTGATCGCCTGCTCCATCGCGGCGCGTTGGCGGAAGCCGCCGGTCACCATCAGTGGGATAGAAACTTTTTGCTGCATGGCCAGCGCAAAATCAACAAAGTAGGCTTCGCGCATGAGCGTAGATGTCGCGACTGTCTGTTGCTCCTCCTCTTCAATGCCCCGCACGCCCAGCAGCTTCGGTTGTTCGTAGGTGCCGCCGGAAATCTCCAGCAGATCGATGCCGGCGGCTTCCAGCCACTGCGCAACCTGCAGGCTGTCCTCAAAGTCGAAACCACCTTTCTGGAAATCGGCGCTGTTGAGTTTGACGGCCACCGGAAAGTCGGGGCCCACCGCTGCGCGCACTGTTGTCACGCAGTCCAGCAGCGGGCGGGCGCGATTGGCGAGATCGCCGCCGTACTGGTCGGTGCGGTGGTTGGTGCGCGGACTGAGGAACTGCGACAGTAAATAACCGTGGGCGGCGTGTACCTGCACCCCGGTAAAGCCGGCGGCTTTAACGGCGGCGGCGCAGACACCGAAACGCCGGACGATTTCTTCGATCTCCGGCACGGTCAATGCAATCGGTTCGCCGAACTGCCCGCCCGGCAGTCCTACTTTGACTGCAGAGGGCGCTTTGGGATGCGTGTTGATATTGCGTTGCGTCTGTCTTCCGGCGTGGCTGATCTGGGCCCAGAAGTGGTTGCCATTACGCGTTGCTGCCTGTGCCCAGCGCGACAAGGCAGCCTGCATTGCGTCGTTCGCTTCACGCTCGATCACCACGTTGCCCGGACGTTCCAGATGATCGCCATCTACCTGAATATTGCCGCTCAGCAGCAGACCCGCTCCGCCATCGCTCCACAGACCGTAGAGCCGTTCCAGTTCCGGCGTGGGCACGCCATGGGGGTCGGCCAGGCCTTCGGTCATAGCGGCCTTGGCGATGCGGTTGGGTAGTACTGCGCCGCACGGCAGCGTCAGCGATTGCGCGAGAATTTGCGACATGGCATCTCCTGATGCAGGTGCTCCAGATCTACGGCTGTAATTTCAGTACAAACAAGGCATTGCCCGCCCCGGCCTGGTAGCGACCGTCGACACTCTGAAAGGTGTTGTACCCGGAATTGATCAACAGGCCGTCGCCGGAGATCACTACGCCCACCGAATCGATGGTTCCGCCATTGCCTTTCACGCCATTGATATCTGTGAATTCGATTGCGGTATCCAGCGACCAGAGTTGTGCGCCATCGCGCGTAGCAAATGCCCTGACAATGCCGTCCAGCGAACCGGCAAACAGCAGATCGTTGCTCACTGTCAGTGAGGCTGAGTAGAGAGAGTCGCTGGTCAATCCTTCGTACACATGCGTAGGATGAATCTCCCATTCGACGGCTCCGCTGCGCAGATTTAGTGCGTAGATGCCGGGTTTAGCACCGGGTATCAACTCTGCCAGATTACCGGTGGCTTTATCGATGTGGAAATCGGTAGCGGCGACATAAACGCGCTGCTCATCCACCGCGATGCCCCAGTGGATACCGCCGAGGGTAGAGCCCTGGCTCACTCTATTCTTCCAGTTCAGTTCGCCGCTCGCGGCCTGGATCGAATACACCACACCGCCCTTGTCCGCGGCGATCAAGGTGTCGCCATCATCGAGCAGTATGGGTGCCGCCCCGAAATCAAAATCATGGCCTGGCGGTACCGGGCAGCGCAGCGAATTGGGGATTTCACAATTGCCGTTCCAGGTATCGTTTTCCCGCGCCTGAAAAATCCAGTTCACTTTGCCGCTGTCCATGTCGAGTGAGATGATGGAATCTGAGGTGGCGGTTGCCGGTTCAGTGTAGTTTTCTCCAGTGCCGATATAGATTGCGCGGCGCTTTTTATCCAGAGTGGGTGTGGCCCATACCGGCGCGCCATTGGGACCGATGCGCGCTCCGGGTTGCACTGTTTCCAGTGCATCTGCGGTGGTGTGGTATTGCCACAGCAGGTCACCGCTCGCTGCATCGAGTGCAACCAGCATGCCGTGGCTGATGCAACAGGCGCCAGGATAGACCAGCGTGGCGAGCACTTCCTTGCTGGATACCGGTACAAACAGTTTGCCTTCGTCGTACTGCATACCGCCGGTGACAAAATGGAAGAAGGGGATGGTGCCGACAAATTTCTGCCAAAGCGCTTCGCCACTTGCCGCATTCAAGGCGTACACGTAGCCGTTAAAATCTGCTGCATACACCATTGCGGGAGAGGATTCTGTGCTTGATGCAAACACGATCGAGGCGGAGCGAAAATCACCACCGGTGCTGGGTGTAGTGAAAGACCAATACTGGCAACCTGAGAGTCGGTTGAGTGCGAGCAACTGTCGCCCGGACGTCATAAATATGACCTGGGCGGTTACTGCCGGTGCCCCGCGTTTCTCCTTCAGGTTCGCCCCGGCGTGCAGGAAATTCACTGTCAACTGATCGACATTGCTGGAGTCGATCAAGGAGGTCTGGTTACGCGTATTGGAAGTATTGAATCCGAAGCCATTTACGATGATTGGCGCATTGACATCCACGCTATCGTCACAAAGCCCACCTCGCGGTTGAGGCTCTGCTACATAGGACACAAAGGCCAATGCTGGATCAACCGAGGTTTGATCTTCCGATGTGTTGTTGCTGCTATCACACGCAGCTAGCAACGGCAGCAGCAAAAAGGAAAAGAAGACAAGACGCATACTGAGTTGTCGATTTGTTATTGAAGCGCCACGATAGCACTCCTGATTATCAAGGCCAACACACTGTCGTCGACGATGCTGAATTCAGCGCGCCCGCTGTATCTTCAGCATTCTTCAACCGTGAGCGCGCCCGCGTCGCTGGGGAAGGTGGCGTTCAGTACACCGGTTTCGGCATCATAGTGCCAGAAGATGTAATCATCCGGTTTGTCATCTCCACTGCGTACCGTGCACGGTGTGAAGGGTGATTCCAGCGACTGCAGGTTGGCCTGCAGGCTCACTAAGCGCGGCACGGGGTCATCGACGGTCAATGTCCAACTGCCGCCGGATTCCTGGCTGGTGTAACTGCCGGTGTCGAAATATTTACCGCTGGTGGTGCCGCGCGGAAATGCCAGCAAATGCAGTTGGTCGGCGAGATCGGTAAGCCGGACCACTGAGTCATCTCCTGCCCCGTGTTCGGCCAGTGTGTACACCTGTGGTGCAGTCAGTGCAATGATGGCACCGGCGCGCACGAACAGCGGAATCTCATCGCGCGGCGCGTCTACCACGATGTCAGAACCGCCGGTGTGCAAGCGCAGCGCACGCAACGAAAAGCTGCCGTCGGATTCTGTATACGCAACAGAACGCCACCATTCAATCCACTTGCCGGTTGGCAGATACAACGAGCGCTCGGTAGCGCCCGCTTCCACTACCGGCGCAACCAGGATATCCGGTCCAAACAGGTACTGGTCGTCACGCGCATGTGCTTGCGCGTCGTCGGGATTGGTCAGCAGATGGTGGCGCATGATCGGCATGCCGGTAGCGTAGTAGTCCTCTGCCGCTGCCTGTAGGTAGGGATATAACTGTGTATGCAGTTTGGCGTACTTGCGCCACAGTGCGATGTGCTCGTCATCCCAGGGTTGCGGTCTCGGTGCGGTTCCGAGCGCGAGTCCGTCTTTCTGGCTGCGCATCACCACTGACAGCGCACCGAATTCGATCCAGCGGTCAAACAGATCGCCGTTGAGTGTGTTCGGCGGGAACGCAAAGAAGCCGCCGATATCGGAACCCCACAGGCCGACGCCGGATGTGCCCATCGACAGTGCCTGGTACAGCGAGGACTTCAGTCCGTCAAAGCCGTAGCTCACCGTTGGATCTCCGCCCCACACGATAGGCGAGCAGGCAGCAGAGCCGGTCCAGCCGGAGCGTACGAAACGCGCCAGTGGTTTGCCTGCGTCGGAGGTGGCCGCGGCTACGCCACAGTGATAGTCGCGCGCGTAGCGATTGTGAAACGCGGTGCCGGTGACGCCATCCGCCGATACCGCGTCCAGCGGTGTATACTCGCCGAAGTCTTCCATCCAACCCTCGTAGCCGTGCGCGATCGCCTCGTCGGTGAGTGTGCGGTATGCGTCAATACCGATGGGAGAACTGAAATCGAACTGACTGACCGCGAAGGTGCGCGATGTCTGGTAGTCGTAAATGTAGGTTTCGCCGTCGCCTTTTTTCAGTAGCGCGTTGTTGCTCTCGGCGATATCAAATTCTGGCTTGTAGTCCACGCAGATCATCGGGTTGAAATAGGTATGCACGGCCGTGCCTGCGGCGTTGCGCGCGGCGGTGCGTTCACGCTGGGCATCCTCGTTACCGCGCTGTGAACCGCAGGGCAGGTAATGGGTATAGGTTGCAGTCACTGAGGTGGGCACATCGGCAGCGCGCATTTCGTCGATACGCGCATCGCTGTCCGATTGCACCCACGGGCCGAAGAACCATGGCGCGTAGTCATGCGGCTGTGTACCCAGCACTTGTGTAAATCGCCGCAGCGCATCGGCCGGCTGCGGCCCGGCGAACACGCGAAAATTCAGCTGCGCAGATTCCACTTCCATCGACCAGCGCTCGCTGCCATCGATGGCGAGCTGGTGATAACTGATTTCATCGTTGTCCAGCAGCACACCGTAGCCGCGCGAAGACAGCAACCACGGTACGGGGAAGTACGTCGTGTCGGGCCGCCAGCGGACACCCGGGCGCGGTACCAGCAGATTGATCAGCGCGTATTCAGAGTCTTGATAAGGGCCTTCGGCAACGTAGTTCTCCAGCACTTTGCCGGCCTGGTTGACGGCGTTTCCGCGCTCGCCGAAACCGACGAAGCGTTCATCATCGCTGGCGGCAAAAGAAATACCCGATGCCTGCACCGTGCCACCATTCGCGCTGACCGAAACGCTGATAACGCCTTCGCTCTGGGCACGCGCGCGTACTTCCAGTGTCCACGCCGGATCGGTGGTCGCGACGATGCCTACCCAGGTGTCGCCGTCCATCGATGATGATCGCAGTTCGGTTGCGCGCACCCAGCCCTGATCGCGTTCCGGCGGTACTGACGGTTCACCCATGACCAGTGGATCGAGCGCCGCTTGTGCGCCGCTGCCAGGCGCTGGTGGTCCGGGGAAAATGCCCAGGGCGCCAACTCGGCCGCTGGTTGTGTCTGTCACTTCGCGCAATATTTCGTCGCCCGCGTCGTCCACGAAATGCATCGCCCAGGGCGAGGCAGTAACCTGCAGGCGCAGTACGCCGGCGTCAACCTGGGTTGTCGCTACATCTGTCGCAGAGGAATTGGAATTATTGGAGTCGCAGCCGCAGAGCAGTGCTGCTAGCAGAAACAGTAGTGGCGATTTTGTCATTGCAATGGTCCAGAGTTCGTCCGACGGGACGTCGTTGAAAGCACGGGAATAATAGCAGATGAATTGACGGTTGCAGTTTGTCGGTGGGAGATAGGCGCGATCAGGATGGAGTGCGCTGTGCGGTCAACAACGTCGGTGGTATTGCGATTTTTTCATACTGGCAATCAGTGGATTGCTCAATGCCAGGGCCATAGGCATAAATGAACTGACCCTCCTTGAGCAGATCAATCATCGGCTGGGCAACTTCGGTGCGCACCGCCGGACATCCCCATGAGCGCCCAAGTCGTCCCAGGCTGGCAGCCAGCTTGGGATTCACATAGGGTGCCCCGTGCATAACGATCAGTCGGTCGAAAGCATTCTGGTTGAGGTCGCGGTTCAGTCCGTGCAGGCGCAGTGACAGTCCGTGACCACCCTCGTAGGTCGTATCCGTCAGAAACAGGCCAAGGCTGGTCTGGTGGCTGCCTTCACGGTCGGAAAATTGTGTGGGTACATCCTCACCCGACCCTTTGCCATGGGCTACGTATTCTTCGTACTTCAGTGTCTGCTTTTTCATATCAAACACCCACAAGCGCGGCAATTGCGAGGAGCGGGTGTAATCAATCACCGACAGGTAGCGGGCGCTATTGCCGATGCCAAACTGGCGTGCACATTCTACGGCGCCCAGCGCCTCGTTGATGATGGCAGGTTTGAGTTGCGGTGCGAGACTGGCCAGCGTTTTAACATCTGTGGCCATCGCAGCGCCGGACAGAGTTAACAGTACGAAAAGCGCAATTCTAAGCATGCCTGTCATTCCGCTCTTCCGGATGGCCCCATCAATGTTCTTCCCATGGGCGGTGATGCCCGGGAGAACGCTATTATTGATGCTCAATGTGCCACATTTACGGTGGCATAAAAACGGAAATTCTGCACCTTCGACCGAGTGCGTGCTTCCTTTTATTCCTGATCGCGATAACTGTCTATCGCCGGACAGGCACAAAACAGGTTGCGATCACCGTACACGTTGTCCACACGGTTCACCGGTGCCCAGTATTTGTAGCGACGCAGTGACGCTACTGGATACGCAGCCTGTTCGCGATCGTAAGGGTGTTCCCAGTTGCTGGCGGCGACATCGGCCAGGGTGTGTGGCGCATTGGTCAGCGGATTGTCTTTCGCATCGAGCACGCCGTTTTGCACAGCGTCGATTTCTGCGCGTATGGCAATCATTGCATCGCAGAAGCGATCCAGCTCCGCCAGAGACTCTGATTCAGTGGGTTCCACCATCAAAGTGCCGGCTACCGGGAACGACATGGTCGGCGCATGAAAGCCGTAGTCGATCAAACGCTTGGCGATATCCTCTTCGGAGATACCACTGGCTTCCTTGATAGGGCGGATATCGAGGATGCATTCGTGCGCTACGTTGCCACTGCTGCCGGTATACAGCACCGGATAGTGTTCCTTCAGGCGATGCGCGATGTAGTTGGCGCTGAGGATCGCTACCTTGGTAGCGTGCGCAAGGCCTTCCCCGCCCATCAGTGCGATATACGCCCAGGAGATCGGCAGAATCGACGCGCTGCCGTAAGGAGCGGCAGACACCACGTCATTGTCCGGGTTGAGTCCGATAACCGGCGCTATCGGATGGCTGGGCAAGAAGGGCTGTAAATGTGCGCCGACACCAATCGGGCCCATGCCCGGTCCGCCGCCGCCGTGCGGAATGCAGAATGTTTTATGCAGGTTCAGGTGCGACACATCGGCACCAAATTTCCCCGGTGCAGCGATGCCTACCAGCGCATTGAGATTGGCGCCGTCAACGTACACCTGCCCACCGTGCTGATGCACGATTGCGCACACGTCGATAATGGATTCCTCAAACACGCCGTGTGTGGAGGGGTAGGTAACCATGATGCAGGCGAGGTCGTCGGTGTGGCGCGCCGCTTTTGCGCGCAGGTCCTGCATGTCGATATTGCCCAGCGCGTCGCAATCGACAATGACCACGCGCATACCGGCCAGTGCGGCGCTCGCCGGGTTGGTGCCGTGAGCGGAGGAGGGGATCAGGCAGACATCGCGCTGTGTGTCGCCGCGACTTTCATGGTAGCGGCGGATCACCAGCAAACCGGCGTATTCACCCTGGGAGCCGGCGTTCGGTTGCAGTGAGATTGCATCGTAGCCGGTGCACTCAATCAGCATGCGTTCCAATTCTGCCAGCATGGCGTGATAGCCGCTTGTCTGTTCAGCGGGTGCGAACGGGTGAATCGCGGCAAACTCAGGCCAGGTCACTGGCAGCATCTCGGTGGTGGCGTTGAGCTTCATCGTGCAACTGCCCAGCGGAATCATCGAACGATTGAGTGCGATGTCCTTGTCTTCCAGATAGCGCATGTAGCGCAACATCTCGGTTTCCGAATGGTAATTGTTGAACAGCGGGTGTTGCAGGTAGTCGATGGCGCGCAGCAGTTGGTCGGGAACACCGGCGTTTTCGCGCACCTTTTCATCCATATGCGCTACTGCAGGCAATGTAGTGTCGCCGGTAAACGCTTCCCACAGCGCCGCTATGTCGTGCTCAGAGGTGGTTTCATCGAGCGCGATACCAAGGCGATCAGCCCCGATGATGCGCAGGTTCAGGCCGCGCTCCAGTGCGCGCTGCACTATGGCCTGCTGTCGCTCACCCACGGTGAACGTGAGTGTGTCGAAGAAGTGTGCGTTGTCAGGCGTAAAACCGTGCTCTTCCAGCCCTTTGGCGAGAATGCAGGTCAGTCGCTGGATGCGCGTGGCAATGCGGCGCAACCCCTTGGGCCCGTGGTACATCGCGTAAAACACCGCCATCACCGCCAGCAGCGCCTGCGCGGTGCAGATATTGCTGGTGGCTTTCTCACGGCGAATGTGTTGCTCGCGTGTTTGCATCGCCATGCGCAAGGCCTGATTGCCGCGTCGGTCTATCGATACTCCGATGATGCGCCCCGGAGTCGACCGTTTGTAGTCATCGCGCGTGGCGAAATAGGCTGCGTGCGGGCCGCCAAAACCCATCGGCACACCAAAACGCTGGGTGTTGCCCAGCACGACATCGGCGCCCATCGCGCCCGGCGATTTCACCAGCAGCAGTGCCATGATATCGGCGGCGACCGCCACCAGCGTGTTGGCCGCGTGTGCGCTGTCGATCAGTGGTGAAATATCTTCCAGATGGCCGTAGGTGCCGGGGTATTGCAGCAGCAATCCAAACGCTTCGTTGTTTTCCAGCAGTTTGCCGGGGCTGCCCACGATGACGTCAATGTCCAGCGCCTTGGCGCGCGTCTTCACTACCGCGATAGTCTGTGGGTGGCAATCGTCGGCTACCAGGAACGTATTACTGCGGTTTTTCTTGTTCACACGTTGCAACAAGGTCATCGCTTCAGCGGCTGCCGTGCCTTCATCCAGCATTGAAGCACTGGCCAGGTCCATACCGCTGAGATCGAGAATCATCTGTTGGAAACTCAGTAACGCCTCCAGCCGACCCTGCGAGATCTCCGGTTGGTACGGGGTATACGCCGTATACCAGCCGGGATTTTCCAGCACGTTGCGCTGAATCACCGGCGGGGTGATGGTGTCGTGGTAACCGGTACCAATGAAAGAGCGGTTCACTGTATTGCGTTTGGCCATCTCGCGCAGCCGCGCAATTACCTGCTGCTCGGTTTGCGCGCCCGGCAGTTGCATGGGCTGTTCCCGCCGGATAGCGCCGGGCACAGTGTCATCGATCAACGCGTCGAGGTTGTCGTAGCCAATGGCGCGCGCCATTGCCGTTTGCTGTTGCACCGTCGGTCCGATATGCCGTTGGATAAAATCGTCGTGGTTTTCCAGATCAAACAGGGACGGACGGCTCATGGGTGCTCCGTGGCAAGCCAAAAAACAGGGTGATACTGCGGGTAGTCGTGCAAGGTGCGATGGTAGCAAGAGAGGCCGCCAGCGAGCAATAAATAGTCAGTGGACCGGCAACACGGTTGTAGTGCGTCCTGAACGCTGCAAGTGTGCCGTGGCGCTGTCGCTGTGCTTGCCTTTTTCTGCCTGCGCAGGTATCACTGACCACCTTTAACGCTTCTTGAGGATGCTGCTGTGCTGGAACTCGTATCACCGGAATCGGTTGGGCTTGATAGCGGGCAATTAGCCCGGGTGCATGAACACCTGGACAAACGCTATGTCGGTGCGCGCAAGATTCCCGGCAGTATTACGCTGGTTGCGCGTCGCGGGCAGGCCTGCTATCTCGATATTCAGGGGCATCGCGATGTGGAACGCGGTACGCCGATGACTGAAGACAGCATCCTGCGCATTTATTCCATGTCCAAACCGATTACCTCGCTGGCCGTGATGACCCTGGTAGAGCGCGGCCTGTTGTCGATTGAGGACCCTGTGCACCGCTTTATCCCCGCTTGGCGCGACCTGCGCGTGTGGCGCGCCGGTTCATTCCCCTTGTTTGAGACCCGGCGTACCCAGCGGCCGATGACGGTGCGCGACCTGCTCACACATACCTCAGGGCTCACCTACGATTTCCTGCGCGCCACCAATATCGATTATGCCTACCGTAAACTGCAGGTGGGCCTGGTGCGGCCCGGCTATACCCTGCAGGACATGATCGACCAGTTGGCACAGCTACCGCTGGAGTTTTCCCCGGGGGAGCGCTGGAACTACTCGGTCGCCACGGATGTGTTGGGTTACCTGGTGGAGGTGATCAGCGGCAAAAGCTTGCCGGAGTACCTGAATGAAGTGATTTTTCAGCCGCTGGGTATGCACGACACGAGTTTCTCGATCGAAGCAGACAAGGTGGCGCGTTTCGCCTCGTGCTACCAACGCAACCTGAAAAAGGAAATGGAACTCAGTGATGATGGCCAGGCCAGCGAGTTCGCCAACCGTAGTTTTTACTCCGGCGGCGGCGGCCTGATATCCACCGTGGGTGACTACTACCGCTTCTGCCAGATGTTGCTCGGTGGCGGCACGCTCGACGGCACACGGATCATCGGCTCGCGTACGCTGGCGTTCATGACGCGCAATCACCTGCCCGGTGGCGTGCCGATGACCGAAATGGCCACCGGTGGGTTCAGCGAATCCGATTATTCCGGTGTCGGCTTTGGCCTGGGTTTTGCCAGCAAGCTGGACCCGGTATGCAATGGCTATCCCGGCTCCACCGGTAGTTACTTCTGGGGTGGGCTGGCCAGTACGCTGTTCTGGGTGGACCCGGTGGAGGAGCTGGTGGTGATATTTATGACGCAGCTGATTCCGTCCAGAACGTTCAATTTCCGGGGGCAACTGGAGAATATCATCTATGCCGCGCTGCGCTGACCGCCGCGCAGTAGCGGGAGTTATTAAGCGGCCATATGGGCTCGCCAAGTGCTGCAGTTCTGCCTAGAATACAGCCATAAAAATTGACTAACATTGCGGAGTTCCGGATGCCAATTTCAATCACTGTGCGAACACTGCTGCCAATGGCGTTGGCTCTGGCCATCGCGGCGTGTTCCGACGGCAACGACAACAACAATGACACGGCACCTGCGCCGGTCAGCATCGACACGCCCAACGCCGATCGCTGTGAAATTCTGGATGCCGTGAATTGCATGTTCCCCTGGCCCAGCAGCGTATTTACCGTTGCCGACGACAGCACCGTCACCGGGCGGCGGGTGCATTTGTCGGTTGCCTCCATGCCGGTGAACAAACAGGGTGTGCCGGTGGATACGGCGGAATTCAATCGCAATGACGGTTTCTCACCCTCACAGATGATTCTTGCCCAGGTGCCGGGCATCGATCTCGATAAAACCGGTGCGCCGCGCATCACCGACCTGTCGCGTTCACTGGAAGCGGATTCGCCGGTGATGGTCATTCGCGCCAAAACCGGTGAGCGCCACCTGATTTTCTCTGAACTGGACGCCAACACCGACGACCCGGCAGAGCAGGCGTTTATAGTGCGTCCCATGGTGCAGTTTGAACGCGGCGAGCGCTATATTGTCGTGTTGCGCAACCTGCGCGATGCCAGCGGCGAGTTGCTTGAGGCACCGGAGGTGTTTCGGGCGTTTCGCGACAAAACGCTGACTGACAACGATGCGATTGAAGCCCGACGCGCCTCCATGGAGGAGATGTTCACGCAACTTGAGGACGCAGGCGTCGCACGCGACGAGCTCTATCTGGCGTGGGATTTCAACATCGCCAGCGTCGAGAATATCACCGAACGTCTGTTACACATTCGCGACGAGGCGTTTGCCGATCTGGGCGCTGCCGCACCGCAATTCAGTGTGAACGAAGTCATCGATTTTGCCACCTGTGATACCGACGGCTGCAAGGATGGGCAGGACGAGCAGATATCGCGCCAGATTTCCGGTACGTTTATGGTGCCCAACTTCCTCAATTCCGATGCCGGCGGCCCGGGTTCCGGTTTCTTCTACGATACGCCCAACGACGGACTGCCCGACCGCATGGGCGGCAACAACCTGTTTGAAGCGAATTTTGTGTGCCGCATAGCGCGTTCAGTGGCCGAGGATTTCAACCAGCCGCCCAAGGCGCAGGCACGGCCTTCGCTTTACGGCCACGGCTTGCTTGGCAGCGCCAATGAAGTCAAAGGCGGCACTGGCAACAACGTCGATATCATGGCCGATACGCACCAGATGATGTTCTGCGCCAGCGATTGGAGCGGGTTTGCCTCAGAAGATATCGGCTATGCGGTGCAGGCACTGCAGGATTTCAGCTTGCTCCCCGCGTTCTTCGATCGCCAGCAACAGGGACTGCTGAACTTTATGTACCTGGCGCGACTGCTGAAGCACGACATGGGGTTGCGCAGTGATCCGGCGTTCCGCGCCGGCGATATACCGGTATTCGACAACAGCAATGTGTACTACGACGGGAACAGCCAGGGCGGTATTCTCGGCGGTGCGCTGATGGGTGTGATCCAGGATGTGACGCGCGGCGTGTTGGGTGTGCCGGGTATGGGGTACAGCTTTCTATTGCGTCGCAGCATCGATTTTGAAACGTACAGCTTCTTTTTCAGCGGCAGTACCACCGGCCCGGACGGCGGTGGCTATCCCAGTGTAAAGGACCAGGGGTTCCTGCTGTCGATGGCGCAGATGCTGTGGGATCGGGCCGAGTCCAGCGGCTACGCCTACCACATCCAGAACCACCCGTTACCCAATACACCCGTGCATTCGGTGCTGCTGCAGGTGGCGTTTGGCGATCACCAGGTGAGTATGTGGACGGCAGAGGCGATGGCGCGCACCATCGGTGCGTATCTGCGCGTTCCCGCGCTGGAAGAGGGACGACATCCGGACAGCAACCCCTATTTCGCATTGCAGCCGGTGCCTGCAGGCGATGTAACCAGCTCCGTCCTGACGGTCTGGGATAACGGGCCGGTCGACGGTGGCGCCGAGCACGGTGGTACCGCTGCACCGCCGATCACCAACACACCCCCGTTCGAACCGGATTTTGGTGAGGACCCGCACAGCCTGCCGCGCAAAAGCAGCGTCGCCCAGGCGCAGAAAGCCGCGTTCCTGCAGCCTGACGGTGTGGGGCGCTTTGTCGACACCTGCGATCCGTCTCAGCCGTGCACGACCGACGGCTACATTCCCGGTGGCGTCCTGTTCCCGAAAAGCAATGCGGTATTCACTTTTTAAATGAGAAAAATTCTCATTTAACATTGAATATGAGAATCATTCCTATTACTATCTCCATCGCAATGTGGCGCGTTGCCACTCATGGAGATAACAGGAATGAAGATATTATTGGCGGCGTTGTCGCTCGGTCTAAGCGCATCCGCTGCGTTGGGTGCAACGCCCAGCATGGAAGAGATGTGGGCCATTATTCAACAGCAGCAGGCCGAGATAGCAGCGCTTAAGGCGCAGCTCGCCTCGGCTGACTCCCGGATCGAGGAAACCAATGTCAAGGTCGAAGCCACTGCCAGCGCCGTCGAGCAGGGCGTGAGTGCGGGCGGGCAATCGCTGGCGTCCAGCTGGACCGAGCGCACGCAGATTGGCAACTACGGCGAGATGCATTACAACAATCTGACTGACCAGAATGACACTGGAAAAGACAAGGACGAAATCGATTTTCACCGCTTCGTCTTCTATCTCGGTCACGAGTTCAGTGACACCACGCGCATGTTCTCCGAGGTGGAACTGGAGCACGCTATCGCCGGTGACGACCAGAACGGTGAAATTGAGTTGGAGCAGGCGTATATCGAGCATGACCTGAACGACAGCATGCGGATGAAGGCAGGTCTGTTTCTGATACCTGTGGGTATTCTCAACCTGACCCACGAACCCGACACATTCTATGGCGTGGAGCGCAACAACGTGGAGCGCAACATCCTGCCCACAACCTGGTGGGAGGGCGGTGTGGCGTTGAGCGGCGAATTCGCGCCGGGCTGGAGTTACGACACCGCCTTTACCTCTGGCCTGAAGCTGGACGCCGAGGATGGGCAGTGGAAAATCCGCGATGGACGCCAGAAAGTCTCAGAGGCCGATGCATCGGATCCTGCGTATACCGCGAACCTGAAGTTCACCGGTGTGGCGGGTCTGGAACTGGGTGCAACCATCCAGTACCAGCAGGATATCTATCAGGGTAAATACCAGGACGATGTCGACGCCATGCTCTACTCGGCGCACGTTGCCTATCGCAACGGGCCCTTCGGCCTGCGCGCGGTCGCCGCGTCCTGGGATATCGACAATGCGATCAACACTATCCAGGCCGGCGCCGATCGGCAGGAGGGCTGGTATATCGAACCCTCGTGGCTGCTGATGCGCGACTTCGGTGTTTTCGCTCGCTACAGCGAGTGGGATAACCAGGCGGGTGGCGCAGGGGATACGCAATTCGGCCAGTGGGATATGGGCTTCAACTATTGGCTGGAGGAGCATGTGGTGTTCAAGGTGGATTACCAGTTTCAGGATGCTCCCGACGACCAGGCCGAGCTGGATGGTCTGAACCTCGGGGTGGGCTGGAGCTTCTAGTGGCCGCCGCGCAACTTCTGCTGCGGCGCTGCCGCCCCGGACTGGTTGCCATCCTGATGATGGCGGCCTTTTCCGTTTCCGGTGAGGAATATCTCGGGCGCGACGAGTTTCTGCAGCTGGCGTTTGGCGACGGGGAGCCACAAATGCACACCTTGTGGCTCACTGATGACCTGCGTGCGGCCGCCGCGGCAGCGGTCGGCTGGGTTCCTGCGGCGTTGCGCCTGCGCTACTGGCAACAGGGTGACAGCACCGCCTGGATACTGGAGGACATCGGCAAGGACAAGCCGATCACGCTGGGCATCGCTGTTTCTGGCCAACGTATCCAGCGGGTCGATGTGCTGGCGTTTCGTGAAAGTCGCGGCTGGGAAATTCGCTACCCGTTCTTTACCAGGCAGTTCGTCGGGCTGACCCTTGCTGCCGACGGCTATCTGTCGGCACCCATTGATGGCATTACCGGCGCGACACTTTCGGTGCGCGCTGTGGAGCGTGTTGCACGCCTGGCGGTCTGGTTGGATGCGCAGGTGCGCGGCTGATGCGCCGTTACCCCAGGTTGGTGGGGTTACTGTGGCGCTGGCACCGACGCGCTGGTGTGTTGGCAGCCGTGTTCGTGGTGATGCTGGCGATGAGCGGCATCGTGCTGAATCACTCCACGGCATTGCAACTGGACCGGCGTTTCGTCGACTGGCCATGGTTGGCGCAGTCTTACGGTGACCCTTCATCAAACTTACCTGCAATCCAGTTGGGTGAGCAATGGTTGTTTCGCGCAAGCGATGGCCGTGTGTATCTCGATGCGCTCGACGTGGCACCCTGTGCCGGCGAACTGGTGGGAGCCGTGGCCACTGACGGGTTGCTGGTGGCCGCCTGCGCGCAGGAGTTGCTGCTGATCACCCGCCGCGGCGAGTTGGTGGAATCGGCCACAGCGAGCACTGGATTGCCGACCCCGCTGCAGGGCATCGGCTTGCTGGATAACCATGTTGCACTGCAAACCCAGGGCAATTGGCGATTGGCCGATCTGGAGCGGATGGAATTCGCCGCGCGCGCGCCCGCAGGCGGTGCTGTTATACGCCAGCTCGTTGCCGGTCAATTGCCTGCAGCTATCCGCGATCGCATTCCCGCGCCACAACAGTGGTTGAGTTGGGAGAGGCTGCTGCTCGACCTGCACAGCGGCCGTGTATTCGGTCCGCTTGGTGTGCTGTGGGTGGACTTTGTGGGTGTGCTGGTGGCCAGCCTCGCTATCAGTGGCACTGTGATGTGGTGGCTGCATCGACGCCGCAGGCAGTGAATCCCTTTCTACAGCGGATACTCCGAGGTCGCGCAGCGTCTAACTGTCAGCTTTGGTAGCGGATGTCGGTTACGTAGTAGACCTGTTCCCCCGAGGGGCTTTGCACCCGCACCTCATCGTCCAGCCGCTTGCCCAGCAGGGCGCGCGCCAGCGGGGAATCCATGCTCAGTTTGCCGCTGGCCAGATCAAATTCATCGGGGCCCACAACGCGCCAGCATCTCTGTTCGCCGCTTTCATCCTCCAGCGTGACCCATGCGCCGAAAAAGATTTTGTGCGTGTCGGCGGGAGTGCGCTCTACCACTTCCAATTCGTCGAGGCGTTTGTTGAGAAAGCGCACGCGGGAATCGATCTCACGCAGGCGCCTTTTGCCGTAGATGTAGTCGCCGTTCTCCGAGCGGTCGCCGTTCTTGGCCGCTTCGTGCACCGCATCGGCAACCGTCGGCCTCTCCACTTTCCACAACTGGTGAAGTTCCTCCCGCAGCGCTTTTTCGCCTTCCGCTGTGATGTATTTTGAGCCGCGCTGGCGCGGTGGTCTATAACGTCCCATGCAGGTATCTTAGCCGCAGTTACCACAGAACAAAATGACGCTGGACTCAATGGCTTGCCACTGTTAGAAAGTCGGGTCGGATCAACCAGTGAATCGGGGGCATGCGTGAAGGGACTGAAATACCGCAGTGTGACGCTGCTGCTGTGTCTGTGGGTAGTGGTTGCTCTCCCTGGCCGCGCCACGGAGAACTGCGTGGTGTTGCAGGGCAGCCTGACCCAGGGTGGACTGGTGTGGGGAAGGGTCGCTCCTGGCAGTCGCGTCACCCTCGGCGGCACACAGTTGGACGTGCTCGAGGACGGTACGACCTTTGCAGGATTTGGTCGCGACGCGCCCGCCTCAGTGGAGCTGATTGTCGAAGGGACACAGCCGTGTCAGCAGACGCTGGCTATCGCGCGACGCCAGTACAATATCCAGCGTGTGGAGGGCGTGCCGCAGAAAACAGTGACACCGCCGCCCGAGCAACTGGCGCGAATTCGGCGCGAGCAGGCGCTGGTTGACGCAGCCAAGGCACAGCGCTTGGCGCGCGCTGACTTGCTGGAGGGCGCACTCGCCGGATTTCAGTGGCCTGCGCTGGGGCCAATTTCCGGCGTGTACGGCAGCCAGCGCTACTACAATGGCGCAGCGGGCAATCCGCATTACGGCGTCGATGTTGCTGTGCCCACCGGTACACCAGTGCATGCACCTGCTGCCGGTATTGTCACACTGGCAGAGCCAGACCTGTATTTTTCCGGCGGTACGGTCATTCTCGATCACGGCTATCGTTTTTCGTCCTCATTCCTGCACATGAGTAAAGTGCTGGTGGAAGTGGGGCAGGAGGTCGCACCCGGTGATTTGATCGGGGAAGTGGGTGCTACCGGTCGTGCGACCGGCCCCCACCTGGACTGGCGCATGAGCTGGCGCGGCGAACGCATCGACCCACAATTGCTGGCGCCGCCCATGCCAAAGCCTTGAAAAAGCCCGTATAATGCTCGCCCGCTTAAAATTCGTGTGACAGTGATGATCGACAAACGACTACTCAGCATTTTGGTCTGCCCGGTGAGCAAGGCGCCGGTGGAGTACGACAAGGAAAAGGACGAGTTGGTCTGTAAGGCGTCGGGCCTTGCGTATCCAGTGCGCGATGGCATTCCAGTCATGCTGGAAAGCGAAGCGCGGCAACTTACCGCTGATGAAAAACTTGGTTAGAGCAAAGGGATAAAGGGTAGAGCCTGGCATGTCAGATACTGTATTCGGAAAGATTGTTCGCGGTGAGATTCCCAGTGACTTCCTCTATGAGGATGAGCACTGCATCGCCATCAACGATATTAATCCACAGGCACCCGTTCACGTGTTGGTGATCCCCAAGCGCGGCATTCCCCGGCTGGTGGATGCGACCGAGGCCGATAAGGATATGCTTGGGCACCTGATGGTCGTAGCCGGCAAGATTGCAGCACAGGAAGGCGTGGGCGATGCCTTTCGCCTGATCGTCAACAACGGCGCTGATGCGGGCCAGACTGTATTTCATCTGCACCTGCACATTATTGGCGGCAGAACGTTTGCCGAGGGTCGTATGGCGGGCTGACTCTGGCTTACAGTTTAAGGTTCACAGATTCAGCGTTACACATTCAGCTTTACAGATTCTGGCTTGCGCCCCACACCTCATAACCGAGACGAAGTATGAAGACCGGAGAAATACGCGAGGCCTTCCTGGCCTATTTTGAACGGCACGGGCACACTCGAGTGGCCAGCAGTTCGCTGGTGCCGGGCAATGACCCAACGCTGCTTTTTACTAATGCGGGAATGAACCAGTTCAAGGATACCTTCCTGGGTACTGAGCCGCGGTCGTACGTGCGCGCCACCAGCAGCCAGCGGTGCGTGCGGGCAGGCGGTAAACACAATGACCTGGAAAACGTCGGCTACACCGCGCGGCACCATACGTTCTTTGAAATGCTCGGCAACTTCAGTTTTGGCGACTATTTCAAGCGCGATGCGATTCGCTTCGCCTGGGAGTTTCTCACGCAGACTCTCGGTCTGCCGCCGGAAAAGCTCTGGGTCACCGTACACCTGACGGACGACGAGGCCGAGCAGATCTGGATTGAGGATATCGGCTTCCCCAAAGCCCGCATCTCCCGCCTCGATGAAGACAATTTCTGGCAGATGGGCGACACCGGCCCCTGCGGCCCCTGCAGTGAAATTTTTTACGATCATGGCGAACATGTTCCCGGTGGCCCGCCCGGCAGCAAGGATGACGACCTGGACCGCTACATTGAAATCTGGAACCTGGTGTTCATGCAGTTCAACCGCGACCAGAGCGGCGAACTGCACCCGTTACCGAAACCGTCAGTGGATACCGGCATGGGGCTGGAGCGGATCGCAGCAGTGATGCAGAAGGTTCACAGTAATTACGAGATCGATCTGTTCCAGGCGCTGATCAAAGCCGCAGCACAGTTGCTGCAGGTGACGGACTTGCAGAACAACTCCCTGCGGGTGATTGCCGACCACATTCGCTCCTGTGCATTCCTGATTGCCGATGGCGTACTGCCCGGCAATGAAGGGCGCGGTTACGTGCTGCGCCGTATCACTCGCCGGGCGATCCGCCACGGCAATAAACTCGGCGCGAGCAAGCCGTTTTTCCACAAACTGGTTGCCACGCTCGCCGCGCAAATGGGCGATGCGTATCCCGAGCTGGTGATGCAACAGGCACAGGTGGAGAAAGCGCTGCTGACCGAGGAGGAGCAGTTTGCGCGCACACTGGACAACGGCATGCAGATTCTGGAAGAGGCGCTGGCGCAGCTCAAGGGCACGGAAATACCCGGCGATCTGGTGTTCAAGCTCTATGACACCTACGGCTTTCCCACCGACCTGACCAATGACATCGCGCGGGAACGCGATCTCACGCTGGATATGCCGGGCTATGAGGCTGCGATGGCCGAGCAACGCGCACGCTCGCAGGACAGCGGCAGTTTCAAAGTGGATTATAACGATGTGCTCACACTGGAAGGCAGTACCGAGTTTACCGGTTACGACAGCCTGACAGGTGAAGGCGTGGTGACGGCGATACTGCGCGACGGCGCTGAAGCGTCCGTACTCAATGCCGATGAATCCGGCGTGTTGGTTCTGGATCGCACACCCTTTTACGGCGAGTCCGGTGGGCAGGCAGGAGATACCGGCTATCTCACCGGCAAGGGCTTGCGGGTGGAAGTGTCCAACACCTCCAAATTAGCCAAACAACATCTGCACCATGTGAAAGTGTTGCAGGGCAGCGTGAAGTGCGGTGATACGCTTTCTACGCAGGTCGACGCACAAGTGCGGCAACGCACGCGCCTCAATCACAGTGCCACCCATTTGCTGCACGCTGCACTGCGGCGCGTGCTCGGCGAGCATGTGCAGCAGAAGGGCTCGATGGTAGATTCGCAGCGCCTGCGGTTTGACTTCTCGCACCCTGAAGCTGTGACTCGTGAGCAACTCAAGACAATCGAAACGCTGGTGAATGAACAGGTGCGCGGCAACACCCCGGTGCAAACCCGCCTGATGTCGATGGACGAGGCAATCGCCTCCGGCGCTATGGCACTGTTTGGCGAGAAGTATGGCGATGAAGTGCGCGTACTGTCGATGGGTGAAGACAATTTCTCCGTTGAATTGTGCGGTGGGACTCACGTTGCGCGCACCGGTGATATCGGCTTGATGCGGATTGTGTCGGAAGCGGGTGTCGCCTCCGGTGTGCGGCGTATCGAAGCGGTGACAGGCGGCGCTGCGCTGGCGCAGGTCGATCATGCCGAGGCACAGTTGGCAGCGGTTTGCGAAGCGGTTAAGGGGAACGCCGATAACGTCGCTGCAAAAGTAGCGGCACTGCGCAGTGAGAATCGCGAACTGGAGAAGGAAATTGGTCGCCTAAAGCAAAAACTGGCCTCCTCTGCCGGTACTGACCTCACTTCCGCCGTGGTGGAAGTGCAGGGAATCAAAGTATTGGCCGCCAATGTGGACGGTGCCGATGCCAAATCGCTGCGCGATACGCTCGACCAGTGCAAGAACAAACTCGGCACCGCCGTGATCCTGTTGTCAGCTGTGACCGGAGACAAGATCGCACTGACGGCCGGAGTGACCAAAGACCTGACAGATCGTATAAAAGCCGGAGATCTTATGCGGGAGTTTGCTGATCGCCTGGGCGGTAAGGGTGGCGGCAAACCCGACATGGCTCAGGGCGGCGGCACGGATGTGCAGGCACTACCCGAAGTGTTAAAGGCGGTGCCGGAATGGGTATCTGCGCAACTGGGTTGAGACAAATTGCTGGCTGATTATGGCGAGCCCCCTGTTTAAATATTGATCGCATTGTTGTTTAATACCGCGTTTTTGGCTTCCGGGCAGAAACACGCGGCAATGAACATCCCTTCATCGCTCTAACGATTCGCGCGAGAAACTATGAGTCTCTACGTTCA
>JAWKZL010000009.1:0-181006 GCA_041396025.1 Halioglobus sp. | reverse complement strand
ATTGCGCACCAGGATTTCCAGTATGGCGAACTCCCGCGCGGTCAAATCCAGAGATTCGCCGGCAAACTCAACCACCCTCTCCACCGGGTCCAGGGCGATGCCGGCAACTTCCAGACGACTTACTCGTTGGTCACTGCCACGCCGCAGCAGCGAGCGGATACGGGCAAAGACTTCATCCATTTCAAATGGCTTGGTCAGGTAATCGTCGGCACCGGAGTCGAGACCGTCAACTTTATCGACCACCGTATTACGCGCGGTAAGCAGCAGCACTGGCAGCGTATGTTTGTCGGCGCGCAACTGGCGCAGTACCTGCATGCCGGGAACACCGGGAAGCCCAAGGTCGAGAATCAGAATATCGTAGGGCGTAGCGCGCAGGGCAGCGCGCACAGGTTCGCCGCTGCGCAACCAGTCGACAGCATACTGCTCCAGGCGCAGCGCTTCTTCGAGCGTCTGCCCCAACTGACTGTCGTCTTCGACCAGCAATACCCGCACCGCTAGCTCACTCTCTGGATCAATCCCTGCACTAAGGGTATACCCTCGCTCGAGTGGATGAAACTGCGATAAAAAAGGCCAGCTTAGCTGGCCTTTATAGTGTACTGACGCATTGTCAGTCGACTTACTCACAAGGTCCTGACTGGCTGTTAATCCACTCGCGGATAAGAGCGACTCCTTCATCATGCACGATACTGCGGCCGATCTCCGGCATACGCACGTCCGCTGCGTTCGAATTCATCCTGTAGGGCAGGATGGACTGATCGGCATCCCCGGGTACGATGTCATACTGCAGTCCACCTGAACCCGCACCCGCAGCGACCGGCGTTTTACAGATGCCGTAGGTGGTATCCACAGGGCGCCAATATTCCAGGAACAGACCCGAGTTGCTGGCGAAGCCGCCCGGGTTGTGGCAATGCGCACAGTTGATGTCGAGATAGGCCTTGGCACGATTTTCCAGTGGCGCCGCGGAGTCCTTCCAGTCCGCCACGGTTTCGATCGCCGCGAGATCAGACGGCAAACCAGCCAATACTCCCATCGCATCCATGTGTGTCAACTGATTGACGATCTTGCCATCGTACACATTGTCGGCATTGAGGAAGCGCGCCTTCGGGCCGATAGGTACGATAACAGTTTCCTGATTTACACCACTGCCAGTCTCTGCGCGTGTCATGCTGTGGCAGTTTTTACAGCTGTTAGCGTCGGGAATGACGTACTCGGTACTGCGATTACTGCCGTCGGTATGAACCCAGCTGACATTGCGCGTGCCACCGGCGAGAGTGAGATCGGCATCAGTGCCGTCAGCGCGCCAGATAAATGGCAGCGCTTTCCAACCGTCTTTGCGATGGATCAGCAGACGCGTTTCAATAAGCTCCTCACCCGCTGCCGCGTTGAGGAAGTCATGCGGCATGGTGAACGTCTTTGCAATGATGGTGCCCACCGGAAAATCCAGGACTTCCTTGCTGTTGTATGCCGCATGCTTGCCTTCCGGGACATAGATAAAGCGGTACTTGTGAGCGTAGTCGGTAAACAGCGGCGTGATCAGGTCGTAGTAAATACCCGTATTGGCGTTTACTCGCGGGTCAGCCTTGTCCGCAAAGAGGTTGTAGGCTGACAACGTGTCGCAGCTCACTTCCACTGCGGCAAAGTTAGGCTTGTCACCGCTGGGTGTACAGATGTCGGCAACTTCCTGGTCGGTCAAAGGGCGCTCACCGTCGCTAATGACATCCGGAGTATCCAGCACCACCGCAGGCAACGATGCGTGCGCACAATCGAAGTATGACGGGTCAACACTCGGGCCGCTGGCGCCAAAAATAATTCCGCGGCTCACAGACGGATCTTCCTGAATACAGATGCGGTCTGCGTCTGCGAAACGACCACCGGATTCACCAATGCCGTCATAGACGATCTGGGGTACGCCGCCCTGCGAGGCGAACATGTCGGCAATTTCTCCCGCCAGGTCACGTGGCTCGTAAGCGTTATTCTTGTAGCTGTTATCGTGGATATACACGCGGCGCGGTGTGCCATCGTAATCGACGTCAGTGGTGCTAAGCCCACTGATAGCGTAATCGACCACTACCACCGCAGCCGACTGGTTGTCCTCGATGGTATTGTTGAAAAACTCGACATCCGAAAACGCCATGATCAACATGCCCGTTCCTGTGGGAACTACGCCAACAATGTTGCCTTTGGGCGCGAAGTTTACGGTGTTGTTACCGCGCACCAGGTTGTTGTATACGCGAGTGCGGGTACCTTCGCGCGACAGGTTCGGCAGATCGAAAACAAGTATGCCGCCCGTATTGTCGATTGCCGTGTTGTCGTAGACCTCTGAATTCGTTGAGTTCTCGATCTCAATGCCTGCGACGTTAAACGAGACGCTATTGCGACGCACGATAATCTTGTCAGACTGGCCAACGTAGACACCTGCATCACTGGCGCCAATCACCACGCTATCTTCGATCAGCACGTTCTCGGTCTGCACCGGATACAGTCCATAGGCACCGTTTGACTCACAGGGACCGCAGGTCCATTCCACGCGCATACGGCGCAACGTGACACCGTTACTGAATTTGAACTTGATTCCATCAGAGGGCGCATCAACCACTGCGAAATCCTCGAGTACCACGTTGTTACTGGTGACCAATACGCTCTCGCCCCCGCTGGTTTGGCCGGCGAAATTCAACACCGTGCTGTCGAGCCCCTTACCGCGTAAGGTTACGTTGTCCACATCCAGACTGATGCTGGCATTGAGGGTGAACTCCCCCGCCGGCAATTCGATAATATTGCCCGGCTTGGCCTGGATCAGCGCTTCCATCAGCCGGGTCTGGAAACCTTCCCCTGCTGCAATAGTCACCAGGTTGGGGTCCAGCACCACTTCATTCCCAACAGACTGGGACACGCTGCCACCGTTGTCGTTACTGTCTGAGCAAGCATTGAGCAGTACAAGACCAAGAAAAATGGCCAACGAGCGGGTTAGGGTATTCACTAACAAAGAGTTGTTCATAACAGATTGCCGTATTGATGGTTGGGTGGGTACAGCCGCATTTTCAGCGCGGCATTATCGGCATGGAACCTGAAATGAACCTGAATGACACCTGAAAGCATTTTTGGACGGTGAAACAGAGCGAACGTTGGCCTGCTAAGTGCACAAGCTTTGACTATCGCACTGAGTCCCCGCCCGACACCAGTCAAGCCACCGGCGTTGCGTGACTGAAAGCACACAGGTGCACCACGCGCTCGCGGGCTGCCAATGCTCCACCGGCAACGCTATCGGAGCGCAGACGCAAGTCCTGTCCTTCACCGAGCGCTTTGAAGCTGTCTGCCGATGCCGCTGCGACTGCCGCGATAAAATCGGCAACACTCTGCTCGGCAGGGGTATCGGTCGCCAACCGCTCCTCAATAGCATCGAGCGCATAACTGCGAATCAGCTTAGGCAGTAACTTCTCACACGTCTCACTGACGTCAAACAATTCAATGCCACGTATTTTGCCGTTGATGCTAAAGCAGGCACCTACCTGGGTTTCCAGTGCGAGGAAAGCCTTCACATACTCCTCCACTGAACCTGAAAATAAATCATACGCATCGGCCATAGCCTGGGTTCTTGAGTTCACGGCCATATTCACCATCTTGTAACTGATGTCGTCCCACACCTCGCTCTGATTGGCGTTGCGCGCGCCGCTCTCGCGCAGGTTCTCACTCACCCGCTGGGCCTTGCGCGCCCGCCCTCGACTGAAGAGCGTCCGCTCGGTGCTGGCGAACTCGCGGCTGCGGCGACTCCAGCGTCCCTGCTCAACACAGGACACCGGGATTTCGAGCCTGGTTTTCGCCGGCACCAGCAAGCTGAGGTTGAGAATGCGATTCTGCTTTGCACCCACCAGTTCCTCGCCGTCCAGCAGGAACACTGCCTGGTCGGCGTTATTCTCCAGTAACAGCGTCGGCACACTGCCCGATTCCGAAACCTCGGTGACTATGGCCAGGCCCAATGCCTGTGCTTCAGCAAGCGTCAGGTAATCCGCAGTGCCTGCTGTCGCCTTCAGCAGCGGTGTGATTTGCAGGTTGGCGAAGCTCTGGGTCTCACCCAGAGTCAATGCCTGTAATGCTGTGTTGATTGCTGTCATAAAATTCTCCTGAATTTTTTGTATTGGTTGCTTCCTTTCCCACTCTCGTCAGCCTTTTTCAGTTTCTTCAGGCAAGGCTTCGCCCTGGGCCTCATTGCGTGCTCCTGGCCCTTTTCCAATTGCGCGATGTGATTGCTGTCTGCGGTGTTACTCCGCCGTAAAGATATTCCGTCGATGTGACGCTGGTTCGTACCGCACGATGTCTATAGTAGTGAGTTTTGAAAATATGTTTAGAGTGTACGTATGCACAGGTACACTTTTCGCGCAGGATAAATGCAAACCGCATTCGTTTGTTTGATTGAGTAATTCACCTGCGGCGAAGAAAGCCGTCGGCAGGACTATAAAGGCTCTTCCGCCTGCACGGGCTTGGTTGCCATTGGCCGCTTTCGCGCCCATTTCGCGCGCGTGCTCTGCGCACGCAATAGTGCTTCGCGTTCCCACGCGCTGCGGTTCTCTGATGACATTGGGCCGCACAGGTCATCCGGTATGCAGTAATTTTTTTCATCGAAGGGATCATCGTAGTTGTAGCATACCTGCCCATCGGGACAGCTTCCCGGCTCGCACTGCGTTGCTCCGGAACAGAATTTAGGCACCACAGCGCGGCCATCGGGGCAAATGACCGCATTGTAGTAGAGGCATTTTCCGCGGCAATTGTGCGAGGCGGTAAAGCCGGTCCCCTCGATAATGCACGGCGTACCAATCGGGTCGCGGCAACCGGATTGAAGTAATACTACATATACAACGATAAACAGGGCGAGGATTCGACTCATTCCAGCAACCTCCTGATGACCCCGCAACGTCGATGAACTGGTTTAGCGGTAATATACCCCCAAACAGGTGCTAGCAGGATAAATGTATGCCCAATGCCCCTCGCTGTGGTGAAACTGATTGATCGCGCGTCTTTCAGGTATTCCACCCGGCGCACGCTATATGTTGGTGTCGGCGCTGGGGTTCGCGCTTATGGCAACTTGTGTAAAGCTGGTGGCAAGTCGCGGAGTTCCGCTACTGGAGATCGTCGCGGCGCGTTCGCTTGTCTCGCTGGTGATAAGCTATGCCGACGTGCGCCGAAAGGGACTTTCGCTGTGGGGCACACAGCGTGCGCTGCTGGCAGCACGCGGAATCGTCGGCGTGCTGGCCCTGATCTGCGTCTACTATGCATTGGCGACGTTGCCGCTGGCAGAAGCGACATTACTGCAGTATATGCACCCGGTGTTTACAGCCCTGCTCGGCCTGCTCGTACTCAAAGAATCGATTCAGCTATCCACACTGATATGCATACTCCTGAGCATTGTGGGCATGATTATCATGGTGGAGCCAGGCATATTCATTGACGCAACCCCTGCCCTGCCGACGTTCAGTGTTTTGATTGCGCTGGCAGGTGCATTTGGCAGTGCCGTGGCGTATGTGATCGTAAGACGACTCAGCGTGCATGAAGACGCCTCCGTGATAATTTTCTATTTTCCGCTGATTGCACTGCCGCTTTCAGCCGTTCTGTTGGGCGATCAATTTGTGATGCCAGATGCTGTCACTCTGGTCTTTCTGCTGCTTGTCGGGATATTCACACAGATAGGCCAGCTGGGTCTTACGCATGCCATGCGCGTAGAAACCGCGGGCAAAGCCGCAGCATTTTCCTATGTTCAGGTCATTTTCGCTGCGCTGCTGGGCTGGTTAGTGTTTGCCGAAATTCCCTCGCTGTGGACCCTCGTCGGCGGTGGCCTGATAGTAACGGGGGCGCTGCTCAACCTGATGCGGCGATAGTACGCAGAATCTAGCGCAGACCGCCGGGTTTGTTCACGATGTTGTCTACCGGCATGCCCCAGACACCAAAGCTGCGATTCCTGGCGATCTTCTCCAGGGCCTGGTATTCGAACGGTGCGTCGGGAAGCGCCACGGCCCAGCCCCGCTCAAGCAGGTAAGCGCTGAGATCGACACCCTTGTTGAAGGTAGACACATTCACACGACACCAGCCGACGACACTGCCATCGCGCATCTGATCCATGATTTCACAGCGTACAAAACCGTTAATCTTAAACTCCAGCGCAACGGATGCGCGCGATCCGCATATCGGCGGTACACGGTAGGTTTTGCAGGTACGACTGGTCTCGGGAATATAGATGCCATAAAGGTGAACAGTCTTGCCCTGAATGCGCAGGGTGCCATCCTCGTTAACGATAGCTGAACTGGAAATTTCCCGCGCGGCCAGAGGTAGCGCAGCCAGCAGGACACAGGTGATAACACTGTAATAAAACACTCTGATGGCTGCATTGTTTGGCATGCTTTGAGTGTAATCACTTTATGGTGGCGCGACAAACCTGCCATCAACCCGAACCCATTCGACCGCTGGCAGGCGGCGAAGTACGAGAGTGCTGAGCCTGGTCACAAGTCAGTTCTTCGTCTGAAACAGATCAGGGCAAGGAGACCCAATGCGAACAACCACAACTCGCCCGGCGTGGCCACAGACGCGGAGTTGCGTGAAAATGACAAATCATCGAGAACCGCAAAGGCACCGCGAACTCTGAACACATAAATGTCGTTGGCGGCACGCGATATTCCACGGAAATCCCCAGCATCACTTTCACCAGGCGTCGAGATTGCCGCGACTGAACTTATGTTAATGCTCTCCAACAACTGCCCAGCATCGCCAAAAATTTCGATATAAGCCGGCAGAAACAATGTCGAATAATTGATCAGGCCACCAACAGATGCTACGGGAGCGTTGCCAAAGACAAAATCCATGTAGTCATTGGAAGTGCCGGTATTCAACCCCACGTACCCTTCTCTCAGGGGCGTCCAGCTGCCGTTGCCTGCAAGTCCATAGTAGCCGCTGCCGACCACCGAACTCGAGTAACTGGATTGCCAGGAAATGCTTTCGCCAACCAGTCCACCCACTTCAATCGGCCCTGTACCGATTATCCAGTTGCCGTTAAATTGACTGAAATCCACCACGCTGGATCCGGTCGGCGCAGCAACAATCAATCCGGCATACACATTCGCTGCACCAGCCAGAAGTCCCAGCGCCAGCCCGATCTTCGCTATATTCTTCATCTCTGGCTCAACCGTGTTAAGGGAAAACCGGGGCAGTGCGCGCGTGCAGCCTGTACTTCACTGCAGTTAGCACCAGAAAGCCCCATAGTCACCAACTTGGTGCCTGTTGGCATGGATACTGCATTATTATGGCTCAATGTTGAACAAACAGGTAAGCAGTGATTTTGACGACTGAGCCAGCCCCTACCGCGCAATGGCAGCGCGACCTGCTTGCGCGGCATCAGTTGCACGCGAGCTATCTCGAGAGTGCACAAAAATGGTTCGCGCCACTGGTCGGCGAGCTGGCAGCGTTGCAAAACAGTGCAGATCGGCCGATTCTGGTCGCGCTCAACGGCTGCCAGGGATCCGGCAAAACGACGGTATCCGACTATCTATGTACCGCATTAAGTGAAGAACACGCACTGCATGCGATAGCGCTGTCACTGGATGATTTTTACCTTACCCACGCGCAGCGTCAGGCGCTCGCGGCAGCGGTTCATCCACTGTTCGCCACGCGCGGCGTGCCCGGCACACACGATATGACGCTCCTGCGCGCAACACTGCAGCAGTTACTGCGCATGCACTCGCGCGAGCCGGTGGTGATACCCCGGTTTGACAAGTCCACAGACGACCGACGCCCAGTTGAAAAGCAGGAAAGCATTTTGCCGCCCGTCCACGTCGTGCTTGTGGAGGGCTGGTGCCTCGGCGCCACTCCCCAGCCAGCGAAGATTCTGTCGCAACCCATCAATGACCTGGAGCGCGATGAGGATGCCGATGGTGTGTGGCGCCAATACAGTAACGACTGTTTGCGCGTGGAGTTGCAACCACTGTATGCCTTGGTCGATCAGTGGATCATGCTGCGCGCTCCCTCGTTTGACTGCGTTTTCGACTGGCGTCGCGAACAGGAACAAAAGCTTGTCGCCTCCACTTCCGCAGCGCCCGGCAGCAGGCTGATGAATGACGACGCACTGCGCAGATTCATCCAGCACTATGAAAGAATCACCCGTCACTGCCTCGAGGAACTGCCGGGTAAGGTCGATCATCTGTTCTGCCTCGATGAACAGCGGCGGGTAACCCGGTACCGGCAGCTGCGGCAAAACGGTGGCACACTGTGAGTGCAGAAATCTCACCCTTGTTGGTGTTCAGCGATCTGGACGGCTCCTTGCTGGATCACTACAGCTACAGTTTTCAGGAGGCAGTTCCGGCGATCCGTGCGCTTGAAAGGCACGGTATTCCACTGATCGTGGCATCGAGCAAGACGCGCGCAGAAATCGTCGAATTGCGCAACGAGTTGGGCAACAACCACCCTTTCATCGTGGAAAATGGTGCCGCCGTGTTTATTCCGCAGCGTTATTTCCCCCACCAACCTGAAGGTACGGACGTTGTCGACGAGTTCTGGGTGCACGCAACGGTGCCCTCGCGACACCATTGGCTGGCCGAACTTCGCGCATTGGAGGAAGACTTCGCCGGTGAGTTCATGTCCTTCCACAGTGCGGGCGTCGCCGGGATCATGGCAATGACCGGGCTGACGGAACATCAGGCCGCGAATGCGAACAATCGGCATTACAGCGAACCGGTTAAATGGCTGGGGCATCCGCAACAGGAAACGGATTTCATCCAACGCCTGCAGGACAGAGGCGCCACCGTGGTCAAGGGTGGACGCTTCCTGTCGGTGAGCGGCTCATGTGATAAAGGCAAGGCGTTGCATTGGTTGCGAGCCCGATACCAGGAGACCATGCCTTGCGACACAATCAAAGACCTCGCCGCAGGCGATAGTGAGAACGACCGGCTTATGTTGGAGGCGGCAGCAACCGCGTTAGTGATTCGTTCACCGGTACACGATTTCCCCGCGCTGGCGAAGGTCGACGGTGTGATACGCAGCAAGAAAACAGGTCCTGCGGGATGGGCCGAAGGCGTATTGCAATGGCTGGCATTAAACGGGTATTGACAGCGAGGAACATTCACCATGGGCGATTTTTACCAGAACGGCATCATCACAACCCTGCACAATCTGTCTCATCGATCGGTGGCAGACCTCGAAAGGGAACTCACCCAGTTTGCCGCCAGGCGCCCGATGGCCCTGATCCTGCCCTCCCTGTACTCCGAACTGGAAGGTAGCGCACTACCTGCAATTATCGACGAACTGGTGCTGGTGCCCTATCTCTCAGAAGTGATAATCGGCCTGGACAGAGCCGATGAAAACCAGTTTCGGGATGCACTGGCGTTTTTTGGTCGACTACCACAACATCATCGCGTGCTGTGGCATGACGGACCCAGGCTGCGTGCTCTGGATGCACGCCTGCAGGAACAGGGCCTTGCACCGAGGGAGATGGGCAAGGGCCGCAATGTCTGGTACTGCATGGGCTACACGCTGGCCACCAACCGCTCTGAGTCAGTCGCCCTGCATGACTGCGATATCGTGACTTACCACCGCTCCCTGCTGGCGCGATTGATCTATCCGGTGGCCAATCCCCGTTTTAACTATGAGTTCTGCAAGGGCTATTACGCCCGCGTAGCGGACGGCAGGATCAATGGGCGGGTTAGCCGGCTACTGGTAACCCCGCTGCTCCGCGCGCTCAAAAAAGCCCTTGGGGACATGGAATACATCGAATACATGGACAGCTTTCGCTATCCGCTGGCCGGCGAATTCTCTTTTCGCCGCGATGTTCTCAACGACATCCTGATTCCCAGCGACTGGGGGCTGGAGATAGGCGTGTTATCCGAGATGTATCGCAACTATGCCAAGAACCGGCTCTGCCAGGTCGACATCGCCGATATCTATGAGCACAAGCATCAAGCGCTGTCTGCTGACGACGACAGTGGCGGCCTGTCCAAAATGTCGATTGATATAGCCAAGGCGCTGTTCCGCAAACTGGCAACGCGGGGCGTGATCTTCAATACCGAGACATTTCGCTCATTGAAAGCGACCTACTATCGGATCGCCCTGGATTTCGTCGAGACCTACCACAATGACGCGGTAATGAACGGGCTTACGCTGGATATTCATGAAGAGGAACAAGCGGTAGAACTGTTCGCGGAAAACATCATGAAAGCGGGCGAGGCCTTTCTCGACCATCCCATGGAGCGCCCGTTTATTCCCAGCTGGTCGCGGGTCATCAGCGCGATACCGGATGTACTGGAACAACTCAACGGTGCGGTGGAAGCCGATCACGCTGAATTCATGGCGGACTGACAGTGACATTACACGCCAGAGAACCCCGCGAGGTGCTGCTTGAACGAGTGACGCATCACATCGAGGCCATCTACCACGAGAGTCCCCTGAACGCCTGTCTCGATGGACTGGCAGAAGCGCTCATTGCGTTAATGCGACTGGAAAATCCCGAGCATGAACCGCGTCAGCAGATCAATCACTGGAACGAAAGCAGCGCCATCATGATTACCTACGGTGACAGTCTGCAGACTCACGGTGAAAAACCTCTGGTTACTCTGAAACATTTTCTCGATAGCTACTCTGACGGCGTATTGAACGGCGTTCACATTCTTCCGTTCTATCCCTGGAGCTCAGACGATGGCTTCTCTGTACTGGACTACTCCAGCGTTAACGAAACACTGGGCAACTGGGATGACATTGGAGCTATCGCAGCCAGTTATGACCTGATGGCCGATCTGGTTATCAATCACTGCTCCATCCGCAGTCTGTGGTTTGAGAATTTCCTGAAAAACCGCGAGCCCGGCAACGACTATTTTTACACGACGAACCCACTCGGTAATTTAAGCGCGGTGGTAAGACCGCGCACCACGCCTTTACTGCGAGAGGTTAGCGCGATAGACGGTGAGCGATACGTCTGGTGCACCTTCAGCCCTGACCAGGTCGACCTGGATTTTCGCAACCCGGAGGTACTCAAGCAGTTTGTATCCATCATCCGGCAATACCTCGATGCAGGCATCAGGATATTTCGCCTGGACGCGGTGGCCTTTCTGTGGAAAAAGCCGGGAACCACCTGCCTGAATCTGGAGGAAACACATGAAGTGGTGCGACTGCTGCGCACCCTGGTGGAATACGCGCGCGAGGATGCCCTGCTGATCACCGAGACCAATAGTCCGAATCAGGAAAACCTGTCCTATTTTGGCAATGCCAACGAAGCGCACTGCGTCTACAACTTTTCGCTACCACCGCTATTGGTAAACACGCTTATAACTGGCGACTGTTCCTATCTGAAGCTCTGGTTAATGAGCATGCCGCCGGCACAGAATGGTACGGCGTACTTCAACTTTATCGCCTCCCACGACGGCATAGGCCTGCGGCCCGCCGAGGGACTCCTGTCAGACAGCGAACTGAATTGCCTGATTCAAACCATGGAACGTTTTGGCGGCCATGTATCCTATCGCGCTCTCGAGGGCGGTGCTCAAAAGCCATACGAAATCAATATTTCGCTATTTGACGCACTGCAAGGCACCGTCGCCGGTGTCGATGACCTGGGAGAGGATCGATTCATTTGCGCACACGCGATCATGCTGGGGCTGGAGGGCATTCCCGGGATTTACCTGCACAGCCTGGTGGGTACTCGCAATGACTACCAGCGCGTTGAAAATACGGGTCAATACCGCGCGATCAACCGCCATCAGTGGGATTTTCAGGAACTCATTACCTTGCTGACCGATGAAAACAGCCACCACTGCCGGGTGTTCTCGCGTTTGAAAACGCTGCTGGCGATTCGCGCCAGGCAGGCAGCGTTCCATCCCAACGCCACACAATTTACGTTGCATCTTGGCACAGCAGTTTTCGCGTTCTGGCGGCAGAGCATTGACCGCCGCCAGAGCATTTTTTGCATCAGTAATATCAGCAACCAGGCTCAGGCCATCAAACTGGTGGATATCAACCTGATTGACACCCAGGACTGGCGGGATCTGATCAGCCGGCATCAATACACGTTCGATGAAGGTGAGTTACTGCTTGTGCCTTACCAGACTGTCTGGCTCACTAACATACACGATTGAATTCACTATTGAACGGCTAAAAGCGGTTATCTGTACGTTTCCGCACAGACGCTGCACCCCACGCCTTATAAGATTACTTCATCAACCGGGTTCACATCAGTGCGCCCTCTTGTTAAATGTCTATTCCTCAGGAAACACTAGAATGTCAAAACGCGACGAATATGTAAAAAAGATGAAAGCCCAGCTGGACGATATGAATGCCCAACTCGATAAACTTGCGGCTAAATCAAAAGACGCCAAGAAAGACTTGCAGGCAAAGTACAAAAAGCAAATGGCCGATCTGCGGGCACAGTCAAGCGAGGCAAATGCCAAGCTGGACAAAATGAAGACTGCAGGGGAGGAAGGCTGGGACGACCTGGTCGCGGAAATGGATAAGATAGGTAACGCCTTCAAACATTCCTATAACTACTTCAAGGCACAATTTTAACCACATTCGCAATCAACATCGCAGGAGATGCATAGCAGCAATGAGCACATGGGAAGGTATGTTCAACGGCAACGCTACAGTAGCTAACGTCAAGCAGATACTGTTTTTCGCCGCCGGCCTGTTCTGCGCCGGCTGTGTGATGATTGCAATTTCACTGTTTGGCCTTTTCTACTTCTTTGGCTAGGCAGGTAATACTGAGACCCGCCATTTCAGGCTTCATGAAAGCAGAGTTATAGCGCGCTGAAGATATCCTTCTTTGACTCCTGCTTTGTTTTCTTGGAAGCCTTTCGCTCTTTTGCTGTCATTGTAGCTTTCTTCTTGCTTTCCTTATTACTTTTACGTTCCTTACTCATCATCCTTTCCTCGGTGAATGTTGTGCGGTATTTCCGCTAAATGTTTTCGATTACCGACACTTAGTCTGTGTAGCATCTGCCAGGCAAGCACGCTGCGACCCAGCCACTTGCTGATACGCACAGGCCGCAGTACAGCAACACAGACCACCATGCCAAGCAGCCACTGCGGATGCCGCTGAATGTAATGCCATGCATATAGACCGCGGTCGGCCAGCGCCAACGGCGCCCGCCACGGCTCGATCCCCAGGCACAACAGTGCTACCAGCGCCGCCATCAACTGAGACAGAGCGAGCGCCAGCGCTTCCTGCAATTCGACAGACACGAGTTCCAGGCGCGTGTGAGCGATAGCAGCCAGGGTCCCGGCCAACAGTGCAAGCGACGCCAGTAAACCCCTATTACTCACCGCAATCTTTCCGGACAGACCCAATGATCAGTGTCTACCGCTGAGCAGGCCCACTACCAGACCAACACCAGCGGCAACGCCCACGGCGACCCACGGGTTCTCATGGACATAAGCATCGGTAGTAGCGGCGGCTTCTTTGGTTCTAACCAGCAGCGCCACCTGTTCGTCCGCTATTTTGTCTTTCATCACCCTGAGGGAGTCCTGCGCTTTGGCGCGCACCGTGGCCAGTTCTTCCCCGCCCTGATTTGCAGTTGCTTTCAACAGTGCTTCCGCATCTGTTACGACCGCTCTGAAGTCGGCCATCAACTGCTTCCTGTGGATTTCCTGTAATGAGGCATTCATAACTTTTCCTTTGCAGCTTCTATAAGAAGCTGCTGTTGTTGATCAATGGGAGGCAAAGTACCCCCAGCGCTGTATGAAGGGCGTGACCGATTAGGTCCTAGACGCCCCTGCCCTGGATGACGCGGACCAGTATCACCACAATCGCAAGCACCAGCAGAATATGGATGAGACCGCCCATGGTATAAGAAGACACCATGCCAAGAAGCCATAGGACAACGAGGACAACCACAATTGTTTCGAGCATAAAATTACTCCTGTTCTGTCATTACCCGCGGGAAATACTGACTACTAACTCGCTACCGATTGACTTGCATCCCACCGGGAAAACACGCTGGTCAGTCGACATCGCTTCGGTCGCTACGCTGTATAGCTATTTACCTTCCGCCGCGTCTTGCATGGCTTCACCTGCGTCTTCAACTTTATCGCCTACCGCCTGCGCCGCCTCATCCACACTCTTACCAGCTTTCTCAGCCGGACCTTCGCTTTTCTGACAGCCTGATACTGTGATGAGAAGCACACTTGCCATCAAAACTTTTCCCACGTTATTCATTAATTTCACAATCGATTACTCCGGTTAGTTGATGCTGGATTCTCAATACTTCACTTTTTGACTTCGTGCCCGATGAGGCCACCGACAGCTGCGCCACCGACAGTCCCGATTGTGCTGCCGCCGGTAAGTATTGCGCCGCCGACTGCACCAGCACCGGCGCCAATCGCAGTGCTCTTGTCTTGTGCGGACATTCCCGAGCAAGCGAAAAGTCCCAGGAAAAGTGATGCCATCACTGCACTGAGAGCGTATTTGCGCATGGAATTAGTGGGATTAAAGTAGTTCATAATCATTCCTTGGTGCGATAAGCCTGCGAGTGATACATCGGCGGGTCACGCCAGGCGAAAATCGATGTTTGCCAAGATCACTCTGCAAGAACTACAGGGCTTATCAGCTCCGATGGCTCAATGCTACGCACCGCCACACTCACCGTCTGTCTGACAACGCACATAACGGCTATCCAGTCAGGACAGTCTGCGGATCGACAGTGCCGTCTTTTTCACCCGCAGGTTTCCGAGCCAACCACAATCCATCGCACAGCAGCGATAACGTTGCAGCGATATAACCCAGCTGATGATTCGATCAAACTTGCGGCGCGGTACGCGCTGTAGTGGACCGTGACACTGCGGACAAAAACGCTGTAGAACGCGGCGGCGGCGCGATTCATTGGCACCCGTGGCGACATCGAAGGGCGACTGCATTACAGCTCCCCTACCCGAGGAACGGGGCTTCATAGCATTGCTCCAGGCCACGGCGTATGTGGCTTTCCAGTTCAAATATGTAGTAGTCAGCCGTGGATAGGGCCGTAGATACAGGCAATCATTAAACCTGCGTTTCGGTCTTTGCTGGCGGGTGAACTCGCACGGCGGCGTGCCGCAAATGGTTTACGAATAGGCCATGGATGTATACAAGTATAACGACCTGATCGGATCATATCTGTACGGTAGCGAACACGGCACCGCGCACGCCCGGTGAGAGCCGACTCTGGAGATTTCCACCTACAGGCTATTCATGACTGCGCGGCTATTGCACCACTCACAATGCTTTGTGCTTCCTTCTGGATCTGACGCAGGTGAGCGGCGCCAAGATAACTTTCAGCGTAGATTTTGTAGACATTTTCTGTGCCCGATGGACGCGCGGCAAACCAACCCTGTGCGGTACTGACCTTCAGCCCACCGATAGCCGCATTATTTCCTGGTGCGCGAGTGATAATGGATTGAATAACTTGGCCACCCAACTCACTGGAAATCACCTGCTCCGGAGCCAGGCGCGACAGTATTTTCTTCTCGCTCGGCGAAGCCGGTGCGTCAATGCGTTCGAACTGCGGATCGCCAAATTCACCTGTAAGTTGCGCGTAGATCTCTCCAGGGTCCCGGCCCATGCATGCAGTGATCTCGGCAGACAACAACGCTGCCGTGATGCCATCCTTGTCTGTGGTCCATACGGTACCATCAATGCGCGAGAAGGCAGCACCTGCGCTTTCTTCGCCGACGAATCCCAGCGAGCCATCCAGTAGGCCATCGACAAACCATTTGAACCCCACGGGAACTTCATACAGCCTGCGCTGCAGTTTCGCGGCCACGCGATCAATCATCTGGCTGCTTACCACGGTCTTGCCAATACCGGCGCTGGCGCTCCACAAAGGACGGTGCTGGAACAAATAGTAGATAGCCACGGACAAATAGTGATTGGGCGGTAACAAGCCTGCACTGGGAGTGACAATCCCGTGGCGGTCGTGATCCGTGTCGCAGGCGAAAGCGATATCGTAGCGGTCCTTCAGCTCTATCAGGCTCTGCATGGCGTGCGCCGATGAAGGATCCATGCGGATCTTGCCGTCCCAATCGAGGGTAACGAAGCGAAACGTCGGGTCGACAGACTCGTTAACCACGGTGAGGTCCAGCCCGTAGTGGCCTGCAATGGCCGACCAGTAATGCACCCCTGCTCCGCCCATGGGATCCACACCAATGCGAATGCCGCTATTACGAATCGCCGCCATATCGACTACATTTCCCAAATCAGCCACGTAGCGATTGAGATAGTCGTGGCAATGCGTGGTCGCGGCTTTGCGCGCTCGCGCCAGCGGCATTCTCTTTACCCCGGCCAGGTTGGCGGTCAGCAAGCGGTTGGCTTCGGTCTCGATCCAGCCGGTGACATCGGTATCGGCAGGGCCACCGTTTGACGGGTTGTACTTGAAACCGCCGCTATCGGGCGGATTGTGCGATGGCGTGATGACTATGCCGTCTGCCAGACCGCTTTTGCGTCCGCGGTTGTAGACCAGAATGGCATGCGAGATCGCCGGCGTTGGCGTGTATTCATCCCGCTCGGCGATCATGACGTCAATCCCGTTGGCTGCCAGCACTTCGAGCGCGCTGGCAAATGCCGGTGCCGACAATGCATGCGTATCAAATCCCAGGAACAGCGGGCCCGGCACAGCCTGTTGTTTGCGATAACTGCAGATCGCCTGCGTCATCGCCAGCACATGCGCCTCGTTGAAGCTGCACTCAAACGACGAACCTCGATGCCCGGAAGTGCCGAATGCGATGCGCTGTGCAGCGACGGCAGGATCCGGCCGCCCGGCGTAGTATTCAGCAATCAGCCGCGGTACATCGACTAACATCTCCTGCGACGCGAACGTTCCCGCCATTGGATTAAGGTGTGGGCTCATCTCATACTCCAGCCTGGTTGCTGCATACTGTGTGTAAACTAACCTGCTTCACTGGACAAGGCATCGAAGCCAGCTACTACGTCGAACAGTTCTTCATCAATGCCACTCTGTCGCACGCGATGGAATGTTCCGCGAAGTTGCAACAGCAAGTCATCAATATTCTTTTCCGCGCGCTGCATCGCCGCCAGGCGACTGGCATTCTCGCTGGCCAGCGACTCGGCGCAGGCGCGAAACAGCGAGATAAACAGATACTCACGAATCAACGCACGCAGCGTTGCCGTATTGTCGCCGGTCACTTCGGGCAGGTTGCCAGTCGGCCATGGCAACTCAACAAGCTGACGGCGCCAGCTGGCGTCGAGCGGCAGTAATCGCTGGCTCACAGGTTCATAGCCGGCCCCGGACTGCGAACGGTTATAAAACAAATAGAGTTCGGCAAGTTCATCGGGGTCGCGATCGCCCTGCGTTGCCAACAGGATTTTGCCCACCAGCGAGGCGATAGTTTGCACTGAATTGGGTACGGCGAAGAGCCCCATGGTGGGTGTGCCGGCGTCAATAAGCCGTGAATTTACACGCTCGCCAACGGCCCACACGCGACGGGAGCTATCGGGCAGGCCCGCAAGAAACGACATCACCTGCTCGACTACCTGTTCATTAAACTGACCCACCAGGCCCTGGTCGGAGCCAAAGACAACGACGCCAACCGATTGCTTAACGCGCTTGTCGCTGTCTTGCACAGCGGTTGGCAAAGTCTGCTGATGCCGAAAGCATACACCCAGCCCCAGTTCCACAGTGCGGTAATAGTCGCCCAACGCGCGCACCGCGTTCTCATATTGGCCGATGCTGGACGCCGCCAACGCCTTCATAGTACGCACCACGGTTTGCAGATCGCCGGCACTGGTTATTTTGCGCTGCAGGTTAGCGTTACTGTCGCTCATCAGTTCGCCGGAGAAACAGGATTGACTACCGTGCTGGTATCTGCAGTGGGCTGGAAGTCTGCCAACGCCTGAAGGGTAAGAGCGACAACGGCCTGTCGATCGGCATCGCTCAACTTATCGGCAGTGCTGAAGCGCTCACTTATGTCAGCGGGAATATCCCTGGCTGCGTCGAGCACACAACGCTCCGCATCGGCCATCTTGTCGAGCGGGACAGCGTCAAACTGACCGTGCGTAAGTGCCAGCAGCACAGCGATCTGCGCTGACATCGACACCGGGCTGCCTTCGTGTTGCTTGAGGCAGGCGCGAATACGCCTACCGTGCTCAATGATCTTACGCGTTTGCGCATCCAGTTGAGCGCCGAAGCGCGCAAAGGTTTCCAACTCTTCAAACTGCGCATAAGCAAGCTTCAGATCACCCGCCACTGCCCGGTAGGGTGCACGCTGTGCCTTGCCGCCAACACGCGACACTGACTTGCCAACGTCCACCGCTGGCAGCACACCCAATTCGAACAACGATGGCGACAGGTAAATCTGGCCGTCAGTGATAGAGATCAGATTGGTTGGAATATAGGCCGAAATATCCTGCGCTTCGGTTTCGATAATAGGCAATGCAGTCAATGAGCCGCCGCCAAGTTCGTCGCGCAGATGCGTCGCGCGCTCGAGCAGGCGAGCATGGATATAGAAAATATCTCCAGGGAATGCCTCGCGTCCGGGGGGACGACGCAGCAACAGCGACAACTCGCGGTATGCGCGCGCATGATGGGTGAGATCGTCGAAAACAATCATCACATCGCGACCCTGCTCCATAAAATGCTCAGCAATACTGGTCGCAGCGTAAGGTGCAATGTAGGCCAGGCCAGGAGGATCGTTGCCTTCGGTAACAACCACCGTGGTATATTCCATTGCGCCCTGTTCTCGCAGCGAGGCGATAACTTTGGCGACTCCCGACGCGCGTTGTCCAATGGCACAGTAAACACACAATACATTCTTGTCGCGCTGGTTGATGATCATGTCGAGTGCGATGGCGGTTTTACCCGTCTGCCGATCACCCACAATCAGTTCGCGCTGACCGCGACCGATAGGAATCAGCGCATCGATCACTTTGATGCCCGATTGCAGCGGCACCGTCACCGGCGCACGATCCATAATGGGCGGTGCCGGACGCTCAATAGGCAGGCGCTTGGCTGTCTCGATGGTGCCCTTGCCGTCCAGTGGTTGCCCCATTGGATTGATAATACGTCCCAGCAACTCTTCGCCTACCGGTACGTCCATGACATGTTCACTGCGCTCGACCCGATCACCGGCGTGCAACTTCGCATAGTCACCCAGCAGAAGCACGCCCAGTTCGTCGGCATCCACGTTGAATGCAATGCCATAAATATTGCCCGGAAATTCAAGCACCTCTTCAAATCCTGCATTCGGTAGACCTGACACTTTGGCAATACCAGTAGCCACGCTCACGACCGTACCCACCTCACGAAGTGACAGCTGTGGCGAGTATGCCTCCCGCGCGTCGCCGATGCCGGAGAGCGCTCGCTCGAGGGTTTCGTGCAGTGAGGGTAATGGTGTACTCATGCGTGTTCAGCTTTTGGCTTTGTTTCGGGCTGGGGCTGCATGTCGATATCCGGCTTCAGTAGTTCGGCGACTGCCTGCTCCAGCGAGCGCAGGTACTGGTCAACGCTCCAGGACAATTTTTGACCCTCTGTAGCGAGCTCAATCCCGCACACCAGATCCGGCGCCACCTCAAATCGCAGCGGTATATCTGCTGAAAATGTCTCGTTGACGGCAGTGTGGATGGCGTCGCGCTGCTCCTGTGATAGATCAAAACCACTGCGCACCAGCGTGGGGGTTCGCGCCGCTTTCAATGCCTTGCCGAGACCTTCCCTGTCCTCACCCGTCAGCGCGCGCAGCCGCTCAATAAAGACCTCGCTTATACGCTGTTCGAGGCTGGCTCCTGCGAGATCAGTTAATGCCTTGCGCGCAATGGCAAAAACTTCCTGCCGGGTTTTGCGTTCGATAGCCTGGTTCAGGTTGTTGGCATCGTTACGCAAGGTTTCCTGCCGCCTGGCACTAAGGTTATCGGCTGCCTGCCTTGCTGCGTCGAGCATGCGCCGACCCTCAGTGCTGGCGTCATCGCTTGCCTGCTTTAACAACTGCGCGCGTCGCTGATCAAGATCGTTGATCTTGCGCTGAAACTCCTCCCGTTCCTGCTTCGCCTCTGCCTTTTTGGCCTGTGCATCTGCCAACTGCGCTGCGATCTTTTGCTCCCGCGCATCAATGGCATCGAGAATCGGCTTATACAGGAAACGCTTTAGCAACCACACCAGAATGACAAAATTGAGGGCCTGTGCGCCAACAGTGAACCAGTCAATCAGCATGGTTTACTTTCCTGCAACCTGTGCGATGGCGTGATTCCAGAATGGATTGGCAAACAGGAGAATCATCGACACCACAAAGCAGTAAATGGCAGTAGATTCGATCATTGCCAGGCCGACAAACAGGGTGCGCGTGATGGTCGCCGATGCATCCGGTTGTTGCGCCAGCGATGTAAGGGCCGTCGCCACTGCTCTGCCCTCTGCCAGCGCTGGTCCCATGGTGCCAAAGCCAGTCGTGATACCCGCAATGACGATGGATGCCACTGCGATAATAGTCATGCTGTCCATATATGCTTCCTCCTTAATTGATGCTAAACGTTGTCTTGCCCTGTTGCCTCGATTGGCTCGGTCGCGGGTTGGCGCTTGTTAGTGCGCGTCGCTGCGGCGATATAGACCGTTGCCAGAATAAAAAAGATATAGGCCTGTACCATCCCGGTGAGCAATCCGAGCGCAGTCATCACAATGGGAAATATAAACGGCGTGATGGTCAGCAGGATGGCGATAATCATCGCGCCACTCATCATGTTGCCGAACAGCCGCACAGCCAGTGCCAGCGTCCGCGACAGCTCACTGATAAGATTGAACGGCAACATGATCACGGTGGGCTGCACGTAGGATTTGAGATAACCAGCGATTCCCTGGTCGCCAATACCAAACATCGGCACGGCAATAAATACACACAACGCCAACGCGGTGGTGGTGGACAACGAGCCGGTTGGCGGTTCAAAACCCGGAATAATGGTGCACAGACTGGCGCTGGCGACAAACAGAAACAGCGTGCCCAGAAACCCGATGTATGCCCGCGGGCGACGCAGCCCGACGTCTTCTATTTGCTTCTCAATCGCGGTAACGATGATTTCCAGCAGGTTTTGCCAGCGCGTGCGCGTGAGTTCGGTCGATAGATTGCGCGTGATGAGTTTCGCGCCAATCACCAGCAACAACATCAACACCCAGGTGAACACGATTGTCGCATTGAGCTTGAACGGCCCGGACTGCCAAAATACGATTGCATCTGGACTAAGGCGCATGTTCCGACTCCGCTCCTTGCAGCGACCGCTGGGCATTTGGCAGCCGGGTCAGCCATTTCACCATTGCCCGCGCCATCAGAAATCCGAGCAGGCACAGCAGCAATAGCTGCCACTGCTCGCGACCCACCAGGTAAAACCCTGACAGCGTAATCCCCATGCGTAGCAGCCAGCTACCCAGCAGCCAGGCCGTCGGCCGTTTCTCCAGGAGAATAACATTCACAGTCCACCACAGGCCGCCGAAGAATACGCCGCCGAGTAGCAAACCGGTAAACCATGCCAGCGCATAGTGTATGAATTCACTCATCGCCATTGTCCCGATCCTCGTGAATGGCCTTGTCTTCCTTCGCCACCCAATGCCAGGCATTCAGGCACCCGAGTGTCAAACCTGCCATCAGTAGCGCCAGGGTCCAGGTGAACTTCGCCGGGTGATGAGCATCCAGCCAAATTCCCAGTGCTGCACCGAGCAGGGTGGGCACCACGATCGACCAACCGATCAGGCCCATCATGCCTAATCCAAACCATATACCTGCGTCTACGCGCCGGCGCGCCTTGAGCTTTAACGCCGCCTTTGCTGCCACCTGCTCACTGAAGGCGGTCTCATCGCTTTTGACTTTCCGTGACGCATCACTCATGTTCAAATGCCGACACCCGCCGCAGAAAGCCGGTTTCCAGTTTGGCCATGACCGAGCGCACGTTTATAGCCTGCTGGTCCAGCGTGAGAAATTCATGGTCCACCGCTTCGCGCAAATGACTAAGGTCATCGCTACTGAGCGCGCGGTGCACAGATACCAGCACATCCTGGCCTGTTTTAATCATTACGCCCGCATCGACTGCCACAAACACTTCGCCGTCAGCAGCGGTCTCGTAAGTGAAGATTCCGGGGGTGAGCGCAGCCACACAGTCCAGCCGATGCGGCAACAGTCCTAACATACCGTCTCGCGTCTGTACGACAATGCGCAGCACATCGGTAGTGTGGGAAAAAACCTGGAATGGCAGCAATATTTTAAGGTTCATGAGCGTCGACGGTCGCTGCAGGATCAGCGTCAGATTGGGATTTCTCGCGATCTGTGCTGCCCGAGGATTGTTTCTCCTGTGCTGATTTTTTCTCCTGCGCTTCGGCGATAGCACCGATCATATACAGCGCACTCTCGGGATAGTCCTTGAATTCGTCGTGCAGGATGCGTTCACAACCGTCCAGCGCATCGGCAAGACTGACCAGCTTTCCCTGGTACCCGGTGAACTGTCCTGTGGTAAAAAAGGGTTGAGTCAGAAAGCGTTCCAGCCGACGTGCCCGCGCCACTACCTTGCGGTCATCGGACGACAGCTGCTCCAGACCCAGCATCGCTATGATGTCCTTGAGTTCCGTGTATTGCGCCAGCGTGCGGCGGATTTCCTGCGCCAACGCGTAGTGTCGCTCTCCGACAATGCCGGGAGTTGCCATCTTGGAGCTGGATTGCAGTGGATCGATAGCGGGAAACAGACCCTCACTGGCGCGCTTGCGCGACAGTACAATCGACGCAGACAGGTGCGAGAAGGTGTGCACCGCAGCGGGATCGGTGAAATCGTCTGCCGGCACGTACACAGCCTGAATGGAGGTGATAGCACCGGTGTCGGTATTGGCAATACGCTCCTCCAACTGCGACAACTCGGTTCCCATTGTCGGCTGGTAACCCAGTCGCGACGGCATCTGGCCCAGCAAACCAGACACTTCCATGCCGGCCTGAATGAAGCGAAAGATATTATCAACCAGCAGCAACACGTCGCGATGTTCATCATCACGAAAGTACTCTGCCATAGTAAGCGCGGCGTGCCCGATGCGAAACCGGCTGCCCGGAAGTTCATTCATCTGGCCGAACAGCATCACCATGTTGTCGAGCACGCCGGCCTCTTTCATTTCACGATACAGCTCCTCGCCTTCGCGGCAGCGTTCGCCAATGCCGCAAAAAATACTGACGCCGGATTGATGACCCACCATATTGTGGATCATTTCAGTGAGCAGTACGGTCTTGCCGACGCCCGCACCGCCAAACAGACCGGCCTTGCCACCACGCTCCAAGGGTAGTAGTACATCGATGATCTTGATGCCGGTTTCGAACACTTCGGATTGGGTTGAACGTCGCGCCAACGGCGGAGGTGCGTGATGTACTGAACGCCATTGCACGTCCGTCAATTTCGCACCCCGATCGATGGTATTGCCGAACACGTCAAACATGCGTGACAACACCGCCTTGCCTACAGGTGCCATCAGCGGCCCCCCTGTGTCGATCACGGGTGTGCCGCGCGACAGTCCCTGCGTGGGTGTAAACGCAATGCCTCGCACATGGGTTGCGTCGCGCTGGGATTGCACTTCGATGATGATCTGCTGCTGCGAACCGGCATGCAGAATTGAATATATCGGTGGCAGCTGCCTGTCAAACCGCACATCCACCACACTGCCGCGTATCGACACAACCACGCCAGTGTTCGGGGTGGCGCTATTCATGACGAACCTCGCTTGAGGTCAATATCATCATCGTCAGTTTGGGGGACGCCGTAAGTCAAAGGCTGACTCTCCGCATTTCCGGTGGTCGCAAGCTGGCGGCTCACCGCTCTTGCAATCATCAGTTCTTCATTCGTGGGAATCACACGCACGACTGTGGTACTGGCATCAGCAGAAATCAGTGCTGCGTTGGCGAGGTTTCGCTCACTGTCCATTTGAATGCCAAGAAACTCCAGACCTGCGCAGATACGTTCACGGATGATCGGCGCGTTTTCACCAATGCCCCCGGTAAATACCAGCGTATCGACGCCACCGAGCACCGCAGCGAACGAGCCGATCCACTTTTTCACCTGATAGCAGAACAACGCAATAGCCTCGGCAGCAGCAACATCGTGCTCTTCACACGCCAGCAAATCACGTATATCGGCACTCACTTCAGACACACCCAGCAGGCCCGACTGATGATTCACCATTGTCTGAAACTGCCGTGCTGACATGTTCTGCGTTTGCGCCAGGAAATACACCAGACCCGGGTCCAGATCACCGCTACGCGTGCTCATCATGAGTCCGGAAGCCGGGGTAAAGCCCATACTGGTATCCACGCTTACGCCATTACACACCGCAGCCAGACTGGCGCCATTGCCAAGATGCGCGAGAATCGCACGGCCACCGGTAGCCGACCGCGCGTCCAACCGCGTCAGTTCTTCCATCAAGTACTCATAAGATAGACCATGGAAGCCATAACGCTCGATGCCGGCAGTCTGATAGCGGCGTGGGATAGGCAATAATTTGGCGATACGTGGCATGCTGCGATGGAACGCGGTGTCAAAGCACACAATGTGCATACAGGTATGCAAACACTGCTGCATCGCTTCGATCAACTGCAACTCAACTGCCATGTGCTCCGGATCAAACGGTGTGATGCGGCGCAATGCATCAAGCAGCTCGGGTGTAACACGCTGCGCCGCGCTGTGTTCCATACCGTGCACGACACGATGCCCTACAGCCACAATGCCTGAAAATACGGGCTGCTGTTGCAACCACGCCAGCAAGGTTGACACCGCGATTACCTGATTATCGGCGTCGACATCCTGTGCGTATTGCACGCTTCCATCGGCATCAATGACCGTGATGTTAGCGCCGCTGAGTCCAATTCGATCTACCTTTCCATGCATCAACTCCCGCAACACCGGTTCAGCCGCGTACAGTGCGAAGCGGATGCTCGAGGAGCCGCCGTTGACTACCAGAATGACAGGATTAGCGTGCTTCACTGGCTCGCATCCACCGCGTGCCTGGTATCGCCATCAATGGGTAGCAAAGACGGCAGATCATAGTGCATCAGAGCGCCAATGTGTTCGATCTCCAGGTCGGCAGCTGGATAGGCAGTGCGGTTATCCGGATCGAGCGCATAGTGTCCCTGGCGGGGAAACACCGTGGTAACCCGTTGCCGCCAGCTGTGCTTCATCGCCGCCAGAATACGCAGCTTATCATCCACCATCACATAGTGGTTGGCCGGATAGTGCTGCTCAACATCGGCGAGCATGGTTTCCTTGTGAATGTAGATCAGCACTCGCCCTGCAACAGCGTCCCACAGTCCGGAGCGTCGCACCTTATGCGGCTGAAACACAACATCGCCATCCGACAGGATGACAGTCGGTCCCCATTTACCAACATGATGAATCACTTCGAGCGAGCTGGGATAAAGCCGATCCCAAAAGGGGTAGTCGATCAGGAAAGAGGAGATGGCGAGCAGCCGTGGATCATTATGGGTAAGCCGTCGATAGCGTTGTAGCGCACCGAGATAGTCCGCATACCCCAGCTCGGCACGCAGCGCTTCAAAAGCAAGCCAGTAGCGTTCGCTGCTTTCGCTACCAAATTCACGCGTCAGGTGTGCTTTCAGATCAGCGATAATGCGGTCATTGTCGATTAACGTATTGTCCACATCGAACAGGAACACCACGTTGTCGGTAGCGCTCATTTGTACTCCTTTTGCGAGTGCATTTTGAGTATTTTCATCGTTTTCGCAATTGGCCAATCACTGTTGGACTGAGTCCGCGGTGCGCAGTTCAATGTAAAGTCGGAAATTTGTATGCCTGGGGTCACCTCTGAACGCACCCTGCTTCATCCTGCGAGCTGTACATCAACCGTGTGCTCAACACCATCGTCAACAAGCGGTATCCCCTGCTCGTCCACAACGACGCCATCAAGGCAGATACTGCACGCGCGCGTCCCGACTGCGCCGTCTGTTACCGTGTCTTTCAGCCTGGCGATCTTGATACGGTATTGGGTTTCGCCAAATCGGTAGCTGATCGCGCATTCATTTCGTGGCGACTGCTTCCTCCGTCAGTGTGTGGTTGATCGGATTGATCAGGGCCAACAGTTCACCGGCGCGGGTGTTATCGCCCAGTGCCGCAAATGCCATGGCCGCCCACACCGCAGCGTGGGTATATTCACCACCATTTTCGCGCACTCCGGGAACGTAACCCTTGATATAACCCGGGTCCAATGCCGATTGGTCAAACGGTGGATCCAGCAGCTGCACCAGACCCTGCTCGCGATTTACCAGGTATTGGTCGACCGCTGCCATCGCTTTCTGGCAGCGCTCCCGGTCGCCGGCACCAGACAGTACCGACCAGCTCTGCGCTATGGAATCGATTGCACATTCGGCATTGGCGGAAGAACCCAGCGGCGTGCCATCATCGAACCACGCGCGCTTATACCACTTGCCATCCCAGGCGTGCTGCGCAAGATTAGCGCGCAGCGTCTCTGCCTGCTCCTACCAACGCGCTGCGAAGGCAGGATCGGCCTGTATATCGGCAACCCTGACAAATGCATTGAGCACTTCAAACAGGAAAAACCCAACCAGACGCTTTCGCCCTGGCCGTCAATACCAACCAGGTTCATGCCGTCGTTCCAGTACTTGAGGGCAACACCGGAGGCACAAAGAGCATGGACAGAGGGAGAAGCCGCGTCCGTACGGCGGCGAACATAGCAATGCATTCTAACGCGCTGGGAGCAGCCGATATTCCCGCGAACTATGCGTCATAGATACATAAGCTAAGCAGCATGGCTATGCACAGGCCAAATCCTGATGCGTTAAATAGGGTAATAAACGATCAGTCGCGGACTTAACGACGGCATAGCACTCACAACACAGCTCTTCAAGTTTGGGGCGATCAAGAACAGTGATATGGCCGCGGTTGTAGCTAATCACTCCCATGTGTTGCGGCTTACCGGCAGCTTCGGTGACGCCTTCGCGGCGCACGCCGAGCATGTTGGCGATCAGCTACTGGGTCATGTTCAGTTTGTTGTCGGGCAGGCGGTCCAGCGACAGCAGTAACCAGCGACACGACGCTGTCTATGGGGAAATATACATTTTGCAGGGTATCGCCAGACTCATAGAGAACCTGACCCAACTCCTGTGGTACCAGCTCTAGATGACCGGCGATCCGCTGTTGAACCTCTGGGGAGAGCGCTGCAAGAAGTAGATTGTGTTGTGTATTCATAGAATATCGAGCGTTCATGTTGCCTGATTCATCGTTACCCTGCGAGGAGTACAGCCTATATAAGCCAGTTATGTTCGCTACCGTCCAGACAGATACCAATCTACCCTATACGGTTGCCGAAATTCTGCCAGAAGGAGAGTAGATGTGCCGGTGATCGAGCCATACCTACCTGTCAATCGGCTGCTTTTGGCTTTGCCGCATAAGATTCGTCAGCGATTCATAACAGACTGTGAAGCAGTGGATCTGGCGTTTGCCGAAATTCTAACCGAGCCGGGCGAGCGTATTGACCATGTCTACTTTCCCACGGAAAGTTTCATTGCACTGACCAAGCCGATAGACAAACGCGGTAATCTCGAAGTCGGATTCATCGGTGACGAAGGAATGCTTGGAATTTCGCTGTTGCTGGGCGTAAGTATTTCTCCGCTGCAGGCTGTAGTGCTGGGAGAAGGCCCAGCGCTGCGCATGGATACGAACCAGTTTCGGCGCAAACTGACAGACATTCCTGCGCTACAAACCGTGCTACAGCGTTACCTGTATGTGATAACAGAGCAGCTTGCGCAAACAGCCGTCTGCTGCCGCTTTCACGTAGTGGATGAGCGTCTTGCCCGTTGGCTGCTAATGACGCATGACCGCGCTCACTCCGATACATTCCACATCACGCATGAGTTTCTTGCCTCAATGCTGGGTGTGCGCAGGGTCGGAATCACCAAGGCCGCAAGTGCGCTGCAGAATCGCGAACTGATTTGTTACAGTCGTGGCAACATCCGCATTCTCGACCGCGCGGGCCTGGAGGCCGCTGCGTGTGAGTGTTATGCCTCAGACCACGCCATCTACACACGGACAATGGAGGTCAAAACTGACCTGAGACCAATGCCGCTACATCAGCCACCGCTGCTTGATCAACCGATAGGAAACGAGCAATGTGACACAGCCAAACGCAAAAAGAGCGAGCAGTTCCCAGACATAACCGCCGGTTCCTCGCCCTTGTAACAGGATCGCCTTTAGCGGCTGATAAAACTGGTATGCAGGCAGCCACGGCGCCACGCTATTGAGGGATTTCGAAAAATCAGACAGAGCAGACGGCAACAGGTTTGGAAGATAGATAAGCACACCCAGCGTTCTCGCACTCGCCTGCGTTCTACACAACAATCCCACCAATACGCCAAAAGAACTGAAACTGAACCCGCCGACCAACAGGAAACCGAGATAAAACAAGGCATCGCCGTTATCAATTTTTATCCTGGTCAGACAGTGAAGAAACAGCGCTGCCACGCCGAACAGGATCATACCGTAGGCGATCTTGGCTAATAGCCATTCCTCCTCGCGTATCGGCGTTTGCAACAGTCCCAGCAAGAGCTTTTTTTCCTTTTCTTCGGCCACCTGCGCAGGGAGGATAATGAAACCTACCAGCAGCACCAGCATCAGGATCCATGTGGGCATCATCTGTCGTTGCAGGCCGAACTCCTGTATTGGGCGAATTTCTGCGATCCAGCTGCTACTTCCACCCTCCGCAGCCCGCTGCAGCGCAGCAATGCCATCGGCGATCGCTACCGTCTCAAATGAGGCCTTCGCCAGCACCACCAGAGTGCAGCAATCCACCGTGTTATCAGACGGGATAAGCATACCGTCACCGCTCTTTTCCTCTAGCCACTGACGCCCCTGGGCCTCGTCAGCAAGCCAGCTAATGGTGAACAAGCGGCTTGCAGATTGCAGGCTTGTTATCAATGCGGGTGGATAGCTATGGTTTTCAAGCAAGCCGATATTGATCCCCTGAATCTCTGATTCGGGTCTGTCAACCAATGTCAACGAAACGAATATAAATAGCGGGATAAAAAGGATCAGGTAGAGTGTCTTGTTTTTGAAGGCAATCGCCAGATCATTGATCGTCAAGACCACGACGTTCCTGATCATGAGTAGAGCTGCTGATGAATCTGCGACTCGAAATAATCGGCGGGGGATCCATCAAAGACCAGCGAGCCCTGGTGGAGAACCATAATGCGTGTGGCGAGGGTTTTGATTTCTTCGGGCCGATGCGAGGTGAATAGTATCGTCTTGCCTGATGCATGATGGGTTTTCAGTAGCGCGTAGATTTCCTTCGTCATTTCGAAATCTAGCCCTGATGTCGGCTCATCAAATAAAAGAAGCGGTGGGTCTGCCAGTAGCGAGCGTCCAATACTGACGCGTTGTTTCATGCCTTTCGACAAAATTTGCACTTTACTGCGTCGGTAAGACTGCAGATCGAATTCCTCTAAGGTCTGATGCACCCGCGACTGTGGGATTTGAAACAGCCGGGCAAAGAGGGTGAGGTTGTATTCAACTGAAAAGATATCGAAAAGATTTGGCGTCTCGGGGACGAAGCCAATCTTGCGGACTAGGCTGCGCCTCTTTCTGCGATCGACGCCGTCAACCTGAACCTGTCCGCTATCGGGAATCAACCAGCCGCCGAGCAACTTCAATAGTGTCGATTTGCCAGCGCCGTTATGCCCTACCACTGCGATCAGTTCGCCCTGGTCAACATTAAAACACGTAGCCGTAAGACCCCTGTTGCCCGTATATACCTTTGAAAGATCGCGAACCTCAAGCTGACGCATTGTAAGCTCTTGTACGCCATAAACCGAATGCGCCTAGGTCACTTGAGAACTCATCTAACGGTGCCGCTAGTGACCAAAGTACCTCCTCGCTACACGCGCTTAACGAGAAAGACAATCAGCAGAACCAGAACAACTACAACCAGAACACCAGCCATAAGGCACTTCCTTTGAAAGAGGGCTGCGCACCTTGCTTGGAGTAAGCGAAGTGGCGTATTCCCTGTAAAAATCTATATTCTGCCCATCAAAAGCAGGACCAGGAGGATCACAAATACCAGACCAATACCGCCACTGGGACCATAGCCCCATCCACGACTATGCGGCCAAGCCGGCAACACGCCGATCAGCATCAGCACCACAATAAGCAACAATATTGCTCCCAAACTCATTTCATGCCTCCGATCGCAAAGCGCATCACTTTAATTCTTCGCTTATTATGATTTCCTATGGAATGAGCGTCTGTTCGCTAACGAACATAGACGGGAAATGGTATCGATGCGACCAGGCGATCTGCGCTATCGCACAGTGCTCGGTCTGGCAGCACCTGAGTCTGCAAGGTCTCATAGCAATTTTAGGCTTATGTGTGTTAGCGTACATGCCAAGGACGGAGACACAGCACGCATCCTCCCGGAACGTCCTGCCTACTGGTGATCCACCTTGAAGCCACAACTCAACCACCTGCTGGAGGCGCTCCCGTCAGACGTACAGGACCGCATTTTCCATTCGCTGGAACTGATTGCATTACCACTGGGCCAAGTGCTATACGAGTCGGGTGATACCATGCGCCATGTGTACTTCCCCGCAGACTGCATCATCTCGCTGCTCTATGTGATGGAAAACGGTGCGTCTGCGGAAATTTCCATGGTGGGCAACGAAGGTATAGTCGGTGTTTCACTGTTCATGGGTGGCCTGAGCACCCCCAGTCGCGCCATCGTGCAAAGTGCCGGCTCGGCCTACCGCATGAAAAGTCATCTGCTGAAAGATGAGTTCAATCGCCATGGCGATATGATGCTGCTGTTGTTGCGCTACACACAATCATTGATCACCCAGATGGCGCAGACGGCAGTGTGCAATCGCCATCACTCGATTGACCAGCAACTGTGCCGCTGGTTGCTATTGTCGCTGGATCGCCTGAACGACAGCAAGCTGACAATGACACAGGAACAGATAGCCAATATGCTCGGCGTGCGCCGCGAGGGTGTCACCGAGGCCGCCGGCAAGCTGCAACGCAAGGGCGTCATCAACTACAACCGCGGGCATATCACTGTGCTGGATCGTCCTAAACTGGAAGCGCTGAGTTGCGAATGCTACTCCGTGGTGAAGCGAGAGACTGACCGCTTACTGCCGCACATGGCAGGCAACAGCTTACACGGCATAGAAGCGCTGAAACCTGGACACCTGGTGTCATAGCCGTTCCGCGTGCGCGTCTCGTCTGGTTGCTACTTCACGAAAGCCTGTACCTGACTATCAAAGCCCTCTTTCAACCAACCTATGGCTGATAGTGATTGATAGCCCGGTTCGGTGCGATGACGAACATACCAAAGAATGTCGTGCGCGTATCATCAATTGATAGAGGTTATTCCGTGCAAACGCGGTTACTCGAAACGCTGAACTGCTGGCCGTCTGTGAAGCGAAAATGCTTTCTCGGTTAGCGAATGACGCGAGGTAAATAGAATGACGGACGAAACGCAATTGGCAAACCGCGTATTAGCGTGTATTCCTGCGAAGGACTACACGCGCTTGCAGGCCAATCTCGAACTTACCGAGCTGAAGTTCGGGGCGGTCTTATATCAACCCGGTAAAGCGATCAAGTATGTCTACTTTCCCACCAACAGCCTGATTTCCCTGCTGACATCGGTAGACAAACGGCGATCGCTGGAAGTGGGTATGGTAGGCAACGAAGGGATGGCAGGAATGCCTTTCATCCTGGGTATTGGCGTCTCGGGCGTGCGCGCTATCGTTCAGGGTGCGGGCAGCGCATTGCGGATGCCCGCTGCGCCTTTTCGTGTCGAGTTCGACCGCAATAGGGCGTTGCAGCAGGCGCTGTACCGATATACCTATGCATTAATGGCGCAAATTTCACAAACTGCAGCATGTAACCGGTTTCACGATGCAGAAGCGCGTCTGTCGCGTTGGCTTTTAATGACCCGAGACCGTATTGGATCAGATCAGTTTCCGCTTACTCACGAATTTCTGGCGCATATGCTGGGGCTGCGACGCGAAGGTGTGACCGAGGCGGCCAGCGCGCTGAGGCAACGCAAACTGATAAACTACAGCCGTGGCAAGATACAGATTCTCGACGTACGCGGACTCAAAAAATCGTCTTGTTCATGCTATCAAACTGTAAAAAAAGTATTTGATCGAGCGCAGGGCTAGTGTTTGTTTCAGGCCTTAAGGCGACGCTGTTCTGAGCTCCTTGCGCAGCTGCGTGAGACGGTTCTCAAAAAAGGCGCGGTCGTGCGGAGACCTGATTGTGCGTGCAGCCACTTCGGCAATGCACTCTGTTTGTTCTCGCAGCACCTGCAGGCAGGTCCTGCTGGCCGCGACACCGCTGATAGTATGAAACGCGTCCAGTATTCGTAGCAAAATGGCGACATTCCCCCCTGCACTGCCGCGAATTTGATCGAACGATTCAGACACCAGACTGGCAAAGGTCTGCCCAATGGCAATCACTCGCAGTTGCCCTTCGTCATAGCGGTGCGAGGAAGGAATGGTGCGAACAGCCAACCGTGCCAGAATGGCTGTTAGATAATCGACACACATCACCGCCGTGGTGGTGTCATTGATGCCGGGAGACAGGGCGCGCAATGCCATGTCCACGAGTTGGCGGATGCCAAAAGCGGGATCCTGTTCAACCGTACGGTAGCGATGGATGTTGTAGGCAGATTGTAACGCGGCGATGAGTTCCGGTTGCGGTGGAACCTCCAGCGCCAGCGAAGCCAGAGTAGTGTTTTTAACCACAAAATCGCCGATGCCCAGCTCCATGCGCACAATGGTCTGATGCTCCTGAGCCAGGTGCAGGAGCGTTTCATTATCCACACTCTGGATGTAACCACTCCCCCGGGCCGGGACGGCCTGCCAGTTCTGTTCGGGTAGCAGAGGCGATAAATGGTTTTCAGTGTCACCCTCCGACGCTTGTCCAATTTCCGCTGGAAAAAGCCTGTCAATGGCCGCTATGGTTTCATTTGCCACCGAGGCAATGATACTCGATGCCTGGATTGAGGCTGCGATATGATGAATGAAGTAAATCAACACACCAATGCCACCGATCGCCAGTAAGACACCGACATTTACAGCAACGCTGGGAATGAACCCCGCCTCGTCGCCGCCGCGAATGGTGCGCAATACAATCAGGCAATAGGTAAAAATGCCGGAGAAGATGCCAAGCACCACCTGCGTGACGCGGTCGCGCATGAAGTTCCGCAGAATCCGGGAAGTGTACTGGCTGGATACCTGCGCCAGCGTCACCAACACCATAGAAAACGTGACGCCCACCACAGTCATCATTGAACCGGCGATTGTGGACAATACCCCACGTGCGCCTTCCGCGCTGGCACCAAACAGGCGCGGCCAGTGGGACATCCAGTGTTGGCTCGCGGCGCTGTCCACTTGAATCAAAGCCAGCGCGATGGTGATGCTCATCGCTACAAGCAGCGAGGGCAAAAACCAAAAGCTACCGCGAAGCTGATTCCAGAGCTGTTTTAGTTGGTTCATAGGTTATTCATTTACCACCAGTAAAGCATTCTGCGATTTTCTATCTGCAGGTCTAACCGACAGACGAATCCCTCTGCTGTGCGGGTTCAGGAGTGGCGACCTGTTGGATTCTCTGACGCATAAGGGGCCGCGTCAAATTTCTACGACATGCGTACTCAACCAGGACCTTGGCTGAACAGAATAGCGCTTCCACTGCCCTCCCAGCGTCCGTATTGCAGCCGAAGGACTGTCGACCCTCCTGTACCAGCGCCATGACCAGCAACAACTCGCCCTGGTCCATCCCGATAGTGACAGCGGAGGCGCTGTGGTCCGGTATATTCTTCATACCGATCTCCTCCTGAATAATGCAACTAACACCACTTTTGTAGAAATCAATATGTGATTGCTTCGGGCTGCGAGGCAACACTGCTATAACACCGATCAGCAGCAGCAATACATGGTCAACAGGATTACAACCAATGTCGTCTAACGCCTCTCGATATTCAGATTGAATCGACAATCGCTGGTTACAAGGCATCTTACAACCCGGAACGGTCACTTTTGGCAATGCTAATTTTCGCCCTTACGATATGTCTTCAATCGGGTGTTAGTCTGTACGCTTCCGCACATTCGACAGGCAACTGCATAATAGCGTTTTAAATCATGTATTTTCTGGCGGCTATCGAACGTTGCTCTCATTAGCAAGCGAAGATTATTCTGCTTGCCGTGTCCGCTCTACAGCGTGACATATTCGCTCACCAGTTCCGACCGTTTGAGGATACATCTGTGCAATATTATCAGTTTGCAATGCCCATCGTACTAGTGGCTCCATTCTCACTGGCTTTCACCAACGCACAGGCACAGGTTCCAGGTAAGTCGACAACGACAACAACCACAGTTATCACCACTGCATTCTACTTCTGATCAGTATCGCAACAGGAATAGTTCTCGACGCTTGTCACTTTTACCATTAAAGAGCCATAACTCATTGGATGTGTGCTGATCACTCGACCGCTTCAGAGCAGTTGCATTTTCAGCTTAGCGCTTAGCAGTTTATTTTTGACAGTTTCCAGTGGCTGTTCCCGTTTATATCAGCGGTTTAATGTCATGTTATTGCACGGCGGTGTAACATCGCAGGTTGTAAGTGAAACTGGGTTTTCGCATAAGGGTTAACAGAAATGGCACACCATGAGCAGCATCGACAGCATCGGGTTGGCTGGTTAAGGGCCGCAGTGTTGGGCGCCAATGACGGCATCGTCTCCACAGCGAGTCTGATTATTGGTGTCGCAGCGGCAAATTCAGCCCATAGCGCCATTCTGATCGCGGGTACCGCAGGTCTGGTTGCCGGGGCGATTTCCATGGCGGCAGGTGAATACGTATCCGTCTGTTCCCAGGCCGACACGGAAAAATCCGACACCCTACAGGAGAAACAAGCGCTCGAAGCGAACTATGAGGAGGAAGTGCTCGAACTGGCGGAAATCTATCAGCAGCGTGGGGTTGATCCAGCACTATCGCTAACGGTTGCTAGACAACTGATGGATCATGACGCATTGGGCGCCCACGCTCGCGATGAGATAGGAATTTCCGAACTGACGCAAGCGCAACCCTTGATGGCAGCGCTATCTTCGGCGCTTAGTTTTACTGTTGGTGCATTGCTGCCGCTAATCGTTGCGTATTTGTACACCGCCCAAAACTTAACTTACGTTATCGCCGGGTTTTCATTAGTTTTTCTTGCTCTGCTAGGTGGCGTGTCTGCGTATTTAAGTGGCACCAGAATCTACGTAGGTGTGGCAAGGGTTACCTTCTGGGGTGCTCTCGCTATGGCGGTAACCGCCCTGGTCGGCTTCGCTTTTGATGTTGCTGTCTAACAGCTCATCGCCCTTTTCAGGATAAAGCAGCTATGGCGTAAGTGCGGTACCGTACAGACAGCGATCACCGTTGTCTCCATCCTCTAGCCAATTGCCATTGCTGTAGCATCGCGAATCGCTTTTTCAATTTCATCAGATAGTCATCTCCTGAAGGCATACTTTTTTTGTATTTCACAACGCAATCTCCCCCGACGCGCGAGCAAACGCCATGACCTACTGCGTGGGCGTATTGCTCGATGAGGGAATGATCTTCGCATCGGATTCAAGAACCCATGCCGGGATAGACAACATCGCCAGATTTTGCAAGATGAGCGTGTTCGAGCGCGATGGTGATCGCGTCATCGTGATGTTGAGCTCCGGCAATCTCGCCGGTACCCAGGCCGTTATTAGCTTGCTGAGCCAGCGCTGCACCGCTGATGACGATAGCGCGAACCTGTACAACGCAACCACCATGTACGATGTTGCGCGACTGGTTTCTGATGCGATGCGCGAGATTGATGATCGCGATTCGAAGTATCTTGCAGCAAATCCAGCCGGCTTCAATGCGTCGTTCATTCTCGGCGGACAGATCGGCAGCGAGCCCATGCGGTTATTCAGGATTTATGCCGAAGGCAATTTTATCGAGGCAGGCCTCGATACCACCTATTTTCAGACCGGCGAGACCAAGTACGGCAAGCCGATTCTTGACCGTGTTATCAAGCGCGATACGCCGCTCACCGATGCGGCGAAGTGCGTACTGGTATCATTCGACTCGACGATGAGTAGCAATCTATCGGTAGGCATGCCGATCGATCTGATCTGTTACGAGCGAGACAAACTCAGCGTGTGGATGCGCCGCAGAATCGACGAAGACGATGCGTACTTCCGGACGCTGAGCCGGGAATGGAGCCGGGGCACGCGCCGTGTGCTCCGCGATTTGCCCGATCAGGTCTGGTGACCTGATGGACGATGCTTTCATTGTCACCTGTGAACACGGCGGAAACCGCATACCTGCTGCCTATCGAGGACTATTTCGGGGAAAGAATAAACTGCTCAGCTCGCACTTTGGTTTCGATCCCGGCGCGCTGCACATGGCAAAAGCGCTTGCAGGCGCACTGGATGCTCCACTGCTGGCTTCGACCACCAGCCGTCTGCTTATCGACCTCAATCGCCCGTCAGGGCATCGGCATCTTTATTCCGCAGTCACTCGCAATGTCCCGGCAGAAATGCACGCCGAGATCGTCAGCAAGTACTACCAACCCTATCTGGCTGAGGTCGAGCAACGTGTTGGGGATTTGGTGGAGCGCGGCAAGCGAGTAATTCACATCGCGTCGCACAGTTTCACCCCCGAACTCAATGGCGTAGTGCGGCGCGCCGACGTTGGCTTGCTCTATCGCCCCAACCGCCGCAGCGAAAAACAATTGTGTGCACGCTGGAAAGCAAAGCTCGCAGAATGTGCGCCCACGCTGAAGGTGCGCCGCAACTATCCCTACTGCGGCAAGGCAGCCGGCCTGACAGAACAACTGCGACGCCGTTTTTCTGCGGACCATTACGTGGGAATAGAACTGGAGGTCAACCAGCACTTTGTGACCACCGGAGGTCGTCGCTGGAGCGAGCTGTGCCGCGTACTACCGCAATCCCTGGTCGCTTGTATGCGTGGAACAAGGGTGCCATTGCAGCAATGATCGCTACATCACAGGACTGCCGTTGGTTGTTCTGTCAGTCGCTCTACCCCTGCTCTTACTTTTTAAATTCGGAGGTCTGTCATGCAAATTCGTGTTGGTTTTGAAATGGTTTACGATTGTCCGCAACCCACACCCATGTTGCTCTCACTCAACATCCACTCGTCCCGTGTCTCGGATCTGGTGAGCCGTGATGATTTGTTGTTTGACCCGCCAGTGCCGATACGCGCTTACCGCGACGGGTTCGGCAATTGGTGCACGCGTACTGTGGCACCCGCAGGTCGTATCCGCATTTCTTCAGACGCACTGATCAACGATTCCGGCCTGCCCGACCCGGTCGCCTTCGGCGCGCAGCAACTCGCGGTACAGGACCTGCCCGAGGAAACGCTACTGTTCTTACTGGGCAGCCGATACTGCGAAACCGATCGCCTCTCACAGACGGCCTGGCATCTGTTCGGGAATGCCCCCACGGGCTGGGGAAGAGTTCAAGCCATTTGCGACTATGTCAATCGTCACATCGCCTTCGACTACCAGACCGCGAGTGCAACACGCTCGGCGCTCGAAGTATTCAACGGCAAAACAGGTGTGTGCCGTGATTTCGCGCATCTGGCGATTGCGTTCTGCCGCTGCATGAACATTCCTGCCCGCTATTGCACCGGCCACCAAGCCGACATCGGTGTGCCGGTGGGCCTCGGCGATTTCGCCGCTTGGTTCGAAGCCTACCTCGGCGGGCACTGGTACATTTTTGACCCGCGCAACAATATGCGCCGCATCGGGCGCGTATTGATGGCTCGTGGACGCGACGCTGCAGACGTAGCGCTAAGCAATAGTTTCGGTCCCAGCACGTTAGTCAACTTCAAGGTCTGGGCCGACGAGGTCAATGCCGGAAGCAGTACGCACATGGGCATACGCAGCAGTTGAACGCCGCTTCATATTAATGCCGTGGTTGGCTGGCCTTCAGCAGCAGCGGTTACTCCGGTTATCAAGCCGGGCTACGCCCTTCAACACACACTTGGGATAACTGTTGTTGTCGCTGCGCAGGGTGCCGGAGCTGATCGGGCAGCTCGCCCACCAAAGACACTGCAAGTGCGGCGAGCCTGGGCAATACGCTATCAGTAGCCCAGCGACCGCATGGTCAGTTTCGCCAGCTGCGACATGTGCACTTCATCCGGGCCGTCAGCAATGCGACAGAAGCGCGCCTGCGTGAACACTGACGGGATAATGGTGTCCTGACAAACACCCATGCCGCCAAAAACCTGCATGGCGCGGTCGGCGACATTCTGGGCCATTGTGGGGCCCACAATCTTCACCATCGAAATATAGGGCATCGCGGCCTTGACCCCTTCCCTGTCCATGATTTCCGCCGCCTGCAAGGTCAGCAGACGACACTGTTCGATCTCACAGCGGCATCGCGCTATCTCATGCTGCACGCTGGTTTTCTTGCTCAACTTTTCACCGAAGGCAACGCGCTGGTTAGCGCGCTCACACATCAGCTCCAAACAACGCTGGGCCTGACCGACAAACGTCATGGCATACTGGAATCGACCTGGTCCCAGACGGCCCTGCGCAATCTCAAAGCCGCAGCCCTCGCCCTTGATCAGGTTACTCACCGGCACCCTCACATTTTCGAACAGTAACTCTGCCTCGCCGCCGGGCGAATGCAGGTTGTCGAACACACGCAGTTCGCGCACCAGTATCACCCCGGGCGTATCGCGTGGCACCAGGATGGTAGAGTGCTGTCGATGGCGCTCATTTTCAGGATTGGATTTCCCCATCACCAGCATGATCTTGCAGCGCGGACTGATCGCGCCGGTTGTCCACCACTTGCGCCCGTTGAGAACGTATTCGTCTCCGTCGCGCTTGATTTCAAGCTCCATATTGGTGGCATCGGAAGACGCCACCTGCGGCTCGGTCATCGCGTAGGCGCTGCGAATCTCGCCCGCCAGCAATGGTTGCAACCACTGCGCCTGCTGTTCGGCTGTGCCGTACTTCGCCAGCACCTCCATATTCCCGCGGTCGGGTGCGCTGCAGTTGAAGACCGGCTGCGCCCAGTTCACCTTGCTCATGGTTTCGAACAGGGTGGCGATTTCCACGTTGCTCAGTCCCGGGCCCCACTCGGCATACTCCTCCGGCAGGAACAGGTTCCACAATCCCTGCGCTTTCGCTTTCTCACGCAGCTCATCAAACCAGTGCGGCACCTGCCAACGATTGGCCTGGTCCAGCGTGAACGTCTCCCAGTCGTGCTCCCGTGGATAGATGTGTTCGCGCATACACGCTTCCAGTTGTGCGTTCAGCGCGAGTACTCGTTCACTGGCTTGAAATCCCATTGGCTTACTCCTTATTGCAACCGTTGCTGCCGCGAATGCATCAATGCTGACTCAGCATTATGTGCGGCCGGTAATATCCAGAATTGCGCGCACACATTGCGCAGGCTGATCCTGCTGCAGGAAATGGCCGGCGTTTTTTATCGTGCGGTGCGCCACACCCCGGCAACCCGGCACCTCCTGCAAAAATTTCTGGTCGCCCCCGGCAGTCACCGGATCGTTATCCGAAAATGCCAGCATGAAGGGCTTGTCGAACTGGCGCAGTACTTTCCAGGCGGCCCTGTTCTCCTCCACGCCGGGCTCGTCATGAAACAATGGCACCAGGCTGGGGAACTGGCGCGCGCCGGCGAGATAGCTGTCGTCAGGAAATGGTGCACGATAGGCAGCGGCGCTAGCCGGGGAAAACGGCATGGCCAGCCCTTCGGTCATTAATACGCCGATATCTCGTTGCGGGCTTTCGGCACAGAATTTACGCCAGTACAGAAATCCGGGGATACCCGTAGTATCCAGGAAACGCGCGCCCAGTTCCTGCGCTTTAACCACCGGAAGCGTTTTATATGCCTCCCTGAGCGGCGCGGTGTATTTCTCGGGAACCATCCCCGTTGGCAGGCCGCCATTGGCCAGCACAACATTGTCGAAACGCTCAGGAAACGCCGCCAGCATGCGCAAACCGATAAGGCTGCCCCAGTCCTGAAAGAACACGGTAATGCCGGTAAGATCCAGTGCCGTGAGCCACTCGCTCATCCAGGTGACGTGTCGGGCGTAGGTGTAATCCTCGATTCGGGTCGGCTTGTCCGAGCGGCCAAAGCCGATCAGGTCCGGCGCGATAACACGAAACCCCGCCTCCAGCAGCGGCGGAATCATGTGACGGTAAAGATAGGACCAGGTAGGCTGACCATGCATCAGCAGCACTACCTGACCATCCGCCGGACCCTCGTCCAGGTAGTGCAGGCGCAACTTCCCTCCCTCGGTGTCATCGATCTGCAGGTAGTTGGGTTTAAACGGGTAATCCGCGAGATTGTCGAAATAGTGGTCGGGCGTGCGTTTGTATTCCATAGGGTTTCCTGCTCTTTTAATTCGGCACTGTTACCGGCCCCTGGAAGCTGCGCATGGCAGGGCCAAACCAGAAAAAAGCGCTTGTAGGGTTGGGCAGTTCCACTACCCAGGGCTGGTCGAGAAAAACGCGCCGTAAGGTACCGCCTGGCGGCAGGACAAGCGTATCGTCTGCTTCTGCTTCACCCACGAGTTCGACGAAATCGCCTTGCGGCAGACTCATAACAGCGACTGAACGCCCGCCCTCAAAGCCGATTACATGTGATTTGTTCACCAGAAGTTCTGTCGGACCACCGGGCAACGCCGACGCGATCCACTGCTCGGGGGGCGCAGGAGCCGCCACGTTGATATACAGCCGCCCATCGATAACACGCTGCAGCACCGGCTCACCGGGTGCACCGGGCGAGCTATGAAACGCGGCGCTATCCATTGACGCAGGCGCAACTCCGACCTTGACCAGAGGTGCAGCCAACTCAAGCATCCTGAAGTCAGTCAAGGTCACAGGCGCAGCACTCATCCACACCAGCCCGGTCGTTGTATCCATTACTTCCATAAACAGGTCGCGCCCGCCTTGAACCAGAAAGCCACCTGTATGCAGCCTCTCATGCACCATTGTATCGAGCAGTGTTGCAGTCGATGTCACGGGTAAGCTCTCCTGGCTAACACTCTTAATTTCTTATGGCATATATAGTGTCATATTGTGCTTACTGAGTAAACGGTTCAACAATCCGATCGAATTTCAATGACCCAAGTTGCCTTGCGCCAGATCAATAAGCCCCATGAACAGACTGCTTATACTGAAAGTGTGAAGTGAACACATTGATCAGAGGGAGTTGAAACTATGCGTTATTGGAGTGTTTTTCTAGTGCCTTGCATTTTCGTTTTTTCGATTCAGGCAAGTGCTCAGGGGCAGAACAATGCGTCGAGTATGGAGCAGTTGCTCACTGCTCAGGAGCAAAATGAATACCGAGAGCGCCTGGGTAATGCGAGCGACGATCAGCAAAGACAGGAAATACAGAATCAGTACGAGAAAAAGGTGCAAGACCGTGCCCTTTCTGGCAGCCAGCGCGGCGAGGGTGTCGGCCAGGGCAAGGGTGGTGCGCATTCACAACAGGGTGGAGGAGCTGCGATCAGCGGTGGGTATGGAGGACCTGCTGGCAGTAAAAGCAAACCACAGAAATCGGGTAAGTAGCCGCATACCGAGACGGCATTGCAGTGAAATGAATCAGCAATCCAACCAAGTGGAGAAATTATCATGACGTTTAGAAAAACGCTTTTATTCACAGCCATTTCATCGATAGGGATGACACTGGCGCTCGGCGCAGCACAAGCTAGTGCTGCTGCACGGTTGTATGGAACAGTGCATACGTTTTCCATCAATGACCTGCAGGCAACAACAAAAGGCAAAACGTTTGGAATAGAAGGGACGTATGGCGCTTCCGGCATAATAAATACACCCACTGCTATATGCGGAACAGGACTGCCAACGACGCCGAGCTGCCCTGAGGATGGCCCACAACCTTTTACCGACAAGGAAGGGATCAGGCTGTACCCGGTCAATAGCAATTTTGGATTTGATGTTGTCGATTTTCTTGGTGCCCAGGAAAAAGATTACACCGACGGTATATTTGAAGAAGGATTTGTGGGGAATATCAAGAATGGCGACACCATAGTCGGCATCAAAGTCTCCAATTCAGAAACCGATACCTACAAGGTCAGGCCGCCGATGGGTACATGGTGTCAGGGACTTGGTGGCACTTCGATCAAATGTTCTACCGAGCACTATACCGTGATGGAGCATGCGCTGAGCTGCCATGAGATCATCCCGTATTACAATGCCGACATCGATACCGGACAGCAGGCCTATCTGTCTTTCCCCAATCCTGGCGATGGCGTGTTTGATTGTGCGGATGCTGCGCTGGATGACAATCTGGTGATTCAGGGCGGCGACAGCGATGGCCAACGTCTGATCAGCGCTGTACCGGGCGACCAGATTGCGGCTAACGATAATACGACGGTACTGCAGGATATTGCTGTCAGCGAAGACTATTCGGTTACCCTCAAAGACGATGGCAAGCCATTGTACCGATGGGGAAGCCTGATAAAGCGTCCCAATGATATTCGTCTCTATGCCCGCATGGCGTTGCCGGCCTCGTGGAAGCAACCGGGCGTCGATTACCCGGTACTGGCAGCGTATCTGGTGGTGAAACATTGGATAACCAACAACCCTAACGACCAGCTGCGACCGGAGGATCTGGAAAACGAGGCAGCGTCAGGCCGCAAGCCCTCCTACAAAGTCGAAGCAAATGGTAACTGGACGTCGTTGACTGACTGTTACGAAGGCGATGGCGACTACCTGCCATCAGACGACGGGGCTTCTGATCCCGTTCTCATCCCACAGAACACGGTTCTCAGAAACGTCAATTTTGCGTTGGATGCAAACGATGATCCAGGCGCGCTGCGACAAGACGACCCCTTTGCGTTTTCGTCGGACCTGACCGGTGGCTTTACCAATGGCTATTACACCACCGTCAACCGCAACCCGTTTGAATGGTCCTACGTTGACAAGGATGCAACCAGCGTCTTTGAGTATATCGGAGCTGATGCGCCATTAAGTGCCGAAGCGATGGCGGCGCAGAACCTCAAACTGGTATCGGGTCCGCGCTGGCGGCTCAAGGCAAACAAGTTCGGCCAGGATGTCCCCGGGCTTGAAATACCGAAGATCGAGTGCAGCCCACCGCCTTACACGAAGGAAAATATCCGCTATGAAGTGGGGACTGAGGTAACAACCATCATCAACTTGCTTGATTGGGATACGGCCAACAATGGACCGTCGCCGTTGTCCAGCACCAAAGGCTGGGTCGACGTTACAGCGAATGAGTTCGTCACCGTGGCAGGTGAACAGACCAAGGTCGCACCGGGTCTCACGCCAGTAAAATACACCACAAATGGACTACCGATGACTAACGACCTGGACCTCGCTGTCTATATCAAAGGTGATCGCAAATCCACAGCGCTTTATACAGCTGCGCTGCTGGTGTTGACGGAACAGCCTTAAGTCGATCGCAACCCTCCTCGCGAGGCCAGCATGCTGGTCTCGCGTTCGGAGCGCAAGACAGAACCAATAAAGGGCCCTGATGGGTCCTTTTTTTCTTTAGCTGTCGGCGGGGTCACACTCACCGAGATCGCGCTTGTTGCAAGCGAACAATGTAATCGAATACCATAATCTGGCCTGAAAATAAGCCATTTCAAGTCGATTGGCGTCGCGAATGCCAGCAGCCGAATTCACGCCCACCAGCGACCAGCGACTCGCTTTGAGGACTAGACATGATCCACCCCAGTCGCTCACATTTGTTACCTGCACCGCATCGGGTGCATCGATCGCAGCCTCATCGAACATGGATTCGTATTTGCACACTTCTCGTTGCCTCTACCGGTATTTACGGCTGTAAATTAAGTCCGCTTTCTCCGGAGTCCCAGTTGATCGGGTGCGATCGTGCGGACCAGCGGATCGAGATTACCAGCGATTCCCACCTGGACCCATCGTGCGTTTACACCGGTGGTTTCGATATTTCGACATCCAATGTGACCCTCGATTGCCGCAGGGCACTTATACAAGCACAAGGGCCAACAAGTTTGCGTGGGATAACAATCGCAGCACCGGAGAACACAGCGCTCACCGGAGTGACAGTTCGCTCCTGCCTGGTGCAGGGATTTCTTAACAACGTGCGAGTTCTACGCGAGGGCTTCCGTTCATTCGAGCCAGACGAGGAATATCTATACCCAACAAGTGAGATCGTGTTGGAGAAAAACTACTTTGGTCAGTCACACGGTGTCGGCGTCTACATTGATGCGTATGTGTCCGGCGTTACGGTGCGGACAAACCTCATTGCAGAGACTGGCAGCGCCGGCATCTATCTCGAAACAGGCTCGCGCCAGAATACGATCGAAGACAACTTCATCATCAACAACGGCTTTCGCGAGAACGGGCCCAACGGACAGCCCACAATCCTGGGCGGAGTTGATTTCTGGTTCTGGGGAGTGGGACGCGAGGGTATCGCCGTTGATGGCTCATATGAAAACACGATTCGGCACAATGTGTTATCTGGCAACAGTGCCGGAGGTATATTCCTTTACAAAAATTGCGGCGAGTTCCCCGAGAGCCCAAGATACTTCGAACGCCGGTTTCCGTCCGATAGAAACCTGATTGAAGACAATACATTCTGGGGTGGACGCAACGGGATTTGGGTCGGCTCAAGAATGGGCGAAAATACGCTACCTATGGAGTGCACCGATGACGCATACATACTGGAACCCCTACGCAGAGTCGTTCTAGATTACGCAGCTGACAATACGATTCGCGCCAACGTCTTCCAGAATGTTACCTATGGCATCCGGGTTGAAGATGACGGCAACCGTGTCATCGGAAACGAGTTCTTCGGTGACGCACCAGGCTACCACGCAGTGATTATTGGCACACCTGATCGCACAGCGGTATTGGGCCGCCCCGTCACCGGAACGGTTCTTAAAAACAACTCATCGCATATTAATGGCAACAAGTCTCCCTATCGCTGGGTGCACGGTCATGAGGATACGCTTGACGAAGGCAATAGTGCACTTGGTGACAACGTCGAGCTGTGCGAGGGCGAGACCATACCGCGCCAGCCCCTGATCTTTGTGATTGCGGCGGCACTCGCTGGTCCGGGTGGAACCGCACCTGACACCACACCTGACCTCACCGTCCCCACGCTGGGTGCACTTGAAGAATGCCCGTAGTAAAAATTGGCGCCCCCCTGGACTGAAGTTGCAAGTGAAGCGCCGGAAAGAAGCAATAGAGGGCAGCTACCTCAATGACGTTCCCGAAATTTTTATTCACCCTATACTTCGATATTGCGATGATCGCAAACGTACTCTTGTGATTAATTCATTCCCGCCCGCAGAACGCCATGAGCGCCGACGAATCACAGGTCTATTGGGATGGTCTATTCCAAACCGGTAAAGATAACTTTCAGCAATCGTTGTCAGATTTTTTCATGCCAAAGTATAGAAAGTATAAACGAAGGATGGCGAGAAGATTGTCCACTGCGCCTTGGTCCAAGGCTTATGCAGTTCCGCGAAAAGATTCCCTGTTACATGGTATTCTGGGAGCGGCCTCAATTCAGGAGTCGCGCCATGTCAATCGATTGCCGTACCCGACGCCACTGTGATCGGAAACCTCTGCACAAGGACGAAATCTTCGACACACTTATCCCACAAGCGTTGTCCCGCAATGGCGAACTCGCCGCGCGAGGCCTGCGCTACAAGAACCTGCCAGCCCTCACCCTGACAGCCGACAATCGCAGTGTGACCTTGCGCGAACGGCGTGGCGCGCTACGTATCGAGGCGGGCGCCGCTTCCGACAGCGCTGCGGTAAGCCTCGACAGCGACGCGCTGTCAGATCTCGTGCAGGACTGGGCGACTTGCATGGGCTTGGCGATGAGTTCGCGCGTGAAGATGACCCAGGGAAATTTCGAGCACTGGATTGGCTGGGAACCTGTGTTCCGCGCACTCTTCGATGGACGACCCGTACATGAAGCGGGCGCCATCACCGTCACCGACAGGAACGGCGGCGACCTCGACCTCCATCGCAGCTTCACCGTCGATGACGACCACGATGAGATCTCACACTTTCTGCACCAGGCTGGGTTTCTGCATCTGCGTGGCGTGTTTACAGAAAACGAGATGGCCGCCGTGTCGGCAGATCTCGATGCGGCGCTGGCGCGGGCACGTCCCGACGACGGTGCGTCGTGGTGGGCGGGAGATTCAAACGGCCTGCAACAGGCGGTGCGCGTGCTGTTCTTCCATGAACAATCAGCAGCATTACGTGATCTGCTCGAAGACAAACGATTGCAATGGCTGGCTGATATTACCGGGGATCATCTCGGCGGCAGCTCCGAGGGTGCGGCAGCGATGAGCGCCGAGGGCCTGATCAAACCACTCGACATCAAAACCGGACTCTCGGACCTGCCCTGGCACAAGGATTGTGGCCAGGGGCGTCACTCCTATTACTGCAACGGTCTCACCGTCGGAATCTCTGTGACCGGTGCAGATGAACGCAGCGGCGCGCTCGGGGTTGTCCCCGGTTCCCATCGCGCCAATGTACAGAGCGCAGGCAAAGACTACAGTCTCGACTTGCCTGCCATCAAACTGGTGACGCAAACCGGCGACCTCACCGTGCACTGCAGTGATACGCTGCACCGCGCCTACCCGCCTATCGACCGCCCGCGGAAGGTTGTCTACACCGGCTTTCGGCAGCCGCTTATGGCCGGAGATGTCATCGAGGAGGTGCCGCTCGAAAAAGAACGCGCAGCACGGGCAAAGCTGACAAACGTGCAGGATCGGATTGCTGGCGCAGGGGCCGAAATCCAGGTTAGCGAGTCTGTCAGATAACCACCGCCCGCTGAAACGCGGGTCGCGCCATCGCACGCTGCAGATAAGCGCGCAGCTGCGGCGTATCGTCGTTTACATAGCCAAGGTAGTCGGCGATCATCATCCCGAACACGAGCATAATATCCGCTGCACTGAAGTTGTCGCCGAGTATCCAGTCCTGCCCGCCTAATGCCTGCTCGACCACGCCCACAAGCTCGGGGGCGATCTGCCTCCCGCGCTCAACCAACGCCGGTATGCGCCGCTCTTCGGGCATGGGACCACCGTGCGCGGCGATCTCTCCCATGATCACCGTCAGTGGATTCTCGCCATAATCCAGCCATTGAATCGCGAGCGCTCCGGCGTGTGTATCGCGCGGCGGCATCAGTTGCCCTCCGCCGTACTTCGCATCGAGATACTGCAGTATCGCGCTCGTCTCCCAGAGGACAAAACCGTCGTCCTCTATTGCGGGCACTTTACCCAGCGGATTGACTGCCAGGTATTCCGGCCGCTTCATGGCATCGCTGAACATCTCCAGGGTCTCAAGTCGATACTCGAGACCGATCTCCTCACAGAACCAGACCACGCGCGTGGAGCGCGACATCGGGGAATGGTGAATCGTTAGCATGGTTGCTCGGTCTCCAAGTGATTCCGTATAGCGGGCCCTGTGTCTTCAGGCGGAGCGCCCTCTGCTCAGTTTGTCATTTCCGGCGAGGGATCGCTGGCCGCCATCAGCAGCGCTGCCATCTGGCTCTGCAACTTGAGTTGCGCAGCAATATTGTGCTGGTCTAAAGGGTCAAGCTGGAAAATTTTCTGGTGCAGCGGAGCCAAGGTGATATAGCCCAGCAGCATACTATGGAAGGCCATAATGACCGGAGTCATAGCCGACGTTTGCCGCAGGATATTGGAGAAAAAAGGTCGGTACCAGTCACTGACCAACTTCTCCAGGTGTTCCCCTGAGTTGAGCGTCGCCTGTTGGATAATGCGCGGAATATTGGGATTGTCGATATGGTGTTTCACCAGTTTTTCCAGAAGTTCAAGGGACTGTGCATCTGCCGGACTCACGGGGAGTTTCGCGATTGTTTGTAACGGCGAGAACAGGCGGTCTATCACCGCATCGTAGACATCGGCTTTGCTGCCGTAGTGCTTGTAAATCGCAGGCCCCCGAATACCCACCGCTTCAGCAATATCCACGATTGATGTCGCATCATAACCCTTGTTGGCAAAGAGACCCTCTGCGGCGTCCAGAATACGGGTTTTGGCGGGGCTGATCATGACAACGTCCTTGGTCTTCTGGGGCTGCAATGCTAAACCGCCCATGGTTGACGTAGCGGTAACACTGCATTAGGTTACATGTTAGTAACTTATAACTCCAGTCTCGCCCTGAGACAGTGCTGTGGTGAAAACACACCAAGGCATCGTGTGAATACATCGTCCCGCGGAACTGGCAGAAGAAAACATCACTGAAATGCATAAGATGTCCATGACGGCAATCACTGAAGCCACCGCAGGGTCTCTGGCGCCGCGCGTGCTGGCCGACCGAGTACTACAAGCTATGAAGGACCAGGTTTTCTATGTCTTACCTCCCTCGGAAAACCCTTGGCGAGAAACCGCAAATACGCGGCTGGATGATTTGCGCCTGACCCGTAATCCCACCTTTGCACCGCCCGCCATTTAAGATTATCGAGAGAAGACGACTATGCCGCAATCACCCGGATTACGTATCGCCATCATTGGTGCCGGCCCTGCGGGAATAGCAGCGGGTCATGAACTCCTGAAAAAGGGCTTCACCGAGTTCACAATATTTGATGCGCTGGATGCTCCGGGAGGTACCTGGCGCTTGCACTCCTACCCAGGTCTGGCGTGTGACGTATGGGCCCATTCCTATTCCTTTTCCTACGCTCCCAATCCCGACTGGACTGCAAGCTTTGTCGAGCAGCCTGAGATTCAGGCCTATCTGACACGCTGTGCCACGGAATTCGGCCTGGACCCGCATCTCAAGTTAAATACCAGGATTGATAGTGCGCACTACCAGGAGGGGGGAACATGGACACTGCAGACCAGCGAGGGTAACGACTACGAATTCGACGTGGTCATCAATGCCATGGGCAACCAGCATACGCCACTGTTTCCCGATGTGCCTGGGATGGACTCGTTCGAAGGAGACAGTTGGCACGGAACCCGCTGGAACCACGATGTAACCCTGGCTGGAAAACGCGTCATTATCGTTGGTTCCGCAGCCAGTGCGGTACAAATTGTTCCCGAGGTCGCCAAGATTGCAGATCACCTTACGGTGCTGCAGCGGTCCGCGAACTGGATTATGCCCCGGGGCAGGAAATTCTACTCAGCAAAGCAGCGGCAACGCGCGCGGCGCTTTCCTTTTATCATCAGCATGACCCGAAAATGGCAGCGACTGCTAATGGGGCAGGTAGAGTACGCGGTGACGGTAGGCCATAAGCGCATGGGCCAGTTTGAGAACATGGTGCGCAAGTTCATCAATCGCACGGTCAGTGACCCTGCACTACAAAAAGCTCTGGTGCCCACTACGCCCTACGGCTGCCAACGCGGCCTGGTCTCGGATGATTTTTACCCGGCCTTGAACCGCGATAACGTAGAGTTGGTTGCCAGCGGCCTGAGGGAGGTCACGCCCACTGGCGTGGTGACTGCGGATGGTCGTCGGATTGATGCCGACGTCATCATCTACTGCACAGGTTACCGCATTCTGGATTTTGATCGTATCGATGTGGTGGGTGCCAGTGGCAAGTTGCTAGCCGATGTTATGGGTGATGACCCACGGGCGCACAAGGGAATCGCAGTGCCCGACTTTCCCAACTATTTTTTCGCCGTCGGCCCCAATGGCCTGGTGCTCAACGTATCCTATTTCATCACGGTGGAGAAAAACGTTGAAACTATTGTGCGCTTGCTGGCGCAAAAGCAGAACGCCGGGGCGCGCAGCATCAGCGTTAAACAGACAGTCTTTGAACAATACAACAACTGGATGTCGGATCGCTTCGGGCGCTTTACCTGGGGCTCCGCTGACTGTCACAGCTATTACCGCAACGCTGCCGGACATGCTCCCTTCCTGTTCCCGGGCAATTTCAAGGAATACCAGCGTCTGCACGACGAGAGTGATCTCGAGGAATACGAGCTGGATTAACCTGCGGTGTCGCCGGAACGGGGCGAGCGATGAATGCGTAATCGCTTACAGATTACTTGCCCTTGTTGCCACCGCCGGAGCCGGAGCCTTTGGCCCCACCGCCTTTCGACTGGCCGCCCATACCCATACCGTGGCCTTGACCCATGCCCTGCCCCATGCCACTGCCCTGCCCGCTCCCGCTGCCCTGTCCTCCACGGTTGGCGGGCACATCGTCAGGCAGAGTCTTGCCCTGCGCCTTTGCCCGTTGCTGCATCTGTTCGTGATGCTGGGCCCGAAAGCTCGCGCGCTCTGCCTCGGAATTCATTTGCCGCATTTGGTTCTGGTACTCATTGCGCTCCTGCTGGGTCATGAGACTGGAACCATAGATGCGCTCCTGTGACTGTGTTTGCGCCATGGTCTGCGCCTGATTGGCTGCTTCCTGCTGCACACGGCTGGTCTCCTGGGCGCACAGCGGTTGAGTTAACAGGGCAAGCACCGCTGCGACGCTGCTTAAGCTGGCTAATTTTTTCATAGCGTTCATTCTCCTGAGATTGGTTGAGTAATCCTCGGCAGACTCCTGAGCCTGTTGTTTCAGGAGCCTGCCATAGCATCAAAATACTGGTCGTGGAGTGTCCACCGTACTGGGGGGCAAGATCGGGTAGACAACCTGTGGCTGCTCACCGGTCAGCGCCAGCAGGAATGTTTCAATGCTGGCAACCTCCGCTTCGTTAAGCGTCTGGCCGAGCTGACTGGAGGCCATGACGGCAATCGCCTGCTTCAGGTCCCACGATTTGCCCGAGTGAAAGTACGGCGGTGTCAGCTCGATATTGCGCAAGGTAGGCACCTTGAAAACGTACTCGTCGCTGGTGGTGCTCGTAACCTGGAAACGACCTTTATCCGCTGGCGGCAAAAAGTCTGCGCCCGGCTTTTCGACAACGCCAAAGGGCGCATACATACCACCGCCGACATTGACACCGTTGTGGCAGGCCGCGCAGCCTTTCTCGACAAACAGTTTCAGGCCGGCTTTTTGCTCGGTATTCAGCGCGTTTTCATCGCCTTTGAGGAATTGGTCAAACGGTGCATTCGGGGTCAACAAGGTGGTCTCGAACGCTGCGATGGCGGCGCCCACGTTGGCGATTGTGATTGGGTCCGGGTTACCTGGAAAGGCAGCGGAGAACATTGGCTTATAGCCCGGTATTCCGACCAGCATACCCACCGCATGGTCTGGGCTAATCGCCATTTCGATGGGGTTCTGTATCGGGCCGGTTGCCTGCTCGCTGAGATCTGCTGCACGCCCGTCCCAGAACTGAGCCGTGTTGAAAACTGCATTGAGGACCGTCGGTGCGTTGCGGCCGCCCTTCTGCCAGTTATGGCCAATCGAGGTCGGCAGCATATCCACCCCTCCCAGACCAATCTGGTGACAGGTGTTGCAGCTGATGTTGTGGCTTTCAGACAGCCGGGGATCGAAATACAGGGCCTTGCCGAGCTCCACCATGGCAGCAGTGGGTGCTTCACCGGTGATGGCCTGGGCCGTTTCCGGAATCGGCTTGAACAGCGCCTTGGCCTGTTCCAGCAAAGGGCTTTGGGCGAAACTCAACAGCGGCGCTGAGGCAAACAAAGCCAGAGTAGTAAGACGTATGCGTTTAAAGTTTGTCATGGTAGTTCCTGTGGTTCTGGTAGTTGTATAAAAGATCAGAATGGCACTGCTGCCGAATTCCCCAGTTGATTGAAATCAATATTTGAATCGCTTGCCGACATCCTATAGTCCTTTATGATCCGCAGCGTCGGGCGCGGAATCCACGGCATCGACCGGCGTTCCCTGCAGTACTTTGCGTCCGCTGATCATGGCCGAGGTCAAACCGCCGCCTTCGCGCAATTCCGTGATCACCACGCCGCAGATATGGATCAGGATGCCGACGGCAAGCAGGTAGAAAGCATAGAGATGGACCTCAGCAACGGGCGAGCGCAGTGCTCTCATATCCGTGTACGCTGCCTTGTCGTACATCTCGGGCGAATAAGGCAGCAGCGTCGCGGGGTCGATGCCAGGTGCAGCGATCCATTGCGCAATCCACGCACCGAAAGGCGGAAAGTACAGGTCAGTGCCCGCCAGCAACAGCCCGGTCGACGCCTGCACGATCATGACCAGCAGCAACCCGACGACGAAAAGTGTCAGCACACAGATCACGTTGATCTTGTGGCAACACCGCGTTGGCAAATCCCATACCGGGTAGGACTTCAAGTCAGTCATGACAGCTTCGTGCTTCATCGAAATATTCCTGATTGCTGTGTTTGCTTTCGCCGGTGCGCAGATGACAACTGGAATGCGCCAGTTCCAGAATTTCCATGATGGGTAAATAAGCGCTGCCAGGTCTGTTCGCCAACACACATAATTGTGTGGCGCTGCGATGTGCTGTTACCAGCTGCCGTACAGAATTGCCGAGTCATCATCACAAAGCGCCTGGTTTGCGACCGGTAAACATCGACTTGACCAGGTTTTCCCTGTGGGCATAGCTGGAGAAAAGGACCCCGGCAATATGCAACCCGACCAGCAACAGCGTCAGGTTGGCAAGGATTTCATGTGTTTCTTCCCAGAACTCCTCACTCGCCTTCTGCTTGCGCTTATTCACGCCAGGACGCTTATCACGATCGTCATCTGCGTAGGCCTTCGCCACCAGCAGGGGTGCGGCAGAGGACGCCGGGGCTTCTGCTACCCAGCCTGCAAGCGGCCCCTCACCCTCCTCGATGGCATAGAGCATAAGTCCGGAAATGGTCGTCCCTGTTATGGCCAACAGGAGAGCGATGACCATTGCACCACCCGCAGGATTGTGACCAATAAAGCGTTTTGCGCGGCTTCTCATCAGATCGCTGATATAGCGCAGCGTAACGATGGGAGAGCAGACAAAGTCATTAAACCTGGCATGCTTGCTTCCTACGAACCCCCACAACACTCGCATGCACACAACAACACCAACGACATAGCCGGCATACACGTGCTGCGTCAGGAAGTCATCTTCTGTGAAATAGGCCGTGAAGAACGCCACAACTAGCGTCCAATGCCCAATTCGCACAATCGGGTCCCAGACTTTTGTCATCCCATCACGCTTTTTCATAAAGCTCCCTTCAGCTTTCGCGTAGGCATAACATGGCGTGGAATTTCTTCTGGTACCATACGCCACATGCCCAATATCGACCCTTATCCCCGGAGATAGCGCTCCCTATGTCTAATGACGTACACGACTGGTACACAAGAGCTGCCATATTACTTTTTGCAATCATCGCGTTCCTGATCGGGTGGGACGTGGTGGCCGACCATCGTGAGCGAGTCAATTTTGGCCACATGGCCATTGAGGTATTCGTCATGTCCGTGGCCGCCAGCGGCACCGTGCTTCTATGGCTTCAACTTCGCCGCGCTCAGTCGGATCTAGCCCAGGCGCTGGTTGAGAATGCGCAGTGGAGCAGAGAAAATCGCGAGCTTATTCAGGGCCTTGGCGCAGCGATCCACAAGCAATTTGAGGTTTGGCACCTCACCAAAGCCGAAGCGGAGATCGGACTGTTCATCCTCAAAGGCCTCAGCCACAAGGAAATCGCCAAATTGCGACAGACCAGCGAGCGGACAATTCGGGAGCAGGCTCGCGCGCTGTACAGAAAATCTGGCCTGTCTGGCAGAGCTGAACTTTCAGCCTTCTTCCTGGAGGATCTGCTGCTACCCCTGGGTGATGAGGGCGAACACACCGTGAGAGAAAAAAAAGCACTATCCTCTCCCGTGTAGGAAGCTGACAGTGCTGAAGGATTCCTGCCGGTGCAGTAGGAATGGCCTGGTGGTCAGTGGTTATGAAGCTGATTGATGCCAAAGATGTAACCAAGCTGAAAGCAAACATTCTGAAATCCGGCTTAACTGTACCGGAACTGGTCAGAACAGCGTGGGCATCAGCGTCCACGTACCGAGGCTCCGACATGCGCGGTGGCGCCAACGGCGCTCGTGTTCGCCTTGAGCCACAAAAAGACTGGGCAGCTAACAACCCACAGGAACTGGCCGCAGCATTGAAGAAGCTCACCAAGGTTCAGGTGGACTTCAACAAATCACTCTCGGGCGGCAAGCAAGTCTCACTGGCCGATGTGATTGTTCTGGGTGGCGCCGCAGCGGTCGAACAAGCCGCCAAGGCAGCCGGCCAAAGTGTTGAAGTGCCTTTTACGCCAGGTCGCACTGACGCATCGCAGCAGATGACCGATGCAAACTCGTTTGCGGTGGTGGAACCAAACGCAGATGCGTTCCGTAACTACGACAGCGACAAGAGTTACGGGTCACCGGCGAATATGTTGGTGGAGAAAGCTGACCTGCTCACACTGACCGTACCGGAAATGACAGCGCTGCTCGGTGGCATGCGTGTCCTCAATGCCAATACCGGTGAAACCGCATTCGGCGTGTTAACCGATAAACCTGGCACCCTGGACAATAAATTCTTTGTCAACTTGCTGGATATGTCCACGGTATGGGAGAAATCCGCAAAGACTGAAGGTGTTTATGAAGGGCGGGACCGCGCTACCAAGAACCTCAAATGGACTGCCACTCCGGTGGATCTCGTTTTTGGCTCAAACTCTGAGTTGCGTGCGGTCGCAGAAGCCTATGCAGCCAGCAATGAGCAGTTTATCAATGACTTTGTCGCTGCATGGAACAAGGTGATGATGCTGGATCGGTTTGACCTGAAAAAATCCTGATCCATAGCTGTTCATACAGTATCAAAAAGCGCCGTGGTAACACGGCGTTTTTTATTTCGAAGATTTAGACGTATTTGACCCCGAATTTGAGGCACCACGGGGCATCAAGCGACAAAAGCACTGAGGCAATATTACCGAGTGTTTTGGCTGCCAATGTTGTATATCCTCTCTATAATGCTGCGAGTCCCACTAACTGACAGCGTGATCTGGAGAACTTAGAACATGAAAAAATTAGCATTATCTCTGGCAATTTCTACACTGGCGATGTCTGCTTCAGCAATGGATGCCATGCCCAAGGAAGCTGGTTTTTCGGGCTTTCTCGCTGCAGGCGCAGCGGGCGGCAACGTCGAATCAAATTTTTTGGCCAAGGTTCTGGGTATTGACCTGAGTAACGACAACATTTATTCCTACGACTCGCCCAGCCAGACCGACATCATCATCCCCAGTTTCAACTACAACTTGGGTTATACCTTCTCCAATCTCAAGACCCGGATATATGCCGGTACCGCGGTAGAGGATTCACTGGATTTTTCCAGTAATACCGTGATTGCCGTGCGCCATGACTTCGATAGCCTCGGCGGTATCGAACTGGCCGGCCTCGCACCCGGAGTCGCCAAGACTGAGGTGTGGGAGAATCCCTACCAGTTGGTTCAAGACCGCAGCGCAACCGAACGCACTACCAGTGGCGGTCGCCTCACCTGGGACAATATGTTTGGCACCGGTTTGGAGTTTGTCGCCAATGTCAGGAAGGTCAACATCGATGACGAGCGCAGCGGACAGGGCCTGGGCCTGAGTGCTTCAGAGCAGAAATTGCTCGATCGCGAAGGTGATGTATCGCGCTACGAACTCGGTTATGCGCTCGACTGTGCCGATAATCTGGTGGTAACTCCAAGCGTTGCCTATATTGACCGCGATCTGGACGGCAAGGCCATGGCCCAGGATGGTTACGAACTGGGTCTAAGCGTTGTCTATAGTGCTGACAATTACACCTGGTTGAACCGCGTTGTTTACCAGAGTCTTGATGGCGACCAGGAAAATCCGATATTTAATCAGACCAATGACGCCGAAGTGTATGTTCTGGCCAGTGAAGTGCGCATTCCAAACCCCCTTGGCTTTGACAAGTGGTTCACCACTGTGGGTTTTCAATGGGCGGAAAACCAGGCCGATATCGACTTTAACAAAAGCTCTATTGCCATGTTCTCTGCGCGCATTGGCCGCAATTTCTAAGGCGTAGTCGATCTACAGGAAGCCTCGGCAGTGATGCTGCCGGGGCTTTTTCATTTCCGGTATCCGTGGCCAACACGGACTCGAAGTGTCGGTACCGTCAGTACAGATAGTTTTCTCGCAGTCGCTCGATCTTTTCCTGATCCAGTCCCAGCGCAGTCTGGTAAAAATGCTGCTTTGAATTGTAGCGCAGACGAATCTCCTCGAAGCAGGCGAGGATGTATTCTGGCCGCACTTCAAGCATCGGCCGCAGCACATCATAGCCCAGTGTTCCTCCACTGCTGTCGGTGACGTGAGCAGCGAGTCTTTCCATCTCTTTTTCCAGCGGGAGGCACGCGTTGGTCAGCAGATAGTCAGCGACAATTTCTTCCTCCGCCACACCCAGTACATCGAGTATCAGTGCGGCGCCAAATCCGGTGCGATCTTTACCGGAAGCACAGTGGATCAGCAGGCGTTGGTCCTTCGCCAAAAGAAACTCGAACATCTGCGCATAGCGCGGCATCTGCGTAGCGACCAGTTCGCGGTTGAGGGTTTCCATGAAGACTGCCGAGTCCTTCACGTCGATGACACCGCTGAACAGGCTATCCAGAAAACTTTGTGAGCTACCCGGCATAATGGGCAGGTGGGCAACCACATGCGTGGGGTTTTCCCACAGTACGGTAGGTTCCAACTCTTGCTCCACGGTCTGGCGAAAATCGCAGATGAGTGTTACGCCCAGACGCTGCAGGTAGTCGAGATCTGTCTCTGACAATGCAGACAATTTACTGGACCGATAAAGCCGCCCCCATTTCAAGTGTCGTCCGTCACTACCCTCGTAGCCACCGAGGTCGCGGAAATTCGGTGCGCCTTGCAGAGATACCCTGCGCTCGGCAATAACGACATGGTGGCTGTCGGCAAAGTCGAGTAAAAAGTAGTGCCGGGCTCCCTTGTCCGGGTTGGGCACCAGCGCCATTTCATCGGTGGTTTGCGCCACCGGCATTCCCGGCGACTGTGCACTGTAGAAGCACTCCGGATCGCCTGACAGGTAAATACTGACTTTCTGCCCGGGATGCATACTGCGCCAGCGGATGACGTAATCCCCGTTGGTATTGCGCTCTATATCAATGGCAGTCTGTTCGATCATAACGTCTCTGCTGGCAGCGGTGTCGTGGCCTGCTGCGCAAGGTCCTGCAACAGGCTTGGCACCAGCTTGTCCAGCTTCACCATCACCGGCAGGGTAAATTCGACCTGCTCTTCCCCCAGTGTGCGCTGTTTGGGATTTTGCAGGTTCACCAGGCGTCCGATGTTGTACATCAGCCAGTCCAGCCACTTGCCAAGTACGCAATGGTGCGCTGCTTCGAGCAAGTCGCGTGCGATGGTGCCGCCGGCGCTGATGTAGGCCGCAACAAACCGGGAATACAGTGCCTGGTCGAAATCCGCGGTGATACCACTCCATTCAAGCGCCACCGTGATCACTTCGTGTGTTGGATTTATTTTGTGCGCGGCTTCCCAGTCAATAATAATTGGACTGTCGTCGCTGTCCCACAGTACGTTGTTCTGATCGAGGTCGCCGTGGCTGATAATCTGATGTCGCTCCAGCAATGGCAGGGCCTTGTGATATTGCCTGGCAATGCGCATGAGTAGTGCGCGCCGCTCACTGAGCAAGGGCGCTATTTTCAGCCGCGATTTAACGGCGATACGGACCATTTCATCGACATCATCCTCGCTGCTCGGTTCGCCAAGCTCAGGTTCTACGCCAGGAACTTCGATATCTGCACTGTGCATTTTGGCCAGCAACTCTGCCACGGCAAGTGCGTGGTGAGCAGACACCTCGCCATCGTCCAGGGCAACGGCGTCTTTCCAGGGATACACCAGGTAAGCCCCGGCATCGATAACCTGTAAAAATTTCCCATCCCTGCTCAGCGCACTGACAGTCGAGAGGCCACACTCGGCGAACTTGCTGGCGATGGCTTCGCTGACATTGTAGTGTTTGACTACCTTTTCGTCATTGATATCGGTATCCGGCGCCAGTTGCTTGACGGCGAAAGTGCCCCTTTCGGTTTCAAGCCGCCATACCCGGTGATGAAAACCGCCGGGGACATTGGACAGACCTTCACGCGGCTTGCCCAGATTCAGACGAGTACAGAGCTCCTTAATGTGCGCATTGTTGTCGCGCAGTGGAATAAACAAGAGCAAACTCCTTCGAGTTTGTGCGCAACAAGGTAACTGCCTGTGTGCACGTTCAGTGCTGCAATCAGGAATGCAGCACTTTCGTTTTATTGGCGAGATCGCGAATATAAGCGCAAAATTTCGTATCCTCGCCGACCAAGAGCTTATCGAGTAAGTCGCGAAAATCCTCCCTGGCACACCATTCGCGCATATAGTCATGCCAGGAATGCCAGTGCCGCTGTTTCGCGCTGTCCACCCCCTCCTGGTAAATCATGATATATGCACGCTCGAACAACGACATCAGCATACTGAAGATTACCATCATACGCTCCTGTTGTTGCTCGCTGAGCGCTGGCGTTTTTGACTCGGAAAACAGGTGCAAATCAGCATGATCCAGCGCCACCAGCAGGAATTTATGATAACTGTCGGAGAGGGATTCGTAGACCAGTAATTCTTCGTTAATCCGCTCCTTGCGTTGTTGCAATATGAACACTGCAATGGCGAGCGGCAGACCGATCACGGTTACCATATGGCTTAGCAATTCCCAGATTTCAAGGTTCATGATAGCTCCAGATGTCAAATAGGATGACGCGCATTGCCCGATCGAGCCTGATTCAGGATTGCTGAGCGGAGATGCCAGTACACAGAGCGCCTACCGGGCGTTAACAGCAAAGTGAGAGTGTAAATCACACCCTATGGCAGCATAAGTACCACAGCGTTTTTAGTTTGAAGTACCATAGGCGAGACTCTCTGCCCACCAGGTTAGCTTTATGCCAGCACCTCTCGTAATGGAACGCCAGGACGCGGTGGCTATTATCGCCATCAACGATGCACCGTATAACCGCATGAGCCTCGAGTTTATCGACCAGCTCGAAGAACTGGTTGGCGAGATCGCCGCCGATGAGACTATCCGCGCGGTGGTGCTTACCGCTGCGGGGCTGGACAATTTTTCGGTGGGGATGAACCTCAAGCAATTGCCGGAGGGCATTCAACGCAAGGGCAGTACCGATGCACTGTTCGACCAGCGGCTGCGCGTTATCGGCGCGATTGAGAGAATGCATAAGCCCTGGATCGCAACGCTGTTCGGCTTTTGCCTGGGCGGTGGGCTGGAACTCCCGCTGGGCTGCCATTTTCGCCTCGCCGCTGCCGAGGGGGCGCAGATAGGCTTGCCGGAAATGGATCTGGGCACAGTGCCCGCCTGGGGCGGCAGCGCCCGCCTCAGCAAGTGCATTGGTCGCAACCACGCGCTGGATATGATTCTGCGCGCCAAGAAGATAAACGGCGCCGAAGCCCTGCGCATCGGCCTGGTCCACGAAGTGTGGCCACTGGCGGAGCTGAAAGACCGGGCAATTGCACTTGCCCACGAACTGGCCGCCCAGCCGGCGCTCGCCGTGCGCAGCATGATGGAAGTGATTGGCAGCGCCGGGGAAAGCAGCCTCGAGGAACTACTACACGCCGAGCGTCGAGCGGTGACAGCGACCCTGGGCTCCGCGGACGCGCAGGAAGGCATGCTGGCCTTCCTGGAGAAGCGTAAACCGGTTTTCAACCAGTAGACTGCTGTAACAACCTCTTACCAAAACCCCGGTGAACACCCCGGTGGCTGACCCTGTTCTATCGTGGCGGGGTTTTTTTGATCTGTTGGCGGAACAATTGCGATGGCGTCTGTAAGGCGTTTGGTTACAATTACGCGCACTGATAGCGCTGCCTGGAGGCAGACCAACCGATGAGCGAAATCTTCAAGTCCCAGAAATTGCATGGCGTCCTCTATGACATTCGCGGCCCGGTGCTCGACTATGCCAACCGACTGGAGGACGAGGGGCAAAAAATCATCAAGCTGAATATCGGCAACCCCGGTGCCTTCGGCTTCGACGCGCCGGACGAGATAATTCGCGACGTGATCCACAATATTCGCGACGGCCAGGGTTACTGCCATTCAAAGGGACTCTTCGCGGCGCGCAAGGCGATCATGCAGCGCTACCAGATCGAGGGCGTCATGGATGTCGATGTTGAGGACATTATCCTCGGCAACGGTGTCAGCGAGCTGATCGTGATGGCGATGCAGGCACTGCTGAACTCCGGGGATGAAATGCTAATACCCTCACCGGATTACCCGCTGTGGACTGCTGCCGTTTCCCTGAGCGGCGGCAAACCGGTGCATTACCGCTGCGATGAAGCCAATGAGTGGCAACCGAACCTCGAGGATATCCAAAGCAAAATTACTGCCAACACCCGTGGCATTGTGGTGATCAATCCCAACAATCCCACCGGGGCTGTTTACAGCGAAGAAACTCTGCAGAAAATTGTCGAGATTGCGAGGCAGCACAAGCTGGTGATCTTCGCCGATGAAATTTACGACCGCATTCTCTACGATGGCGCGCAGCACGTTCCCCTTGCAAGGCTGGCCACCGACGTCCTGTGTGTCACCTTCAATGGCCTGTCCAAAACCTATCGCATGTCGGGCTTCCGTTCGGGCTGGATGATGCTCAGCGGCGCCAAGCAGCGGGCCAAAAGTTATATCGAAGGGCTGGAGATGCTCGCGTCAATGCGCCTGTGTGCCAATGTACCGGCGATGCTCGCGGTGCAAACCGCGCTGGGGGGTTACCAGAGTATCAACGACCTGATTTTACCCGGAGGCAGACTCAAGGAGCAGCGCGACCTGGCGCATGAGCTGATTACCGCGATTCCTGGCGTGAGTTGCGTGATGCCCAAAGCGGCGATGTACCTGTTTCCGAAGCTGGATCCGGACATTTACCCGATAGAAGACGACCAGAAGATGGTGCTGCAGTTGCTCAAGGAGGAGCATTTGCTGCTGGTGCAGGGCTCCGCCTTCAACTGGGTCGACAAACAGCACTTCCGGATCGTGTTTCTTCCCGGCAGGGACCAGCTGATCGAGGCCATTGGTCGTTTCAGACGATTCCTGGAGCGATGGAGTTCGTAGGCGCCGATCACCCTCCGCAGCCGCCGCAGACTGGTGTGGTGAATTCCCGTACGACGCCGACATCCGCACCACCGCCACTGACTACGCGCGCACGCACCTGGTAGGTGGTGTTACAGACCAGGCCGCTCAACACCGTCTGAAAATCCGACGGGCTTGAGCCACAGCAGAAACTGCCATAGGTCTTGGTGTTTTGAAACAGGTTATCCGTGCCCCAGTCAAAGTACAGGGTGGTGGCGGAGCCATAGCCAACAGCGGTGGCATGTAGCGTGGCTTGCGTTACCTGGATATCGGTCACCGGCTCGGTCGTCACCTCGGGGGGAGGATAGGCAACGGTAATTTGCGCTCCCGTGGAGCAGTTGTTGCTCGTCACAGACTCGCCCGCCACGCTGTCGACACATGCGCCGATCCACCAGGTGCCCTGAATGAGCGGCGCGGTATCCGGATCGTTGGTCGCCTGCTGGCTACCCGCAGCCAACGCGGAGATCGCATCGGTACCGATCAGTGTGTCCGAGGAGTTGATCACGGAATTGGTCGAGCGGTAATAGCGCAGTGTGGTGGCGTTGGCAGGTCCGGCGCCATCGTTGCGCACAATAGCCAACGCGGAGAAGGATTGACCGGGCACCAGCGTGGTGTCGTTTACGCCTGCGAAGGGCACGGTCAGGTCCGGCCGCGGCGGCAGGACAGTCACAGGATAGTAAGCGATATTGTTGGCGCTCGTGACTTCAGGGATGAGAAAGTCGTGATCGACATACGCTCCGAGGTAATAATTCCCAGGCGCAGTGCCGATTGGAATCGTAACGGTTTCATTTACCTCGTAGGGCGCGTTCCTGCTCTGTATATAGCCATTATCGGTGCCCAGCAGAGTGTCGCCAGTGCTGATGATACTGTTAGTGGACAGATAGAAACCCATATGGAAAGACTCCGTGTTCTTCTCGCCATTGTTTTCAATGGTGAGTTCCATACGGACCTGCTCGCCCGCCACGACCTCATAGACATCCTGGCCCTCATAGGATCCGACCACCGGCAGGGTGACGCCCGAAGTGTTGCGCAGTACGCCGAATTTATGGCTGCTGTATTCTCCGCTAACGGTGTCATAGCGCATTATTGTCACGCCGACGTCGCGGTAGGTATCCGTAGCAGAACGCTTACCGTAGCGATCTATCAGCCCGTCCGATAGATTCTCACCCGGTCCGTAGTAGGTAATCGTGCCGTTGCGAGTCACATGATCTCGCTCATCGCCCATCATGTTGTATACCGTGTTCTCGTGACCCATGCCAATACAATGGCCACCCTCGTGAATCGCTGTCGCCAGAATTGCCCGGCCACCGCCATTAGCAGCTGACAAATAGGGTAGATGCTGAGAGTCTTCTCCTGTCACCCAGGTCTGGTTGCCGAAACGCATGTCCACCTCTTCTACCACACAGGTAGATGTGTTGTAGTCCAGCCAGCACTGGGCCGTCGGGTGAGTCGTATCGTGGTAGATCTCGTTTTGCCCGTTGCCGGTTCCGAAATTGCTGTCGCCGTTGTCGTTCGCAGTTATGCTGGTATCTGAAAAATAGGTGAGGCGAGAAAACGCGGTTGACATATCCGTCTTCTGGGCGGCTGTGAGATTATTCGTAAAATTAAACGTCATGTGGCCATCGTTGTAGCCCGTCACCGTGCCGCAGGTTCTGGTCACGTAGTTGTAAGCGCTTGTGCCTTGGGCGCATAGAGCAAGAAGAACTATGCAGGCACCTCTAGAAAAGTATTTCATGGTTTATACCTCCCTTACCGAGTAAGCGCCGCGCTGAATGCGCCGACATCCATACTGGCCTGGTAAGCTGGGCTCACAGAACGGCGAGCCTGGGCCGGTAATTCACCGCCGGAATCCGTGCCCTTAGCCTCATCCCGAAATTGTTTGCTGAACAAGTGGGGACCAATGCGAAAATCGCGAAAACGGGAATCGGGGTTGCGGTCTTTACTCCATTCCAGACGATAGCCGGGCGCCTGCTGGGTTTCGGTATAGATAAGTCCACGACCATTCTCGTCGAAAACCTGTCCGTTCTGAACGCAAAAACGCTGTTTCACTGCGACTTTGCGCGTGTCGTAGACGCTGTCGGGTTCCAATGCCAGGAACAGCAACTCCTCGCTGCCCTCTGAGAAGTAATGGGTGTCTGACACCATGATGACATTGTCGGGCTTGTTCTTCGCAGGCCCGCCTTCCTGTATCACGGTAATCTGGTCAGCAGAGTAATTGCCCTGTAGTACTTCCAAAATACTCAGTGTCGTGTGCGTGAAAGGCATATCACTTGCGTCATATACTACCTGCTGCGACGCAACCGTTGCGCGTATTACAAGATCCGACGATGCGGCCATGTTAGCGAGTGGATCTGGTGTGCTGCGGACAATTACAGCATCGCTCCAACGCGCGGCCTCCCGCGCTGCATCTTCGGCCGTGAAGGCCGCATCCAGCTCCTCCGGTGAAGACTCGTACGCTTCTCCATTCGGCGGCGGCTGGCCGATCGCCAGGCCGCACTGTAAACCAAAGACCAGAAATATCACGATATTCGACTTGTTCACGAGCGCCCTCCTATCATTTGCCAGCATTCAGGTCAGCACACCGAGCTTGCAATTTAAGGTAGTTTCCCAGCGCAGGGGGGTCAATGAGCAAGGATACTCAGTAAGCAGCGTATCCTTGTTGGCTTTGGTGGGATGCCAGTGCGTGCGGTGCACTAGCAGGTCGAACGGCGCCTCATCGCACTGGCGGAGGAGCCGGCGGAGTCAGTGATTGCCAATCTGGCGTTAAGGACGGTCGCGATCTATCCGATCAGACCTCGAGGGTTCCAACTAATATTTGCCGACAGCCTTACGATTGTCCTCTATGACAGCTACCCTCCCAGACATACACGCTCTGGATGATGCGTCCTGCCTTCGGGAATAACAGCTCAACTCTCCGCTCTCGGACAAACACCACTGCCGGTTACGATTCATGCTTGCAATCGTTGCCGTGAAGTCGTCGTTGCAATCCACCTCGTAGAGGCTATAAAAACCTCCAGAGGGCAGAATCCCTGTTTTTACCTTTTCGGAGTCATACCCCTCTGACGCGTGCGCAGATACACAGAGCAGCAGCATCCAGGACGCCAGATAACCAACAATCACCCGCATAGCTTTTTTCCTGAAACCGTCCATTTTGTAAACATACGCGGCCAGGAAAAATTCGGATCAATCGCAAGTATTTACAGGCGGCACCCGAACTCATTTTTTTGTACCACTAATCGCAGAAATGTACGTCCAATTTTGTCCTGCATGCGTAAATATCCCTGCAGTCGATAAAAAGTTAAAACGTCCGGAGGCATCAATGAAGATAGCACTGACCCCAGAGCAATTGACTCTGCGTGATCGCATTCGCAAGTATATGGGCGAGCTGATGACGCCTGCGCTTGTGGCGGAGTTAAGCGGCGAGCAGCGCGAAGGTGGTGGCCCGGAACATCGTAAAGCCCTGCGCCAGATGGGCTCCGATGGCTGGGTAGTACGCAGTTGGCCACGGGAATACGGAGGGGAAGACGCAGGCCCTATAGAGCAGTACATTTTCTGCGATGAAGTTATCCGCGCAGGGTTCCCCTACCCTTTCCTGACTACCGACGGCGTGGGGCCTGTACTTGCGGAGGTCGCCAGCGACGAGATCAGGCAAACCGTTGTCGATCCAATACTGCGTGGAGAGTGTGTCATCGCCATCGGCTACTCCGAGCCGGCGGCAGGCACAGACCTCGCGTCTCTGACCACGCGCGCGGAACGCAAGGGTGACAAGTGGCTGATCAACGGCCAGAAAATCTGGACCAGCTACGGCAATGTCGCTGATTACGTGTGGCTAGCCGCCCGGACGGACCCACATGCAGCGAAGAAACACCATGGCATTTCCATGTTCCTGGTGCCCACCTCTGCACCGGGATTCAGTTTCACGCCCATCAATACACTCGGTGTCAGAACCAATGCCACGTATTACGAAAATATTGAGCTTGAGGACAAGTGGCAGGTAGGGCCGCTGAATCAGGGCTGGCGCATGATCACGGAGCAACTCAACCGCGAGCGTCTCAGTCTGGTCAACCACGGACCCTGCGAATTGCTCTACGAACGCGTCGCGACATGGGCTGCACAAGTGGACGCAGGAAGCGGCCCCGGCAAGGTTATTGACCTGCCCTGGGTGCGCACCAACCTGGCGAAGGTAAAGTCCGGCCTGGAGGTGTTGCGACTGGTGTGCTTCAAGCAAGCGTGGAGTATGGGTCATGCGAGCCTGGGTATGGATCAGGCCTCAGCCGCGAAAATCTATGGCTCGGAGTTTTTTGTGGAGGCCTGGCGCTTGTTGCTGGAGATCGTCGGCCAGGCAGGTGCCCTGTGCAGTGACTCCGAAGGCGCTGTGCTGCAGGGTGTTCTGGAGCACCGCTATCGCTCCGGATCAGTTTTGACATTTGGTGGTGGCACCAACGAGGTACAGCGCGACATCGTGGCGGCCGCCGGTTTACTTATGCCGCGTTATCGGTAACGGAGAGGAATCATGGATTTTTCATTGTCTGAAGAGCAGCGGGATGTGCAACAACTCACCGCGAAAATTCTCACCCGCGAGGCGACAGTTGATCGACTGAAGGCTGTTGAGATGGGCGAGCAACGCTTTGATGAAAAACTCTGGCAACAGCTGGCCGAGGCCGGGCTATTAGGTATCGCGATAGACGAGGCCTACGGTGGCTTGGGTTTTGACTTTGAAACATTGTGTCTGCTGATTGAGGAAGTTGGCAAGACAGTGGCAGCGGTCCCTGTCGTCCCGGTGCTTGCCAGCGCGGCACTCACCTTGCAGCAGTTCGGGAGCGCGTCCCAGCGTGAGACATGGCTGCCCGGCCTGACCCGCGGCGAATTGCTAATTACCGCCGCGCTCACTGAACCCGGCCGCGACGACCCGTCGCATCCCCACACCTGTCTGGAACCGACCGGCGACACCTGGATACTCAATGGGCAGAAGCACATGGTGGTATGCGCTGACCGCGCCGATGCCGCGCTACTTACCGCTCGCGTCGAAGGTGAGTTAGTGCTGCTCGCTGTCCGTCCCGGGGCGGCAGGAGTAAACCTTATCCCGCAGCATGTCACCACCGGCGAACCACAGTTCAGCATAGTGTTTAACGAAGTAACGGTGACCAACCAGGACATTATTGCGCGCGGCGCCCGGGCCGCGTCGGCGGTGGAGTCCATGGTTCAGCACACGCTAGTGGCGAACAGCGTGATGACCCTGGGCGTTACCGACACCATGCTGAAGATGACCGCCGCCTACACTGCTCAAAGGGAACAGTTCGGTCGCCCCATCGCGACCTTCCAGGCTGTTTCCCACCGGGCTGCAGACGCCTATATTGATGTACAGAACCTGCGCCTGGCCTGTGAACAGGCAGCGTCGATGTTGAGCACGCCGGTAGACGCCACAGAGGCGGTGGTCATCGCCAAGATCTGGGCCTGTGATGTCGCGCACCGGGTCAGTCAGTCTGCTCAGCATTTGCACGGAGGTATAGGCGTTGACCGCGACTATCCGTTGTTCCGCTTTTGCCTTTGGGCGAAACAGCTGGAGCTGACCCTTGGCGGCGCTAACCACTATCTCACCCGGCTGGGCGACGCCATTGCAGAAGACTTCAAATTGCGCAGCGCCGCCGCTTCAGCCCCCTCACCGCAGTACGCCAACACCCCTCGCTAATTGCTCACGGCCGTGTTCTCGCGATTCAGGGTGCGCCACGGCCGACCATCACAGATCGGATAATATTTGCAATCGCTGGTACATCCCCGGCAAGGTAATCGCGTATTGGTCACAGGCGCGGCCACTGGCGCACCGCTGTTGCTCTTCCCATCTCCATCTTGCGTCATTTTCGCGCTCCTCGACCCTTCCGTTACTCACCTGTGCAGTTTCAAAGAATGCCTAGGCAGCCCACTGGTCACCGGACATTGCCATCATGCTTTCCTTACCACTCATGATATCGGTCAGGAGCCAGTTGTTTTCCGGTAACACCTTGTCGAAATAGTACTGCGCAGACTTTTGCTTGCTTTCCAGTAATGCGCGATTGCCTGTGCCGGATTGCATTTTGTTCTCAGCAACCGTCGCCATTCTCGACCAGAGGTAAGCGATCACGGTGAGCGCCATCAAACGCAGGTAGGGGGTAGCTGCGGCGGCAGCCTGCTCCGGGTCGTCCTGGCCGTTTGAGGCAATCCATACAGTCGCTTGCTGCAATGCCGCTATGGTGTCCTTTAGCGGATCAGCAAAGGCCGCATCGGGGGTTTTTTCCAGATAGTCCCCGAGCAACTCGAACAGTGTCTTTATCAACCGCCCACCCGCAAGACCCAGCTTTCTGCCGACAAGATCCATGGCCTGAATACCATTTGTACCCTCGTAGATTCGCGCGATGCGCCCATCCCTGACCAACTGCTCCAGTGGCCAATCCGTGGTGAATCCTGACCCGCCCAGCACCTGCAATCCCAGATTGGCATTGTTGGACCCTTCATCGGTCAAGAACGCCTTCACCACAGGCGTCAGTAATTGCACCAGATCATCGGCGCTCTGGCGCACTGTATCGTCCGGATGAGCAAGTGACAGGTCCAACTGATGACCGGTGAACAATGCCAGTGCGCGCATACCTTCGTTCAACACTTTCTGGCGCATCAGCATACGGCGTACATCCGGTTGCACGATGATCGGGTCAGCAGGCCCGTCGAGATTTTTTGCGCCGGCGGGCGAACGACTCTGTAACCGCTCATGGGCGAAGGCGAGACTTTCCTGATAGGCCATCTCTGCCAGACCCAGCCCCTGCATGCCGACCATGAGTCTGGCCTCGTTCATCATGGTGAACATGGCTCGCATACCATCGTTGGCTTCGCCCACCAACCAACCGCGCGCGTCTTCGAAATTCATAACGCAGGTGGAGGATCCCTTGATCCCCATCTTGTGCTCCAGACCGCCACAATAAACGTCATTGCGCTCACCCGTTGCGGGAAAGTACTTGGGTACCGCAAACAGAGAAATACCCTTGGTGGTATCTGGCGCTCCCGGCAGTTTGGCCAGTACAAGGTGCACGATATTGTCAGACAAGTCGTGTTCGCCACCCGTGATCCAGATTTTTGTCCCACTTATGCTGTATGTGCCATCGTCGTTGGGGGTGGCACGCGTGCGAATCATGCCCAGATCCGTACCGCACTGGGGTTCCGTCAGGCACATGGTTCCTGTCCATTGCCCGCTGATGAGTTTTGGCAGGAAAGTCTGCTGCAGATCATCGGAGCCGTGGCTGAACAATGCACTTATGGCGCCGTGGCTCAACCCAGGATACATACCCAGTGAAAGATTGGTTGAACAAACCATTTCATCGACAATAAATTTCAGCACATGGGGCAGACCCTGCCCGCCGAACTGCGCAGGCGCGTCGAGACCCGACCACCCGGCTTGAGCAAACTGTTGGTAGGCCTCCTTGAAGCCATGCGGCGTGGAAACCTCACGGGTCTCGGGATCGTAAGTACAGCCCTGTTCATCACCGGCCTTATTGGTAGGTTGCAGGACCTGGGCAGCGAACCTACCCATCTCCTCCATGATGGCGATAATCACATCAGGCGTTGCCTCTTCATAGCCTTTGAGGTGCTGCAAATCCTCTGCGTGCAACACATCGAACAGCACGAACTTCAAATCGCTAATGGGTGCCTGGTACTGCATAGTTTTCTCTCAATCTGGTTTGACGGGAAACGCGATTAGCGCTGGTTCCAAGGCCTCACTGTCCATTTCGCCGACGCAGCGTGAAGCTGAACTCAGGTTGTCAGTCGCTACATCACAATTTACGTTACCAGAGGCAATACGGTTCACCCTTTTCGAGTGTCAGCTGCCAAGAGCCGCTACTACTGTTTCCCGCCGGGCTGCGCTCCTGCCCTGCCAGACATCAGTACACAATAAGGGACCAGCTGAAAGTAATTGAGGGGCTCATGGTTGCTCTGGAATTTGCACCATCACCTCATTGCGCCGGCTCCAGGGTGGTGTCCATGCTGAACTGCCGCGGCATAGTGCCGCAATTCGACAGCGTCCAGTGTGTTCACCATACCCTGACCCCTGAGTGTTAGAACATAAATGCGCCATCAGTTCTGTGACGGACGGTGGTCTACTTCCGCGATACCCGCGTAATAGGAAGCTGAAACGAGGATTCTTCCTATGCTTTTTGACGATCGAGCCATTGCTGCCATGACCACCCGCAGGCGAGCGGCTTTCATCAATTCCCTCAGCGGATTCAAATCAGCGAATCTTGTCGGTACCGTTAACCCGGACGGTGGCACTAACCTGGCGATCATGAGTTCCGCCGTGCACCTGGGCTCCCATCCGCCACTGCTAGCGCTGGTTATACGGCCGGGCGGGGAAGATCGTCACACCCTGACCAATGTCCTTCATACCGGCTGCTTTACGATCAACCACGTCACCATCGCTATTATTGAGGCAGCACACCAGACAGCTGCGCGCTACCCCCGGCACATTTCAGAATTTGACGCCACAGGCCTCACGCCAGAATGGCACCCGGAACTGGAAGCGCCCATGGTGGCCGAGGCGTCGGTCAAACTGGGGCTGCGTTTGCGTGAACATCAGGAACTGACCATCAACCGGACCCACTTGCTTATTGGTGAAATCGTCCTGGCGGACATTCCCGAACACCACATCACGCCAGACGGCGCTCTCGATCTGGCTGGCTGCGGCACCGTCGCATTAGCAGGCCTGGACACCTACCATCAATCGGTAGCGATAAAACGCATGGCCTATGCAAAACCCGACCTGCCACCGCGGTCGGTAAATCTCGACCTGAGCCAGGCAGAGGTCAGTCTGCAGTAGACGCCGGGGTCGGCAGGCGGGTCACGATCGTTTTCAGATCTGCTCCCTGTACCGGCACATATGCGCGCAGTACTGCATAGAAAGGCTTGCCTGTCGGTATCGCGTTGGTGCCCTCGCCAGACGGATTCAGTTCCAGTGTGTAGGTGCCGTCGGCATTGGCAGTGGAGGAAAACGTGGTGCGGTCATAGCGCCCCTGGGGGTTGGGTATCAGGCCCTTGTTGTCTGTGCCGTAAAGCGTGATCGAATAATACCCTTCATCATGCACAATGCCGGCGGGAACGGTCAGCAGGTAGCTGTCTTTGCCATTCAATGGCGCGCCGCTATCATCGGTGAAAATAACGCTGTAGCGCACAGAGTCCGTTGGTGTTCCCAACTGTCCCAGGTTGACTGCTCGGGCCAGCACCAAAGGGTCGACATCGCCCGATTTTTTACCGAACGCGACGTCCGGATTAAATGCCACATCGGTGCGCTGAATTTCGGCCATAGCCGCTTTCTCCACTTCGGGTGAAAACGTCTGTACCGGCCGGTTCATATCACCGTTACCCCCCGTCATGGTGATAGCGTTGCTGAGCTCGCGTACTTCGTCCATGTTATCGACCACCACCATGCGGGTGAAGGCCAGACCCTGATCCGTTTCGAGTTCAACCACGGTAAAATCGCCCTCCGGGATTGCCTGGCCCGGTCGCACAATAATGATGGGGCGCTGCGGATTGACGATAACCGCCGGGGTATTGTGTTTCATATCAAATATGGACACTGAGAAAAAGCGGTCGTAGGACGGGGTATTGATTATCGCCGGCCCATTGGACACGCTGAACCAGTTATAGCCGTAGTCGACAGTTGCCTGCGGTGTCACCACAGTGGTATCACTGGGATCCACCAGGCCACTGAAGACAAACGTCCCCGGCTGGTTGTTCTTGAGCCAGGCATTCATCATGCGAGTCTGTTGCTGACTGGGAAATTCCCGGATGTAATCCTCGACAGTATCCGCTGCCAAAGCGCTGCAACTCACTACAATCGCGGCCATAAACACGCTGAAACGTTGTACTGCCTTACTTCCAAAAATACACAGCATACGGGCTAAGGTTACCTTGAATAGTTCGCCATATTCAGAAAGACGGGAAAGTTTTGCCCCGGCTCATTCAATTCACATCGGTAGTGTCTTGCGCCGACAAATGATCACCAAATTCCAGATAGTCCGGCGCAATCCTGAGATCGGCATCGGCGAGCAACTGCTTACGATTACGTCGCGCCTGCAATAATTTGGCGTGCTCAGCGTCGTCCCAAATTCATCAAAAAGGGCATAGCGCTCACGGTTAACGGCACTTCCCACACCTAATCCATGTTGAAGGAACGTGCTTACCCCCCCCATGTGTTGCCTTGCTCTCCGGTGCGCTGATGGAAATTCCTTTTTCGACATACACCCTTCTCCTTTACTCGATACTAGGCTCTTCAGTATGTTGAGACAAGTGGTGCCCTGCTCTCAGGAAATTCGGCATTTTGTCAGGGTTGATCTGGCATGGCTTAAGACGCAACCAGATGCTGGCTGCACCCTGACGCCGTGCGTTGTAAGGTGATATAGCTTGTTCCATTTGACCGTTACTGCAATTGTGCCAGGGGCTGAAAAATGAAATTCATCGGAGCTCATGTCAGCGCGGCAGGTGGTGTTGAGAACGCACCCCTCAACGCCCAGCGGATTGGTGCAACCGCCTTCGCTTTTTTTACCAGAAATCAGCGGCAGTGGCAGGCCAGGCCCCTGACGAAAGAGAGCATTGCCGCGTTCAAGGCAAACTGCGCAAATTGTAATTACAACGCACGACAGATACTGCCCCACGGCAGCTATCTGGTAAACCTGGGCCACCCCCTGAGCGAGGGGCTGCAAAAATCACGCAGGGCCTTCCTGGATGAGATGCAGCGTTGCGAGAGCCTTGGCCTGATGTACCTGAATTTCCATCCGGGTAGCCATCTGGGGAAAATCAGTGAATCGCGCTGCCTGGCACGGATCGCTGAGTCGATCAATATCACACTCGATGCAACTCAGAGGGTGATTGCGGTAATGGAAAATACCGCCGGCCAGGGAAGCAGTCTTGGACACCGTTTTGAGCATCTGGCGGAAATCATAGACCGCGTAGAGCAAACGTCACGGGTGGGTGTCTGCCTGGACACCTGTCATAGTTTTGCCGCCGGTTATGACCTGCGCACCATGGATGACTGCGACAGGGTATTTGCCGAGTTTGATCGCATCGTCGGATTTGAAAAATTGTGCGGCATGCACCTGAACGGGTCGAAAGCGGCCTTTGGCAGTCAGGTCGACCGTCACCACAGCCTGGAACAGGGTTTACTCGGGATGAACGTGTTCAGATACATCATGATGGATTCGCGCTTCGACGGAATTCCGTTGGTGCTTGAGACCATTGATGAGTCGCTCTGGCCCACGGAGATTGCTCTGCTGAAAGAGTTATCAACGCACGCAAAGCACGCCTGCTGACGATACAGCAGGGGCCGGCGTCGGTCAGGATTTCTCCACGCAGTACTACGATAAAGTGGACCTAAGACAATCACAATGCCAAGCGCGACAGTGGCAGAGACCTGTCTCAGCAATTGCTGATAGTCATTCACTGCCAGGTAGGCGTCGGCAAGCGTCTGCCTCATTAACCTGTCGCCGGGGCGGAGGTACCCTGCAACACACCCAATACAAAGCCTGTACCCGAGGTGGTCGGAATATCACCTGAACCATTAGTGACTAAGCGATAGGTATCCATCCGGGGCCAGGCTGGTGGCCAACATGACAGAGTTTATATCGGCATGCTCTCGCCATGTGCTTACTCGCCGGTTGGAGGATTGTAGCCAGAAATTTTCAATCACCTCAGATAAATAGCTGAACTTCAGGAGCCTTGCCAACTGCCGATGCTCTGTTACTGAAAACCTGTTCGTACTTTTCTGCGCCAACGCACCCAGTCTGGCAAGTGCGTGAAGACCAATGGATAAACCGAATTCGCGAAATGCAAGTCGGTGCTCAGCTGGGCGCTTCAATAGGCCTGAATGCTGAAAGGCCGTAAGTCCAGACTCACAATCGGCCAGCATGGCTGATAAATCCACGCTTACAGAAATATCGAATCCAGACCTGATTTGCTGCAGGCGCCATGCATCAAACAGCAGACTCCCTGTTCCCAGGGGGTCATCGGTAGCCCAGCTTCTCGCCTCACACATGGCCGCGCACTCGGCAATCTCGCTTTCGAGCTTGATATCGCTCGGTGGACTGTCGAAGCAGGCATTGGTTGCCTGCAGTTCGAGGTAGGTGGTCAACGCATCAAGCGGATCGTGATGCCCCATACTGGGCACGAGCGCGCGGGAAAGGTCGACACTCATTTTCCAGTACATTTTCATCGCCTTCCCTGCGGCTGGCTTATAGGTGAACGCTGCGTGGCTCGCACGGGCCAGTTCCAAAGCCCAGCGTTGATATTGTCCTTCTCCGGTGTAGGCCGCGATGCGGGCAAGCGCTTGCATCCACTTGGTTAAATAGTGAAAGTACTGTCCATCCCTGTCCCACTCCAAACGCTCATCGAATAACTCATACGCTTTACGCTCGAGCAATTTCTTGCCAATTCTCAGGCCACCGACTGTGGGATGCTCATAGCCCGTGTGCTCATCCAGACCGCTGATCCAACCTTTACGCGAGTCGTCCACACTGTACTTTCCCAGTACAAAGTGCACCTGGTCAACGAGCTTGCGAGCAGTCAAAAGAAAGCCTTCCTCGCCGGTTTGCCGACTGAGTTCGAGAAAATTACACACTGCAAATGCATCGGTCCACAGGTAACGGCGTGGCTTAGCTGAATTGTCAGCCAGCCCGGTACTCGCGGCAAAATCGAGCATGATGGACCGGATATCACTCACATACTGCATGATGGCAGCGCCGCTCTAACTGCTGAACCTTAATAAGTTCACATTGCTCAGGACCGCGACATTCAAAGCCCAAACGGGAAGGTATCAGGTGGACCGCTGGTCACCTCCCGCTTCAAGGGTTCAATTGCCCTGGACTCATCAAACCAGATATATTCGTCAAACTGCCGGGGTAGGGAGGCATAAAAATAGTGGCTTTGTAGTTCAGTATCAGGCCGGTAGATCACGCCAATCGCTCTCTCCAATCGCTCCGACAACAGCCTTTCTCGTGTAATTTTCAGCAGTGGCTGGCGCAATGGCAGCAAGAAATTATCGGTAGCGACCTCGTGGCATACGCGTTCATAGCTGTCGATATGCGCTGGCTGCACCTGTTTGATCTCCATCGGGCCACCCCACTCCGAGGCGGCCGCAACAGTCCCGTGGTCGGTGCCGAACCCGATGAGATAGGCCGAATCAGCGTACTTCTGTCGTACCAGCTGACCAATGTTGAATTCTCCACGTGCACTCATTTCCGTGGCGCGGGCATCGCCAATGTGGGAGTTATGCTCCCAGATAATGGCTTTGGATTGTGGGCCACGATATGCCAGCACCGCCTGCAACGTCTCAAACATATGCTGGTCGCGTTGGTTCCAGGAATTATTTGCAGCGTAATACATAGTGCGGTAATAGCGTTCCGCATTGGTCACCAGCCGGGCATTTTGCTCTGCGTCAAAAAATCTTTCGCCATCAGCGCTCGAATAGCTCAACCGCTTTTGCAGTATTTCACGAAGCATGGCAACCACATCTGCCTCACACTCCCTGTAACGCTTTGTCATTGTGGCTTGCCCGTATAAGCCGGGGTCTCTCGTCCACGGCGTCAGGCATCCATAACGTACCCTTGCCACTTCAGCTGTTTCCGGGTCAATCGAATCCAGATACTTCAGTACCGCGTCTATAGAACTGCCCAGGCTATACAGATCAAGACCGTAAAAACCGACCTTGTTTTCAGCTGCAGCGGTCCGTTCATTGTGCGCCTTCAGCCAATTGGTAAATTCAAGTACGGAATGATTCGCCCACATCCATGTAGGAAAGCGCGTAAAAGGTGCGCTTACCATCAACGAATCGGGGGAAGTACCGCGAATAAAATGATTGATGTGCGACGCGTCAGGCCAGTCGGCTTCAACGGCAACGATACTAAACCCCTTTTTTGTGATTAACTCCTGGCTAATCCGCGCTCTCATTTCGTAGAATTCAGCTGTGCCGTGGGAGGCTTCGCCAAGCAATACCAGACGGCTGTCTCCGATTCTTTCCAGTAACCTGTCCAGATTGACATGGCCAGGGGTGGCAAAATGTTCACTGGATTCGTAGATCAACTCGGATAATGTGGCTACGGTTTTTTTCGTCGCAACCACTTCAGCTGCTTCATCTTCCCAGCCCGCCGCGCCAATCAAGGGCACAAAGCGAACGCTGCCCAGATCCTCTTGCTCAAAATCATGCTCACTGATGCGCGTAACACGAAGTAATTTCTGTGTACGCAGACTGGAACCCACCGGGATGACGAGCCGACCGCCAATGGCCAATTGTTGCTTGAGCGTATCGGGTACTTCAGGACCGCCCGCAGCAACCACAATAGCGTCAAAGGGCGCGAATTGCGGCCACCCTAGCGTACCGTCACCATGCAATACATGCGTATTGCCATAGCCCAACTGCTGAAGACGGTCGCGTGCACTGTCTGCGAGTATTTTATGTCGCTCCACGGTATAAACGTCTTCGGCAATCTCCGCCAGAACGGCAGCGGCATAGCCGGAACCGGTACCCACCTCCAGTACGCGGTCTTCACCCTGCAGGTCAAGCGCAGCGGTCATGAGCGCCACGATATAGGGTTGGGAAATCGTCTGCCGCGCGGCAATGGGCAGCGGTGAATCGCTGTAGGCAAATTCAACCAGCTCTGTCGGCACAAAGGCTTCACGCGGCACCACACTGATAGCCTTGAGCACCTTTTCCTCATGCAGGCCGCGCGCGGTTAGCTGGAAATCGATCATTTGTTGCCTCAGGTCTTCGAACTTACCCATAGCACCCTCCAGTGTATTAACACGATTACCTGTGGTGGTTTTAGCGACCCTGAAATATTCGCAACCACATTGGTCATGATCGTCCTCATCGCACTATCGGTTCCATGCGATGGGTCAATTTTGGGTGAACACTGTACCGTGCATAGCAGTTGTTACAGGATGCAAACAGGCGCCAGGCTGTTCGATCGTTAAAGCCAAACGGTGTAGTGCGCTGCGAACCAGGATGTACAAAGTCGGCCTATGCGCGCACCATGGAGCGGCGATATGGATGTTTCTGTCCGGGTACATCCTGTCTCAAAAACCGTGGAGCAATCAATGAATAAGCAAGTGCAGGAACTTATCGGCCAGATTCGGCAGCTGGAGAATGAGCTGAGAACGCTACTCCAGGAGCAGGAAGAAAAAATATCCTATCAGATGGAGGGCTCCAGAATCAGGTTCGACAGTGCCGTAAAGGCCGCGCATGCACGCGTCAAAACAGGCCTGCTTACATGGCTGCGCCACAGCAACCCAAAAAGCTTTCTTTCGGCTCCCTTTGTTTATGCGATGATCGTGCCTATTGCATTTTTTGATATTTCACTGACGATTTACCAGATCATCTGCTTTCGTTTGTACGATATACCGCGGGTTAAGCGGTCTGACTACATCGTGGTCGACCGGCATCATCTGGCCTATCTCAACGTTATCGAAAAGCTCAATTGCATTTACTGCGGATACGGCAATGGCGTCATGGGTTACGCCAGGGAGATCACCTCACGCACCGAACAATACTGGTGCCCGATCAAGCATGCGCGAAAGATTCTTGATCCCCACCCGCTTTACAAGACTTTTCTCAACTACGGTGACGCCGAAGACTACCCGGTCAGGCTTGTTGGTTTTCGCGATTCCCTCAGGGGAGACACTGTAGGACGCCACGACGAGTAATTTGCTTATGCCGCACCGACTTGTCGCGTTGATGGGGAGTTATTGATGCCAGTCAGGATCATGAATTCTCCTATGGTTTCACAACAGAACAATGGAACAAACTGCTGGAAATTTGCAAGATGCTTGCTTGGTGCTGCTGTGTATTATGATTTACTTACGCATTAACTGCGCCCCGATATACCTGCAAAGAGAATTTCTCGTAGCCTGGGCCAACGGCAATTGGTGAGCTAACGCTGTTATCGAAAAACACGCGAAAAGTTAATCAGCGGGTGAACGTATTACTGGTGGATGATCGTCCGACTTTTTGTGAGGGGCTGCGTTGACTACTTACCTACATTGAGGGATTTACGGTCTGCGCCGTGGTAGACGGGTTTCACAAGGCAATGGACCGACTGTTCGACGATTTCTGGCAGGGCAATGGGTGCTTACCCTCTCTGCTCGATACGTGGGCCGGCGATTCGTACCCTAATGTCGATCAAACAGAGGATGAGAAGCATTACTATAGGAGCGAACGTTCGTTTGGTGCATTCCGCCGGGTTCTGTCTTTCCCCGGGGCATTGGATGACGCGAAGATTCAGGCCTCGTTCAAAAAAGGTGTGTTGAGCGTTGTCTTACCAAAAACCAAAGAAGCGCGAGAAAAAGTCAGGAAAATACCCGTAAAGTCGGACAAATAAATGCCTGGGTAACAACGTCAGTTTTTTTAGGCATACATGTGATGGCAGTCCAGTAAAGGGAAACCCGCAAGTTTCCAGACTCTCGCCCGCTCGGTATCCCTCAGCTCGATAAGGATTCTGAGCCTTCAGAGAGCCCGATGCGGGCGGTCTTTTTTCAGGGTGGATCCGGCGGGCAGTGAGGAGAAGTGCAAAACCAGGGAAGGGACGCTCAGAATATCACCGCTTCGAATTCGATGAAGCTGCCAACGAAAACCAGGAAGACTCCTACCATCTCCAACGTATTGAACCGATTTGTTCATAAATCTGGTCTGCTTTGCTCTATCTGGCCTTCGTCAGTCATAGCATGCTTAAGCATTGTTGATTCGTCCTCCTGGTTGGGGACGCATATGCATGGCCCCACCCACCGAGGCATAACGTATGCCAATGGGTGATGAAGATTGGCGCCCCACCGATGAAAATGAGTGATGGCTTCATAATTATTAGAAATCTGGAGACAAGCCCATGCGACATCAAGATCACACAACATCCCCGTCGAATAAATCCCTAAGGAGAGAAAAGGCTATGTCATTACGAAAGTTGTCACCTGTACATCCGTTGGCGCTGGCAGTTTCCGCGCTGGTCGCGGCAATGGTTTCGCCGACACAGGCTCAAACAACATCCCCGTCAGGAACAATGCTGGAAGAAGTTATCGTAACAGCGGAGAAGCGCACAGAAAGCCTTCAGGAAGTCCCCATTGCCATCACTGCCTTCAGCGAGAAAGATATTGAGCAACGCGGGATATCGAATGTTGCTGACTTGCTGGGCCAGATTCCCAGCGTGGGCGGCTTCACCGCCCCGGGCAGCCGAGGGAATACCAGCTTGTCAATTCGCGGTGTCTCGGGTGGTTCTCCTTCGAATTTGTCACTTGACCCTGCCGTCGGTATCTATATGGACGGTGTCTACCTCGGGAAAATGACCGGCGTGTCCGTTGACGTGGCAGAGCTGGAGCGGATCGAAGTGCTGCGCGGCCCGCAGGGCACCCTGTACGGTCGCAACTCCACCGGCGGCGCGGTAAATTACATTACCCGCAAGCCCAGCGGAGAGTTTGGCGTGCGGGCTATCGGCTCGGCGGGTAACCACGATTATTATGGTACCCAGCTCAATGTTGATACGCCGTCTATCGGTCAGGTCGGTGTCGGAGCGGGTCAGCTGGCGGCCAACTTCGGCGTGCAAACCCGAAATCGGGACGGTTTCTACGAGAACACAACGACCGGGGATGATTTCAATGATCTTGACCGACAGGCATGGCGTGTCGGGTTGGCCTGGGACATTACAGAGAATCTGCGTGTAGATTACGCGTATGACGGCTCTCAACTGGACGAGGTCAATAACCTGGACGCAGTTGTCGGCATCAATCCGCTGGGCGCCACAAGTGCGAACAGAATTGGCGCTCTGCAGGGAACTCTGGCACAGGCGCAAGCCTGGGCTGCAACGCCCGGTACCGACCCGCGTATCGGCGAGCGTTGGGTGCCATCCCTGCAAAAGACTATCAGTGCCTACCAGGAAAGCATTGGGGCCGGTGAGGGCCGACGCAATAGCGCAGGCATAGATGTCACGCCACGTTCCAAGTCGGACACTGAGGGGCATGGGCTCACTCTGGCGTGGAACAAGGACGACATTACGTTCAAGTCAATCACCGGCTATCGCACCAATGAAACCAAAGCGCGCGGTGACATAGACTCTATCGACAGCAGAAATGACGCCAACGGCGTCGCCGCCTGGAACGATTTGGCGCACCTGACCCTTGGCAGCCTTAACGGTGCAACCGGTGGTGTCGACCTCGGTATTCCACAGATTCCTCTGGATCCTTTTTGGAACACGATTGATGCACAGGGAGGCGCACTGCATTTTTCACAGGACAGCGTGTCGGATTATGACCAGTTTTCGCAGGAATTTCAGGTCATAGGCTCCGTCGGGCAGTTTGAATACGTTGGCGGCCTGTATTACTTCGACGACACGGCAAAATACAAGCGTACGTCCACCGCACTGGTGCCGCTGGCGCCGATCGGGGAGACCCGATACAAGATGACCACCGAGGCCTGGGCGGCCTACGGTCAAACCACCTGGACACCCGGCTGGCTGGATGATCGCCTGTCGTTTACTGCGGGTCTGCGTTACACGGAAGAAGATAAGGATATCACCTGGAATAATGCCGAGATGATCGGTGCGTTAACACCGCCAACGCCGGCAATGCAAGCGAGCAACGACAAGTCGTTCGACAACGTGAGCGGCAACTTTACCGTGGCCTACCAGGCGACGGATGAGGTCAATACCTACTTCCGCTATGGTAACGGATACCGCAGTGGCGGGTTCAACGGTGAATCATTCGACAGCGCGCCGTTCGAGGAGGAGACCATAGACCAGTATGAACTCGGTGTGAAAAGCGAGTTGTGGGACAAGCGTCTGCGTGTTAACGCCGCAGTGTATACCTATACCTACGATGACCTGCAGGTTAGCTTGATTGAAACGGTAAACGGCACGCCCACAACCTACATCACCAATGCGGGTAAAGCCGAGCGCTGGGGCGGGGAACTGGAAGTGCAGGTAGCACCGATTGACGATCTTATCGTAGGCGTCAGCTATGCCTATATTCACGGTGATTTCGACGAGTTTCCTGATGTGTGCGGCACCCTTGAACCGGATAACTGCCTCATAGGTAAGGATTTCGCGAAGCGCGGTGGCTCGCCAGACAACCAGTTCAATTTGTATGCCGACTATGTCTTCGCACGTACTTCTGTGGGTGAAATAACCGGTTATCTCAATCTTAACTGGCAGGATGAGTGGTATGCATCGGCTGCCTATCCGGCGCTGGTCCCTGTCAGCCGAGGCGGCCCGACTGTGCCGGTGTTATATGAAAACCGCGAAATGGATGCTCGCACCGTCATTGATGGGCGTCTGAGTCTCGAAAACGTAGAAGTGGGTGACGGTACGATGCGCTTTACATTGTGGGGTAAGAACCTGACTGATGAGGACTATTCCATCTACGGGATTAACTTTGGTAATGACATCGGTCTGATCACTCAGAACTACGGCGACCCGCGTACCTTCGGTATCGAAGTGGCCTACGAGTATTAGAAACCTCTCAGGTATTTTATAGACCCCTTACAGGTCTTTTCGCCGCCCCCGAAAGGGTGCGGCTTTTTTTGTAGCTAGGCTAACGCCAGAACTCAGGATTACAGCATGCGCACATATGTGGTTACCGGAGGAGCCAGCGGTATTGGTGCCGCAATTTCGCAGCAGTTGCGCAATGAAGGCTACAAGGTGTTGATCGTGGATCTGCAGCAAGCGGATATTGTTGCAGACCTGTCGACTACTGCAGGGAGAAACGATGCTATTGCCTCCATCAAGCATGCCACGGGGAATGATCTTGCAGGCTTGGTGGCCTGTGCGGGCGTCGGCCCCCATATTTCCCCGCGAAGACTGATAACTGCCGTAAACTACTTCGGTGCAGTGGATCTGGTCGTTGCACTGCGCCCTCTGTTGGCACAGAACCATGCGCCTGTATTGCTCGTCTCATCCAATTCAGCGCCGATGGTGACCGACCCGGAATATGTCGATGCACTGTTGTCCGAGAATGAAGTGAGAGCCACCGACATAGCCGAAAATATGCCTGCGCAGCAGGTTTACTCAGGCTCCAAACAGGCGCTCACTCGCTGGATGCGCAGCAACTCGCAGACCTACGCCGCCCAGGGTATCCGCATGAACGCAATCGGTCCCGGATACACACAAACGCCGCTCAGCGCTGCGACTGAAAGCAATCCCGCTTTCAGCGACAGTATCAGGCGCTTTATAGATTCCATTCCCATTGGTCGGCCTGGCCAGCCGCAGGACATGGCCAATGCTGCCAGCTTCCTGCTGAGTGAAAAGGCGAGTTTTATTTGTGGCGCGATGCTTTTTATCGACGGCGGTCATGACGCAATGCTGCGTCCACACCAGTTCTAGATCAAGAACACCTTGCGTTCGCAGTAGGCCGTCAAAGCAATAGGCAATTTTAGCCGCTGCCCAGGGCACGGGTTGGCCCAGCTGCTGCATTTCCACCACAGCTGCCTTGTAGAGTCGGGAGTAATGCAGGGCCGGCAGCGCATGTTGGGGCACCATTGCCGCGATACTCTCTGGAAAAATATTCATAGCAACCGAACAAACGCGGAGCATTTTAATGGCTACTAAATTAACACGTCGCAATGCGGTTAAAACTGGGCTGGTTGCCGCCGCAGCGGTATCGATGGGATCGGCTATGCGTACCACTGCAACCACAAACGCTATGAGTTTTGATGAGTACCGCGCCAAAGATGGCCTGGCCTTGGCGAAGATGGTAAGAGATGGTGAGATTTCAGCAACGGAACTATTAGAGCTGGCAATAAGCAGAGCCAATGCCGTTAATCCGCAGATCAACTGCATTGTCGAGGAGCTCTATGATCGCGCCCGACACGACGCTAATGCAGGCCTTCCCCAGGGCACCTTTACCGGCGTGCCATTTCTCCTGAAAGACCTCGGTATGGCGCTGAAGGGCACGGTGACCACACAGGGATCGCGTTTCTTCAGTGACTGGGTAGCTGACTATACAAGCACGATTGTTGAGAGATACCAGCAGGCTGGTTTGGTAATCATGGGCAAATCGGCAAGCCCCGAGTTGGGCGGCACCCCAACCACCGAATCCATCCTCTTTGGCGATACCCGCAATCCCTGGAACCTGGAATACAGTGCGGGCGGCTCATCCGGCGGCTCTGCTGCGGCAGTGGCTGCTGGCATCTTGCCACTGGCGAATGCCACCGACGGCGGCGGATCGATTCGTATCCCAGCCTCCTGTTGCGGGTTGTTCGGGATGAAGACCAGCCGCGGACGGACGCCCCATGGGCCAAAGGAACTGGAGTCAACCCTGTCCGTTATTCACTGCGTATCACGCAGCGTTCGCGACAGCGCGGCCCTGCTGGATGCCACCATGGGGGCGGAACCCGGCCAAACCCTGATCGCGCCAAAGCCACCCGGCCGTTATCTGGACGCTGTATCGCAAGCACCAAAATCCCTGCGTATTGGTATGATCAAAACACCGGTGACCCACAGTGCCGTCGATCCGCAATGCGAATTGGCGGCAACTAACGCGGCGAAATTGTGTGAAGGCCTCGGTCACACGGTAGAGGAAGTGCAGTTGCCGATTGATCCGGGCGAGTTCTTCGGCGCGACGGGCGTGGTGACCGGGGCAAACACGGTAGCGCGCATACAAAACCGCGAGCGAGCATTGGGCCGAGCGGCGACTGAGAACGACCTGGAACCTCTCATCTGGCAGCGGTTCATCAAGTACAAGTCACTCACTGGCGACCAAGTCATTACCGCGCAGAGTACCTTAGGACATATTGCCCGCAGTATCGCTCTGCTACAGGATGATTTCGATGTACTGCTGTCACCGACACTGGCTGCACCTCCGGTAAAAATCGGCAAGTTGAGCCTGAACCAGGCCTATGGCCCCTATGAAAAAGAGGCCATAAGCGCATCCGCGTTTACCATGTTGTCTAACGCAACCGGACAGCCAGCCATGTCTGTGCCACTTCACTGGACACCGGGCGGCCTCCCGGTGGGTGTGATGTTCGCCGCTCGTTATGGTGACGAGTGGACGCTCTACCAACTCGCTGGGCAATTGGAGACGGCGTCACCCTGGTTCGACAAAGTGCCTATGCGCTAGGAGCAAGGAGCGTGGGGTCAGGTTTCTCTTGGCACACGAAGAGGAACAACAAGCGCGGCGGCAACTGCCATCAGGCCGGAAAATATCCACAGACACAGGCTGAAGCTGCCAGTGACATCGTACAACCTACCCGTCAGGGGAAACCCCACCATAACAAACAGGGTTATGATTGGTGCCATCAGCCCGAAGGCACGACCGTAACTTTGCAGGCCAAAAATATCCGCAATAAAGGCGCCCCATACGGGCAACATTCCGCCCGCCGCCAACCCAATCGAGACACAGGCCAGCATAATCAGGGGGTAGGAAGGTTCCATTGCAAGTGCGGCAAAACCGGCGGCCAGGAGTAGCTGCGCACTCCACAGCGCCAATTTATGACCTAGCATGTCTGCGGCAACACCAAATAACAGCTTTCCCAGCAGCCCACTGATTGCAACGACCATAATAAGCCCGGACGCCGCCTCCCCCTGGTGGCCAAGCTGGGTGGCGTAAGGCGTCATATTGGACAGGGTCGAGGTGTAGGTGCTGAAAAGGAGCCCGAGCGCCGCACCGAGCCACCAAAAATTTGGGTTGTGCAGGATATCTTTGAGGCCAAGCTGGGGAGCAGAGCTGGCTGCACCCGCCGCCTTCCCTTCCTGTGACTCCTGTATTCCGACTTCCGAAGGCCAACTGCGAATACTCCACAGCACTAATGGCAGTGCGATAACAATCAGCACTATTGCGAGATTCTCAAGGGTGCCGCGCCAACCATAATCTGGCAGCCAATACGTGATCAAGCCGGGGACCAGAATACCGCCAACCGAGGTGCCGGTCGCGGCAACCCCGAGTGCCTTGCCCCTGTTTTCAGTAAACCACCTGGACACCACAGCCGAGGAAATCATGGAGCCTGCCAGTGCATTGGCCAGAGCCATGGTGATACCGAAGATCACGATATATTGAATAATCGTAGCGCTCTGGCCCAACAGCCACAGTCCGAGCGCAAAGAGCACAATACCTGCAGCGAAGAGTTTTCGCACAGACAGTTTGTCAAGCAGGACACCGACTATGGGCATGGTAAACAGGCCGACAAAAGTACCGCAGGTCAGGCTATACATCACCATTTCGACGCCGACACCGAAAGTCTCCTGCACCGGCTGCGTGAGGAGACTGACCGCATAGGTGAAGAAGCCGAATACGAACGCCTGCGAGAGAAAACTACCGCCTACTATCCGCCAACCATAAAACATCACGTTACTCCGGAAAAACTGTACTGGTGTGTGATTGGGATTTCGGAAGCTACCCGTAGCAGTAATGATTCGATTTACTTTCGCACTACATAATGAGACTTTTTCAGGTCCCAGGTCTGCTCGCTAACGCCCGCTTCACGCAGCTTGAATTTCTGTACTTTGTTGGTAGGGGTATAGGGCAGTGCATCGACGAAGTCCAGATAGCGCGGCACAAAGTAATGCGGGGCATTGTCATTAATGAAGCCACAGAGTTCCTCAGCGGTGCAGGACTTGCCCTCTTTCAGGATGATGTTGAGCTTTAGCTCCTGTTCGCTCTCAACTTCTTCTGAAGGGATGCCGAAGGCCGCGACATCCTGTATCGCAGGATGCCTGCGCACAATACTCTCTACCTCCAGCGTTGAAATATTGCGACCGGCAAAACGCAGCGCATCTTTTTTCCTATCGGCATAGAAATAGGCGCCGCTGACCGGGTCTTGTCGAGCGAGATCACCGGTACGGTAATAGTCACCGAAGTAAGCGTCGGCTGTAGCTTCGGGGTTGTCGAAATAACCATTGAAGAGCAAGTAGGGTTGCAGCGGCTTGATGCAAATCTCACCGACTTCACCGCTGGCGACTTCATTGCCCTCATCGTCGAGTAGATGAATGATGGTGTCGGCAGCAGGAAAGCCCAGGGCGTAGACCGGAACATCTTCGCGATTTTCTAACTGCGTCATAACCAGTTGGCATTCACTCTGGCCGAGGCCGGTCCGGATCAGTTGCAGGTCAAAGCGCTGCTCGAAGATCGGCCATTGGTTAGGTGCCAGTGGCACAATCTGGGCAAGCCGCAACGGCGTGTCGCTATCGTCATCACGCTCGGGTGCGTTGAGCAGGAATGCGCCCATTGCACCTAAAAGGAACGTTTGAGTCGCGCCAAAATGCTTGATCCGCTCCCAGAAAGTGGTGACGGAAAAACGCGGCTCGATGATGCAGGGAATGCCCTCTATCAGGGCGCGATAGATTGACGTGATCCAGGCGGCGGTATGGAACAACGGCAACACGCAATAAATGCTGTCGCCGGGCTGTGAGTTATATTGCAGACTGCAGCCGTCAACAATCGCGCGTATCCAGCAGTTATAGCTTTGCAACACGCCTTTGGATTTGCCAGTGGTGCCTGAAGTCCAGAGGATGGCACAGTTATCTCCGTAGTGCAGGTCGGCATAATCCAGTACAGCGGGTGGGTGATTGAGCAACTGCTGATAGTCAACAGGACCCTTTAATGCGCTTGCTTCCAATTCGCCCACTAGTACGACAGTCTCAATTTCAAGTTGGTCTTGTATCTCGGCAATGCGATCCTGGTATTGATCATCCGTGATCAGTATTTTGGAGCGCGCCATCTGCAGGTTGTCTAGCAGCCACTGCCCTTTGTAGTCACCGTTAATCGGCGTCCAGATCGCCCCCAGTTTGTTGACCGCCAGAGCGAGCAACACCATCTCCGGGCGATTGCCCAGAAACAGGGAAACAATATCACCTGTGCCAATACCAAGACTCTGGAGCCCAGCTGCCAGGCAATCACTTATTGTATCGGCCTGGGCAAAACTCAAACGGGTGTCATCGGTTATCAGGAACGCTGCATCACCATTTTCTCTGGCCTGCCGCCTGAGGATAAGCGGGAATGTTCTGTCGGCGGTATTGGAGAGATCGAGTTTATTCACTAAATGCCTCAGGTAATGATTATTTCCACATAGTTATAATAAAACTAAAGAGTAGGACGAGTTAACGCCCCTTCATTCTGCCTTAACTACACGACCCAAGGTAATATCACCTTCAATGGTGGTGCGGTTAATCACCCGTTTAATACCGGGTTTGGTGCCAGTAGTGCAATGCATCGCCCGCCAGTTATCCCAGAGCACCATATCGCCGTCCCGCCACTGGTGAAAATAAGTGAACTCCGGCTTTTTCCCATGCGCTACTAATCGCTCCAGTAGTTCGATGGACTCGTCATTAGACAGGCCAAACTGCTGCGGGGTAATGACCCGGTCCAGAAACTGCTCTACGACTTCGAGAATTTTACGGCCACTGATCGGGTGAGTAACAACAGCGGGATATACGGCGTCAGCAAAATCCGGAAAACCCACGTCGGCAGGCTTTTTCGGGCTATAGGGACCAGGTTCATAACCTTCCAGGTTGACATAGCGCATATGGCGACGCTGCATGCTGAAGCTATAGGCCACTTCCAGTTTTTCAAGTAGGGCTTTGGTGTCATCATCCAGTGCGTCATAGGCCTTGGCCAGATCACCAAAACCGGTGAGGCCATCTTCTTTTGCAACTACCACCGCGCGCAGTAGTGCGCCATGATTGGGGCGCGCGGTATAGTGCAGATCCATATGCCAATCCAGTCGCCCGACAATTTCTTCACCCTTGTAGTAGGCGGTAAAAAATTTATCCTTGTCACCGCCATTTTCCAGCACGAATAGCTCGGGATATTCTTCCGAGGTGGTTGCCTTTAAGGGGTGCATTTCCAGTGGCCCAAAGATACGACTGAACTCAATCTGTTTTTCAGGACTGATATCCTGGCAACGAAAAACCAGGATGGCATGCTCGTACCAGAGCGCTTTTAATTGGGACTGAATTTCGCTGCTGATGGGTGCATTAATATCGAAGCCAGAGACTTCGATGCCAACATTGTTTAGCGGAGTAATCTGTAAACTCATAAAACTGCCCCATAAAAATCAATCGACAATCGAAGGGTCTGCACGCAACTCGCGCCTCGCCATGGCTTCCCAACAAAAGGGAAAACCACTGGCATCGGTGATACTGACTTTTTCAACTTCTTCATCGCTCAGAGGTACACCGCCACCGGCAAGCTCTACTTCATAGGCACGTTTACAGCGCCACTCCAGCGTGATGGCGCGCAGGTGTGCCTGACGTAAATCCTTACCCACTACCAGACAGCCGTGGTTGGCAAGCAGAGCCCATTTTGAGTCCCCCAGTGCCTCGGCGGCAGACAGAGATGTGGCTTCATTTTCAAAGGTACCCTGGTACTCGTTATACAAGGGGAGCGCGACACCGCAGTGAGCGCCGGTTTGGTCATAAACCGGCGGCACACGTTGCAGGTTGGCCCAGATACCACTCCAGTGTGCATGGTTATGGATAACCACATGAACGTCCGGTCGCAGTGCATGCAATTGTAAATGCAGGCCTATGGCGGGAGTAACATTCCAGTCACTATCGATGACCTGCCCCTTCGAGTCGAGGCTCACAATATCGCTGGCGGTCAGCTCATCCCAGGCCAGTTCCCAGGGATTGGTGAGAAAGTTGCCGTTATCCAGACGATAGGTAATGTGACCGGCGATATGCTCATTCCAGCCTTCGCGGAATAACATCCGGCACATCAGTGCCACCTGGGCTTTTGCGCTCAGCTCAGGCAGTAGTGCCCTGCGTCCGGGCCGGGGCGCATAACGCTCGACCATGGCTTTATTCAGGCCATCAAATTTTTTCACGCTTATCATCCTCAGCTATTGGTCTGTTACCTGTGACAGCGTGAAATACTAGTTAAGCACTCGCTAGAATGCTTGCCCAATGTAGCCAAGTTATTATCTGATATGGCCACAGGCCCTCAATTATCTGACGGCGGACAGTGCCTCGCGAAAAGCGCGAGGTGACAGGCCGGTCCATTTTTTAAACGCTCGATGAAAGCCGGAGCTATCGGCATAACCTAACTGCTGGCCTATTCGAGTAATCGACAAAGTCGGGTCACTTAAATAGCGGCGAGCGTGAATTTCCCGCACCTGATCGATTAACTGCTGATACTGCCAACCTTCTGCTAATAGCTTGCGACTCAGGGTGCGACTGCTGCAGTGTAACTGCTCTGCAGCTTCATGGAGAGAGGGTGGGCGGGAAGGGTCTTCTACGACAATCTGCCAAAGCCTCCAGGCGATGTCGCCCTGATTGCGGGCAATACTCTGTTCTTCGCAGAGCTTTTTATACAGCGCGGCACTTTGTGGACTCGATTGCGGCAGTGGTTGATCAAGGATAGCGGCATCGAAAAACAGTTGCGTCGCTGGCGCATCAAATTCTACCGGACACTGAAAAATAGTCTGGTAGCGTGCCACGTGAGGGGGCGCTGGATAATTGCAGCGCAATTTCGTTATCGGTAAAGACTGGCCAAGTACCCAGCGGCAGGTAGTGACGATATTGGTGAGGATATCTTCAATCGCGAGTAGCCGTAGCTCGCCCAGTTCTGCTTTTGCATCAACTTGATAGCAACCCTCCGATTGAATCTCACTGAAAGAAGTGACGACCAGGTTGCCGGAAAACCTTCCTGAATAATTCTGGTACTTGAGTCCGGCGGTGGTGGCTTCGCGCAGGGTGGCGCTGCTCATCATCAGGTAGGCGAATTGGTCAAGGGTAGCGATGGAGCGTTGCAAGCCCAGTGCAAGCCCGAGATCACTACCCTGATAGCATTGCTGGGCATCACTGAGCAGGCCGCGGTGCTGTTTAGTGCTAATCAATACACTCAGACCGTGCAGCGCAGCGTGGCTAATACCATTGTTGGCTGCGATGGTATCGCTATCCATTCCAAGGCTGGACAAAAAATCCAGCAACCAAGTAATGTAACGCGCATCGGTATTAATAAGCTTACTCCCCGCTCTGATAATCAATTATAAAGATAATTGGGGGCGTGTCATTCTGGAGGTTGAAATCGGCACCGCGAGCTAAGCAGTGTCAGGCTCCAGCCTATCCTTACTCAGGAGATACCATGAAGCAGTTCAAGGATCGAGTCGCCGTAGTCACTGGGGCCGGAAGCGGCATAGGCCGGGCGCTGAGCCTGAACCTCGCGGCTCGCGGCACTCATGTTGCCCTTGTCGACGTAAATGAAGGCCGCTTGTCGGCAGTGAAGGCGGAAGTCGAAGCGCTTGGCAGCAACGCCAGCATTCATGTCGTGGACGTATCCTGTAAAGACCAGATGGCCGCACTGCCCGAGCAAGTAATTGCACAGCATGGTGCAGTCCATCTTCTGGTGAATAATGCCGGGGTATCGGTCAACCTGAGCTTTGTTGAACAAACCATGGATGACCTGGAATGGATTACCGGGATCAACTACTGGGGCGTGATATACGGTTGCAAGTTCTTCCTGCCCTATTTGCTGAAAGTCGATGAGGCACATATCGTCAATATGTCGAGCCTCGCAGGCCTCACCGGAATGAAGGGACAAAGTTCTTATGCACCAACCAAGTTTGCCGTGCGGGGATTGAGTGAGTGCCTCTATATCGAGCTGACGAGAACCAATGTAGACATCACCTGCGTCCATCCGGGCTCGGTTGCAACCAATATCCTCGCGGCGGCGCGTATGGATGAATCGAATCGTCAGAAAATGCTCAAGTTCTTCCACATGGCAATGCCAGCCGAGAAGGCGGCCAGCCTCATACTTCGTGCCGTAGAGAAGAAGCGCTTCAAGCTGGTGTTCTGCGTGGAGTCGCGCTTGTTGAATTTCCTTACCCGCCTGGCGCCGACGGCAACACTTTGGTTGTTACGTCTGGTCAATCGCAGTAGTGCGGTCTCAGGCTGAATCGCAGGAGCCGACGCGTAACTAGGATTCAAAGTCCAGGGTGGGTCACTTCAAAATAAAAACACCTCCGAAGAATCGATCAATATTCAAATAGAGGTAATAGCTATTTTATTGGCGTTGGCGTTGGCGTTGGCGTTGGCGTTGGCGAATCCCTATTCAATCACCGTTAAAAGCGTGGTAAATGCCCCATTTGTTGGCCGCCAGCCAAATCCAAAACCTGACCATTGATATAGCCGGAACGCGCATCATCGGCTAAAAATAACGCCGCTTCAGCCATGTCATCCAGGGTGCCCATGCGCCCAGCCGGCGTTTCATCCAGATGCGCTTGAATAATCGAATCGACACCGAAAAATCCCTCGGTCATGTCTGTGCGAATAAGGCCGGCAGCGATGGAGTTAAAACGCACTTTTTGCGGACCATATTCAACCGCTGCCACTTTGATCGAATAATCAATGCCCGCTCTGGCAGCGGAATAAGCAACCAAACCAGGGCCGGGGATGCGTGCAGTTAACGACGAGACAGTGATCACCGAACCCCCTTTCGTCATGGCTCTGGCTGCATGCTTGAAAAAGAGCAGCGCACCAATAAAGCTGATTTCGAGTGTAGGCCTGATCTGATCAGCAGTAATATCAGCAATGGCACTAGCAGCGTGTATGCCGGCAGAGTTTACGGCGATATCAACGTTTCCGTAGTGTTCCGTGGCTTTGGCAAACAGCGCTTCTATTTGTGCTTCATCCGTCACATCGCAGGCGACCGCCAAACCATTCAGCTCCTTTGCCAGCTGCTCCAACGGTTCCTTTCGTCTGGCGGCCACAACCACTTTAGCGCCCTCCGCAGCTAAACGCCGGGCGATTGCGGTGCCGAAGTTATTGGTACCTGAAGCGCCGAGTATAACGGCTGTTTTTCCCACTAATGTTGCCATGTATAAAACCTCTAATTACTATTTTTTAAGGGTTGGGCAAGTTCAGCAACTCAGGCAAGGCAACTTTCGTTCTGCGCTTCAAGCGACAACCCTGTTCCCTTCGCTGAACGCGTTTACGCTCAGCTGCCCTCCAAGGTTGCACAAATTGCCAGTCGCTTCATGCAATTGCTCGGCGCGAATATTTTCAAACCGCTTGGTGCTGTGGATTGCTTAAGACATCAGGTCCCGGTGAGCCACCCCATAACGTCGCAGCTTGTCGGTGACGATCTGCCTGGGTTCACTACCATCACTCCCCGCAACAGACGCCTGAAGAATGCTGCTATCTGCTCCTGTGATTTCTATTTCGTGATTCATTTGTCTGCAATTGTTATTCGCGCTAACCAGTACAATTGTAAGCACAGCTTGTAATAGATGAAACGGGAGTCACGAAAAATTGCGAGAAGGCATATGCCTACCCGTGGGTCAGCGGCTCAACATCGGCCCATACAGCCTCGCCATTAGTGCGAAACAACTCCGCAATAAATGCGGGCATCCATTGCGTGACGGCGGTGTCATAGCCCGGTAGCGACCGCACCCTGTGGTACCAGTCGGCCACGTGAGGCCTGCTCGATATCACGGGCGTCATGGCCAGCGCGTCGAGCCGCAGAACATAGGGCAACGCTGCCGCATCAGCGAGGCTGAAATTATCGGATGCGAGCCACTGCCGGGCCGCCAACGTTTCCTCCATCCTGATCAGTAAGTTCAGCATCTCCTTGAGCGCAGCGGCGAATTCCGGTGCCTTGACGCCAAGCTCAAGCACACTGCGACGAGTCGCCCTGGCAGCAGGATTTGGCATGGCGTTTATTTGCGCCTCAAGCACCTCGGCCGGTTGTTGCAGCAACAGTGTCCGCGGCCCTATCGCGAAGGTCACGATCGGGGTCGCCGGATGAACTTTTTCATCCAACAGCTTGGTCCAAAGACGCGCAGCATGTCGTCCGGCCGGTTCGGCGGGCATCATGGCGTTATCGGGGAAGGCTTCTTCCAGGTATTCGTTGATCAGCGTCGACTCGATCAATACAGCGCCGTCGTGCACCAGTGTGGGCACCACATGATTGGGGTTTAACCTGACGTAGTCGGGATCGTGCTGGCCACCGCCGACCAGGTCGATTTCGTGCGATGTGAAATCAAGCCCCTTGTGCGCCAGCACCAGCCTTACTTTCTGGGAGCATGTGGATACTGCATTGTGATAAAGCGCTAGCACGGGTAAAACTCCCTTCAGGGGTATGGATTGCAGGCCCATGTCACAGGGCGTGATGGATCAAGCAGTTCGCTATTCGTTCAAGGTGTGCGCAAACTTTTGCCGCCACTGGTCCATCGGCTGAAACTCTGGAGAGCCCTCGAACGCTGCTCGCGTTGCCTCAAGGATTTCCTCATCGGTTTGCGCCAGGTCAAAACCCCCGGCAGCGGGTTGGGCAACGTGAAACGGTGTGTCCACATAACACTCCACGCCATTCCCTTCCGGATCGGTGAAGTACAGCGACCAGGCGTTGCCGTGACAAATGGGCAATATGTCTGTTACCCCTGCCATTGTCAGGCGCTCGTGTAAGCTTCGCAGGTCATTGAGCGTACCGGTGCGAAAGGCCAGGTGATCCAACATCATGAAGGCGCGCTCCGGCACCGGACTGCCGCTGACCAAAGCGATCTGGTGATGGTGCGAGGGGTCCTGGCTCAGGAACGCGAGTTCCGCGTCCTCTCCCACCTTGCCGCGGTTGGTGACATGAAAACCCAGCGCATTGCAGTAAAACGTCAGCATGGCGTCCAGGTCCCGGGCCAGCAGCGTGCTGTGGCCCAGGCGGAGCCGGGGGTGGGGTACATGTTCCGACATGGTCTACAGTCTCCTCGCCGCGGACGACGATAAGGCGATTACGCGATAGTCTCGCTCAGGGTTTTCGTAACAATATCCTCGATTTCCTCTGCAGGAATCCCGACATTCAACAGTAACAACCGGCACCAGTCCCGGCAGGAGGCATCTACCGAGTCCTTGGCGATGGCGCTGGCCAGCAGGCCGACGAGGCCCCAGATCAGTAATGTAAGCGTTTGTTCCAGATTGGAGACGAATTTGAAGCGCCCCTGTTCAATCCCTTCGCCTACGTCCTTCACCATGAAATCGTACTGGCTGTCGATCAGGGCTTGAATCAACAGCCGGGGGCGCTCCACCAACGCCCTGGTAAAGGGATCCCGCGCCACCGCCTTGAACAGATTGGCCGCAGAAGTGGCCAGAGCAACCGCCCTGTCGGGACTTTGCTCCACCGGCACATAAACATCTTGCCCATAGTCCGCAAATCGCGCGCTGACCGTCGCCAGCACCGCTTCCTGCTTGTTGGTGAAGTGGTTGTAGAAGGTGCTGCGGCCCAAATCAGCCAGCTCGGCGATTGCCTCGGCCGAGGTGTCGTCATAACCGTTCGACAACACCAGCGACTCCACCGCCCGCAGTATCTGCGCGCGGGTGCGTTGGCGCCGCTTGACGGTGCGGTTCGCTACTTTGGGCTGTTCTCGCGCCTCAAGCATAAAGGAATCCAGTGTTTGTCATCATTGAAATGTAAGCCATTGTGCAATTATAACCACACGTATCATACAAGATACTTGAGTTGAATCAAACTAATGTTATATTCTGGACATATGTCCACTTATGGTTTAATGTTCACATAAAGACGACTGTAGCCTGAGTCGCCCTTGCGTTTTGTTCACCACTACAGCGCTAACCGCCCGAGACAATAATGCCAAATAATAATCGACGTTCAGAACAGTCCAGCACCAGCGCCGCGGTGCTTGGCGCACTACTCATGCTGGGTACAGCGCCGTTGCATGCGGCGCAGCTGGAAGAGGTTGTGGTCACCGCCCAGAAACGCGTGGAAAGCCTTCAGGATGTACCGATATCAGTAAACGCCATATCGGGAGAAATGATCCGTAACAACGGAATGCAGAACATGGAAGACCTCGCCGTTATGGTGCCCAATCTCAATGTCAGTGACTCGCCGGGGGTGAACTATATTGTCATCCGGGTCTCGGGAGTGGCGCCGGTACCATCTCATTTGAGCAGTCGGTCGGCTCTCATAGACGGCATCTATGCCGCGCGCGCTGCGATGTTCCAGGCCCCGTTTCTGGACCTTGAGCGCGTTGAAGTCCTGCGTGGGCCGCAAGGGGTGCTGTTTGGCAAGAACAGTATTGCCGGGGCCGTCAGTGTCATCACCGCCAAGCCCACCGAAGAATTCGAGGCAGAGATCTCCAGCACTTATGAATTTGAGTACCAGGGCACCGAGTTCACCGGCCTGGTCTCGGGCCCCGTCACAGACTCGCTTTACGGACGACTGGTCGCGAAAACGGCGGAAGGTGGAGCCTACGTGGACAACAGGACGACCAACGACACCTATCCCAGAACCAATGCTGACGTAGTGCGCGGGATAGTGGTATGGGAAGCCACTGAGAGCACCAGCGTCATGCTCAAGGTGGAGAGCTCGGACTACAAGGAGAAAGGCACCAGCTACCAGATCAGTGCTAGAGACTACGCGGCTCCGTTACCGCCGGGCCCCGGCGGGTTTCTGGCCGAAGCCTTACTCACAGGTATGGAGCAAGGCGGTGAAGACTTTACGCTCAATGACAAGAACTTCCAGAATGACGTCAACCGGCTGCGCCAGAATAGCTCGAACTACACATGGGAGGTCTCACAAGGCGTCGGAGAGTTTGATCTCACCTATCTTGGCAGCTACTCCGAGTACTCGCGCAAGGGCTTCGCCGATATGGATAACAGCGTGGTGGATTTCCTCAAGTGGAATACCCGCGAGGACTTCGAGCAATACACCCACGAGTTGCGCATCACCTCGCCATCCGGTGAAAAACTCGATTATGTCGCCGGCCTGTTCTATGTCGATCGCCAGCTGAAGCTGCCGGACAATCCGCTCGATGTGAATGCACCGGTTATCCGCTCCACCGGGACCATCGACTACAAAGAGGACTCCACGTCCTGGTCGGCCTTTGCCCAGGGCACCTGGAGCTTTACCGACACCGTGCGGGCGACACTGGGCCTGCGCTATTCCTCCGAGAGCAAGGACGCCCAGGCTGCGCAGGTCATCTACCAGTATGAGTCCGATCAGCCCCTGACCGATCCGTTGGCACTCGCTATTTTAAAAGATGAGTTTGGCTCGGTGAATTATTCCAACAAAGGGAATCGTGGGGAGAACAATCTTGATCCCACCTTTAACGTGCAGTGGGATTTTTCAGGCAGTGCTATGGCCTACTTCACCTGGGCGCGTGCCAGCAAATCGGGTGGCTTTAACAGCAGCGATCGCTCCGGGACGAATTTTGAGTATGGCGACGAGAACGCAGAGAACGTTGAGGTCGGCCTGAAATCCGATTTTCTTGAGGGCGCCGCCCGCCTGAATCTTGCAGTGTTTCATACGCAGTACGATGACCTGCAGGTCTCCTCCTTTAACGGCACCAGTTTCGAAGTTGGCAATGCAGGCAAGGCAACATCGCAGGGAGTTGAACTGGACGCGCTCTACGCTGTAAGCAGCGAATGGACACTCGGCACCAACCTCGCGTATCTGGATGCAACCTACGACGAGTTCGACTCCAGCTGTCCCGGGCAGACCCCAACCAGTGGCGAGGTTCATGTGCCACGAACGGTGGTGCGTTCCAGGATATGTCGGGGGAACCACTGGAATTCGCGCCGCAGTGGAGCGGCACACTGTTTGCCCAATACGAACAGAGCGTGACCAGAACGCTCAATTTCACCGCGCGCGCAGAGGCTGTGTATCAGGACAAGTTCAGCGTACAACCCGATCTGGATGACTACCTCGTGCAGGGTGATTTCTGGAAGTACAACTTGCGACTGGCGGTTGAAAGTTCAGATCAGCGCTGGCTCGTGGCTATCGCGGGAATGAATCTCAGTGACAAGCACACCACGAATTTTGGCGGTCAGGCGCTTGCGTTGCCTGGCGTGTACTTTGGCAACTACGAATTTCCACGTCGCATCGAACTTTCCGCCAGCTATCGCTTTGGCAAATAGTGTCTGTGGTCACAACTAACGGGAGAATTACCTTGGAATCTGTGAATAGTGCGTCCCAATCCTGTGCTGCGGGGATACTTGAAACCCCTGTGCTGATCGTGGGCGCTGGCCCGGCGGGACAACTGGCATCCCTTCTGCTGTCCCGGCAGGGTATCGCGTCAACCATCGTTGAGCGGCGAATCGAACGCAGCAGCGCACCCAAGGCGCATGCTGTGAATCCGCGCACTCTGGAAATTTGTGCAAGCCTCGGCCTGCCGATGGACGAAATCTACCGTTGTGCGTCGCCCGCTTCACTGGCTGGCCAGGTACAATTTATGTCCAGCCTGTCGGGAGTCTCGCTGGGTGCACTGCCGTACGAGAGGCAGGATGACGCGGTGCGCGCGCTTACGCCCTATCCGCTGGCCAACATCGCGCAACCGCGCTTTGAGGAAATACTGTCACGGGCCATTGATGAGTGCAGCGACATCAGTGTGCTGCGCGGCTGTACCTGCTCGGATCTCAAGCAGGACGCTGAAGGCGTAACCGCACAGGTGGAGATAAAGGGCGCAAGCAAGCCAATGGTGATTCGCAGTGACTACCTGCTCGCGGCAGATGGCGCGAACTCGCGGTTGCGGGACAAGCTCGGAATCACAATGGAAGGCCCGGAAGCCCTGCAACACTGCATGATGATTCATTTTCATGCTGACCTCTCCGAACTCGTCGTCAAAAACCCCGGCATACTCTACTTTTTGCTTGACCCTGACATCGCATCCACATTGATCGCCTACGACCATGCCCGTAATTGGGTTCTCATGCAGCCGTGCACCCCGACGATGAGCGCGGTTGCAGATTTTGACGACGCCACCTGTATTGATCTGATTAACAAAGCCGTGGGCAGGCAGGTTGAGGACGCCACGATTTGCAACAAGAGCCCGTGGACAATGTCCTGCCAGGTCGCCAGCCAGTACCGCCAGGGTCGCGTTTTCCTGGTGGGCGATGCCGCGCACCGCTTCCCGCCCACCGGAGGACTCGGCCTGAATACCGGGGCGGGCGATGTGCAGAATATCTGCTGGAAAATCGCTGCTGTGAAAAGCGGTTGGGCTGGACCCGCGCTGCTGGATACCTATGAGTCCGAACGCCGGGCCATCGCCGAGGTCAACAGCGCGCAGAGCCTGCACAATGCGATGAAGCTTTTTGATCTGTTAGGCTACCTGTACGGTGAAAATCCGGAGCTGAGTAAACCGCATTTCGATCAAATCTGCCGGGAGTCGCTCAACTCGACCGAGCTGCTTGCCGCAATCGAGGTCCAGCGTCCTCACTTTGACAGCCTCAGGCTGCAGCTGGGATACAGCTATGCAGAGACAGCGCAGCGCGGTGAACCTGACACCGAGATTGACATCAGTGACTATCGCCCAAGCTACACCCACGGCAGCAGCCTGCCGCACTTTTGGCTCAAAGCCGAAGGCGGCGGCGCACTCTCACTGCTTGATCTCCTTGCCCGTGATCGCTTCACACTGTTGGTGAAATCAGGTCAGCAGGGCTGGCAGGAAGCGCTGGAGAAACTTGATTTCCCCATGCACTGCCTGCGCGAAGGCACTGACTTCACCGGCCTGCACGAAGCCTGGGGTGAACAATCCGCACTGGCCAGTGTTGGCGCGCTGCTGATCCGCCCTGATGCACATATTGCTCACGTATTCGATAGTCAATTGGACGACAGGCTTGAACGCCTGCGCGCAGCACTGGCCGCGCAGCTGCATAACCCCGCACTGAAAACCACGGAGGCCGCGTAGATGGATTTAGGACTGAAAGGGCGTAAAGCCATTGTTTGTGCGTCATCCCGAGGCCTGGGTAAAGCCTGTGCAACGTCGCTGGTCAAAGAGGGTTGCGACGTGATTATCAACGGGCGCGATGCAGATTCATTGGCGGCCACACAACAATCACTGTCTGCGCTTGGCGCAGGCAAGGTGCATGCGGTGTGCGCCGACATTAATACCGCTGCGGGACGACAGGCGCTTTTGGACGCCTGTGCGGAGCCTGACATTCTGGTGAACAATAACGGCGGCCCGCCGCCAGGCAGTTACCGGCAGTGGGATGAAGCGGCATGGCTGTCAGCGTTACAAGCCAATATGCTCGCTCCTGCGCTGTTGATCCAGGCCGTAGTGGATGGCATGCGCAACCGTCGCTTTGGCCGGATCGTGAATATCACGTCGGCAATGGTCAAGTCGCCACATCCCTTTATGGGTTTGTCCACATCCGCGCGCTCCGCCTTGACCGCCTTCAGCAAAGGCTTGTCCAAGGAAATCGCGTGCGACAACGTGACGATCAACAATATGCTGCCAGAGCGGTTTGACACCGACCGGCAAGAGCAGATGGCCCAGTTGGCGATGTCGATAAAAGGCATCACCCGCGAGGAGGCGCGCGCGGAAATCGCGGCGACGATCGCCGCCAATCGACTGGGTCAGCCCCACGAATTTGGCGATGCCTGCGCGTTTTTGTGTTCTGCCCAGGCCGGCTTCATTTCCGGTCAGAACCTGCTGCTGGACGGCGGCTCTTACGAAGGCCTGATATAGAGCGTCGCCGGTGCAGACCTTGACCACAGCAAACTGTGCCATCGCACCGCGATCATCGCGGTCAGGCTCCGGTGTGCGCCGGTGCCTGCTGGGCTTGCTTCTGGGATGGGTGGCGGGGAATGCCACAGCGTTGGAGCGTCCCAACGTGATCATTATTCTCGCTGACGATATGGGCTGGGGCGATGTGGGCTTTCATGGAAGTGACATCGCAACCCCCAACATTGACCGACTCGCCGCCACCGGCGTGCGTCTGAACCAGTTTTACGCGCAACCTACCTGCAGCCCGACCCGCGCCAGCCTGATGACCGGGCAGGCGGCGCTGCGCCTGGGCGTACTGCAACCCATCGATAAAAACCTTCGCGGGGGTTTGCCGCTGTCACTCACAACCTTGCCCCAGTATTTTCACGAGGCAGGTTACCAGACGGTCATGGCGGGCAAATGGCATCTCGGCCACTCGAATACGGCCTACCTGCCCAACGCCCGCGGTTTTGAACAGTCCTATGGCAATTTGACGGGGGGCGTTGGCTATTGGGATCACATCCATGGGGGCGGACTGGACTGGCATCGCAATGGCAAGGCATTGCGCGAAGAGGGCTATACGACGCACCTGATCGCCGCCGAGGCAATTCGCCTGATTGAAAACAGGGACACGACCCGTCCACTGTTCCTGTATACGGCTTTCAACGCACCGCACTTACCGAATGAAGCACCCACTGACACCATCGATGAGTATTCGAGCATCGAGAGCACCAATCGACGTGTCCACGCTGCGATGGTTGATGAACTGGACCAGGCGATAGGCCGCATTCTTGACGCGGTGAAGCGCGCAGGCATGGCCGACAACACCCTGATCTGGTTTATGAGCGACAACGGCGGTTTGAAGCCCGGTGCCGGTCCGCCGCTACTGGAGTCGATTACGCATCGACTGACCACCTGGTTCGGAAAACCGCTCCCGGAGTTCGGGGGCCTGGAGTTCGTCCGTTCAAACATACAGGACGGTGGATCGGATAACGGCCCCTATCGTCGCGGCAAGGGTTCTGTTTACCAGGGCGGGGTACTGGTGCCATCAGTACTCTACTGGCCCGGCAGACTACCCGCCAGGCAATTGGAAAAACGTGTGACTGTGCAGGATGTGCTGCCAACGCTGGCGCAACTTGCAGACCTGCCTTTGAAGGAAAATCAGCCGCTCGACGGCAGCAGCCAATGGGATGCTATCTACTCGGGGTACGGCAGTGGCACGCCTGATTTTGTCGCCACCGGCTGGGAGGGAGAGGCGCTGTACCACCAACAGTGGAAGCTGGTGGTGGCGGATGCCGACTCGCCGGAACTGTATGACCTGCAAGCGGATATCGAGGAACGACATAATTTGGCGGCGCAATTCCCTGCCCTGGTAATCGACCTGCAAACGCGACTGGCAGCCTGTCCCAGAGGCGAGAGCATCCATCAGACACCGATATGGCAACTACTGCTGGACATGGATGCTTTTGGGGGAGCAGAAAACCGCGCTCCCTGGGCAGACAGGGTGGTGGACTGAGCCCGACGAAATTCGCCAGTGCATATCCGGAGTGTAAGCCTGGCACGAGAGTGTAAAACCAACAACCCCGCACGCTGCGGTGGAGGAGAACGCATGGAAACTATTTTCGACCAGAATCTGATCGCTCGACTGCTGCTAAGTCTGATATCAGTGATGCTGATATTTGGCCCGGCCAAGGCCGATTTCAATGCCACGCACGCGACCAATCCTTTATGGCCCCCGCACGCGCGCTTTCACGTGGTGTGGCAGGTGCTGTACAACTCGGCGATTTCAGTAGTGGCACTGTACCTGCTTTGGGTGCCCTCCACCGACTACCACACACATATCGTACTGGCAGCGATCCTGAATTTTATCTGGGGCGGCGCGTTCTACATCACGCTGGCATCGATGCGTTTGTTTGGCGGCGCACTGGCCGATGTAAACGGGATCAAGCCCTTTCACTTCAATATCATGGGAACAGTTTACAAGGTGGATACGAACTTGTTTCTGGGCACGATATTGATGAGCGTCAACACCGTCGGTTTCCTGCTGATCAAAGGTCAGGCGCTATCATGAAGTCCATCACCACCAATGTACTGGTCGTCGGTGCTGGCGCGGGCGGGTATCGGTGCTGCGTATTACGCGGCAATGAGCACCAGCCTTTTTCTATTAGCAGTTAACGGGAGCGACACGTCATGGGAACTTCAGTTGTACAGTATTCGTCTGGCGACAGCGGGCGCAGCGGGTGGGGTGTATTGCGCGGTGGCGCCATCTATCCGCTTGAAGAACAGTACACGGATCACCGGGGTGTGATGTCAGCGTATTTCGCCGACCGGGACGCGTTTCTTGCATCTGCTGGCGACACCCCGATGGCCCCTGACGCTGTTCGCTTTAACTCCCCCGTATCGCGCGATGCGCAATTGTTCTGCCAGGGCCTCAATTACGCCGACCATCGTTCGGAATCCGGTATGTCTGCCGCCAGCAAAGGGGAAAATCTCATCTTCATGAAGGCGGGATCCAGTATCTGCGGGCCCAACGACACGATTGTGCGCCCTCGCGGCTGTAGATTACTGGACTATGAGATTGAGCTGGGGCTGGTGATCAAGGAAGATATCTGTGGACCCACTGCAATCACCGAGAGCGACCTTCCACGCTATATCGGAGCACTGGTTCTGTGCAATGACGTATCCGCCCGCGACATCATGTTTGGCTCCACCATGATGCAGTGGTTCCGCGGCAAGAGCCACCGTACATTCTGCCCGATGGGTCCGGTTCTGTACCTCATGGATACTGCCGACTTTGCGCAACTGTTCTCTTTGCAACTCACGCTCATGCTCAACGGCAAAATCAAGCAGTCAGCATCGACCGAATTACTGATTCACCGCCCCGCGCAGACGCTCTCTGATATCGCCACCTTTGCCGACATGCGCGCTGGCGACTGCCTTTTGACCGGCACGCCCGGCGGAGTATTGGCGGGTGTTAACCTGAAAGTGGCGCTGGCGATCATCCTGAATATGAAAGATGACGACAAGCGACGCGAGAAATTCACACAGGCCCAGCTTGCACAAACACGCTTCCTGGAGCCGGGAGACATTCTGGAGCTTTCCATCAGCACGCCCGATGGTTCCATCGATCTCGGCAAGCAGCGCAACGACATTGCCGATGCCTGAGAATTTTCGAGGAAGACGACACACCGTACTTCAAATCCATCGAACCGATACTTCGTAAGTACAACGAGGAACGGCCCCATGATGCCCTCAGAGATCTCACTCCGATGGAATACCTGATGGCCAATAAACCGGCTGAAATCTCTAGTAATGCGTGGACCTAATTTGCGGATACTTACACAGTGACGAGCAGCTACTGGGCATGTTCCAGTTGGTACAGGAATGCCCGAATCTGCTGCTTTGTGACCTGATGGGTTGCGAGCCGCACGGTGTGACAATTGCTGATCTCAGCGATCCCTTAATGTATCGCGACGAAGCTATGGCGGTGTAGCAAAACTGCGTTGAGGTCGCGCGAAGCGCACCGGAGCAGGGGCGATGGCCGCATAGAAAGTACCGGCCCGTTTAGCCGCATAAAATGAAAAGACTGTGCTAGGCTTGAGATTCCGCCCGGACTGGAGAGACAACATGGAGATGTCCGCACCATAAGCCCGGCAGCGCAGGCCAACAGACGTTTTCAAAACGCCTGGGCGAAAACCTGATTGCCGTGCGCTACAGGCGCAACACCACTAAAGCTCTATACCACAATAGAGATTGTCGTAGACGAGCGCGAGCAGGCCCATCCCGCTATTTCCCTGAATTCAGTGCACGCATTCCAGCGACGGGAGCCGGTGGCCATGCCCATTGCCTACGAGGAAGGCGCGCTGCGGGCAGCCGCCAAGCAAAGTGGCGCAATGTGGAGCGTTTCAAGAAAAGTGTGGGTGATGCCCTACACCACAGCCGTTGCACTGGGTGTACAAAGCGGAGTTATTCACGGGCTCGCAGAGAAGTGCCCTGAAGTGGAGTTGTATCTTGAATAGTGTCCAGATATGGACGCATTGCCTATTAACCATCTGTGGCTATATGTACCTACACATGGTTGGATGTATGCAGAGTAGCTACACTTACCTACAACACGTACTTAGCTGTTAGGCTCTAATGTCACGCGTCGGATTTATTTACACTTTCATCTTAAGCAAATAATAAACAGCATATATCAGAAGATAGAATGTTGGTACTATATTCGCTGTAACTAAGATTCAAATTGCTTTCAAAAATTATGGAGATTTTAATGAAAAAAATATTGGGTCTGTTATCAGCTGCTTACTATCTTCTACCTCTGCTAATGCACTAGTGTTAGATTTTGAGGATAGTTCCAACTTAGGAGTGTCGCTTAGCGGAGGAATGACTTGGAATGGCACAGGTTGGAGGCCACTTATATAACGAATTGTGGAATAATGATGATTATATCTTTTCTGCTGAAACAAGTGGCTAATAAGTTTGAAATGAATGCAATGCCGTGCACGACTACAGCGGTGGTGATATTGGTTTTGTCGATAATGCAGGCTTAGATGGTTCAAAACCAAACTGTTTGGATAACAACATACGTTTATTTGATTTATACTAACAAAGACGATTGGTTTACTGTTGGTGAAACAGGTGGAATCGTGAGCTTGGCCTTTACTGCTCCTGGCAATGCACCGCATTACAATGGATTCGGCTAGTGTTGATAATCTAGTGATTAACGAAGTTCAAGACATTTGAGCGGCAAGTAAATTGCGTTTGTTAGGTTTAGGCATAGCTGGACTTGGCTTTACTCGCAGAAAGAGAAAAGAAGCCTAACAAGTGCATCAACTCGATGATAAAGCGGGGCGGTAAATCTGCCCCGTTTTTTATTTGCCGGTTATGCAGGCGTTAAGTAGCATGGATCGAAGTCATCACGGTTACAGGAGAATCACAAGAGAGAATTGGTATCTCCATAGATACAAGGAAGGATCGATCAAGGATTGGATGAGCTAGCCTTACATTGTTCGAAGAGTTTGGTAGCTCTGGCAGGGTATTCCAGGAGACACCTGAGTATTTCTTAGCGGGTCTAGATTCAACCATCAATTATTCGCTCACTGATTTCCGAAAAGCTTCGTGATATTGCCGAGGGCATTACACTCGTAGAAACAAATCCAGGACCGAAAGCCAGGCGGCATTGCGCGAAATGGTTGGGTTTCAAACTAGCAGCTTGAACGTGGCGGCACAAGCTACCATCAAAGCAACGTTAGTTTCCTTCGCAACTTTAAAGGCAGGTGCCCATAGGGCGGACGTCAAACTACTTTACACGTTTCGCTTCACTACTTCCGGCGTTATGTGTCTAGAAAGTTAAGTGCGCCGGATTGGGATGCAGCCGAACCCATTGGTAGAAATCATTGGAGCAATTGCCGTAGTATTATCACTGGTATATTTGGCAGTACAAATTCGTACACAAAATTCGCAAGCAAAGCTCACCGCACTACAAGAAATGTCCGAAGGAGCGGGGAACAACAGCGATGTTCGCCACGAAATAAAGTGAATATTTGTACAGCCAATAAAGGTTGTATTCTATCAGATGCGGAGTCAGTCCAGCTAATAGTTTTAGTCACTAACATTTTTAGAGGCACTGGAGAATGCTTTCCCTAAAACAGGGACGGACATCTAGACAATGAGTTCTGGAAGCATTGTCCAGACCCTCAAACAATACCAGGCGTATATCGTCATTTCGTCACATTTGGACTCTACGCAAACAAAACTACGATACAGGCTTTCGTGGATACGTAGATAACATAGAGGCACAAGACTATATAGTGAGGTAGGGTTACTCCAGTGATGACGACACATAACAAAGACCGGGCACGATCGCGCAGCAAGCTGCGCTGGACTCGCTACACTGCGTTTCGCTCGCCTGTGCCGGCGGCGTTAAGTTTCACCCCATGCTCTACACACTCTGCTATCCAACGCTTTCAGATAAGGACAATGAATTCATTCGTTCATTTAGAGCGCGAGTACGACCTGCCATTCCGTGACGTAGTAGAGCATCATTTCACGATCGTATTTGGAATTTCAGATATTCCCATGGAGAAGTATGTAGAGCATGTAACAACTAATCTCCAAGGACAGAGAAAAACATCAATTTGTTTGCCGCTAGCCGCATTGGGGGATGACTCTGGGACAGATGACTTTTACGTCTTTTTAACGCCCGATGAGGGGCTGGCAAATATTGTCGCCTTCACGATAAGCTCTATACCGGAGAGTTCAAGAGGTTTCATCGAGTTGAAATTCCCTATATTCCCCACATCGGCATTGCCACTATGGCCGATGCTAGGAAAATTAAATCACTTTGCGATGATTTGAATTCTGATTCATTCATTATCGCTGGTGCAATCGAGAGCGCTACAATCTGTGAGTACGATGGTAAAAAGGTCGTAGACCTTAAGCGAATCGAAAGTTTGAAACTTAACAAGGCCAGGCACCATCGCGCACTTCGTGCGCTGGACTCAAACCGCTGCGCGGTTTGCTCGCCGTGCTGGCAGCGTTAGGAGGATAGTCGATGTCCATCGCCGAATTGGGATCTCTTGGCGAGTTTCTTGGCTTCTTCGCTGTTCTTGCCACGCTGATATGTTTGGCTCTGCAAACGAAGCATGCAAGGAGGGCGAACTTCACAGGCGGCTCGCAATGTGGTGGTTGATTTCCAAGCCATTTGGAGCACATTGGGAGAGAATTTAGGAAGACCGAAATAATACGATTTGCAGTCAATGACTGGGATTCAATTTCAAGAGACGAACAGATGATTGCTCATTCATTCTTTGTCAATCTTCTTGCTCATTTTACAAGCGCGTTGGAAGCAAAAGGAAGCTTCCTGAATTGGAGGCATTCATTATGGGGTGGGAAGACAATATTATGGGCCTATTACAGAGTGAGGGCGGGCGTAAATGGTATGACACTTGCAGTTACCTGTTTCTGTGAAGCATTATTAATCAGGTAAGTGAAGGTGGGCCAATCCGGCAAGCCTTCCTCCAGCATGGACCGCCACAATGTCTTGGTGGGAGATCGAGCAGTCCGAACTAAATGCCAAATACTCTAACAATTACGTCAACTACCGCACTGCTGGCACCAGTGCTCGGACCCTCAAACCGCTACGCAGTTTCCGGCCATTACGTAGGCGTTAAATGCTTGCATCGATCGTAGTTATGAAGATAAGACACGAACGTGAAACTATAATCATCAGCAGCGGCTTTATATATCCAACGTATGAGCTTCCCATCTTTCAGATCAACGAATGGAAATTTGTTGCAGAGGAGAATGGAGCAACCTACCTATCCTTTGCGTATCCAGATTCGGTACAACACATCAGCGTGTCGTCCTCTGCTCCAGAAGCCTTACATGAGTCTCTAAAATTAATAGAGGCCATTCTCAAAATGCCGCCTATAATCGAAATCAGCAGGCAAGAATCACAAAGGAACAGGTATGGCTGGCGACGGATGTCACCATTGGTGTACTCGGGGCTCTGCTTGCAACCGGCATTTAACAAGTCAAGCCACGCGGACGTCAAAACCGCTGCGCGGTTTCTGGCCGCGAGGTAGCGAGGCGTTATGCAAAGAGGTTGGAACTTCTATTTTTGATTGAGGAGAGCAGAAGAATGAAAGGATTTTCAGGTGACCCCAAGACAATTTGGCTATCCGAGTCTGGCGATGACCGCAACATGCAAATAGCTGAAAAATTCAATTTTACGGATCGTCGCGGAAAAGTGTGGGCTGCGTCAGAAGGATCAATAATCAATGGCGCTAGTATTCCTGGCCTTTGGACGCTGGACGGCTCGCCATTTATTGGCGATTATCGTCGTGCCTCTATTCTTCACGATATAGCCTGTCAGGAAGCAAGGAGTCGGGGGCTCGTCCGCTCCGCTGACCGTATTTCCAGAGCATGTGTCGTGCGAGGGTGCTCTCGTAGGCAGTCTATGCTCCTTTATCTCGGCGTGCGTATAGGAGCTTGGTGGCGTTTTAAATACTTTCTAAAAGAAAGAATCATTGAGCCCACACTTATTGGAACAGAACCGGATAAGTCATTACGAACCCTAACACTACTTATTTTGCTGAAGAAGTTTTGCAAGCTGGAGAAACAGATGACATTGATGAGCTTGAAAAACTCGTTGATTTACTTGAGCTGCAGTTAGAAGAGAAGGCTCTCACAGCTCTCAACATAACACCCCTTTCATTTGAACCTATAAATTTAGAAAAGTAATGATAATGAAGAGGATTCAGGCTTATTAGAGAGGACAATTCTAGTAATCTGTTATCCCCAGATCATCCAGACCTTCGCTAGCTGCAGAGCAGTTCTATCCGAGCTAGCCGGACTAAAAGAAGCCCTTGCGGTGAAGAAGATCGTCAACCTTGTTCGGATTCAAAACAATTCCCACATTCAACTATTTGCTACTAATCATGAGAAAAGCGGAAAGGCTGGTGTTGATGAACAGGCTTCTTATTTCGCCTGACACAATGGTTCTTAACCTGGACATTGCCTTCGGTCTGGTCTTGGCGCAGTTAAATCTAAGTAATCCTGGACGGATGGGGCGAGACTGGCCATTCCATTCGGTTATGGCAAAGCAATTGGTTTTGTTTTCACGCAATGGTCGAGAGGTGGTGACATTAGATTTGATTATGGTGTTATCAAACTAAACTCATCTGCATTTAGGAGGAAAACTGGTCATTTTAATTTTGGTGGTACTTAGTGATGACGAACTCCTGAATACTACCATTACTACTTCTGGTTACCCTTCGATATGGAGCTATCAACTTTGCAGCATTTTAACTCTGGTCCGTGCGAAAGCGTATCGCTAAACGGCTAGCATATTCTCTTGACACATGGAAAGGTGCAGTGGCTCATGAATTTGGACTGAACGGAATGGAGAGCCTTATGTAGTGGGTATTCATAATTATGGTCATTGCCCTAATCGTGCTACCCGAATTAATGAGCAAGTGTTTGATGATCTGCAACGCTGGATGAGACGTTAATAGTTTTGCATAACAAGGCCATCTTGGCGGACATTTTTATGCTTGCTTGAAAAGCAGCAAGCACAAAAATCCCGCAAATGGCGGCGTTATAGGAACAAAAAATGAAAGTCAACAATCCATTAACAATTATCGCAATATTTTCAGGGCTGGCCGAAGCTCTCGCAACGATAGCGCTATTGGGCTTACCTCAGGAACTACAGAAAATATTTCTATTCTTCGTAATGGCATTCCCTACTCTGATAGTAGTTTTGTTCTTCTTCGTCCTTTATTTTAAAAATACCGTTTTATATGCACCCGGGGACTATCAAGATCCAGAGCATTACTTGAGGATCAATGGTTCCGATATACAACAAGAGAGCGATGGAGTCTGGTCCTCAAAGCCAGTGCTATTCGTGATCTGAAACGAAGTGTCTGGCGAAGGTGTAGAGCTCGCTAAAATGGGTTCCGATTTAGCTACAAGGTCTATTGATATTGCCCAAGAAGTTATAAGGGCTCTTTAGAGCCAGCATTGGGGAACTTTTGGTTAAGCTGCTACTAGAGAAACCTGGATATGCAAGAGATGAATTAGTTAATAGGATTGAAAGTGAGGAATTAAAGATGTGTTGATTTCTATATTAGGAAGAATCAAATCTCAATTCGGAGAAGATGCCTATAACAAGCCAATGCAGCCGACCGCTAACGCGTCGGCTGATTGAGCGTTAGCCATATCCTTCAAGGACTGTGTATGAGTCGAGAATGGGAGAGGTTTTTTCATCATGGGCGCAACCTCTAGCGCTAGTGAAAATGAGCGTATTGAGAGAACGAGTAAATTCGATAAGAAATGCGGCATTGAATGCAGACGGAAACCTACGCAGCACATCAAAAATATTCGCTCAAGGTTCCTATCGTAATCGAGTTAACGTTAAGCAAGATAGCGATGTTGATATAGGTATTTTTATACTGGGAATACGTTTTATACCGACTACCCGGAAGGTATGTCTGATTTGGATTTCGGCAATATAAAGGCGATCATAATTACAGAGACTTTAAAAACCAAGTTGGAGAGGCTTTGAGTATATTTTGTTAGCGCGGCTGTAAGGAGAGGAATAAAGCATTTGATCTTCACGAAAATTCATATCGAGTTGATGCGGATGTGGTTCCCGTTTTCCCGAGCATCGAGGATGCTCAAGGATGGGTCATATATATGTAGGTCAAACTCTATCCGGACAATGGAGCTGTGTATCATAAATTGGCCCGAGAGGCTGTATGACGATAACCATTGGCCAGAGCAGCATTATGAAAATGGAATGATCTAAAATACAGATACCCGTAGAAGGTACAAAGGGGTGGTAAGGATATTAAAGAAACTTTAGCAACCTGATGGACGGAAAAAGATATACCTGCAGCTAAAGCCGATACCAGAGTTTTTTGATTGAGTGTCTAGTCTGGAATGTCGCCAATTCAAATTTTGGTTGGCAACTATTGGGAAGACGATGTTCGAAGCTGTATAACTCATATTTGGTCAAATACCAAATCATATAGTGAATGCGAGTCATGGGTGGAGGTTAGTGGCCTAAAGTATCTACTGTTTCGTGGTTCCCTGATTCCAAAGGCAAGAGGCATTTACATTTATAGATGCAGCTTGGGATTTTATGGGAGTGAACACGTGAGTTTTACTCGTTTGCAAATAACTATAGTTTTATTCATAGCGGTTGCAGCATGGTTTCTTATATTGCTAATACAAGGAACTTCAGTGACATGGGAACATTTAGCTCCTTTATGTAGCACAGTCGTCGGTATTCTCGTAGTATCTCGCTATAAGTATTGAACACTATTTTTTTGGCAACAAGGTTGGCTTCAAAAAATGGTTTATTTCAATGCCTGATTTACGGGGAACATGGAGGGTGGAGATTCGATCCGATTGGATTAGCCACAAATACTGGTGCCTCAATTCCCCCTATAGTGTGCTACATGGGTGTGAAGCAATCCTTGTCCAAATTACAGATGCATTTAATGACGCCAGAGTCGGAATCATGGTTCTTGGCTTATAGCATTAAAAAAAAAAAGAGTTCTCAGAACGGGCACGGCTTTCAAATATCAGCCGTATATACAAATAGACCCGTGTGAATCTAAGAAATGATAGAAGCTCTATGCATTTAGGTGCATTAGTTTTGGAAACTCACGGGGATACTGAAAGAAAACCCGATAGTTTGGCTGGAGAATATTGGACAGATCGTAAGACCACCGGAATGATGGTGCTTAGCGATAGAGATGAAAAGCTTTTCACAAGGTTTGAAGATGCCCAAAAGCAGCTAGGTTCGAGCTAGATAATGGCTAACAAATCAATCAATGTCGCCTCACGGCTGGACCTCCCTTCGGTCAGCCATTAAACAAGACGTTAAAGGGAAGCATGACCACTGAACATTTAGCGACAGTTATAGCAAGTACGTTTTTTGCAGTTGCTGTGGCGCTGCTAGATTGGATAATCAAAAAAATTCAGATAATGATCGTGAGAAATCTATAAGTATATTGATTTGTGTTTTTGGCGGCCTAATCGGCTGGGCATTGGAGTGCGTTAATCGCACCATACAATCCGGATGAAAAATTTCTATTTCAAGGCCTTGGCAAAGCCGTCACAGTGTTTTCTCGGGCTATTTGGTAGCAAAATGAAGAGATTTGCAGAAAAATTGTTGCCGACGGGCTGGCCCCATTGCTTGGGTAAGGTTAACTCTTTTCTTTCTTCGGCAATACTTTCTACAATTTATGTGTACACAATTCGATACTACCTGAATCTTGAGTAACTTCCTTTAACAAGACGGGCACTCCGCACGCTTCGTGCGCTGGACTCGCTTCACCCGCATTCCGCTCGCCCGTGCCGGCAGCGTTATATTCTTTCGAAGATGATCGACTCTTATGAATAAGATAAGCGAAAAAAAAACTCCCTTTGAATGACTCGACAAATTCGAGCGGGATAGCTACGTCAGATCCGCCGGATTACTTAAAACTTCACCTACAAATTTTCTCTCGTCTCTATCAGGTAACCTCAAAGAACTTAAAGAGGTGATTTGTTGCTGTCGGTCTTTTCTTAGGGCTCGCAGTAACAGTCGCCACCTATTATGCGCCCTCGCATAGGGTGCGCGCACTTGAATGCGCGCTAGACTCAACGACTTTTGTCAATTGCGTTAGACGAAGAAGCTACGAAATCTAGAGAGATCGTTGCATCTCAGGAACAGGAGCGTTTGTAAGCGATCTGCTTTTGCTCGTCGCTTTGAAGAGGGCGATACGGGGCCGCTAAAAGAGATTCAAAAACAAGCTTAAGAGTCTATGAGAATTCAGCTCGACGCTACACGCAAGAACACCGGATCTCTTCAGATTAACGCAGCACAACTAAATCGCGATAGAGTTGAATTGCGGAGACCAAATTAGCCAGAAAAAGAATGCCCAAAATGAATCTATTTAATAAGCTTTCAATCGCCGTGCTGTTCCTTGCAATTCCTGTATGCTCCATGGCCCAAAAGTTCAACGATGTCAGCACTTTACCAGAAGTGTCGGAAAATTCCGATTGTGTGATTTCTCAACACAATGTGGTGTTTACGAATAAGGTGTAACGATTTCCCTATTTGCGTCCAAAAAGCCTCTGCACAAGACTGCAGACGAAATGGAAATCGATCAATATTGGACTGGGAATAAAAACCAAAGTACCTGAAATTAGATGCGAGAATGTAATCAATAAAGATTTTGAGAAATGTCAAAGAGAGCGGTCTTTGAGAGTATCAGGAGTGCATTGAAGGTGAAATCGAACACGTCAAGCCTGCTTGATCAGCGCTTCTGATAAGGGAACCCAATGCCAGGCACTGAAGACTGAAGAAATAGAAGCTGCAAATGAACTTACTGAACAGTTGGTAATGGCTTCAGAAGCACTCTACAAGATTGCCGGTCGGTCTACTCCGGCCATCTTGGATTCTGAAGCTTTTGGATCATATCCCGGGTTTGATATAAAGATATTAAAATCTAGAGACTTTACAAGTTTTTGGTCATTCATTTATGACCGAACACTTTATGCAGACTGGAAGAGTGTTCCAAGAAGTGGGTACAGAAAAGAAGGAGATTTTGCATTTGTTGGAAATTTCATAGTCATTTCACCAAATTCAGTTATAACGCCTGATGAATCTACTATCAGATACGCATCCGCAATTGCCTATCTCACGAAAGTCCACGGGTTCGATGGAATAAGTCAACTGCTCGTACATTCTCCAGATGTGCTTGAAGAAATGCTCACTCAATACGCATTTAATGGTGATTGACCCAGAGTGTTTGAATATAACAAAGCGCTGTTGTCGGACTGTTTTTCCGCTGCGCTCCAAAACAGCCGCAAAGCGCGGCGCTAGGAGGCAAAGGATGGCAGTAGCCTTAGACTTACTCGAAATACTTGCTGTATTTTTACTGGCGGTTGAAGCCATCAAATTAGACAACTTGTCAAAATTGACTAATAGATTGCTAGTTCCAACTCTAGACATAATTAACCCCAAAATAACCTTTGTAGAAAAAATTGCATATAAAGGAATTTTTGATAGGTATTGGTTTGAGATATCTCTGTTTAGTTTTTATTTGCTGGGTTTATTAATTAGCTGTTTTTCTATGACTTACATTGGTGTAGATGTCCTGGATTGGCTAAGAAATACTTCAGGTCTTAGCTGGTTGTGGATTATTCCGTGCGTAATATTTGTACCTTTTATAGTTGGTTTTTTGCCTTATCAAGGAGTCGTGTTCGCATTTCAAATATCAGTTAAAGGTCTTTACTTGGTGGAAAAGCATACCAGTACTGGTGTGGTAGGAATTATGGGATTTTCATTATATCTTTTACAGTTTATAGGTAGGAGACTATTAGCCTCCTAACAATCACATCAAATTCTCTCCCTATGGTCGCGGGACGCTCGTACCTCGCGCCGTTTATGTGAAGCGTTAGCCAAAAAAGGAACAGCACGTGAAGTCCACTCCTTGGCATTATGTCGGCGAAGCTGAAAAACAGCGGCTCGATGCTCTTGAGCGCTCTAGGCCTAATGCTGAGTTACCAGAAGCACTAAAGAAGGTATTGACAAGTTAAGTCGTTGATTCAATGAAAATTCAGCGTTGGCACTTCAAGCAACTGCTCTGCTCCACTCATCGAACGCACTGATCCTCAGATCCCGATAATGCTCAGCGCGGACCAGATGCCTGCCAAGATTAAACAAATTAGAAACAGCCGCATGAGCAGTGACAAATCTCTGGGCTTGTCTGATCGACTTGAATCGTCGCATACCTCGCTCCCTCACCCTAGTTGCTTCATGCGATTGCTCGGCTCGATTATTCTCATACTCCTGAGTACTGTGGATCGCCTCTGGGATCAGCTCACGATGGGCTACACCATAACTACGTAGTTTGTCCGTCACGATCTTCCTGGGTTCGCCACAATGGGCTCGCAGTAAACGCCTGAAGAACCGTTTAGCAGCCGCTCCATCGCGCCTAGCCTGTAGGTACACATCAACTACTTCGCCATCCTGATCCACGGCTCGCCACAGGTAGTGTTGCTTGCCGTTGATCTTGACGAAGACTTCATCGATGTAGAAGGTGTCGCCGTAGCCTCGGTGTTTTCGCTTCAATCTTAGAGCGTATAGCGAACCGAATTTGATGCACCACAGGCGGATCGCTTCGCGGCTGACAACAATCCCGCGTTCCGCCAGGAGGTCTTCTATGTCTCGGTGGCTTAGGTTGAATCTGTAGTAGAGCCAGACAGCGTAGGAGATGATATCTGGCGGGAATCGATGATGTTTATATGTATTCATCGGCCAATTCTACCAATTTGCGCCGGTTAACTTGGCGATACCATATTGAAGCTTGAATTTCATTGTGTTATCAATGCCGGCAACATGAAACTCTCGCCACCTAACCTGAGTCGATACGCTCGCCTTACGCTCTTGCTGCTGATGCTGGCCGCACAGAGTATTGCCGTGGCCCACGACATTGGCGGCAGTCACGCACTGAAGTCAGATCTGTGCTCTACCTGCGTCATTGGCCACAGCCTGGGGACGGCCGTTAGCACCAGCTACGCAATACCCCCAGTGCAGGTCTACCAAACCTTCGCTCCTGCCATCGCGATCATCGCGACCCTCACTTCCCGCGTCAACTGCCATAGCGCCCGTGCTCCACCCCGCTCTCTCCGGATTAACTGAAACACAAACTGATCCAGCCCTTGTGGTTTTGGTCACCTCACCGGTGGCTTGTAATCTTTGAGAGAGTCAAACTATGTGTATTCCAATACGACACGGCGTCGCAGTCGCGCTGTCTGTTTACCTGTACCCGACAATCAGTCTGGCTCAGCCAGCCACCAACGCGCAGGACCCCGCTGCGCATAATCACGAAACGCTCGAGGAAATTGTGGTCACCGCGAACCCTCTGGGGCGGACTTCGGATGACCTTTCCCAGTCCGCTACCGTGCTACAGGGCGAGGCCCTGCGCCAGCAGCTGGCCAATTCGTTGGGCGAGACACTGGCTCGCATGCCCGGTATCGCCAATGCCAGCTTCGGTGAAAACGTGGGTCGCCCGGTAATCCGAGGACTGCAGGGTCACGCGTCGGAATTCTCAGCAATAGCATGGCGACCAGCGATGTATCATGCTCAGCCAGGACCACGCTGTCTCGGTTGAACCCTTTCGCCGACCAGATAGAAGTGCTGCGCGGTCGAAGTCCTGCCCTACTCTACGGCTCTGGCGCTATCGGCGGCGTCGTCAATATGGTGTCGCCCACCATACCCCAGTCTGTCCCGAGAACGGCTATAGCGGGCGCGTGACCGCACAGGGCAACACCGCCGCCGATGAAGAGTTTGGCGCCAGAAGACTGGACCTAGGTGGTGGCCAGTTCGCCCTCCACATCGATGGATTTCATCGGCGCACGGATGATTATGATATTCCCGATAACGCGAATCTGTACCCGGAAGACGAACATGAGGGGAGAAGAGCACGAGGACCATGATGACGAGCATGAAGCGGAAGCACAGCGACGAAGGCGAGGACAGCGGCACCCTCGCCAACAGCTTCCTGAAAAACCATGGCTGGACCGTCGGCGGCAGCTGGATTGGAGAACAGTGGCTGGCCGGGGTTGCCTATACCGACTACAAGTCGGAATACGGTATTCCCGGAGACGTACACACGCACGCCCATGAGGATGAACATGGCGACGAGCGCGAAGGAGAGCATGAAGACGAGCATGAAGAGGAAGGGCACGGCGAGGAAGAAGGGCCTGTCTCCATCGATCTGCAGTCGCAGCGCACCGAAGTCGAGCTGGCAGGTCGCGACCCTTTCCCCGGGTTTGAACAGATCAAGGTGCGTTACGTGGATACCCAGTATGAACACACTGAATTTGAAGGCGATGAAGTTGGCACGGTCTTCAATAGTGACACAGACAATACCAGACTGGAGCTAAAGCACAATCAATGGGGAATCTGGCAAGGGGGCGTTCGGGATGCAATGCACCGAGAACGACTTCAAGGCAGATAGCGCCAGAAAACATTTGTTCCACCCACACATGCTGACATCAGCGCCCTGTTCTGGATAGAGCGCGCTGATCTCGGAGGAAGTGGCAGTTCGACCTCGGACTGCGCTACGAGGAACGTGGACCTGAAAGTTCCCAATACCCTGGTGGCCGAGGAAGGTCCCATTGGCCCCAAAGCGAACACGGATTATCAGCCGTTCAGTGCCTCCGCAGGCGCGCTATGGGAACTGAATGACCAGGTCGGTCTCACCTTCAGTATAGCCCACGCGGAACGCTGCCAAAAACCACTGTAAGAGGAGTTGTACGCTAACGGGCCGCATGTCGCCACACAAGTCTTCGAGGTAGGCGATTCCTCGCTTGACAAGGAAAAAAACCTGCACTTCGAAACGGGTGTTAACGTTACCGTGGGGAGTTTCACTGGCGGTGCGAACATCTACTACGATGATTTCAGTGACTACATCTATCTGTCCGCCACCGGGGGAGGAGGAAGATGGATTGCCAGTACAGACATGGCAACAAGGCGCGGACTTTATCGGGGGAGAAGTTGAACTGCGTTACGACTTTGAACCGGGGAAGTATGGACACTGGCGGGTGTTTGGCTTCGGCGATATCGTGGACGGAGAACTCTCCGACAACAACGATGTGCCGCTGGCACCGCCCGCGCGCATCGGTATGGGTCTGGATTGGGATCGCAAGTTTTGCCGCCTACCTACTGTGGATACATGCCTACAAGCAGGACAATCTCGCGCCGCTGGAAACACCCACACCCAGTTATAATTTGGTGAACGCGATGTCGTACAGTTTCGCCGCCGGTGATCAGTTCGAGTTCCAGGTCTACCTGCAGGGCCAGAACCTGCTGGATGAGGATATCCGTAACAGCACGTCCACCCTGAAAGACTTCGCACCGCGAATGAGGCATCAACGCCATTTTCGGGGTGCGTGCATACTTTAAGCCGAAGGGTTCCGTCACTATCCGCCAATTACCTGGGATTGCACATTCCTGTGCACCCCAGGTTTTGGTATTGCCAACTTAACTAGCGCAAATTGCTGGAATCGGGCCATGAATACCTACAAACGACACCGATTCCCGCCCGATATCATCTCCTATGCCGTATGGCTGTACTACAGATTCAATCTAAGTCACCGAGATATCGAGGATCTCTAATGAGCAGGGCATCACCGTCAGCAGAAGCTATCCGGCTCTGGTGCATCAAGTTCGGTGCCATATATACCAAGCGGCTGAAGCGGAAGCATTGCGGGTACGGTGACACCTTTTACATCGATAAAGTCTTCGTCAAGATCAACGGGAATTGATTCCAGAGACGATCCACAGTACTAAGTACGAGAATAATAGAGCAGAGCAGTTGCCTGCAACTGTGTGTTAGATTTCTGCTGTTTGGATTAGTTAACTTGCCAGACCCATAAAAAAAGGGTCAGACCTGTGGGTCCGACCACTTTTATTTATGGCGGAGAGCGAGGATTCGAACCCTGAGCCATGCATTTTGCCGCCTCGCCACGCCTCCTAATGCCTTGAAAATCAGAGCGTTAAAAAATGAGCTCGGCATTAGAGGGCATCAAGAGGCGTGAGAATGGTTCCATGGTGGTCCCATGAATATCAAATTCGAATTCTGGGGAAGCGCTAAACCTAGCCTATTTAAGATCATTCTTACGTATATCCCTTTGACATATCCTAGCGCCCCCAATAGCCTGTATATCCAATAGGTATATACGAGGACTCCAGCAATGGAAAAGGCATCTGTATTCAAAAGTAACAAGAGCCAGGCCGTGCGGTTACCCAAATCGGTTGCCTTGCCTGAAGACGTCAAACGAGTCGATGTCGTCGCCATTGGTAAGACACGGATCATCACTCCCGAGGGTACTTCCTGGGATGAATGGTTTGCGGGTGAAGCTGTAAGCGATGACTTTATGGTTGAACGCGATCAACCGCCCGAACAACTACGCGAAGGCTTCTAAATGTACAAGTACATGTTGGATACGAATATCTGTATCTACACGATCAAGAATCGACCAAGCCAGGTTCGCGATGCATTTACTCGTCACCAGGATCAATTGTGCGTGAGTACAGTGACCGCAATGGCGCTGATTTTTGGCGCAGAGAAATCCGCAGCACCTGAAAAAAACCTGGCGGTGATCGAAGCCTTTCTCGCCAGATTGGCTTTGCTAGATTACGACCTGCATGCCGCCGAACATACCGGCCAACTCCGTGCCGAACTTCAGAAAGTAGGCACGCCGATTGATCCGTGTGATCAAATGATTGCCGGCCATGCTCGAAGTCTCGGGCTGATCGTGGTCACCAATGACGAACGTAAATTTGAGCGCGTTTCTGGATTACGCATGGAGAACTGGGCGAGCTGAGCGTTCTCTAATAATCCGTTAAGGTATTGGCAAATTAACTTCTGCTGCTCACAGAAATCTGCTGCCCATCTTCAAGCAACCGCCCTGCTCCACTCATTGAACGCACTCACCCTCAGACTCCTATAGTGCTCAGCGCGAATCAAATGCCTTCCCAGGTTGAACAGGTTACTGACAGCCGCATGTACCGTCAAAAATCGCTGAGCCTGCTTCACCGACTTGAATCGCCGCATCCCTCGCTCTCGCACCTTTGTAACTTCGTGTGATTGCTCAGCCCGATTGTTCTCATACTGCTTCGTACTGTGGACCGCCTCAGATACTAGCTCTCGATGGGCAACTCCGTAACTGCGCAGCTTGTCAGTCACGATCTTTTTGGGCTCTGTGCCATGAGATCGCAATAACCTTCTGAAGAATTGCTTCGCCGCAGCCCCATCGCGCTTGGCCTGAAGATACACATCAAGCACTTCGCCATCCTGATCCACAGCTCGCCATAGATAGTGCTGCTTGCCATTGATCTGAATGGTCCGGCACACCGGCGAAAACCTCATCGATATAGAACGTGTCACCATAGCCTCGATGTTTGCGTTTCAGGCGTCGAGTGTAGATTGTTCCGAACTTGATACAGAGCCTGCCCCATGAGCGCAGCGAATGCTTTGGTTACCAAAGCCGGATAGCTTCTCTGCTGACGATGATGTCCCGTTCAGCCAGTAGGTCTTCAATATCGCGATGGCTGAGATTGAAGCGATAGTAGAGCCAGACAGCATAGGAAATGATATCGGGAAGGAATCGATATCTTTTGTAGGTATTCATCCTACGATTCTATCAATTTCGGAGACTCAACTTGGCGATACAGTTCAGAATACAGATCGCACCCAACTCATCCCCCTTTATTACGATCTTAAAAATATCAGTCGTCGTGACAAACCGCTCCTCGCAGAACGACAACCGAGAAAGGTTCAAGCCAGAGCCATTTTCACTTGCGCTTGCAATTCGACCAAAACTTCATTCTCAAACCAGGGATTTTTCTTTAACCAAATTTGATTGCGTGGCGAAGGGTGAGGCAACGCAAAGTAAGCGGGCAAATGCTCACGCCATGCCGCCACAGTATCCGTCAACGTTTGCGATCCAGTATCCAGATAATAGCGCTGAGCATATTGACCAACTAACAGCGTTAATCGAATCTCAGGCAACCGCGAAAGAAATTTCTCGTGCCAATAAGGCGCGCACTCCGGACGAGGTGGCAGATCACCTGACCTGCCCTTGCCGGGATAACAAAATCCCATTGGCATGATCGCCACTTTTGTATTGTCATAAAAAATCGGCCTGCTGACATTCAACCACTGGCGCAACCGATCTCCACTTTTATCGTCCCAGGGTACTCCGCTCTCATGCACCCTGGAGCCGGGAGCCTGCCCAATAACCAATAACCGCGCGCTGGCGCTGGCACTCACAATCGGGCGAGGCTTATGCGAGAGTACTTTTGCACAAAGCCGACATGCCCTCACTTCCTCCACTAGTTTGATCAATGTAGTCATTTTCCTGTCCGAGCACCTGCAGGGGACGTTCTGCAAAATTTGATTCGCAGGCATGGGATCGGCATCACCTGGTCTAGCCGTTGGTATCGCAAAGCTAGCGACGATCCGTGAGCCCTGAGAACATTTTTCAGTTACTCCTCAACTAACGTCGGATACCCTTCAATAAACACCCAGTCATTGCCCTTTGCCGGAACATGACAGCCCTGGCAGGATGCTGCAAAACCCTGGGATACATTTTTCGTTGCACCTTTGTTCTCAAACAGCGCCCAACCCCAGCCATCTGACCAACGGGGATTATCCTCAAACCGCCCTCAGTGTCCTTTACCATCACAAACCAGATAGCAATATCACCTGCCCATTCCGCCATTCCAGTGGTTTTAACTCCGGCTTCTATCTTACGCACCTCCTTGACTATCACTGCGCCATCCGGGAACTCGTTGATTTCCTGTAGTACTCGCTGCACGCGTCTGGCTGCATATAGACGTCATGGAAACCATAACCCGGGGCCTTCGGGTCGGCGACTAACCATGAACCAATATGGCTCCACTGATTGCGGTAATTCTGTGGGAGACTGATTGTGCCTGTGTGATCGACAATGTTACTGAATGCGGCAGATTCCGGCTCCATGGCGTGGACGCCGGAGGAAGCTGCCAGCACAATTAAAAGTACGGATAAAATCGTCATACTGAATCCTCGTAGTTTCAGCCTGCAGCAGCCGGATACCCGGCTACCGAGGCGTTCGAAAAGTGCACGCGGTCGGTTTAGGCGGCCGCTTCAATTGCCAGGTCAACCAGGGGGAAGTCGATTTCGGTATCCGCCAGATGGTTGATGTAATTGGTAAGCAGATTCAGCGACACATTGGCGACAATTTCTACCATCATCCCGTGTGTTAAGCCCTGACCCAGATAAACATTAAATGCTGCATCCGGAATCACTCCGCGGATTCAGTCACCTCGCGTGCAAATGCGGCAATGCTATGGTCAAGCGCATCCCTGGCGCTTCCGTTCTTGCCTGAGTAACGTCCTCCGCCGTCAAGCCCGCGCCCCTACCCATCATATTGTGCGCACTCAGGCAGTACTGGCACTGGTTGTATTGGGCAACTGCCAGAGCGACTATTTCTCGCTGTTTGGTCGTCAGGATCCCTTTGCCGAGGTGATCGCTAAACCCAGGTAACTGTTCAGCGCTGCCGCGCATGCGCCAGGGGTGGGCAAACAGGTTTGGCACCTTACCCAGCTTCGCCAACGGCGGTAAGCGTAGTGGCAGTAGCAGAGTCAACTTCATGGTTCTCAAGCGGTTCCGATTCGTGGCATGGCTTTTCTCCTTTTGAAAAAGTGTTTGAACTGCCAGAGGATACTAGGCTCTGAAGTTGGACTTATTGTATCTTTTGGTATATATATTTTACCTTATGGTACAAAGGAGGCGTCCCATGGACCGATTAGCCAGCCTGTTTGAACGATTTTGCCCGCGCACATGTTCAACACCGGTCCACTGTGTGGCGCTTCCAGGTATGACCACGAGGCCGGGCTCGGACATATCCATGTGCTGAAACAGGGGGCGATCAGGGTCGAGACCTCCCAGCTAAACCTTCCGTGATTATTCGCGCGCCCCACCTGCTGTTTTACATGAAACCCGTTACGCACCGGCTGATTCCCTGATTGACGAGGGTGGAAGTAATCACCGTGTGTGGTGCGATCGATTTCGGCTGCGGGCTGGAGAACCCTGTTACCCAGGTGATGCCGGGGTTGATTCCAGTTGACCTGAACAATCCGCATCTTTTAGCCATTCTTAACCTACTATTTGAAGAGGCATTTAATTCTGCCTGCGGTCGCCAGGCAGCATTGGACCGGATCTGCGAGCTGCTGGTAATTCAACTGTTGCGCATTAGCATGGAAGACAATGCAACCCCGGTTGGTCTGCTCGCGGATTGGCAGACCAACGTCTGGCAAAGGCTTTGACCTGTATTCATAAGGCGCTGGAGAGAGCGTGGACACTGGAACAACTGGCCAATGCAAAGGGGATGTCCCGAGCCAGTTTTGCAGTAAAAGTTTCGCGACACTCTGGGAATGACCGCAGGTGATTATCTCAGCCACTGGCGATTGGGACTGGCCAAGTCACTACTTAAAAAAGGGCAACCTGTGTCGCTGGTATCCGACGAGGTTGGATACAGCAGCTCCGCTGCCTTTACGCGCTCGCCGGGCGATTCGGCCAGACCCCGACTTCATGGGTGAAGCAATCCTGGCAAACACAGACGGTCACTGAACATGGCTCCCCTGCCCCGCCCATCGCGATCAAGGCCAATCCGAAGGCGACCGCGATTGATCGTGTGTGAGAGGGAGGAGCTACCAGAGCACGGGATCGGATAGCTCCACGTTAGATGACTAGAAGTTAAGGATAGGGTAGAAATTGGCGAACACCATATCCCTGTGGGCATTTGCAGTATGGCAGGAGGCGCAGGACTCCGCCGGTGCCGCTTTGGCCGACGGCTCGTAAGGCGGAGCATGATGACCAAAATTGAAGAAGCCCCAACTATTGGTAGTGCTGAACCTCGAACTGTCTTTAACCATGACATCCATGCCGTGGAATGCGCCGGCGAAAAACCCGCGTCCTGAAGGTGCATTTTTCGAGCCATCTTTGTAATCCGGTTCCTGCAGCAACACCAGTTCCTTTGCAATGACCGTTCCATCCGGGAATTGGCCGGTTTGCTGATAAACCGCATAGGCGTCCGGATTGATGTAAACGTGATGAATTTCTGGAAATGCCGCCTGACCATTATTCAGTCCGTTAGGCGTCAGGGGCGCACCAAGAAATACCCATTGCCGGAAATGCTGGGGTTGCTGTAACTCACCCCGGGCGTTGAACACTGCAGCCCCGATTGGTATCTGCGCTTCGTCCGCCACACCCGGCAGTGCGACGCGTGCCGCATAAAAACAACGTTAGGAACAGATCTCTCGTTTTCATGGTTGTCTCCTTGGTAACTATGAATTCAAAGCCGTCATCAACTCCCGCAACGGCCTGTAAATGATGGACAAGAACAATCTGTGCCAAATGACTGTGAGTACAAATTTATTTGCCGGGTATGAATTTCCGCCAATAAAAAAAGCCACCCATTCGGGTGGCTTGGTGTGGTCAATTAATAAAACCACGTGGTCAAAGGCAAAATCACTACAGCTTTGATGCGGCGGTGTGCTGAATCTCTTTTCCAGTTTGTTCCGCCTTGCGGATCGTCCCTTTACGGTCCTTCAAGTACTGCGGTAGATGTCCTCGCTGAGGAAAAACATACAGCTTATCGTCGACGATATCCGCGAAGCGAGGATCACCATCGAATTTCTTGCCGACAGATACGCCGAAGGTGCAGAAGCTGCCATTTTGCGGCGTAGCGCGCAGGCTGTTTGCTGAACTTATCGGCATTGGTTTCCGACGAAAAAGTAGTACGCCACACCCTCATGGACCACGGTGTAGGTTGCGATACCGTCCAATCGATCTTAGCGTCCAGATACGCAACGGGGTCGATACCGTGGAAACCCAGCGGCGCACCCGCCGCGGTTAGGCCGGTTGCGGTGTTATTCTCATCTGCCGCCAGGGAGTGCTGCGATGCCGCCAGCATTGCCAGAGATGCTGCAATAATTGCTGCGCGTTTTGTGGTAGTGATCATGATTAATATCCTCTTGCTCATTGGTTAATGGGTTGCCGAGACACGTCAGTAGTCCGGTGAAATGGATTGTTCACGCGCCCGGATGGTGCGGCAATAGCATTGCGACAGATCGGTATTGTGAGCATGACATTCAGTACGCCGTGCAAAGTCAGCACATTTATTCACGTCAATTCCAAACATTTTCCAGCGAATATTTTGTTCGATCTGCTCACAGTGGCCGCGACGGTTACGCCAGCGATTGCGGCCTGTATTGCCTGGTGCAACCCCAAACTGGCCATGAAAAGCACGGGCGAATGCCGCTGAAGATTGGTGTTCCGGTATCATTCGCGTGACCCGTTGAATCGATCGGTGGGGGCGCTCAATAGTTCAAGTGATTTCTGCAATCGCCACTGGGCGAGATAGGCCATGGGAGTTTGGCCCACCAGTTTCCTGAACCGATCGGAAAAGCGGCTCCTGGACATGGCCACTTCGGATGCGAGGCTCCCGGACGGTCCAAAGCTTGCCGGGGTTCGAGTGGAATCAGTTGCGGTGATTTCGCGATCTTCGGGTCTTGGAGTGCCTCAACCAGGAAGGCGAGCCGTTCATCCCCACACAGTCTCGATTGTAGTATTTCCATAAAAATGATTTCCGACAGCCGGGTCAGCGCGGCAGTAGAACCCAGATTTTCAGAAAAGGCCCGTTCGGTGATCAGGCGCAGCGCCTCATCCAGCAGAGGCATCTTTGCCCGGTCCTGTGCGGAGGCGATAATCGAATCCGGTAAATATCGCAAGATAGGATGATCCGCACTGGGTCTGAAAGAGAAATGGCCACACACTAGTTGCGTTTCCAGCCCGGGTGCGTTGGTTCCGTACACCAGCAAGCCGTTACCGGTGTAGCCCGATCGTTCTATCACAGTTTCAAGCGGCGGCGCTGTAGTGCGTGGTGAGTCCGACAGAACGTGGAGATTTTCCCCGGGGGACTAGATCAGGTCACCGGGTGGAGCACGTGCGTAGGTCCGCCCGCTATCGTGACGTGACAGCGCCCCTTGATGACCAGATGAAACCGCGCAGCAGACTCCAGCGTCGGTGTCACCGTCACGGCCCAGCGGCCGGCGAACTCGGTCCGAAAGTAGAGTGTGCCGCTTAAATTCAGCGTGGTAAAAATATCGCTAAGAATATATCCATCGCGAGGGTACTCCCTGGCAAACGCCCTATGCTACGGTTCAGCGACTAGAGGCGAATGATTATGCGTCCTGCTCTTTTAACTTTGCGTCTGAAATTTGCCGGGGCGATCGATGTCAGCCAATAGTCTCCTGGCCATTGCAGTTTTCGCCAATCGCGCAGCGTCCCTGTTCCCTCGGGTATGCGCGGATACGATGGCTGTCGACCAAAAGCGCAATCTCCATTGCCTGCTGCCTGTTCTTTTACCGCGGGCAGCGAGACTGTCGTGGATGAGTGTCTGAAGTGCGGCTTTGTGCTCCGCAGCAAAGTCGTAGATGGCGTCGCCCGGCTGGGCATACTCGGCACTGGCATTGATGAAATTGTAACCGTAGTAGCCTTCGGCATGAAACCAGGCGTCCAGCGCATCGAAAATCGCGAGGGTAGGCGACTCGCCGGCCTCCTTCGCCGTTTTCATATAGCTCCTCTATCATGCTGATGACCTGGTGATGCCGTTGCTGGAGCACGGCAAGAATCAGTTCATCTTTGCTGCGAAAGTGCTTATACAGGGTCGCTTTGGAGACGCCGGATTCGGCCAGGATCCTATCGATACCGGTGGCGTGATAGCCGTGCTCGTTGAACAGACGGTAGGCCGTGTCAATAAGGTGCTGTCGGCGGGGCTGCATGCTGCGTTTTCTCCGTCATCAGATCGGACACTGAAAAATTATACCTCCGGAGAGTTGACATAGACAGACTTGTTCACCTATCCTTCAGGGGTGAACCGATCTGTTCACTTTGTAACCCGGACTTCTATGAGGATAGCGCCATGACACAGCCCGCCGGCAATCCCACCCAGGGCATTCACCACCTGGGTTTGACGGTTCCGGATATTGCCCGGACAGCCGATTTTTTTACCACACACCTGAAATTTTCCGTCGTGGGGTAAGGCGGACTACCCGCCACGTTTATCAGTGACGGCACGGTCATGCTTACCCTCTGGCAGGCGCACGACCCCGGGTCCGCCATCCCCTTTAACCGACATGACAATATCGGCTTACACCACGTTGCCCTGAAGGTGGCCGATAAACAGACGTTAGCACGCATTTTCGAGGACATCAGTGGCCTGCATGATGTGACCGTTGAATTCGGTCCTGAAGCCCTAAATTTTATGGTCTCTACTCCATATGATGTGGCACCATTCCCGGCGGGCTCAGGGTAGAGTTTCTAGCCGGGTAGACGGAGTAACCGCATGACTGGCAATGCCCGTTCCGGATCCCTGGCACACCGGTGAGGTGACCATGCAATGCCGCGCTGGCAGTCGGGAGCGTTTGCGCGAGTCCGGTTCGCGGTTATCCGACCGTTTATGCCGGCGCAACATCGGCGTTTTTTTGAGCAGCTGCCGATGATCATCCTGGGAGCTGCGGACCTGACCGGCGATATCTGGGCTACCGCGCTGTTTGGTCCTGTGGGTTTTATCACCACCCCAAACGACAGGCAACTGGTAATCAATGCATCGGCTCCTGCAGCCAGATCCGCTCGCTGAAAGTTTGCAGGACGGATCCGACTCGGATTGTTGGGCATCGATTTTACCACGCGACGCAGGAATCGCCTGAATGGGGTTGTCCTATCGCCAGCTCTGGGCACTTTATCTGCAGGCGCACCAAAGCTTCGGCAATTGCCCAAAATACATTCTGCCGAGACGTCCCGAACCCAACCCACACTACGGTCGGTTCATGGGAAGACCACGCCGGCTTGAGTGAGCAGATGGTGTCACTGGTGCAACAAGCTGACACGTTCTTTATCGCCAGCGGGTTCGATGATGCCGGGGTGGCCAGTAGCCGCCGCGGTGTCGATGTATCCCATCGCGGTGGCCCGGAGGGGTTTGTACACTGCGATGACAAGGGACGCCTTGTCGTGCCGGACTTTGCCGGCAACGGGTTTTTTAACTGGGAAATCTGTTAATGGAACCCCGCGCAGGGTTGTTGCTGATTTCAATGCAGGACATACGCTGCATCTGACCTGTAGCGTCAGAGATCATCTGGCGGAAGACCAACCTCTGCCTGTAGAGGATTCAGACAGGATCGTTCGATTTACGGTTCATAAAGCCCGTCTTATGCGCAATACCCTGCCTTACCTGTGGCGCACCATTGAACCGGAGTGACCCCCCACTTTTCGGTTGTCAGGCGTTGCGATTCAGTCGCTGACTCAGTGCCGAATGCCTATTGGCAATGAACTCCGACAACCACCTCGGATATTCAGGATCAACAGCCCGCTGAACCGAGCGCCGTTTCGCCAGCACTCGCCGCCACACGGCCACTTTCGGGGCGTGGCTAAAAAAATCCACGTCGTAGATATGGTCAAAGACATCAAAGTACCGAAACACAGGAGCAAACGCGGCATCCACCAGGCAAAACCGGTTTCCGCTGAAATAAGGCCCGCTACCCAGTACCGCATCCAGTTGGGCAAAGCGCTCTCGCAGCTCCGTCGCACGAGTCAGCAATTGCGCCTCAGATCGCGCGGAATAGAATCCGGCGATCGTATTCAGGACAGACGAACCAAACTCCATCCACGCTCGGTGCCTGGCCTTTTTCCAGGGAATCGGTGGGGTGCATCCGAGCGTCGAGCGTTTCGTCAAGGTATTCGCAGATAACGGCCGATTCGAAAATGGCGTCGCCGCCCACCAGAAGTACCGGGGTTTTCCCGAGCGGCGACACTTTCAGAAACCACTCCGGCTTATTGGCCAAATCCACGTTCTTGCGACTGTAATATGTGCCTTTCTCCTCCAGAACGATAATCGCTCTCTGGACGTAAGGGCAGAGTCGATGGCTGATAACAGTAAGATCATTGGTCATGTCCAACTCCCGAATGGATGAGGCCTCTATGGCGGAAATTACATGTTTCCATATTCGATTGTTTCGGAGTTACCCGAAGGTATCGAAGAATTACCGCAGAATCCTGTCCAATGGCGCCCGCCTGCCTCGGAGGCGCAATTGCGGTTGTCACGCTGGAACGATAAATTACTCATCGGGCATTCGAATCGCCGGTATCAGACTAATACTATGTTCGGCCTCGGCCCGGGACTCATCCGGGATTTCGTTGCCAGCCTGCTCCTGGTTATCTCAGGCTGCGAAGATACTCAAAAATACTTAACTCACTGAAGCATCGAATACGACAATGAGCAGAATTGAATACATAGCAATGACCAAAGTCGATCCAGGCCAATTATTGGCCTTTGTTAAACAAGGAAGAGTAAGAACGCACCTGATGAATCATCAGATCTTCGACAAGGAGTCTTTAAGTTTGTGGTTGCAGGAAAAAATCGAGGTGGACTTCTTCCAGTGGCTGTCGAGTACGAGCCATTGTTGTCGACGAGCAATGTGGGATGGTGCGGTATACAGCAGACGGCGGTGAATATGAAATTGCGGTTGTCCTGGACGACAGGCATTGGGGACTGACGAAAGATATTCCGTGAATTAATGGCGTGGGCAAAAGAGCTCGGGCATCAAACAGTTTCCGTACATTTTTCCATACCAGACCGGAATATAAATTCCTCCGGAAAATAGCGAATAGCGTGTATGAAAATGAAATAATGGGGGACAAATTCACCACTTATCGACTAATGGCAAGCTAGCCTCCTCGCTTTGGACAAAAGCCAAGGCTACGGCGGGCCAAATGACGCACGGCGCTGCTTCATCAGCCGATTGCTCACAGCTAGCATAACGAAAGAATGGATGACTCGCCGAGCGGGTCATACCAGCACGAGAATATTCAATGAGCACTACGGCGAATGGATTTCCGAAGACGCAACCGGAAAGGGGCAATTAGCGTCGGAACGTTTGGGGTTTTCTGAACATTTGGTCCCAAAATGGTCCCAAACCAAAGGGAAATGTCTTTTATCTATTAAATCAAAAAGTTATGGCGGAGAGCGAGGGATTCGAACCCCGAAAGATGGTCTTTTCGCTCACCATGCCTCCTAATGCCTTGCAAATCAGAGAGTTAAAAAATGAGCCCGGCATTAGAGGGCATCAAAGGCGAGAAGATGGTCCCATGGTGGTCCCATAGATATCTAGGATAGAAACAATTCAAGCTGCGATGAGCTCGGCTTTCTCTATTAGCGCTCTGCGCTTTTGAGCGTTTGCTCTACACGTGGATTTATTTAGCCAATTTCTGGCGTACTGTGGTTCTACCCCTTGATTTGACGGAGACTCAGTTACAGAGCAGTTTGATGTAGTTGTTCTAGTTTGCGCCGCTTCCTCGGGTTGTAGAATACCTCGATATATTCAAACACATCAGCCCGGGCATCGGCTCGGGTCGCATACCGTCGACGATAAACTGCTCGCGCTTCAACAGCCCGAAGAAACTCTCAGCCGCCGCATTGTCATAGCAGCTTCCGACTGCACTCATGCTGCACGTGATATCGTGACCTGCCAAAACTGCTGATACTCGTGGCTTGTAAACTACGAACCGCGATCCGGAGTGCAAGATGACAGGATTTTTACTTTTCTTTGCCATTGCGCAGCCATGAGGATCGTTTGATCACGAGTTGTCGATCCATCCGGTGGCTCATTGACCAGCCTACCACCTGCCCACAGAACAAATCGACCACCACAGCCAGATACAGCCAGCCTTCACCGGTGCGAATATAAGTGATGTCAGTGACCCACCTGGTGCCTGGATCGCCAGCGGAGAAATCCCTATCCAAATGGTTCTTTATATGATCGGGCCGCAGAGTGGCCGCTTGCGCCATTTCCGTACGGCAGGAATCCCGTGAATATCATTGTCTCGCATGAGTTTGGCGACCCGATTCAAGCTACAGGTTTCCTCCATCGTAGCGTAGGTCTTCCCAGATCCTGGGGCTGCCATGGACACCATCGCTCTCCTCGTGGAATGTACGAACCTTTACAAGTAAACGCTGATTGCGCCTGCCTGCTCGCGGGCGATGTCGCCAATCGTAGTAGCCTCCCGACGACACCTTGAGCAGGCGACACATCATATTGACCGGGCAGGGCTTCGCGGCAACGTGGCTCTCTATCCGGAATCTCACGTGGATTCCTTCGCGAAGAACGTGGCCGCTTCGCGCAAAAAATCGCGCTCCTTCTTAACCTGGCGCAGTTCCTTCTGGAGTCTGGCGATTTCCTCGTTCTGGGATTGCCGTGACCGGGGAAGGCACGATTGCCCGACTCAGCGGCCTCCTTAATCCAGCGCCGCATGTTCTCATTAATGCCCAGGTTCCGGGCAATCTGCGCTACGGGTAAATCGGATTGCTGTGCCAGCTGCACAGCCTCTTGCTTGTACTCAGGTGAAAACCGTCTTTCTTGTGACATGGGATACCTCTCGTTAGTGGATTATCCACTCTTTTCGAAGTCTCCGTCATGTCGGGGTAGAACCAAACTGCTGAAGTTCTCTGAGAACTGAAGGCTCACGCATCATTCGCAACGTGCTCCAACAGATCTCTCACACTCCTTTCTGGAGAAGCATCATCTCGATATCCGTGATAGCCTTGCGGGGGTTCAATTTCTTCGGGCAAAAAGACACACAATTCAAAACGCCACGGCAACGATATACGCTGAAGGGGTCATCGAGATTCGATAGTCGTTCCGTGGTTGCCGTATCGCGGGAGTCCACCAGAAAGCGATACGCATTAAGCAATCCGGCCGGCCCTACGTACTTGTCTGGATTCCACCACCAGGAGGGACAAGAGGTCGTGCAGCAGGCACACAATATACACTCGTAAAGGCCGTCCAGTTTTTCCCTTTCCTCTGGCGACTGCAGTCGTTCAATTGCGGGGGTCGGTGCGTCATTGATCAAATACGGCCTGATCCGTTCGTACTGCTTCCAAAACATGTCCATATCTACTACTAAATCGCGTATCACAGGCAGTAAGCTGGGTAACGGCCTGATGACCAGGTCCGCTTGCCCGCGAGCAGGGTATACGCGCTGCCCGGAGCGGTAAACGCCCTCCTCCCAGGAAAACTGACACTTTGGTGATGCAGGCCAATGTGTTGACACCATTGATATTCATGCCATCGGAACCACAAACTCCTTCACGGCAACTTCGACGATACGCCAGAGTCTCGTCTTGCTCCTTCAGTAGTTCGAGTACATCCAGCACCATCAAGTCTTGCTGCGGATCGAGGTCCAGGTGGTAATCCTGCATGCGCGGAGAGTCGTCATGCCCCGGTATATAACGATAAACACTGATCAGCATCGTTCTCGGTTCCTCGCATCAAGTGGCCGACGGTAAATCATTGGCGTATTGTATTATCCAGATCCAGCTGATCACCACTGGCAATGTGGGGAAGCTTCTCTCACTTTCTGCTTCTGTCGTTGCTTGAAGTTTTCATCCACTTGCTTACCAACGACTTCCATCCAGTCGAGATGCTGGCGCCAGATATTCTCTTTGACGCGATCAGGTTTCTTGAGTTTACTATAGTCCATACCCCCTATGCCCCGCCTTTTCTCGCCACAATAAAGAACCCTGCAATCACAAAATTTGAACTCCACATAAGAGCTGATACGATCAATAGCATCTGTCGTTCGACTGGGAAAGTATCCACAAGAAAACGCGCGATCGTGGCCATGAAAAGCAGCAGGATGACTGTATAGTAGACTGCAGGAGGCCGAGTGATAGTCTTAGCCGTGAGATTCAGCATGATGGTTGTTGACAGTGTGCCCAAGGCACCGACGGTAATGATATGCAGACTGGCCGTAATCGGCAGTCCCCTGCTGAGAGAAAGACTGAACACCAACAGCCCTACACCCAGCCAGAGATAGCCAAAACCCAACGCCTTCAGGTCTGCGTGCCGCCACCCCAGGCCGAATAGCTTCCATCGATACAGCCTGACCAGTACCAGCACCCCGGACGTTCCCGTTGCCGCTGCTAACCAAACAGGCGCAGCCGGCGTTACGCTAAGCAGGCTCGCTATCAGCAGTAGTAACATCACTGCACCTTCCAGGCGCGGCTGTATTCGCTGTGGGAGTTTTTCACTCTTTTTGGCGTAGGCTCGAGCCAAGAGCGGAGTGACAAACCGGCCACCCATAAAAAACATCAGTAAAGCGATCAGCAATACCAAACTATGTAGAGAAAGAGATAGCGATAGATCTGAGGCCCCAACCGCCAATAAGATGATAGGGAAACAGATGATTATTGTAAGTAATGGGCCAATTATCCGGTTACGCCACTTTTTCGCCGCCGCGAATCGGGGGACCACGATGGTTGCCAGATAGAGACCGAATGCGGCATAGAGCAAATTAACTATTCGGGGCTCGTCGGCACACACTTCCACCATACGACCCGCCAACCAGAGCCCGAACAGCGCAGCCATCTGACTCGCGGACAGCTTTCCACCCAGATAACCGGCAATCAGTGCTCCCACGTAGCCGAAAAGCATTCCACGTGCATGGGTAGCGACATCAACCAGGGGCTGGAACCAGCCGTATAGCGATCCCAACAACAGCCAGGGCGCCACTGCAGCGAACAGGGCGGCGGATGGAAAAAAGACCTGTTGCACCCGTAGGCCGCTAAAAGTGCGGCCTACCACGGGGTGCATTTTTTCCCCAACGGTATTCATGCTGGCAAATAGCCCGATCTATTCAAAACGGTCGGGTGGGTTGTAGTGGGCTGTAGATTGACGTCACGACCTCTCGGGGCGCGCTCGCTGATGACAAACACTGCGCAGGCCGCCTGATGAAAGCCGGATAGACTCAACGTCCTCTTCTCCGGATCATCCCGGTTGCCCATCAATACGTGACCTGATCAAAATCGGCATATACAGCACAACAAAACATCCGTAGGCGACCACCCAAAGAAGCGTGGCCGTAGAGATCAGATTGGTGTAGTCATCGAACCAGTACACACCAAATACCCGTACTACAAAAGCACTGAACAAGGCCACGAACGCCCCCACCATGATCTTAGCTACCCTGAGGGGGCGACCAGTATGGCCCAGGGACACGCGGGATATCATGGCCAGAATCATCATCCCCATCGCGCCGACCGTCAGTGTGTGGGTGGCCTGTGAGTGCGTTATGCCGGGAACTACCCTACTCAGCCCGTACAGCAGCAATCCCAGTGGGATGCACCAGTAGCTCAAATGGAGCGACCACACCAGGGGCGTCCGGAACGTTACCCAAATGCGCCAACGGAATGCTCGTGTACCGTGAACCAAGGCTGCCAGAATAAAGCACGATGCCACCACGCCGGGGTATTCCCCCGACGGGACCAAGCTGGCAGCCACCGCTAACAGCATGCTGATAAGCGCTAACTTCTCCAGCCATCCGATCGCGACAACCCGCTCGGTGCCCGTACCGTTAGCAGTGAACATCGGCAGCACCCGTCCCGCCATGACACTCATCAACAGGGTAACCAGCATGACCATGGCAGTGCTCGCCTGAAGTTGGAGCATCCCATCGCCCGTGTACGCGGCCCAATGCATTGTTGCATTGGCCGCTGTCATCACCAACAAGAGCGGTACAAAAACGATATTGCGCCACTGTTTTACCCGGACTATGGGGATTGCCAGAATTAGCGCCGCCATCGGTAGAAACACCAGGTCGACCACCGCGGTCGTCCAAGTTGGCAATAGGATGGGGAAGAATAGCGTTACCCGCCCAACGAACCACAGCAATACGAGGCAGGCCAGGTAGATACCCTGCAAACCCGGTTGCCCCGTCCAGGTCCGTACCGCTGTCAGAAGAAAGCCTACGACGATGGCACTTACGAATCCAAATAGCATCTCGTGCATATGCCACCACTGGGGGCCGCCGTATACCACCGGATCCATAACCCCACCTATCGCAGCGCCCCACAATGCCAGGCTGATCATGCTGAACAGCGCCCCGAGGAGGAAAAAGGGGCGGAACGCGAGTCGTAATACCGCCGTCGGATACGACTGGCGCCCGTCAACAACTTTTCCCGTCGTCAGTAATGTACTCATATCCGTTACCTCCGGATCGTGGTCTAGCACGGGGACCGATGTTCATTCCGCGCACAGCTCTGGTATCTCGTAAGCACAGACTACCCCTGCTCTCCATTGTCGTGACGCCCCTCGAGTATAAGTCGCATTATTTCAGCCCCCACGATCAGGTCGGGTACGACGCCAAGCCACTGGTTGCGTAACCGCCCCTGGCCATCGATCAGGACCAGTGTGGGCGTGCCTTGCATCCCGTAGGCGCTCATCGTCACCGGCATCCCGACGCCCTGCGCCTTGTCTACCCCTACCGGGAATGTCACTTTATACTCGTGCAAAAATGCTTCAAGCGAGACCGGCGTCATGGCGGCATGGTGCTCAAACACTGTGTGCAAACCCAGCACCATGACGTCCTCCCTGGAGAATGCATCATGAATCCGCTGAACCTGAGGCAGGCCGTGTTGGACACAGCCGGGGCACAGCATCTGGAAGGCCTCCACGACGACCACCCGCCCGCGTAGCTGATTCAGGTTCGGAGCCTGGCAAGCGTTGTACCACTGCTCGGCAATGATGGCAGGTGCCTGGTTGAAGGCGCTGGTCATGACCGACCCGCCCGCAATCGTTTTATCTCTTCAAAGGTTGCAGTTACATCCCGCAGTACGGCAACTATGCCAATGAGTGCGTGATTCTCGTCAGCGACCGGTGCGACAGTAAACTGGATTGAGAGGGTTCGTCCCATCCGGTCGACCGCTGGCACTGCCAGAAGCTCATGTGCCTCGTGCCGCGAATGTCCGGTCTTCATCATGCGGTGGTAGCCCTCCCAGTGACGCTGCCGCAGGCGCTCGGGGATGATGATATCGAGGGATTGGCCAACGGCTTCGGCGGCACTGAAGCCGAAGATGCGCGTAGCGCCACGGTTCCAGAAACGGATGAGTCCGTCGCTGCCTGCGTAGATGACCGCATCGGGAAGCTCATGCAGTAACACTTCCTTCAGGCGCGCCAGTTCCTGTTCGCCTGGCGGCCTGAATGTAATGATTTCATCCTCCAGGCCCATATAGACCGGATCCGCCTCGTGCATTGAGCAGGGGGCAGAGGAGAAGCCCTCCGGATACGAATGTTCGTTGTCTTCACTCATCCTGTGCCTTCCACACTCCGAGGCTGCGTCCTCGTCCACCGGGCTGCACAAATTGTTAACATATATTTTATATGCATATTAACAAACAGGCAAACAGTTCGTTGCATAGAATCACTCATCATCTAGATATTTCCCCGTTTAGCTACAATACAGGGTTACCGGGTTCGCGGCTGTTCAAGCCGTTCCAACAAATCACTGAATGATCGACACAGACGCAGTGTGGCATATTCGGGAAAATCCTCCGCCGGGTCAAAAGTATGGGCAAATCCCTCTATGATTCCAAGGAGAGAACATTGTAGATCCTCGGTCGAAAGTTCGGGTACCTCCATCGTCTCGGAGAGAGTAAGCACCCGGTTCCAGAACACGAACCCGCCCCGTTCAAGGGTCATGTCGGATGGCTTACGGATACTACTTCCAGGACGCGACGGTGGCGATTTGGCAGCGGCCACTCAATCCGCTCTCCTACCCTGAGGCCAATCAGCGCTGCTCCCACGGGTGCGAGAATCGAGATCCGCCCCCCTGCAGCATCTGCCTCCTCCGGGTACACTAACTGAATATTTGCCTCGAGACCGGTGTCGAGATCGCGGTAGACCACCAATGAATTCATGGTGACCACGTCCGCGGGTACGAGGTGATCTGGCAGAATACTGGCAGCATCGAGTTCATCGAGCAGCAAGCCATCCTGTGAGGACCCTGCAGTTTGAAGCAACGCTTCTATCCGGTCTCGATCTCCTCTGCCAACAATGACGGAACGCAAAAAAGTCATTTTCCTTCCTCTCCGAAAGACTATATGGATGTTTAGCTTATTGAGCGGCGATCGAACCCCATCGGGCTCGATCGCCCTAGGAAAGAAAGGCGGAAGCGCGACCCGGTGCTTGCGGGCAGACAGGTGAACGAGGGGACTGTAACGGGGAAACGAGTTTCATGAGATGATTATATACGCTTACTCGACCGGTTTAGCAAGACCCAGCGGGGCACAGCCGAGGAACTCAGGCAAGATTCAATATTGTTGTCAGCGACTTCCGCCCCCGGCGAGGGAGGATATCCTCCAGCGTGTGCGCGTCCAGCACCGCAAGGAATGCCTCCAATGCTTCATCCAGTACCGTCCGGAGTGAACAGGCGGGAGTGAGAACGCACTGGTTATTTTGGCCAAAACACTCCGCGATGGCGAAATCGTTCTCCATCGCCCTGACCAGTTCGCCGATGTTGATCTCGGAAGGTGGCCGATTGAGCCGCAAACCCCCGTTCTTCCCTCTTAGGGCGATCAGGTAATGCTTCTGGCTCAATTCGTGCACTACCTTCATCAGGTGATTCCTGGAAATGCCGTAGGTTTGCGCAATCTGGGCGATGGTCGTGTTCTGCTCACCATTTACGGCAAGGTAAATGAGCACTCGCAGGGAATAATCGGTGAAGGTGGTCAACCGCATAGATAGGCCTCCGTATCAAGTCGGGTTTCTTACTGTACAGAAAGTGGAACCCAACTTACATCTTGATACACGCCATTGGCATTCTGATCATCACCAGTGCGATACGGGAAGGCGGCGCGGGCAGCAGAGTTGCGGAGAGCAATTATTATGTATATTATATACATCTTATTACTGTGCCCAACCGGAGCATATCCCAGGACACGCAACCAATAACCACTTCATTACCAGGGAGAAATCCAATGGCCGAAGTGCTCACCAGATCGGCGGCGCGGAATATTTTCTACGGCGGGTCGCTTATCTTTTTTATCGTCTTCGCCGGACTGACGGCACAGACCCACTGGTACATGCTGAACGTCTCCACCGACAAAGAAGGTCTCACCGAACAGGTGAAATATGGTAAGCACGTCTGGGAGCAAAACAGCTGTATCAACTGCCATACCATTCTCGGCGAAGGTGCCTATTTCGCCCCGGAACTCGGCAATGTGTGGACACGCTATGGCGGGCGGGAAAACGCTGATGGCGCGCGTGCCGGAATCAAGGGCTGGATTCGCGCCCAACCACTGAACGTTCCCGGCAGACGCGTTATGCCGAAATTCGATCTGAGCGAAGAGGAACTGGACGCACTGGTTGCATTTCTCGAATGGACAGATTCCATTAACACTCAGAACTGGCCACCGACCCCGGCTGGTTGAAGGCGCAGCATAGGTAAAACGCATCGAGTTTTGTGTAACAGGAGCATATCGATGAAGTACGAGACACAACGAGTGGCCCTACCCTTCTTCGCGGTGGCAATGGCGCTCTTTGCCTTGCAGGTGGTCTTTGGAATCATGGCAGCTACCGTATACGTCATGCCCGAATTCCTAGCGGAGGCGATGCCGTTTCATATTATTCGGATGAGCCACACCAACCTGTTGATCGTCTGGTTGCTGCTGGGATTTATGGGCTGCACCTATTACCTGATGCCGGAAGAAGCCGAGGCGGAGATTCACAGTCCCACGATCGCGTATCTTCAGCTTGCAATCTTTGCTATCGCGGGCGCGGGGGCACTGCTGAGTTATCAACTGGGCATTCATGAAGGCCGCGAATTTCTTGAACAACCTCTGTGGTCAAAAATACTGATTACCGTCTCCTTCCTTATGTTTCTCTACAATACCAGTATGACCCTGGCCAAAGGACGTAAAACCGCCATCAACCTGATCTTGATGCTCGGGCTCTGGCTGGCAGCGGTTTTCTGGCTGTTCGCCTTTTACAATCCCGGTAACCTTGCGGTCGACAAGCTGTACTGGTGGTGGGTCGTTCACCTGTGGGTAGAAGGCGTCTGGGAACTTATCATGGCGTCGCTGCTAGCCTACCTGCTGATCAAGATGACCGGCGTGGACCGGGAAATTATCGAAAAGTGGCTGTATGTCATCATCGGCCTTGCGCTGTTTTCGGGGTTGTTGGGAACCGGGCACCACTACTACTGGATCGGTTCACCGGGGTACTGGCAGCCGTTGGGGAGCATATTCTCGACCCTGGAAGTACTTCCCTTTTTTGCCTTGGTGATGTTTTCCTTCTTCATGTTCTGGAAGGGCCGGCGAAATCACCCAAACAAAGCGGCCATGCTGTGGACCCTCGGAAGCGCCACCCTCGCCTTTTTCGGGGGCGGTGTGTGGGGATTCATGCACACCCTGTCCTTCGTCAACTACTATAGTCACGGTACGCAGGTGACGGCCGCACACGGGCACCTGGCCTTTTTCGGCGCATACGTCATGATGGTTCTGGCGGTGATCACCTATGCCATGCCCCAATTGCGGCGGGTTCAACCCTATAACCAGATTCTCAATATGTGGAGCTTTTGGCTGATGACATCGGCGATGTGTTTTATGACATTTACTCTGACCTTTGCCGGTGTAGTGCAAACCCATTTGCAGCGTGTGATGGGTATGAATTACATGGAAGTACAGGATCAGCTTCAGTTGTTCTACTACATGCGCCTGGGTGCTGGAATCGTGGTGGCCATCGCGGCGATCCTCTATTTCATCTCGATTTTCGGTCCTGTGAAGGAGCAGGCCCCAGCCAGCGGCGAGAATCAGCTGGCCGGCGTTGCGGGATAGCGCATGCCCCTCGCTCCCACCCAGCCATGGCCTCCATCCGGTAATGCAGATCCGGGCAGTAAGGAGGTGAGTACTGAAGCCGCAATGGGCGAAATACCGTTCTATGAACCCGTTGGAAACGAGTGCCTGCTGTTTGAACAGGCCTACCATCAACGCTTACCGCTTCTGCTCAAGGGACCCACCGGCTGCGGCAAGACCCGATTCATCAGTCATATGGCCGCAAAGCTTGGGCGGCCGCTGTTCACCATTTCATGCCACGACGATCTCACGGCGGCGGACCTCACCGGGCGATACCTGTTGCAGGGGGGTGAAACCCGCTGGGTCGATGGACCACTGACCAGGGCAGTGCGAGAGGGCGGAATCTGTTACCTGGACGAGGTTGTGGAAGCGCGCAAGGATGTCACCGTCGTGCTGCACCCCCTGACGGACGACCGCCGGCTGTTGCCGCTGGAACGCACCGGAGAGCTGCTGGAAGCACCTGACAATTTTATGCTGGTTGTGTCTTACAACCCCGGCTACCAGCACATACTCAAATCGCTGAAACCCAGTACTCGACAACGGTTTGTAGCCAAGAGTTTCGACTTCCCTCCGCCTCACCTGGAACGCGATATCGTATCGCGGGAGAGCGGTCTGCCGCCACCGCAATGCGCTACGTTGGTCAATCTCGCCGTGCGCTTACGCGCTATGAAAGGACATGACCTCGAAGAGGGCGTGTCGACACGGCTGCTGATCTACTGCGCCACGCTCATTGCCAACGGCATGCCAATCTCGCAAGCAGCACAAGCTACACTGGTAGAACCATTGACCGACGATATCGACGTGCAGGAGGGGCTTAGGGAAGCTGTACGCGCCACGTTTGGCGACGACTGACCGACCCATCTCGACATGCTTGAATGGCTGGAACTGGAAGAAAAAGTCGGCCGACTATGGCATGGCTGGGCCTCCTCCCATAGCCACAGTTACCCCAGGTATGCCGAAGCAGCCGTTACACTGGAGTCGATTGCAGGGCCTTTGGCGGTTTTCTTCCGCTCCAGCGGGGGAGTGGCCGGCGTAGCTGTTGCCTCTATCGCGCCGCGGGCCTCCTCACACCGGCTAAAAATGCGCCAGCGTCTGGGCTTCGATCGGGAAAGTCTGGACCTGGCTCGCCTCGATGAGGAGAATCTGCTGTTGCCGCCGGAGATCGCACTGTTCGATGATCCCTGCCTCAATCGCGACCTGTACTTCTGGCTGGCTGCGCTGCTCGCGTGCATGACACCCTCACATGTATTCGAAGATCCATTGCGCCAGGATATCAGTCATCTGCGGCAAGTCGTCCTGGCCACCCAGGCAGCACTCTCGGCCTTTCCCGCGCTACATAATCGGCATGAGCGGCTGCGGCGGGAAATACTCTCCATACGCCCCGCCCGGCGCCTGCCGACCACTGAGGCGGCTATGGAGGCTGTCATTCTTCGTCTCCTGGGCGCCGAAGAAGCACTGTCGGAGGAAGCCGGGCATTACCACGGGGCGGTACTGGACCCCATGATCAGTTTGCGTCCTTTTCGCGCCCCGAACCACTATCGCCCGCCACTGCCCGTTCCGCTATGGGCCGCCCTCAATCATCTGGGTACAGCTGATGCCGGCCCGGTCGAGGACGATGAAGCGCCCCAAAATCCATCAGCTGCCGCGGCCCAGGCCCAGCACAAACGCAGGGCCGAGCGCCGGCGACAGGACCAGTCCGAACGCGACGACCCGCTGGTACTCAACCGCTTCGAGAAGATCCTGTCATTCGCGGAAATGGTCAACGTCAACCGAATGATCGATGACGAGGAGGACGATAACGCCAGAAGCAACACGGAACAAATGGACGAGATTACTTTGAGTCCCAATGAGCTGCGCGCCGCGACGCATCTAAAGATGGACCTGGACCTGGCCCCGCGCGTCGCAGACGGCTCGTGCCTGCGCGGAACGCACACCTACCCGGAGTGGAATTATCGCAAACAGGGCTATCTCCCGGACCATTGCCGTGTGCTCACCGCTCTGCACGAGGAGGAAACCGACAGTGGCGCCTTGGATGAGCAGACCAGGCGACGCATCCGGCGGGTGAGGCGCCAGTTTGAAGCACTTCGCCCACACCGAGAGTGGCTGCGGGGCCAGATCGATGGCAATGAGTTGGATATGGACGCGGTGGTTCGCGCGCACTGCGACCTTACAGCTGTCGGAGACAATAGCGCTGGTCTGTACCTGTCCACCAGGGCACAGGCCAGGGACCTGGCCATTTCCATACTGATTGACGTATCCCTCTCCACCGATGCCTGGGTGGAGGATCGCCGCGTGATCGATATCGAGAAGGAGGCTTTGTTGGTCCTGGCACACGGGCTGGCCAGTTGTGGTGACGACTACAGCATCCAGAGTTTCACCTCCCACCGTCGTCACCGGGTATGGGTGAATACACTCAAGTCCTTTGGAGAGAGAATGAATGCAGCCACCGAGCGTCGCATAGCCGCGCTAGAACCCGGGCGCTATACCCGCATGGGTGCAGCTATTCGGCACACCGCTGCTGAGCTGTGTCAGCGCGCCAATCGACACCGACTGTTGCTGGTGCTCAGTGATGGCAAACCCAGCGATTCTGACTACTACGAGGGTCGCTACGCGATTGAGGATACCCGGCGTGCGATCCTGGATGCCAGGCAACAGGATCTAAGGGTCTTTGGAATAACTATCGACCGGGACGCCGAACACTATATTGCGCACCTGTTTGGTCGTGGCGGCTATGCCATGGTACACAAACCGGAGCATCTCTCACAGGCGCTGCCCGGCATATACCGGCAGCTAATTGCCAACTAGTATGACGCCGCAAACCTCTGGCCGGCAACGCAAGGCAATCGCTATTTCGGTGGGCATCGCAGCATGCATCGGCGTGATTACCCCCTTCGCGCTGGCGATCAACCGTTTCGATTGGGGGGTGAGCCTGCTGTTGGTGGCACCCCTTCTCGTTTGGCTGCTGTTGCGGGCCGGCAAGGCGCTTGAGCGCTGGGCAGGCAATAAACAGGATGGTCCGCCGCCCGACCCTGACTTTCCGGAAGATCGCACATAGGGGGCATCCCGGGGTGCGAATACCTTCGATCGACAGTGCCGTTTAATGCTGCTTACTCACACCAAACAGCCAGCTTCTGGGGGCTTCAATAGCGCGGTTGGAGGTAAGTCGATGAATGCCCACTGCACAACGCGCTATCATCCACACCATGCCGAGGGTAAAAAAAAGATAGCCGAATAACCAGGCATAAATCGACGATTGCCCGAATAACCCCACAACCCTCCACAAGAGCAAGGCGACCCCAGCGGCCAGGACACCAATCCAGAACGTGCGAATCTGAAAAAGCAGGTGCGTATCCAGCCATGGGGCTCCACGGCCCAGTCGCAGCTGGGCGATAAGCGCGCCCACCGGGGCTGTCACTACCGCGATAACGCTGCCCATATAGAGCCCGTAAATAACCACGACGTAACCCCGGCCGGGCGCACTCTTGTCGTAGATCTCCCGGCCAGAAGTTGCAGAAGTATTTGGATTCAGGGTCATTGCAAGTTATTCAGGTGGAGCTACTGGTAAAAAGGGCCGTTCCAGATTGCGTTCATTCAATCGTCGAGCACTCGACCGCCTACTCTTTTTAAGAGGCATTCACAATGCATCATATAGTATAATAGCCGCGCTGTCTCGAGACAATGGGATCGGACGGTGTCAATCAACACAATGCCATCTGCTGGCGGACCTGTTTCGATTGCGCCGACTGCCTCGGCTCGTGCCGATAAAATTATTGACCAGGGTCTGCAGGTAGGAGTACATGTACGGACTTCTGTTATTACTTCATCTCCTCGCTGCCACGATCTGGACAGGTGGGCACATTGTTTTATCACTGGTTGTACTGCCGAAAGTGCTCGAGGAGCAGTCCCCGGAACAGCTGCTCAACTTTGAGTCTGTATACGAAAAAATCGGCATGCCGGCGCTTATCGTACAGGTCATCACGGGAGTCTTGCTGGCGCACCGTTTGCTACCGGATGTCACCCAGTGGTTTGATCCAGCCAATCCGATTGCCCGCCCGATCATGGCAAAGCTCATACTGCTTGCTCTGACCATAGGTTTTGCCATTGACGCCAGGTTAAGGATCATACCAGTCCTGTCGCCGGGCAACCTTATCGTGATGGCCTGGCACATTATCCCGGTCACGATATTTTCTATTTTGTTTGTCGTTATTGGCGTTTCGTTCAGGACGGGCTGGCTGTATTGATTGCTGAGAGTGACGGCGACTTGCTGCCTACAACTACCGGACCTAACGCTGCGTGCGTCACCGTTACGTTGGCGTCATCACCTTGCCCCTGCAGGTCCTGCAATCGCCCGGTAATGACGGTATTTTCGGCGACCGATATCCTGAGACCGAGTTCGCACCCTCGCTATATTTCGTTATGGTAACGGACGCTACTCGCGACTCCCTCCCGTCAGTGACGATTCGAGGAAACTTTTCAGTGCGACGGCGTTGTTGTGCTCGGTATTCCGGGCCGCGTAGATCAGGGTGAGCGTACCATTCCGGCCCTGCTCCAGCAGAAACTGTATTGCATCCGTCTTATTTTCGAGCTCCGCCGCATAGCGTTTACAAAACTCCGGCCACTTCTTCGACTCATGTCCGAACCAGCGCCTGAGTTCTGTACTCGGTGCAACTTCCTTCAACCAGCGGTCTATTACGGCCTCCTCCTTCTTCAGGCCACGCGGCCAGATGCGATCGACCAGCACCCGATAACCGTCCTGCTTGCCAGGTGTATCGTATGCCCGCTTGACCTTGATCATGTGTTTTTTTCCAGACCTGTGGATCCTGCTGGGTGACAGGCAGTTCACTCTTCCTTCATCGCATCAAGCGCGATGGCCGCGTGGGCATAAGCGGCGCCGGCGCGCATCTCAGCAGCGACCCAGATCGCCTCCATGATCTCCGCTGGCGTCGCACCCTGCGCTTGCGCGGCTCTCGTATGTCCACGGATACAATAGGGACACTGCGTCACATGCGCGACCGCCACGGCGATGAGCTGCTTGATCTTGGGAGACAGCGCGCCCTCGACGAAGACTTGCCTGCTGAACGCCTGAAACGCATCTTCACACGCCGGCGCTAAAGCCCTGCGTTGCTCGGCCAACGCTTTCGTAGCCGCAGGATAGAAGGAGTTGGCCATTACCTTGCCTCCTGTTAGTTGTCGTATAGGATTGTTATGCTCAGGAAAGCGCCCGGATCCGCCACACTAATAACCTGCGCGTCGGATTCCCAACAACCTTCTGCACAAAGCTCACTGAAATCGAAGCCCCCATACAAGCCCAGGGCTGCTTTCAGATATCGGGAACGGACAACCTCTGTGCTCGCGATCATGTCATTCATGATTCTCACACCTGGTGAATTCCTGGCCAGTGCTGGCATTCCAGAGCCGATCGATACCGTGTACCGATTCGTCGCCGCAACTGCAGTCCTCCGCAAGGATTGCATCAGGCCGGTTGAGTAGACGGTCCAGACCTGCATCTTTGAGTGCCTTCTCCAGCAGCCGCCTAACGGTTTCTGGCCGATCCAGTCTCAAGGCCTCTGCCGCAAGCGACTCCATTTTTGTAAATTCCACACTTCTGATTGCCCACTTGACTCGCGGCAGGGCCACCCCGCTAACGCTCAGACTGTTGAACCCCAATCCTAGCAGCAGCAAGGCACAACCGGGATCGCTGGCCATCTCGCCGCACACGCCGACCGGTTTGCCGGTTCGCCGGGATGCATCCACGACCTGGCTAAACGCGCGCAGCACCGCCGGATGGAGCGGATCTAGCCTCGATGCTACATAGGGGTTGCCGCGGTCGATAGCCAGCAGATATTGGGCGAGGTCATTACTACCGACAGAGAGAAAATCGACTCGCCTGGCCAGATCTTCCGCCTGGTAGACTGCGGAGGGCACTTCGATCATGAGCCCCACGAGGGGCCTGGTAGTCGTGACACCTTCCGCCAGGAGCTGACAATGCGCCCGGTCAATCAGAGCAAGTGCCTGCTCCACTTCGGCGACACCGTTGACCATGGGCAGCAGTAATCGCAGGTTTCCCAGTCCTGCGTTCGCGCGGAGCGCAGCCCGGATCTGTGTGAGAAATATCTCGGGCCGATCCAGGGTGAGGCGGATTCCGCGCCAGCCCAATACCGGGTTCTGTTCTGCAACAGGCAGATAGGGAAGTGGCTTGTCGCCCCCCGCGTCCAGCGTTCGCAGATTGACCGGCAAGGGCCTGACCGCCTCCAGTGCCTGCCGGTAGATCTCAACCTGCTCCTGCTCACTGGGAAATCGATCGTAGAGCATGAAGGGCAGCTCAGAACGGAACAATCCGATACCCGCCAAGCCGGCGGCCTTCGACAGGGGTATTTCCTCGATGAGGCCGACATTGGTATGGAGGGGAAACTCCACGCCGTCCCTTGTTGTCGAGGGCAGGCGCTTGATTTCCTCCAGGTCTTCCTGGAGCACGCGTTCTTCGATGATCAAGGACTCGACCGCCTGACGTATCCGAGGAACAGGGCGGAGGTACACCGTTCCCCGGGTACCGTCTACGACCACCTCCTGGCCGTCCAGATCCTCCAAAGGGATGCGCCCGACGCCCATTACCGCCGGTATACCCAAGGCATGTGCCAGGATCGCGACATGGGACAGCGAAGAGCCCTCCGCCGAAATGATCCCGGCCAGGCGCTCGCGAGGCACCAACCCCAGATCGATAGCGCCCAGCTGGCGTCCAATCAGGATAGTACCCACGGGACAGTCGCCGATGATTCCGGACTTGCCCTGCAGGTGGACGAGCAGGCGGTTCCCCAGGTCCCGGATGTCCGCGCCCCGTTCCCGCAGGTAAGCATCTTCCATCTCGTCGAAGCGCCGCGCGTATTCCTCGATAGTGTGCCGCAATGCGCCCGGCGCCCAGTTGCCCTGGTGAATGCGCTGTACGGTAGCACCCACAATCTCAGGACTGTCCAGTATCAGGGCGTAGGCGTCGAATAGCGCCATATCTGCCAGAGAGAGAGTCCCGTCGAGGCCTTCCGCAAGTCCCTTGATTTCCGCACGGACGCGGGCCACGGCATCATGCAGGCGCCGCTCCTCCAACCCCGGATCCTGTGGCTGCCGGTTCGGTACCCCGCCGAGATCAGACGGTGAAAAGACCACCATGCCAGTACCCACGGAGATCCCGGGCGCTCCCGGCTGTCCCTCGAGTCGGCCCACCGCCACGCTCCCCGGGCGACACAGGCGACAGACTTCGCCGCTGGCTCTGGCATAGGCGATTGCGCCGCCCAGTTGTGCGGCGAGGGTGGTCAAGAACGCGCCGGCGGCATCGTCAAAGTGCCGTGCCTCTCGTTGCCGCAGGACCAATACCCCCTGTACCTTGCTGCGGTGGGTGATAGGCACGCCGAGAAAACCGTGAAAGCGCCCGGCGTCAGACTGTTGAACGAATCCTTCGTCTATCTGTTCCGGGACATCATCCAGACTTACTGGCACCACGCTCTCGGCCACCCTCCCGATAAGCCCGTCGCCGAAGCCGAATTGCACCTGCCCGACCACGGCCGGAGAAAGACCATCGGTTGCCGCGATCACATGCCGTTGGCGATCGCGTTCGGTAAAGTACACGGTGCAGACATCTGCTGCCATTATTTCGCGCGCGCGCGTCACCACGACATGCAACGCCGTCTCCATGTCGGGAGCTGAGTCCACCTCACGTATAACCCGGGCAAGTGACTTCAGTTTCGCGCGATCTCGAGGTAGCGTTCGATCGGATTGCTCACGCATACCCTCCCTCCTGGCAATCGTCCTAACCCTGAATCCAAAGCGAGCCATCGAATCGCCGATAGTTCCACTGGTGGTGGCGGCTGTAGCGTCTTCCGTCTACTGGCGAGCGAATTCTCCGAGTGGACCAGGGGAGCGTTTCAATTCCTTTAAGATGTATTTATTATACATTTTATACGGCGCTGTCAAGCGCTTTGATAAGTGGGGCGAATGATCAATAAGCACTACGGAATGTGAATATCCGAAGATGCCGCCGGCATGGCGGAATGTATATCAGAAAGATCGGGGGATTCTGAGGGTTTGGTCCCAGAATGGTCCCACACGGGAAAAGAGGCATCATATTACCTTTAAAATCAACAGGTTATGATTATTTATGGCGGAGAGCGAGGGATTCGAAACTTCGCAGGAAAGTGTTGACGCCACCCAATGCCTCCCCACGCCTAAAAAATCAAAGAGTTAAAAATTTGAGGTGGGCATTGGGTGGCGTGAAAGGGCGAGCAGATGGTCCCAAGGTGGTCCCATACATCTCAAGCGGCAACAGGCCTGGCCTTCTCAATCCGAGCTCGTCGCTTCGGTACGTTTAGGGCTTTCCACAGCTCGTTTCGCTGCTGCAAGTTCAACCAAAATTCAGCCGTATTGCCAAATACCGTAGCTAGCATCAATGCGGTGTCCGCCGTGATAGCGCGGCGATTGGTACACAGCTCGTTGACGGTTTTTCGACTCACACCCATCGCCTCCGCCAGTTGCCCCTGGGTCAGACCAATTGGCACAAGGAATTCCTCAGTAATCATTTCGCCCACACTGACGGGTTGTCGCTTCGTAATATTCATCGCCTGCCTCATCGATAATCGTGATTATCCAGATAGATGCCCTGAGCCTCGCCTCTCTCTGCTGCCCATGCAAACACCAGACGCCATTGTTTGTTAACGCGAATCGAGTGTTTGCCGGCCAATTTTCCTCTCAACTTTTCAAAATGGTTACTCGGGGGTGAGCGCAAGTCGAGATCACAGGTCGCATCATCGATCAATTGCAGCTTGCGGAAAAGCCGGCCTTCGATCTCGGCCGGTATCTTTTTACTGCCTCTATCTGCCAGATAAAAAGTCTTGGAAGCCACCGGTCGCGAAAACTGTCAATCAAAAGCAATCTCCTCGAACACGAGATACTGTAACGTACCTAGTTACTATTCACAGTATGCCTTTCACCCAGTCCGCCGTGGATTTGGATGCAATTCAACAGGATGTCTGTCATTTGATATATGACAGTACGTGGAACTGTAAGAAATTTTCTCTCAGGAACGACTAAATCAGGGCAAGCGTGCTCTTCGACTTAATCGATAAGCACAACTTGTGAATCTTTTTGACCCGAACCAGATTTAACACACGAGGATATTGTCATGAAAAAGCAGCGTCTTGAGGGCACCACTATGGCTATCGGCTCAATGATGGCCCTGGCTATCGCCATCTCTTCAGGCATCGCACAAGCTGGTGAAAATCCGTTTTCCGCTACCCATTTGGAGTCCGGCTATCAACTGGCACAAGCGGACACGAAATCTGGAGAAGCAAATGTGGCGAAGCAAAATGCGGCGCCAAGGAAAAGTCGAAAAGGACGCTGAAGGGAAATGTGGTGAAGGCAAGTGCGGCGCCAAGGAGGACGAAAGCAAGGGCGCGGAAGGCAAGTGTGGTGAGGCAAAATGTGGTGGTGAAAGTAACACTTTCTCCGCCAAGCTGGTGGGGAGACATTTCGTCTCCCATTACCTTATTTTTAACTATCGATATTAAAGACAATGAGACAACTATCTGGTGCAGGATTGGGATTTCGCCGAGAGCTAATTCCTGCTCTAAAAGACGCGGAGGCGCTTGCTGTCGACTTTTTTGAAATTGCTCCCGAGAATTGGTTGGAGATGGGAGGGCGTTTCGAACGCGACCTACGGCAATTCACCGAGCGCTTCGCCTTTCGTGTGTGTCACGGGTTGTCACTTTCGCTTGGTGGTACCGAGCCGTTGGATACGATGCTGCTACAGGCAATTAAAGCGTTTATGCAAAGCCACACTGAATTGTAAGAAATGCGACGCTGGCGCCCTACACATCAACAGGGATGGATCACGTTTGTTTTAATACGATCAATATGAGCGCGAGCAGTCCAACACTTCCCCCGGCCTGATTGGCCACCGCTGCGCCGCCATAAATCTTGCACCAGTTGCAGCCGACGGGCCAGGCAAACACTACCAGCGTTGCACGCCCGGCACTGGCGCATGCAGGGCAGCCACGCGCTCTCCAAACAGCATGAGTACCAATTCCGTACCTACGGCACCAAAACTACCGGGACAATCCAGCGCTACCCAGACAATCTCCCGACGCACTAAACAGAAGTAATCTACCAAATCTGCGGCCTATCCGGGATCCGCAACATCCGAATGTTTGTCGGGCGGCTTGCTATCGCGCATGACGAGTGAGTATACCGCCGGCACCACGACGAGGGTCAACAGCGTGGAGCTCACCATTCCCCCAATGACGGCGACCGCCATGGGCCCGTTGGTGTCGGACCCGGCTCCGACGCCGAGCGCCGCGGGCAGCATCGCCAGGATAATCGTGAGAGAGGTCATCAGCACCGGGCGCAAGCGCACTGGGCAGGCGGCGGCGAGCGCCTCGTCGGTGCGCATCCCCGCCGCCCGGTACTGATTCGTGAGGTCGATCAGCAGGATGGAGTTCTTCGCGACGAGGCCGACCAGAAGCACCAACCCGATCATCGAGAACAGGTTAAGCGTGTGCCCGAACGCCCACAGCGCGAATACGCCGCCGATGATTGCGAGCGGTTGGGCGACCATGATGATCAGCGGTTGAAGAAATGAATTGAACTGGCTCGCGAGCACCATGTAGACCAGCAGCATGGCGGTGACGAAGGTCATCTGCATGTAGCTAGCGGTCTTGCTGAACTCCTCGGCGCGCCCGGCCAATTCGACTTGATAGCCTGGCGGCATCATCGCATTGCCGATGGCCAGAACACGCGCGCCGGCCTCGCCCTCGGAGATCAGCGGCGCGGAGTAGAAGTTCGCCGCATACTGCAGGTCATAGCGCGCGATTACCGCCGGCCCGACTCCCGATTCGAGGCTCGCCACGCTGTCCATGCGCAGTAACTCGCCCGATGGTGTGCGCAAGTAGACGCGCGCGAGGTCCTTGGCGTGTCGGAGTTCACCTTCCGCTGCCTTCAGGCGTATTCGATAGCGTTCCCCGTCGCCGGACGCATCGTTGTAGTCGGCAATATCCTGACCAGCCGCGAGAACACTCACCGCGAGCGCCGCATCCTCCGCCGAAAGTCCCACGCGCGCGAGCTGCTCGCGATCCACTTTCAGCGTGCTCTGTAGCAGTGCGAGTTGCAGATCGAGATCGAGCTTGCCAAGCGTGCCGTCCGCGAGCAACCGCTCGCGCAGCAGGGCCGAGAGTCGCGCCACCTCGTCGAGATCGGGACCGGTCACCACGAAATGCAGCGGCTCACCCCGCATGCTGCCGATTGGCGAGGCGGGTGTCGGGTAGGCCTCTACACCGGGAATTCCGGCAAACTCGCCAGCTAGCCTCTCGATCACCTCCTGCTGACTGGCTCGACGCTCGCTCCAGGGCGCGAGTTTCACGATCACGGTGGCCTGGCTGACCTGGCTCGTCTGGTCCTGCCCCACGGTAGAAAAAAAACCCTCGATTTCAGGCTGCTTACTCAGCACTGACTCCACCTGCGCTAATCGATCCGAGGTGTGAGTTATCGAGGAGCCGAGCGGCACTTTCACGGTGACGAGGAAATAGCCGTCGTCCTGCACCGGGAAGAAACCACTGCCGATTTGCCCGAAAATCCACCCGCTCGAGAGGACTGCGCCGATCGTCAGTGCGATCACGGTCCAGCGCGCCCGGATCGACTTGCCGACGAGATGCGCGTAAGCCCGCTCGAGTGCGGTGTAGCCTTGCTCGAGCGCGCTTGCAATCCGTCCTGGCGACCGGACTATCCGCAGGTGACGCGCGCAGAGCATGGGCGTGAGCGTTAGCGATACAAACAGCGAAACCAGCACTCCCGCGGTCACGACGATGGCAAAGGGCCGGAAGAGACGCGCCACCATGCCCTCCATGAAGACAATTGGCGCGAAGATCGCCACCAGTGTCAGGGTTGCCGCCATCACCGCGAGGACCACCTCGCCGCTGCCGGCGAGCGTCGCTTCGACGGCGCCGAGGCCGTCGCGCTCGCGGTGGCGGAAGATGTTTTCGAGCACCACGATTGAATCGTCCACGACCACGCCGATCAGCAACAGCAGTCCCAGCAGCGTCATCGTGTCGAACGTGTAGCCCAGGAAGTAGATCACGGCGACGGCGCCGAGCAACGAGACGGGAATGGCGGCGGACACAATTGCCGTGGATCGAAGGTTGCGCAGGAAAAGCAGCACCACGAATGCCGTCAGCAGCGTACCCAATACAAGATGCTCTTTCAGCGCCGCGACGATCTGGTCGATCAATTCAGCTTCATTGTGCGCGATTTCCAGCCGCATGCCCGGAGGGAGGCGTGGCAAAATATCCTCGGCAAGTCGTCGCTCCACCTCCCGAGCGATGGCCACCTTGTTGGCGCTTTGCACCGGGACCACGCCGATCCCCACCGTCGGCTTGCCGTTGAAGCGCGCCAGCAGCCGGAAATCCGCGAGCGCGTCCTCGATGCGCGCGACGTCACTAAGTCTAACCTCGGCACCGTCGCGGCTCGCCACGATCATCGCCGAGAGAGACTCCATGTCGTGAAACTCCAGATCCGCCTTCACGAGTTCCTCGCGGGCGCCGTCAACGAGGAAGCCACCCGGGAGGCGCACGTGCTCGCGCGCGAAGGCGGATCGCAGGTCCTGCACGGTGACGCCGAAGGCCGCCATGCGGTCAAGCAGGATATCGACACGGATGGTGCGGCGTCGCTCACCGCCGATTCGCACCGCGCCGACGCCGTTCACAGTCTCGAGGCGCTTTCGAATTACATTGGCGGCATATAGGTTGAGTTGCTGCTCGGTGCGATCGCCGCTCAGCGCGAGCCACAGCACCGGCTGGCCCCCGATCTCCACTTTAGCGACCACGGGCGGGTCGGCCTCGCGCGGAAGGCGCGGCAGTTCCTGGTTGACCTTGGCCTGAATCTCGTTGAACGCGACTTCGAGATTTTTCTCGAGTTCGAAACGTATGCGAATCACGGATATCTCCGACGCGGATACCGATTCGATGTGTTCAATGCCGGAAACGCCGTTCACCGCCTTCTCCAGCGTGTTGGTGATGCTGGAATCGACGATGTCCGGATTCGCTCCCGGTAGCCGTGTGACGATCGTTATCAGCGGGAATTCGGCATTCGGGTAGCGATCGACGCCGATGCGCTCGAAACTGATCACGCCGAAGAGAATGAAAAGCGCCGAGCACATATACGCCAGCACATGCCGTCGTACGGACAATTCAGGCAGGTTCACGGCTGCTCGCCATCGATGCGTACCGCCGCGCCATCGCTGAGATAAGACGCGCCCTCCACCGCGACGAGTTCGTCGGCGGCGAGCCCGCCCAGTATCTCGATCAAGCCGTCCAGGCGCTCTCCGGTGTTGACGATACGCTGTACCGCGCGCTGCTCCTCGATTGCGTAGACCACGCTGCCGGCTGGCCGGCGCACAATGCTGCCGATGGGCACCACCACGGCGTTACGGCGTGTCTCGACGGTGACCATGGCCACGACCGTGCCTTCCGGACGCCAGCCGCCGGGGTTATCGATGTCGACGATGGCCCACAGGGCTCGGCTCTCGGAACCCACGGCGGGACGCAACTCGGCGATTACCCCCTCGCTGTGCTCACCCGGCAGAAGCGGCGATTGGAGACGCACGGGCAATCCGGGTGAGAGTCGCGCCGCCTCGCTCTCCGGGAAGGGCAGTAGCGCGCGCAGGCGCCCGCCGGTGGTGAGTTCGAACAGCGCGGTGCCGCGGTTCACGAAATCGCCTGGCGAGACGAACCGTCGGTCAACCCGGCCGTCGATGGGCGCGCGGATCAGCGTGCGCGCGAGTTGGTCTTCAACGATGCGCAATCGTGCCTCGGCCGCTTCCTGCCCGGCGCGCAGCACGGCCAGTTCGGCCTCGGCATCATCCAGCGACTCCTTCGACACGGAGCCCTTGGCGGTTAAGGCGCGAAACCGCGCCACCCGCTGCGCGGCATTCGTCTGTAGCGCCTCGATCCGTCCGATCTCGGCGGTCGCCGCGCGCTTTTCCAACAGCAGCCCCGTCGCGTCGAGTTCGGCAAGCACCGCGCCCGCCGCGACGGTGTCACCCTCGTCCGCGAAGATGCGCAGCACGCGGCCGGCCACCTCGGCGGCCACCGCGGGCGCCGCCCGGCTCTGCAGTCTGCCGGTGGCGCGCAAGACCACCGGCACGTCCCGTGTCGACGCGCGCGCGACCGTGACCAGAGGGGTCGCTGCCTGCGCCGGCGGCTCGGGCGTACGGGAACAACCCACGAGAAGGCCAAGCACGCCCGCCAAAAGCAGACAGACCCGGGAAGGTTGTACTCGGGCGCGCCTCATCTCAGGTCTCTTCGGCCGCTGTGCAGGCTCGACGCAAGACCGTGTACACGTGACGGGCAATCATGTCGGTTCCGTCCCGGCCAAGGCTGTCGTCACCGAGGTGTCGGCGCAGTGGCGCGCTCTGGATGCTATAGAGCACCATGCCGACGAGTGAATTCGAGAAAAGATAGGGGTCCAGATCGCTCGTGAGCTCGCGCGCCAGCGCGACTATCTCCTGGTGTATATCGCGGAAGACGTGACGCGCGAGAAGCGCAAGGCGCGCATCGTCCACGTCGATCAGCTCGCGCAGCAGCAACTTTCGGAAAGTCACGTCCTCGGAGATCAGCGCGACGAATCGATCGACGAGTTTTTCCAGTCGCTCGTTTGGCGCCGCATCCTGCACGAGGGTGCCAAGCAGGGCCTGTCGTGTATTCTCGAACGCGCGCGCAACCGCCGCCAGGTAGAGCGACTCTTTGTCCGGGAAGTGGTGATAGAGCGTCGCCGCGCGCACGCCGACCCGGCGTCCCAGTTCGCGCATCGAGACGCCGTCATATCCCGCGTTGGCAAAGAGTTGCACGGCTTCACGCAGTATGTTCTCGCGTGTGTCGACGAGGGATTGCTTGGAAGCGGTCATCGGACACCTACCGAACGTTCGTTAGGTACAGATTACGCGAATAGTCGATGCGGGGTCAACGGGATTTCCGGCCCTCTGAGGCTTGGGTGACCGACAGAACCTGCTGTCGAAATAGAGGAAGAAATCAGTCGTATATCTGGTGCCGAGCAGTACCGGGCAGTCGCGGAGGGGGGCGGTCTAACTGGAAGTCGGCCGGATTTCGTCACTGGCCTCGGCGGCACCTTGCGCGGCGGCGGGAAGAACTTTAGCGCGGCGATAACCGGCAATCATTGATCGATAAACTGAACCAGTACGGTCCAGTTTTTGAAAATCAGTGCCTTGAGCTGCAGGCGGGTAGAAGTCCAATCCTCACAGCCCAAGTCGTAGCGGTCGGCCATCACAAGCCGCGCATCAGCGTACTGATCACTGACCATGCGAAACAGTTCGCAACGACCGACGAGCCCTTTAGAACCGGACTGGGCGTCTCGTAAAAAAAAGCTGCTTATGAATGTAATGGCGGAAAAAATTGCAAGCGATGCTAGTATAAGGACTAACTAGCGTTTGTTTACATTACATGTCGCCTGTCGAACTTGAACGCACCGAAACCCGAACTGCATGGCGTCGTTGCCCGCTTCAACCACAGAGCGGGTATCTTCATGCTTGTTCAGCATTCCAGTGGTGATTGTTTATATCGTGATCGCCAAACCTGTCGCTGCAAGATTTACGAGAAGCGCCCCGATACCTGCCGGCAACGTCTCCTGAAAGTTCCTCGACAAGGTTTCTGTACGTGTGAAAAGGCAAGCGCAGCATGAAAATCCACCAGGTCAAAACCCGTCTCGTCAACACCTATGTGATTGAATACCCCGAGCAGATTTTGATCATTGATGTTGCCGTGCGAACTCACCGCTATGTACTGGGTTTATTGAACACGATCTCAAACGTAGTGTGCACGACGTCGCGCTCGTTACCTGTACCCACGATGATCCGGATCACATGGGTGGCATCCGTCGCCTCGCCGAGTTGTGCGATGCCGATATAGCCATTCCGCGTTATGCCGGTGCGCGGCGCCCAAGTTCCTCGAGGACCCGGTCGGGCCCTTTGTGCGTGCTGTCACTGCACTGCGAGAAGGTCTGCGAGGCCGCATGTGGACGATGTATTTCAATCCACGCCGCAGCAAACGCGCACGCCAAAAAACCCCTACGAAGGCAGGCCACTAGCACCGGCAGGCTCAACCCGCAACAAAAAACGTCGCTTACGCGTAGCCATGAAGACACACTCCCGGCTTCGCTGATGACTGGCAAGTCATCCATACGCCAGACCATTCCTGGGACAGCAACTGTTTATACCACGCTGTCAGCGGCAGCCTGGTGACCGGCGACACCCTGCTCGGCAGCGCCCGCCAGAACGCGGTTGTGATTCCCTTCTATTTATGGCAACACTCGTCAGATGGAGCGCTCACTCGGGTTATTACGGGAGCTTGACGTCACAGCGGTTTACCCCGGCCATGGAAGTATCATCGAGGGCGAGATCAAGTTTTAAGTATTAGGGCGGATAAACGGGCTACGCTAAATAGAGTTCGCTTTCGCAACGTCCTCGCTCACACTCTTGTGCAACTGGTGATCCCGGCGTTTACCCAGTCGTGGCCGCGCAGCGCGATGGTGGCGAGCGGCGGGTCGCATACCGCCAGTTGCATGTGGGTACACATGCCGCGCACCATTCTGTAGGCGGGGTCGGTGACGTTTTCATTGGCAGTGTTTCCTTGCCCGGAAAGTGATTGTAAAAGCTTCCCTCGGCGACACCGGAACGCTGCACGACTCTTTGATGTTGATGGCGTCGATCAAGTGCTCGAAAGTGAGATCGTCGCAGGCCGCCAGCAGGGATTCCCTGTTTCCTATTGGCGGGCGGCGACTTACTCCCCCGTCAAACGCGCCACCGGGCAGTCGCGGACGGGGCGGTCTAACTGGAAGACGGCCGGATCGTCGTCACTGGCCTCGGCGGCACCTTGCGCGGCGGCGGGTAGTAGTCCAATCCTCACAGCCCAAGTTGTAACGGTCTGCCATCACAAGCGGAGCATCAGCGTACTGATCATTGACGATGCGAAACAGTTCGCAACGACCGACGAGCCCTTTAAATCCGGACTGGGCGCGTCGTAAAAAAGCTCCTTATGAATGTATTGGCGGGCGGATTCAACTCGTAAGTGCAACTCAACAGTTCGGAATTGAGGGCAAGCTGCGGTAGCATCGCGGCCTTTCGTTCCGGCAAGAATGAGAAGCACAGATGAGAGTCTACACGCAGCTTACCCAAGAGCAACAATACCAAATTTGCGCACTGATGAAAGCCGAGCATAGCCAAGTCGAGATCGCCGCGATTGTGGGCGTTAATAAGTCCACGATTAGCCGCGAGGTACGCCGCAACCGAGGGTTGCGCGGCTATCGCCCACAGCAGGCTCACCAGTTCGCACTACACCGCCAAACCAAGGCGCAGCCGCGTGTCACGCCCGCGCACTGGGGCCTGGTCGAGCGCCTGCTGCGCGAGGACTGGAGTCCCGAGCAGATCAGCCTCTGGCTGGCGAAGGAAGGACCAGATATTTTTCGGTATCAACCCGCCCGTTGCACTAGCAAGTTGAATCCGCCTTTAATAAGTTCGTCCCTAAAATTAAATACGTTTTCCATTAGTTAGTTCCTTTGGTCAAATCATATCCAGGCGCAATGACCAGGTTCTCCACGCCATAAAGGGCTTGCCAATTCTTCAGCCATAAGTGGTATTCAGCCCCCCCCTCAAGCTGTGATCTTCCGTGCAGTCCACATTCCATCGCCTAAGCACATAGCCTGCCGCGGCAGCGCGCACATTCACCTTGAGCATTCCATCCTTCATCGCGTAATCCATCTCAACGGTTTCAGGATGGGAAGGTTCGATGCGCCACCAAATTCATTTCAACAATTCTGTTCCACTGTATATCGGCCTCGCTCGACTCTTGCTCTTTAGGCTCGTCATCGATCATGACTGGATCAGCGATTCGCGTGACCACGAAATCAATGAAGTCCTGGCGATTGCGATCGAAGCCTCGCACATGCCAGCGCAGGCCGTTATCCACTAACACAAAGGGAACGATTTCACGCTCACTCAAACCCGACTGGATGGAGCGATACTGAATCTTCACCACCTTCTTGTGGTAGATGGCTCTGGTAAGCACTGCTAATACCGGCAGCAATGGGCGATTGAGTTCAGCGGGTGTCTCGCACCGGACCATAGGCTTATGGCTACCTATAAAATCCTCGCCAAACCCCTGTGAAAGCGCCGCAAGCACCTGAGGTGGGGAGTATTCGAATAGCGGATTGAAGGACGCCGATTTGACGTATGACTTTAGCTTGGTGTCGTATTCCAGATTTGCTGGTACCAGCTCTCGATACAAAGTGATATCGCGCGTGGCCGCTGCCTCGCCGATTCCAAAGCGGGCAACCAAATCACTACGGCCGATCTCACCTAAAAAGTAAGTGCGAAAGTCGATGTGCGACAGGCGCTCTTTTTGCGCCTGACTGATGTCTGACAGATCCACCCTAAACTACCCCCTAAGCAAGGCAGGGAGCATTTTGCTCCATTTTGATGCTACATGGTAATACTTTCGGCCACATTGATTATATTGATCTATTGACATAATCATTTTGATTAGTATATGCTGCAATCACCATCAAAGATCGGCTTTGAGATCCTAAGGAGAAGATAACCATGGCAACAAATCCCCCGAAAGGCGACGGACATCGAAATGGCGCGGTTCGTGGTCGCTCTCAGACCAAAACCCCATCCGGCCATTACGTGAAGCGGGATACAGATAGCGGGCGTTTTATGGATGTTAAAACTTCCGGCAAAGGTCCTTTCAAAGGCGTTAGAAAGGAAAGGGAATTATATACTTGACTCCCTCACTTTTTTGAGCCAAAATTGACCCATAGATAGGGAGATTTTGGCCATGAAAGATAACGTAACAATAAGCACTTTCGAGCTGTTCAAGATGTTCCCCGATCAAGAAACCGCGCAGGAATATCTGGAAGCCAGACTGTGGCCCAATGGCGTTACCTGCCCGCATTGTGCAGGCAAAGACCGCATCACGACAAGGAAAAACAAGTACTACCGCTGCAATGCCTGCAAAGAAGATTTCACGGTACGTACAGGTACGATTTTTGAGCGCTCGCATGTGCCATTGCACAAGTGGCTCTATGCCATGTATTTGCTGGTAACGTCGCGCAAGGGCATATCCTCGCTCCAGCTTTCCAAAGAAATTGGCATTACTCAAAAGTCCGCATGGTTCGTGTTGCAGCGACTGCGCGAGGCCTGCGGCACCGACCTTCAAGCGCTGCGCGGCACGATTGAAATTGACGAGACGTACATAGGCGGCAAGGAGCGCAACAAGCACAGCAGCAAAAAACTGCGCGCCGGTCGCGGCACGGTAGGCAAGACTGCCGTTATCGGTATGCGTGAGCGCGATGGACGGACAGTAGCTAAGCCCATCAAGAACATTAGCGCCGCCACCCTTCATGCCGCAGTACATGCGCACGTAGTGCCAGGATCAACGCTGCACACGGACGAATTGACCGGCTACCAAGGCTTGTCCGGTTTGTATACCCATGAAACCGTGAACCATAGTCATGGCGAATATGTCCGTGGTAACGTAAGCACCAACGGAATCGAGAGCGTATGGGCTGTTATGAAGCGCGGACTGCACGGCGTTTATCACCATGCCAGCGACAAGCATCTTGGCCGCTACGTCAATGAATTCACCTTCCGCTTGAATGATGGCAACGTGAAACGCCACACGCTTGAAAGATTGGACAGCTTTGCGTCTGCCGCAGTCGGATGCGAATTACATACAGAGACTTAATCCAATGAAAGGACTGGCTGCGCTTGATGCCATAACGGACACCGTCCTACGGTACAGGCCGCCCGAAAAAACCCAAAGGGCAACAGCGCCGACCCCCCATACGTTTTGGGAATTCTTTTCTGGCGGAGGTATGGCGAGGGCTGGCCTTGGCTCTGGATGGAAGTGTCTTTTTGCTAACGACTTTGACCACAAGAAAAGTTCTGCCTACCGCGAAAACTGGAAAGACAAAGTCCTGCTCACCAAAGATGTTGGAAAGCTGAAACCAAGTGAGGTACCCGGTAAAGCCGCGCTCGCTTGGGCTTCGTTCCCCTGCCAAGATTTGTCATTAGCAGGAATGGGGGCCGGTCTCCGGGTGATCGATCAGGGACATTCTGGCCGTTCTGGAAGCTCATGGAAGCGCTGATTGAGGAAGGTCGCGGGCCGCGCGTCATGGTGCTGGAGAACGTATGCGGTACGCTTACATCGCATGGTGGAAAGGATTTTGTTGCCATCGCTGATGCTATCGCGGAGGCGGGCTATAAATTCGGCGCTGTGGTAGTCGATGCCGCAGAGTTCGTGCCGCACTCTGGGCGCGACTGTTTATTATTGCCGCGTCTGCAAGCACGAAGATACCGCCTGCTCTAATATGCAAACACGCGATTCCTTTCCGCCACACGAAGGCGCTTGTGTCCGCATACAACAAAATTCAAGGCGACACCAAAGATCATTGGGTGTGGTGGAAAATGCCGGTACCACCCAAACGCGAGATCATTTGCTGACTTGATAGAAGAAAACCCGACAAGTGTTAAGTGGCATACGCCGGAAGAAACAAAGCATCTTCTCAACATGATGAGCGCCATCAATCTGAAAAAAGTAGAGGCCGCCAAGAAGGACGGGAAATTGCACGTTGGCGCAATCTATAAACGCACCAGACTCCGATGAGAACGGCAATAAGGTGCAGCGGGCGGAAGTTAGATTTGATGATATGCCGGATGCCTTAGAACATCATCTGGCGGCTCTAGCCGACAATCGATTATGGTCGTGCGCGGCAAAACAGTTACTTCTCGACTGATTTCTAGTAGAGAGACGGCGCGACTAATGGGTCTGCCAGAATCCTATATTCTTCCGTCCAATTACAACGAGGCCTATCACCTAACTGGTGATGGCGTAGTAGTTCCCGTAGTGCGTTATTTGGCTGAAAGTATTTTAGAGCTATCTTGAAGGCATCAGCTAAGAAGAAACGCGCTACTGCATGAAGGATAATAAAGTTGTCCCTCACGAAAGAAATAAAGACCTGAAACAGCAGGTTGAAGAATTCGCTGAAGTCCTAAAAGAATACGCGCATACGCTTGGCGATCACGGATTGTCAGAAACTGACTTCTATCAAGGCGGTATCTTTCGGGGAACGATAGAAAGGATTCGCGGCCAGTTCTCGGCGTCTATGCAGGAAAAGCGGCACTTGTATCAAGGTGCTTGACCATATGCAAGACCGTGAATTTATCAAAGACTGGCAATCCGCCGGCGGCAGAATCGTTTCGACTACACGGTAACCATGCCAAGCGATCGCACAGCAGTAATTGAGCTTAAAGGATGTCTTGACGGAAACAATACCCTCATATTCGAACGGCCAGCTCACGCGCAAGAATTCATGATCTGGAGCGTTTGTGGAACCCCGCTGCCGATCCTCGCGGCAATGTCTGGTCTGGTATTCACACCAGGTTAAGCGCTGAAATAATTGAAAATGCAAAACAGGTTGACGGTCTTATCGTGTGGGACTGGATTTGTGGCACGGTAGGTCGCCCATGCCCCAAGATCGCGGGAGAAAACATCTTTAGAGTTACGACGGTTGCGCAATATCGACTTCCTCCGCCTTGTATTTACCTTTTCCTGCAACGGTTCCTAGCGCAAGAAAGCGCAAACCTGAGCCGCACGTTGAGGAACGTAGAGTTTCTAGCGGCCCTGCACGCATGCTTTGGCGGAAAGGATGAAGAACTACATAAGGTGAGGTTTGCCGTCGAGTACCAAGGCAATGAGTTACATCGGACCACTTCGATTGAACGAAATGGCGTAACCGAAGCCGAATCCGCGCCCACTCCCATCCGCAGGAAATAAGGTGGCCGAACGTCCGCATATGCGGAAAGTGAAGTCTAAGAATACAGCACCGGAATTGAGGCTACGGCGAATTTTGCTGGAGTCCGGCTATCGGGGTTACCGGGTTCACTACGAGAAGTTACAGGGCAAGCCGGATGTGGTGTTCACCAAACGGAGAAAGGTGATTTTTGTTCACGGATGCTTCTGGCATGGCCATAGTTGCCGGGCCGGAAGGAACACCCCCAAATCCAATCAGGGATATTGGGAGCCAAAACTACTCAGGAACAAGGAGCGGGACAAGATGCGCCGGCGCTCTATCAGAAATGATGGCTGGGAAGTTTTGACTCTGTGGGAATGCCAGCTTAAAGACGTAGATCAAGTGGCTCGCAGGCTAGCAAAATTCATGGGGGAGTGAAGTATATAATTCCCAAAGGAAAAATAACCGAGGAACAGCCCTGTGATTGATATTTCATTTGAAATAAACGGCAAAAAGGTATCGCCTCGCAATGTGGGCAATGCCTTGGAATCAGCTTTATTGCAGTCAGCGCAGGAGTCGATCACCAAGTCTGTTGGTTCAGCGCGGTGCCCCGTGCATGGCCAGAAGCCAAAGATCAAAGTTAAGGGCCGCAATATCGACTCGTTGAGCTTCGAAGTTTCCGGTTGCTGTGACCAGCTGATCGAAACAGTGAAGAAGAAACTGAAATAGTTATTGGAAGGGAAGAATAGATCATTGCCACTCCTCGAAAGGCGTTGAGTTTTCGCGCCAAAAGTATTGATCCCAGACAGCTATACTGTGCCTCAGATGGAGTATCCACGACTGAGATTCCGATTTCAGTATTGCCGATTGCCCGATCCTTTTGTGCAACCAGCTGATGGAGCCTGCCGTGAAAATTGCTACCGGCATTTTAACGCTTTTCAAAGCTAGCACCGCCCTCCTCGCAACCCTCGTGGGTTTACTTTTTAGCGCGAACGAAGATCAAGAAGATCGCCCGCTAGCGCATGGTTCAGACCTTATTGGCGAGCACAATTTTCGTACCGGCAGTATGGATTCCGGTTCTGATCCAGACGGATGGTATGAGGAAGATTTATAGTGGTTTTCTATTTCTTCATCCCTTTCGAGGCTACCATCTTACCCAAGCTTGCACCTTGCCTTCCTGCATCATCTGCGGGACGTGCGAGCGGCGAAGACGCGGCAGTGATCGATCTTCCAATATTCACCCCCGCCCACGCCATCATCCCACTCCATAGCAACGGCAGCCCCAGGTAGAGGCTGGTGGTGATCATATTCAGCAGCATGCGTTTAACATCGTGTTCGCCAGGATTAGCGAAGATCTGCAGGAAGACATTCACGTCAGGATACATGGAGAGAATCAGGTTCTGATCCACCCACATGGCCAGGTACCAAAGTACCGTCCAGAACTTGATGGTGAAAATCGCCATGCCGCCCAGGACCATCATGGCAATGGAGTACCGGGACAAAACCACCACCAGTGGCAATAGCGCATAGACGCCCAACAGCATAATGGCCTGCACCATGGGCAATGACTGCAGTACCGCAGTCATGGTTACGGAAAACAGTGCGGATGCGGTGACGACACCGCCAGCGGCAAGACCCCCTTTGACCATGTTTCCTGCTGTGTTGAACAGACCTGAGCCAGAGGCGTTGTTGGCTATCAACTCGTTATTCGACCAGGAAGGAGGAGCATTGGTGAGTACGGTTTTGGCGACAGCATCGTTTTGCTGTTCGCTGGCAAGCGCCGGTGCGATGGCAACCACCAGCCCGGAGAACCCCGCGGATGTGGCGTCGGCCTCGTTGGCCAGCTTTTCCCGCAATCCAAAAGTCGCGTCTTCCCACCACTGCTTGCAGTAGGGTTTGCCCCAGGTCGGTGGTGTGGTGGCGTCATACTCCGTGTCTCTGGCGACGTTGTATGCCCATCCGGTGATCTGGTTGGCTGGGCGCAAGGTGTCGTAATAGCCGGGGATATCCCGATAGACGTGTGATCCCATCCAGTCCGGGTCGTCAGCTCCGTGAGTAGCGAGAATGGCATTGATGGCGGCCGTGTCCGGCCGTTCAGCCTGGTACTTGGACCGCGCCGGAATATAACACTGGGTGAAGAAATCGCTCACTTCCTGTTGGACGCGTGGATCGGCAATAGTCGCCAGATGTGCCTGCTGTTCGAACGTCCGCATATCTGCCACGGTCGGCAGGCCTTCGACAATGGCGTGATTCAATCCCGAGCTCAGAGCAATGACGCCATACCACCAGACCGGGACATTCACGGTCGCGGCGGTGCCAGTAAAACCGGTTGCGCCATAGGTGCTCTGCGGTGCCGCTACGGTCGCTGTGGCCGGTGTAGGCTCCAACAATGTTGGCGGTGGCGAATAGGACAAGGTAGCGGCGTTTAGCGGTGTCAGCGCAGCGGGTTGACCGGCCAGCACAACCACTAGTAGCGCAATGAACAGTTCGACCTCCATGCGCCGCAGCGAGAGGCCGCTGGCATGGCCTACCTCACCGCCTTGAGCAGGCTCGCGCCAGTTGTCGATCAGAATTCCCAGGAACGGCAAAAAAACGATGCCAGTACTGACCAGCACATCCCAGAGAATACCGTAGAAGGTCCAGCCAAAAAGCGACGTAAAAAGTTCCAGGTAGCTATCGACACTCATAGCACTGTTCCTGCTGCCAGACTCACCGCTTTCACCAGCGCACCCTGACCTAATACCAATTCCAATAATACCAGCCAGATGACTACACGCCATCGCAGCTCTGTAAGCTGCACTACTTTGGTGTGGGTGATCGCGCCTACATACACCAGCCAAACGACAAGCTGATTCCAGCTCAGTGCGACAAGGGTAACTAATGTCCAGCGAAAGAGCATCAAGGCCATCCGCCAGGCTTCGATACTGTGCTGGACAGATTGTACGGATTCAGTCTGTAGCCGGTGCATGAGTAGATAGCCGACCAGCCCTGTCAGCAGAGCGGCCAGGGTAATGAATAGCAGAAGCCCTTTTCGCTTAGCCCGGATGTTATTGAACACGGCCACCTCGCAACGGGTTGGGATCGAGGGTGGGCGCTTCCGGCACGGTCAGGGAACTCTGCCGCCTGGCAGCGGCTCGCTCGAGTAATGTGGTAACGGTGTCAGAGACCACTTCCTTGCGCACACGGGTTTCAAACAGCAGGTTTTCGATTTCTTTATCGAGTTCGGCTATGGAGGCGTCGGCGTGCTCGCGGGCGACTTCAGTGGCATAGACCTCGGGCACCTGGCGTCCTGACAGTAGTAACCTTCTGGCAAATAGCGCTTTCTCTACTGTGCGCGCGGTACTGATTTCAGACACCAGGCGGCCCATGATCAGGCTCTGCTCAGAAGCAGGCATCTCGCGGATGGCTTCAATCACTTGCCGGGTGATGGCCACGCCGGGTGCGGTGATCTGATCGAGATTGGTCAGGGTGAGCGGTGTCGCGCCGCTGACCAAGTTCTGGATTTCTGTGGTGACCGCGGCGGACTCCTGGTAAAGCTTGGGTAACAACCCTGTACCAGGAATGCTGTCCTTGCGGCAGGTGTCGCAGGTGGTGACGATATTTTCGCCTACCACATCCACCGTCCAATCCCGCGCAGCAGATGGCGAAGGCCAGATCTCGGTTAACCGTGTCGACGCTGCTGCAGGGACCGGGCTCGCATCGGTCACGCTCCGATTCATATTGATGTTGTAACCGGCCTCGACAATGTCGCCCGTGAACTCCAATACCGGCTGCCCAGTGCCGCCTGCTTGCCCGCCGATCCACGGCACGCCATTGTCGCCGTTGGAGGATTCCACCGTAGTTTTGGCCGTCACGGCATCGTTACCACCGATACCCATCTGCACCTTCCAGTCGTTGCCCTTGGATAGAGTGATCAGATCGGCATAGGGATTCTTGCCCTGGGCGATCTCTGCCTCCATCTGTTCACAGGACTTGGTGGCCAATTGCAGGGTTGTTTCCGCTTTTATCAGCGCATTCTGAAAGAGATCGTACAGGCCGGGATTGGCTCGCTGGAGGATCAGTGCCGGCAACGCCGCAATGGCGCTGGTCGCAGCAGCCGTCATGGCGTTCATCATACTGTCGACACCGGCACCAATGTCGTTCAACGTGTGGGTAACCGCCGCCACGGGATCGAACTTACCGCAGCTATATCCCAAACCCAATTGGGCGGACCCGCCCAGAGTTACGGTGGCCACTGCGGGGTTGGCCGGCACAGAGACGGGCTCCGCTCCGCCGATTTCGTAGTACCACAAGCTATCTTCCGTCGGTGCTTGCGCAGCATTGACCCTGTGACTGGCGGATACGACCGAGGACAGCAACAGTGCATGAAAAATGTATAGTCTGATCACGGGGGGTAATTAATCCAGTTGATGTCAAACAGGAAGTCGCCGCGATTCTGGCAGCAGCTGTAGGGGCTACCACAGGTTCCAGACATAATCCCTTGGGCATCAACACGACCGCCTCCCAGCCACTGACGCTGGCAAGATCATTGGTGCCAAACACCTTGCAGGTCGACCTCCGATTTGGGCAGCAGCATCTGCCACTCACCCGTCGCGGGATCGTCTTCGACCAATGGACCTGGCGGCCAGATTCCTTGGCCGGCAATGGCGCTACCGGGCATCGGCACGTAGATGTGGGGTTGTCCGGTGCGGGTAACAATGTCACCTGCCCGTTGTGCATTGATGGCCGCCGCCTTCGGCTCTTCAGACTGGGTGGTCCATCCCGTGCGAGGATAGACCCTGCCCCAGGTTTGCAGTGGCCAGGTGCCGATTTCCCGCAGGCCTGGAATCATGCTTGCGGGATATAACATCTCCGGGATCTCCATACGCCAGGAGAGCGCATCCAGGGCTGGACATAAAATACGGAAAGAAGGGTATGGTTTGTGTGTTGCAGAGGTATCCCGTACTGGCAACGATGCCCGACAAGGAACTGACCGGGTGGCCAATCACATCCGTTTCCCTGAAGACCAGGTTGCGGTGATCCTTGTTAACGCGCCCACCCTCCGTTCGGTTGCCGGCACTGTCAATCGGCACGGGGAGTAAGCTACCCAACAGCCCTCTAGCCGCCCCTTTTGTGCCACACCCAGGCTATTGCGAATTTCGACCCAGGGGTTACCGCCGAGCTCGTTATAGCTGCTCACCACGGCATCGGGTTGGTAGTGCCCGACTTTGAGTGAGGTGCGCACACTGCAACCGGACGGAGAGCAACGCAGCCAGAAGCAGATACCCACCGGCATCCAGCGCATGCAACTCAGTGCCGCACTGCTTGTCTGCGCGACAATTTCCGGGGTGGTAATCGTGCCGGTGTTGCCAATCAACGGCATCCACAGCAATTGGATCAATGCGCAGTAACACCAGACTTTCTTCACTGCCGCGCGTCCCTGTCTGCCATCGTTGATAGAGCTGGGTTGCGACGGTGACATCGGTCACCCCATAGACCACCACTTCCCCGTCAAAAACGATTGCCGGGTAGCGATCGATGCCGTACTGCATGGCCTGCACCAGCCCTCTGGCGGCGTTTTCCAGTTCACTGCTGAGTTGGGCATCCACTCGCTGGACTCGCTCCATGACCAGTTGCTTGGCAATCACCGTCATCGATGGGTAAATCTCTGGAAAGGTCTTGCTGCAACTGGTCGATGCGGTCGATCTGATAGATTGCCGTTTCTTCACCACCGCCGACGACACGAAGCCTAGAATCGGTAAACACTTCAATCGTAGGCGTTTCCTCGCTGGCCCACGCATGAACCAAATAGGGTCTCTGTGAGAACCAGCGCGACCATGAAGGGGAGTTGTGCGACATTCACTGACGATCATCCGGAACCAGATGGTATTGATGAGGGAATAATCCTGCTCGATTGGGGATTCGGAAAAACGGTTTATTCCGACAGGTTTGGTCGAAGTTTCTGGCCGCGCGACGGTGAGAGGTTTCTATAATGGCGGGGAATTGATAGCGTCGAATAACTTCAGAAATGGACTTCAGCCCCATCATCCAACAAGTTTTTAGTGCGCTGTGGTATCTCGTTCCACTGGCCATCCTAGCTGGCATTCTCAAATCGCCCTGGTTCAAAGGCATTACTGGTGAGTTTCTGGTGAACACAGTCGCGCGACTGTTTCTTTCAAAAGACGAGTACTACTTGATCAGGGATGTGACATTACAAACAGACGATGGCACCACACAGATCGACCACATAGTTGTGTCGCGCTACGGCGTGTTCGTTATCGAAACCAAAAACATGAAAGGCTGGATTTTTGGGTCCGCTCACCAGAAAACCTGGACGCAGAAAATCTACGAGCACACCAGCAAGTTTCAGAACCCACTGCACCAGAACTACAAGCACGTTAAAGTTCTTGAAGCCCTGCTGGATATTCCCGCCACAGCAATCCACTCGCTGGTGGTGTTTGTCGGAGATTCCACGTTCAAGACGGACATGCCCGACTATGTAACCCATGCCGGTAGTTACATACGTCATATCAAGTCCAGACGTGAGGTGCTACTGAGCCAGGCAGACGTAAATTCAGCGATTGCACAAATCGAGCAGCTGAGATTACAGCCAGGGCTGGCCACCAACCGGCAACACGTCCGTCATCTGCGACAGAAGAATGCCCCTTCACCACCAATCGCACCGCCAACTACCCCGCAGTGCCCAAAATGTGGCGGCATAATGGTGCTAAGAACGGCCAATAAGGGCAATAACATCGGAAGTGCATTTTGGGGATGCGCAACCTTTCCGGCGTGCCGCGGGGTAGTGAAGTCGCTCTGAGCTGGAATTATGCTAGCTACGATCGAGACTCTTCGATGCGCCGGGCAATTTCGTAAACTGCTTCCAACTCCGAACAGTTCTTGTCACGCATAATTGCGGCTCGCTCTGCTTTCTCGTGCTTTTCGGTCATCGCCAGGGCGAGTGACAACGCCGGCGGCACGTTACGGAACAGGGCTTCGACCTTGTCAGCCAGCACCACACCTTCCACATACTTGCCGGGTTCTTTGCGAGCGGAGAGCAACAGATTCCGCTGTTCGTCGTTCAGGTCTTTGAAACGGGCGATTTGCTCCACCTCTTCCTTCGGCATTACCAGGCACAGCCACCACTCCATCATATTGAGCATCTTGCGGCTGGCGTCGGGAAAATCCTCCAGATTCTGGGTGGCAATCCAGAACCAGGCACCGAGCTTGCGCCACATCTTGGTGATCTTGACCACGTAACGGGCCAACAAGGGATTGGTCGTAATGATGTGCCCTTCGTCGGTGACCACCAGTGTGGGCCGAGCATCGTGCTGGTGGCGTTCCACCAGATCGTTGATATGGCTCATCATGGAGAGGTATGCGACGGTGAGCTGATCCTCGTAACCCTCTCTGGCCAACAGTCCCATTTCGAGAATGGTGACATCGGCTTCCGGCCAGGACTGCCCCGGTCGGTTAAAGAAGTGCCCGGCCAGGCCCGAACAGAACAATGCCATGCCGTCGCCCATCTCCTGTGCGCGATTGCGCCGATTTTCGGGCAACCCCGTGTTGGTGGCGATGGTCTGAAAGGCATTGACCACATCCTGAGTAAGCACCTGGGTTCCGTCTGTCTCTTTCACCACTTTTGCGGCCAGAAAGATGGCATTGCGAATCAACAGGCGGTCGGCTCGGGTTAATCGCGCATCTTCGCGCTCGTCGCCCCCGGTGATCATGATGCGAGCGGCGATTTCCATCTCGCCGAGGATATCGCGACCGCCCCCCTCTTCCTCGATCTCATCCTCTTCGTCTAACGTTTCTTCCAACTTACCTACTATATGAGATTCATCGACGTCGAGTGGATGAAGCGCGTGACGCCGTTCGAGCAACCGCAGTGCATCGGCAAAGGGCGGCAGGCTGACATCGACATTGGGGTTTAGAGTGATCTGGTTAACCGACAGGCCATGGTGAGCAAAATGCTGCCCCAACAGTGAAAACGACGCCCCTGCCTCAATGATAAAAATTCTTGGTCGGTGCCGAGCCATCATCTGCTGCAGCAGATACACCAACAATGCCGATTTGCCCGCACCAGTCGGCCCGAGGATTAGCATATGGGCATTCTTCTTGCGGTCATCCCCATGCAGTGGGTCGAAGACCAGAGGCTCCGCACCCCGGTTGTAGAACACCAGGCCCGGATGGCCGGTGCCACGGGAACGACCGTAAAACGGCAGCAAGTTCGCAATGTGGCGAGAGAAGATTAGCCGCGAACGACGTCGGGATTTGTCCAGATCGGCGTCATAAGCCATGGGCAAGTTTCGGATATAGCTGTCGAGCGCCAGCAAGTCTGCTTCCTGGGCAATGGGCTGCAGGCCATTGGGCAGGAGCAGCGCGTTGAGCCGGCTCAAATTGGATCGCAGCGCCTTTTGGTTTTCGCCCCGCACATAGAAGGCAACGCTCACGGGATACAGCTTGTTGCCGTGTGCCATCTCCCGCTCCACTTGTTCCGCATCCTCCCGGGTAATAGATGCTTCAGCGGAATCGCCTACCGATGCACGCTTGATCTGGGCAATGTGATTCCGGGTGTAGTCCTGCGGCTTTAGGGTCTGCGTGATCGCCATAATGGTGTGTTCCGGCAAGCGATCAAACAGCGAGAACACCTGATCTCCGGTTTGGCGCTCTGCTGTGAAATGACCAATGTCTGGCACGCGCCGCAAGCTTTGGATGGTCACAACGGTGTGTGGCATGCTATCAAAATTCCAGCACGCCGTTGCCTCATCGGAACGCGGCATCGAGAGGGTCAATTGTTCAGCAAAGTCATAGCCGAACGGTACATTGTCATCGCCTGGGTACGGCGCCAACTGCAAAAGTGTTTCCGGATTACCGTCTGCCAACGGTGGATTGGGATTGAACCAGCTCAGCAACCACCGATAAAACGCCTGACCGTCGGCACGTTGAGTATGGATCCCCGCAGAAGCCAATGAGGCGATCCATTTGGTGGCCACATCATTGAGAGCCTCCTCCACCTCGATAGCTGCCGGGATTTTTCCGTGGCTTTTCAAACGACGGTAAAGCACTGCACGGATCTTCCGTTGCTGCCCCTGCCAACGCGAACCGGTGACGGTGGTATCGTCAAACAGGCCACCCGGCCGGGATACCGCCTGCAAGTGCTTGGTCATCACGGATTGGTAATGCTGTGAATAATCCGATGTACGAACCGCTGGTGACGGATAGTTTGCCAGCAATTCGTTAAATTGGGTTAGCGTCGGTTCATCTTGCACATAGATCTGTAATACCCAGGGCGCATCATCGCGCTCGGGGATCGCCTCGTTGATTGCGGTTTGAATAGCATCACGCAGCTGTGTCATAAAGGCTGGCGTCCGCGCTTCGCAACCGACCGGCTGCACCTCGAAAAAAGCCCCAAGGCTGACGCCGTCCTCCAACAAAAAGGCCTTGTTCTCAGGAAGGTATTCCATCCAGGGCAACAGGTCGGTAAACGACGGTGAGCGATGATAAAGCTGTTTCACTGCGGCGATGGTTAAGGGCGATGCATCCGAGGTATCGGGAATTTTGAAAGTCATTAGAAATTCCCTATTTCTCTTCAACCGAAGGCACAACCACTGCTGGCACCTCTCCTGGCAATGCGTACTCTACCCTTTCGTAAAGGGGAAATGTGGTGACATAACCCGGTACTGGGGTGCGTTCGCTGCCCGACAGGTGAGGAAAGATGTACATCACCAGAGTGGGATTTGGCAGGCGGGGAAACATTGTATCGATTTCATTCGCGGCCTCGCGCACAAACCCCCGGTAGTGGTCGAACCCGGATTGAGGCAACGGCTGACCACCGATGGCTCGCCGAAGATCGGGCTTTTGCACATCAACCATGTGCTGGTCGTAAATGGACTTCATGGTTGGACCGTCCTGTGGTAACACCGACTCCTTGGTGCTCGCGCAGCCGACCATCACCACGCTAGTCCAGACCAGCGCCAGTGGCAGTCGTCGCCTGTTGGAAGAGAATCGTTTCATGATGAAGTTTCCTGCCGTTGGAATGGAAATCGATGGGGAGTTCATGGTCAACGTGGATCGCCAGCTCGACGCCGGCGGGTACAAATACCGCATCGAAACTTTGCGCCTGTCGCTCCAGTAGCCACTTGGCGACTTCGTCGCTGCCTCCGCTCACTGTTTTACCCAGTACATATTTGCCCGTCTCACCGGACACCACGCTAGTAGCGGCACCTGAATCGCTGATCAAGGTGGTGGTTTCGGACTGGGCCGCAGCTTCCCCGGCAGCTTCGAGCGCCATCACGCCAATACGCTGTGCCAGGAAGGCGGGTGCGTTGGTCTTGCGTTCACCCGTGACGCAGGGGATTCCGCGCGCATCCGAAATCCACCCCAGCGGCCTATCGCTGTTTCCACTGGAACCACCCAACTGTTTGTCATCATTGGACAAGGTCTGGATAGTGCCGTCCTCGAAAACAAAGGTGACCGATTCCAATTTCCCGGTCACGCAGGAGAGCGTCCAGTCTCCGATTGCCGTACCACTCCAGATCATGCCTTCGATGCCGGGGATGCGCAGTCCATTGGCGGCGAGGTTTTCCTTGCCGGTAATCACCTTGAACGGCATTGGGTCACGCACCTGACCCTGGATAGGCACTCTGCCCACCAGCGCGGTCATACCGGTGGATCCAATCAAGGTGGCATTGCGAGGCACCGTGTAGACCTGAAGAGCGGTATCGAGGGCATCGGATCCTTTCGCCACCAACGATTGCACCTCCGGACGGGCACTGTCTAAGGCATTGCGGCCGCTACGACTGAATCGGTCGAGCAACTTCTCCTTGTCACTGTCAGGCGATGGCGAGAGCTCCAGGGGATTGACCCACACCAGCGATTCCGATTCCGCGGTCGACGCTCCGACACCCTCCAGACCCAGCCCGACCGGAATATCAGAAGCCGTGGACGATGCCTGGGTAGGCGACGTTCCAAATCGGTTGGTCAGGGAATCCACCCTTGCCGACAGCGCAGCAATGGCTGACGTGGTTTCCGTCGGTGGTGTGTCGCTGGGCTTTTCCTCCAATGCTTTCTGTACTCTCGATAGCACATTATTTTCGATCTGCTTTCTGTCCTCGATAAGATCGCGATTTTCCTGTTTGAGCGCGGTGTTGTCCCGCCGCAGTGCATTGAGTTCCGAGGTCATGGCACTCACATTTGCTGTCAGAGTCTTGATGGTGTCTGCAGGGGTATCAGCATCCGGCTTCGGCGCCTGCGGTACTGCTTCCAACAGTTGATGTTGCTCTTCAGCCGGCGAGCAGGATTTCACCGCTACGAGCACCGCCATCAGCACAACGGAACCGGCGAGTAAGGGTAATAAACGATTACTGGTGACCATCGACATGGGGTAGATTCCTATCCTCTCTCAACGCACCACATCGAAGGGCCGATCTGACACCAGATAGACGACCGTCGTATCGGCCTCGCTGCCGGCGGGTAGCAGCCGATTGTGCTGAAACGTCGCAGCCAGCCATGGCCCGCGCAGTTCGCGCGGATCCAACACGACCGGTCTTTGGGTACGATTCGTCAGTTTTACGGCCGTGACGTACTGCAGACCGGCCTTCCAAGCAGCGACTGGTACTGCTTCGACCTTGGCGCCATACACCAGATCGACGGGTTCCGCATTTACCGGCATAGCAACCACACCTGGCTGTCGCGGGATCAATCGCGTTGGCGCATAGAGTTGTTGCGCAGCGAAACGGGTTAACGCGGTATAACCCACGGGCCGTGATCGATTATCCGATTTAGAGTCGGCAGCACCGGACTCTCGCGGTGTCTCCAGCAGTATCTCCACGTCAGGTAAGGAGCGGCTCTCTGATCCGCCAGGCTCCGATGAAATATCAAGGACGTACACCGGGCCATCCGTTTCCGATCGCACCATGACGCGGGTGGTATCGAAAGGGTGCCTGGACATTAGGTATAACGTGCCGTTGATACTTTGAGTGCGCAGCAACGGTGTCAGTGCCTGCGGTAGACCAATGCTTACCGAATCGGAGAAATGGACTAGACGCTCCTCGCCCACTACCAACGGGATAGCAATGGGCGCGTTGCGCCAGACAACCCTTTCAGGACTGTTCGATGCCGAGTCATCGACTTGAGCAAAGGACGCCAAGGGGAAGCATAACCAAAGCAGGACGAACCATGTGACTGCAGAGTAGATACAAGCGACTTTCATCCGCACGATTCCTTATTTAGCGTCGGTGCCATTGGCGTCGCGCCCGGCCAATTCGGCGTCCGTTAATCGACGCGGGCCTTCACCTGCGTACCCGTCGAGTGCCAGGCCCCAGGGATTGGTTTCTGGGTCGATAGCTTGTCGCACCACGCGAACCGGGTAGCGGATGGTCGTCTTCTTAACGGTCATGCCCTTCACCGACTCCAGCAAATCCAGATCCATCCAGACAATCCAGGTGTCGGAGGACAACACGTCAACGCGGCGCTCTTCATAGGCATGCCCGGGTACTTCATGGACTCCGCGCACCCGGTAGGCCAGCTCACCCCGTCTGGCCTTCAGCTCCATATCCTCGATCAACTCATTGCGGTAGCGAGGCGTCAGGTAAGGTGAGATCCGAAAAATTGCACTGCCGTAATCCGTTGCGCCGTTTTCGGGCCAGCGATTCAGTTGCTGAAAAATGTAGAACGCAAAGGCATAGACATTGGCCGGAGGCACTTCCTCGGCCGCAAGCACCGCACCCGATCGCAGATCGGGCGGCACATAAACCCTCAGCTGCTTTGGCGCCTGACTCCATCCAATCCAGAGCGCGAGTATGATCAGGCCTTGCAAGCCGATGACGATCCAAAGGGACCGCAAATGGGACCGCACATTATCGATCTCGAGTCGGTAGCGGCGCATACTGCGTTCTCCCAATATCCCAGGACCCACTACGTAATACCCAAGGCGTGCGATATAGCCCCATTGTCTGCAGACGGATACGTATCCATTGTTGGTAATAGCCTTCAGGCCGCCCGCGTTTGATACGCTGAAACCACGTTGCCATCACTACGACAGTGGCCACCACACCGACACCGGCGATACCAAATCCCATCGTGATTGCGCCCAGCAACCAGGCCAGTAAAAGACTGAGGGGCAGCCATATCACAATGGCCAAGCCCACAATCATGCCCAGCTCAGAGGATGAGCAACCCTTGAAGATGGCGGGCTCGGCATTGAGCCGATCCGCCAGAATTTCATGGTTGTTGGACATTCACGTCTCCTACCCCCGGCTGTTTTTGACGTTGGATACTAAATAACGCCAGCCGCTTCAGTGAGCAGATAACTGGCGAAGATCAGCACTATTGCACCGACGATCCCCAGGACCCCCACTTCAGCCCACTCCGCCTTGCCTTGGCGGGCTTCATTGAATTTTGCGAAACCCAGGTACGCGATCCAAAGAAAACCCAGAACCGCAATGGCCAGTCCGAGCACTAAGCCACCATCTTTGATGTAGCCTTGAATCAGGCCGATCCAGTCGCCCGCCGGCGGAGCGGTACTCGGCGCGACCGGCGTCGGCAGCACCGCCCAGAGTGGTAGTGGGAAAAAGACCGCGGCCGTTGCCAGTAACGGCTTACACACGGCAGCAGATTTCTGGGTGAAACCGCATTTTGTATTGGATGTAGCCATAACAACTGTCCTCTTTTGTAACGCTGATTAAAATGGGGCCTATCCCCGCATCCCACTGCGATGCACCACCGCCTGCCCTTACCGGACTTTCTCGATTGGCTCACCGCAAATAGAAACCCAAAACCATCAAAACAATGCTTGCCCGGAGGGTGCTCCACGTCAGATCGAAAATCGTGGCCTGCCCTTCCTGCCAAGCCCGAAAAGTGCCTAAAGCCACCCAGATCACCCAGACGAACGCCAATACCAGAACCATCGACGCGATAGCAGTCAGCATCGTGCCTGGGATAATCCCTGAGCCAGCCTCAAATGCAGTTTGCTGTGCGGCGGTCATGTGCGAGACCTATCGACGGTAATCACCGCGCAGGGGCGGAAATGTGCGTGGCTCAGCGCGGGGAGAATCGATATGCGAGTCGATGCCGTCCTTGATCTGCTTTAGGTCTTGACGCAGCCAGTCATAACGAAAGCGGATACGGGAATCTTCCTCGGCGTTTGTCTCAGCCTGCTTGATCAACGGCTCGAGGGCATTGAGCTCATGGATGATTTGCGCCAGTGCTTCGCGCTCGGCGTCCGCATCAGGGAACGCGGTCGGCGTGACTGACAGGCCCAGAATCAGAAAAGAAGATGGCCAGAATTGACTTTTCATGGCACTGCGTCTCCCGTGAGTTGTTACGGGGCATAGTGCGGAAATTAGTTGGGATGGGCGATGGGAAATCTATTCAATGGGTGGGGTGGTTTTCGAACCCTCAGTTAAGTCTGCTTGAGAAAATAAGCGGACATTGAATTGCATGGTTGTACTTGGAATTTCAAAACATGAAAATTGATATCTAATGTTCCGTCTAAAGTTTTTCCAGTTCAGCTTTAAATACAGACTTAATCAAACTACTTAGGCCCTCGAATGCCTCTAGCCGGTTGATATGTTCAGATAGTTCAATCTTCCTTTTCTCAATTTTAACCTGTGCTGTCTCTTTATCATCAAGCTCAGGTAAAAGCTGTAAAATGATTCTAGCCTCATCCGACTTGGCCACCCCATTAATACCTTTAAGCCACTCCAATGTTGACTCATCACTTGCATGCAATATCGATTCTCGAACAAAAAACGAAATCATGATTCGAGCCGCCGCATCCAAGTTGGTTATAAACTCAATTGCTTGTTCAATTTCATCGGGGGCCTGCTTATCTCTATTCTCGATTCTAAAAAAAGAAGGTGTGGTTTTATTGGGATCAATATGTGCCATTGCCCGAAAAATTGGATCAAAATTCCTGAACGGTCTTATGTTATTTGGGAAGCGGCCTTGATAATCCCATAGCACTAAAATCGCCTCATAACATTCTCGCTGCGCAGTGGCTTTTGCTTTACCGCGAGCAGAGCTTATGGCTGACATTTTTTCAGCAATATAATGAGCCATCCATATACTTATCTCATCGCCACTATTTTCTTTGAGGTTGTTCTCTAACCTTCTCCCTAAGCATAAAAGATGTTCTTGTGTCTCTAAGTCTTCCATCTTTTGAGAGGATATAAATTTTTCTATATGGGAAGGTATATCCAAAATCATTATCTCTATCCCTATGTATACCGGTTAACTGTCGACGAATATCTACCTGAATAGCTAAGTCCATATCCAAAGTGCTTAATAGGTTCTTCAACAGCGTTAATGCGGCCTGCAGCCGTTTACCTTTGCTGCAATAGTCATTATCTTCGCGCTCTGGTTTATCCTCACTCCATAGTTGACTACATAGCATCGCTTTATCAGTATCAGCATCGTACCAATAGCGACTTTCACTATCAGGTGTCAGCTTGAGTTGTAACGCAATGTCCTGATTTAGCATGATGGGTGGATAATCAAGCGCACCCGCATAAGGGTCAAACTCGTCAACCCTGCCTTGGCGATTGTCTTGTGTATACCAGTGTTTCAATTTGAAAGGATTTTCGGCAGAATGGTCGTAATCCCGACTATCAAAATGAGCAAGACTTTTACTTTCCGACACATCAATTTGATGATGGATAATAGCCCGTTGTAAAGACCCTGACGCCCAGCTTGACACCAGTCTGCTTGAAATATAGATGGATTCATTGTGACCATCGCGATACTCGTCCCAGGAACCCGCAATGTTTAACCACGTTTTGCCCTGTTGTTCAGTTAGCAATACGTCGAGGAAGTCCTTGGGCCAGATCTGCCAACACCAATCTTTGTCCGTCTTATCGTTTAGCCATTGTCTGCGCACAGCAGGGATAAAATCTCGCCTGTCAGCTAACCAGTATTCGTAATCTCGTGTTAAGTAATGTCGGCCAATCCATTCTTGCCATTCATCCTCACACGAGTCGCGGGAATGAATCACAGGCATTGTCTTCAATAATTTGGCAGCGACTGTCATCATGGCGTGATATGACAGATAAAAGCAGTAGTCGTCGATTTTTGGGTAACTGGAATGGCTATGCCAGGTACTTCTATCCCTCCGCTTATTCCATAGCTCCCTTCTTGGATCAGTGATATAACGCTCCACAAAAGGAAGCTGCCAATCCTTTAAAATGACATGGGTAGCTAGTTCCTCAACCTGCTTGCCTGGCACCTTAAAGACATCTCCTAAAGGCTCAAACCAATATTGAGAAAAGTCATGTGCAAAAGACAAATCCAGGGACGAGTCAACATTACCTTGCTGATGCCAAGGGGAATTGCGCTTTTCGTAATAATCTTCAGCTATTTCTATTGGAAATGGTGTTTTACCTACTTGCTTCAACTGGTTGATAATATCGAGCTTATAAACTGTTGGCGTAACCTGCGCGATCGCTAACGCAATAGCTGCGGCATAGTGCTGTATTAGAATATGGCATTCACCATGCAATGCAATATCGCAGAAGGTTTTACTATGCTTCGCCAATAAAGTAGGAGTGTCAGCCGCACAGCGCGCCAGCGCTATCAGCAAATACTGCTTAGCGTGCATGCTGTAGAAGGGGTGATTGCCACTAATAAACGCGTTAACTTGCCCTCTGCACATCCATTCTATCAACGCATCGATTTCCTGTAGGCAGCCTAACTGGTATAGGCGCCTAACCGCATGGGCAGCACTCCAACGCTCGAACGATTCAGGCGAACCTAAACAACCCCAGATATAACCTGTTAGCGATGCAGTGATTTTCTCAGGTGGGTTCAATTCAACTCTCCACGGACCATCTGCATAGTCATTCTCCATATGCAGTTCAAATCGGGTCAGTGCAAAATCAAACAGCAATTCCGCTTCTTCCATCGCAATCTCTTGCACACAGGAACCGGCAAAGCCGTAAAAGGTACTGGCAGACTCCAGACCAGTGGATTCCGATAAGCTCTTTAGCACTCCCTCTCGAACAGCATTAAGTGTAGTATCGTCTGTGCCAATATCCTTTAATGCCCATCGACGGTGGTAACACTGAATAAAGTCGTCGGGAAAGCGTTCTGCGACGGCTTTAACTATATTTGGCCATACTTTCTGTACGCCAGGCCTTTTCTTTAAAGCATCGGGAAAGGTTCGTATTGCTGCGCGGATCTCATATAAATCTAAATACTCAGCGTTGGCAATCAACGACAAATACTTAACAGCAGTTGCGTTGGATACTTTACCTGCGGCATACCGCCACAGACCTTCAAAATCCCTCGGACCTTGCAGTGCTTCAAATCTACAAGATGCCTCGCGTAAGCCATCGTCAGAGAGAAAATCAATATCACCATATAATTCTTCACTACTACCGTGAGCATTATCCTTTTCAAGCAAGGAGTGCCCCGGAATCAATATTTCGGCCTCTTTCTCTTTGCCGGTTAATAGCTCCAACTGCTCCAAAGTCTCATGATGGAGACCGTACGCTTTAGCTAATTTGTCAATCGCATTCCATGTACCTCCGGTAATTCCACGTTGACGATAATGTGTTACCAAGTCCCTAAAAATAATTTTCCGTCTGTCTACCTGCGTTTCTTTGGCGATACATTGGCTAGCAAAATCAACCAAACCATAGTCAAACGGCATTGCGGCCAAAGCCCAAGCGGAAGAAGGAGAGATTGCATTGGCATTCAGTGCTGCTCCGAGTAAAGCCGCAAGCATACGCCCTGAACGCCCAACGGCTCTATCATTCCAGCGACTGGCAATTGCAAATGCTGATGTCGGGCAAAGATGGAAGCAGATTGCCATTGCCTCATCCCTGTCCCAATGCTTCTCTCTTGTTACGGTATTGCCAATCAGCTCAGCACAACGCATGAAGCGGTAGGCCTGCACAGGCCCCATATTCCCACCAGAAGCGCAATACTTGGCGATACTAACAACTGCTTCCCATCGTTCAACAGCTTCATCGCCAAAGCGTGAAACAACTTCTATAGCTTTTTCAAAATAAACTTCGGCATCTGCCTCACTGGATGCCAGTACGGCCCGCGACAGCAAGATAAGACCATTGGCGGTTTCCACAGGCCCTTGTTCTTCATCAACAATCTGTAAGGCTTGATAGCACGAGTTCTCAAGACTATCGGCGATAGGCTGCAATCTACGGCTCCGGTGAGCTAGTCGTAAAGCACGCAATTTATCGGGATGTCGAAACTTAAGGCTGCCATTTTGTATACCTTCAATCAGCTTAATGAGTTCTGAGTCCACATTGCCTTTCGCCAGCAACAGATTAAAAAAACGTGCTTCGGTGATTTCAAACGGGATGGGATCATACTCTCGGTAACGCGCCTTTAGATTTCGCGAAGATATTTCCTGCGCATGCTGATGCCACTTATCGATAGAGAGGCGTTTTCCTGCTAACAGCTTGGCCCTGACCATATACCAGGGCAGTAGCGCTTCAATGACCTTGTTGGCATCCTTCAATTCCTCGTTATCTCGATGTGACTGGGGCTCCTTTTGCCAACTCTTTGGTGCAATATCAACAACAGTAAAATCATAGTTATTCTTGATACAGGCGCGAATTGCTATGCTTCTAAAAAATTCGCTTCTATTCTCACTATGCCAATTATCACTGATCGTATGTATTCTTGGCTCACTAATATAGTGATTGAGTGCACGACTGATTTTGGCTGTTGATAGTTTATTGATAATGCAGGCTTCAAAAAACGACAAGTAAGCACTGATACTAATATGATATTTATCAAAGTTATCATTGGACTTTTCCAGCCATTTTTTCGGGCCGACAATTCTGTTTAACGTGTGTATCAGGCATTTTTTTTCCAACGTTCGGCCGATCTTCAAAAGCTCATGATTTATCGCGATAACCAAGCCTGGACAGTCCTTGCCATAAAGTGCCATTCTTTCCAGCGCTACAAATTCCGATGCATCTATAAGCCTTTCTGAAAATTCACGCATCACTCGGTAAATAAGTTCGTCAGGGCGCCATCGTTGTATAAACTCGACGGCGGCTTCTTCGCCATCAAGCTGGTAGTGGCAAAAAAGCATGGCCAACACATCACAATCTTCTAACTTATCATTGCTATGAGCATCGCCTCCCTTATCTCGTTCTTCAAAATAGCGGGTCAACCAGTGCCAGCCTGAGCGCAAATAACTGCGCGCCTCTCCCTCGCATTCTGGAATCGACGAAAGTAATGCGGCGGAATACAACGTTTCGGAACCGTACCATGCACCATACATATTGCGTTGATGAGCCAGCTCCATCACCCTTTGTTGTGATAAAAAGCGAGTAGCAAGATCAATGTTCGCGGATAAAATCTCCAGCTGTCGATTACTGCCAGCTACCTCTTCACCCGCTCGTAGAGCTAATTTACATGCATCCGCATACTGCTTAGCCTTCAACGCGGCTTTAAACGCAAATTGCAGGCGGTAAACTTGAATACTTCTTGCATCGACGGGATTATGTGTTGGCAGCTTATCTTCTGACAAAGCCAGCGCTATCAGCGCATCATACTGTCCGGATTTTAGCAGTAGCGAAGGCAGTGCCTCTGCCACGTAGGACATGTCACCAGCTAACGACTCCAATCTAGCAATGTAGGTTTTGATTTGTTCCGGTGCAGCTGCGTAGGTTCTGGTAAACCAGGTTTCTGTTGGCTCGTCCCGGAACTGCACATAGTTATCGGTTAACCAGAGTGGTCTGCCCAAATCAGCGATAAAGCTTTTGACTGCCGCGACATACGTACCCGATGCAGCAGCCAATACCTCAAGAGGAACAAAAGGTGGAAGCGATGCCAAGCCAGTACATATATCTTCAACATGCTGCTCAAAGCTCTGTGGATATAGCTCTTTCACTTTGGTAACTGCGCTTTTAAGTTGTTCCTCGATTAAACTATCAACGGTATTGCCACCTGCCCCTAGATAGGCAAGAACTTCTCCAATGGATTTTTTGCCAAGCGCTAATGCATTGGCCTGCACGCGCGGATTGCCATCGGTCAATCGGCGGAATTCAATAGCATCTACTAGGCAAGCATCAGGGTATTTGGTCTGAAGGTATTGAAGAGATTCTGTGTTACTAAACGGCTCAATTTCTACTTGTAGAATTGAATCCGGCGGGTTAAATAAATGGACACGCTCTGGCCTTGACAGGTAGACAACCCGACAACCTTCAGGCAGTATTTCTCGCAATAGATGGCTGGCAAAGCAGCGATCGCCAAATTCTCGCGCAGCCATCTCTGCGTTATCTACCGCATCAAATAGGACAACCAATAAGGCGTCTTTATTGCTCTCGCGTAGTTTTTCAATCGCCTGCGTTAATCGCATTAAAAACGCTTGGGTTAACTTGTCATCCTGATCGCGCTTAACAGGTATCATCGGCTCACATAAGCCCCGCTGAGCGAGCTGATTTGCAACCTGCACATATGCGTCGCAGACTCTGTGTCTGTGTTCACTGAGTTTTCGGTATCCGCCGTTGCCAAAACAGTCATAGGCCACGGCCAAAGAGCCATCGCCGAATCGATCAATCAATTGATTACAGATAATAGACTTGCCTGTGCCGCCTATAGCCTTAAATATCAAAAAAGATGATTGAAGATCGATAATCGATTGATACAGATTGTCATGTTGTTCGCGCGCAATAGTTGCTGACAATTTTTCAAACAATGGAGGTGCAGGAAAGAGAGCTTTTTCCGAGGTTAGCCCAAACTGCTCCAGCACATCATTTTTGTTAATATCTTTTCGGGTACTTTTGGGTTCAATACGCGTCCTGACCAACTCAACAAGGCTAAGCAATGGTTTGGTATCGGCAGCCTCGCATGTTAGCCTGGAAAGCTCTCGATGAAGATCATGCTTTTGCGCATCATAATCACCTTCGCCATCAATAAGCTGTAGACTGCGGCAAAATGCCGTCAGCTTTTTTCCTTTCAGCCTGGTATAGGCTTTTATGGTGTTATCAAAATTTGTGCCGCCGGATTCACCAGAGGCCAACTTCATTACCAAACTTTTAAGTTTTGGGCTAATCGGACGATTGGTAACAATCGTAAATTTTATGTTGGAGATATTGTGCGGATTTCTATCCAAATGCCTAAAGCGATTGGCAAACCCTTCGATAGTCTCTTTGAGGCCACTCAGAGTAAAGTTCTTATCGAGCTGTGTAGTAGAGTGCTTTAACTGAAAGTATTCAACGGATTGGCCGTTGATGTCATCAGCGCTATATTCAGCGGTATCAATAACATATTCACCATCCAACTTTGGCTCTTTGGAGCCCTCTATCGTGATCTGTTCTAGCTTGGAGTTGAAATCCAGTAAACGCAGGCAACGCCTAGCTGCCCACCGGTAGTGAAATGTATCTCCAGCTCTGGAATAAATAACCAAGTCTGGAGAGACTGCCCTTTTTTTCAGTTGAGATTTCATTTTTTTTGTTGCTTATCCATTTTATCAATTACAGCTCCAAACATTTACCTGAGCTCGAGGGCGCGTTTGGCATTGTCCTCTTGATATCATAAACGTCCGATTTGGGTCGTCATCGCACATATTTGCACTTCTCGATAATCATAATTATTCAAGATTTAGACCCACTCCCTATTTCTCTGGCGTCTCATCACCTCTGTCACTTGAGCCGCTTGCTGGCTATCAATCGCTGCCCCATGAATTCCATGGCTCTTCGCTCTGAGGTCTTCAACGCCCAATGCTTTCGTCAATGTGTCCATTGACGGACCTCTTTGGCTGCACGGTAAATTCATCGCCTGCGCCCAGGGAATAGCCGCTTTCTGACTACAAAATACTCCTTGAATTGGCGGCATTTCTAATCCGTATCGCGCCACTTGATTCAAAAGAATCGGCCAGTCAAAGCTCGCGTTGTGAATAACGATTAGTTGATCCTTCAGGTATTCGGCAATCTTTTGCCACAGAGAATTGAAGGATTCAAATTCGGCAGCCTGTTCGCTCGTAATGCCGTGTATCGACTGCGCTTCTTTTGAAATCCTTCGTTGCGGTCGTGTTTTAAACTCGACGGATTCCGAGATCTCTCGGTTCCTCACCACAGTGATCCCAAGCGTG
>JAWKZL010000008.1:0-182208 GCA_041396025.1 Halioglobus sp. | reverse complement strand
CGGTGCTGGCGCCTTCAGCGTAACAGGCAGCAGCAATGTCTTTATCGGACAACTCGCTGGCGCCAACGAAACGGGCAGCAACAGGCTCTACATCTCGAACAATGCCACCACGCCGCTGCTGTACGGTCAGATGAGTGCCACCGCAGCGAACAACAAGCTAGGTATTGGCACCGGTACGGTAGCAGCGGGGGACACCATAGCCGTGTGGAATGGAGCGCACCTCACCACAGGCGGCGTCTGGACGAATGCCTCATCGCGTGAACTCAAGGACAACATCCAACCCCTGAGCACCGAGGATGCCAACCAGGCGCTGGCAGGCTTGTCGCCCGTTCGTTATGTCTATAAGAATTCACGCGATGAGGAGTATGTGGGCTTTATCGCCGAAGACGTGCCCGAACTGGTGGCAACCAACGACCACAAATCACTCTCGCCGATGGATATCGTAGCGGTGCTGACGACGGTGACTAAAGACCAGCAGTCAGAGATTACAGAACAGAAAGCGAAGATGGCTGAAAAAGATGGCCAAGTCGCCGAGCAGAAAGCAGAGATTCTCGCTTTACGCGATGCTCTGGCAAAGCAAGATGAACGGATGCTGCAAATGGAAATGGCCCTCGCTGAAGTGCTGCGTAATCAGTCCTCAGAGAATCAGGTTGGCTTGAGAGACTGAGACGTCGCTTTGTCACACTAACCCGCTGCGGCGGGTTTTTTAATGTCTCTTGTTAGGCGACATCTGCCCTTTTAGCAGTGCACTCTGAAGTCCAGGTTTCGTTCCTTACCACCTCCCAAGGGACATTAGTACCCGTGGACTCCTATGGATTTTACAGCCTGTCGCTGACCAACCATTCCAACGCTCCAGCACTTCATGCACTGTCACTGAGATGTCAGCTTATTTGACAAAGCAAAAACCCTTCCGCATGACCACGGCTCCGAGATCGTTGATTACCTCATCTTTATTTGTATGTGGAACGAAATGTGCTTGGCTTACTTTCAGGGCTAAAAACGCACACTATGACATCACAAAGCGGGAAAGCGCCAGGACTCTACCGGGCTCAAATCAAACCAAACTATGGGTAGGCAGCTATGAAGACAAACAACAAAAGAACAGCGATTTTCTTCTGTCTCACCAGTGCATTGGTGATGTGCTCCGCACAGGTGCTGGCTCAATCGGGTGTTACGAAATACGGCACAAACGCACTTCTCAACAATATCGAGACTGATAACTCTGCCTTTGGCTATTATTCGCTCTATTTAAACACCATCGGCTACGCCAACACGGCCAATGGCGCTTTTTCGCTCCGGAACAATACTCTCGGCACCGACAACACGGCCATTGGCTATTCTTCGCTCTATTTAAACACCGACGGCTACGGCAACACTGCCAGTGGCTCTTTTTCACTCAGTGCCAACACCACCGGCATCTTCAACACGGCCAGTGGGTTTTTTTCGCTCTCTGGCAACACCACCGGTAACGAAAACACAGCCAGTGGCTATACTTCACTCAGTGCCAACACCACCGGCACCAACAACACGGCCAGTGGCTCCTCTTCGCTCCGTTTCAATACCGCCGGCTACTACAACACGGCCAGTGGCTCTGAGTCGCTCTATTCCAACACCACCGGCACCAACAACACGGCGAGTGGCTATCGATCGCTCCGTTCCAACACCATCGGCAACAACAACACGGCCAGTGGCTCCTCTTCGCTCCGGAACACCACCACCGGCACCAACAACACGGCCAGTGGCTTCTATTCGCTCTATTTCAACACCACCGGTAACAACAACACGGCCAGTGGCTCCTCTTCGCTCTTTTCCAATACCACCGGCTACTACAACACGGCCAGCGGTTATGCTTCGCTCTATTCAAACACCACCGGCTACTACAACACGGCCACTGGCTACTATTCGCTCGCGAACAACACCACCGGCGAATACAACACGGCCAGCGGCATCAATTCGCTCTACTCCAACAAGACCGGCGGCAACAACAACGCGATGGGCAACGCGGCGCTGTTTAAAAATATCCGGGGGCAACGCCAATAACGCCATGGGGCCGTCAAGCCTGTACAGCAACACAACGGGCTCCGGTAACTCCCCCAGGGTTATCTCGCGCTGTTCTCCAACACCACGGGGAATAACAATGTCGCGATTGGAAACGGTGCTGGCGCCTTCAGCGTAACAGGCAGCAGCAATGTCTTTATCGGACAACTCGCTGGCGCCAACGAAACGGGCAACAACAGGCTCTACATCTCGAACAATGCCACCCACGCCGCTGCTGTACGGTCAGATGAGTGCCACCGCAGCGAACAACAAAGCTAGGTATTGGCACCGGTACGGTAGCAGCGGGGGACACCATAGCCGTGTGGAATGGAGCGCACCTCACCACAGGCGGCGTCTGGACGAATGCCTCATCGCGTGAACTCAAGGACAACATCCAACCCCTGAGCACCGAGGATGCCAACCAGGCGCTGGCAGGCTTGTCGCCCGTTCGTTATGTCTATAAGAATTCACGCGATGAGGTATGTGGGCTTTATCCGCCGAACGTGCCCGAACTGGTGGCAAACCAACGACCACAAATCCTCTCGCCGATGGATATCGTAGCGGTGCTGACGACGGTGACTAAAGACCAGCAGTCAGAGATTACAGAACAGAAAGCGAAGATGGCTGAAAAAGATGACCAAGTCGCCGAGCAGAAAGCAGAGATTCTCGCTTTACGCGAGGCTCTGGCAAAGCAAGATGAACGGATGCTGCAAATGGAAATGGCCCTCGCTGAAGTGCTGCGTAATCAGTCCTCAGAGAATCAGGTTGGCTTGAGAGACTGAGACATCGCTTTGTCACACTAACCCGCTGCGGCGGGTTTTTTAATGTCTCTTGTTAGGCGACATCTGCCCTTTTAGCAGTGCACTCTGAAGTCCAGGTTTCGTTCCTTACCACCTCCCAAGGGACATTAGTACCCACGGACTCCTAAGGATTTTACAGCCTGTCGCTGACCAACCATTCCAACGCAGTGGCACCGTATGCACTGTTGTTGCGATGTCAGCTTTTTTGACACAGCAAAAACCCTACCACTTGACCACGGCTCAAAGATCGTTGATTACCTCATCTTTACTTGTATTTGGAACGAAATATGCTTGACTGACCATTAAGGCTAAACACCCACAATGTGACATCACAAGCCGGGAAAGCGCCAAGTCACTACCCTACTCAAAACAAACCAAAAAATGGGAAGGCAGCTATGAAAAAAAACAACAAAAGAACGCGATTTTTCTCGGTCTCGCAGTGCATTGGTGATGTGCTCCACACAGTGCTGGCTCAAGCCGGTATTACTAAATACGGCACAAACGCCTTTCAGCAATACCACCGGGGACTATAACTCTGCCTTTGGCGATAGTGCGCTCTATTTCAACACTTCCGGCTCAGATAATACGGCTACTGGTGAATATTCACTCTACTCGAATACTTCCGGTATCCGTAACACTGCCAGTGGTGTCTCTGCGCTCCAAGACAACACTACCAGCGACAGCAACACGGCCATTGGCGTTGGGTCGCTCGCTTCCAGCACTACCGCAAAACAACACGGCCAGCGGCACCTATCCTCTACAATTCTGGTGGTAGCTATAACACGGGCAGCGGTTCTTACTCCCTCTGGTCAAACACCAACGGAGTCAACAACACGGCCAGTGGCTATAAGTCACTCTATTCCAGCACTACAGGCGCTGACAACACGGCCAGCGGCTGCCTCCGTTGTGGAAACACCACGGGCGATTACAATACGGCCAGTGGTAGTTTCTCCCTCGGTTCCAATACTTCCGGCAGCTACAACACAGCAAATGGCTATTACTCGCTGAATTCTAATACCACCGGCGTCAACAACGTAGCCAGCGGAGCATATTCCTCTCGCCCAAACACCACCGGGAAAGAAAATACAGCCAGTGGCGATTACTCGCTCTACTCGAACACGAAAGGTTTTGATAATGCTGCTTTTGGTTTCAAATGCTCTGGCAGCCAACACGACGGAATCTACAACGCGGCTATGGTGCGCGCTCGTTATATCGCAATACCACCGGTAAAAACAACACGGCTAGTGGCTCTGAATCGCTCTATTCCAACACCACCGGCAACGACAACACGGCCAGTGGGATCAATTCGCTCTATAGCAACACCACCGGCGGCAATAACAACGCGATGGGCAACGCGGCGCTGTTTAATAATACCGGCGGCAACGCCAATAACGCCATGGGTCCGTTAAGTCTGTTACAGCAACACAACGGGCACTGGCATCCGCCAGGGCTATCTGGCGCTGTATTCCAACACCACCAGGGAATAACAATGTCGCGATTAGCAGCAATTGCTGGAGCGTTCAGCGCGACAGGCAGCAGCAATGTCTTTATTGGACAACTTGCCGGCGCTAATGAAACAGGCAGCAACAGGCTCTACATCTCAAACAATTCCACGACACCGCTGCTGTACGGGCAGATGAGTGCCACCCCCGCCGAACAACAAGCTGGGAATCGGCACTGGTACGGTGCCTGCGGGTGACGCTCTCCGCTGTGGAACGGTGCCCACTTGACCACGGGCGGCGTCTGGACGAATGCCTCATCGCGTGAACTCAAGGACAATATCGAAACCCTCAGCACCGAGGATGCCAACGAGGCGCTGGCAGGCTTGTCGCCTGTGCGCTACGTCTATAAGAATTCGCGTGATGAAGAGTATGTGGGATTCATTGCCGAAGACGTGCCCGAACTGGTGGCAACCAACGACCACAAGTCACTCTCGCCGATGGATATCGTGGCGGTGCTTACGACGGTGGCTAAAGAGCAGAAGGAAGAGATTTCTACTTTACGCGATACCCTTGCACAGCAGGCGTCAACTATCCAGAAGCAGGAAGCGGTAAGCCGCCAACAAGAAGAACGTATTCTGCAGATGGAAATGGCTCTGGCAGAAGTGCTGCGTAATCAGTCCTCAGAGAATCAGGTTGGCTTGAGAGACTGAGACATCGCTTTGTCACACTAACCCGCTGCGGCGGGTTTTTTAGTGTCCCCTCGCAGGCGACAGCGGCCGAAATCCTTGCCCGTCCGCGAGTCCAAATTTGGTCCCATACGAAACCACAACGATAATTCCCTATCCACGGCAGTTGAGCGGTAAATAAGGTTCCGAAATCGCAGCGGGATAGGACGAGCCAGGCGCACCTGCGGGAATACAGTCCCAGGTCATCGAATGATCCCAATTGGTACTACCAGACAGCGAAAATGCGCCTATTTCAGCTGCATTGGGAGTACCACCTTCCCAGACACTCTTGAATACCTCAGCGGTAATATAAAAAATGTGGCCGTCACTGGTCCCGGTGTCAGCGCTTATCTTCAAGCGATGGAGCATGTCACTATTTCGCGAACTCAGGTTGATGCCATAAACCGACGCGTCAGCTGCACCGTGACCATTTTCAGCGACGTAAGCGGCAACAATTTCTTTCGCGTCCTCCAGTGCCACCAACGCTTCATCCAGCGCACGCCAGTTCGGGTCGGGGCGTAAGGGGCAGTGCTGCAATACGCATTTGAATTCAGGCATAAGGTAGAACATTTCGTCTGATGCGATGAGCGCTTCTGCGCCTGCATTCCCTTCACTTCCCACATTGGAAATGTTGCACGTCGGATTGGTTGAGCCTCCACAAAAAAAGCCATTGCCTGTCTTCCACTTGACGAACTCAAAGCCAGCTCTGGGTTTGGCAGTAAAGGACTCGGTAAAATTGCTGTCCGTTACCTGGAACTCACAGGTACTGCCTTCAAAGCAATGGCGCTCGCCGGAGGCCGAAATCACATCGCCACCCTCAAATACAGCAGTACCTATCCGACAGCCAGACAAAGATGTGATGGCAACGAGAATAAAAATCTGCAACAGAGTTCCTTTCATACTTGCCCCAATGTCCAATTGCAATGAGATAGCCACACTATGCCAGAGTGATCGCAAAAATGTATAAAAAGATATTCGACACTGATGATGGTCCAACGCATGTTCGTTCGGTCATGCCCGGCACCTGCAGTCTTACAATTGAATTCACATTCGCGGCGCCAGACTGATTCAATACGTATGAGCACACGGAATGACTCGCAACCAAAATGGAATGCTGTTATGTTTTTGATCTCCACGGTATTTGGCAACAGGAATCTGCTATGAACTTTCGCGTAATGGCTGTTGTATCTTTCTTCATCACAGCTGTATTCAGCGGTCTCTCCTACGGCCAGTCTGGAAGCATGAATTATGCGCCCACATCCGCAATGCAAGCTGCGCCTGTGCCAATCGATGGACATTGGTGGCTACTCTTGCTGGCGCTGGCGGTTGGCGGATTGGGTTACCGCGCCCTGCGCCAACACCAAGCGGGAAGAGTGGTGGGAATGCTCTTGAGTTTTGGCTTATCTCTATCGCTGGTTGCCGTCGGGCTCTACACCCAGGACGCCGGTGCGCCGCCCACGCCTGTGGTCAATCTCGACAATGCTGCCGGAGGGAGTGTCCCGGTTCCAGACTATTTCCAGGAATACCTGAATAACAGCGGGGTGGAAGTTGAAATTTCACAACTGACAGACCCTTGCGGCAATAATGCGCCCAATTTGGCCGAGGATGCCTGCGCGGAGTCGCGTGTTCTCGCCTTGAACGAAAGCTGCGCAACGCAGTTCCAGTGTCCGCAACCCGAAGTGTGTGACGGTATCGACAATGACCTGGACAACGCGATTGACGAGGGTCTCATTCCTCCCAATTTGGATTGCGGCCTTGAAGACCCGGTATGCACGGGCTTCGGAGGCTGGCAATGTCCATTGACCTGTGTGCCCGACTGCTCAGGGAAGTCATGCGGCACCGACGGTTGCAGTGGCAGTTGCGGAACTTGCGGAGGTGGAACCATTTGCTCTGCAGGGAGTTGTGTAGCTGCACCTGTCTGTGGAGACGCCAGCTGTGATTTCCCCGAAAATACCAGCAATTGCCCCGCCGATTGTGGCTCGCCTCCGATCTAAAGAATGAAAGCTATGCTAGTCTTGGTTAAGGAAGGCGGTATCACAGACAGTAAGGGCAGCACTCCCTACATGCTCTGACTGCCTTCACCTTTGGAAAGAGGTTCGTTATGACTGCATTCCAAAAGTGTCATTATGCGTAGCGTATTGATTTCAATTCTTACCCTGACGCTATGTTTGTCGGCGCAAGGCGCATGTGCCGGTTTAATAACCCTGGATCCAACGACAACAGGATCGATCAGGCAACAAGAGACATGCGGCAGACCTGGATGCTTTGCCCTTCAATATTCATCTACCAACCCGCTCAATGACCTTGGCTTCTGGTTCATCTACAACATCGGCAGTTCTACAGTGAATAGCAGCGTCGGCTATCTTCTGTTCGATCTCAGCGGAATGATTGAAACTGCCTATAGCGCCACTCTCGAATTGGACTTGCGATACGCGACCAATGCCAATCCCGGTTTGAAGATTGGCGCACTTGATGCGACTATCGCTGCGGATCTGTCTTCCAATCCTGTCGGCACTCAATACGGCGCTATTGATCTATCAACCTCCCCCATCACGATACCGGCCCTTTATTCGCAGCTTGCCGGTCAGTACTTTGCTATTAGTTCGGGGACAGAGTTGGGCATGCTGTCGCAATCTGGCCCGCTTGATGGTCTGTATAGTGTGAGCCTGTCGAATAGTGCGCTCGATTCGATTAACGCCACAAGCGGACTCTTTGGACTCGGCTTAACCTGGACTGCCAACACTGGCAACCAATTTCCCAATGGGGCTGATTTACTGTCATTCAATGGCCCCCCGCGACTTGTGCTGGGCCATACCGATGTGCCTCTTCCATGAACTGCACGTCTTCTCCTTGCTGCGCTACTTGCTCTATTGATCAGTCAAAGCATGAAAAATCAAAAAAGCCTCATTTTCGCGGTCAGGGCTAGATTCCTATCATCATAAACTCATGCTGACCAGTTCATGGAGTAGCACAGTGGCTGTTCCTTCCAGCAGCACGCCGCGCTTTTCCTCTTCCAGCCATATCCTGCATTCGGCCAGTTGCTCGCCATTTTCCTCGCGCAATGCAGTGATCTCACCGCGCGCGATTACACGCTCGCCGTCCAGTACCACTTGTGGAAACCGCATCACGATACGCCGCACGCAATCCGGCCCTGCGAAGGCATGGAGCATATTGATCATGTAGGACAGACCCAGTGGGCCCTGATTGATGGTGCGTTTGCCCAAACCCAGTGGCAGTGAATCCACGGCATCGCGATCCCAATGGATGGGATTCGGATCGCGCAATAGCGCCGCCATGGTGCGCATGCGCTCAGGGGCAACACTGTCCATCACCCACTCGGGAATGCTGTCACCTACCGCAAGGCTCACAGCGTGTTTCTCGTGTAGTGCCAGGTGATGGTAGTGCGCGCAGCCAGTGTCATCTCAGGTGTTAGCACTTCAAAGCGGAACTGGATGCGGTCATAAATCTGTCCGTTATCGTTCTCGCAGCGCTGCGCACTGCTGATACACCCGCTCACCTGATAGTTGGTTTCCTCACGCAGTGGCAGGAACATCTCCCAATCGTAACTTTCTATCATGATAGACAGATCGGATTCCGCTTGCCCCAGCGCAAACATCTCGGCAATAGAAGTGCCTGACCCGGTGATTGGCAAGTGGAAGAGTGCGACGGGATGTACCCTGTCTTCGGGCAGCAGCTCCGCCCCGGTACATTCGGTGAGTAGGAAATTTTCCCAGTGTGCAACGTTATAGGTGCCGCCAGGAAAGCGGTGACCCTCCAACCGATTAATGTCAGCCTCTGCAGGAATGGTTTTGGCGTGCACTCTAGCTGGACTCCTGACTAATCGGCGAAAATTTATTCTTTACTTTTTCTTTTGAAAAACAATTGCGTCCCCTTTTTCCCGACACCGGCTACCAGCAGCGCCAGTAGAGTCAGCAGTGGTAGTGGCAGCGTTGGCACGGGAGTGGGCGGCGCTGGTGGCGGTGGAAGTCTTCCTACACCGACATCTCTCAGGCGCTGTGAGGTCGGACTTGTCCTCGGTGTCCAGTGAATCGCGTCGGTGCTGCTGAGAATAGTGCCGTCAAATCCCACAATGACATAGAGTCCGGCGCCATCGTACTCAACTCCCCACAGGTCGCTGGTAGTCCCGCTTGAACGGGGAGTCCAGATGCTCGCGTCGGCACTCGTCAGGATCACGCCGCCTTCCCCCACCGCGACATACAGATTGCTACCGTTATATATGATATCCCTGAGGTATTCGGAGGTGCCGCTGGTTTCGGTGGTCCAGGTACGGGAGTCCGGGTCGACGCTGGTCAATATGGTGCCCACATCCCCCACCGCCACCCACTTGCCCGCACCGTAGGCGATCCCATAAAGGCCCTCACCATTGTTCGGGTTGGGCGTACGCTGGCTCCAGGTGACCGCATCGTTACTGGTGAGCAGGGAAGGCGCAAAACCGGAGTCGCCGGAAATGGCATACAGGCCGCTGCCGTCATAGGCAATATCAAACAGTGTGAAGGCGTAGCCTGAGTTGACTGAAGTCCAGGCCATGCTGTCCGGGCTGGTGACAATGCGTCCGTTGCCGCCACTCACGATCCATTGCCCGCCTGCGAAGGTTGTGCCCCACAGGGCATCAGTATTGCCGCTGCTTTGCTGAGCCCAGTTAATGGCGTCAGTGCTGCTGACGATAGTGCCATTCTGGCCGGCCGCTGCCCAGGTGCCGGCACCATCGAAGTCCACACCGCGCAGCGTCTGTGCCGTGGGGCTGACTGCATTTGACCAGTTGATGCCGTCGGCGCTATAGATGATGGTGCCGTTTTCACCAACAGCAACCCAGGCGGCGGCCACGGCGGTGGTCGATGCCAGGAGTAACTGTACCGTGAGTAGCGCCAGAAAGGGCGCTAAGCGGGCAGGGCGGTACACGTCATGCTTCCAGGTCATTTCAGATCTCTTAGCCGTTGCATGAACGGCGCGCAGAGCATGCCGTCCAGGCGCTGCTCATTGGGTGTATGCGTGTCCAGCCCCATTTTCGCTAGCTTTTGTTGCTCAGAGGGCCCGGACTGACAGGTCGAGAACAGGTAATCGAACCATGGGACACAAGCGCTGTAATTCGAATCAGTGCAGCGCTTTTCGGCGAAGTGGTGCGTGCGGTGAAACGCCGGTGTTACTACCAGACATCGCAACCAACGCTTCAAGCGGATGGTGGCCCCATACCACCCGCTTCAGGGCGTTCACTCATAAAGGCGAACGACGCAGCAACATCGAAGGCGGCGAGGGGAGCTATCGCACGTACAAACAAGCTTCGATCGCGCAAAACCCTGAACGCCACAATGGCCAGCAGCCAAGCCAATAACAGCATGCCATAAATACTCATCGTCGGGACCGCAGTGGCATTTGCAGCGGACCAGTTTATCTGAAGTGTCGAGAAGCCAACTGGTCCAGGAGGCCCGGCAAAGGCACTCGACACCGACCCAAAGCCCAGAACCAGACCACAATATATTCTTTTAATAGTGCACCCCTCTTGTTTTATTCTGATGAGTAAACCATTTGCACTATGCGTGGTCAACGGCAGCAGTACACCGACGGATAGGGTATCTGGCCGGCCTTTTGCTGCAACTCGCGTAACGGGTATCCCGTGGGAGAGAGCGCCATAAGCGCTCTATTTTTCCACACGACAATCCGCCCTTCACGTACGTCTGGAATCTTGCGAACCACCGATATCGCCAGATCACTGGACACGCAGACTCATTGCGGCTGGTGCATTCCGATCGCCGGGTTCGGTGGAATCTCGTCGCCGAAATAATCCGTTTGTGGTGGATCGATCACTCCCAAACCTGCGGCGAAAGCAGGCGAACCAGCGCCGATTCGAAAGGCTGCCCCTGCTTCGCGGCGTCCCGACCCCCGCCACGACTCGTCCTCGAACAGGGGGTCACCAACGACGAACTCGGTGCCAACGGGCGGTAGGTTATAGAAGAGATTGTTGGTGCAGCGATCACCGCATGCGAGCTCGGTCGTCTGCGGTGAAGTTGCGTAAACGATGTTATTGGCAAACTGGAAATCCCCCGCGTTACCCAGTTTTTTTAGCACTGTCAGTTCAAGCGCAGTATGTGGGTATGCCTGAACAAAGGTATTGTTATAGACGCGAATGCCGTCGAAAGTACCAATGGTGGGAAACTTGCACGGCGATGCGTTGATCACCTTTCCATCGTCGATACTCAAGTTGTAGCGCACTTCCGCTCGATGCGGCAGATCATCGCTGCATAACAGCACAAAGCCGCCTTCGTTGTCGTGACTGTAATTGTACTGGATGATGGTACCGTCCTGCTGGTTGTCCACGTCGAACCCGGTGCCATCGCAGCCATCGGTTGGGCTCTGCCCAAAGCGATAGCCGGAGACTTCGTTTCTCTGGATCAGCGTGTTGTTGGCGTTCCATGTCCAGATACCGGCACTGCAGTTACGCTCCGGGCTCGCATAATCCTTGCCGGCAAGGTTGCCGACACTGACCACATTGTCCTCGATTACCGCACCGGAGGTGGCAAGGGCAACGATCGCATCCCCCTGCAGTCGCTTCAGCTTATTCCCGCGGATGATAATTCCGCTGCCGCCTTCGGGCCACGGTTCCGCAGCGAGTGGTCGGTTTTTTGCCGACGAGCCAGAAAAAAAGATGCCGCTGCGGCCAACGTCTTCAATGCGGTTGTTCTCGATGAGCACGTCATCAAATTTCGCTTCCGGGCCACCCAGTGGTCTCCCGATGATTGCACCACCGGACTTACCAGTGCCGCTGAACTTCACCAACCCGGTCACGTCGTGAATGTATAACTCCCTGATCTCGATATTCGTCACCACGGCCTCAACCGCTGTCAGGTACAAACCGCGGTGCGGCTCATCGAGGTTGCCGGGGTTGGTGAGTTCGAGATCCTTTACCATGACGTGCGACATATCCTCGATGTACAAGGCCGCCGTATTCGTCCCCATTGCATCAATGTGCGGTAATGGCCCCTCCCCATAGGCGCCAATCAGGATACGGTTGTCTGAACTGCCAGAGCCTTGCGGCTTCAGCATGCCGTTGCAGGTAGTTCCGCGGCGCAGAAGCAGGCGATCTCCTGGTCCGAGCGTAATCGAATTGGCCGCCTCGAAGTCGCTCCAGGGCGCATCAATCGTCCCCTCACTCGGAGTCGTCGCATCGCAGTCGATGTAGTAGGAGACCCCGGTAACACTCTCAGAACCCGTTGAAGAGCTGTTGCTGCAGGCTATTAGCAGTAGCGGCAGCAGCACACTGAATGCGTATGAACCTGAGCGTGCTTGAGACATTGCCATAGGTTAAACCTTCACGTGTATCCAGCTGCATGGAATTAGTTGACCGGACTTTTACCCCACACGCAAGGATTCACTACAACGGGAGAGGCTACGCTAACATGAAAAATTGAACAAAAGCACCAGGTGGCGCTTTGTTTCTGGCGGTATTGATTGGTGCCGGCACGGCGAGTCGAACGCCGGACCTACGCATTACGAATGCGTTGCTCTACCAACTGAGCTATGCCGGCCCTGTGACGCAGCAATTGTAGCCAAGCCCCACGTCTGTTCACAAGTGCCGATAGAGCTGTAGCAGGAATTCGCGCTCCTTCGCTGTGAGCTGTGGGTGCCAGCAGTCCAGCAGCAGCACCACCCTGCGCTCGTCACCTTCATGCACCACTTCATGATCGAAGGAGTCGTCAATCACCAGGCACTTGCCCTGCTGCCAACTGCGCCACTGGTCACCGACCCGAATCCGCGCACCGATGGCATGTTCAAGGCACAACTGGTGCCGCAGCTTGATATTGGTGGTGCCAAAATGTGGCCGCAATCGCGTGCCCGGTGCCAGCGAGGAAAAGGTAACCATATCAACCAGCGGCAGCGCGCGCACAGCAGACATGGTCACCGGGCACTGCTGCGCCCGTGCATCAACAACCTGCCCCATCGCCATCATATCGAAGGTACCCCAGCGGCCTGAAAGCACATGTGCCTGGTTGGGCGGTGGTCCCTGCCGGCCAGCCACCGCAAGGTACTCGGCATGAATCTCCAACCAGCGAGATTCCAGTAAGGCGCAGGTATCCGGGCAATGCGGAAATGGGTTGGCATCCAGGTGCGGTACATAGACATCATAGGGCCGCTGGTTTTCAAGCCGATAACGCTGGCGAGTGCCCAGCAGTTGACGCAGCCACTGCACGGGTTCAGAGAATACATTCAACGGCAGCCAGTGAATATAACAACGGGAGACTTGTCGCAGCTCAGGATCGTTGCGCACGGCATATAAATAACGGCTGACCGCCAGAAAGCGCCTGATGGGTTGCCAGAAACTCTGCCACCAGCGGTCCAGCATTTTCAGCGGATGCGGCATTACGCCAGTACCTGCTGCTGCGTAGCCGCCTTAAATACTGTCAGATCCACTGCGCAATTCTCTCCCGTGCGCATCCCTGGATAGCCTTCGAGCAGATGGCGAAGATAACGCGAAAGCAGAGACTGGTCTGCGGCCAATTCAGCGAACCCCAGCACGGAGTATTGCGCCGGCGTCCAACTGTGGTGCAAGCCTATCAGGGCTGCTTCCTTTGCAGTAACCGCACTCAATGGAAGATGCGGGTCAAACCAGAAACTCTGGTAACGCTCCTTAGCAGTCAGGGTATCCTGTCGGCGGTGATCGTATTCGGCGATATAACCAGTGCCACGCGGATCGAGTTGTGCGATATATTTTTGTCGGCTGTATTTCAACATTCGGTGCCGCAGTAACTTACGCCATAACCTGACGACTTTCGCCGGCCTTTCAGCAGGCGTTGCGCATCTTCCGCTCGCCAGTTCATCGCGCAGTAATTCGAAGCTGTAATTTCCCAGCTCCGTATAAGTCAGCCCGGTGGCTGCCATCAGTTGCTCGCGCGGTACGCGCAGCGTCGCCTGCAGCAGTTCCAGCCAGCGGGCAACGGTCATCGAGCCCGGTTGCGCGGCCACGGTGGAAAGATGAAAACCGTAGAGTGCAATTTCGACATCTGCAAGCGCTTCCTTCAACGCCGACAACGGTGCACTGCAGATTGTGTCCAGGTCGATGAACAACCCACCATAGCGAGCCAGCATCGCAATCTCGATCGCATCCTTGCGCTGCGGTATCGGGTAGTCGGCCAACGTTTCCATGTCCAGCACACCGTCGGCAATCCACTCGTGCAAGTTCGCATCGGTAATCAGTTGGACGGCGTCCACATCGCCATAAATCTGCCATGTGGCGACACACAATTGCAGGTAGGCAGGTATGCTCTCAGGCTTATCCCAATACGCGAAAATCTTCACAGCCTTAACCCGGCTTGCCGCGCGACGGATGGCGCAACCGCCACTGGTACCTTAATGTGCCATACCATCGCGGGAACACTTCGCGCAGGCGATGCAGGCTCCATTTGCCCATCAAATAGCCGGGCAGACAGCGGATTGCAGCAGCACAAGAGAAATCGTCTCCCAACGCAGCGCGATAAGCTTTCCAGCGCAGTCGATAGTGCATCCACAAGGTCGTCGCAGGGGTGTCATTTGCAGCGTGAAACTCTCGCTTGTGGACAGCCTCCTCCTTGCAAACCGTAACCACACTGTACATCGCCGGTACCGGTGAGAAACTGGCGACGAGGTCTGCAAAGCCGCTCTCACGCTCGCGCAACAGCTGCAACAGGCAGCGCCATCCTGCGTGGTCAGAAGTCTTGTGCAACAGCAACAGGGCACGAGTCACGCGTACAAGCTCAGATCCCATATCTGCAGCGGTGAGTAATAGACGTATGGTTGCCACCGTACCAAGCGTGCTAATTGTCTGACCGTGGAACAGGCGTGAAGCGGTACCGTGACTATCCTGCTGGCCGCTCTCAAACCATTGCAGGTCCAGTGCCAGATCATCGGCGTTCAAGCGTAAACTGTTGGTCGCGGCAATGAATCCGGGAAGACACCAATACGGCACGCTGAACTTAGCACTTCGCCAACCCTGCGCATGCAACAGCCAAACCGCAAACTGCGCATCGCTGCGGTCAATCCGGTAAGCGATCACTGCACCAGGCTGCATGGCCATGCTGCGATCATCGAGCAGCTGTGCGTGTGGCGGCAGCAACACCGACGCTATCGCATTCGCCTGTAATACTTGCGCGATTCGGCTGATAGCAGCCAGCGTTGCGGTATTGGCCAACCAATTGCGCTTCACCACGCCCTTGAGCCGTTTGAACAATGCGTCCTCTACGCCGCGTCCACCGAGATTGTGGTACACCTGCGGCAGCAACAGGTAGGCATCGAAATCCACCGCGTTCTCCCACTGTGACTGCGAGTGCCATAGCCTCCATGCATCAAGCGCGCGCGATGGTTCTGCAAATGCTGCAAGCAGCAATAGTGATTGCAATTCGAGCCGCTTACTCATGCAGATCCAAACTGCCGGTTAGACAGACGATAGAGGCCGGCGTAATGACCGGATTCTGCCAGCAACTGCTGGTGTGTGCCCGACTCGATAATGCGACCACCATCGATCACCAGAATCCTGTCAGCCATACTGACCGAAGAAAAACGGTGCGAAATCAACAGCGCCGTGCGCCCACTGGCGAGTCGCTTCAGGCTCTGGAACAGTTCGAACTCCGCTTCCACATCAAGATTTGCGGTGGGTTCATCCAGCACCAGCACCGGAGCATCGCGGGCCATCATCCGCGCAATCGCCAACTGCTGCCATTGTCCGCCGGAAAGTTGATGTGCGCCAAACTCCCTGCCCAGCAGCGTATCGTAACCTTCGGGCATGGAGCGGATCATCTCATCCAAACCCGCTGCGCGGGCAATCGACTCCACGGCTACGCTGTCATGCTGCAAACGCTGCCAGTCGCCGAACGCAATATTATCTCTGGCACTCACTGCGTAACGACCAAAATGTTGCGGAATCATTGAGACTACTGCGCCGTGCGCCACCTCATCCCACTGTGATGTACTTACCCCGCCGATCAGAATGTCGCCACTTTCCGGGCGATAGAAACCTGCCAATAATTTTGCCACTGTGCTTTTGCCCGCACCGTTGCGACCTACCAGTGCAACCATTTCGCCAGCAGCAATGGTCAGGTTCATTCCCACAATCGTGAGCTGCGCGGCATTTGGATAACGAAAATTGACATCGCGGAATTCAATAGCGCCCGAGGAAATCGGCGCAGAGGCATGTAACATGGCATGCGATTCTGTCGGCAGTGCAAGAAACTCGCGCACCCGCCGCACATGCAGTAACTGCCAGCGACTGCTGGCGATGAGTTTTACACCCTGCTCCACCAGCGAGCGCAACTGACCTGCCGCGCTGCCGAAGATAGCAAGGTCGCCAATGGTCAGCTCGCCCTCAACAATATGAAATGCCGCGAATCCGAGCGCAATATATACCGCGCCAATGGACAACACGGAGAACAGCGACTTGCCCGCGAACTCCACGTTCTGGCTGCGCAGCATCAGCGTGCGAAACTCCGTCATGATAGCCGAATAGCGTCGGCGCAACTCCGCGCCAAGGTTCAGTACCTTAATCTCACCGAACTGTTCAAGATTGGAGAGCAGCCCACGAAAGTACGCCATCCTGCGTTTGCTGCGCACCAGCGTGTCGACCTCATCGAACTGACGCCGCGACATGCGCCACTGGAACAGCATGTAGGGGATACCCAGAGGCAATAACAAGGCAAACAGCAGTGGCTCGATCACCATCAGGATAATCACCAGCGACAGCACCTGCACAGACTTGGCGAGCAGCTCCAGCGTAAAAGAGCACAGCTGCTCCACCGCGATTTCCGGCGCGTCCTGCGCCCTCGCCAAACTATCGCGATAAGACTGCTGTTCAAACTGTGCGTAAGACGCAAGACTTTGTTGTTGCAGTATCTGCTCGGCTAGCAGCGGGCGCAGTTCCAGCTGAAAGCGCCTGCCCAGGTAACCATTGAGGGAAAAGCTGAGCGCTGAGCCGAGGGTCATCAAAAATCCCAGCAGCAACCACGCGACAGTGGCGGTGCTGTCCAGCTGCCCGGAATCAAGGCCTGCACTCACTGCATTAACCAGACCGCGAACAGATAGTGCAATACCCGCTGGATACACAGTGCTGACCAGTGTGTTGATCCAGTACAGGCGCAGTAACCCGGGGCTGGCGAGCGCGGCCTGGTGATAGGCCCAGCGAATATCCGACCACAGTACCGCCAACCGCGAACGGTAGTTTCGCATCATACGTCGCTCACTCTGGCCATGGTTTCGGCTATCAATACCAGATACTGCTGTACCATGCGTTCTTCCCCAAACAAAGCCTGCGCGCGCAACTTCGCTGCCTGCCCCAGCCGTGCGCGCCGCGGTGCGTCTGCAGCCAGCGAGCATACCGCATCCGCGATTTCCTGTGGCAGGTCGGTGGCCAGGTGCGGCGGTTGCAGGAGCACACCGGTATCTGCCAGTGCCTCGGGGATGCCACTGACGCCGGTAGAGACAACCGGCAGGCCACTGGCCATGGCCTCCAGCACCACCAACGGCATGCCTTCGAACCGGGCAGTATGCAACAACATATCTGAGGCGCCCAACAGCAACGGCATGTCCGTATACATCTCTAAATGCGTAAAGCGCCTCCCGGCTAAAAGTCGAGCCACGCGCAACAGGCGTTGTTGTTGCGTGCCGGCGCCAACCCACACAAAGTGCAGCGATTCCCGGCATGCAGATCGCACCAGCTTTGACATCGCCTCAAGCTGGAATTGATATCCCTTCACCGGCTCCATGCGCCCGATGCTCAGGCACAGGATACTGCTCTCCCCCACCCCCAGGGCCTCGCGCACATGCATGCGCTGGCCTGCATCTGGCGGTCCAAAAAACACTGCGGGACGTCCATTGTAGATCACCCGGCCTTTCGCACTTGCCAGTCCAAACAACTGTCGCAGCAAATGCAGGTTGTCGGTAGATACCGCAATCACTTCGCGCGCCGCCTGATAACAACGGGCCAGAGTTGCCGTGTGAACGGCAAAGTCCTGTTGCCATTCGGCAACCACGCAATGCACCAACACCAGAAACCCGATGTGATGTGTAGCGCACCATTCCTTGGCGGCGAGACTGGAAAACGGACAGCCGTCAGCGAACAACACCAGGTCGGGATTGCTCTGTTTAAAAATCGTCGATGCCGGACCAGAATCACGCAAACTCGCCGCTGGCGACTGCAACTCGTATAACTGCTCTTCGGGCAACCAATGGTGCGCTATACCCACTGCCTCGCGCTCGCGGACCAGTGCGTGATCGGCGCGCGGCTGGGCAAAAGTTACGCGGTAACCTGCGCTGTGCAACGCGAGCGCCAGGCTGTGATTAACCTGCTCGGCACCGTACTGGCCGGCACAATCAGAGTAGATCAGCAGGTGCTTCACAGTAAGGCGTAGACCTCGCTGTCGATAAACTGCTGGCGAAAACTGTCTGCGCTGAGTCGCCTGCGCAGCGGGTTACTCATAAGATGTTGATGCGCGGCCTGCAGGCAATGCAGATCGAGCGCCTTGCTTGCCGCCTGCTCCAGATTGTCGTAGTACAGCGGATAATCATCGCCCAGGTATTCCCGCACCGCCGGCAGGGGATTCACCAACAGCGGCGTGCCGCGGGCGATGCACTCAATCACGGTATTGTTCGCACTGGCATCGTACAGTTCGATGAACACAATATTCCGCGACAGCAACTGATCATACTCCGCGTTGGGCAGATGCTGGCACTCACTCGTATTGTGCTGTGCTGAGGCGAAATTGACCGCAGCTTCACGTCTTTCCATCGCCAACATGTTCTTCAGGTACTGATCCGCATTGGGAAAGAATTCCGGTACCAGTCGCAGCTTGCTAAAACCCAATGCATTTCCCGCTGCAATCGGCAGATCGTAAATCGCACCGAGGCGGCGCAGCCACCAGCCAACCTGCACGATCTGCTTATTCTCATTCGCCAGAAATGCATCGAAGTCAAACAGGACTTGCGGGATTTCTGTGGGATGGATCAACGCTGATACGGGCTTGCCGGTTGCCGCTCGCAACCACTGCGCGCTGTACTGTGAAAGCGTGAACAGACCGATGCACCCGTCCAGACTTTCGCGCCACACCGACTTGTCCACTATCACCTGCGGTGTTTCCATTGGATGAAATCCGGCTGGCATATGCGGCGGATTATGCAGAACGCCTGCCCATGGTCCGCGAATCGGCAACACACCGGTTTCCTGAGAGTTCAGCGGTGCATTGTGATCCTGCTGCAAGATCGCCTGCAAAATTTCTGCACCACTGCGCACACCACTATGGCGGTGTTGCCATGCGAATGGCTCCTCCAGAAAATCTTCGAAACGTACGCCACCCTCGTTGTGCAACGGATACAGCGCCTCCACGGCATATCGCCAGCCGCTGCGGTGATGCGTACGCTGATAGCGCTGGCGAAAATGCAACCTGCCGTCGGCTGTACTTGCAAGTCCACTGTCGGGTTGTTCCTGGGCCAGCGCTCGCAGCTGCTCCACCTCCCACTGTAGCAACGCATCATCGGGCTTGCGCGCATAGGCCTGGCGCATAAGTGCCGACGCATCGGCATACGCCTCCGCGCGCACGTGGATATACGCCAGATAGCGATATGCCTGCGGATTCTCCGGCCACAGCGCTACGGCCTTTTGCATATGCGGTAGCGCACGCTCGTCGTAACCTTTTTCAAACCAGCTGCGACCCAGCAGCAGCGCGCCCCGGGCCTCCTTCTGCTCAGCCGTAAAACTCATCGTTTCTATCCTGCAGCACCTGACGTAGCATGCGCTGACTGCGCGGCGAATCGGAACATTGTGCAGCGGCGCGCAAGTTCGCCATAGCCGCTTCAATATCGCCTTTTTCCAGATAACGCCGCGCCAGGTTGATCGCATAAATCGCGAGTTGTTCTGCCGCCTTCGCGCTCCAAGACTGCGCGTGTTCGACTGGCAGATAGCGCTCGGAGATAGCCACAGTCGCCAATGCATGCAGCACTTGCTCGCCACTGCGAATAAGCTGCGAGGTCAATGCGCTGGCGTCGCGTCCAATCCCAGTGAGCACCTCTGGAACAAAGATAACCGGATAGTGCACAGCGATGCGCTTCCACATTTCCCAATCGAACGTGGACAAGGCTTCTTCACAGAAGCCGCCGATCGCTTCGTACACTTCCCGCTTCACTGTCATCGCGGAAAACTGCAAGCGGCACTCCACGACGATGCGCTGTAACCAGTGCTCAAGGATGCCCGACTGGCCGGCTTCCAACCAGGAATTCCAACGGCTCTCGGGCTGCTGAGAAAACTCCACTATCTGGTGCTGCGTAAACGCCGCTCCCGCCTGCGGAGCGAGCCCTATCTCACGTTCCAGCGCGGCGTAGAATCCCGGTTCAACCCAGTCGTCGTCATGCAGTATGTGCACCCACTGGCCGCGCGCGCGTTCAATAGCCCGATTGAAAATATGTGGATGGCCGAGGTGTTCGGTGCAAGCATAAAAATCGATCTGGCCGCCGCCGACTTCGTTCACCATCAACTGGATCTCATACTGCAGGGCTCTATCGGCGCCATCGCATACCACCTCAATTTGCATGCGGTCCGTTACCTGCGCCAGCACACTCTGCAATGCACGATGCAAAACGTTGGTGCGCTGGTAAACCGTGATCATCACCGACCAGAACGGCGCCTCTGCAGATTCAACAGACCGTGGCGCAATGGATGGAAATTTTGGCGGAGGTTTTTCGGGTTCCGCCGGATCAATAATATCCAGCGCTTCCAATTGCGCGATACCCTCGTAGCGAACCGACAGCACAGGGTCGTACAGGGAGAGTGATGAATTGCTTTCGAAGCCTTTCTGGTACGCCTTGTACTGCTGTGCGGCCATGGCATGGATTTCGCGCTGGGATTCCGTCTGCGCGTAGTTGAGCATCGAGGAAAAAAACTTGAAGTGCAACAACACCATCTGGTTATGCAACAGACGGTCGGCGGGCATATTGCTCATATGTTGCCCACCGTCGAGCACCACATTGGGTTGGTATTTCAACAATGCCACTTTGCTCAGCAGGTAGTCGTTCCTCGCAGGGAACACGCGCTGGCGCACACCGCCAAACAGCAGCCGCTGATTGTGGTACTGCCCACCGAGTTCGTAGCGACGGTTATAACTGATGCGATCAAACCACGGGCAGACTTCCAACGGGTCCTGACCGGGACGGTAGTGCGCGTCCCGGATCGGACCCTCGCTATACATGTCGAGCAACTGCCCGGTCATCGCCACCAGCTGCTTACAATCCATCTCGCGGCTCAGTTCCCGTAATCCTTTTGCCGGCGATCCCCGATAAACAAGGAACTCATCCGTATCCACGGTCAGGCACCAGTGGCCGACGCCGTAGCGGCGTAGCAGCAATTCAAACCAGGCCGCACCGAAATTAGCCTCCATAAACGGCAACGGCGATTGCCACACATGGACATCGTCCTGCTGCAATAAATACTCAAGACTGCCGTCGCTGGAATCATTGTCCACGAACAGAAAACGGTCGACACCGAGCTTGCGGTAGTAATCGAGAAAAAAGGTAAACGCGGATTCTCATTGCGGCAGGTTACACAGCACAGAATGGCATGCGCATCGAACGCTGAATCGCGATTGTCCACACGCCGCAGTTCATAGTGCGCGTATGCTGCATCCAATGAGTCCAGTGACTCATAAGCTGTGATCAGCATCTTGTGGACCTGGGCGATTGGCGAGAACCTGCCCAATCCCTGGAGGCAATGATCCAGCAGATCCTGCCAACGCGATAGTTGAAAGTAGATTTTGCCAATTTCCAGAAACGGGTTGATGTACAACGGATCGACATCGATGGCGCGATAAAAACACTCCAGCGCATTCTGTATGCGATCGCGTTTTATCCAGCCAAGACCCATCGCGTGATGGCCGCGCGCACGTCGATCAACGGTGCGTTCGAACCACTTGATGTCATCGGTTTGTCTCATACCATATCAGTCGCCAGATAGTTGGCCAGAGCATCCTCGTGCGGCTGGAACCAACGTCGCAAGCGTTGCTCCAACTCAATGGACATCGCAGGGTAACTGCCGACATTGCTGCGCGCTGTCGAAGACAGCGTATGCGGTGGCAGGCCAAGGAACGCATAGGCGGCATTGACCGTACCCTGTGCATCGGCGGAGAGGTCCTGGTTTCTCAGGATAAGGAATTGCTGTGCCGGGAAATACGCTCGCCAGCGTTTGAGATAAGGCAGTATGGCGCTGTGTATCAGGAATTTGTGACCGTGCACTATGTCGAGCGTTTCATCGGGCTCCAATGGGCAGCGCGGAAACTGCTGCAGAACCTGCTCTGCCAATACGTCCCATTCGAGCAGTTCATGGCCCAGGCGTCTATGCATGTGATAGTCGGAGTAAGCTCGGTCAACCGGGTCCCGGATGATCAGCAACAGCTTCATATCGCGGCGGAATTCTGCCACACGGTGGGGTGCATCTTCCTGCCACAGGCTGGTAATACTCCCCTCGCCGGTAATCTGGGGTGCGTTCTCGGGAATAGGCATAAAGCAAGCGCGGTACCAAGCCAGTCCATAATCGTAGTATTTATCCCAGAACATCACCTCCTTGATGATCGCGGAACAAATCAGTGGGTGGTCGACCAGGTAGTGATACAACGCCGTGGATCCACCTTTACCGGAACCAATGATAATGAACTCCGGTTCCTTTACCGGCAGCGATGACCCGGCAGACGCTTGATAGTCGCGCTTCCACGCGAGGAGCATATGCTGCTGCAGCACTTCTGTTGCTTCGGCGACGCAACCCATTTTTCCCAACACAAAGCCCAATATATAGCTGACCTCCTGGCAATCCGGGTAGCGGTCGGCCACACGCCGCAGCTTCTCCATATGCCCGGCACTGTAGTGAGCGTCCTCAACCCATAGCGTACCGACGCGCATGTGCAACTGCGGCATCTGCGGAGCATCCAGCACGCCGTCCAGCCACATGTTCAGCGCCGCAGCACTGCCGAGCGTTAAACGTCGCGCCTCGTACAGATGAAAATGCGACCAGGGTTCTACGTTATTGAGTTCGAGTGTCTTTTCAAACAGCTGTATCGCTTCCGACCACTTGTTCTGGTGCAGCTTGATCTCTCCGAGCGCCTTGAATGACCACCAGGCACGGGGCTTGTGTTCAATCGATTGCCGCAGCTGCGTTTCCGCCTCTTCGTAGCGCCCCACTGAGGCAAGTACTATACCCAGGTGATGGAACAGCGAGGGGTCACGAACCCGGCCGCTGTGCAGGGCAAGCTCATAGTATCTGAGTGCTTCGCGCCGATCGCCAACGCTTTCGTAGATCTGGCCGAGACAATGATTGGACCAGAACGCCATCACCGGAACGGTGGCCAGCGCGGAGAGACATAATCGCGTCAACCGAAATGCAGCGGTGTGCGAGTCTCTGCCACGCAGTCCAGCCAACCGGCGCTGCCAGAGCGCATGTCGCCAGCGACGAATCAATGTCCTGTCTCCTGACGCTGCAGAAACTCGCGAATAACACCGGGAATGGCGTCAATATCGCGGCCCAGGGCAATCTCGTAGGACGGCAGAGCTCTCACCAGGTTGGCCAACGCGCGGAATTCTGTCTGCGCATTGCCGGACAGCTGAAACAGCGTGCTGGGCATGAGTGCCTTGAACACATGACTGGCAGAGGACGGCGTGATAACGGTTTCCTTCTGGTCGGCGACGCGCGGCACAAGGATAGCGCGTACCGTGCTGGAAGCCATGAGCTGTTCGGGAAAGTAGCGCTGCAGGAATAGCATCGCTTTCTCCCCTTCTTCAGCATCAACCACGCGATCGAGATTGTCGATACAGGACTTCATGTGACTGAAGCGCTCTACATCGGCCAACCCTTTAAGCTTTATCGTGTTATACACGCTATAGGCAAGCAACTGATTGGGATCGATGATGCAGTAATCATCCCCGCTGAGCCCTAGCCCGGAATCCAGGCAGGCCAGGGTCGTGGTGGATTTGCCACTGCCGCCTTTACCAGTGAGTAACACGGAACCCGATGGCGTGCCAAAACACGCGGCGTGTACGAAGAAATGATTGCGTTGACTGAACCACCAGTTCAGCAGCACTGTCAGCGGATAACCGGTTTCGTAATAGGGAACGTCCTTTGCGTTTTCTATCCAGTACACGGCGTGGTTTCTTTCCTGATCCAGTACGCTGAGGATATCCGGTCCGAGATGAAATACACTGCGGACGCGCTCGCCGTTCATGCCTGCAATTTCGCGTCGATTACCCAACTGTTCCCACCAACGCAGGCGCACCAGTTCAACGTACCTGTTGAGTAGAAAAGGTAAGGGCGTTTTTGTAGAAGCGGAGTCGAACAGATCAATCGTCAGATCGGGCGTCGCCGGTGCCTGCAATCGTAAATGTTCCAATGCCGGAGCGATGGCTTCCAGCAACGCTGGACCTGCAAACCGCAACAACACGATGGCAGTGGCAATGCGGTAGTAGTGCTCGATTACACCACTGACTTCGCTGGCACGACGAAAGCCCTCAGCCGCAGTCTGCGCGAATACCAGCTGATCGTCTGCTACGGCAGTAGACACATTAATCCTCGAAACTGGTTGCGCTGCGCGGGGGCGCGGCTATGACTTCACACTCGGCCAGCCATCCGGCTCCACTTCATGGATGGGATCAGCCAGCAGCAGTGCTTCCATGTCGGTGTACTTGTTCAATTGCGGCGCAACGAACTCACCGGCGATCTGCGTAGGCGAATTGGTTGACGAGGGAGCAGCCGTGTCAGCGGGCACGATCAGCGCTTCGTCCAACAGTTGCGCAAGAAATTTCTCGACGCCGCTGGCAATCTCCTGCTCGGTAGCGGCAAAGCGGGCCTGAAGCTCACTGACCAGTTGCTGTGCATTACTACCATCGGTGCTCAATCTCTCCCAGATATACTCACCACTGCCGTCGAAAGCATAGTACGCACCAGTGTCGAGATTAACGATGACCACCTCGCCGTCGATAGTCTCATGCATGATATCTTGCGTGTTTACACGGTAGTTTTGCTTCATTGGAACTGTTCCCCCGGTATTCCATCACAGGTTGGCTGCGCCGCACGGCGCCGATCCAACATTTTTTTTAACACACGCAGCCGCTCTACCTGCTCATCTGCGCAACGCAAGTTGGTGTTGGTAGTGTGAATGCGCCTACGCAATAAGACCTGTTCGAGCATGCGATAACGCACGCCCGAGTCACGCAATCTTGCATACCAATCCAGATCAACGCCCACGTTAAGCGTTTCGTCCCAACAGCCGACGCGCTCGTAGGCGGCTCGCCTGATCAATGTGGTGCTGGCGAGCGGTGCTGCCACCACACCGGACGTCTCTCCGCGAATTGTCTGGGCATATTCCTCAGGCAATTCGGGGCTGACAAACTGCTGCATATAACCCTGTACACACTGCAGCGCGGGATCTTCACGAAAGGCCTGCATTTGTAGTGTCAATCGTTCCGCAGTGAATATGTCATCGGCATCCAGAAAGGCAATAAAGTCGCCCTTACAAACGCGATAACCAGCGTTACGTGCGCTGGCAATTCCGGCGTTATCCTGAAAAAGGCAGGTCGCATGATTGGCATAGTCTGACAGCAATGATTGTGTATTGTCGGTAGAGCCATCGTCGACCACGATGAGCTCTTTTTCGGGATAATCCTGTGACAGCACGCTCTCAATAGCTTCGCACAGGTACTGTCCGTAGTTGTAGGTGGGAATGACAACGCTGATCAAGGGGCTGTTCCCGGAACAGGTCGGAGAACTAAGCATTGGTCGAAAGACTGTTCATGGCGCGATTTCTTGCGTTCACGGTAAACGGGAGCCGGGCAGCGACTATCGCCAAACAAGATACCGCATGGGTGCAGTGAGTGTCCACCAGGCGAGGTAGTAAGCCGCCGAGACCGGCTGCAGGCCGGCGATAAACAGTCGATTGGCAGGATGTTTGGGTGGCCGCTCAAGCAATTTCTGGAGCTGTTGTGCGGAGCAATGGGTACGGCCGGAGTGTTGCTGCAATGCGCGATCCAATGCGGGAAATGCACTCTGGCAGTCGAGTGCATGACAGGTAAACGACAGCATCGCAATGGCCAGGCGATCCACGCCCTGCTGGCCGGCAAGATGAAAAAAAGCATCCCAATCCGCCACCACCTCACTGCCGAGCAGAAGATAAATATCCCACAGTTTGCGGTAGTTCGGTTGTGCGCGTTCCACGTCCTGGGCGATGCCCAATAGCAGCATCAGGAGCGTATCCTGCGGACTCAGAACACGGTATTGCAGGCCATCAAACTGCCAATAGCCACAGCGCTCCCACACCGCGTTATAGTCTACCCGGTGTCCCGGCCGCGGACGAAATATCCAATGCAAATCTACCGCTGTACCGAGCCGGGTGAACTCCATTGCATGGCTGAAGCGACGGACCAGAGCGGCTGCAAAGGGCCGGGTGTGCACACTTCGGTATCCACACTGCTGCAGGCTCTGGACGGCACGGTCGACGTCCCGGGCTTTCACCAACACGTCGATATCCCAGGTAAAACGGTTTGCCACTCCGCCCCAGTACTGATCGGCGAGGTACAAACCCTTGGTGAGAACGATCTCTACTCCGGCTGCCGCAAACACACTGTGCAACTCGCGCAGCGCCGATGCCAGCGCGGTGCGCTGCTGCGCCTGCGCTTCACCCTGCCATCGCAGTCGCTCGCGGAATCCAGCGGGAAAAAGTTTACCCAGTTGCAGCGCATCAAGCTTATGGGCGAAATATTGGGAGAGTTCATGGCGCTCAAGAAAATCCAGCAGTTGCTGAAAATCCAACTCACGCGCAAGCACCCGGCTAGCCATGAGCTGACGGTTATCGTCCGCCAGCAGTTTGAGTAGCGCTATTTCCCGGGAAAATTGCATGCGGGCAGTATATTCCAGGACTGGTACAGCGGGTAGAAAACTCGCAAAAGACACAATGTGAAAGGTTTACCGATTGCGGCCAGCGCGCCCTGGCCTCTGCCAGCGCCGAGTATTTTGGATTGTCGATGGCCACAGCCAGCAGCGTGCGTCGCCTGAGGTAAACAAGCATTTGCTCGTCGACCGCCAGCGTTCCATCGCGCAGCCCGAGCGCGATCTGTCGGGTGATCGTGCCGGCCTGCTCATTCAGCCCGAGGCTCGCCGCCATCGCCTGATCAACTGCTGCGAGCCGGGTTCCAAGTTCTATCTCCCGCGCAACAATACCCAGTGCGTTTGCTGCCACGCGGGTGTTGTAGGCCTTGAAGCCCTCCAGTTCAGGCAGCACCTGCTCGCGTAAAAATTGTCGCACGGCGTCCAGCAGTTCCGTTGGCGTGGTCGAGTTCACAGGAATTCCCCCTCCAATAACAGCAACAGATCGATCTCCGCCTCTGACAGGCGGCGCCCCACTGCGGCCCGCTCCAGGCTGGAGTCCTGGCCGCTGCGGTACATGCCCAACATCAGCAGGCACACCAGGCCCCAGGACAGCGCCGCATGCACCTGCCAGTAGCGTATGTCGTGCATCGCAGGGGTGCTGCCGGTAACTGTAGCGTAACCGGCCAGTAACTCAGCGTACTCGCCAAATCCGCCGACGGGTTTGGGCGCATCAAAGCGCCAGACATTCGCCGTGATATAACCCAGGTCCTGCAGCGGGTCGCCCAGATGCGCCAGCTCCCAGTCCAGCACGGCAACCAGACCCTGCTCATCCACCAGTAAATTGCCATTGCGAAAATCACCGTGCACCAGCGTGCGCTGCGGGGAAAACCGCGCGTGCTCCCGCAACCAGTTAATGCCCAGTTGCAGCACAGGCGATACGTTGTCGTAGCGATCCAGCAGAGCTTGTGCGCGTTGCAGTAACTGCTCACCGCTGTGATCCGGCACACCCGCCGGCAATTCAGCCAGCGGAATCTGGTGGATGTGCGCCAGCGTCTGGCCGCATTGAAATGCCAGCTGCCGGCGCGCGTTGGCGTAGCGTTCCTGCGCCAGCAGACGAAACGGCAGCGCTTCGCCGCGTTCGCGACTCATGATATAGCCCTCGCCCAGCCCGTGTTCGGTGCGCAGTACCAGCCGCACTGAAGGTACAGGCACCGCATACCTGCCAGCGACAGTAATCAGCGCCGCTTCATCGGCGAGGCTGAGTTCGCGTTCAGCAGGTGCGATCGGCGCTGTGGTTTCAGCGCTGGAGCCGGGCGCCCGCCGCAGAATTAACGGCTGGGTCTGCGCTGGCGTTATGAGGTCGAAGGACCAGGTTTCCATATTGGCGCCACCGGAGAGGCGATGCAAACCACTGATCTGCGCACCGTCGGCGTTATCGGCAGGCATGTTATGCAGCAGCCCCGCCAGCAGCCGGTCCGCCATGAGTGTTTCTTCGCTCTGCTGCGCACCCGCCTGCGTCATCAGGCAATCACTCCCTGCGCTTTCAGGTCCTGAATCTCTGTGGGCGGCATATTCAATATCTCAGTCAGCACGCTGTCGGTGTCGGCCCCCAGCAACGGAGGTGGCGTGAAGCTTTCTTCACTGCTGCGCGACAGTTTGATCGGATTGCCTGGCCCCCGGGTACTGCCGCCTGCGGGATGATGCAGCTCGATCACCATATTGCGGTGTAACACCTGCGGGTCGGACAGCGCCTGACTGAAGCTGTTTACCGGCGAGCATGGGATACGCCGCTCCTCCAGCTTCGCCAGCCAATAGGCGCAGCTTTGGGTACTCAAATGCTCATTGAGCAAGCGATTGATCAATTCGCGATCTTGCCAACGCCCTGGCTGCGTGTCATAGCGTGGAGTATCAAACTCAGCGCAGGGGACCACCTGCTTCAGGTTTTGCCAGAAGTTGTCGGTAATCACCGCGATGACAATAAAACCGTCAGCACAGCGAAACGTATCGTAAGGCACATGCGCAAAATGCGAATTACCCATCGGATAAGGGTCTTTGCCGGAGAGAAAATGCATCGTCGCCATGTAGCTCAACATCGCAATCTGGCAATCCACCATCGCAATATCCACGTGCTGTCCCAAACCGCTGCGCTCGCGCTCATAAAGAGCAGCGAGAATACCCATAACACTGAACATGCCACCGCCAAGGTCACCAATCGGAATGCCCGCACGCACCGGGTGCGCCGGATCAGAACCGGTAATCGACATGCCGCCGCCGGCTGCCTGCGCAACCTGATCGAAAGCCGGGCGATCAGCGCGAGGACCAGTGGAACCATAACCGGTGACCGTGCAGGTGATGATGCGCGGATTGATCTCACGCAATGTGTCGAAATCCAGACCCAAACGCTGTGGTACGCCGGGCGCAAAATTACTTAGCACAATGTCTGAAACAGCTACCAATTGCTTGAACACTTCGCGGCCGCGCCGGGATTTCAGATCGAGTGCCACGCTCTTCTTATTGCGATTGAGGGTAAGAAAATAGGCACCCATCCCGTGCAGTGAGTTTTCCGGATCGGTTGCCAGCAAGGATCGCGTGCCTTCGCCGCCCAGTGGCTCAACCTTGATGGTTTCCGCCCCGAGATCGGCAAGTACCATTCCAGCAAAAGGGCCAGCCAACATATGCGTCAGGTCCAGAATGCGTACGCCGACCAGTGGTTTATTCATCGTTTTAACCCAGTAAAGGCGAGATCAGTTGACGATTTGTGTCACTCCGCCTGAAGGCGAGCGGGACAGATACGTTTCTATTTAAAATAGTATTGCGCCAGCGACAACACCAGCATCAATCCCACCAGAGGCATCAACCAACGGCGCAATCGATTCATTTGTGCCGGATCGGCGGGTTTGGCAAACCGTTCACCCAACACCACCATCAATGCCACGGTGCCAAATATCGCCAGTAACAGCAGTAGCAAATTGCTCATGCGTACTCCCGAAGAGCAGCGGCGAGAGACTCTCAGCCGGCCTGTTTGCTCGGATCGTCCAACTCCACAGATGCCGCCGCCCCCGCAAAAATCACGCGCGCCAATCCATCAGACAAATCAAAAATCTGAGTTGAAGTGACCTCGTAAACAGAGCGCGTAATACACCAAAGCCCATCGTGGCGAAGGTAGGTGTCATCGTAGAATCCGGCCAGTTGCGTGACTGTTTGGCGCCTTGTATCAATCAGGTAGTAATAGAGGCCCCAAACGCCTGTTGCATTGTTGGCATCGTGCACCTCGATACGCGGATTCTGTCCGTGGTGCATTTCCACGATATGCGGCTGGCAGGCAAGTTCAGTGAAGACCGCCAGCATATCCTCGCGATTTCCGAAGTTGCCGATGCGGCCATAGCGCAGGTCGATGTCACCCGCTGCAAAACACTCCCGCACGATATCCGGCTGCTTGTGGTCGCAGGCGTGAAAGTACCGCGCCTTTAACTGCCGTATGTCCTCAATGGCTTCGAGTCGCGCAATGCGCTCTTCCACAGTCACTACTCTGCCTCCGGCGCCATCACGCGATACGCATCTGCAATCTGCTCAGCCCGATCTACGGTGCAATCCAGATCTTTCAGAAGACCGTCCTGCAGGCTGTATACCCAACCGTGAACCGCAAGCGGTTGACCGCGTTGCCAGGCATTTTGCACGATAGTGGTATGGCAGACATGCGAAACCTGGGTCACAACATTGAGTTCGCACAGCAGGTTCAGCCGCAACTCCTTGTCTTCGATCGCCTCAAGGCGCCCGCGATAGCGATGCTGCACATCCTTGATATTACGCAGCCAGTTATCAATCAAGCCATTGTCGGCGTTTTCATACGCAGCAACCACGCCGCCACAGCCGTAGTGACCTACCACCATCACATGCTTGACTTGCAACACATCCACCGCGTACTGCAACACGGTGAGACAGTTAAAATCCGTGTGCACGACCATATTCGCCACGTTGCGATGCACAAATACCTCACCTGGCATCAGCCCGACGATCTGATTGGCCGGTACACGACTATCAGAGCACCCTATCCACAGATAGTCGGGATTCTGTTGCGCGGCCAGCTTCTCGAAAAACCCTGGATCGCTGGTCTTGACGCTCTGCGCCCAATCGCGGTTTTTCTGAAACAATGCATCCAGCTTACTCACAGCGCAACCTCAAAGAACCAACGTGCTCAAGCGCGACTGCGCCACTCCATTACCGCCTCGGGTCTTGGCATGCTCAAGGGCTTTATTGCCAACAGTTTCCATCTGCCGCGCCAATTGCGGCATATCGACAGCGGGAAATTGCTGCGGCTCCCACGCGACCAGCCCAATACTTATGCACACCTGCAACACCGCACCGCGACCATCGTCTATGGAAAAGCCTTCGATATCCCTGCGCATACGCTCGGCGATTTCCTGCCCCATCATCTCACCGCTGCCCGGAATCAATACAGCAAACTTTGCCTGGCCCAACCTCGCCAGCATATCGGTGGCGCGCAGATTGGAGGAAATCCTTTCCGCCACTTTTTTGATCACAAACTGACCGCGCCGTTCTCCGTAGTGCTGATACAGGTCTTCGAACTCGTCGATCTCCATCATCAATACGGTGACAGGCTTCCCCGCCCTTCTGGCACGCGCAATCTCACGGGCAATATCACGCCCAAAGCCGCGCAAATTACTGATCTGGGTGAGAGGGTCGAGCAGCGTCAACCGGGAAATTTGCTGACGGCTGACTACATTCTTGAAGCAGGAAGAAATAATTGTCGACAGATGCGCAAGCAGTTGCTCTTCCTGTTCTTCCATGAGCAACGATTCGTCCTGCATGCCCAGATGAAGGCTGCCTATCATACGACCTGAATCAAGTAATGGCATCAGCAGTGCGTAGTCAATGCCGTGCTCGGACTTCAGTATCTCGAACATGCGGGAATCGGTAGCGTCTATCAATGCGACATCAGGTTCCAGATCATACAATTCCTGCATGGGGAATACATCATTGAGCAATTGCAGACTATGGCCGTAACGCTCTGCACCGACCAACATTGCAGCCAGTACATCTTCCGGGTCGTACAGCCACAACTCCGAGGTACGAAACGAAAAATGCCTTGGAAGGTTAACCAGTAATATCTCGAACAAAGCCTGAAGATCTGGCGCTTCAAGCAACATCAGTTCCAATTGCTGTGTCTGCTGGTACAGGTAACGATTGACTGAGACGCTCTCGGACAAGCGAGTTTCCCTGAGTTCCGAACGCGATAGCGCCGGCGGAGCCCCATGAATTTCCTCCCCGAGCGCCCCATCCCGACTGCTGTCATCTGCCATTTACTACACCCAATTGAAGCCGGAATAATCCTGGGTCCGGAACCCGTTATTATTGGATAAGGAGTGTAAGCGTCCTATACTTGCGATGCAATCACTGAGGATTTTCCAGCGTGAAATTGACAGCCGAACTGAGTCTGTACCCACTGCAAGAAGCCTATATTGAGATCATTACCGCGTTTATCGACAACGCCCGCAAGCACAAAGGCATTACCCTGGTAACCAATGCCATGAGCACCCAGATATGCGGCGACTACGATCAGGTAATGGCCCTGATCGGGCAGGAATTACTCAACAGCTACAACACCTTTGGCAAGCAGGTTCTGGTGTGCAAGCTCATTCCCGGGGAACTCGCCATACGCTAGAAAGCACCATGGAAACGGCACTGCCTCGCACTATTCAACAGAAACTGGAGCAAACACTGGCACAGTGGCCGCAGTGGCAATGCAGTGTGCCGCTAACGTGCGTCCCTGCAGTGGTTAAAGTGTTGACGCCGGGGGTCAGCAACTACTGCGTGCTGGTCGATGCCGGTGCACAGTACGTTGTGCGTATAGACGGACTCAATCCGTCAGCCCATGGACTGAGCCGACAGGCAGAGTGGCGCACACTGGCGGCGGCCCATGACGCCGGACTGGCGCCGGCACCCCGCTACTTCAACCCTGATCTTGGCAGCCTGGTATGCGATTACCTCGCACCTGACCAGACACAGCAAACAAACGCTGCCGATGTCGGGCGACTGCTGCGTGCGGTGCACCAACTTCCCTCCAGGCACCATCGACTCGACCTTGCCGAACGCATACTGCGCTATGAGAAACAACTCGAACACCGCGGCCGCACGCGCGGTGAGGTATTACTCGCTTGCCGCGATGCAGTAACGGAGCTGCTGCACGACGTCAGCGAGAGTGCACAGCACAGTGTGTTGTGTCACAACGATCTGCTGCGCGCCAACCGCGTGTATAGCAGTGGCCGGCTACAGGCGCTGGACTGGGAGTACTGCGCGATGGCAAACCCCTGGTACGACATCGCGGTGGTAATAAATGGCGATTCAATGACCGCCAGCGAGGCACACATGTTGGTTGCTGCCTATCTGGGCCGGGAGCCGGATGCGCTGGAACAACACACCCTTCACCAATTCAGCTGTATTTACCGCTACCTGGAGTTAGTCTGGTATCTGGCACTGGAAAAGCCCGTCCTGTCCAGCGATGAGATTGAGCAGAAAATCGCGGCACTTCATAACATGCTGCAAAAGGCACCAATCTAATCACGAAAATTGGTGAATTGCAGCGGCGCGTCGAATTCTTCCTTACGCAACATGGCGATGGCCTGTTGCAGATCATCACGTTTTTTTCCGGTCACACGTACCTGGTCACCCTGAATCTGGGCCTGGACTTTGAGTTTCGCATCCTTGATCTTCTTGACGATGGTCTTGCACTGCATGCTGTCGAGCCCGTGGCGCAAGACAACGGTCTGCCGTACCACCTTGCCGGTGGTTTGCATGTCGCCGCAATCCATCGCGCCGGGATCGATGTCGCATTTAATCAGCGCGCTGCGCAACATGTCTTCCATCTGCGCCAGCTGGAACTCTGCCTCTGCTGTCATCACTACCTTGCGCTCCTCGCGCTCGAACGAGGCATCGACACCTTTGAAATCGAAGCGGTTACCCACAATTCTCGCCGCCTGGTCAACCGCATTGGTCAACTGGTGCAAATCCACTTCCGAAACAACGTCAAACGATGGCATAGTGAGTAACCCCGAGGTAGGTAAGACAGGAGTTACATAGTAATGCGCCGCGATCAGTTTTCAATCCCGCAGCGCGCCAATTGAACGCAGTTACACCGCGCTGGCATGTACTGGGCGCTGGTGCCATTGGCTGCCTGTTTGCACACGCACTGCACCACGGAAAGTGCGAAACTACGCTGGTGCTGCGGCAGGGCTCGTATCCACAGGGTGTCGCCGTGGTGGTGGAGCGCGATAATGCAAGCAGCGAATTGTCTATTCCCGCAATCACTGCGCAGGACAGCGCCCACATCTCGCACCTACTGGTTACCACTAAAGCCTTCGATGTGCGCTCGGCCGTCGCAGGCATCGCACACTTGTTGGATAAGGACTGCGTTGTTCTGTTGCTGGTCAACGGGATGGGCCTGACGGAACAGCTGCGAAACGACTGGCCACAGCTGAACATCTACTGCGGCACCACGACTGAGGGTGCCTATACCGTATCAGCGAGGCATATACGGCATGCCGGCCGTGGAGAGACGCGTGTCGGGCGAGCCGGTGATACGCAGCCACCGCCCTGGTTCGCGCACTGGTCACAGACCGTGGAGCGCTCGCTGTGGGATGCGCAGATCACACGGGCACTGTGGTCCAAACTCGCAGTAAATTGCATTATCAATCCACTCACGGCCCTGCACGGCTGCCGCAACGGAGCGTTAGCACAGCGTGCAGACTTGCGTGAACAGGTGGCCGCACTGGTTGATGAGGTGGCAGCAGTAAGCCGTGCTGCCGGCTATGTTGATATCGCACAATCGCTTGACCAAAATGTGGCCAACGTGATCGCAGGGACTGCCGATAACCGGTCTTCAATGCTGCAGGACATACAACTCGGAAGACCAACTGAAATTGACTATATCAACGGCTACCTGCTACAAGTGGCCGCTGGACATGGTGTCGACGCGCCGCATAATCGGGCACTAGTAGAGAGAATAAAAAATCGTGATTATTGATTCACTGCCGCTGGCGACGCTTACGCCACCCGCCGTACTGTCCTGTCTGTCGGTATTCGCCCTGGTGTGGTCTGACTTTCGTGATTTTCGGGCGGGGCGCTACCTGTTCAAACCGCTGGCTGCTGTTGCCTTCGTGTGGTTGGCAGTGTCACTGGATGCCACCGCTACGGTTTACGGCAAGTGGCTGCTGGGCGCACTGCTGCTGTGTATGTTAGGCGACCTGTTGCTGATGGCGGATAGCGAGCGCGGCTTTCTAGCTGGCCTTGGCGCCTTCCTGTGCGGGCACCTGCTGTTCGCAATCGCCTTTCTGCAACTACCCTCAAGTCCGGTCGGCCTCGCCGTCAGCAGCTTACCGGCAATGGTATTGCTGTTTTCGGTATGGCGGTGGTTAACACCCCATGTGAACCGGGAGATGAAACTCCCGGTCACGCTGTATATTGTGGTGATTTCTGCGATGTTGCTGTGCGCCGGACTCACCGCCGGCCAACCGGCAGCCTGGTTGATCATTGGCGGCGCCTGGGGATTTGCCTGTTCCGATCTGGCAGTGGCGCGGCGGCAATTTATCCAACCGGCTTCGCGATGGAACAGTGCCTGGGGTACACCGCTGTATTTTCTTTCACAAATGGTACTGGCCAGTTCTCTGGCGCTGATCTAGATCACTTGTACAACGCCAGAGTGGATTCGCGCACAATCTCACGCCACTGCTGTAACGACATATCAGGGAAGAGTACACCCTGACGCGTGAAACTCGCGCCCTTGTGATCCCGACTGATCGAAAAGACGCAGAGCTCCTCGACGCAGCGCAGCGCGATGTGAAACACCTGCTCTGATGACTCATTCCAATTGCTCGGCTCACCGCCAGAGTAAAATACCGTCCTCGGGTCGGCACCCACGGGGCCGGCTACCCGGACATTTCCCAGGTGATTGCGCAGTACACTCTTTACCTCGTTTACCAGCCAGGTGCGGGAAATTTCCTGTGGTACCTGGAGCCTTGTGGAGGAGGTGAAATATGGCTGGGCAAAACGCACCGGCGTTACCGTTGCATAAAGTGTGCGCGTCAACAACACAGCTGACACGGCCAGCACAGCAAACGCCAGGGCTGCACGAGACTGCCACCGCAACGCGTTTACTCGTTGGCGAAGCATGGCCGTCCAGCTGCCACTGTATTCCAGAGCAGAGCGGCCCTGCTGACCCAGCCCCTCGGGAATCAATGGTGGTATATCCTCGGGCGACTCAGGCCTGAAACAGGGAAGCGCCTCGCGCTGCAAATTATTGGCAGTTGATACAGGCAGAGAGCGCATGACCGCACGCAATACCCGGCGCACTCTGCGGGTATTGGCTGGCCTGCGGCTTGGTTCCTTTTGCAGCAGCGCAGCAATCAGGTCTGCAAGCTGATCCGGTAACTCGACCTCGCCGCCGACAACCTCCTGTATCGGTTGCGGCGCACAGGCCAGCAACAACTGTGGATCGAACTTACCCTTGTTATAAAAGGGATGTTGCCCACTCATCATAAGGTACAACAGACAGCCCAGAGCAAACAGGTCCGCTCGCTCATCCACCGGCTGGCCAAGCAACTGCTCGGGCGAAAGTGCAGAGGTACTGCCAGAGCGCCACTGCAGCGCGCTGCGTTCAGTGGTCGTTCTGGAAATCCCGAAATCAGCCAGTTTGGCCCGTCCATTTGTCCCTATCAGCACATTGCCCGGTTTAACATCGCCGTGCACGATATGTTGCTGGCGCGCCAATGCCAGGGCACCGGCAATGTCGGTACCGATCACCAACACGCTGGCAAGCGAGGGACGCACCTGGGCAAGGAACTCCTCCAGACTGCAGCCGGACACATACTCCATCACCAGTGCCAGGTGCGTGTCCGACTGGATCACATCGTGGATCTGTACCACTTTCGGGCTCTGAATACTCGCCACTGCGCGCGCTTCTCGCAGCAGTTGTTTACGCGCTTTGCGCGTGGGAGGGAGCTGGTAGATCTTGATTGCCACACGCCGATGCAGCCGCTTGTCATAGCCGAGATAAACACTGCCCTGCCCACCGCGATTGAGCAGGCGCAGAATGCGATAAGGCCCTACGAATCCGTCCACCTGCTGTGGCTCAGAACGATTCGAGCGACAAGGTTCTCAAGCGGGAGCGCAAACTGGTGATCGATACACCAAAATGTCGCGCCACAGTGACGCAGTCACCGTCGTGTTGCTGCATTCGCTGCCGTAACTCGCCCTGTGGTATTTCACTGGCCAGTTTATAGCTCGGCGATGCCTCGATGCGCCGATAAACCGCGGCGCGAGAGACGCCCAACTGTGCCGCCACACGCTTTACCTGATAATCGTTGGCGAGCATGGCACGCTCAAACGTTGCATCGTCTACCTCCGCCATTTTTCGGCGTGACGCGAGACCGCCCGAAGCCTGTGACGATGCACGATTCAACGCGAAGGCTGCCAGCAAGTGTTCATTCGTGACCGGTGTATTCTCACTCGCCAGCACCACTTGTTGCGCAAAGTTCGCCAGCTCTCGCACATTACCCGGCCAGTGGTAGGACAAAAAATTGAAGAACAAAACAGCCCAGGCAGCGACCGTAGGCGCAGGCATCGATGCGCTTGGCAACAGCTCCGGGCGTCCTGCCTCATGCGCAGCGAGCTGCAGGAAATGCAGCAGTAGTTCACCGATATCTTCCGGGTGCTCACGCAGTGGTGGCAATACGATCTCACAGGCCGCCAGGCGATGGCGCAACGCGACTTTGAAGTCGCTGCCAGTGCCATCCAAAATGGCATCAGTGGCCGAAATCACGCGCACATCAACCTGGCGGATGGGCCCTCCCACCGCTTGAATTTCGCGCTCTTGTAATGCGCGCAGCAACTGCGGCTGGATATCGGCAGCGGTGTCGCCAATTTCATCGAGAAATAAACTGCCGCGCTGGGCCTGCTCAAAATATCCCGGCACGGCCTGGTTCGCCCCTGTATATGCACCGCGCGCACTGCCAAACAAGGCAGATGCTGCCAGCTCACTGGGAATGGCCGCCATATTTACACTCACCATCGGCGCAGCAGCACGGCAGCTGGCTCGGTGGATCGCGGTGGCGACCAACTCCTTGCCAGTGCCGGTTTCACCGCGAATCAGCACATCGAGATCGCTATCGGCAGCTCTGGCTACCTGTTCCCTTATCTTCGCCATGCACACGCTGCTGCCGCGCAGTAGTCGATTGCTCTCCGGCTCCTCGACATGTGGAAAGTCGCTGTCCGCGAGGCGCAACAGCAGTACGATGCTGTGTCCCAACAACAGCGGCACACCTCCACGCAAATGCTCCCATTCGACCAACACCTCATCGTACAGCTCTCTGGGTCCGAACCGACAGCGGCTCGAAGCCTGTAAGCGGCTCACCACCAAACGCTTGCCAACGAGTGCAAACTGCAACGCCCGCCGACTGATGTAGGGATCATCCAGCGGTTCTGCGCTGGGTCCGTTGGGATCGTGAAAAATCGGACTGCGCCGGCCCAGTATCCAGGGTGCATTGGCTTTGTGCTGCCCAACCACTGCCCGGTGCCCGATGCGCGCTGTGTCGGGGTGAAAAATAATGGTGAGTACGAGGTCCTGCGCGTTGTAGCGGCTGCCCAGAGACGCAACAATCGAAGGCAGGGTGAGATCAGCATCGGGTATCGTCCGCATGACGTTCTAAATCCTGTACGTTGTTATATTTTTTGCGCTCAGGGTCAAAGCTTAGCAGCTACAGAAAAATATGCCGATAGCGGACCTAACTTGACGCAAGATGATGCAACTGCAGTCGATAGCGCGCCCAGTCGAATGCCGGGCCTGGGTCCGTCTTGCGTCCCGGCGCGATATCGCTGTGACCGACAATTTTCTGCGTAGACAATGCCCGATAGTGAGTAAGCAGCAGATCGGTGACCGCAGCCAATGCATCGTACTGCGCGTCCTCATAGGGCTCGTCGTCCACACCCTCCAACTCGATACCGATGCTGAAATCATTGCAGTTGCTGCGGCCATGGTAATTCGACAGGCCGGCATGCCAGGCGCGTTCTTCGAAGCTAACAAATTGCACCATCTCACCAGTGCGCCGAATCAACAGATGTGCAGACACCTCGACACCGCGAATTTCCTCAAAATAGGGATGTGCTTCCCAGTCGAGGCAGTTGGTAAAAAATCGTTCGATGCAATCGCCGCCATAGCAGCGCGGCGGTAGTGAAATATTGTGAATCACCAGCAGTTCAGGAACACAGCTGATGGGCCTCGGGCCAAAATTTGGTGAAGGGACTCTACGCGCCTGTGCTATCCAGCCGCGCTCCAGGGTGAAATGCATACCTGCCGTTATTCCCGAACAAAGCGACGATCATATCGCGTTGTCCACAGTCTACCTTGAAATCCAATTGTGCTGCAGCGATAACCCGTTCAACCCAGCGGGATTAACAGTGGCGAGCGGGAACTGCTACAATCGCATCCTTTTTACAAGCACACACTGAGACTATGCGCCACTCCGAGTTCACCCCGACTGCCCCTGACCCCGCTGTTATTGAACGCAATGTGCGGGCAGCACTGGAGGAAGATATCGGCAGTGGCGACATCACCGCCGCATTGATTGCTGCCGAGACGCAGGCGAGAGGACGAGTCATTACACGCGAGGATGGCATCCAGTGCGGCCAGCCGTGGGTAGACGCCGTGTTCGCACAACTGGACAGCGCCGTTAAAATTCAATGGCATTGCGTTGATGGCCAGGTGCTGACAGCCGGAGATACGCTATTCACCATCGAGGGACCGGCACGCAGCTTGCTGACCGGCGAACGCTGCGCGCTCAATTTCCTGCAACTGCTGTCAGGTACCGCCAGCCTCTGTCGCCGTTACGCCGATGAGGTGTCAGCGACCGCTGTGCGCTTGCTCGATACGCGCAAAACGATTCCCGGGCTGCGCGAGGCACAAAAATACGCAGTGCGCTGCGGCGGCTGCCACAATCACCGCATCGGTTTGTACGATGCTTTTCTGGTCAAGGAAAACCATATAGCGGCCTGCGGCGGCATTGCCGCGGCGGTAACAACAGCAAGAGCCACTGCACCGGGCAAGCCAGTAGAAGTTGAAGTGGAAACCATGGCAGAACTGGAGCAGGCTCTGGCCGCTGGCTGCGACAGGATCATGCTGGATAATTTTTCGCTACAGGAGACGGCGGACGCTGTGCGCCTGGCCGGAGGTCGCGTTGAGCTGGAATCGTCGGGCAATGTGACGCAACACACGCTGCTCGCAATTGCCCGGACCGGCGTGGATTTTATCTCCATTGGCGCCCTGACCAAGGATTGCAAGGCGCTGGACCTGTCCATGCGCCTGGAGTAGTTGCTGTGCCTATGCCGATGTCTGGGCGCTAAACCAGCGGTCGCTTGCTGACCAGAACACCATTGTTATCGGCATAGATATAGTCGCCGGGCGCGATGGCTACTCCACCGATATGAATGTCGAGATCGCGCTGCCCCGCTCCCAATTTTTCGGTTTTGATCGGGCAACTTCCCAGCGCCTGCACTCCGAGCCCAGTGCGGCCGATTTCATCCACATCGCGGATTACGCCATTAATCACCAGCCCCGCCCAACCGTTGGCCGCTGCTTTTTCCGCCAGCATGTCACCGAGCAGAGCACGCCGCCGCGAACCGCCGCCATCGACCACGATAACGCGCCCTTGCCCCGGTTCCTCCACACACTGCTTGACCAGTGAGTTGTCCTCATGGCACTTGATCGTAACGGCTTGGCCACCGAACTGGCGGATCTGCCCATAGTTAATCCAGGGTAATTCGACAGCGCGGGCTTCGGGTGCTGCATCTGACAGGTCGGGAGTAGAAATCATCGCAATGGGGTCTCCTGATTAGCGAGTGAAGTGGGCAGTATACTGTAGCGCAGGACCAAACCTGACCGCGCCCCCATCTTGGCAACCGCAACATTCTGCGTATAATTCGCTCAGTCTATTCTCTTCTATAAACTCATTCGCACTATGAATACGGAAGGCCCATGAAAATTAATCGGATCGACCTGAACCTGCTGGTCTACCTCGACGCCCTGCTGCGTGAGCGCAATGTCACCCAGGCCGCCAACCAGTTGAACCTGTCGCAACCGGCCATGAGCAATGGCCTGCGACGGTTGCGAGAATTGTTCAACGACCCGCTTCTGGTGCGCACCAGCGAAGGTATGACGCCCACCGAGCGGGCACTGGAACTGGAACCGATCGTGCGGGAGGTGCTGGGCAAGATCGATCAGGCGGTGCAACCGCGAGGCGACTTCGACCCGGCCGATGCACAGCGCGTATTCCGTATCATGGCCAGTGACTACGCAGAGTCCACCCTGCTGCCCAGTGTACTGGGCAAGCTTCGCACCAGCGCGCCAGGTCTGACACTGGATATCATGACCCCTTCCGATGTGAGCTTTCTGGATGTCGAACGCGGCAAAGTCGACATGGTGATCAACCGCTTCGATTCCATGCCTCAGTCCTTCCACCAGATTCATCTGTGGAATGACAGTTTCACCTGTGTACTGAGTCCCAATAATCCGGTACTTGAGGACTTCACGCTGGACAATTACCTGAAGGCGAACCATGTGTGGGTGTCGAAGACTGGCATGGGTGTTGGCGTGGGCGTCAATCCAAGTGATGTCCAGCGCCTGGGATGGGTTGATGTCGCACTCAATCGGCTCGGCAAGAAGCGGCAGATACGCGTTTTTACGCGCCATTATCAGGCGGCGATGACGCTGGCTGAGCAGAACGACCTGATCGTCACACTGCCGACGCGTGCTGCACGACTGAAACTGAACAATCCGCGAGTGGTGTTGCGCGACCCGCCGCTGGAGATTCCGCCACTGGAACTGAAGATGGCATGGAGTCCGTTGCTGCAGCACAACCCTGGCAACAAATGGCTGCGCAAATTGATAGCTGATACCGCGCGTGAGCTCGATGGACAACAGGCGACGCCCTGAGCGCATTCACCCCTATGATGCCGATGATTGAAGCGATTGATTAGCCAAATTATTCCCTGCCGCCTACCATTACCGCCATCGAATCGCGGCCATGTCCGCGTGTGTCGTTAACAAAGAGGTTTCATCATGACGGATCGTATCCAGCAAGGCAGCTTGCAGATTGCACCGGTACTCCACCAACTTCTGGAACAGGATATTGCACCCGGAACCGGCATTGCCGCGGACCGGTTCTGGCAAGCGCTGGAATCGCTGGTAACGACACTGGGCCCGCGCAACCGTGAATTGCTGCAGCGACGCGAGGAACTGCAATCGCAGATTGACGCGTGGCATTTGAACCATCCGGGTGCGGGCTACGATCGCGCGGCCTACAAAGCATTTCTGGAAAAAATCGGTTACCTGTTACCAGAAGGTCCAGACTTTTCTATCTCTACAACTGGCGTCGACGAGGAAGTCGCTACACTGGCCGGTCCGCAGTTGGTGGTGCCCGTGATGAATGCGCGCTACGCACTGAACGCTGCGAATGCCCGCTGGGGCAGTCTGTACGATGCGCTGTACGGTACCGACGTCATCCCTGAGGATGGCGGCGCTGAACGCGCCGGCGGTTACAATCCGGTGCGCGGTGACCATGTCATTGCCTACGCCAAAGCGTTTCTGGATCGCCACTGTCCGCTGACCGCAGGCAGCCATGCACAGGCCAAGGCATACGCCGTAGTCAAGCGCACACTGCAGGTCGAGTTGGCCGACGGCACGCACGCAGCACTGGCAACACCCGAACAACTGTGCGGCTATAGCGGTGCAGCCAGCGCGCCCGAGAGCATTTTGCTGCGGCACAATGGGCTGCACATCGAAATCCTGATCGACCGTACCCACTCCATAGGTGCCAGCGATGCCGCCGGTGTAAAAGACGTGGTGCTCGAAGCTGCCCTCACCACCATTCAGGATTGCGAAGACTCAGTCGCTGCGGTGGATGCACAGGACAAAGCCGTCGCCTACGGCAACTGGCTGGGCCTGATGCGCGGTGACCTCGAAGACAATTTTGAAAAAAGTGGCCATCGCATGACGCGTCGCTTGAATACAGACCGTACATTCACCACGCCTGACGGCGGTAAATTGACACTACCCGGACGCAGCCTGATGTTCGTGCGCAATGTCGGCCACCTGATGACAACACCGGCCATTCTCGACGGCAACGGACAGGAAATTCCCGAGGGCATCATGGACGGCCTGTTCACCGCGATGATCGCGCTGCACGACCTGAACAAAACGGAAAGTGACCCACGCAATTCCAGGCAGGGCAGCGTTTACATTGTGAAACCGAAAATGCATGGCCCGGACGAAGTCGCATTTACCTGTGAACTGTTCGATCGCATCGAGGATGCGCTGGGTATGAGGCGCAATACGCTCAAGGTTGGCATTATGGATGAGGAGCGTCGCACTACAGTGAACCTCAAGGCGTGTATTCATGCAGCGCGCGAGCGTCTGGTGTTTATCAACACCGGTTTTCTTGATCGCACAGGCGATGAGATTCACACCAGTATGAAAGCCGGCGCAATGACACCCAAGGGCGCCATGAAGCAGGAACCATGGATCAATGCCTACGAAAAGTGGAACGTCGACGTCGGCTTGCGCTGCGGCCTGCTGGGCAAAGCGCAAATCGGCAAGGGTATGTGGGCCATGCCGGATTTGATGGCGGAAATGATGGAGAGCAAAATTGCACATCCCCAGGCCGGCGCAAGCACCGCGTGGGTACCTTCACCCACCGCTGCCACCCTACACGCTATTCATTATCACGAGGTCAATGTGGCCGAGCGACAGCAGGCGTTGACGGGCAAACAGCACGCTTCGTTAGACGATATTCTCTGCATTCCCCTCAAGGGCGCAGCGGGCCTCAGCGCGGCAGATATACAGCGTGAACTGGACAACAATGCACAGGGCATACTCGGCTATGTGGTGCGCTGGATTGATCAGGGTGTCGGCTGCTCCAAAGTGCCAGATATCAATCATGTTGGCCTGATGGAAGATCGCGCCACACTGCGAATTTCAAGCCAGCATATCGCCAACTGGTTGCGTCATGGCGTGTGTACCCAGGCGCAGGTGCGGGAGACCCTGGAACGCATGGCCGCCGTGGTCGACACGCAAAATGCCGGGGATCCGCTGTATCGCAATATGGCGCCGAATTTTGACGACAGCATCGCCTTCCAGGCAGCCTGCGATCTGGTATTCCGCGGCGAGGAACAACCCAGCGGCTACACCGAACCAGTACTGCATGCGCGGCGCAGAGAGGCCAAGGCACGGTTTGGCGCGTAGGCGCGGGTCGCGCGCGCAGGATATTTAGCTAACTTTGTCTGTGATATCCAGAGGCTGCGACACCTTATCGCGACCTGGCTCAGGGCTTTCCATGCGACCGGGGCGCTGTTCACTCTCATCCCCGACGTCTTTGAATTGGAGGTTCGTCAACTGCTCTGACAGCAGCCCAATCAGAAACATGACCATGCCCGCAAGGATCAGCATGGTGCTCATGTTGGTGAAGCGCCACCCGCTGTTTACCACCGTGAGGAAGTAGTTGAGGAGCCCCAGCGCGGTAACCAGCGCAGCTGCCGGGAAATACACTTTCAGCGGCGAGTACAGCGTACCGACCTTGAAAATAATCAGCAAAAAGCGCACGCCGTCCTTCACCACGCTGATATGGCTTTTGCCAAGGCGTTTAGCGACGGTGATGGGCACGAACCCCACCGAGTAACCCGCTCGAAAGAAGGCCATGGTCGAGGTCGTGGGATAGCTGAATCCGTTGGGTAACAGATAGTGAAAACTCAGGAACTTTCGGCGGTCTACACAACGAAAGCCTGACGTCAGGTCATCGATCTTCCGGTTAACCATCCAGCTGGCGAAACCATTGTAAAACGCGTTGGCGCTCCAGCGCGCCACACTGGCCTGGGAATCCCTGCCGCTGCGTGCGCCCACCACCAGATCAAAACCCTCGTCTACCTTTTCAAGCAGCCTGGCGATATCGGCAGGGCTGTGCTGGCCGTCGGCGTCCATGAAGACCAGGTAATCACCGGTTGCCACACGCGCTCCGGCTTTAACAGCTGCACCATTACCCTTGGAATACGGGTGTTTGACGACAATGACGCCAGCGTCCTTGCAAACCTGTTGCGTGTTATCAGTGGAGCCGTCATTCACCACGATGATTTCTACGCCAGGGTATTGCTCAAGCAAATCTGGCAGCAGCACCTGCAGGCCTTGTTCCTCATTCCTGGCAGGAATGATTATCGAAAATTTCAACGGCTATTTCTCCAGATACAGTGCAAGGGTCTGTTGTTCACCGACCGTCAATTTACCCTGCTCTTCCATTCCTTGCAAAGTGGCGATCACCTCCTGCGCCGCATCCACCCTGCCCAGCGCAGTGGCAAAGTGCAGCTTCATCAGCAGGCCTCGCGTATTGTGGCGCGATAATGCGAGAAAGCGGTCCGTATAAGCATAGGCGTTTTCGTACCGTTGTAGCGCATTTTCCAGCACTGCCAGATTGGAGAATATATTGGCAGAGGCCTTATTCCTGAAACTGTCTACCAGATAGATTTCCGCCATGCGATCTGCAAATCGAATACGGTCAAACTGCGGGCAGGCGTTGTCCTGCAACAGGCGGACCAGGCTTAACAGTGTGGTAACTGAACTTAATGGGCGTTCCGGATCCTGCTTCCCGAGATTGTCGATCAACTGTGGCGGCGCAGGCTTGTTGGCGATACAACTCAACGCCAGATCACGAACCTCGTAATCGCCGTGACGCTCCTGCAGCGCAGCCTCGCCCGCACTGGCCACAAATGCAGCACGCGAATACTGATAGGCCGCATCGAGTGCGCCTACGCGCGCCAGTTCGGTGGCCATATCAATGTTTGCGCGCGGGGATTGCGGATGTCCGTTCGCCTGACTCAACAGCAACAGCGTTTGATTCGACCAGATCTGCACCTGTGAACTGGTTTGAACAGACAACAATAGCGCGCACAGACCCAGACACACCAAGAGCGGTGTCGCCGGTTCCCGCCACTTCTTCACCACCATGGCAAAAAGAGCGCCCAGAGCCAACGCCAAACCTATCGACGGGAAATAATTGCGGTGTTCAAAATACAACTCGAGTGGCAGAACCGTGGACTCAACGCTGTGCCCAAGCACAAACCAGGCGATGCCAAAGACAAGCCAACGACCCGCACGCCAGCGCAGCGCCAGTGCACATGCCAACAGTAGCAGCAACCATGCGAACACGGCCCAGAAGGTGGACGCCGGCTCCCAAAGTGTGCGCGAAAGCACAACGTCGTCGTGATACAGACCCAGTCTTGCTACCTGCGGGCTAACCCACTGCGCGACATAGTCCCACACGATGCGGGCCTGAGTAAGCAGGCGCTCGTCCAGCGAAAACGGCCTGCCGGAAAAACGTGCCGCCAGCTTATCCCACAGCAGCAGAAGGAGACCCAACATGATCGCCGCACCGCTGATGATCAATCCATAGCTTGTATTGCGCAGCCACGGAATCACTTCCTGCTGGCGTCCTGCAAACTGAAACCACAACACTTCCATCAATAGCAGTGTCGGCACCAGCACAATGGCGTTTTCCTTGGACAGCAGGCCGAGCATCAGCAACAGCGGAACCGGCAGAAAACGCCAGGCACCTGGCCTGCCTGCTATCAATCCGAGCCGCCAGTAAACGTAGGCAATCGTCGCCAGCAGCATAAAAAATGTCGCCAGCATTGCCATGCGCTGCACGACATATAAAACCGTGCTGACCAAGAGGGGGTGAAGCAACCAGAGCGCACCGAGCAACACCGACAGTATTCGATAGCCCGGTACTTCCACGTAGCGCAACAGCAGCCAGAACAACCAGATCACCAGCCCGCCATTGAGTGCGTGCAGCACAATGTTGACTTTTTTGCTGCCAACCAATCCCTCGTCGAGATACAGTTTTTCCAGCACAAAGCTGGTCATCGATACCGCGCGCCCGAACAGTCCTGAGGTGTCACCGAAAATAAAATCGAATGCCAGTTCAGGCCGCTTTTTCAGGTCGCCGATCACCAGCACACTGGAGCGGTCATCAAGCAGCGCCGGCCCGGTAATGCCCGGCCAGTAAATCCACACAGTACAAGCGAGTACCAGCAGCGCCATCAGCCCTGCGGCAACGGCGCGCCTGGCGGAACGGTCCGTCATAGCTGCAGGGTGTTCATTCACTTGTTAAATATCTCTCGAATCGCGGGCAGTTCGCGCCGATATTGATCGCGCCGCATCCATTCGCGTATCGCCTCGTAAGTAGGGGCCAGATCTTGAGTTCCGTGATACTGCGCCAGATAGGCGGCAGCCTGCGTACTGTCTTCGTTAAAACGGGTCACGCGCTCAAGATCCGGTAGCAATTCTGCTTTGCGTTCATTGCCACTGGCCATGGCTATCTTGTAGCGGTAAGCGAACATCTCCAGGCTTTTCGGATAGCGCTCGCCAAATCGGTCCATTAAACGCCCGATTCGGTCCCGGTCGCGGGCGCCAGCCGGTGTCAACGCGAAGTCAACAAGCGCACCCAGTGCCGTGCGGTCTGACGAACTCAGGCGGCGCGTTTGCGCCAATGTTTCCATCGCGCCCAACCAGTCATTTTGCTCAGCAAGGGCCGGAAAGTAGTTGCTGTCGAGTTGGTACAACATCACCAGCGCTGCAAATTCCTGTCCGTCAAGCGCGTGCATGCGCTCAAAATAGGTTCGCGACGTCACCGCCAGGGCCTGCTGCTGTTGGGCATCCAATCCCAGTGCCTGTGATTGTCCAAAACGTTTGAACAAGGCATTGCCATAGATGAAGTTGGCGCGCACCGACTGCGGGTGGTTGATCACCTCGAATCTCGCCAGCGCTACTTCATCACGCCAGACGTAGGTACGCACCACCAACAGCACCAGCAGAATACTCAGTATGCCACCGGCGAGAGCACCCAGGCGCAAGCGCTGAAATTTGGCTGCACAGCGGAATATCCCCACCGACGCCAGTACGGCAAAGCCCACGCTGGGAAGATAATTACGGTGCTCGAATACCATTTCCAGCGGGATTACCGAGGACTCGAGACTGTGCGCTACGAGATAAAACAGAAACGCGAATGCCGTCAGTGGAAAGCGCTTGCGCCACAGCAAACTGAACAGCAGTACCCCACACCACGCGAGCAGGGAGAGCGCTGTGGTGAATGGAGACCAGAAATCACGCGATAACGGGATATCGTCGTGAAAGAACCCCATGTCGACGATATTGGGAACCAGCAGCCACGACAGATACTGCCATAGTATGCGGCCCTGGGTGAGCAGTCGTTCCTGCAGGGTAAAATTGCGGTAGCCATAGCTGCCCGGGAGCAACTCAGGCACAAACAGCGTAATAACCACAATCAGCACCAGCGGCAGCAACAGCGCCAGCCAACCAATCAACGCCAGTCGCGTATGAGATTTTCCGCCCCAGATGCCGCGAAAGAGAGTGACTTCAACCACGGCAATCAACCACGGCAACAGCGCACCATTTTCCTTGGAAAGCACCGCGAATACAGCGCACAGTAACAGCCAGATGGCCGCCGCGATCACCTCGCCTGTGCCGGCCCCAACTTCGGCCCAGCGCAAACGATACCGGGTAAACAGCAGCAAACCGAGAAGCGTGAACAACATCGACAGCTGCGCCATGCGTTGCACTGCGTACAACACCGTCGACACATGAATGGGGTGCAATAACCATATCGAGGCGGCAAGCACTGCTATTAGCCGACGCGACGGTGAGTCCAGCCTGTGCCCGCGCAATGCGGGCGCTTGCAGCAGGGCCTGGGCGAACAGATACACCAGCCAGCCGATGCTCAGATGGATGATCAGATTGCTTGCCTTGAGGCTGAACGCAGTGAACTCACCGGCCGCTGCATAATTCATCGCGAAAGTCAGCATGGCCACGGGGCGCAGCAGGGCTCCGGAATCTGAACTGAGCGCGGCGACGCGCCAGTCATCAAATGTGGCGCCGTCGATCTGTACGCGCGGGTTTTCCAGCAGGTTGGGTACATCGTCGAAAAAGAGTGGGCCGTTCAAGGCCAGCCCGTAGGCGACAATACAGCCGAGCACTACCGCCGCAGCTAGTCGGTAAACCATTCCGCCGCCTTCTTTCCCGCTGTTTGAATCAATCGCCCTGGTCCCGGTCATGCCCCGGTTACATAGTACATTTACAGCAATAAAAAAGCCCGGTGTAAACCGGGCTTTTGAGTGTCGCTGTGTAGCTGTGTAGCTGTTTGTTATTATCCGCGGCAGTTAGCAGGCAGGTATTTGGTTTGGATTTTGTTGGCACCAGTGCCATCGCCTGGAACACAATCCCAAGTCATAGTACCGTCTGCGTTGGTGCTGCCAGAAAGTGAGAACGCGCCGAACGCAGTAGCATCATCGGTCAGGTTGGTTGTAGGGCAACCACCATTCCAGACACAGGCATCGACTTCGGCTGTGATGTAAATAGTCTGGCCAGTTACAGCGGGCTCAGGATTGATCACCAGCTTGTCGAGAATTGCACTGTTGCGATTCGCTGTGTTGATACCGAAAGCCGTATTATTGGAAGCAGATGGGGGGAAATCGCCATTTGCTGCAACATACTCAGCAACCGTAGTCTTCGCTTCGGCCAACGCAGCCAGCGGCTCAGACATTTTGGAACGGACGATGTAGTCCTGGTAAGCCGGCAAAGCAATCGCCGCCAGAATTCCGACGATCGCGATAACGATCATCAATTCGATCAGGGTAAAACCCTTTTGAGCTTGTTTTTGAATATTCATGATACTTCTCCACGTTAAGTTAAAACATGCGCCGGTACTGCCACTGCCCACCCGGTGCAAGTCGTTTGCAGGTTGGTTAAAGCAGATAGCGTGCCAAGATTTTCAACACCTCAACTTAAAAATAATTAGTTTAATAATATCAATAACATACGTGTTTATTTGTTGCTACAACCGGTGGTCTGGTGATTTTCTGAGCGCGCGCCCGTGAGGGCAGGCAGAGTAAGTTTGTGCCGTTTTTTGTCACATCAGGTCAAACTTCGGCACCGCAGGAAGTCAGTTACAAGGCAAAAAGGTTGATGGTGCAGGATTATCGCGATGCAAGGGCGCATACCGGTGAAAAACATGCAGGCCAGCGCAGCGAAACTGCGCGCACGGATAAATGTCGAGCATTAATTCACAAAAACATCGTCTGACCTCGACTGCGCCGGGCGCAGTGTTGCCGCTCAGGTTGGACTAGTTTAGTCTCGTGCCAAAACAATCATAGTGCGGGCCGTGGCATGGACAATCGTCGTCAAACCATCGTTATCAACAAAAAGTTTCAATATCAGTATTCCCTGTTGATTGCTGCGTTGGCGGTATTATTGATCAACGGCTTTATCATTGTGCGCATGTTGCTGCCCGGAGAGAACCCTCTGACGCTTTCCACGCCCGTCACCTTTGGACTGGCTGCGGTGGAATTTCTCCTCATTGCCGCCATCTGGTACGGTTGCCTCAAAGCGAGCCACCGTATCGCCGGCCCGGTCTTTGTATTTGCCCGTGAAATTTCACGGCTGGGTGAAGGTGACCTCAGCGCCAGAATTGCGCTGCGCGACAAGGACATGTTCCAACCGGAAGCAGAGCAGATGAATAAAAGCATCGCAGCACTGCGTAGCCGTATAGAAGCGATCAAGGCGCTGTCGAATCAATTACAGAAAAGCCATGCCAGCGGTGCCGATATAGCGCCTGTCATGGAAAAACTGGTCGCAGAGTTGGCTGCCTTTACCAGTGGCGCCAACTAAATCGTCATCGCAATACAGCTAGAAACCGCATACATGGATAACGCAATGACCAGGAATAAAGGCTTTACCGTCATCGAATTAATGGCCGTAGTGGCAATTCTCAGCATACTCGCGGTACTGGCACTGGCCGCCTACTCAGATTATGTCGTGCGCAGCAAGGTTGCAGAAGGCTTGGGATTTGCCGCAGAAGCTCGAACTTCGATCAGCGAGTACTACTACAACACAGGGTATATGCCGACGAGCAATGCGCAGGCCGGGCTCCCGGCGGCAGACTCCTACAACCGTTACGACTTTATCCGCAAACTGGAACTGTCGAGTACAGAACCGCTGGGCGTGATTACCATCACCTTCAAGCTGCCCGGTTCCAAAGCGGACAATAAGGAGTTACAACTCACCCCTTCCACGACGGATGGCGTCGTGTACTGGCGCTGTGCTGCCCCGGCAGTGAATGGCATTGAAAACAACCAGATTCCTCCCAATTGCCGCGGTGGCTAGGGCAAGGCAGAGCGAATATGACCGCCACTGAGTACTGGCCGGAATCAGCTCACACTTTCTTGTGAATGTTGCACTTTTCTACAATTAAAACCTAAACATTGGCTGTGAGGGCGTGTATAGGTGGATATAATCGAAGAGCTAAATCAAGCAATTTCCTTTGGGTATATCAGTTGAGTAGCGGGGCCAATAGTCAATGAACGATAAAGCAATAGGGCAACTCAGCGGTTTGGCTGGACGCCTGGTGGCCGAGTCATTGATCACTGCGCAGCAGGCGGTTGAAGCGCAAAAGGAAGCCTCGCTGGAACGCATGCACTTTGTGCAGTATCTGGTGGAACGTAAGAATGTAGACGGTTGGCGTGTCGCACAAGTCGCCTCCCACGAGTTCGGAGTGCCGCTGTTTGATGTCACCGCGCTCAATTCAGAGGCCATGCCGATAGGCCTGGTCGAACCCTCACTCATCACCAAACACCATGCACTGCCGCTGTTTCGCCGCGGTAACCGCTTATTCATCGCGGTCTCGGATCCCACGAACCTGGCCGCGCTGGACGAGATCAAATTCCACACCGGCATTAACACTGATGCCGTACTTGTTGAGGAGAGCGCGCTCGGCAAAGCCCTGAACAAATGGGTGGAGTCACAGGAATCACTGAACGATGGGCTCGAAGGGCTCGATACCGCCGACCTCGACGATGTCGATATCAGTTCCGGGGAAGTGGGCGACAGCGAAGACGGCAATGATGCCGTCGACGAAACACCGATCGTTCGCTTCATTAACAAGGTGCTGATCGACGCCATCAAGCAGGGTGCATCCGATATCCATTTTGAACCCTATGAAAAAACCTACCGCGTACGCTTTCGCACAGACGGCATCCTGCAAGTCGTTGTGAGGCCGCCTCGCAATCTGGCTCCGCGACTCGCGGCACGACTGAAAGTCATGTCGCAGATGGATATTTCAGAACGCCGGGTGCCGCAGGACGGTCGCATCCAGATGAAATTGTCGCGCAATCGCGCGATCGATTTCCGGGTCAATACACTGCCCACCCTGTATGGTGAAAAAATCGTACTGCGGATCCTGGACCCCAGCAGTGCACAGATGGGTATCGACGCACTGGGCTATGAACCGGAACAGAAAGAGATGTATTTGAAAGTCCTGAACCAGCCTCAGGGCATGATTCTTGTCACTGGCCCAACCGGTTCAGGTAAAACCGTTTCGCTCTATACCGGCCTGAATATTCTCAACACGCATGAACGTAATATTTCTACCGCAGAAGACCCGGTAGAAATCAACCTCGAGGGTGTCAATCAGGTTCACGTAAACGCCAAGGTCGGCTTGAATTTCGCCGAGGCGCTGCGCTCATTCCTGCGCCAGGACCCCGACATCATCATGGTCGGTGAGATTCGTGATCTGGAAACCGCAGAAATTGCTATCAAAGCGGCCCAGACCGGCCACCTTGTGTTATCCACTCTCCACACCAACAGCGCCTCGGAAACCATTACCCGCTTGCTCAACATGGGTGTCCCCGCGTTCAACGTGGCATCGTCCGTCAACCTGATCATCGCCCAACGTCTGGCGCGGCGCCTGTGCAAGTCCTGCTGCGCGCCTGCCGACATTCCACATGCCACACTGCTTGCTGAGGGTTTTACCGAAGAAATGCTGGCGGAGGGCAACATAAAACGCGCTGTAGGCTGCAGCGAGTGTAATAACGGGTACAAAGGGCGCGTGGGTATTTATGAGGTGGTAAAAATCACACCTTCTATTGCCAGGCTGATAATGGAAGAGGGAAACTCTCTGCAGATCAGTGAGATGGCCAGGAAGGAAGGGTTTGCGGATCTTCGCATGGCAGCATTGAAGAAAGTTGCGGCCGGTTTGACCAGCCTCGAAGAGGCCAACCGAATCACAGTAGACTGAACAATTGACGTCGTAACAAGTCAACGAGGGCGGATAAGACCATGGCAACGAGTGCAATCAAAAACAATACCTTCACCTGGGCCGGACTTGATAAAGCCGGACGCGCCAGCAAGGGGGAGATAGAGGCCGCCAATCAGGCTATGGCGAAAGCGCAGCTACGACAGCAGGGTATTAAACCCAAAAGCGTGCGAAAAAAGGCCAAGCCACTTTTCGGTGGTCAGGGGAAACCTATCAAGGCGGCCGACATTGCCGTTTTTACCCGCCAACTGGCCACCATGCTCAAGGCCGGTGTGCCGCTGGTACAAAGTTTTGAAATCGTCGAGGACGGCCTCGAGAAACCCCGTATGCGGGAAATGGTGCGCTCCATCAAGAACGACGTTGCCTCCGGCAGCGGCCTGGCGCCATCACTGGCCAAACACCCACGCCACTTTGATGACTTGTTTTGCAGCCTGGTCGGTTCCGGTGAAGACTCCGGTACGCTGGAGCTCATGCTGGATCGCGTCGCGACCTATAAGGAAAAAACAGAAGCACTGAAAGCCAAGATAAAGAAAGCGATGACTTACCCAACAGCTGTTATCTGCGTGGCGCTCATTGTGTGCGCCATTTTGCTGATAAAGGTTGTACCGGTATTTGCCAATACATTTCAGAGCTTCGGCTCTGAGCTGCCCGCATTTACGCAATTTGTGATGGATATCTCCGACTTCGTTATCGCATGGTGGTTCGTGATGCTTCTTGGGATAGTCGCCGTCTTCTTCGCCTTTCGCGAGGCGAAAATACGTTCGGTAGGCTTTGCAGAATGGCTGGACCGTGTAGCGCTGCGCATACCGGTGGTCGGCGGCATTGTCCACGACTCGGTTATCGCGCGCTTCTCGCGTACACTGGCCACCACGTTCGCCGCCGGTGTGCCGCTGGTGGATGCGCTGAATTCCACGGCCGGCGCTGCGGGCAACTCAGTGTATGCCAAAGCCATTCGCCGGATTCGTGACGACGTGACCACCGGTACCACACTCTACAACTCGATAAAGTCAACGGGGCTGTTTCCGCACATGTTGTTGCAGATGGTGTCCATCGGTGAAGAGTCAGGCGCGCTGGATGACATGCTGGACAAGGTTGCCACACATTACGAGGCTGCCGTTGACAATGCAGTGGATAGTCTCAGTTCATTGATGGAACCGCTGATCATGTCGGTACTTGGTGTGTTGGTCGGTGGTCTGATGATTGCGATGTACCTGCCGATCTTCATGCTCGGTTCAGTCATCTAGCTCGCACCATCGCTGCCAAGTCGGTTAATACATGATGGATGCGGTTGTGCCGGCAGGCCTGCTGGGTGTGGGTTTGTTCAGCCTGGGCTTGCTGGTTGGCAGCTTCCTCAACGTTGTAATCTATCGGCTGCCAGTCATGATGGAAACACGGTGGCGGCGTGACTGCTGTGAGTTGCTGGAAGTTGAGGCTGACAAACTGGAAGCCCCGCTCAACCTTGCCACACCCAACTCACACTGTCCGCAATGCAAGACAGCCATCAAGCCCTGGCAAAATATTCCTGTACTGAGCTATCTGATTCTGCGTGGAAAATGCGGCAACTGCGAAGCGCCGATTTCACCACGTTATCCGGTGATCGAATCGGTCACTGGTCTTATGACGCTGGCATTACTGTGGTTTTTCCCCCTGTCGCCTGCGCTGCTGGGCGCTGCGCTACTGACCTGGTCGCTGATAGCGCTGACCATGATCGATTTCGATCACCAGTTGCTGCCCGACGATATCACCTTACCGCTGATGTGGCTCGGCCTGTTATTCAACTTGAATGCAACCTACGTCAGTATCACTGACGCAGTCATCGGCGCTATGGCCGGCTACCTGATTCTCTGGACGATCTATCAGGGGTTCAAGCTACTCACAGGCAAGGAGGGTATGGGATATGGCGACTTCAAGCTGCTCGCCGCACTGGGCGCGTGGCTGGGTTGGCAGATGCTTCCGGAAATCATCCTGCTGTCCTCATTGGTGGGTGCCATCTGCGGCATTGCACTGATGGTCATCAAACGCCGTGGTAAGGAGATTCCCATACCGTTTGGCCCTTATCTCGCAGTTGCCGGTTGGCTGGCGCTGCTGTGGGGTAACGGTGCCTACGGCTCGGTGTTTGCACACTTCGGCATTCATCTGGTATGAGCCTGGTTGTGGGAATCACCGGTGGCATCGGCAGCGGTAAGTCGGCAGTCACGCAGCGTTTTGAGAAACTCGGTATTACCGTGGTTGACGCCGATGTAGTCGCCAGACTTGTCGTGGAGCCCGGAAAGCCGGCACTAAAAGCCATTGCAGAACATTTTGGTGCCGACATTCTACAGAGCGACGGCACGCTGGACAGAGCCGAGCTACGCCGCCGGGTATTTTCTGACGAGGTCGCCAGGGTCTGGCTGGAACAACTCACCCATCCACTGATTGGTCAGGAGATCGTGGTCCAACTCAGTGCCGCTCGCAGTCCGTACACTATACTGAGCTCACCTCTGCTGCTGGATACCAGCCAGAAGGCGCTGGTCGACTGTGTCGTTGTCGTGGATGTACCCGAAGCACTGCAAGTGCAGCGCACCATGACGCGCGACAGTAATGACGAGGCACAGGTAAAACGCATTATGGCTGCCCAACTGGGACGCGCTGAACGACTGGAGCGCGCAGATATTGTGATCGACAACAGTCGCTCACTGGAAGAACTCGACCAGACAGTAGAAGAGCTACACAAGGAATTTCTGCTGCGCGCTGAAATGCAGCGCTAGTCTCAACCCTGGCAGCTCAGGATGAGAGCAATTTACCAATGGCATCCACTATCGGCAGATTGGCAGCGGGAAAGGCATAATCTGTCAGTTCCTGCGACGTTACCCAGGCCATGGGTTGCGCTTCCAGCGGGCGTGCATCGCCGCTGAAGTCCCACACCACATGCACATCCAACAACACCGATTTATCAGCGTAATCATGTCGAACCTGCAACAGCGCACTGGTGCGACCGATCACAATACCCAGTTCCTCACGCAATTCACGTTGCAAAGCCACTGCGAGAGTCTCGCCTGACTCGACCTTGCCGCCGGGAAACTCCCATAGATCGCCCTGGTGTGCCTCTGGTGCACGGCGCGTAATAAGAATTTTGCGATCGGGATTGAGAATTACTCCCACTGCCACGTGTAGCGGGCTCATTCAGGAGCGGTACTCGGCATTAATGCGTACGTAATCGTAAGAAAAATCGGTGGTCCACACGGCAGCTCGGGAGTCACCCCTGTTGAGCTCCACGCGGATAAGGAGCTCATCGGGCGCCATCGCCGCAACGCCCTGCTCTTCGGTATATGTCGCTGCGCGACAGCCGCCCTCTGCAATCAGCACCTCATTCAGATACAGCGCCACCTGCTCGACGTCCAACTCGGGCAAGCCTGCGCGACCGATTGCCGCCAACAAGCGCCCCCAGTTTGGATCACTGGCAAACAATGCGGTTTTCACCAATGGTGAGTGCGCAATTGTGAATGCCACGTCAAGACACTCCTCCTCACTACGCCCGCCGTTAACCTGCACCGTGACAAACTTGGTCGCACCCTCTCCATCACGCACTATTGCCTGCGCGAGGATGATACAGACCTCTTCTACAGCGTCATACAACGCGCGATAAAGTGCACTATCTGTATCTCTAATGCACGCGTTGCCCGCTTTGCCAGTCGCCAGCAACAGGCAGGCGTCATTGGTGGAAGTGTCGCCATCGACCGTGATCCGGTTGAAAGAGATATTGGTCAGTCGAGAAAGCATCTGCTGCAACACGCCTTGATCCACAGCAGCATCTGTAGCGATGAACGCGAGCATAGTCGCCATATTCGGGCGTATCATGCCGGAACCTTTGGCAATCCCGGTGACCACATACTCCCGCCCATCACAACAAAAACTGACGGAGTGCGCCTTCGGGCGGGTATCGGTAGTCAGTATGCCTGTGGCAGCCTCGCTCCAGCCATCGTCTGACAACGCCGCGAATGCAGCGGGTATCGCCTGCACTACGCGCGCTACCGGCAACAGTTCTCCGATTACGCCGGTGGAAAAAGGCAATACGCATTCAGCGGCTGCGCCAGTGACCTGCGCCACAGCCGCTGCACAGTCGTGGGCCGCAGAGATTCCCGCCGCTCCCGTGCCAGCATTGGCATTACCGGTGTTAATTAACAGGTAACGCGGCTGATCCGCGCAAGCTAACAAATGCTCGCGCGCCACTGTTACCGGCGCAGCGCAAAACGCATTGCGGGTAAATACTGCCGCGCATTGTGTGCCTGAGGAGACTTCCACCAACACCAGATCTTTGCGACCGCGTGTCTTGATGCCCGCGGAAACAGTGCCCAGGCGAACACCAGGCACGGCGTTCAGCGAGGCGGGAGTAAACTCGCCGACTGCCATTTCAAAATGTCTCCCAATCAACCTGAAACAAGGTCTACCCGATCACAATTTACCGTGGCACTGTTTGTATTTTTTGCCACTGCCACAGGGACAAGGTTCATTGCGCCCGACTTTCGGCTGCTCGCGAGTATACGTTTGCGGCGTGGCTGACGCCTCCGCATCAGGCTCCTCGTCCTCCCCCCGCATAGACGGGGCTTCCGCGTGCTGGAAGGCCAGGTGTTCACGCGCTGCTGCCTCACGGCGCGCCTGCTCTATTGCCGCAGCCTCATCGCGACGCTGAATCTGTACATGGCTTAAAAACTTCACTACCTCATACTTGAGATTGACAAGCAGCTGTTCGAACAACTGAAACGACTCGCGCTTGTACTCCTGCTTGGGATTTTTCTGCGCATACGCGCGCAGGTGAATCCCCTGACGAAGATGATCCATAGTAGAGAGATGTTCTTTCCACAACGTATCGAGCACCTGCAACATGATCTGTTTTTCGATGCGGCGCATGTCCGGCCCGACCTCGGCGCATTTGCGATCATAGGCCTCCTGCACGGCATCGTAAATTTTCTCGCGCAGGTTCTCTTCGTGCAGTTTGTCGTCTTCATCCAGCCAACGTTGCAGCGGCAGTGAAACCGCAAATTCCGCTTCCAGCTTTTTTTCCAATCCCGGCACGTCCCACTGCTCTTCAACGCTCATAGGAGGAATGTGACTGTCAATCGCATCCGACACCACGTCCCGACGTATCGCGGTGATGGTCTCTGAAATATCTGCTTCACTCAGCAGGTCATCGCGTTGCTGATAGATGATCTGGCGCTGGTCGTTGGCGACGTCGTCGTATTCCAGTAACTGTTTGCGAATATCGAAGTTGCGCCCTTCCACTTTACGCTGCGCCTTTTCAATCGCATTGGTCACCATGCGGTGTTCAATGGCCTCACCTTTTTCCATGCCCAGCGCCTGCATAAAGCCCTTCACCCGCTCCGAGGCAAAGATGCGCATCAGGTTGTCTTCCATGGAGAGGTAGAAGCGAGATACACCTGGGTCGCCCTGCCGACCTGCACGGCCGCGCAACTGGTTGTCGATACGGCGCGATTCATGGCGTTCCGTGCCGAGTATGTGCAGTCCACCGGCTGCCAGCACCTGCTCGTGACGCTGCTTCCAGGCCTCGCGTACCTTGGCCTTTTCCTCAGGACTGACGTCTCCCAATGCGTGTAACTCGGCTTCCAGGTTGCCGCCCAGCACGATGTCGGTACCGCGCCCGGCCATGTTGGTGGCAATGGTCACCACGCCAGGACGACCTGCCTGGGCAATGATCTCCGCTTCCTGCTCGTGGTATTTGGCATTGAGGACTTTATGCGCGATATTTGCCTTACGAAAACGCGCCGACATCGCCTCCGATGTTTCTACTGACGCAGTACCGACCAATACCGGCGCACCCTTGGCCATACACTCTTTAACATCGGCCAGAATCGCGTCAAATTTCTCTTCCACACTCAAGTAAACAAGGTCATTCAAATCGTTGCGCTGCTGCGGCACATTGGTGGGGATCACCAGTACTTCCAGACCATAAATCTGGCGAAATTCAAAGGCCTCGGTGTCAGCAGTACCCGTCATACCAGCGAGCTTGTCGTACAGCCTGAAATAATTCTGAAAGGTTGTGGACGCCAGCGTCTGGCTTTCGCTCTGGATGGAAACGCCCTCCTTCGCCTCGATTGCCTGGTGCAGGCCTTCGGAAAGACGACGACCTGCCATCGTGCGTCCGGTGTGTTCGTCAATCAATACCACCTGCCCGTTCTGCACAATGTACTCGACATCGCGATGATACAAAGCGTGCGCACGCATACCGGAATAGACATGGTGCAGCAAATTAAGATTGGTCGCACCGTACAGGTTGTCGCCTTCGGCCAGCAGTCCTTCGCTGATCATCAGCTCCTCGATATACTCGTGACCCAGTTCCGTCAGTTCGACCTGCCGTTGCTTTTCATCGATAGTGTAATGGCCTGGCTCGCCTTCAGTATCAAGTCGCAGCAATGGAATCATACGATTAATCCGCCGGTACAGCTCCGAACTGTCCTCAGAGGCACCAGAAATAATCAGCGGTGTGCGCGCTTCATCGATCAGGATAGAATCGACCTCATCGACGATGGCAAAACTGAGTCCACGCGACATGCGCTCTTCCATCGAAAACGCCATGTTGTCGCGCAGGTAATCGAAACCAAATTCGTTGTTGGTACCGTAGACAATGTCTGCTTTGTAGGCGTCGCGTTTTTCCTGCGACGTCTGCCCTGAACGAATCACTCCGAACGACACTCCGAGAAAGTTGTATAGCGGCCCCATCCAGTGGGCGTCGCGGTTGGCCAGATAATCGTTAACAGTTATCAGATGCACACTGTTACCGGTGAGCGCATTGAGATAGGCCGGCAGTGTAGCGACCAGCGTCTTACCTTCACCGGTGCGCATTTCAGCGATCTTGCCTTCATGCAGAGCCATACCGCCGATCAGCTGCACATCAAAATGACGCAGACCCAATACCCGTTCGCCGGCCTCGCGGACCACCGCAAAGGCTTCTGGCAACAACGATTCCAGACTTTCGCCGTTTGCCAGGCGCGCCTTAAATTCATCAGTTTTTGCGGCGAGCTGTGCATCGTCCAGCGCTTTAATGCCATCCGCCAGATCGTTGATCTGCTTAACAACCTTGCCCATACGTTTGAGCTGGCGACTGTTGCGGGTGCCGAAAACGTTCTTCAGAGTTTTACTAAGCATGGTGTTTCATCGTATTTGGAATAGGGTAACCCGTCCGGATCAATCCGAAAGGCAGCGCACTGCGGGGGAATGATTTAACTTATGGCTGGGTACGGGCTATGTAACTGGAGGGGTCGACGGAACGGCCGTGTTTGAAGACTTCATAGTGCACATGAGAACCCGTAGCACGCCCGCTGGAACCCATCAATGCAATGGTGTCGCCTTTGCGCACGATGTCGCCGGGGGCGACCAGATTTTCCTTGTTGTGCGCATAGCGCGTTACGTAATCATCGCCGTGCGACACTTCCACCACATTGCCATACCCGGCGTCTCTGCCGGTCCAGGTGACTACGCCGGAGGCAACAGCGACAACTTCCGATCCGGCCTTGCCGGCAAAATCGAGGCCATTATGCATAGAGCGCTTGCCGTTGATCGGGTCGATTCGCCAACCGTAGTGGGAGGACATATAACCGTTTTTCACCGGGCGCCCGGAAAGCAGTGTCTGTTCTTTAATTTTGCTGTTGGTGAGCAGCGACTCCAGCAGTTCCAACTGTCGTTCGCGGTCATCGAGGTGTGCCTCAAAACGGCCAAGTTCACTGCCGAGGTCGAAGGTACTGCCGTCGAGGCTGAACTCGCTGGTTGCCGGGCCACCCACCGCCGGCGGTTCGCTGAAATCGAACTCCCCTTCCTGCAAATCAGCCATGGCCGTCAGGTGCTGCCCGAGGGCATCCAGCCTGGTCATCCTGGCTTCGAGTTCCGCAAGGTTGATGGTCATCGCCTGCAGCTTGCGTTCGGTGGAAACTGCAACAGGTGCGGCGCGCTCGCCTGAATGTTGTAATTCGTCCTGCGAGGAGTCCAGGGCTGGCCCGCGTGAGCCACTCTCCTGCCCTGCTATATAGCCGGAGGCCGCCAATCCCAAGGGTAATCCCAGGCAGCACAGGGACAACAGCGCTCGCGACCAGCGGCTCAGCTCAATGGAGCGCGAACCCCCATGCTTTCGACTAATAAAAATAATTTTCATTTATGATTCACTGGGAGGCAGGTGAAACGTGAATTATGCACGGAACTATGCCACAAAACTCTGCCAAAAGCCAAGCCGGACGGCCTCCAGAGCCGATCAAACCGGGTGATCCCGGTCAGAATTGATACAGGAGATACGGGTGCCGCGCGCACGTCCGTGCGGCCACCCTCTCACAAAGTGTCAATGGGGGTAGTGCACGCCAGCGCTGCACCACCACTCACCGTTCGCTACCGCTATACCTCCCCGGAAAAACAGCCGGGGAACTATGGCAGCAAAGGTGCCGGGTTAGTCAGCCTGACGACGCAGGAAAGCAGGAATATCGAAGTAGTCTTCGCTTGCACTGCCTGCTGCGCTAGCACCGGCTGCAGTTGCAGACTGGCGTGGATTGCGCATTGCCGGTGGGCGCTCAAACTGCTTGTAATCCGGCTCTGCACCAGCGTCGATTGCGGCAGATTTGGTCGTAGCTTCAACAATCTGAAGCGGCACACGCGCCACACCACTGCCCAGACCAGTCGCAACCACGGTCACCTTGATTTCCTCGTTCATGGTCGGGTCGATCACCGTACCGACCACCACCGTGGCTTCCTCGGAAGCAAACTCCTCAATAGTTTCGCCAACCTCGGAGAACTCTCCCAAAGACAGATCATAGCCCGCTGTAATGTTTACCAGGATACCGCGCGCGCCAGCCAGATTGATGTCATCCAGCAATGGACTGCTGATGGCTTTTTCCGCTGCTTTGCGCGCACGATTTTCACCCTTGGCATAACCCGTACCCATCATCGCCATGCCCATTTCAGACATCACTGTACGCACGTCGGCGAAATCCACGTTGATCATACCGGGGCGGATAATCAGGTCAGCAATGCCCTGCACCGCGCCCAACAGCACATCATTGGCTTCACGGAACGCATCCAGCAGGCTGGTGTTCTTGCCCAGCACTTCCAGCAATTTCTCGTTGGGGATGGTGATCAGCGAATCAACGTGTTGCTCGAGCTCAGACAAACCTTCCATTGCGATACTCAAGCGTTTCTTACCTTCGAAGGCGAACGGCCGTGTGACTACCGCAACGGTGAGGATACCGAGTTCGCGCGCCACTTCTGCGACCACCGGAGCACCGCCAGTGCCCGTGCCACCACCCATGCCCGCAGTTATAAACACCATGTCTGCGCCGCGCAGGGCATCCGCAATACGTTCGCGGTCTTCCATCGCAGCAGCACGACCGATTTCAGGATTGGCACCTGCACCCAGCCCCTTGGTGATGTCGCCACCGAGTTGCAGCACGGTCTTGGAGCAAATATCCGAGAGTGCCTGCGCATCAGTGTTGGCGCAGATAAAATCCACACCCTCAACGTTATTATCAATCATGTGCTTGACAGCGTTACCGCCACCGCCGCCCACCCCGATGACCTTGATGATTGCATTTGATGGAACAGTATCGATCAGTTCAAACATGGTCTTTCTCCCCTTTTATATAAATCTGCCGCGTTCACACGCAACCCTTTACTACAACACCACAAAAACACACTGCTAAAAATTACTTTGTAACCAGGCTCGCGCCCGGCCCCATACACTCTCCGTAGAGCCTGTCGGTTTACTCGACGATGCAACCCCACTGTCGGGTCGATGCAGCATCCCGTACTGCAGCAATCCCACGCTCGTGGCGTATATAGGATTGCGCACGATGTCATTCAGCCCACGTACCGTTTGCGGGTAGCCGACGCGCACCGGCATATGAAAAATCTCCTCGGCTAGCTCCACCACGCCCTCCATTTTCGAGGTGCCGCCGGTAAGGACCACCCCGGCCGGGACCATGTCCTCGTAACCGCTGCGCCTGAGCTCGGCCTGCACCAGCGTAAACAACTCGTCGTACCGTGGCTCCACCACCTCGGCCAGTGATTGCCGAGACAAATCCCGCGGTGCGCGGTCGCCGACGCTGGGCACTTTGATGGTGTCATCTGCACCAGCGAGCTGAGTCAGCGCGCAGGCATACTTGATCTTGATTTCCTCGGCATGCTGGGTTGGTGTGCGCAGCGCCATGGCGATATCGTTGGTTACCTGGTCGCCAGCGATGGGTATCACACCGGTGTGGCGAATAGAGCCCTCGGTGAATATCGCGATGTCGGTCGTACCTCCGCCGATATCCACCAGGCAAACACCCAGCTCACGCTCATCGTCGGTGAGCACGGAGTAGCTGGACGCGAGTTGTTCGAGAATGATTTCTTCAACCTCAAGGCCACAACGACGAATGCATTTTTCAATATTCTGAGCCGCATTTACTGCGCAGGTGACCAGGTGTACTTTTGCTTCCAGGCGGACACCTGACATTCCCAACGGCTCTTTAATGCCCTCCTGGTTATCGATGATGTATTCCTGCGGCAGGATATGCAGCACTTTCTGGTCAGCGGGTATGGCCACCGCCTGCGCTGCGTCGATGACGCGCTCCAGATCAGCGCGATACACTTCCTTGTCTTTGATTGCGACAATACCGTGCGAATTGAGGCTGCGAATATGGCTACCGGCGATGCCGACGTACACGGAGTGAATCTGGCACCCCGCCATCAGCTCCGCCTCTTCCACGGCACGCTGGATGGATTGCACCGTGGACTCGATGTTCACCACCACTCCCTTCTTCATCCCCTTGGAAGGATTGGATCCAATGCCCACGATCTCAATCGCGCCGTCCAGACCAATCTCGCCAACAATCGCCACCACTTTGGAGGTGCCGATATCCAGGCCCACTATTAACTTTTTATCCTGCACGCTGCCCATGGCAGTGTCTCCCCCTGACATCTATACGCATTTTTATAATCCCGCTACACGAGACGGTTCTTCTTGTTGTTCTGGTGCTTTGAACGCCACCGCGACACCGCTTTCATAGCGCAAGTCGACGCGTTCAACTTCACTGCTGCGCACACTGAGTTCGTTGCGATAGATAGCGACGAACCGATGCATGCGCCCGAGAAAATTCTCACTGCCAAGGTTCAGCTGGATACCCCCGGCCAGCACCGCTTCCATCTGCCCGCGCTCATCCACAGCGAGTTGTTGTACAGAAAGATTAAGCGGCGTCAGAATCTCCACCAGGCGCAGGTATTTCTCCATCAGCGACTGCGCTGAACCGTCTGGCCCGCTTAACAGCGGCAGCGAATCCCAGTCACCGTCTTTGTCTGAACGGAACACACCGCCCTCGTGATTGAGGAAACCGTCCTGCCCCCAGCGCGCAATGGGCAGCTCCTCGACCACATGAATCTCCAATGCATTGGGCCACTTGCGCCGCACCGTCGCCTCATAAATCCAGGGCAACCCCTCCAGTTGGCGCCTGATCTGCTGCAGATCTGCATTGAGGAAACCGCCAGCCAGCCCCGGCTGCACCATATCCTGCACAGCCTGGGCCTGAGTATGTTCCAGTTCTCCGGTGACGCTGATTCGCTGCACCGGCAGACTCTGTACCGTTATGAATGCCTTTGTCGCAGCCACCAGAACCACACCGGCGCCCACCAGAATCAGCAAACGGTTGAACCACACGGAGCTGGAGCGCGCAGTTGTTTTCTCTGCAGCGGGATTGGGATTTCGTGTAGCACCCTGCGCGGGGCGACGTCCCGAACGCTTCGCGCCAGCTCCTGCCGGCGCGCGCGACTTTTTACCGAACACCGGCTCTACCCGCTGCTGAGCGTCGCGCTTGCGAAAGAATCCGGCCATACTACTGCCTCCCCTGCAAACTTAATTCCGCGATGCGCTGCACCAGCTCCGGCACTGCCATACCCGCGGCAGCTGCCGCCATCGGCACCAGGCTATGGGATGTCATACCAGGCACGGTGTTTACTTCCAGTACGAAGAAGCGGCCTGCAGCATCGCGCATCAAATCTACCCGGCCCCACACAGCACAACCCAGCGAACGAAACGCGCGCAGCGATAACGTAGCTATTTCCGCTTCCTCGCTATCACTCAACCCACTGGGACAGTGGTAACGGGTTTCGTTCGAGATGTACTTCGCTTCGTAGTCGTAAAACTCGTTATCGGTTTCCAGCCGTATCGACGGCAGGGCCCTATCGCCCAGAATGGCTACGGTGTACTCAGGGCCGGCGATAAATTGCTCTGCCAGCACTTCGCCAGCGTACTTGCTCGCCAGTGTGTAAGCCTTGCGCAGCCCGCTGGCGCTGTCCGCACTGCTCATGCCGATACTGGATCCCTCACACGCAGGCTTGACGAATACTTTGCCGAAGCGGTCGATCACGTCCTGCCAGTCAGTGTCCTGATCCAGCGTGACAAAACCGCCGGTGGACAGCCCAATGCCCTGCCACAACTGCTTACTGCGTTTTTTGTCCATTGCCAGCGCAGAACCGAGCACGCCGGATCCCGTGTAGGGAATGCCCAGCGTCTGCAGTGCTCCCTGCATGCTGCCATCCTCTCCGCCGGGACCGTGGAGGACAATGAATGCCAGATCCACACCCGAAAGCAGATTCGCCCAGTCAGGCTCGGCTGTGTCCACTGCGACCACATCTGCACCAAGGGACCGCAGGGCTTCGATCACAGTCCGCCCACTGTTCAGTGACACATCGCGTTCTGCGGAGTTACCGCCGAGCAGCACTGCAATTTTCCCGTTGTGCAATTGCTGCAGGCTCATAGCAATGCCCCCTGCTTGACATACAAGGTGCTGAGGTCCTGCGCCAAGCGGGACACAGTACCGGCGCCCTGAGTGATCACCACATCGCCATCGAGGACAATGGTGCTCAGCAATTCGGGTACATCTTCAATGCGCTCTGCAAAAACCGGCTCCACCTGGCCGCGCTGCCGTATGCTGCGGGTCAAGCTGCGACTGTCAGCACCAGGAATGGGCGCTTCCCCGGCGGGATACACATCCAACAGCACCAGCACGTCACACGACGACAACACCGCCACGAAGTCTTCATACAGGTCGCGCGTACGGGTGAAGCGATGCGGCTGGTAAATCATGACCACACGGCGTTCGGGCCAGGCCTGACGCACCGAATCCAGCGTGGCCCGCACCTCTGTCGGGTGATGGCCGTAATCGTCAACCAGTTCAGCCGTACCACCTGGAAAGGTGAGTTCACCGAGGCGGGTAAAGCGTCGGCCAACTCCGGCGAAACCGGCAAGGCCCTGTTGAATATGCGCGTCCTGAATTCCCTCATCGCAAGCGACCGCCACCGCAGCGGTAGCATTCAACACGTTGTGCGCGCCGGGCATATTCAGATTGATCTCAAGCGGAGCTGCCTCGCCCGGCCGCTGCACGACGAAGGCAGTAGTAAGTCCATTCGGGCAAAGTGCAGTAACGCGGTAGTCTGCATCTTCAGCAAAGCCATAGGTGATCACCTGTCGCGTAATGTCTGGTAACAGTTCGCGTATTACCGGATCGTCGATACACAATACCGCGACTCCGTAGAATGGCAGGTTGTGGAGAAACTCCAGAAAGGTCCGGCGCAGCATGCTGAAATCGCCGCCATAGGTTTCCATATGGTCCGCTTCGATGTTGGTGACCACGGTGACCATGGGCTGCAGGTGCAGGAATGAAGCGTCACTTTCATCCGCCTCGGCAATCAGGATACGGCTCGCACCCAGCTGGGCATTACTACCCACACTGTTCACCAAACCGCCGATGATAAACGTGGGGTCCATGCCCGCTTCGCCAAAAATTGCGGCGATCAAGCTGGTGGTTGTAGTCTTGCCGTGTGTCCCGGCCACTGCAATACCGTGGCGATAGCGCATCAGCTCCGCCAGCATCTCGGCGCGTGGCACAACTGGAATTCGCGACAGACGCGCGGCAACGACTTCCGGATTTTCCTCATCCACTGCACTGGACGACACCACCACATCCGCATGGCCTATATTGCCCGCCTGATGGCCAATGAAAACGTCCACACCGCGCTGCGCCAGCCGCTCGGTGACCGCACTCGCGCGCAAGTCGGAGCCGGCGACCTCATAACCGAGATTCACCAGCACCTCAGCGATGCCGCTCATACCTGAACCGCCAATGCCTATCATATGAATACGGCGAATACGGCGCATTTCCGGTTGTCGGTACGCATTATTCGTCTCACGCATACATCAGCTCCTCGCAGGAATCGCTGACGCGCGCTGCGGCATCGGGTGTTGCAGCAGCAAATGCCGCAGCCGCCATGGTGGACAGGCGCTGCGGAGATTGCAGAAAACCGGATAACAGATCAAAGACTGACTGCTCGTTCATATCGCACTGGCGCAACAGCAGACCGCCGCCACAGTCTGTCAGTGCACGAGCATTGGCGCTCTGGTGATCATCAATGGCGTGCGGCAATGGCACCAGAATCGCCGGACGCCCCATCACACACAACTCGGCTATGGTCAGCGCACCACAGCGGCACAGCACCAGGTCGGCCCAGGCATAGGCGGCCGCCATATCCTCAATGAAAGGTGCTACCCGCACTCCGCGCTGCAACAAATCTCCATAATGTTGCGACACATCGGTGTCATGTCCGGCACCGGTCTGGTGCCAGATTTCAACCGCAGCACCAGGCTCGCGCAGCAGTCGCTGCAGTGCTTGCGGCATTACTTCATTGATCGGGCGCGCCCCCAGGCTGCCGCCCAACACCAGAAGATGAAGCGCCCGTTGTCCGGCAAAGTCATAATGCTGCTGGTTTCTGGCTACGAGCAATTCACGGCGCACCGGATTTCCCATCACCGTGTACGCAACCCCCTGGCGAAATGCACCCGGGAACCCGGCGACAATCCTGCTCGCCAATGGCGCCAGCAAGCGATTAGTGGTACCCGCGACTGCATTTTGTTCATGGATTAACAGCGGTTTGCGCAACAGCCACGCAGCCACGCCCGCAGGACCGGCAACATAGCCACCCATGCCGACCACGCAACCCGGTGCACGCCGAAATACCAGCCACAACGCTTTCACGCAGGCCAACGCCAGATAAGCCAGTGCGAGTATTTTATGCAGCACGTTCTTGCCGCGCACACCGCGCACTGGCAGGCAGTGCAACACGATTCCCGCCGCCGGTACCACTGTGTGCTCCAGACCGCGCCGGGTACCCACCCACTCCACGCGGTAGCCGCGGGACAGCAACTCAGTAGCAACCGCCAGCGCCGGATACACGTGCCCGCCAGTGCCGCCCGCCATCATCAGAACCAGTGGTTTCGAAGCAACCATTACGCTTGCCTCCGACGCGTCATCGGCATACGAATCTCGCGATCAATGCGCAGCACCAATCCCAACATGGCACAACACACTATCAGGCTGGTGCCGCCGTAGCTGACGAAGGGCAAGGTCAATCCCTTGGTGGGTAACAAGCCTGAACTGACACCCATATTGACGAACGCCTGCCCGGAAAACACCAGCGCAACGCCGTAGCAGATGTAAGCGCCAAACGCATTGTCCGCCAAAATTGCCCTGTGCCCGGTCCAAAGAATTCTGCCTATGAGTGCGGCAAATAGCACGATAACGGCCAACGCGCCGACAAAACCTGTCTCTTCCGCCCAGATGGAAAATACAAAGTCGGTGTGCGCTTCCGGCAGGTAAAACAGTTTTTGCACGCTGTTACCCAAGCCTACACCAAACCACTCACCACGCCCGAAAGCGATCAGTGACTGGGTCAGCTGAAAGCCTGTGTTATACGGGTCGGCCCAGGGATCGGTATAGGCCGTCAAGCGTTTCACCCGATAAGGTTCAGACACTACCAGCACCAGCATGGCGGCGAGTGCGCCCAGCACCACTACCATAAAGTGGCCGACCTTGACGCCGGCGAGGAACAACATACCGAAAGCAGTAGCTGCAACGATCACAGTCGCGCCAAAATCTGGCTCAATCATCAACAACAGCGTGGTAGCAAACAACACCGTCATCGGTTTCAGAAAACCCTGCCACTCGTAACGTACTTCGTGCTGACGGCGCACCATATAACCGGCGAGGTAAACCACCACGGCAAACTTGGCAAACTCAGAAGGTTGCAATGTAAACGGGCCTAGCGGCAGCCAGCGCTGACTGCCATTGACCTCGCGGCCAACTCCGGGAATCAGCACCAGGATCAACAGCGCCAGTGCCGCGAATAGCCACCACCAACCACTGGACTGCCAAAACTGCGGCTTCACTGTGTAACTGGCTGCGGCAGCGATTACACCCGCAGCCAGATAGATCAGGTGACGCTCACTGTGGTACCAGGGATTCTGGAAGTGCCATTCCGCGTATTCAATGGACGCGGAAGTGATCGCCACGAGCCCCACCAGCAACAGCGCTAGCGGCAACAGAATCAGTGTGAGATCGGGCGCTACCAAAGCGCCTGCAGAGTTGCCGGAAAGTCTCATTGCACTCGCTCCGACAATCGTGTGACCAGTGCGCTGAACATCTCGCCACGCTGGGCGTAACCACTGAACATATCGAAACTGGCACACGCCGGGGACAGCAACACCACATCGCCACGGGTAGCTCGGGCGGCTGCGGCTGTAACAGCCTCCTCCAGCGAAGTCACCATGAGTACGGGCACAAACGAGGACAATGCGCGTGCCAGCAATGGCGCATCTTCGCCCATCAATATGAGCAGTTTGCAATGGGCCGTGACCGACTGTTCCAGCACGGTGAAATCCGCACCCTTACCCTGGCCACCGGCAATCAGCAGTACATTGTTCTCGCCGCCCAGTCCGCGCAACGCGGCATCCGTCGCACCGACATTGGTGCCCTTAGAATCATTGACGTAACGCACACCGACAATTTCAGCCACAAGTTCGCAGCGGTGTGGCAGACCGCTGAAGTTACGTAATGTATGTAACATGGCTGCCATCGGCAGACCGGCGCTGTGGCCTACAGCAAGAGCAGCCAGCGCGTTCGCCACGTTGTGACGACCCGCGAGTTTCAACTCTGTCACGGGCATCAGCTTCGACGTGCCATGAACCAGATATTCCACCCCTTCATCGCGCTGTAAACCGAAACCGTCGTGTCGCGGCTCGGCCATGCACCAACTGATCACCTCCACATCGGAACCCACCAGCGGAATAGTCAAAGGATCATCGCGATTGACCACAACTTTCTTGCAACCCTGGAAAATACGGTGCTTTGCCAGATGATAGCCGGGCATACTGCCATGCCGATCAAGATGATCGGCACTGATATTCAATATGGTGGCCACAGCCAAACCCAGGTGATGGGCGCGTTCCAGCTGGAAACTGGATAATTCCAACACGTAAAGTTCACAGTCCGGTGCGAGCAAATCGAGGGCCGGCGTTCCCAGGTTGCCACCGACACCGACATTCAAATGTGCATCCCCGGCCATCTGCCCCAGCAGTTCAGTCACAGTGGATTTCGCATTCGAACCCGTGATACCGATAACCGGCGCTGTCGCTTCGCGCATAAAAAGATCGATATCGCCAATGACTGCAACACCCGATGCCAGTGCGTCGCGCACAATCGCTGTGTCCATCGCAACACCGGGGCTTACGACCAGTTCCGCTGCAGTTGCTATCAGCTCGTGTGGATAATCCCCGGTGAATACATCCACCTCCGGGAATTCGCGGCGCAAGTCTGCCAAGCCGGGAGGTTGCGCGCGTGTATCCACCACAATAAATGGTAGCCCGCGTTGCTGCAGATAGCGCGCACAGGACAACCCGGTAGTGCCCAACCCCACCACCACCCGATGTCCACTGTACTCCACGCGTTCTGCGGCCACGTTCATTCTCACCTAACGCAACTTCAATGTAGCCAGTCCGAACAGGACCAGCATGACTGTAATAATCCAGAAACGCACAATCACGCGCGGCTCCGGCCAACCTTTTAACTCGAAGTGATGGTGAATGGGCGCCATTCGGAAGATGCGTTTGCCCGTCATTTTGAAGGACGCCACCTGGAGAATTACCGAGACAGTCTCCAGCACAAAAATACCACCCATGATGAAGAAGACGATTTCGTGGCGCGTGATCACCGCTACGGTACCCAACGCTGCACCCAGCGCCAGCGCGCCCACGTCGCCCATAAATATCTGCGCGGGATAGGTGTTGAACCACAGAAAGCCCAGCCCTGCTCCGGCGATACTGCCGCAGAACACTGCCAGTTCGCCGCTACCGGCTATGTAGGGAATGTGCAGATACTCTGCGAAGTCCACGCGTCCAGTGAGGTAGGCTATGATGCCCAGCGCGGTACCAACCAGCACGGTAGGCAGAATAGCCAGACCGTCGAGGCCATCGGTCAGGTTTACAGCATTGCTGGCACCGACAATCACAAAGTAGGCCAGCAGGATGAACAACGGCCCCATGCTCCAGACAAAGTCCTTGAAGAAGGGGATATAAAGTTCCGACGTCACCGGCGTATCGATCACAAAATACAGATATAGCGCGGCAGCCAATCCAGCCAGAGACTGCCAGAAATATTTCCACCGCGCCGGCAGGCCACGCGAGTTACGCTCGACAACTTTGCGGTAATCATCCACCCATCCCACGGCACCGAACGCTCCGGTAACCAGAAGCGCCAACCACAGGTAGGGGTTACGCAAATCTCCCCACAATAAGCAGGAAGCAGCGATTGCTACCAGTAGCAACGCACCTCCCATAGTCGGTGTACCCGCCTTGCTCAGGTGACTCTGCGGACCGTCATCGCGCACCGACTGTCCCATCTGGTAGAACGTCAGCCGGCGAATCATTACCGGACCAACCATCAGAGAAATCGTCAGGGCAGTGCCGGCCGCGAGAATGCCGCGCAAGGTGAGGTACTGCACCACGCGGAAGGCGCCTTGAAACTGTGTGAGGTATTCCGCCAGCAGCAATAGCATCGTCTAGTGCTCCTGCGCCATTTCTTGCGGCAGGAGCGCGTGCAATATCTGCTCCATACCGGCGCTGCGCGAACCTTTGATCAATACCGTATCTTGCGCGCCGAATTCACCCACCAGAGCCGGCAGCACAGCGGCGCGATCCTCGAAATACCGACCACAAGTACCGAAGGCATCGACGCTTACCGCCAACTCCGGACCGACTCCCCACAATTGGTCGATGCCTGCCTTCAACGCGTACTCGCCTATTTCACGGTGCAGCGCGACGCTGTCCTCACCCAACTCCAGCATCGCGCCCAGTACCAGCGTGCGCCGACCCGGGCACGCTGCCAGCAGGTCAATTGCAGCTCGCACAGAGCCGGGGTTTGCGTTGTAGCAATCGTCAACAACGGTGGTTCCGTGCGGTGTACGCACCGCACGCAAACGACCATCCACCGGTTGCACGGATTCAAGTCCATCGCGAATCTCGGTCAATGACAAACCGCAGGCCAGGCCCACTGCCACTGCCGCCAGTGCATTCGCCACGTTATGTACGCCAGGCAGGGCCAGTCGCATCGCCATTTCACCCACCGGGGAAGACACGGTGAAACTGGTTCCCTCTACGCCTCTGTTTTGTATGCCCCTGGCACTGATTGCCGCCGGCTGCTGCAGACCGAAGTCCATCACAGTGGCTGCTCCGGCGCGCTTGCGCCACTGTTTGGCCCACCGTTGGTCGGCGTTGATAACAGCAACATCGGAGGCACCCAGGCGATCAAAAATCTCACCCTTGGCCGCAGCTACACCATCGACGCTACCAAAGCCCTGCAAATGCGCAGGCATGGCATTGAGCAACAGCGCAACGGTGGGCTTGGCTAACTCACACAGCCAATCGATGTCCCCCGCCTTAGCTGCACCCATCTCCACCACTGCGAAAGCAACGTCAGGTCGCAAGCGCAGCAAGGTCAGCGGTACGCCAATTTCGTTATTGAGATTGCCTGTCGTTGCCAGCGTTTTTGCGCGTCGGGACAGCACCGCGTGCACCATGTTCTTGACACTGGTTTTACCGCTACTCCCGGTGATCGCCACCAGCGGGCCAGTGTATAGTTGGCGGTTGTAGGCACCCAACAAACCGAGTGCACGTTGTGTGTCGGCCACCTGCAACTGCGATATTGCAGCTGTAACCGGCTTAGCGACCAGTGCTGCAGCGGCTCCCTGCTCCAGCACCTGCGCAACGTAATCATGTCCGTCAAAATGCTCACCGCGCAGGGCGACGAACAAATCGCCACGCTGCAGCGAACGACTGTCTGTAGAGACGCCGGTAAACGCCTGATCGGCTCCATGCAATTGCGCGGCCAAGGGGATTTTAAGTTCAGCGAGACTCAGCGCGCGCATCACATTGTCGCCCTCCGCGCCAGTGCATCTCGCGCCTCGTCGGCATCACTAAAGGGCAAACGCACACCATCGACGAGCTGGTATTCCTCATGTCCCTTGCCCGCAATGACCACGCAATCACCCGCTACTGCGTCTGCCAGTGCAGCAACGATCGCCTGGGCACGATCAGCTATCAGTGTGTAGTGTCCACTGCAGCCTGCTTCTATATCGGACATGATCACGAGTGGATCTTCACTGCGCGGATTGTCGCTGGTTACCACAACGCGATCTGAGAGCGAGCAGGCAACGCGCCCCATGATCTGGCGCTTCTGCCGGTCTCTGTCACCGCCGCATCCGAACACCGTAATCAGCGAGCCACTGACATGCGGTCGCAGCGCAGACAGCACTTGTTCGAGCGCGTGTGGCGTGTGCGCATAATCGACAATGACCTGAACACCGTGCGCATTGGGAATTGTTTGCATCCGACCGGGAACAGGATGCAGTTGCGTCACAGCATCCAGCACAGCGAGTAGATCTTCGCCGGCCACCGAGAGTGCCGCCACTGCCGCCGCCAGATTCGCCAGATTGAAATCACCGGGCAACGGACTGGAAAAATTTGCCATGCCCCACGGCGTATGCAGTTCGCCGCATACCACGTCGCTGTGGAACTGCACATTCTCCACACGCACGTCTGCAGGTGCACCGCTGGCGGAGTAAGTCACTACCTGTGTGGGTGAAGTAACGACAGCGCGCACCCTTTCTGCGAAAGGATCGTCGGCGTTAATTACAGCGAAGCGCAGGCCCGGGTGCGTGAACAGGCGTAGTTTTGCACGACCGTATGCTTCCATACTGCCGTGATAATCGAGGTGGTCATGCGAGAGGTTGGTGTAAATCGCTGTGGCAAACTCCACACCACTTACCCGACCCTGCTCCAAGGCATGCGAGGACACTTCCATACTCACGTGAAGCACGCGTTGCGCCAACCACTGTGCCAGCTGATGCTGCAGGGATATTGCATCGGGCGTGGTGTTGACCGCCTCAGCGATATCCTCTGCCAGTGTCGTTCCCAGTGTTCCGATAACGCCGCAGGGCTTACCGAGGCTGCGCAACAGCTGCGCGATGATGCGACTGGTAGTGGTCTTGCCATTGGTCCCGGTAATGCCTATAACCTGCATCGCGCGGCTTGGATTGCGGTAAAACCGCGCCGCTAGCACACCGGCCTCGCTGTGTAATTCAGGCAGTTCGATCAACGGCACTGGCAATGCGTCGACAAAACCTGCCACCGGCGCCTCCGCAACCACTGCGGAGGCGCCATTGGCCACTGCCTGCTCTATAAACTGACGGCCGTCAAACATCTCCCCCGGCAACGCCAGAAACAGGTCCCCTGGCCGCACTTTGCGACTGTCCAGCTGCACGCCACTGATTATGGTCTGGGCATAGGTGGCGTCATCGATCCCCAGCAACTGCGGTAGCGGCATCGGCTCTGCCTGAAAAGTCTGCGCCGCCAGCATCAGGTGGTACCGCCCGGTGCAGTCTTGGCTGTGGCGCCGATCGCACTTAGACCCGAGGGTGGCACAAGGAGAATGCGCAGCGTGTCGCGCGTCATTTCTGAAAATACTGGCGCCGCTACTGCACCGCCGCCATACAAGGCACCCTTGGGATCATTGATCACGACTACGGTGACAATGCGAGGATTCTCTATGGGTGCGATTCCGGCGAACAGCGCAACGTACTTGTTCGCCTCGTAGCCGTGCGGGCCCACCTTGTGCACCGTACCGGTTTTTCCACCGACCTCGTAACCGGGTACACGCGCTTTGCGGGCGGTTCCCTCATCGCCGGTGACTTCATGCAACATGCCGAGAATCTGATCGGCAATATCACGGGAAACTATACGCTTGCCCTCCGGCACCTCACCTTCCAGTGCAAGCAGGGATACAGGCTGCTGCACGCCATGATTGGCAAACACTGCGTAAGCCGCGGCCAATTGCAGCGGCGTTGCAGTGATACCATAGCCAAATGCCAGCGAGACTTTTTCTGTTGCGTACCAGCGCGGTCGATTGGGCAGGCTACCAGCACTCTCACCGGGAAAACCTGTGCCTGGCGCTTTACCGATACCAAACCGATTAAATACTTCCCAGATCGGCTCATGACCGAGGTCTAACGCGATTTTGGTGACACCTACCTGACTCGATTTCTGCAGTACGCGTGTCAGGCTGATCAACCCGTAATTGCGCGGGTCGGGATACACTTTTGGCCCCACGCGAATGCGCCCCGGTGATGTATCAATCATGGTCTGCGGTGTGTAACGACCACTTTCCAGCGCAGCCACCATGGTAAGCGACTTCATTGTGGAACCGGGCTCGTAAACATCGGTCAACGCACGGTTGCGCATTCCTTCGGGACTGCCCGACTTTTGCCCATTGGGGTTGTACACCGGGTAGTTGACCATCGCCAACACCTCGCCAGTATGGCTATCAAGTGTCACCGCTGTCCCGGAGGCTGCGCCCAACGCCGTCACCGCACGCTGCAACTCCCGGTGCTGCAAGTACTGCAGACGCAGGTCGATACTCAGAGTAATGTCCTTACCCGACTGTGCCGGCTGCAACACACCGATGTCGCGCACCACTTCCCCGTGCAGATCCTTGATGTATTTTTTCTTGCCAGGCTTACCCTGCAACCATTCGTTGTACTCCAGCTCCAGACCGGCAATCCCCTGACCGTCTACATTGGTAAACCCCACCAATTGCGCGGCAACTTCACCAGCTGGATAAAAGCGGCGGTACTCGCGCTCGCCGAACACGCCGGAAATCTTTCTGTCGAGAATCGCTCGTGCATCACCTGGCACCTGATGACGCAGCAGATACATAAACTGCTTACCGTCGTAATGAGCGAGCTTACTTTTCAGCTCGGACAACGGCATGTTCAGCGCTTGGGCCAACTCATCCAGGCGTGGCGAATCCTTCAGCAGCTGCGGATTTGCCCAGATCGAAACGACTGGCGTACTTACCGCCAGGGGTTCGCCGCGACGATCGGTAATGACTCCGCGATACGCAGGTATTTCCGCTGTGCGCACCGAGCGCATATCACCTTGGTCCTGTAGAAACTCGTAACCGTGTTCTGTGTTTAGAATTTGCAAAGACAAAACTCGCCAAACCAACAACAGCAACAGGCAGCACAGGACGCCGACCACAGCATAAAAACGCCACATCGACATCGCCTGAGGCTGTTTGCGCCTCATTGTGATACCACCTTGAAGCGGGCAAGGTCCGGCGCAGCCATACCCAGATCGGCTCGCGCCACCTTTTCTACGCGGTAGTGCGAAGCCCAGGTACTCTGCTCCAGCAACAGTCGTCCATAGTCCTCCTGCAAATACCACTGTGAGGACTCCAGCTCCTGCAATTGCGTGTAGAGGGCGCGGCACGCGTGTGTGGAGTAAATCGTGGCAAAAGATGAAACCAGTATCAGCAAGACCAGCACAGCGATGCCGATGGTCTGTTGTCGACCGATGTCCTGCTTGGTGCGCGTCATACCGACACTTATTGGCCCGCTGTTTGTCACGCTACCGACCGTCTCCCGGCTCATTTTATTTTTTCCGCGACACGCATAACGGCGCTGCGTGCACGCACATTGCCTGCTACTTCTGTATCGCTGGCCCGCACTGCCCTGCCCACCAGTCGCATACGTCTATTGAGTGCGCTATCAGTGATTGGCACGCCACGCGGCAACGAGTCACCGCGCGCCATGTCGCGCATATACCGCTTCACCAGACGATCTTCCAGCGAGTGAAAACTGATCACCACCAGACGACCACCGACGCGCAACATGTCCAGCGCGACCGATAGAAACTCCTGCAAATCCTCAAGCTCGCGATTTACCCTGATGCGAATGGCCTGAAAGGAACGGGTGGCGGGATGCCTGTGCTTTTCCCAGCGCGGGTGGGCCTCACTGACTACGCGGGCCAATCGGCCCGTAGTCTCTATTGGAGCGGTTTCGCGCGCAGCAATGATGGCGGCGGCAATACGGTTAGCGAAACGCTCTTCCCCATACTCCTTCAACACACCGGCAATATCCTTTAGATCGGCGTACGACAGCCATTGCGCTGCGGTTTCGCCATGACTGGTGTCCATGCGCATGTCCAATGGGCCGTCCTGCATGAAACTGAAGCCTCGCTCGGCCTCATCCAACTGAGGGCTCGATACGCCCAGGTCCAATAAAATGCCATCAACTGCGTCGATCCCCATCCTACGCAGTTGATGGGGAAGCTGAGCAAACGACCCGTGAAAGAACTCAAACCGGGGCTCACTCTCTACCAACTCCTGGGCCGCGCGCTGCGCAGCCAGATCCTTGTCCACCGCCAACACGCGGCCTTTTTCGCCCAGGCACTGCAGCAGATAGCGGCTGTGGCCGCCACGACCAAAGGTGCCGTCTACATAAAAACCGTCGGCTTTTGTCACCAGGGCCTCGACGGCCTCGTGTAACAATACGGTTTGATGCATGGCGGCCACCTAGAGCGTCAGCGCCATTAATTCGTCAGGGAGTTCGGCTTCGGGACCGGAATCCCGCAGCGCCTGATCGCGCTCAGCCAACCACAACTCCTCTGACCACAACTCCATCTTGTTCCCCTGCCCGACCAACACCACGCGCTTATCGAGGTGCGCATGGTCACGCAGTGATTGCGGCAACAGGAAGCGACCGTTGCCGTCCAGTTCCAGATCAGTCGCGTAGCCCAACACCAACCGCTGGAATCGTTTTACCGCGGGCTTGAGTGTCGGCAGGCTCTGGATATCTTTTTCGATGCGTTCCCACTCGGGCAGCGGGTAAATAACGAGACAGGCAGCCTGGGTATCAATGGTGGCAACAACCTGACCTGCGGAAATAGACAGCAATGGCTCACGCTGGCGAGCTGGCATGGCCAGCCGCCCCTTGGCGTCCATATTGATGTGCTGCACTCCGCGAAACACGGCACCCTTCCCCAAGTAAATTCGGCTTTCAAACCCACAAAAAGCCAAAAAATCCCACTTCTCACCACTTTTCGACACTATAGGTCTGCAATCGAGAAAGTGTCAAGTAAGCGAGGGCGGAAAAACGTTGTGATTTCAGATAATTAGCGCAGCTTTGACAAAATGCAGATCGAGATTTAGCAATAGTCTGGCGGAGAATAATGCTTTAAAACAGTCCTATAAAATCATTTCCTAATGATTTACTTTAAGTTAAAGGCTTCAAATTTCTAAGAATAGCTCTGGTTAGCAGATAAAAGTCTAAGAGAACGGGTCGAGAGGTTTTTTGTGCCGCGAACGGGTCGAGGGCGGCGAAAGATGAACTATGTTGGCGTGCGCAATGCACGGGGAACCACAAAGGAAAGAAAGCGAGTCGGTCGATAAGCCGGGTTCTGTCGTGGACGATCATTCATCTGCGACCGGTGTCACCACCTGCCTGTAGCGACCTACCCGAATCCACTGCGGGCCGCAGCTGAAGGATTCCTATTTGGTCTTGCTCCGAGTGGGGTTTGCCATCGCCACGCCTGTTACCAGCCGCGCGGTGCGCTCTTACCGCACCATTTCACCCTTACCTGACGGCCTTGCAGCTGCCGGGCGGTATACTCTCTGTTGCACTTTCCGTAGGCTCACGCCCCCCAGGTGTTACCTGGCACTCTGCCCTGTGGAGCCCGGACTTTCCTCCCCCGTTACGCGCTAGCGCGTTCAGGGAGCGATCGCCTGACCGACTCGGCGCCAAGACTACGCGCCGCAGCAGTCAAGAGCAAGCAACGAATCTCCCGCTGACACAGCGCCCCCACGTTTATCCGGACCCCTGCTTCATCGCCAGCAGGTAGTCATAGAGAACTTTTTTTCGCACACCGGAAAAGTCTGCCACTATTGCCGCTGCCTGCTTGGCGGGCAGTTCCTGGGCAAGACGCAGCAGCAGTGATGCAACCTCACCCGACAATTCCTGCTCGCTCTTTTGCCTGCCGGCAACCAGCAACACAATCTCACCCTTTTGCTGATTGCTGTCGCTACTGACAAACTGAATCACCTCCGCCAACGAACCGCGTTTGATCGTCTCAAATATTTTGGTGATTTCTCGGGCGAACACCACTTCACGCTCCGGACCAAAAACCTCCAGCATCGACTGCAAACATGCTTCAATGCGGTGCGGGGCTTCGTAAAAAATCAGCGTCACCGACTCTGTCGCCAATGTATGCAGGCGATTGCGCCGGGCGCCATGGCGTGCCGGCAGAAAACCTTCGAACAGGAAGCGATCGGTGGGCAGGCCCGACACACTCAGCGCGGCGATCGCAGCACAGGAGCCGGGCACCGGGTGCACAATGAAACCCCGATCCTGCACGAAACGCACCAGGCGATAGCCCGGATCGGATATCAGGGGTGTTCCCGCATCCGATACCAACGCCACACTGCCGCCACCGGCGAGGCATCGTTCGATGCGCTGCAGCGCGCGGTCATCGCTGTGATCATGATACGACATGGTGGGTGTATCGATGCCAAAATGCTGCAGCAAACGTTGGCTGTGACGGGTATCTTCTGCGGCGATCAGTTCCACGCGTTGCAGTACTTCCGCGGCGCGCTGCGACATATCACCAAAGTTACCGATGGGAGTTGCCACAACATAAAGTCCGGATTCCACAATTTCCCCTTATAATGTCCGCACCGTGTAGATCCCGGACCATCGAGACCAACCAATAACTTGTCGGTGAAGCATAGCATGAGACGCACACATTCCTGGCCACGCAGCCAAGCCGTGATCATCACCCCGATACTGCTGAGTCTCGTGCTGTTCGGCTGCGCGGGCAAGCCGCAGAAAAAGGAATCCGCGCAAGTCAAAGCACCGCCAGTGCAACAGCAGCCTGCGCAGAAAACAGGGATTTCCCTCACTGTCCCAGCCAGCAGCTACAGCGGAGCGTTCAACAGCGCGGAGCAATCGCTGGCAGATTTTGACTGGATGCAAGCGAGTGTTGCGCTACAACAGATTCCCGCTGCAGGTTTAAGCGCCGATGACAGCATCTATCTGGCCTATCTACAGGCTCGAATCAACTATGTGCGCGGCAACCAGATGCTAGCGCTGCAGCAACTTGAACAGCTGGACAAGCCGGGCATAAACCCGGCGCTACGCTATCGCATTCTCAGTCTGCGGCAGTACATTCTTGCGATGCAGGGCGACACCCTCGCCAGTGCAGAATTGGCCGACGAGATTCTGCGCACTGCACCCCAGGACACGGTTCCCGCCTGGAAGCGCAGTGTGTGGCGCAATCTGGAGAGAACCGATGCCGCCCAGTTAGCTGCTGCACTTGCGAATTCTTCCGACCCGCAATGGCGGGGATGGCTGGAGCTGGCGCAGATCAACCGGGACAACAGCGCTTCATTGCCCAATCAACTCGCCGCCTGGCGCGATGCTCACGCGCAACACCCAGCAGCGAAACCGCTCCCGGGTGGATTGGATTACCTGGTGAGCAACGGTGCACACAAGGGCAAGGTCGCGCTGATGCTTCCGCTAAGTGGGAAACTGGCGCCCGCGGGCAAGGCGGTCCTCAACGGGTTTCTCGCCGCCTATTACGAGAGCCGTGCTCTAGGCGGCCCAGACAATGAATTACTGGTCATGGATATGGATACGTATCCGTCCGCCAGCGATGCCTATGCAGAGGCAACGCGGCAGGGCGCGAGCCTGGTGGTTGGTCCACTGAGCAAGGAAGCGCTGGCAGACCTTGCGACCCTCCTGGAAAGACCGGTACCCATTCTCGCGCTGAATCGCATCGATACCATTTTACCTGCCTCGGGCAGCGCGCTGGTGCAGCTATCCCTCTCACCGGAAGATGAAGCCGTTGGCATAGCCGAGCTCGCCTTCGGAACCGGCGCGCGCAGAGCGTTGATAATCAGTCCGGCGGGTGAATGGGGCGACAAGATGGAATCCGCATTACGTGAGCGCTGGAGTTCTCTGGGCGGAAGCATCGCGAGCAGCGCCCACTACAACAGTTACGATGACTATTCCAGCAGCGTCAAGTCCACGTTGGCTCTGGACGCCAGTGAACAGCGCGGACGAGAACTCAGCTCGGTGCTGGGAACCTCAGTAGAGTTCACTCCCCGTCGCCGTCAGGACATCGACGTTGTCTTTCTGCTGTCCCGCAACGGCACCGAGGCGCGCTCGATTAAACCAATACTGGCCTATCACTATGCAGGCGATATTCCGGTTTACGCACCCTCCAGCATATATAGCGGTATTCCGGATGAACGCAATCAGGACCTCAACGGCATTCACCTGGTGGAAACACCCTGGATGTTAGGTGCCAACCCGGGCCTGCGAGTCACTCTTGCCGCCGTGGATGCCGGCGGTGGCGACTATACCCGGTTAAACGCGCTGGGCGCCGATGCCTACCTGGTGCAATCCGGATTTGGACAATTGCAGAGCGGCGCGGACGTGCTCTTTCGCGGCAATACCGGCCTGTTGAGCATGACACCCAGCCTCACCATGGAGCGCGAATTGTCTGCGGCCACATTTGATAGGGGCGTACTCCAAGCTCAGTAGTTAGACTGGCAAGATGATCGCCAGATGGAGCTTGTAAGCAATAATGAAATCGCTGGGAGCGGATTACGAAGACCGCGCAGCGTTGATGTTGGAAGATCATGGATTACGCCTGCTGGAACGCAACTTTAGCGGCAAGACCGGAGAGATCGATATCATCGCACAGGAGGGCACGCTGCTGGTTTTTGTAGAAGTCAGAGCGAGAACCAATCGTTACTTCAACAGTGCGGCAGGCTCGGTGGATAGACGCAAGCAACAGCGTCTTGTGCGCACCGCACAGCTTTTTCTACAGCGTCGACCGCAGTGGGCCGATATGCCCTGTCGATTTGACGTGATCGCCTTCGAGCCCCCACAATCCCGAGATGCCCCGCAGGTTCACTGGATCCGCGGAGCATTCACTGCCTGAACCGCGCAATCCGGAAATCGCTGCATGGACTACTACCAGATCATTGCCAACAACTTCCAGACCACGATTGAGACAATTGCTTTGTCCGTCGACGATTTGGCGGAGGTAATAGAACGCGGCAGCCAGCTCATGACCAATGCCTTGTTGGCAGACCGTAAAATTATCGCCTGCGGTAACGGTGTAGACGCGGCTTTGGCACAGTTGTTCGCCTGTAACCTGCTCGATCGCTTTGAAGAAGATCGACCCGCTCTTCCCGCTCTCACCCTTGGCAACGACTATGCCAGCGTAACAGCCATTGCTGACTCAGAAGGTTTCAACGACATCTATTCACGACAGTTGCGTGCGCTCGGCCAGGGGGGCGATGTATTGCTGTGCATCAATAGCGGAACAGGCGCCAGCAATCTGTCGCGCGCAGTGCAAACTGCCCAGGAAAGGAACATGGGCGTGATTGTGATGTCCAATTCCCAGGACACGGCACTGCGTATGCTTGTACGCCCCGAAGACGTTGCACTTTGTGTCAATGCCCAGGGTCGGGCGCGCATTGTCGAGTTGCACACCATGGCTATCCACAACTTTTGTGAATTGATTGATCACAGCTTGTTTGGTACCTACAACCAGGAATAAATCATGAGGTTTTTCGTCGCGCTGCTGCTGGCGTCTACTGTACTTTTGTTGTCCGCCTGCGGGAGCCTACTTGCCAGCATGAACGTGGGTACTATAAAGGACCCTCCGAACGAACGCACCCTGGCCCAGATAATCGAAGATGACAATATCGAGACAAAAATCACCGTAAACATACACGCAGAGAACGAAGCCTATGAAGGCAGCCATCTGGTGATTGTCAGTTACAACGGGTATGTGCTGCTGGCAGGACAGGTGAATGACACAATTCTCAAGGCTGAGGCAACCAAGGTAGCGCGAAATGTGAAAGGCGTGCGTAGAATCTACAATGAGCTTGAGATTGGTCCACCCACCTCTGCACTGACCCGGACCAACGATGCGTGGATCACAGCCAGAATCAAGTCATCGTTACTGTCCAACAACGATATCGAGGGCACTCAGATCAAGGTGGTTACCGAGAACGGTGTGGTCTTTCTCATGGGATTGGCCACCAGAAAAAACGCAGACCTTGCCTCCGATATCGCTTCTCGCGTGTCAGGAGTCGACAGAGTCGTGCGGCTATTTGAAATGCTGGATTAGGCGCTGTTCCAGGTACGGTGCACCCGGGTATGGATAGCGCTGGGAAAATAAATTGCATCAGGAAACTGTCGACGCCGCAAATCAGAACGTACTACTTAACAATTTTGAGCGCTGGCCTTTTCTCTGGCTTGCCTGGATCAGGCGGTGTATCGTCGGGAGGGCTGACAATTTCTTCAGGATCAAACACCATGCCTTGCCCATTTTCGCGAGCATAAATTCCCACGACCGCTGAGATCGGCACAAACACATCTGTGGCGACTCCACCGAAGCGGCCATTGAAAGCGACCGCCTGATTGGAAATGCTTAAATCAACAACTGCATCAGGCGAGATATTCAACACAATCTGGTTGTCTTTCACAAACTGTTGCGGAACCACAACCTCGGCCATCGAGGCATCTACGAGAACATAGGGCGTGAAATTATTGTCCACTATCCACTCGTAGAGTGCGCGCATGATATAGGGGCGACTGGAATTCATCTTCGACTCTGCCACTACTGCTGCGAGAAGCGGCTGACTTAGAGACGCATTTCTCGTTCCTGCTCGGTTAAGCTCTCCTGGAACGACTCGCGGTTGAACAGCGTATCCATGTATGTGAAGAGCGGTTTAGTCTGCTTACTGGAGCGAATTTCCACACCAAGGGAAGGCAGGCGCCACAGGATCGGAGCGATGCAACAATCTACCAGGGTAAATTCATCGCTCATAAAAAATGGCTTTTCGGCGAAAATGGGCGCTATTCCAACAATGCTTTCGCGTAACTCTTTAGTCGATTTTTTGACCACATTGTCACTGCGTGTATGCTGAATGGCGTCGACCAGCGCACTCCAGTCACGCTCGATACGGTGAATAAAAAGCCGGCTTTCAGCTCGGGCTACGGGGTAAACCGGCAGCAGCGGCGGATGCGGAAATCGCTCGTCAAGATATTCCATCATCACCTTGGATTCATACAAAACAAGATCACGATCCACCAGCGTCGGCAGGCTATTGTAGGGATTCAGGTCTGCCAGTTCCGCCGGAGGATGGGCAGCATCGGATTCGACGAGGTCCACGGTCACACCCTTCTCAGCGAGGACAATCCTCACCCGATGGCTGTAGTGACTGGTACTATCAGAAAAAAAGGTCATTGAAGACCGCTTTGCCACGACACCCATTCGGGATCCCTCAGTTGATTCCTATAGACAATGATGCGACGTCGAGATCCTGCTCCGGCATCGCGACCAACAATTGCGCGCGATCAGTGTACGTCTTTCCAATACTCTCGATTGAGCAACCATGCAAACACGGTAAAAAGTGCGATAAAGAGTAGCGTAAAAGTGCCTATCCGGTGACGATCAGACGCCATTGGCTCAGCCACATAGGCGAGAAAGTTTACCAGATCGTACACCGCAGCATCGAACTCCTGTGGTGTCATCTCACCGGCGAACGTAATCTCATAATTTCCGCAAGGGTCGTCCAGAATGTCAGCACCGGTCAGCGGATCGCGCTTGACCCCGCCATTGTGTGCTTTCACCGGCCCGGGCGCACACTCCTGCATACCCTGCAATTCCAAAAGCACATGGGGCATACCCACGTCCTTGAACACTTTGTTGTTAACGCCGTAAGGGCGGCTGTCGTCCTTGTAGAAACTGCGCAAATAGGTGTACAACCACTCCGGCTGGCGCGCGCGAGAGACCAACGTTAAGTCCGGAGGTGCCGCACCGAACCACTTTTTGGCGCTGCCTTTATCCATGGCGTTGTTCATCAGAGCACCGATCTTGGCGTTCGAGTCGAACATCAAATTGGCTTGAAACAAGTCTTCCGGGATACCCAGATCCGCTGCGACCCGGTTGTAACGTGAGTACTGCAGTGAGTGGCAGCCCATGCAGTAGTTCATGTACAACTTGGCACCGTGCTGCAAAGAAGCCTTGTCGTGCGGATTGGGCACGAATTCATCGCATGCAATACTACCGCATTCCAGTTCTGCCTCAGCGGCAACAACTTTCAATGGCAAGATGGTCAGCGCCAAAATCAATGCGAGCGCACCAATACTGCCCCAAAATCCGATACCACCATTCATGGTAACCCGCTCAGGTACCGGTTTGGTTTTATCTATCGAAGTCCAGATGGGCATCAACAAAAAGAAGGCGAAGTAGATCACTGCGCAAATCCTTGCCAGTGTCGTGCGCCCATCTGTAGGTGCCCATACACCCAGTACACCCAGAATCAGGAAGGAGGAGACGAACAACAGCAACATCACCTTGGTTATATTTCCGCGGTAGCGCCAGATTTAACACTGCTGCGGTCCAACCACGGCAACACAAACGGAATCGCGACTGAGGCCGCAAACGCTACAAACCCCCAAAACTTATCCGGGACCGCACGGAGAACCGAATAGAACGGGGTGAAATACCAGACAGGCGCAATATGCGCAGGGGTTTTCAGGTTATTCGCCTGCTCGAAGTTGGCATGCTCCAGGAAGTACCCGCCCATTTCAGGCAAAAAGAAGATGATGCCGCAGAAAATGAAGAGGAATACACCAATAGCCTGCAGGTCATGCACCGTGTAATACGGGTGGAAAGCGACACCGTCCAGTGGGACACCCGCCTTATCCTTGTGTTTTTTGATATCCACACCATCCGGATTGTTGGAGCCCACTTCATGCAGGGCCAACAGGTGCAATACGACCAATGCGAGCAGTATGATCGGTAACGCGACGACATGAAGAGCGAAGAAGCGATTCAGGGTAATACCCGATATCAGATAGTCACCACGAATCCAGGTGACTATGTCATCACCCACCACGGGGATAGCGCCAAACAATGAAATAATGACCTGGGCTCCCCAATAGGACATCTGACCCCAGGGCAGCACGTAGCCGACAAACGCCTCTGCCATCAGCGCCACAAAAATCAGCATGCCGAAAATCCAGATCAGTTCCCGAGGCTTTTGATAGGACCCGTACAATAGTGCTCGGAACATATGCAGATACACTACCAGGAAGAAAGCCGACGCTCCGGTGGAGTGCATGTAACGCAAAATCCAGCCAAAGTCGACGTCTCGCATGATGTACTCCACCGATGCGAAAGCGCCCTCCTGACTGGGCGTGTAGCTCATGGTGAGCCAGATTCCAGTCAGCAACTGATTGACCAGCACGACCAGAGACAGTACGCCAAAGAAGTACCAAAAATTAAAGTTTTTGGGCGCGTAATACTTGCCCATGTGGGTATTCCACGCCTTCATGATGGGCAGGCGGGCGTCAACCCAATCGCGTAATCCTATCAGCAGCTTACTCATCAGACTCCCTCCGGATCCACGCCAATTACCAAGACATTGTCACCCTCGAAAGAGTAAGGGGGTACCAACAGGTTGGCCGACGCGGGTACGCCCTCGTACACCCGACCCGACAGGTCAAATTTGGAACCGTGACAAGGACAAAAGAAACCACCTTCCCATTCGTCACCCATGGGGCTCGCTGGCCCGACCTCTGGAACAAACTTGGGGGCACAACCAAGGTGGGTACACAGACCCACCACCACTAACAAATTCGGCTTCAGGGAACGATCAATACCAGTGATATAGGGCGGTTGCTGATCAAGATTCTCTGAATCAGGGTCCTTTAATTTATCATTCAGACTCGGAAGTGCAGCAAGCTGTGCATCGGTGCGGTTTACCACGTAAACCGGTTTACCACGCCACTCCGGCACACTCATCTGGCCGGGCTCAAGTTTGCTGAAATCAAATTTTACCGGCGCACCGGCAGCTTTGGCTTTAGCTGAGGGGTTCCAGGACCCCACAAAAGGTACCGCTACTCCAACTACCCCAGCAACTCCTACAACGCTTGTGGCAGCCGTCAGGAATTTCCTCCGCGTGGAGTTAACGCCGTCGCTACTCATGCTTGTCTCCCCAGATTAAGGATGATCCTGCTCCGATGGGCACCGGCCAGGACTGCGGTTCTCAAAAAAGGTGCAAATGGTAATGATTTTGCCGTGTCGTTACAAGGAAAACACCTTGATTTCACTGCGTTTTCAGTAGGTTTCGGCACAAAGTTGAACCGACTACCCGCCACTTTTACCCCACTTAAAAAAAAGCCCGGTATGCACAGCATCCGGGCGTTTCCGATTGCAACCCTTTCCCCGTCAACGAAGGGGGAACCGTCCACCAACTTAACGCTTGGAAAACTGGGGCCGCTTACGCGCCTTGCGCAGGCCGACTTTCTTCCGCTCCACTTCTCGCGCATCACGCGTGACATACCCAGCGCTACGCAAAGTGCCTCTGAGCGACTCATCATACTCCATCAGGGCGCGTGTAATGCCGTGACGTATTGCACCAGCCTGACCGAAACTACCACCGCCAGCCACGGTCACATTGATATCAAATTTTGCTGTTAAATCAACGAGTTCCAGCGGTTGGCGCACAATCATGCGGGCCACTTCTCGACCGAAATACTGATCGAGCGGGCGCTGGTTAACTGTAATTTCACCGCCGCCGCTTTTTAGAAAAACACGTGCGGTGGACGTCTTGCGACGACCGGTTCCATAATATTGTGTAGCTGACATAAAAGGATATCCGTTAGATGTTCAGGACTTGGGGCTGTTGCGCTGTATGCGGATGCTCAGTACCGGCGTAAACCTTGAGCTTTCTGAACATGGCGCGACCCAGTGTGTTCTTGGGCAGCATCCCCTTCACTGCACTCTGGATGACCCTTTCCGGGGCTTTATCGATCAATTTCTCAAAGGAAATGGACTTCAAACCGCCAGGGTAACCGGTGTGATGGTGATACATTTTGTCTGTGGACTTGGCTCCGGTGACGCGAATTTTTTCAGCATTAACTACCACGATGTAATCGCCGGTATCCACATGAGGCGTGTACTCAGCCTTGTGTTTGCCGCGCAATCGGTGCGCTATTTCACTGGCCAAGCGCCCGAGAGTCTTGTCGGCGGCATCCACCACGAACCAGTCGCGGGCCACATCTTCGGCTTTGGCACTAAAAGTTTTCATGAATAACTGCCTCTTGGAGGAGTCCAATTTCGAGAGCGCGCATACTACTCAATGGACTCGCCATTTTCAAGCTGGGAATCTTAAAATTTTGGCCCTAGGCATCATCATAAAGGGCACAAGCGAAATCGCTGTTGGGCGCGGGGGGCCAATCGTAGGGCAGGTGGGCGCCCAGCGCAAGTCCCGGCTTTCGACGGCCTGCAAGACAACAAAGCTTTCTGAGTGGGCAGGCTGCCTCTGGCAATGAGGGATCTTTGGCGAAATGGACCCGCCGATGTCAGTTTCAATCAAGGACGATGTTCGCGTGCCAGGTACTCGTAAGACTGCATTTCCTGCAACCGGGAAATGGTGCGTTGAAATTCGAATTCCAAACGCCCACCGGCATACAGTTCCAGTAGCGGCTTGGCCGCCGCCAAAACCAGTTTCACGTTGCGATCGTAAAATTCATCTACGAGATTGATAAAACGGCGCGCCTGGTCACCTTTGTCTGGCACAAACTCCGGCACACCTGAAATCAACACTGCGTGAAAGATCCGCGCCAACTCTATGTAATCATTCTGCGAACGCGGCCCGTCACATAGTTCGGCAAAGTCAAACCAGGCTACGTCGTTCGCCACACGGCGACAGGTAAGGTAGCGATGATTGATCTCGAGTCGCTCCCAGTGCTTCGCAGGCTCCGGCGCCAATCTGCTAAAACTCTCTTCCAGACTACTGTCTGCGCCTTCATCCAGCGGGAAATGATACAACTCCGCCTGCTGCAAGGTACGCAGACGATAATCAACTCCGCCATCAACATTGACCACCTGCGTATATTGCTCCAACAGCGCGATCGCCGGCAGGAAGCGCTGCCTCTGCAAACCATTTTCATACAGTTTTGAAGGTTCGATATTGGATGTCGCAACCAGCGTAACACCGCGCGCAAACAAGGCTTTCATTAGCCCACCCAGTATCATTGCATCCGCAATATCGGTGACAAAAAATTCATCAAAACACAGCACCCGGGCTTCACTTGCAAGGCGGTCTGCAACACGGTCGAGAGGATTTTTTTCGCCTTCGAGGCTCGCCAACTCTGTGTGTACCCGCTGCATGAATCGGTGGAAATGCACACGCATCTTACGATTGAAAGGCAGGCATTCGAAAAAGGTGTCAACCAGATAGGTCTTCCCTCTACCTACACCACCCCAGAAATAGAGACCAATTTGAGGCTCGATCTGCACTCTGCGGAGTTTGCGTAGCCAAGCGATCAAGGTCCCGTCCTGCATGGATACGCCTGCCACCAAACGTTCATAGAGATTCTGCAACAACAGCACAGCTTGCTCCTGCGCAGCGTCATGCGAAAAATCTTCGCGCTGCAAATCCGCCTGATAGCGTTGCCAGGGAGTTGTCATATCTTGGGTAGCGATCCCGAATGCTTGCAAACGCCACACTTTAAACAGAGCCTCTGCGCTTGGCAATGTCAGCGCAAATTGCGCGGCCAACTCTACTGCGTATGATTCATTAGAGGTATACTGCTCACTCACTTTTTGCATGGAGGAATCTTTCGTGGAATCACCTGAGTACAGCACGGGGATCCTGCTTGCTATTGGCGCCGCTCTGGCCGTTGCGGGTCTGGTGGTGGGATGGCTAACGGGACGCCGCTCTTCTACAGCGTCAAGAAAACTTCGCGATCTTGCACTGAAACTGGAGCAGGTCACGCAAGATAAGAAATCCTATGAAGCCGAAGTGGTGCAGCACTTCACTGACACCGCCAAACTGTTAAACAATCTCACCGAGAGCTACCGCGAAGTACACAATCATCTGGCACAAGGTGCTGATGCGCTCTGTCACGGCGTTGGTCCAGTCTCTCTGGAGCGACTGGATAAAGCCCGTGATGCAGCAGAAATACCGGCCGACCTGGCCTATGTCCAGCCGCCGCTGGACTATGCCCCGAAAACCTCACCCAACGAAAAGGGCATGCTCAATGAAGCATTCGGCCTGGAACGTAAACCATCACGCAGCGTCGCTGATCCCGAAGACTAGAACCAATTCGCTGTGAATTTCAGACCGGATTATCCACGTCGATAAAGCGGTGCTGCAGAGCAAATCTCTCTGCTACATGTTCACCCAACGCTTGAACTCCGTAACGTTCCGTAGCGTGATGGCCTGCAGCAATGAACTGTATGCCCTGCTCTCTGGCCGTATGTACTGTCTGTTCTGACACTTCACCCGTTATAAATAAATCAGCGCCGGCGCTTATCGCGGCATCGATATATCCCTGTGCAGCACCGGTGCACCATGCTATGCGTTGCACCAGGCCGTCCGGGTCGCCAATATGCAGTGGACTGCGTTGCGTGATCCGGGCAATTTTCTCGAGAAAATCTGCTGCGCGGACAGGCTGCGACAACGAGGCTATATTCCCCACGCCACCGGGAACGCCAGGATAAAGGGATTCCTGACACTCAGTATCAAAGCCCATAAGGCGACCAAGACAGGCGTTGTTCCCGAGTTGCGAATGGGCATCCAGAGGCAAGTGATAGGCCAGCAAGCTGAGGTCACTGGCCAACAGCGCAGCCAGGCGTCGGCGTTTCATCCCGACGATTTGTGGCGCTTCGCCGTGCCAAAAATAGCCGTGATGCACCAGCAGCGCGTCTGCTCCCCAGGCAATCGCGGCATCGACCAGGCTCTGGCAGGCGGTGACGCCGGTGGCCAGACGCACTATGTTTGGTCGACCTTCCACCTGTAAACCGTTGGGGCAGTAGTCCTCAAACTGGTCAATCAGCAGGCACTGATCCAGATATTGGGTCAATTCAACAAGGGTTACACTCATACGCTTTCGTACCTGTGGTTTGTACACACCACGCTAGCGACTTGGCAAGACTGGGCATGCTTCCTATACAATGCGATTGCACACAATACACGCGGTCCCGCATGAAACAAAATCTGACGTATATCATTTGGCCGGCCATTGCAGGATTACTTGCTGCCTTGCTGATACTTGATCGCTGGAGCTTGCCTGGTGCCGACGATAACGGAAAATCCCAGCTGGAACCTGACAGTTACGCCACCGCCGTACGCGAGGCAACACCCGCCGTGGTCAATATTTACACCGCAAAATTGGTGTCGCCGCAGCGCAATACGCTATTGGACAACTCATACTACGGTCGATTTGCACAGCGTCCCTCTCAACGTCAGCGCATCGAACGATCACTCGGCTCCGGGGTCATCATGACTAAAGAGGGCCACATCCTTACAAATAACCATGTGATCGCTGGCGCCGACGCGATTCAGGTGATGCTTTACGATGGTCGTTCCGCAAATGCGGTAGTGATCGGTACCGACTCCGCGACCGACCTTGCCGTGCTGAAAGTGGATCTGCCAAACCTGCAACCCATCACGCTGGGGGATTCGGATGCCGCCAGGGTCGGCGATGTCGTGCTGGCTATCGGAAATCCTCTGGGTTTTGGGCACTCAGTAACCCAGGGCATCGTTTCTGCGCTGGGTCGCTTTGGATTGCAACTCAACACCTACGAAGATTACATACAGACGGACGCAATTATTCATCTGGGCAATTCCGGAGGCGCTTTGATTGACACCAGAGGCCGACTGCTGGGTATCAACACTCTGATCTATACCGCCAACAACCAGTCACAATCGGCGACCACAGGTATCGGAATCAGTCTGGCGATACCAGAAAGTCTCGCAGTGTTCGTGATGCACGATTTGATCAATTATGGAGAGGTTATTCGCGGTTGGCTTGGGGTCAGTGTTGAGCCGGTCGGCGCCATTACAGCAACCGGAGAGCGACACCAGAGGCTATCCGTGGTGGAGGTAGCACCCAATAGCCCGGCCGAAAAAGCCGGGGTTCAGACGGGCGATATCATCACCCAGATAAATGGTGAGCCGGTGAAAGATGGGAGATTAACAATGCATCGAATAGCTATGCTCAGGCCGGGAGAGACGGTGTCAATATCATTGCAACGCAACCGCCAGAGCCTGGAACTGAATGCGGTCGTCGGGGCACTGAACCACTCAACGGATCTGACGCCGATTCGCTAGAGCGGCAGCTTTGCCTCCAACCGCATTTCGGCGCTTTGTGCGTGAGCGGTCAAAGACTCACCTCGGGCCAATATTGACGCCGCGCTTCCCAATTTCTGCACGCCGCTCTCAGAGCACATGATAACGGAGCTGCGCTTCTGAAAATCATAGACTCCCAGGGGAGAGGAAAAGCGTGCGCTACGCGAGGTTGGCAGTACGTGATTCGGGCCGGCACAGTAATCGCCCAGCGCTTCAGATGTGAGTGACCCCATAAAAATGGCGCCGGCGTTCCGCACCAGCGGCAGCAGACTTTGGGGATCTGCTACGGACAACTCAAGATGCTCCGGTGCAAGACGATTACTCACACTCACTGCCTCGAGCAAATCGCGGGTCTGGATCATTGCTCCGCGCGCCGTGAGTGAAGTCCGGATTATGGTTGCTCGTTCCAGTGTCGGCAGAAGGCGTTCGATGCTCGCCGCCACGGCATCGAGATAAGCAGGGTCCGGACACAACAGCAACGATTGGGCCTGTTCATCATGCTCGGCCTGCGAAAAAAGATCCATGGCGACCCAATCGGGGTCAGTGCTGCCATCGCAGATCACCAGGATTTCCGATGGACCCGCCACCATATCTATTCCCACACGCCCAAACACTTGCCGCTTCGCGGTGGCGACGTAGATATTGCCTGGACCGACAATCTTATCCACGGGTGGAATCGTCGTGGTACCCATGGCAAGCGCGGCAATGGCCTGCGCGCCTCCAATTGTAAAGACGCGGTTAACCCCTGCAATTTGCGCCGCTGCAAGCACCAGATCGCTGATCTCGCCGCCAGGCGCCGGCACGACCATGAATATTTCTTCCACACCGGCGACTTTGGCCGGTAGTGCATTCATCAACACGGAAGAGGGATAACTGGCCTTGCCCCCCGGCACGTAAATACCCACCCGCTGCAGCGGTGTAATCTGTTGACCCAGTAAATTGCCGAACTCATCGCAGTACTGCCAACTCGACTGCAATTGATGCTGATGAAAAGTGCGAATGCGCTGTGCAGCGAATTCCAAAGCCTGGCGCTGCTCCGGCGCGATTCTGCTCAGAGCATCCAACTGCCGTACGGAGGAAACTTCCAGATCAGCGACAGCTGTAACTACCAGTCGATCAAATTGCGCCGTATATTCCAGCAACGCGTCATCACCGCGCGCAGCTATATCGGCGATGATCGCCGCGACGGTCTGCGCTACTGCCGCGTCGGACTCTGCTTCCCAGGTTGTCAGCTGCGTCAGTGCAAGATCAAAATCGGCACTGCGAGTATCAAGCCGACGCATCCGCCGCCTCCCGCACTACGGCTGTGAGGTCATCAACAATCCTTGTGATGGCGACGCAGCGGGAACGCATCGCCGCTTTGTTTACCACGAGACGAGAACTGATAGCTGCAATCTCCTGCAGCGGTTCCATGCCATTGGCCCGCAAGGTATTGCCTGTATCTACAATATCCACTATCTGATCGGCCAGATTCATAATTGGGGCCAGTTCCAGCGCCCCATAGAGTTTGATCAGATCGGCGTGTACACCCTGGCGGGCGAAGTACTCCCGAGTGATATTGACGAACTTGGTGGCCACTCGGATACGAGCGCCAGTAGCCTGCCAGCCCACCTTGGAGGCAGTCATCAAGCGACAGCGTGCAATACCAAGATCCAGTGGCTCATAAAGCCCATCGGCACCCTGCTCCATCAGTACATCCTTGCCGACAACACCGAGGTCTGCAGCGCCGTGGCGCACGTAGGTCGGAACATCGGTGCCACGTATTACCACCAACTGTAACTCCGGCCGATTCGTTTCAAACACCAGTTTGCGACTGCTGGCAATATCTTCCAGCGGTTCAATTCCCGCACGCGCCAGCAGCGGCAGCGTCTCCTTAAGAATACGCCCCTTGGTCAGGGCCATAGTCAGTTTTCCATTCATAGTCACTACCGCAGCGCAGCGTTGGTGATCGAATCCAACCTCGCTATTTCTCGAATGTCTTCAGATCAGCACAAGCTGCGCAGATCTCCCGATGATCAAACCGGAGCTCGTGCCTGCCACTCCGCCGGTGTAAATGTACGGATGTTTACCGCGTGAATACTGCCATCGGCAATCTGATCGCGCAGCGCGGCGTAAACCAATTGCTGCTTTTTGACAGGTCGCAGACCTTCGAAAACATCCCCGATTGCCGCGATGTCATAACGATTACCCTCACCCTGAACATGAAACTCACACTCACTCATGTGGTCCTGTAAGAGTTTCTTTACTGAGGCAGCGTCCATTTAACACTCCAGGGATTTGCTTGGTGGTTCGTTGTGCGCAGAGCTAACTGCGCTATCTGCGGGCACACTCACCCGGATACAAAGGTAGTCACCACACCGGCGACATTTTATGAGAAAAGCAGTGGCATAGCGACCGCGACCACGAGGCCAGACTACTTTTCTACGTCTACAACCACGGTGGTCCAGTTAGCAATCACTTGATCGAGATTGCCATCTAACTCCCTGGCGGATGCCAGAAACTGGTCGCGGTATACCTCCCCGAGATTGACACTTTCAATGATGACATTCCGTAATTTCCATTGGTCGGGCTTTTCCTCACCCATCTGGTAGATAACCTCGTAGGGTTTCTTTCTGTCGGCGTAGATCAACTGACGCACGGAAAGGCGAGCAGTGTCTGTATCACCCGCCTCTGCGGACTGATCCGACGTGGGTGGCACAAGTTCAATTCGTGACCCACCGAATGTCAGCAGCCCCTTGCTGTAAGTGCGCACTAGCGAGGCGCGCATCTCTGCGGTGAACCGGTCCAGCTGGTCTTTCAACTGTTGCTTGCCGTTATCGTCCAGCGAACGGTAACGCGCTGAGCTGGCGTAGGGACCCATTACTTTGCGGGCAAATCCACGAAAATCAATCAGTGGATCGAGCAGATCCTGGATCTGTGAGTAGTAGCGCTCCGGATCAGTCTCCACGTAGGCTTCCGCCGCTACCACCACATCCATGACCTGCCTGGTGGTGCTCTCTACTAAATTGTAGGCTGCATGTTCCTGTGCATGCAGCCCCATACTGGCTGAGGCAGTCAGCAACCACACCAGCATTACGCCTATCGGGTATTTACGAATTACCATTCCTGTGCTCCATTACTCGATATTGTTACCACTTTGCCATGTAATGCCCTGTATACTCGGCGCCTGCACCCTGCAGATAGTTACCTTCCAATGCCACATAGGCATCGGACAACGGGTTTTATCTCCCGGTTCCCCTATATCTGGCGGCGCATACTTTAACAGGAATTTCGCTTATATGCTGTTAGCGACAGCCTCGATACTTATCGGTTTCATTGTGTTGATCTGGAGTGCCGACCTGTTCGTGGCCGGCGCTGCTGCAATTGCAAGAAACATGGGCCTATCACCCATCATTATTGGCTTGACCATCGTCTCCATAGGAACTTCCGCGCCGGAAATTCTGGTATCGATTACTGCCTCGCTCTCCGGTTCGGGCGAGTTAGCCATCGGGAATGCCATTGGTTCTAATATTGCCAATATTGCGCTGGTACTGGGCATTACCGTACTGGTGGCACCACTGATGGTAGAGGAGGGCTGTACGAGAGCGGAATTACCTTTACTGCTGGCAGCAACCGCTGGCGTGGGCGCGCTGATTCTTGACGGCACACTATCACCGACGGACGGATGGCTTATGCTCGCCGCTCTGGTCCTCATCTTCGCCCTACTAGTGCACCAACAGCTCCAGCATACAGAATTGCTGCAACCAGAGGGTGGCGAGGCACAGACATTTTTATCTCCAGCACGGGCATGGATTAGCTTCCTGCTGGGCCTTGTGCTGCTGATTGCCAGTTCCAAATTACTGGTCTGGGGTGCAGTACATACGGCAAAGGAATTAGGTGTGTCCGAACTTATCATCGGACTCACTATTGTCGCTGTCGGAACCAGCCTGCCGGAATTAGCTGCCACCATTGCCAGTGCCATGCGCGGCCAGACAGAAATTGCGCTGGGCAATATTATCGGTTCGAACCTTTTCAATCTGCTGGCGGTAATGGCGATCCCGGGAATCGTCACGACACAGACGATGGATTCTGTGGTGATCTCGCGTGATTATTTCACCATGGCACTACTGACCATATTTCTTGCTGCAGCAGTATACTTCAGCCGAAAACGCAGCAAATCCTCCCCGGGACATGCCTACCTTGGACGCACTCTGGGCACTCTGTTAGTGTCTTTCTACGCCCTGTATTATTATCAGCTCCATACAGCAATGTAGGCGAATGGAAGGATATATGCCGGAGCAGAGCACCATCAGTTATATCGCATCGGCACAGCGCACGATTCGTATGGAAGCGGCGGCGGTTGCTGCGCTGGAGCAGCGCATCGGTGCGGATTTCAGGGACGCCTGCGAACTCCTGTTAAAGGTGCGCGGACGCATTATTGTCACCGGCATGGGGAAATCCGGGCATATCGCTCGTAAAATCGCCGCGACGCTAGCCAGCACCGGTTCTCCCGCTTTTTTCGTTCATCCCGGCGAGGCCAGCCACGGCGATATGGGCATGATTACCGCCGAGGATGCGGTGATTGCCCTGTCGAACAGCGGTGCGGTGCCGGAAATACTGACTCTGCTGCCGCTGCTGAAACGGCTGGGCGTACCACTGGTAAGCATGACCGGAAATGCGCAGTCGCCGCTGGGACAATCCTCGGACGTACATCTGGATACAGGTGTGGAAACGGAAGCCTGTCCACTGGACCTCGCGCCCACATCGAGCACTACGACCGCATTGGTAATGGGCGATGCACTGGCCATAGCCCTACTGGAGGCGCGTGGTTTTACCGCGGATGATTTTGCTTTCTCTCACCCTGGTGGCACGCTGGGGAGGCAACTATTGCTCAAAGTACAGGATGTCATGAAATCCGGCGCTGATATTCCGGTAGTGTCACAGGACATTAAATTGTCCGCCGCGCTATTGGAGATCAGCGATAAGGGTATGGGCATGACCACCGTCGTAAATCAGTCCGGCCATTTAGCGGGTGTATTTACCGACGGCGATTTAAGACGCGCACTGGATGCGCGCATCGATATCAACGAGACTTCCATCGGGCAGTTAATGAGCACCGGTGCCAAGACCATTGATGCCGATATGCTGGCGGCTGCGGCCATGCGCATCATGGAAGAGAACGAGATAAGCTCGCTCGTAGTGCTCGACGATGACGGCGCTCTCACCGGCGTGCTCCACCTGAAGGACCTGCTGCACGCAGGGATCGCGTGATGGTGTCAATTTCCTGATGATTTCCCCTCAAGTGCGCACACGGAATTGCCTTTGTCGGCGCAGCAGTGCATACAATCGTTACCCCTACCCACTGTGGAGTGTTCATGCCCAACTGTGACCGGTACAGCCAATTACCCAGGATCAATGTCTTAGGCCTGCTAATGGCCCTTTGCATCCCCACGACGTGTGTTCAGGCACTGCCCGATGACCGTGACCAGCCTATCCATATCACTGCCGACAAAGCGCTGCGTGATGAAAAGAAAGGCGTGACAATTTACAGCGGCAATGTCGTGCTAATTCAGGGGAGCATGGAGCTGGAAGCGGATAAACTGACTATCTTTCACCCTTCCGAGGAAGCTGAAGAGATCGTCGCTGAAGGCAATCCCGCCAAAATGCGTCAGCAACCAGAGTTGGACAAGGCTGTTGTACACGCGCATGGCAACGTGATCACCTATTTCAGGAACGAGGACAAGGTACACCTGCAAACTGACGCCAGAATAGAGCAGGACGGTGCAGTGGTGTCAGGAGACTCGATCGATTACTTTATCGCCAAGCAAGTGATAACAGCGGAATCCGATCAGTCACAAGAAGGCGACAAGGTGATAGTTGTGATCCCGCCTAGCATGCAGCAGAAAGAGGGCGGCAGTGGCACAACTAAAAGCGAGTAATCTGGCCAAGAGCTACCGCGGGCGCGAAGTGGTGCAGGATGTGTCACTGGAGCTGGATAGTGGCCAGATCGTCGGCCTGCTAGGACCGAACGGTGCTGGCAAGACCACCTGCTTCTATATGATTATCGGCATCATCCCGGCTGACCGGGGTAGCATTACCGTGAACGGAGAGGAGATCACCGCGCTGACCATGCACGAACGCGCGCGGCGAGGCGTGGGCTACCTGCCACAGGAAGCTTCGATATTTCGCAAGCTCACCGTGGGCGACAACATCATGGCCATTCTGGAAACGCGCTCCGACCTCGACAAAAAGCAACGCCTTACCCGGCGCGACGAACTGCTGGCGGAATTTCATGTGCAGCACTTGCGAGACAGCCTCGGTCAGTCACTTTCCGGCGGCGAGCGACGGCGCGTTGAGATTGCCCGCGCTCTGGCCACAGAACCCGAATTCATCATGCTCGATGAACCCTTCGCCGGTGTCGATCCGATCTCCGTTACAGACATCAAGCAGATCATATTGCACCTGCGAGACAGGGGTATCGGTGTGCTGATCACCGATCACAACGTGCGCGACACACTGGACATATGTGAAAAAGCCTACATCGTCGGCGAAGGTCGGATCATTGCCTCGGGTACGACGGAGGATGTACTCAATAACGTGCACGTACGTCAGGTTTATCTGGGAGAACAATTTCGCATGTAGTCATCGCCACCACACGGTGTCGCTGCAGAAAGGGAAAAACGTACGAAAGGCGCCTGATCACCGCCACTCCACTGCATATTTTCTTGGTTCTTTGAATTACCTAGCAATTTTCACGCCAAGCGGTTGCCACGCTCACGCAGCAAGGGCTACACTGATGCTGAACCCCGGATATCAGGGCCCATTTCAGGCGTGAGATACAGGATGCTCCAAGCCTTCCTATGAAGCAGTCACTTCAACTCAAACTGGGTCAGCAACTGACCATGACGCCGCAGCTGCAGCAGGCGATCCGGCTATTGCAACTTTCTACCCTGGATCTACAGCAGGAGATTCAACAAGCACTCGAAAGCAATCCCTTGCTGGAACTGTCGGAAGGCGAAGACTCTTATGACAGCACCGATGACAGCTCTGACAACTACACCAACGGTGAAGGCTCGCCATCCAATGAGCAAGCCGGGTCCAATGACCAGATTGACAACAATATTGATTGGAGCTCGCAGGAGGCAGAGGGTTCAGGCAATCTCTCAGACGATCTGCCGGTTGATATTCAGTGGGACGATTTACTTCCCTCCGCGTCAGCCCCGGCTCCGCAGGGTGATGACAATTTTGAGGGTGACTCCGGCGCACGCAACGCTGCCGTTGAATCGCTGCGCGATCAACTGATGTGGCAATTGGGACTCACACGGCTTTCCGATACCGACCGCCTCATTGCCCTGTCTATCATTGACGTAACAGATGCTAATGGTCGACTTATGGCCAGCCTGGAGGAGATTCATGAATCTTTGACCGGCGACCTGAATATTGACCTCGACGAGGTCGTTGCCGTGTTACATCGACTGCAGCAATTTGAACCTGCAGGGGTTTGTGTGCGTGACCTGCAAGAATGCCTGCAGGTGCAGCTCGATCAGCTGCCACCGACTACGCCCTGGCTGGAACAGGCGAAAGTGATAATAAGTCGACACCTGAATCAACTGGCAAGCAGTGATTACAGCCAGATTTTGCGCCGCACGCGGCTCAAGGAACACGAGCTCAAGGAAGTGCTGGCACTGATTCAATCGCTGGATCCCAACCCAGGGCTTTCCGCCGCACCTGAGGAAATTGAATACATCGTACCGGATGTCTTTGTCAGCAAAAAAAATGGCCGCTGGCTGGTGGAACTAAATCCGGATATCGCACCCAAACTACGCATCAATAGTAATTATGCGAGCCTGATAAAGCGGGCAGACAACAGTGCCGACAACACCTATTTGCGAGACAATCTGCAAGAGGCGCGCTGGTTCCTGAAAAGCTTGCACAGCCGTAACGAAACCCTGATGAAGGTTGCCAGTCGCATTGTTGAACACCAGCGCAATTTCCTTGAATACGGGGCAGAAGCGATGAAGCCGCTGGTATTGCACGATATTGCCGAGGCAGTCGAAATGCACGAGTCCACGATTTCCAGGGCCACGACAAACAAGTACATGCACACACCACGCGGTATCTTTGAGCTGAAGTATTTCTTCTCCAGCCATGTATCAACTACAGCGGGCGGCGAGTGCTCATCCACAGCCATCCGCGCACTGATTAAAAAACTGGTGGCCGCAGAAAATCCGCGCCGACCTCTGAGCGACAACAAGATCGCCACCCTACTCAAGGAGCAAGGAATTGAAGTCGCCAGGCGAACCATTGCAAAATACCGCGATACGCTCTTTATACCGCCATCTAACGAACGCAAGCGATTGGTCTAGAATCAAGCTATGAGTATCCGGCCTCGTCAGTCTCCGGCGTTGCCCATGTCAACCTCAAAAGGGAGCTATCTATGCAACTATCCATCACTGGTCACCATCTTGAGATTACCAACCCCCTGAAGGAGTACGTAGAGAACAAGCTGGAGCGCCTTCAGCGCCATTTCGACCAGATAACCACTACCCATGTCATCCTTACCGTGGAAAAAATGGTGCAGCGAGCCGAGGCCACTATTCATATTGCAGGCGGGGATTTATTTGCCCATGCGGAATCGGAAGATATGTACGCGGCGATTGATGCGCTAGCTGACAAACTGGACCGCCAGTTAATAAAGCACAAGCAAAAACATCGGGGACACTAGAAAATACATCATGAACTTTCTCAGTCAGATACTGACGCCGGAGCGCACCATGTGTCACGCTCCGGGGATCAGCAAAAAGCGCCTGTTTGAAACCATCTCCCGAATCATCTGTGATGATCAGCTGTCGTTACCCTATGACGAGGTGCTGGATCACCTTGTTGCCAGGGAAAAACTCGGCAGCACGGGCATGGGCCAGGGCATCGCTATCCCACACTGCCGCGTCAGCCATTGCGCACGACCGCTGGGCGCGCTCCTGACGCTGGAGGACCCGATACCATTCGACGCGCCCGACGATCTACCTGTCGACCTGTTGTTTGTTTTGCTGGTGCCGGCGGAAGCGCATCAACAACATCTGGATATTCTCGCCAACATCGCGCGGCTGTTCAGCCAGCCAAACCTGTGTGAACGACTGCGCGCTGCCAGGGACAACCGCGCCCTCTACGACATTGCCTGCAATGCGGCGGCCTGAGGCGGCATGCGACTAATTATCATCAGCGGACGCTCCGGCTCAGGCAAAAGTACTGCCCTGCACCAACTGGAAGACGAGGGCTTCTACTGTATAGATAACCTTCCGGTGTCGCTCCTGCCCGCACTGATGGAGAAGACGGATGAAAAGGAGTTTCGCCATTTCCAGGGCACTGCTGTATGTATCGATGCACGCAATGCGTGGAAAGATTTGGAGAACTTCCGCGCCATACTGGATTTACTTCCCGCATCGGTAGACACCCAGGTGCTGTTCCTGGACGCACAGGAAGCCAACCTGTTGCAACGATTTGGCGAAACGCGGCGACGTCATCCGCTCAGCACGGAATCGGTTCCGCTTGCTGACGCTATTGCGCGAGAGCGAGAACTCCTTGAGCCCATCTCCAGTAGCGCCTCTCTGGTACTCGATACCAGCCAGATGACCGTTTACGAGTTACGCGACGCGATCAAACAGCGCCTGCTGGGTACCACCGCTGGTAGCATGTCGATACTGGTACAGTCGTTTGGATTCAAACGCGGTGTTCCGGCAGATGCCGATCTCGTGTTTGTTGTCAGAATGTTGCCCAATCCGCACTGGGTGAAAGAACTGCGACTGAAGACGGGACTCGATGTAGAGGTTCAACAATTTCTCGAAAATCAGCCGATGACTACCGAGCTGTACGGCGATATCTGCCACTATCTGGATTCCTGGCTCCCTCGTTACCGCGAAGGCAACCGCAGCTATATGAACATTTCCTTGGGTTGTACCGGAGGCCAACATCGGTCAGTATATTTGGCGAATCGGCTTTACCATCACTACCGACCACAGTACCCGACCATCCATGTAAAACACCGAGAGCTACAATAAATTAAGGTCAGCACGTGATCCGCACTCAAATCACTATAATAAATAAGCTAGGTTTGCATGCGAGGGCGGCAGCGAAGTTCGTGGCCTGTACTGCATCATTCTCCAGTCGTATTCAGGTCGGTAAGCAGGGCCAACTGGTCGACGGCAAAAGTATCATGTCGGTTATGATGCTGGCCGCCGGGAAAGGGACTGAACTGGAACTCGAAATCGATGGGCGCGATGAACAGGATGCTCTGGCGGCGCTGCAGACGCTGCTAGAAAATCGCTTCGACGAACCTGAATAGCACGCAAATCCGTAACTAATCACGTTGTTGCACGCTTAGGTTTTCCGGATAATCCGCGGGGCAGGCAATCTGTCCCACGCGTGTTAGCCGGGAATTTTTATGGTTCAAAATCCAAGAGCATCCCAACAAACACTCGACAAGCTTTCCACTGCCCTGAACAGCGGTACCTTTGTCGATGTGCGGCGTATGCTAAATGGCCTGTCGCCCGCCGACATCGCCCACCTGCTCGAGTCCTCGCCGCCGCGATTCAGGCATATTCTCTGGGAAATGGTGGAAGTCGAACGCGAGGGCGAGGTGCTTGGCGAACTCGGCGACGACCTGCGGGCACACTACCTGGGCACAATGAACGCGACAGAGGTCGCGCAGCTCACCGAGCATCTCGAAGACGACGACATCGCCGACATCCTGCAGCAGCTGCCCGGTCACGTCACGCAGGAAGTCCTTACTGCGATGGACCAACAGGACCGCGCGCGTCTGGAACGGGTTATGCACTACCCGGACGATGTCGCTGGCGGCCTGATGAACACCGACACCATCACCATCCGCGCCGACTTGTCGCTTGATGTGGTATTACGCTATCTGCGCCGGCACGATGAAATTCCGGAGATGACCGACAACCTGATCGTGGTCAATCGCGCTGACCAATACATCGGTTTGCTCTCCCTGCGCACGCTGCTGGTGTCTGATCCCGCTACCTCGGTGCGCGAAATGATGGTCACCGATATTCAACCCATCAGCGTCAATACAACTGACACAGAAGTGGCTCGCCTGTTCGAGCGCAACGACTGGGTGTCTGCACCCGTGGTCGATGACAACGGCAAACTGCTCGGCAGGATTACCATCGATGACGTGGTGGATGTTATCCGCGAGGATGCTGACCGCTCGTTCATGTCGATGGCCGGTCTCGATGAGGATGCGGATACCTTTGCACCGTTCCTGCGGGCAGCACCACGGCGCACAATCTGGCTGGGCATAAATTTGATCACCGCATTCATCGCCGCATCAATGATCAATCTGTTTCAGGATACGATCGAGAAAGTGGTAGCGCTGGCTGTACTCATGCCGATCGTGGCATCCATGGGCGGCATTGCTGGTACACAGACCCTGACCCTCGTGGTGCGGGGCATCGCGATGGGCCAGATCGTGCGCAATAACCAGGCATGGTTGATCAACAGGGAACTGCTGGTTGGCCTGATGAATGGTGTCCTATGGGCTGTGGTGGTGGCCGTTGCAGCATCAACGTGGTTTAACGACTGGAATATAGGGCTGATCATTGCTGCAGCCATGGTCATCAATCTGGTCACCGCCGCATTGATGGGCGTGGTGTTGCCGATCTTCATGACCCGCATCAAAATTGATCCGGCACTGGCCGGTGGTGTGGTCCTGACCACCGTGACCGACGTGGTGGGCTTTGTCTCCTTCCTCGGACTGGCAACCCTGTTCTATGCCTGATTTCTTGGAGGAAGAGGGGCTGGAGAGGGACGACGCACCCAGCAAGAGCGCGCGCAAACGCCACATGCTGGCCTTGCAGGCGATAGGTGAATCACTGCTGAACCTGAGCGAGAAGCAACTGGCGCAGATCCCCATCGACGATGAACGTCTGCTGGCGACAGTGCGGGAAGCCCGCTTGATCCACAGTAAAAGCGCGCGCAAACGCCACCTGCAGTTTATCGGAAAACTGATGCGCGATATCGATCCGGCGCCGATAGAGCAGGCATTGCGACAGCTGGACAACGTACGGCAACAGCATGCCGATGCATTCCACCAATTGGAGCAACTGCGTGCTGCCGTGCTCGAAGCAGGACCTGGCGGCGTGGAACTGGTGATGACGCGGTATCCGGCTGCGGATAGACAGCAGCTGCGACAGCTGGTTTTACAACACCAGCGGGAAGCGGAAAAAAATAAACCGCCAGCAGCGAGCCGCAAGCTGTTCCGCTACCTGAAGGAGCTCCAGCAAGATTACGGCGACACTGGCTGATCTGGCTCTGTAGACGCGGGTGTATTGTCAAAAATGCGATCAAAGTCGACTTCCGGATCATTCCAGGAGCCACTGATCGTGTAAACCGCGCTCGATAAACGGCTCATCTGCTGGTCAAAAACCTGGCTGATAACAAACACACCTGCCGCTACCGGCAAGCTGGCAGCCAGTGCCGCTATCCACGGCAAATTACGGGCGACCGGAAGCGTTGCCACCAGTTCCCCCGCAATATTTTTAGTCTGCACGTCAGACTCGCCGCTGAACTGGAAACTGGAACCGCCTTTCACATCCATACGCTCCACTTTCAGCAATCCATCGTGTAACTCAATAGTGCCTTCAACAGTATCAAAGGGAATACCCGATTCAAACATGGTGGTCAAACTGAGACGTCTAACAATGTCAGCGAGGTTGAGAATGCTCACCACCCGCAAAGCGCCAGTGGCACCGGGAGGTGCGTCCAGAAAGCTGCCCTTGCCGATATCAACCTGTATCGAACCCTCAGCCTGCGCCAAGGAAAAAGCCTGTGGTCCGCCCGGCCAGCGCAACTGCACACCCAACTCGCCACGCTCGGTTTCCAGAATCCGCTGATAGTCGAAATATTCCAGAGTCTGGCCTAAATCGGTAAAATCAAAATCTGCCTGTATCTCGGTATATGCAGTAGCGCCGTGGTGCCACAGCATCTGCGCAGGGGATTCAGGTCGAAGCTGCAGGCTGGCCAGTTCACCGGTGATATTATGTGCAGCAAAAACGTCGTCCGCGCCGCTTAAACTAAACCGTAGCTCTCCCAGACGCTGCTTCGCTTGGTAGAGGTTGTCGATGGAAACGTCAATCATCGGCAGATTCCAAGACGTGTTTTCGCCATCGCCGTGCAGCTGGAAATCGGGTAGCTGGTCGATATCCATGTGCGAAATTTCAAGCATCGACGAACGGCCATTGCGCGGCAAAGTCAACGCAGCCGTCACCCAATCAGCAGCCAGCGATAACTTCCACTGCGTCGGCTTCAGCGCCGCATTCAATGTCACATCATGCAACGGCTGTTGCAGAACAACCAACGCGTCAGTGTGCAACTCGTCGACAAAATATGCCAGAGGAACACTGCCAGGATTGTCTTCGTCTGTCGCTGTGGCCAGATTCGCATCAGCATCAGAACCACTGGCCAGCGTTTGCAGGACCTCTCCGCCGTAATAACGGGATACAAAATCCAACCAATCCTCGACCCGGATCAGCGGCGCATGCCCGGTCACATGCAGTTCGCCCTGCCGCACAGAAGCAGGTACCGCGTTGATACCCAGGGCGCCACCGCTCACCACACCGCCAGCGATATCCAGGTCGATTGCGAGCTGCTGGGCGAGATCGATCTGTAGTGGCATGACGCCTGGCTGCAGCGGCAGCTGCAAATACAGCGGCAGCGACGACTGCGCGTCCTTATGCCAGGGCTGGGGAAGATCGAGACCGACGCCCTGCAGGTCGCTGGTAACCGACAATACCGGCACTGCGCCTGGAGCAAGTTGAATGTCCGCTACTGCGGCAGCTTTGCCACTGATGAAAGACAGGGAGTCCAATTGCAACCACCGCCACAGCTCAGCGGTATCCACGCTGGTGGCTAAATCGATATGCACCACAGTAGACGCCGGATCATAGTGGTCTGTATCAGTGGCAAATTGCTGTCGCAAAGTCGCATTGATAGCATTTCCCCAAAGCTCGCCCTTCAGGTCATTGGAACTGAAGCCGCTAGTCGTACTATAGGTGAACTGGCCATTGACAGCGTTGACAGAAAGATTACCAGGCATCACCACCAGATCGACATCGTGCCACTGGGTATCAACAGCCACTTGCGGCGCTGCGGCGACATCGGTGAGATTAAGGTGCAGGTCCAGATCGGTATCCAGGACACCCTTTGCTGTCCATGCGCCAAAACTCGTGCCCACTACCTCTGCCAGCGGAGACTCATTCAGTACCCGAAAGCCGTCGTAGGCCGGGCCATGCACGGTTCCGTGCAGGTCGAGCGTAATTTCACCCTTTGCATTCATTCGCGTTTCAACGGACAGCTGTCGCGCGACAGATTCGAACAGCCCGGCACGGTCAGCCCAGACACTGACATGGCTGTCGTCGATAAGCACAATACCTTGCTGAACCAGCAACGGTGGCCAATGCGGGTGATAGCTCAGTTGCGTATCGGTGATATTAAACGCCAGCTGCACAGTGCGCAGCGCAGAGGCATCCGCCTTAAGGCTGCCTCGCCACAGAAACGCACCCTGTTCGATGCGACCTTCACCGATGCTGTGTGCCAACCAGGACACCAGAGCGTCATCCAATACATACGGAATATACTTAACACGATGCACGGGTTGGGAATCATGCAACCCCACCAGCAAATCCATTTCGATGCCAGTCTCATTGGGCTGCAATGGAATCGTCAGCCCAAACAGTACCTTCGCTGCACCCTCCTCCCCCAGCGTTGTTAACAGCCCGCTGGCAATTCTGAATGTAGCGCTATCCCAATTCAGCTTCAATGAGCCAGACATATCCTCATAATGCAGCGGTTGCCGGTAGATCGTGGGGAAGTCCAGGCTCAGGCCGGGGCTGTCCAATACAACATAGCCTGTGCCGGGAGAGAACCTGACATATCCGGCGGCGGCGCCAATACCGGGAGCGCCATGCCATGATTGTGCCGCAACATCCGCGAAATTGGCCTGCACTTCCCAGTTCGCAAAAGGGTTCTCGACAGTCCCGATGTTGAGCTGCAACGCTGACAGCTCACCCTTCGGTTGCAACACGACAAACACCTCTCGCAGGCCCTGCGGCACCGCTTCCTGATGTGCGAGCAGTGAAATGATCGGTGCCAGCGAAACCGCAGAAGTTCGCAACCTCAGACCACCTTCCCGGTTGTCCAGTTGCAATCTGGGTACGTTCACAGAATCGGTGTCGCCATGCACCTGCAAATTTTCGATGAACACAGTCCAGTCATCGTTGTTGCGCAGCAGACGTGATGCAAAGGCCACCCGCTGCAACGGCACCTGCCAGTTCGCATCGCGCGCCGAGACCGTCAGATCATGTCCTTCAAACTGCATGGCAAGCGCGCTATGCCCTTTATCCCAGTCCCACCACAGTTGCAGGTCGGCCCCCCCTCTGGCCCACACCGCAGGCGACTGATCGGCGAACATATCCTGCATTGCACCCAGATCAGTCGACTCGATATGCAGATAAGCCTGGCCGGTAAACTGCTCAGGCCGGAAAGGATCACCCAGACCCTGGGCAATCACGGTAATCCGCGCCCCGGCTGTTGACGTCAACGTGGCTTCAACATGCCGCTGGCTGCCATCGCGACTGAGCTGTAAATCGAGTTCCAACTCTCGCTGCTCGCCGGAGGGCATGGTGAGGAACAAACGGTTGTTATGCAGGGTAACGTGTTCGACGTTCAGCAAAAACTCTCGCAGCGGATCCGCCAGTTCACCCGAACCATCACCAAAAGCAGACAGTGCCAGAGTACCATTTGATCTCAGAGTGCCGTGCAGATTTAATCCACCGAGAACCAGCCGTGTCAGTTGCAATGAGCCTGTGCGCAGGCTGTTGAGGACATCTACGCCGATTCGTCCCTGCGACAACTCCAGCGGCGCGCCGGAACTACCGGGGACATGCAAGCGCAGATTCGTGAGCGCGATAACAGGGGTAAAAGAATGCCATTCGCCACTCAAGCCCTCGGCCTCAAGAGTAAACGGCAAGCGCGCGTTCAGCTCCTGCAATATTTCAGTGCTGTAACCGGACATATTCGCAACCAGCATACGTCCCACACTGACATAGAAAGCCAGCATTACAATCAGGAGGACGATTGCAACCCAGAGTACTCTGCCCAGCCGGTTAAAAAATGGATGTTCCAAACGTCAATGCCGCGCGCTGTAGATGCCCGGTAGATGGCGTTCGTTTCTGCTATCTGCGCGCATAAATTGCAACCTGTTCAAAGCAGGACTATGTCAAATTGCTCCTGACCGTAGCCTGGCTCGGCGCGGAGACTGATGGTCTTGCCAATAAACTCAGCAAGGTCGGCAAGGTGGGCTGACTCTTCATCCAGCAGGCGATCAACCACCGACTGTGCCGCTAGCACCATCAGTGTATCGTTTTCATAGACGCGCGCGTCACGCATGATCTCGCGGAAAATTTCGTAGCACACGGTTTCCGACGTTTTAACGATGCCTCGCCCCTGGCAGTCGGGACACTGCTCGCACAACATTCGCTCCAGGCTTTCCCGGGTGCGCTTGCGGGTCATTTCAATGAGGCCAAGCTCAGAGATACCGGTAATCTGGCTTCGTGCGGGATCGCGCTCCATCAATTTTTCCAGCGTACGATGGAGCTGGAGTCGATGGTCCGCAGCATCCATGTCGATGAAATCTACAATGATAATGCCACCCAAATTACGTACTCGCAGCTGGCGAGCCAGAGCGGCGGCGGCTTCCAGATTTGTTTTCAGTATAGTTTCGGCGTGGCTACGCCGACCGACAAATGAGCCGGTGTTGACATCAATGGTCGTCATCGCTTCCGTTTGATCAATGATCAGGTAGCCGCCGGACTTTAACTCCACGCGGCGACTCAGCGCACGCTGTATCTCATCCTCAATACCATGCAGATCGAACAGCGGTCGTTCACCACTGTAAAGCTCAAGCAGCCCGTAAACTTCAGGTATATAATTCAGGCAAAATTCCTGAAGTGTGGCGTGGCACTCTGCACTGTCTACCACAATGCGCTGTACCGATGAACGTGCCAAATCGCGTACCGTGCGCAATTGCAGTGGCAGGTCCTCGTAAAGCAACTGCGGATCAGTCGCATCCCGCGCGCGCCGGGAGACGGCCGACCACACACGTTTCAGATAGCGCAAGTCTGTCGCAATCTCCTCCATGCCAACTCCCTCCGCCGCAGTGCGCAGGATAAACCCCTGACCCTCCTCCATTTCCTCGGCCGCAGCCGCCTGCAGCAACACCTGCTGCAAGCGACTGCGCTCTGGCGGGTCATCGATCAATTGCGACACCCCAATGTGATCCGATTGCGGCAACAGCACCAGATAACGGGTAGACAGCGAGAGCTCTGTCGTAACCCGAGCCCCCTTGGTACCCATGGGGTCTTTGGTGACCTGCACAATGACCTTTTGTCCCTCGTAAAAATGCACAGCAATACTTTCCGCAGTCTGTCCGCGTTGCTCAATGCTGCGACTGCTGACGCCCAGAAGGTCGGAGACGTGAATAAAACTGGTGCGCTCCACACCAATATCGACAAAGGCGGCCTGCATACCGGGCAATACCCGCACCACCTTGCCAGCGTAGATATTCCCCACGATGCCCCGACTGACAGTCCGTTCAATATGGATATCCTGCGCAGCGCCGTTATCTACCAGCGCGACCCGTGTTTCCATTGGAGTGAAATTGACCAGTATCTCTTCGCTCACTACCGTCACCTCAACTGTGTGCTGACGGTGTCAGCGAAGAGGGAATACCGTGCGCATTAAGTAGTTGCCAGGTTTCACACAGAGGCAGGCCGACCACATTACTGTAGCTACCCGATATGGCACGAACAAAGGCGCCCGCCAATCCCTGAATGGCGTATGCACCCGCCTTATCCCAGGGTTCATCGCTCGCCAGATAGGCCGCGCACAGCGCTTGATCGAGCGGCACAAATTCGACCTCAGTGGCTACCAGTTCACAGTCTGTCCGGTCGTTACCCGTGATACAAACGGCGGTCAGTACCGTGTGCCAGCGCCCACCGAGAGACTGCAACATGTCCATTGCGTGTGCCGCATCGCGCGGCTTGCCCAGTACCGCGTCGTCAATCACCACGCTGGTGTCAGCGGCAAGGACCACAACGCTCGAATCTCGATAACGCGCCGCAACGATCCGGGCTTTTTCCTGCGCCATGCGCAACACGTACTGCGAAGGATGTTCACCGCTGCGCTGCGATTCATCGATCGCCGCAGGGTCGCAGCGATAGCGCACGCCGATTTGCTCCAGTAACTCGCGCCGGCGCGGCGAGGCAGAGGCCAGGATCAATCGCGCAGCATGCATATCAACTGATCCGATAATAACGGCGCAAACCGCGCAATACATGCAACACCACCGGCCACAACAATGCACTGGTCACAGCGGGCAACAGAAAAAGTCGCGGCAGCATACTCAGCCCTTCAAGATTTTGCAGCCACTGGCAAATCATCTGGTTGATACCGACGAGGATAAACACCACGCCCGCCTGCTGCCAGAGGCTATAAACGCGCAGACGTTGATAGAGAATGATAGATAGCAGTGCGACTACGACAAGCGCGAAAGCGTTCTGGCCCAGAACCGCGCCTTCCATTGCATCTACGACCACGCCCAACACCAGCGCAGTGGCAATACCAACTCGCTGCGGCAAAGCGATGCACCAGTAAATAAGAGTCAACGCAACCCACGCAGGTCGGCCCCACTGCAGCCATGCAGGAAGTGGCAGTGCCGACAGTACCAAGGCTGCGAAAAAGGTCAGGAGAATGACCCAGTAGCCATGCCCATCACGGCTCGCCACTGGTCAATTTTCCGGGTTGTGACGGGAGGTGAAGACCAGTAAAACATGCCGCGTTCGATCCAGAGCCGCGCTGGGAGTGGCGATTACGCGAGCAAAGGCCTCACCCGGGTCACGCTCTACCTCCGTCACTACTGCTACCGGATAACCCTCGGGGAAGCGCCCTCCCAGCCCCGAGGTAACCAGCAAATCGCCCACCAGGATATCGGTACTCGATGACACATGGCGCACTTCCAGCGATCCTAGCACGCCAGTGCCCTCGGCGATGGCGCGAACACCATTGCGATTAACCTGCACGGGCACGGAATGGGTGATGTCAGTAATCAACAACGCACGTGAAGTACCGCCGCTGACTTCTACAATTTGGCCCATCAGTCCGTCCGCGTCTATCAGCGGTTGCCCCACGAAGACACCATCGCGTTCGCCCTTGTTCAGCACCAGTTGCAGACGTTCAGGATCTGGTGAGACGCCAATCAACTCGGCAACGAGCACATCGTCGCGCAGCAGAGCGCTGGAATTGAGTAGGGCGCGTAAACGGACATTTTCCGCCTGCAGTGAGGCCATCTGTTGCGAGCGACCCTGCAGAATAAGGTTTTCACGCTGCAACCGCTCGTTGTCCTCCAGCATGTGAGAACGCGACTGCACGTGGGTTTCAGTCCATTCGCTGATGCGAGAAGGCAGGTTAGCCGCCCAAAATATCGGGGATACCAGCGTATCGAGCACTGCCCGACCGGTTTGCAGTTTATTGTAGTGCAGGTCTGCGGCAATCAGGCCGACAACCACCAGGGTCGCAAGCAACGCCCGCAACAGCACAGAGGAATCCTTGACAAATAATGACTTGATGCCGGCTCCTCATTTACCCGGATCGACACACAGCTCGGTACTACTTACCCTGCCGAACGGCGCGTAGCACATGCTACACGGTTGTGGGCACAGCAGCATAGCCACTGCGGTGTATTACTCAGTGGACAACAAATCGATAGTACGCCGATCCATTCGTTCCATGGCTATACCGCCGCCCCGGGCCACACAGGTCAGGGGATCGTCTGCAACGATAACCGGCAAGCCGGTCTCCTCAGAAATCAGTCGATCAAGATCACGCAACAAAGCCCCGCCGCCAGTCAGGACGATTCCGCTTTCAGCAATGTCTGCAGCCAATTCAGGTGGCGACTGTTCCAGGGCCGACTTCACCGCTTGCACGATGGCCGTCAACGGATCCTGCAACGACTCCAGGATCTCGTCGCTATTAAGTGTAAAGCTGCGCGGCACCCCTTCTGCCAGATTGCGACCACGCACATCGATCTCACGCAATTCACTGCCAGCAAAGGCGCAACCTACCTCCAGTTTAATACGCTCGGCGGTGGCATCACCGATCAGGCTACCGTAGCGGCGACGAACATGGGCGACAATTGCCTCATCAAAGCGATCGCCACCAACACGGACAGAATCACGATAGACCACACCATTGAGCGAGATGATCGCCACCTCAGTGGTACCACCACCGACATCCACAACCATGCATCCGGTAGCCTCATCGACACTGAGGCCCGCGCCGATGGCAGCGGCCATGGGCTCTTCGATCAACCTGACATCGCGGGCCCCGGCGCTTAGCGCCGATTCACGGATTGCGCGGCGCTCTACCTGGGTAGACATACAAGGTACACAGACCAGCACACGCGGGCTGGGCCGAATGAATTTGCTCTCGTGCACCTTGGCGATAAAATGCTGCAACATTTTCTCAGTCACCAGGAAATCGGCAATTACACCGTCCTTCAAGGGACGTATCGCCGTGATATTGCCCGGTGTGCGGCCGAGCATGCGCTTCGCTTCGCTGCCCACCGCCTCTATGGTTTTTTGTCCGTTGTGAATGCGAATGGCAACGACCGACGGCTCATTCAGCACAATGCCTTTATCGCGCACATAGATCAGTGTGTTAGCCGTACCTAGATCAATGGAGAGATCATTGGAGAACACTCCACGCAGCTTCTTGAACATGAATTCTTGCTACCCTGTGAAAACAACGGGGAACCCCGTGTTAGAGTTCTTTTTACTTCTCTATTTTCCGGATTCAGTGAGAAAAAAGCCTCACAAAGCCGGTTTTTTGCGGGAGTTGGTTTAATTGTGCAACTGTACCAACCGCGGGGATTTTGGGCAAGGCGCAAATGTGATAAGTTTACGCCCCCTGCCGCTGCGAAGAGTGGCTTCCCGCGATTTTATCACCATGGCTATCCAACAAAACGAAATTGAAAAGATTGCAGAACTGGCCCGTATCGGCATCGACGAGCAGGAAATTAGCCAGGTCACGCAACGCATCACTGAAATCCTGCAGATGGTTGACCAGCTACAGGCGGTTGAGACCTTGGGTGTGGAACCCATGGCAAACCCTCTGGATGCAACGCAACGGTTGCGCCCGGATGAAGTGACTGAGCCTAATCGCCGGGACGCATTCCAGGCCGTTGCCCCCGCCGTCGAGAATGGCCTTTATCTTGTTCCCAGGGTTATCGAATAGGCCTCTGGTACCGCATCAGGACTGTTGTAATGCACACAAAATCTGTGGCCCAACTGATAGAAGGGCTTCGCGAACGGCAATTTTCCAGCGTCGAGGTGACCCAGGCATTCCTCGATCGTATTGCCGCGCTTGATTCACAGTTCAACAGCTTTATCACCGTCGACGCAGCAGCAGCGCTGGCGCAGGCCGAGGCGGCCGATGCCCGTCTGGCAGCGGGCGATGCCGCCGTGTTGGCCGGCATACCGGTTGCTCACAAGGATATATTTTGCACTTCAGGGATGCGCACCAGCTGCGGCTCGCGCATGCTGGACAACTTTGTACCACCGTACGATGCCACCGTGATCCAGCGCTTCAGCGCGGCCGGGGCAATCCTGCTGGGGAAAACCAACATGGACGAGTTCGCCATGGGTTCCTCGAATGAAAGCAGCTTTTATGGTGCGGTACACAACCCGTGGGATATACAGTCGGTGCCCGGCGGCTCCTCCGGAGGCTCGGCCGCCGCACTGGCCGCGCAGTTGGCTCCCGCCGCGACCGGCACTGATACTGGAGGGTCGATTCGTCAACCCGCCGCGTTTTGCGGCATTACGGGGCTAAAACCCACCTACGGCCGCGTGTCGCGCCTGGGCATGGTGGCTTTCGCCTCCAGCCTTGATCAGGCAGGCCCCATGGCCCACAGCGCCCAGGACTGCGCGATACTGCTCAATGTCATGGCCGGGCACGACCCACTGGACTCCACCTCCTCTACTGAACCTACTCAAGACTACTGCGAGCGCCTGAATGACTCTCTGGAGGGCGTGCGTATCGGCCTGCCACGTGAATACTTTGGTGAAGGACTGGATGTCGCTACCGGCGAATGCATCGACAGAGCGCTGAAAGAACTCGAAGCTCAGGGCGCCATACTGGTCGAGCTCTCTCTGCCACACAGTGCGCTGACGATACCCACCTACTACATCATCGCCCCGGCAGAGGCCTCGACCAACCTGTCGCGCTTCGACGGCGTGCGCTACGGCTATCGCTGTGACCACCCGACCGACCTGCATGATCTGTATAGCCGGACACGACAGGAGGGTTTCGGCGATGAAGTCAAGCGACGCATTCTGGTGGGCACTTACGCCCTGTCTGCCGGCTACTACGACGCCTACTACAAGAAGGCACAACAAGTTCGTCGCCTGATCAAACAGGATTTTATGGACTGCTTCGAGCAGGTTGACCTGATCGCCGGGCCAACCACACCCGGCCCTGCATTCGCGCTGGGTGCCAAATCAAACGATCCCATCGCTATGTATCTGGAAGACGTCTACACACTCGCGGTGAATCTGGCCGGACTGCCTGGTATGTCAATGCCTGCAGGGCTGGTCGATGGAAAGCCCGTGGGCCTGCAATTGATCGGTCGCCACTTCGATGAATCGCGCCTGCTCAACGTGGCCCACCGTTTTCAGCAAGCGACTGATTGGCACCTGCGCACCCCAGCCGGTTTAACCGGAGGGCAACACTAATGCAGTGGGAAAGCGTGATCGGGCTGGAAGTACACCTGCAGCTGGCGACCAAATCAAAAATTTTCTCCGGCTCACCCACAGCATTTGGTGCACAGCCTAACACCCAGGCCTGTGCGGTCGATCTGGCAATGCCGGGTATGTTACCGGTACTGAACGAGCAGGCGGTGGCCTATGCGGTGAAATTCGGCTTGGGTATCGGTGCAGCCATTGGCAAACGCTCGGTTTTTGATCGTAAGAACTACTTCTATCCGGACTTGCCCAAGGGCTACCAGATCAGTCAGTTCGAAGCGCCCATCGTAGGCAAAGGCAGCTTTGAAATATTGCTGGAAGATGGCAGCTCGCGCACGATCGGCATCACCCGCGCACACCTTGAAGAGGATGCGGGGAAATCCCTGCATGAAGACTTCCATGGTCAGACGGGCATCGACCTCAACCGCGCCGGCACGCCGTTGCTGGAGATTGTGTCTGAGCCAGATATTCGCAGCGCCGCAGAAGCGGTGGCCTACCTCAAGACACTGCACAGCCTGGTGACCTATCTGGGCATCTCGGACGGCAACATGGCAGAGGGCTCCATGCGCTGTGACGTCAACATTTCGCTGCGCCCGGTCGGCTCTGAAACGCTGGGTACGCGCGCCGAAATCAAGAACGTCAATTCCTTCCGTTTCGTGGAAAAAGCGATTCGTTATGAAATCGAGCGCCAGGCAGAAATTCTGGAGGACGGCGGCAAGGTCGTTCAGGAAACTCGCCTCTATGACGCGGACCGGGACGAAACACGGCCCATGCGCAGCAAGGAAGTCGCCAACGATTACCGCTATTTCCCAGAACCGGATCTACTGCCTGTGGTTATTGATGACGCTTATATTGCCGCTGTGCGCAGTTCACTACCCGAATTACCCGCAGACAAGCGCCAGCGTTTTTGCTCGCAGTACGGGCTCGGTACATACGACGCAAATGTATTATCAGACAGCCGCGCATTGGCAGACTATTTCGAGGCGGTTGCCGCCGAGTGTGGCGAGCCCAAAATCGCCGCGAACTGGGTTCAGGGAGACCTGCTGGGCCAGCTCAACCGGGATGAGAGGAGCATTGAAAACAGCCCAGTGTCTGCCGCCGATCTCGCAGCTCTGATACGGCGCATTCTCGATAACAGCATCTCGGGGAAAATCGCCAAGCAGGTGTTTGAGGCGATGTGGCAGGGCGAAGGCAGTGCCGACGACATCATCGCATCGCGCGGGCTACAACAGGTCAGTGACAGCTCAGCCCTGGAAAAAATCGTCGATGAAGTTATTGCTGCCAGCGCAGCGCAGGTACACCAATACCTCGAAGCGGATGAAGCAAAACGCAAAAAATTGGTGGGGTTTTTCGTCGGCCAGGTAATGAAACTATCCAAAGGCCAGGCGAACCCGCAAATGGTCAATGAATTACTGGCAAAGAAACTGATTTAGAGGCTGGGGCAAAGGACTCAACGCAATGCGCAAAGACAAAGAGAAGGTCGTCGACGAAGTCTGGACTGAGGACCATGTGAAGAGCTATCTCAACGTGCGCTCATACGACGGCACCGCAGAGGATTTCCACATGTTGCTCAAAGCCTACCAAAGCATGAAGTCTGAGGACTTTGAATTGTTCGTCGGGTTGTTCTGCGCCGAAGGCAGGAACCTGAATGCGTTTGGCAAAGATGGACGAACCGTATTGGACGTTATTTCCTCTCACCGGCATGGTGTGGAGTATGCTGAGATTCTGAAAGCAGCCGGCGCGGGTTAATGGGCGCAGAGCATGCCAGACAATAAAAGGAGGGCCTAGATTTCCGGATCATATGGCACCCGGCCCTTGGAAAACTTCTCGCGATTCTCGCGCTTTTTCTCCTCACTCTTGCGTAACAGGACATACACTGCGCCCGTACCCCCATGCTGCGGCTGCGCGCTGTGAAATGCGAGAACGTTTTCCAAGTCACGCAACCAGTGGTTCACGCAGCCCTTGAGAATCGAGCTGCGTTCCCGCTCTGCCTTGCTTTCGCCTTTGCCGTGGATTATCGCCACGCTGCGCAGGCCCAATTGATAGGACTCTTCGATAAACTCGAAAATTTCACGCCGCGCAGTCTGGGCACTCATGCGATGCAGATCGAGTCTGGACAGAATTTCATAGCGCCCCTGTTTGAGCTTGCGAAATACACCGTTTTGCACGCCGGGGCGCTTGAATTCCAGTACATACCAGGCATCAAGCGCGACGATGTTCGTGTCGGTAAGGGGATTGCTGTCTAGTGCCGGCGATTGGGTGGCAGCTCTTCGACGCTGCTCAAGGGAAAATTCACTCTCCGTCAACGCCTGTCGACGCACCTCCACTCGCGGCTCTCGCTTCAGGCGAACCACATCGGACATTGCATCCGAAAAATCCTTGTCATTGTCACTGCTCATGATTACCCACCCCGCCTGCTTTGGGTATTATAACGCGAGACACAACTGATGACGGCACAACGATGAGCAAATCCCCAAAAGCGGCTGCGCAGTGCCCCCTCTGCGGCGGCGATAACCTATGCGCGATAGCTGCAGGCGAACGTCCACAGGGTTGCTGGTGCCAGACGGCGACTATCAGTGAAGAAGCAAAAGCAAGGGCGGCAGACTCTGCCGCAGAGCGCTGCATATGCCAGACGTGTGGTACTGCCATGGAGGAACACTACGATGAAAGGTAGTCTCAGTAGAGGAGCGGGCTACCTGAACAGGGGCGCTCGTCTGCTTCGCCATCCTTCGCTACGCCCTTTTGTCATTGTGCCCTTGCTACTCAACATTGTGATCTTTGGCACATTGATTGGTATTGGCTTCAGTTACATGAGTGACCTGATGTCCTCGATGTTGGCGCGCATTCCGTCATGGCTGAGCTTTATCCAATGGATTTTGTGGCCGCTAATCGGTATTACCGTCAGCCTCGTTACCGGGTACCTGTTCACTTCAGTGGCACTGATTATCGCCTCGCCGTTTAACGCATTACTGGCAGAAAAGGCGGAGGAGTTGATCACGGGAAGACCGGTGAATGGATTGGAAGGTATGGGCGCGGCGCTGCTGGCGATTCCGCGAAGTGCGCTGCGAGAAATCGTAAAATTGCTTTACTACATCCCCATGGCACTACTGGCTTTTTTACTATCGTTTATTCCCGGCGTGGGTGCGGTTGCCTGGTTACTGCTCGGTGCCTGGATGATGAGCATCCAATTTGTCGACTATCCAATGGACAATCACCAGATGAGTTTCAATCAGGTAAAAGCTGCGGTGCGCTCACAGCGGCTGAGCAGCCTGGGATTCGGCGCTCTGGTAGCACTGTGTACGGCGATACCGTTGGTCAATTTTTTCGTGGTCCCGGCAGCAGTAGTGGGTGCCACCTTGCTTTGGTGCGAGGAACTAGACCAGTAGATCTTCGGGTGGGTGGGTGCATTCCAATCGCGTACCCAGTAATGCTTCGAGGTCCGGTAGCAAAAAAGCATCGTCTTCACTGGCAAAACTGATGGACGTACCGGTAGCTCCAGCACGCCCGGTGCGACCGATACGGTGTACATAATCCTCGGGATCTTCCGGCAGATTGTAATTCACGACATGGCTCACGCCGTCTACATGGATGCCGCGCCCTGCCACGTCCGTGGCCACCAGCACTTTGATCTCACCCTGTTTGAACTGCTCCAGCGTGCGCGTGCGTTTGGCCTGCGGGATTTCACCGGAGAGAATCCCGGCAGCGATGCCTGACTTGCGCAACCGCTCGTGCAGGCGGCGCACCTGATCACGCCGGTTGGCAAACACGATCACACTGGTGCACTCAGCGCTGCGCAGCAGATTATTCAGTACCTTGTAACGCTGCTGGCTACTGACCAGATACACCTTCTGATCGACCGCGCTGGTGGCGACACTCTTGGGCTCAATCTCCACTGTAATCGCATTGAACGTCCACTGCTGGGACAGATTGATAATGTCCTGAGTAAACGTAGCGGAAAACAACAGCGTCTGCCGATTGTCCTTCTGCGGTGTAGCGCGCACGATACGCTTGACCTGCGGAATAAAACCCATATCCAGCATACGATCAGCTTCATCCAGCACCAGGATTTCCACGTGATCGAGATATAAATCGCGTCGGCCCATGAAATCCAGCAGACGGCCGGGGGTCGCCACCACCAGATCCACCACCGTGCTGGTGAGCCGATTGAGTTGCTTCTGGTAGTCCATGCCGCCGATCAGAGTCGCTACCTGCAAACCAGTATGTCTGCCCAGCTCTTCTGCGTCGGCAGCAATCTGCATCACCAATTCACGTGTCGGGGCGATAACCAGCGCACGCGGTTCGCCGACGAAGCGCTCGCCTTCCGGGGGATTGCACAACTGATCATTAAAAATAGTAATAAGAAAAGCAGCTGTTTTGCCAGTGCCTGTCTGAGCCTTGCCGATTGCATCGTGACCTTGCAGGGTGTGTGGCAGTATCGCCGCTTGAATAGGCGAGCAGTAGTGAAAGCCAAGGTCGGCAATGCCGTGCATTATTTCGTCGCGCAATCCCAGATCATGGAATCGGGTTTTATCCTCTACAGGATCAACCCTGAACTCGTCCAGGGACCAGGTTGTTTGGCTCGCGCCAGTATTACGGGGACGTTGACGTCTGCTTTTTTGCTTCTGGATTGCGGCTGTTCTCCCTCGCGTTTTTTATCGCCAGTCGGAGATTTGTGCGCAGCTTCCTGGCGCTGCGATTGAGCGTGATCCGGGCGGTCTGCGGCAGGACTGTTGGTCGTTTCGCTCTTTCGCGACAACCGATTAACTAAGTTCTTGATCAACGCTGCTTACCCTTTGGGTGCCCAAAAAACGCGGTAGTCTATCACTTCCAGCGCTGAAAGGGTGGCCGCGCCCTGATTGCATGCCAGCGGCAGCTATCAGGATTTCGACGGCCACAGCCTGCTGAGATAGTAATCAACGCTGGTGAAGCGTCCCCCACCCGTGAACAGTAGAGCGAATAACATCAACAAATAGGTCACGCCGAACTCTATGCCGTTATTGAGGATGACAAATCCTCCCTTCTCGGTAAGCCAGAGCGTAGTCGCCGTTCTCTCTCAACAGATCCCTGGCCGCGGCGAGGCGCACTGCAATATCCTGCATGCTTGAATCGGCGATAGCGGGCCATCCGTTGTTCCAATGCACCGCGAAAATGGCGACCAGCATGGTGACCATAAGTGGAATCGAAATCCAACGTGTTGCCAGACCCAAAAGCAGTAACAAGGCACCGACGGCTTCCGTGTAAGCGGCCAGATGCGCCATCAGGCTGGGAAAGGGCAAGCCGAGGCCCCATTCCGGATTGCCGAACCACTCAATGGTGTTTTCCATACCAGCAATCTTCTGTGTACCTGCCATCCAGAACACCGGAACGAGGTATAGGCGCAGCGCCAGAGGTGCCAACCCATCCAGCTTATTCAGGCGGGAAAATATGCCGTTGTGTATGATGTAGTACCACTGCGCCAATGCATTCATTGAAATTATTCCTGAAAGACTGCCTTGCTCTGACCGCCAAAAGGATAAAAAGGTTTCCTGCCGTACCCACACCAATTCACACTGGCCAGACTAACTTGCATGCAACGTCCAAGAATACATGAATACACCAGCGAATGTCGTGCTCTACTGGCAATAGCGTGGCCCATGTTAATTGCGCAACTGGCGCAGGTGGGCACCGGTGTGGTCGATACGATTATGGCTGGGCAGTACCATGCCGATGACCTGGCTGCCGTCGCCATCGGGTACAACATCTGGCTGCCTCTGTACCTGGTATTTTCCGGCGTCATGCTCGGTGCGACCACGATCATTGCCCAGGACTTTGGCGCAAGGCGCAGGCAACGTATCCGCGATTCCTTGCCGCAGGCACTTTGGCTGGCTTTATTTCTGGGAATGATAGCCGGCCCTTTGTGCTTTTTAAGCGAGCCTTTGTTGCAATTGCTGCAGTTGGATGCGGCAACCAGGGATAAAGCCCTGGGTTACCTGCAAGCTGTCGCGTTTGGACTACCGGCTGCCGCCTTGTTTCAGGCGCTGCGCTGCCACACTCAGGGCATCGGAATTATGCGCCCGTTCGCAGTCGCCAGTTTGATCGGCTTTATCGCCAACATTCCGCTCAACTATGCTTTGATCTACGGCCATTGGGGTGCGCCGGAAATGGGTGCGGCCGGCTGTGGCTGGGCGACAGCAATCGCGATGTGGTTAAGCCCGATGCTGATCGGGCTATACATGACCCAGGCCGAGAAACTCAGACCCTATCTTCCACCACTGCGCTGGGTTGCCCCGGACTTTGCTGCATTGCGGGAGATCTGCCGCCTGGGCCTGCCCATGGGTTTATCGTTCTTTCTGGAGATGGCGGCTTTTTCGCTGATCGCGTTGTTCATCGCCAGGCTGGGGAACACCGCCATGGCCTCGCACCAGATAGCCTTCAATGTGTGGGATGTGACTTACACGTTGCTGGTCAGCGTCGGGGCCGCCATGGCCACCCGCGTGGGTCACGCTGTCGGTGGCGGCAGCATGAGAAGTGTCAGATTGGCAGTGCGTTGCGGCGTGGCAGTCACCCTGCTACTCGGGTTAGCCTGCATGGCTATCCTGCAATCCATTCCTGAATTAATCATTTCGCTGTACACCGAAGATGCAGCCATTCACAGCATAGCCATCACACTTATTCGGATGGCCGGACTGTTTATTGCACTGGACGCGATTCAGGTTACTGCAACCTTCACGTTACGCGCCTACAAAGACACGCGTTTTCCATTTGTTGTGCTGTGCTCGGCATACTGGCTGGTGACACTACCGTTGGGATATTGGTTGGGCGCTGTTGTAGCGCGCAGCCCTCTGCAGGGAACAGTCGGCTTCTGGAAAGCGATGATCGCCGGCATCGCGCTCAGCGGCATCATACTGGGATGGCGCACGATTAAAACACTGCAGCGACCGCTGCCAGGGCCTGCACTGAAGGCATCGTGACTAGAATCAACATCGTCAGGTGTGCAGGTGGGAGCACGCCGGACAATCCGCCTGCGCAGCGAGCGCCAGACGGCGAAATTGCAGGAGACGCAAATCCACCATCAGCAGAACACCACGCATCGATTGCCCGAATCCGGTTAGCACTTTCAAGGCCTCCATTGCCTGCAGTGATCCCAACACCCCAACCAGCGGCGCCAGCACGCCGCTCTCACTGCAGGAAAGCGCGGCATCTTCATCACCTTCACTGTACAGGCAGCGATAACATGGCCCGCCGCGCACAGGATCAAAGACTGCCAACTGCCCTTCGCTGCGCACCGCAGCAGCTGATACCAGTGGCACAGCGGCAGCGATACAGGCACGGTTCAGGGCAAAACGCACCGGGTAGTTGTCGGTAGCATCCAGCACCAGGTCAACGCGCGATAGCAGTGCGGACATCTCACTCTCGATCACCATTTTATCGACCACTTCCACCTGTATTTCCGGGTTCAACGCTGCGATTGCTGCTGCCGCAGAGCGCGCTTTGTTACTACCGATAGCACTGGTCACATGGGCGATCTGGCGCTGCAGATTGCTAAGCGCTACGTCATCACCATCTGCCAGTATGAGTCGTCCTACCCCAGAGGCTGCGAGGTAGAGTGCGGCCGGACAACCCAGGCCGCCCAGTCCCACGATGAGCACACGTGATTGTTGCAACCGTTCCTGAGCGGCAATGTCGAAATCGTGCAATAAAATCTGTCGGTTGTAGCGCAGCAACTGTGCATCAGTCAGCATGCCAACACCCCCCGGTGATCCGTTCGTGCCCGGCCATGTCGTGGCGCGTGCTCACTTGCTCAAAACCGGCGGCGGACAGCATGTTTCGCACTGCTTCTGCCTGATCGAAACCATGCTCCAGCAGCAACCAACCCTGATTTTTGAGATGGGCCGCAGCGCCGCGAATTAACAACTGTAAATCTGCAAGGCCGCCTTGCGGTGATACCAGTGCAGATCGCGGCTCAAAGCGTACATCGCCGAATGTCAGATGCGGATCATCGGCATCGATGTAAGGAGGATTTGCCAATAGAGCATCGAACTGCAGACCACGCACAGCGTCGTACCAATCGGATTGTACAAAGGCAACACGGCCCAACCCTGCACTGGCAGCATTGTCCCGCGCCACCGCCAATGCCTGATCACTGGCATCCACTGCTGTGACATACCATTCAGGTCGCTCAATCGCTACCGCAAGCGCTATAGCACCCGAACCGGTACCCAGATCCAACACTGCGGCGGTTTGCGGCAACGGCAACTCCAACACCCAGGCTACCAGCGTTTCTGTTTCCGGCCTGGGAATCAGTGTGGACTCATTTACCCCCAGCGATAGCGACCAGAATTCGCGCTGCCCTACCAGATAGGCAATCGGCTGACCCGCCCTGCGTCGTTGCAACAAAGCGTCAAATGCCTGTGCAATGTCTGTCGGGACTTCGCGCTCGGGCCAGGTGTACAACCAGATGCGCGACTTACCCAGACAGTAGCACAGCAGAATTTCAGTATCGCGGCGCGCGCTCGGCGACGGCAGATCACTGCCGGTGTGCAGCAGTTCCCGCACAGTCGCCATTAACTCTCCGACAGCGCGGCCAGCTGATCGGCCTGGTATTCCTGCCGCAACGGACCGATAACCGCGCCCAAATCACCCTCCATAACCTCATCCAACTTGTAAAGCGTGAGGTTGATACGATGGTCTGTCATGCGCCCCTGAGGGAAATTATAGGTGCGTATACGATCGGAACGATCGCCGGTGCCCACCAGATTGCGACGCGTCTCTGCAGTTTCACTGGCCTGCTTGTCCTGCGCGTTGCGCAGCAATTTGGCTTGCAACAGCGACATTGCCCTGGCCCGGTTCTTGTGCTGCGAGCGCTCATCCTGGCATTCCACCACCACACCGCTGGGAATGTGGGTAATGCGCACGGCTGAATCTGTCTTGTTGACGTGCTGTCCACCCGCACCTGAGGAGCGATAGGTGTCGATGCGTAGATCGGCCTTATTGATCTCAATCGCATCCACTTCCTCCGCCTCAGGCATCACGGCCACGGTACAGGCTGAGGTATGAATGCGGCCCTGCGATTCTGTATCCGGCACACGCTGCACACGATGCGCCCCAGACTCGAACTTCAGGTGGGCGTATACATCGCGACCCTCGACCCGGGTAATGATTTCCTTGTAGCCGCCGTGCTCACCGGGACGCTCCGATAAAACTTCTACCTTCCAGCCCTGATTTTCAGCATACCGCGAGTACATGCGAAACAGATCGCCGGAGAAGATAGCCGCCTCATCACCGCCGGTGCCAGCGCGAATTTCCAGAAACACATTGTGCGAATCACGTGGATCTCGCGGCAGCATCAAGGTCTGCAGTTCGATTTCCAGCGCACCCAGAAGATCACCACCGCTCTCAATCTCCTCGCGTGCCATTTCACGCACATCCGGATCAGCGTCATCGAGCATTTGTTGCGCTTCGTTCAGGTCGGCCGTGGCCTGACGAAACTGCGCATAGCATGCCACCACTGGCTCCAGCTCTGCATACTCCCGCGATAACTCGCGGAACCTGTTCTGATCGGCGATGGTCTGGCTATCGCTGAGCAAGGCAGAAACCTCCTCATGCCGGTCAGTGAGCGATTCGAGTTTGCTAAGGAGTGAAGCTTTCATTGCAGGGTGCGTCGAGGGATGTCCACAGTCGGTGTTGGCAGATCCAGATCCGCGTCTTCTGCTTCATCGTCTGCTGCGGCTTGAAGCGCTTTGGCTTCCAAACCCAACAACCGACGTGCGTTGTTAATCAAATCGTCGCGGCCTTCCGCGCTGGCCTGTTTGAGTCCAGTCGTTGGCGCGTGAATCAGTTTATTGGTAATCGCTCGAGAGAGCTGCGCGAGTATCTGCCTGGGGTCTTCACCTCGAGCCAGCGCACGGTGAGCGCGCTGCAGTTCCTGTTCTCGCAACTTCTCCGCCATCGATCGATACTCTTTGACCGTATCCACCGCGGCCAGACTGGCCATCTCTTCCGCGTACAGGCGAACGCCCTCGTCGATAATCTGATCAGCTTTTCGCGCTTCGTTGCTGCGACTACGAAGATTCTGGTCGATGATTTCGCGAAGATCATCAACGCTGTAAAGGTAGACATCGCGCAATTCACCTACCTGGGATTCGATATCCCTGGGCACCGCGATATCGATCATCAGGTAAGGGCGGTGTTTACGCACTTTCAGCGCCTGTTCTACCGCGCCCTTACCGAGAATCGGCAACTGGCTGGCGGTGGAGGTGATAACGATATCGGCGTCCTCCAGTTGCTGCGGTATCTCGGCAAGCAGCACGGCCTCGGCACCGAACTTTTGTGCCAGCTCTCGCGCCCTACCGAGGGTGCGATTGGCAATGACAATTTGCCTGACGCCCGCCCCGATCAGATGACGAGCCACCAACTCTATGGTTTCCCCGGCACCTACCAGCAGCGCATTACAACGGCTCAGATCCGAAAAAATATGTCCGGCCAGGTCCACCGCAGCAAAAGCAACCGAGACTGGATTTTCGCCAATGGCTGTGTCGGTACGCACCCGCTTGGCAATTGAAAATACGCGCGGAAACAAGCGGCCCAGCTCACTGCCCACGGTACCGGCTTCAGTGGCGACCAAATAGGCGGACTTCAACTGCCCGAAGATTTGTGGCTCGCCCAACACCATGGAATCGAGGCCACTGGCCACCTGTACCAGATGTCGAAGCGCGTAAGCACCCTTGTGGTGGTAAGCACACTGATGCAACTCACGTGCCGAAAGATGGTGATAGTTGGCCACCCAATCAATCAATTCCCGCGCCTTGTCATCCAGCGTCGATCCTTCGGGCACCATGGCATACAGTTCCGTGCGGTTGCAGGTCGAAAGTATTACAACCTCATCCACGCCAGTCGCGGAGCAGGCGTCTGCCAGTGCCTCGCCGACCTGCTCCGGCGCAAAGGCAACCCGCTCCCGCACTTCCACAGCAGCGGAGTTATGATTGATTCCCAACGCGATCAAATTCATGGCAACTGCAACTGGCTCCAACGGGTTCTGTAGCAGACTTGATGCACCCTCATTATGGCGCACTTAAACCGACGCACCTTAGCACAATTTGTAAAAAACTCTTCAAATTTTAACGAGTTAGGGGGTGATTGGCCGCGCTCCCGCAGAGCCGGAGCAATGATCAGGTTGCAACGCAGCATGGCGCACGGTGGGTTTCGGGCCCGGTCTGTGTCATCATATCGCCTGTCTCATCGCTGGATTACCCCGCTTCAAACCACCATGTCGCGACTATTTGCCTTCGCTATCACTTGTGCGCTGCTTACAGGCTGTGCAGCCCAACCACCCGCGGCGGAGCACGATACCGAAGCGATGGGTGATCAGGCTGCGCCTGCTGCTAAGCCCCCTGAGCGCCCCTTCCCCGACGACAGCCTGTACGAACTGCTGGTAGCAGAGTTCGCCCTGCGACGGCAGGCGTACGATGTAACGCTGAACAACTATCTCGCAGAGGCCCCAAAATTACGCGATGCCGGGGTGAGCGAACACACCACACATCTGGCCCAGTTCATGCAGCGAGGTGATGCCGCCTTGCAGTCCGCCCAACTGTGGGTGGAGCTTGAGCCGGACAGCGTCGAAGCGAACAACACGCTGGCAGGACTGCTGGCTCAGCAAGGACGAACTACAGAGGCTCTGCCCTATCTGGTTAAAGTAGAACGCGAAACCGGCGAGGCCAATTTCGCCATGCTACTCAATGGCTTTGATCAGCTGAACGAATCGCAGCGCACAGAGCTGGTGAACAAGCTCAATCAACTGGCGGTTGAATATCCGCAGAATACCCGCTTGTTATTAGCGCAGGCTTTGGTTCACGCCGAATATAAACAATTCGATATGGCACTGGAGAGCCTCGATTCACTATTGACACTGGAACCGGAGCAGCCGCAGGCACTCCTGCTGGAGGCCAGAATTCTGAAAGAGCAGAATGCCGACAATCCTTACGCGCGCGTGGAAAAGGTGTTGCAGGAACACCCGGACGCGTCACGCTTACGTTTGCAATACGCGCGTCTACTCACCGGTACCGACATGGACGCGGCACGCGAGCAGTTTGAAATACTCTCGGAGCAGTCTCCGCAAGACGGCGAGCTGTTGTTTTCCCTCGCACTGATCAATAGGGAAGTCGGCGATCTCGACGCTGCCCGCAATTACCTGCACGAGACCATCGCGCTGGGCCAGCGCAAGGACGAAGCCTATTTCTACCTCGGCCGCATAGCAGAGGAGGCTGACGAACCCGAGCAGGCTGTTTCCAGCTATATGCAAGTTGGTATAGGTCCAGAGTACCTGGCAGCGAGCAGTCGCATCGGGCAAATCCTGGTTGCACAGGACGAGCTTTCACGCAGCCATACCTGGTTCAACGAGCAGCGCGAAGACGTCCCACAATTGCGCGAACAACTGTATGGACTTGAGGCCGATATTCTCAGTCGCGGTGGCTATACCGACAAGGCATTGGAACTACTCACGCAGGCACTCAAGGAAACACCACAGAGTACGTCGCTGCGCTATGCGCGAGCCATGCTCAGCGAGCAACAGGACGATCTGGCGGCCATGGAAAAGGACCTGCGCATCCTGATCGCAGCCGACCCCGACAATACCACTGCGCTCAATGCGTTGGGGTACACCCTGGCAGATCGCACCACACGTTACGAGGAAGCGCTGGAGCTGGTGTCCCGCGCTCTGGAACTGCAACCGGATGAGCCAGCCATCCTCGACAGCATGGGCTGGGTACTGTTTCGCACTGGCCGCTACGACGAGGCGGTAGATTACCTGACTCGCGCCTATGCCGTCTTTCCCGATCCCGAAGTCGCTGCCCACCTGGGTGAGGCGCTGTGGGTAACCGGGGACACCAAGAACGCCATTATCATTTGGCAGGGTGCAATCATGCGTGATCCGGACCACCCTGTTCTGCTCAAGACCTTTCGACGTTTGGGCGTATCAGAATTGAATGTCGCGCCCGTTGACGATGCGCCCACAACGAACCAGCCCTAGTACCCACGCGACGCTGTGGCTGCTGCTGACGCTACTGGGTGGTTGCGCGGCAGTCGACCAGCGCGAACCCACAACAGCGGACTGGCAGGCGCACAGTGAACAGCTGTCGTCACTGCAACAGTGGACGGCAAGCGGCAAGCTCGCTGTGCGCACCAGCGACACCTCAGAGTCCGCGAGTCTGATCTGGCAGCAGGACAAGCAGGATACCCACCTGCAATTGAGCGGCCCGCTGGGCATGGGCGCAACCACCATCGACAGCGATGGCAGCCAGTTGCATATCCGTCAGGGCGATACAGTGACGTCAATGGATATATCCACTCCGGACGCCATCGAGCTCAACACTGGCTGGGACCTACCGCTGCTTGCCCTGACACACTGGCTCAAAGGACTCCCCGCACCAGAACCCGCAATCCAACGCCTGCAACTGGATTCACAGACACAGTTGCTGCAAACACTGCAGCAGGATGACTGGAAAGTGATGTATGAACAGTATGGTCAATTTGGGGGCTTTATCCTGCCTGTACGATTGCAGATTGAGCGCGGTGCTACCCGAGTAAAAGTGGTTATTGCTCACTGGGAGACTTCGCCCGGCTGATGACTACCACTCTATCCATCCTGTCGCCCGCCAAACTAAATCTTTTCCTGCACATCACCGGGCGGCGCAGCGACGGTTATCACCAACTGCAAACTGTGTTCCAGCTGCTGGACTGGGGCGACCAGTTGCTGTTCACACCCGACAACAGTGGCAAAATTGCGCTGCAAACAAACGCTCTGGACATCCCTGAGGAGCAGAACCTGATCGTGCGCGCTGCGCAGCTGCTGCAACGGGGCTCGCTGGGAGTGCAAATTTCCCAGAAAAAAATTATCCCCACCGGCGCTGGTCTTGGCGGCGGTAGTTCCAATGCAGCCACCACCCTGCTGGCCCTAAACCATTTGTGGCAGCTGCAACTCACACGCGATGACCTGCAATACCTCGGCGCTGCATTGGGGGCTGATGTGCCGGTTTTCGTGGGTGCGCACACGGCGTGGGCCGAAGGTATCGGGGAGATTCTCACACCACTTGAACTGCCAGAGCGCTGGTATCTCATTCTCGTGCCGGACTGCCATGTCTCGACTGCCGAAATATTTTCCCACCGGCAATTGACACGCAACAGCATCCCCATCAAAATGGCGACCTTTTTTGGGGGTGACTCCCGAAACGATTGTCAAGAACTTGTACGGAGCCTCTACCCACAAGTAGATAAGGCATTGAAAGTTCTCGATAATTTTGGTGAAGCCAGATTGACTGGCACTGGGGCATGCGTGTTCATCAGCTTCGATACTGCAACCCAGGCCGAGGCGGTCAGAACGCAGTTACCGAGCGAGTGGACGAGCATCCTGGCACGAGGCGTCAATGAGTCACCTCAGCTATTAGAATTAGTCTAATCCGACAGATTATTTGGGGTGTCGCCAAGCGGCAAGGCACCAGGTTTTGATCCTGGCATTCGGAGGTTCGAATCCTCCCACCCCAGCCATACAGACAGCACCCTGTGATCAGGGGACAGGGTGCACGTCATGATGTACCAAAGTTTTTCGACACAAACCCAAAGGTAGCACGCAGTGTCCTCAAAAATGATGGTCTTTACCGGTAACGCCAACCCGGAACTCGCGCAGAAGGTGGCGAGCAGATTGTACTTGTCACTGGGCAAGGCAGATGTCGGCAAGTTCAGTGACGGCGAAGTTTGCGTCGAACTGAATGAGAACGTGCGTGGCAAGGATGTTTTTGTGCTGCAGTCTACCTGCGCACCCACCAATGACAACCTGATGGAATTGGTGGTGATGATCGACGCGCTACGCCGCGCTTCAGCCTCGCGAATCACCGCTGTGGTACCCTACTTCGGCTATGCCCGCCAGGACAGGCGAGTGCGTTCTGCGCGGGTACCTATCACTGCCAAAGTAGTGGCGGACATGATGGTCACGGTCGGAGTGGACCGCGTATTGACGGTCGATCTGCACGCTGAGCAGATTCAGGGCTTTTTCAAATGCCCGGTGGACAACGTGTATGGCTCACCTGTGTTGATCGAAGATATCGAAGCCTGTGAGTACGAGAACCTGATTGTGGTCTCGCCTGACATCGGCGGGGTGGTTCGAGCCAGAGCGATCGCCAAGCAGTTAAACGAAGCGGACCTGGCGATTATCGACAAGCGCCGTCCAAAGGCGAATGAAGCGCAGGTAATGAACCTCATCGGAGAGGTGGATGGCCGTACCTGCCTGTTGGTTGACGACCTTGTCGACACAGCAGGTACATTGTGCAAAGCCGCCGACGCGCTCAAGGAGCGCGGGGCAGCCAAAGTCGTCGCCTACTGCACGCACGCCGTGCTGTCTGGCAACGCACTGGAGAATATTCAAAACTCCCAGCTCGATGAGCTGGTAGTTACAGACACGATTCCACTAAGTGCCACGGCGAAACGCATCACTAAAATTCGCCAACTCACAATAGCTGACCTGCTCGCAGAATCCATGCGCAGGGTAGCCCATGAGGAATCCATAAGCGCGCTGTTTCAATAGAGCCAGCGTAAACACCAACGCATTGCAGCACTGGTCGCAGGTGCCGCAATGACTTATCAAAGGAGTCACGACAATGTCTGACCAATTTGAATTGAATGCAGAAGTACGAACCGACCTGGGGAAAGGTGCGAGCCGCCGCCTGCGTCGTTTCGACGGACAGGTACCGGCCATCATCTACGGTGGCGACAAGGAACCACAGCCACTTAGCCTGGTCCGCAAGGATCTGGAGAAGGCGCTGGAAAACGAAGCTTTCTACTCCCACGTCCTCGTCGTCAATGTCGGCAAGGTAAAAGAGAAAGCCATCCTCAAAGACTTGCAGCGTCATCCTGCTAAAAATCGCGTCACACACGTCGATTTCCTGCGTATCAAGGATGATGTCGCGCTGCGCGTGCACGTGCCAATCCACTTCCTGAACGAAACGACCTGCTACGGCGTGAAAACACAGGGCGGTATGATTCAGCACCAGGCTACTGATATCGAAGTGCAGTGTCTGCCAGCTGATATTCCGACCTTCATTGAGGTCGACATGCTCAAGGTTGAAACCGGGCAGATCGTGCACTTGTCAGAGATAACCCTGCCCCCGGGTGTCACTTCGGTGGCGCTGGCTCTGGGTGAAGACCATGATCTCGCGATCGCCTCTGTCATCGCACCGAAAGGCGGCGATGAGAGTCTGGATGATGTCGATTCGGCAGCGGCTTCTGCCGAAGGCAGTGATTCCAAAGACGACGACAAAGAGGACTAAACACCTCGCTGCGACGCTACTTGCGCAGTAATCGCGTTGACTGCCATACGACTCATTGCTGGTTTGGGCAACCCCGGTAGCGAATACCGGGGCACCCGTCACAATGCCGGCGCTGATTTTGTTACGGCACTGGCCAACCACTGTGGCGCGACCCTGCAGGCTGAAAGCAGGTTTCATGGACTGACCGCAAGCGTTTCCCTGTGCGGTCACGACCTGCGCCTGCTGATCCCCACCACCTTTATGAATCGCAGTGGCTCAGCGGTGGCTGCCATGGCAGGTTTTTTCAAGATTGCCCCTGAACAAATTCTCATCGCCCACGACGAGCTCGATATTCCAGCCGGATCGGCACGCTTCAAGCAGGGTGGCGGACATGGAGGGCACAACGGTCTGAGGGATATTATTCCTGCGCTGGCCAACCAGCCGGGATTTCATCGTCTGCGTATCGGCATCGGCCATCCCGGTCACGCCTCGCGTGTCACCGGTTATGTATTGGGCGCGCCGTCAAAGGAAGATCGCGAACGCATTGATGCCTGCATCAATGAAGCGATCGCTGCCCTGCCGCTGCTGCTCGATGGCGACACCACCAAGGCAATGACCCGACTTCACAGTTTTAGCGCAGCCTGAGCTGCCAACCACGACAGGAACAGATTATGGGCTTCAATTGCGGAATCGTCGGCTTACCCAATGTCGGCAAATCCACCCTGTTCAATGCCCTGACGAATGCCGGTATCGGCGCGGAAAATTTCCCGTTCTGCACGATTGAGCCCAACGCGGGCATCGTACCGGTGCCGGATCCGCGACAGCGCAAAATCTCGGAGATCGTCAAGCCACAGAAGGAGGTCGCGACGACGATGGAGTTTGTCGACATCGCCGGACTTGTGGCAGGCGCATCAAAGGGTGAAGGCCTCGGCAACCAGTTCCTGGCCAACATTCGGGAAACAGATGCTATCGCCCACGTCGTGCGTTGCTTCGCTGATGACAATGTCATCCATGTGGCGAACAAAATCGATCCCAAGGCTGATATTGAAATCATCAACACCGAACTGGCACTGGCTGATCTGGAAAGCTGTGAAAAGCAGCTGCAGCGAGTGATTCGCAGCGCCAAGGGTGGCGACAAGGATGCGATCGCACTAAAAGCATTATTGGAAAATAAGCTCCTGCCTCACCTGAACGAGGCAAAACCTGTTCGCTCTTTGACCCTCAATGACAATGAAAAAGCACTTACACGGCAGCTGTTCCTGTTAACGGACAAGCCAACGATGTATATCGCCAACGTCGATGAAAGCGGTTTTGATAATAATCCCTATCTGGATGTGGTGAACGCAATCGCAGCTGAGGAAAACGCGATCGTCGTTGCTATCTGCAACAAACTGGAAGCAGAGATTGCCGAGCTGGCAGCTGAAGAACGTTTGGAGTTCCTGCGCGAGCTGGGCATGGAAGAACCCGGATTGGACCGGGTTATTCGCGCGGGTTACCAACTGCTGGACTTACAGACCTATTTCACGGCCGGCGTGAAAGAAGTCCGCGCGTGGACGGTAAAAGTCGGCGCCACGGCGCCCGAGGCAGCTGCCGTTATTCACACCGACTTCCAGAAAGGCTTCATCCGTGCAGAAGTGATCAGCTACGAAGACTTCATCAAGCACAATGGTGAACAGGGCGCCAAGGACGCCGGCCGCTGGCGCCTGGAAGGTAAAGAATACGTGGTGCAGGACGGCGACGTGATCCATTTTCGTTTTAACGTGTAAGGCGGCAAGCACACGCCACATTCTTGACTTGCCACGCCAAAATCGGGAAAATGCGCGCCTCTTCGGGATCGCTGGTCCCCACGACAAATTGTGGCTACGTAGCTCAGCTGGTTAGAGCACAGCATTCATAATGCTGGGGTCGGTGGTTCAAGTCCACCCGTAGCTACCATTTTCGATTTAAAAATCAATGGCTTAAAGTGCACTCAAACCGTTCTACGGTTCTCCCTCCTCCCGATTGCGGGAGATTTGCGGGAGTTTTCACTCTTGATCAAGGTCAGGGTCGGTGCCGAGCTACCCGACCAGCTCACTTTTTCCACCGCCTCTATCAGTTCGCCGATTTCAGCGGCGGAATAATGCGTGGTGATCTGGCCGTTTTTGTGACCCAGGAGCACCTGCCGGGTTTCATGACTGACGCCTTTGGCCCGCAACCGGCGACCGAAAGTATGTTTCAAATCATGTACCCGCACTTGTGGTAATCCAGCCTCCTTCCTTGCCCTGCGCCAGGCCTTGGTGTTGATACGATCGACCGGCTGACCCTTCGAGTAGGTAAATACATACTCCGGGTTCCTACCGCGCTGTCGATTGATCACCGCCCGCGCTTCGGCATTCATCACCACCAGACGATCCTCACCATTCTTGACACCGCCACCCGGGATAACAAACACACTGGTTTTCAGCTCTGGAATCGATACCTCCCAATTCCACCGCAGGCAAACCACTTCCTGCTCCCGCGTTCCGGTGTTGACCTTGAACAGTGCCATTTCCCTCAAGTGTTCCGGCAGGCGCGCAAACAACCTCGACTGCTCGTCCCAGGATAAGGGATACGGCTTGCGGGCATCGTCACAATCGAGTAATTGCAGCAAAGGGGCCGTCTCGAGCCAGGTCAAACCGGACTCATCCCGCCACAATCGGGCGGCCAGAGTCAGAATTCGCCGCACCACCGCCAGATCACGGTTGATGGTATTGGCTCGCATACCTTGCTCACGACGATGCTGGATAAACGACTCCAGCGTACCCTGATGTACCTGGCGCAAAGGCAGATCACCTATGTGCGGGTCCAGAATTTTCAGAGATTGTGCGTAGCGGCCAATACTGCGCTTATGCTGGTAATCCAGCAAAAACCTGGTGGCCGCCTGCCGAAAAATGCGCTCCGGTCGAATGCCATAAACAGTCGCCTTGCGCAGCTCTTCCAATCGTCTAATCAGGTACCGTTCCGCTTCCTCGAGCTCGCTTGTGCCAGTGCTCTCGTGAAGTCGGCCATATCCTTTGATGCATTTATCGATGTGCCAGATGCCCTGGGTGCCTCTCTTGTAGAGGCCCGGGATTCGCTTTGACATAGGAAATCTCCTCTATGCTTAGGCGAACACCCACAGCGGTTTATATACTGCTCCGCCCAGGCGTCCATTTCAAGCCGATCAAAGGCTATGCCTTGCTTGCCGATGGGAATCGCGGTCAGCTCTGCCCGAACCTCGCGATTGAATCGATTCTTGTCCATGCCCAGGTAGGCCGGGGCATCACGGAGGCGGATCAGGCGGGGCTGGATCTGCATGGCTATCGGCCCAGATACACCGCGGAAATCTGCTCCCGCCGGTGACCGAGCTCTTCACTGATGATCAGCCGTGCCTGCTGATCGACCTGCCGCTGCGCCTCTGTCAGTTGTTCTCTGGTCGGCCCGCCTGCATGGGGCGAGGGCCAGCCGGTGAGTTCCCGGTACCGCTGTTGGGCATAGGCATGGCGCAAACCGTGCATTTTCGATAGGCCGGCATTGGCGGTGCGACGCTCGTAGATTCTGAGCTGCTCGATATAACGCCGGCCCCGGGGGATCAGGGAGCCGAAACCGGCCAGGCGCCTGGCCTGTTCCAGCAGGGCGCGCTGTTCCCGGGTGCGGATGGGAACAGAGCGTTCCCGCCCGCCCTTGGTCCAGCTTGCCTTGAGCTGCAGGTAATCACCCCGATCCGCCCAGCGGGGCTGGATCTTGAGGGCCTCCTCTCTTCGGAGCCCGAAGGCCTGTTGCAGGCGCAGGCTCATTCTGACGTGTTCGTCCTTGACCCGGGTGAGCTGTTCCCGGGTCAGGTCTTTGGCCTTGCTCTGGTCGGACACAAACTGCCGGTCCGGTATCCCATAATGATCGTTGGAGCTGGCCACCACGGCCCGCTTGTTGACCTTCTCGGCCCACCAGCGCAGGCAACTCATCCGGTTCTTTATGGTCCCGGGTGAGAGATTTTGGCCCAGCCAGTGGTCCACCAGGGCCTGGATATGCTTCTGTTTGAGTGACGTGGCCTTCATCTGCCGGAAGCCCAGGTCGTGTAACTGGTTGGCGATGGAGCTTAACTGTCGCTCCCGGCCCACCCGAGTTTCAAAGCTGCCTTCGTGGCTGTGCTTGCATAACATTTTCAGTTGGTAGTTCAGGTCTCGCATAGTGCTATTTCCTTGGGTGAGTGTTTCTGATCACCTGGCAACAGAAGCTGCGCAGGCCCGCTGTGCGGTACGATCACGGGACACCAATCCCGGTTGACCTGAATGTGTCTGGCCATAGACAACACGGTGTGTTTCCTAATGGAAACTGGCCCGTGCCAACCAACGGTTATCCAGCCTGAGGCCGGAATAGATTTACCTCCTTTCTTAGAAAAACAGAACGCACTGACCGCCAGCGCGTTTGCAGGGTTGAAGAAACTGTTGAATATCCAGGGCACGAGTGCCCTGTCACCAACAGCGGTTGTGTAACAGATCCCCGTAACCAGCGGGAGAGATTGGAAGGCGCGGTACCCGGGCTTGCGGCACCCGATGGTTCGAAGATGGACCCGGTCATCACTGACCGCTGCGTCACATGTGGTCCTGACTGACGCTTTCGGCGGATTCCAAAACTACCGGACTCTGCCTGCCCCGTTTGCGAATGCAAGGTGGGGCCCTCCTTGCCACTTTTCCGCAGTGGCCGCGTTTTAGTGGGTCCACTATACGAACACGGAATACGGGCGTCACAAAGAATTCGACCCGAACCGGGGGTGGTTTTTCTCGGATACCTGATGTGCTGATTATCCGGAGCCGATCCGAAATTATGCATTGGCTACTCTGAAAGCAGTTTCGAGCCCGAAAATCCTCAGATACTGTTACTTTGCGGGATGCTTCCAGTGGAACCACCCCGAAATTACGTGGAGCAGGCGCGCCACTGCGTTTTTGCTCTTGAGTGCGGGCGCCCACGTCACTACCCGCATTCGCTCTGTAGTGACGTGGGCAGCGAGTGTCTTACACCTTCTTCCCCTTGGCAACCTACCGCATCGGATGAATCGCGACAGGCTCGCGGGCCACTTCGGATGTGGCATTATCCGGCCTCCCGATACAGGCTGGTTTGTTCGGTCTTCAGGTCTCCAAGGCGAAACCACCATGTTGGCACAAGGCAGGGATGGCCTTGGCAAAACCACCTACGAGCGCCATCAACCCGAGCAGACACTACTCTACCAGCTCGTCGAAGCGCACTACCCTGCCCTTGTGGACCAATTGGCCCAGCAGGGCAAATCCCTGCCAGACCATGTCCACCAGGAATTTGAGGCCTACCTGAAGTGCGGCCGCCTCGAACACGGCTTTCTCCGGGTACGCTGTGACAAATGTCATTTCGAACGACTTGTAGCGTTTTCCTGCAAGAAGCGCGGGTTCTGCCCCAGTTGTGGCGCCCGCCGCATGGCCGAGACCGCCGCCCTACTGGCCGATGAGGTGTTTCCCGATGTCCCGCTTCGCCAGTGGGTCATCAGCTTCCCCTTCCCACTGCGCTTCCTGTTTGCGGCCTACCCCCAGGCCATGGGCAAGGTGCTGCGCATCGTTTACCGGGCGATCTCCACCCACCTGATCCACAAGACCGGATTCTCGCTCAAGGATGGCGCTACCGGGGCAGTGACGTTGATCCAGCGCTTCGGCAGCGCCCTTAACCTCAACATTCACTTTCATATTTTGTTCCTGGATGGCGTCTATGTGCATCGCGACAACAGACCGCCCCGCTTTCAGCGCGTCAAAGCACCGGACAAAGGCGAGTTGGAGGAGTTGGTTCAACTGATCAGCCAGCGCGTCGGCCGCTGCCTCGAACGCCAGGGCTTGCTGGAACAGGACACCGAGAGTGCCTGGCTGGACCTCGACCCCGCCGAGGATACCGATGCCATGCCCCAGATTCTGGGTAGTTCCGTCTCGTATCGAATCGCCGTTGGTCCCCAGCAAGGGCGAAAGGCCTTCATGATTCGCACCATCCGGCCACTGGAGCGCCCCGATCCAGGACTGGAGCGGTGGCCAAGGCCAATGGCTTCTCTGCACGCCGGTGTCAGCTGTGAGGGGCATCAAAAGACAAGCGTGAACATCTCTGCCGGTATATTGCCCGCCCTGCCGTGGCAGTTCCCCGCCTTTCACTGAGTGCCACTGGCAAGGTGGTCTACACCCTGAAAACACCGTACCGGGATGGGACGACCCAGGTGGCCTTCGAACCGGTGGATTTCATCGCGAGGTTGGCCGCCCTGGTGCCAAAACCGAGGGTCAATCTCACCCGCTACCATGGCGTCCTGGCACCAAACCACCGCTGGCGCGGGCTCGTCACGCCAGCCAGGCGCGGTAAAGGCATCAAGTCCATCTCCAACGCAGAAGTCCGCACACCCGCCGAGCGTCATGCCGCCATGACCTGGGCGCAGCGGCTCAAACGCGTCTTCAACATCGATATCGAGGTCTGTGGCCGTTGCGGCGGACCTGTCAGGGTCATCTCCAGTATCGAGGACCAGGACGTCATCGATCGAATACTGACTCACCTGCGCCAGAAAGAACAGGAAACAACGACTCGGCCATTGCTGGTGCCACCGACCAGAGCGCCACCTGGGACATTGCCTCTTTTCGCCGGGAAGGATTCCAGCCCAACAGCACTCCGCCAGCAAGGAAGCCAGTGAAAACCGCATGGCATGAGCTGTTGCGTGCTCCCGTTCAGCATTGAACGGTAATGAATGGCATGCTCAACACCGCGAACAGAATTTTCGGGTAAATAGGCGGGAACTTCGACAGATCAGCAAGCCCAGTCGATAGAATCAGCGAGGGTGTCTACTTTCAATAGGCCGTTAATACGCCCTATACTTGTACGGTGGTCAGATAGCAGGAAGACAGCTGCGGACGCAGGGTGCCGGAGTTGAACAGCGTCGGGGTGGAGCTCATAAAATCGAAGCTCGACAGCAGTGTGTAGAACTCAATGGCGCGGTCTTCGCGGTCGACTTCGTTAATGGCCAGGCCCATGGCGACGCGCATGAAGAAGGCCTGCGGCAACTCGAAACGCACGTTATTACTGTGCAGGAAATAGCGGTCGTACAGCGTTTGCAGGCCCAGATAGGTGAACTGCATGTCGCGTTCGGGTAGCAGAGCCTTGCCCAGCCGGGCCAGATCGTACTGGCCCAGTTCCGGGTCGAGTAGTTCCAGCTCAATACCTTTGGTGATGTAGTCCTTAAGGTACTGCGGATAGAGCTTGGCCATCTCGGCCTGAATCACGGTGTCGGTGCTGGCATCGAGGAAGCCCAGGGCTTCATGGCGCAGGGTGTCCAGCAACAGGCGGGCTGAGACAGTGCTGTAGTTGGGCTCGGCTTCAATCAGAGCGCGGGCGCAGAGCGTGACGGCCTGGGCCAGTTCCTTTTCGGTAATGCCATCGTAGAGGTTGCGCAGGCTGTCGCTGATAATGCGCTCGGCATCGACATCGGTCAGACCGTCACAGGCCTCGTTAATGAGGCGACGCATGCGCGCCTCGTCCAATGGCTGGGTGCTGCCGTCGGCCAGGGTGACATTGATGGCGGCCTCAGCGGCGGCCTTTTTCCTGCCGCGGCGCGTTTTCTTGGCCGCTGCTTCAGCTTCGGCGGCGCGTTCCTGGGCACGCTGCTCGCGGTACAGCACGTAGTCGCGGGCGACCTTGTGATGGCCGTTACGCATCAGGCCCAGTTCGACCTGATCCTGAATATCTTCAATATGGACGGTGCCGCCGCCGGAAAGGTGGCGGGTCAGCGCATGGTCAATCTGGCTAGTCAGTTCCTTGACGGTTTCATGGATGCGGCCACTGGCGGCGGCACCCGAGCCTTCAACGGCCAGAAAGGCCTTGGTCAGGGCCACTTCGATCTTGCTGGCATCGAAAGGGGTGACTTTGCCATTGCGACGAATAACGCGGTAACCCCCTGGTGCTGTTGCCGCGATATCGGCTTCTGTGACGGGGGCTTGGGCCGTCGGTGCTGCGGCTGCGGGGTTCGGGTTAGCGGCTGCTGAGGAAGCGGGGGCGCTGCTGCTCTCGGTTTGCATATTGTTGGGTTCTCCGGGGTCGCCTTGGATAACGCTTGCGATCAATCAGGGGTGACGGTGATGGCCGGGCGTTATTTACGGGTTGTGTGTCTGTCTGGGGGATATGGGGTTAATGTCGGGGTAAATATTCAGTGAAACACAACATAGTGTGGCTACAGGGCATCGTCAAGACGATATATTGTGTTTCCTGTCTAAATCATGGGGGTATGGTGGGGATACAAGCGGGATAGCCTGTGGATAACTTGGCCAAGATAGAGGGCAAAGGCTGATAATTACAGGCGTTGCGCCTGTGGACAGTTGCCCTGTGGATAAGCGGCCTATGACATCGACAGGAAGTTGGGCGCAGTGGCCTTGGTTGACTTCGAGCGAGCTGCACTGGCGCTGCGCTGCGCAAAAACCTTTATATACATGGGTTTATGATTGATACAGAATGATGGCCTGATCCTGTGTGGTGTCGCCACCGGACGGTTCAGCCGTACGACTCAGGCCTATATATTGTGCTTGAGTCTCTATGCTGTACGGGTTGGACTAAGCGTCTGTCTATCCCGGCATTGGCTTTGCACCGGGCAGCGTTGCCGTTTAATCTGCGGAAAATCATCGTTCAGGATTTTTATATGCCCCGCAAGCTCCTCATCACCGGCTGCTCCAGCGGCATTGGCCGCGCTCTGGCAGACGCCTTCCGCCAGCAAGGCGATACCGTCATCGCCACCGCTCGCCGCATCGAAACCCTCGACGCACTCAAAGCCCAGGGCTGCGAAACCGAAACCCTGGATGTAAACAGCGACGCCAGCATGCAGGCACTGCTCGACAGCATTAGCCAGCGCCATGCGCACATCGACGTACTCATCAACAACGCCGGCATCTCGGCCATGGGGCCGCTGGCGGAAATCCCCGCCGACAAACTCCGCGGCCAGTTCGAAACCAACGTCATTGCACCGGTACTGCTCACCCAGAAACTGCTGCCGTTAATACGCAAAAGCAGCCAGGGCGTGATTATCAATATCGGCAGTATCTCCGGCGTACTCACCACGCCATTCGCCGGTGCCTACTGCGCCAGCAAGGCCGCCATCCATTCGATCTCTGACGCCATGCGCATGGAACTCGCGCCCTTCGGCATTCGCGTGGTCACCGTGCAGCCTGGCGGTATTAAATCCAACTTCGGCGACGCGGCCGCCGCCAGTGTGAATGACTGGCTCAGCGATGATTCACTCTACGCGCCCATCCGCGACGGCATCATGGCACGCGCCGGCGCCTCGCAGGAGAACGCGACGCCCGCCGAAGAGTTCGCTGCAGTACTGGTGAAATCCCTCAACAGCAGCAGCGACAACACCTGGAACATCGGCCACGGCAGCAGGGCATTTCCGTTGATGGCGCGCTGGCTGCCAGAGAAGCTGCTGAGCAAAGCACTCAGTAAGAAGTTCGCCTTAACCAGGCTCTGATATTTGCCCAGGCAGATTAGAATAGATTTACATTCTAATCACAAAATGATTAGAATGATTTGCGATTCTAATCATTAGTCTTCTCATCAAGGTAAGACATGATCGAGGTAAGGCATGTATATCTGGGAAAGGCCCCAATGGCCTGATTTTCGCTGGGATGACGCAGCGCTGAGCAGCCTGCTGGCCGCCACAAGCCGTAAACAGGGCCTGTTGCTGGGCAAGATGCAGGGGCTGGGCTTTGAACTACAGCGTAATGCCCAGCTAGAAAACCTCGCTGAAGACGTCATCAAGAGTTCTGAAATAGAGGGTGAAACCCTGGATCGGGACAGTGTGCGTTCGTCTGTGGCACGTAGACTGGGCATGCCCGAAGGCGCACTCGGCCCCACAGACCGCAAGACCGAGGCCGTGGTCGAGATGATGCTGGATGCGACGCAGAATTTCGCCGCTCCGCTAACCGACAAGCGCCTTTGGGGTTGGCAGGCGGCGCTGTTCCCTACCGGGTTTTCCGGCATCCGTCCCGTGCAGACGGGCATGTGGCGTACGGATGCCGAAGGGCCTATGCAGGTGCTTTCCGGCCCCATTGGCAAAGAGCGGGTTCATTACCAGGCACCACCGGCCAATCGCATTGAAGCCGAAATGCAGCGCTTCCTCAACTGGTTTGAACTTGAACCAGCACCCGACAGCCTGCTGCGTGCCGGGCTGGCGCATTTCTGGTTTGTCACCATCCATCCCTTTGAGGATGGCAATGGCCGTATTGCACGCGCCATCGCCGATCAGGCACTGGCACGGCTGGAGGGTTCACCGCAGCGGTTCTACAGCATGTCGAGCCAGATCAGAAAAGATCGCAGTGCGTACTACGACATCCTCGAAAACACGCAAAAGGGCTCGCTGGATATCACAGCCTGGCTCAAGTGGTTTCTGGAATGTCTGTCACGCGCGCTGGATGGGGCAGAGGAAATCAGTGCCGGTGTACTCAAAAAAGCCGGTTTCTGGCGCAAGCATGCCGATGAATCTTTCTCGGCAAGGCAGAAAGTAGTCCTCAATCGTTATCTGGATGGCTTCGAAGGCAAGCTCACAACGAAGAAGTGGTCGAAAATCGGCAAGTGCTCCTTACCCACGGCGCAAAGAGACATCAATGACCTCATCGAGCGTGGCGTGCTGAAGAAAAACGCAGGTGGCAGCAAGAACACCAGCTATGACGTGGTGGTGTGAGGCTTGCCTCCCCGCATGGGTCGGGCTGAACCAAATAGAGCCTGGGTTCTAACGGCGGCCGATTAGGCCCTTTTCCGCAGCTCCTTTGGCGTCTTATCAAACCATCGCCTGCAAGATCGATTCAGGGCGCTCTGGTCTGAGTAGCCCAACATCCCTGCAATCTGCGTAAGACGCAGATCCGGTACAGACAGGTAATGCCGGGCCAGCGCCCGGCGTTCATCATCCAGCAGTTTTTCAAACACATGCCCATGGGCGGCGAGCTGCCGTTGCAGGGTTCTGGGGTGCAGGTGCAGCTGTTCGGCGATAAACCGGATATTGCAGTGGCCGGTGGGGAGCAGTTGGCGAATAAGGTGGCTGATCTGGTCGGCCAGTTGCCTGGGCGCGCGGCCATATTGCATGGCGAGGTATTCGGAGGCGAGCCTGGCGGTTTGCTCGTCGGCGCCGGCCACGTTGCGCTGCATGGCAGGTATGGGCAGGTCGACGGCGCAGATGGGTTGTTCGAAATACACCGGGCAATGGAAGCGATTTCGATAGATATCCTCTGCAACCAGGCGTGGGTGAGGGAAGTGTATGGCTTGGGGGTACACCTGGCTGCCAGACAGCAGGTGGGTGATGGACTGGCCAATGCCCATCACCAGTTCGAGTATCTGGCGCGAGGCAACGATGCCGGGTTCTATGATGGCGATGCCGAGTCGAATGAACTGGCCGCTTGGATTGGGTTGTACGCTCAGGGTGATGGCCGGCGTGATCAGGTGCATGTACCTGGCAATGGCGCGGAAGGCGTCTTCAATCGTTCGGGTGTTTCTCACCAGTACGGCGAGTGAACCCAGTGTCGAGAGATTCTGCCGCATGGAAAGACGGATGCCGAAATCGGGGCGATGCAATGTGTCAGCCGTGTATTCAAGCAGGGCGACGGCCTGCCGAAAGGGGATGAAGCTGTTCTGCTGTTCCAGCACATCGGTGGGGATATTCAGCTGCGCCAGTATCTGATCGGATGACCCTCCCAGTTCACTAACAAGGGCATCAAACCCGGACAGGATATTCGTGTTGACCAGGTAGTTCATGTTTGCATGCAATGTCGCCAAAAGTTAAAAAACTGTCACTAAATGCAAATAATATCCTTTAGGGCCGGGCTAATCTACGCGTCAATTCTTCAACGAGTTGCTTTGTGAGCCAGGGGTCACGCATGAATTCTTCGAATAACGACGAAGGTCAGCCATTCAACTACAACGACGCCAGTGTGTGGCTGTCTTCACCCGCTGACCTGCGCCCGCCACTGACTGGCGAGGTACGGGCTGATGTAGTCATCATCGGCGGTGGCTATACCGGCTTAAATGCCGCGCTGGCACTCCGCGAGGCAGGCGTTAATGTGGTGCTGCTGGAGATGGGCTTCTGCGGCAGTGGCGCAAGCGGGCGTAACTCCGGCCACCTGGCACCTTCAATGGGTAAGGACCTGCCATCGCTGGTACGGCATGTGGGCAAGGCGCGGGCTGCCGAGTTCATGCGCTTTAATGATCGCTCGGTGAGAAATGCGGAAGAAACTTTTAAAAAGTACGGCATCGATTGTGATTACGAACCGGCAGGCAATATCACCTGCGGCGTGCATGACCGGCATCGTGCCCCTTTATTAAAAACGGCAGAGCTGGCCGAAAGCCTGGGGGTTGAAGTCAGTTTTTTGAATGCAAGCGAGATGCGCGAGCGGCGCTTGCCAGAGGCTTTCAGCTTTGGCGTGCTTGATAAGCGTGGTGGGCATCTGAACCCCGGCAAATATGTGCTGGGCCTGCGCCGGGCTGCACTGGATGCAGGCGTGCAAATATACGAGAACACCGCGGTTACGCATATTGATGAGGCGGCTTCGCCCGTGCAGGTAACGGCAGACGGTGGAGTAGTGCGGGCCGACAAAGTCATCGTCGCCAGCAATGGCTATACGCCGGCAACGCTGGGCCGCCTCAAAAGCAAGATATTCCCCATCCGCGTCACTTTATTTCGTACTGCCCCGCTAGCACCCGAGCAATTTGCAGCGCTGGGCTGGCCGGGCCGGGAAGGCCTCATCACAGCCCACTCAGCGATTGAACATTATCGACTCACGGCGGATGGCCGCATTCTCGGCGGCTCCAAGTACGTTCAGTATCGCTATGGCAGTCGCTTGGCCACGGGCAAGCAGCCGGCGGTATTCAAGAAGTTCGAAAAGCTGCTCAAGCATCGCTTCCCCGAATTGCCTGATCTGCAAATCCAAGATTTCTGGGGCGGCTGGATAGGCATGACGCCTGACTTCCTGCCGATGAGCTTTTCCAACCGGCGAGGCAACCTGTCCTACGGCATGGGTTACAACGGCCACGGCGTGGCGCATGCCACTTCAAATGGCCGCATGCTTGCGGACCAGGTGCTGGGCCGGCCCAACCAAGATGTCGAGCTATTCAAACGCCGCATGCTGCCACTGCCGCCCGAGCCATTGCGTTGGCTGGCAGTGAACGGGATGAAGAAATATTTCGAGCGTGCAGATCAGGTTGTGGATGCTGATCTGCGATTGGATTAGGCCGGGTAAGCTAGCTCCAACGCCTTATATACAAAGTTGTATAAGTCTTCGTCACCAGTACCTTCGGAATCAATCCTTCCTTTCAGCGCAGCTAGATGCACGTTGTCTTCCTTACCATTCCAGATTTTCTGGTAAGTGCCTTCGGCATAGCCGTGTTTTTGACGGAAGATATTGAGTACGTTTTTGTAGACGTAGTACTCATAGAGTTTGTTGAAGTCGAGGTCGAAGGCTTGGCAGGCGCGGCCGAATTTCAGGCCGATTTGTGTTGAGGAGTCGGCAGGAATAGATGGGGGCATTTATCCCCACCGTTAATAACCACTTTCACTCCCAAAACTTTTTCGCACCTGCAACGGTGTCTCCCCAGTCCATTTACGAAAGGCTCTGCTGAACGCGCTCTGCTCAGAATAACCCAGCATCAGCGCTATCTCGCTTAGGGACAGGGCCGGATCGGCCAGGTATTGATGCGCCAGTTCCAGCCGCAGCTTGTCTAGCAGCCCCTTGTAGGTTTTGTCGCGCTGCTGCAGGCCGCGATACAGGGAGCGTACTGGTGTATTCAGCTTGTTTGAAAGCCATTGCATACTCAGTTCCCCTTCTTCCAGCCCGGCCATCATGGCCTGCTGAAATGTGGTGAGAAACTCATCCGAATCGGACAGGCTCTTCACCATCGCATCTGCCTTGCGTTCCAGGATTTCGCAGAGATGTGGATCGCGACTGTTGATCGGAACTTGCAGCAGCTTGATCGGGATTCTGAGCGCCAGGGTTTCGCAGCCAAAGCGCACGGGACAACCGAGAAATTCTTCATGCCGATCACCGCCCGCCGGGCGTGGATCACGGAACTCGATCAGCGAGGGTCGGACACGCTGCGGAGCGGTGAGGGTATCCATCACGGTTAGCAATGCGGACACCAGCACGTCATTGGAGATCGCCGTTGAGTGACCCAGTTCGCTGGCCCAGCCGAAATAGAGATCAGGCCCTTGCTGGCGCACCCATGAGAATGACAAGTCATGCAGCAGGAGTTGAAAGCGCTGCAGCCGCTGTAAGGCCTGGGCAAGCGTGTCGCTGCTTGCCGCCAGGTAGCCCAGCACGCCGACGTCCTGTGCCTGTGCATACCGGCCCACGCGAAGGCCAACCGCCGGGTCGCCGCTGGTCTCGGCCAGATCGTCCAGGAGTTGCCACCACAGCTCTATCGGCATGCGCTCGAAGCGACAGGTCTCATCCAGATCACGCTGTAACGCGGGACTGTTTACCCCTTCTGCTTCCATGAACCGCCTGACGAGGTGGGTGATTCTGGCAAAGACCTGGGCGCCTGTCGCCATAAAGATTCCGCTTGGCACAAAATGTCAAAAAATAATAAACGATGGTCAAGACTCAGACCAGCGTCTGCCGCACAATCCTGCCCATCGAAAGGTTGTATGAGGAGCTACTCATGGAGACATTATTTGAGCCGATCGTCATCGGCATGACCGCGCTTTTCGGGCGCGAACCTACCCTGAACGAGATGATTTTGATCCCGATGATTCCCGTATTTGTCAGCGGTTTTCTGTTCGAATGGCTGTATAACTACCGCAAAACGGGCGACGCAGCCCTCGGCCAGGGCAAGCCGTTCTGGTTACGGGAAGTGCTGGCCAATTTCTCACTGGGAGCGGGCTATTACGTTTCCGGCGCGCTAATGAATCTGTTGTTTGTAGCGGCGCTGTTTACCGTGGTCTGGGATAAGCGCCTTTTTACGATTCCGCTGAATGTGGGCACGGTGATCCTGGCGTTTTTCGTGCAGGAGTTTTGCTATTACTGGTATCACCGCACCGCGCACCGGGTGCGCTGGTTCTGGACCCAGCATGTGGCTCACCACACCGGCGAGATTATGAATATGTCGACGGCTGCACGACAGAGCATCCTGAATGGCTTTGTAGGCACCTGGTTTTTCTATATCCCGGCTGTGCTGATCGGCTTCACGCCAGAGCTGATACTGGGCCTGCTGGGCGCCAACCTCGCTTTCCAGTGGTTCGTGCATACCGAAGCGGTAGGCAAACTGCATCCGTGGATCGAATGGTGGATTAATACACCGTCCAATCATCGTGTACACCATGGGCGCAATGTGCAGTACATCGATAAGAACTACGGCGGCGTGATCATGCTGTATGACCATCTGTTTGGTACCTATGAGCCTGAGCAGGAAAAGGTGGAATACGGCACCCCCCGGCAGATCAAGAGCCACAACTGGTTAGTGCTGAATCTGCACGAGTTCGTGGACATGATGCGTGATGTGATGGCACCGGGCCCACTCGGCCAGCGCCTGAAGCATTTGTGGAAACCGCCAGCGTGGCAGCGTGACGGGCATGACCCGGTACATACCTGGACGGTCGAGCGACATGCAGAGGCGAGCGAGCAATGAAGAAGGCAGCCAAGTTTTTTCTAATCCTGAATGCCATCGCGTTTATGCTGATTGGCATCAAGACGACGATAGACCCTGTTGCGTCCCTGGCCGCTCAGGAGCTGTCACCCCGAACGATAACCGCGGCTAATGAGCTTCGCTCGATCTACGGTGGCATGCACTTCACATTCGGTTGCATGATGCTCGCCGGGGCCCTGATGGCAAGCCTGACCCGGCATGCCTTGTGGTTCTGCGCGGCATTCCTCGGCGGGCTGGTGGCCGGCCGGTTGTCGAGCCTGGTACTTGATGGCCAGCCGAATGACTTTGTCATGTTTCTGCTGGTGTTTGAGAGCATCGTGCTAGCCTGCGCTCTGCTACTGCAGCATGGGATTCGAGGGGGAATCATTAGTGACGGTGAGTAGTCTGACTAAATGTGTTCTCTTTCTGCTGATATGGGGTCTGGTGGCCTGTGGCGGAGGGGGTAACGGTAATAGTGGCGGTAATGCCCAGCCGGTAGATGATGGCTGGGTAGGCGTCTGGGCTACATCGGCTTACACCACTTATCCGCTGGGGCCTCTGGAAGGCATTGTGCCTGCACCCCTGGATTCGATTACCACGCCAACGGCTTTTCCTGATGAGCAGGCGGTGGACCAGAGTTTTCGGATGATTGTGCATCCGACCCTGGGCGGTGAAGTGATGCGTCTGCAGTTTTCCAATGCCAAGGGTGATCAGCCGGTGACTTTGAATCCGGTGACTGTGGCATTGCGTCTGGCTGATGCCGCGATTCAGCCGGGTACTGAGGTCGAAGTCACTTTTGACGGCACGAGTGGTGTGACGATTGCGCCGGGTGATGAGGTGCTGAGTGACGCGGTTAGTTTTCCTTTTGCCGTGGGTGATGATCTCGCCATCAGTTTCCAGGTGGTGGGCCAGAGTGGCCTGATGACCTGGCATGCGGTTTCCTTCGATCTGCAATATCTCACCCCGCCGGGCAGTGGGGATGTGACGTCGGATGTTTCCGGGCTCTCTTTTACCGAGCGGTCCCTGGGCTGGTTCTTTTTAAGTGGTGTGGATGTGCTGCATGGGGGCGAGTCGCTGGGCGCCATTGTGACCCTGGGGGATTCGATTACGGATGGGGCCTATCAAACACCGGGCACCAACACGCGCTGGCCGGATTTCCTGGCTGGGCGCTTGCAGGCACAGAACATCCCCATGGGTGTATTAAATGTCGGTGTGAATTCCAATACCGTGGTGGCGCCCGTTTCTGAGAATAGGGGTAATCCTGCTGTGATCCGCTTTGACCGGGACGTGCTGGCCCGTGCGGGTGTGAAGTCATTGGTGATATTCGAGGGGACCAATGATTTAACGGCGGGCGCTACCGCTGAGGAAATTATCGATGGTTTGAAGCAACTGGTGGATCGTGCCCATGCCGCCGGCCTGTGTGTGGTGCTGGGGACTATCATGCCGCGTGATGATCTGATCTTCGGCTGGGATCGCGCCACGATGGAAGAACCCCGGCAGGTGGTCAATGCTGCCATACGCATGATGGCTGAGGACGGCACTGTTGAGGGGGTGGCTGATTTTGATGCCGTGATGGGCTCTCCGCTGGACCCGACAAGACCCAACCCGGTTTTGTATTCGCCTGATCTGTTACACCCCACCACCGTGGGCTTCTCGGTGATGGCGGATGCCGTGCCGCTTGAGGATCTGGTGCCGCCTCTGGTGGGGCAGTGCATGTGATTGTTCTTGGGGGCTATCCAGGATAGGTGGCCTCGAGTTCCTTGTAGACAAAGCTATATAAGTCTTCGTTACCGGTGCCTTCGGAATCAATTCGGGCCTTCAATGCAGCTAGATGCACGTTGTCTTCTTCACCGTTCCAGGTTTTCTGGTAGCTGCCTTCGGCGTAGCCGTGCTTCTGGCGGAAGATGTTGAGTACGTTTTTGTAGACGTAGTACTCGTAGAGTTTGTTGAAGTCGAGGTCGAAGGCCTGGCAGGCGCGGCCGAATTGCAGGCCGATCTGTTTTGAGGAATCCGCATTGAGTGCGGCGGCGGCGACGCCTTCGATGGCGTCCTGCTGATCTTTGTAGCTTTGTGTGGTGCCGTTGAAGAAGGCTTCCGCCACGGCTTCGGCGGCGATGCCTTCTTCCAGAAACATGCTGAGCAGGAAGTGCCAGATGTCGACCAGCTCGATCTGCTGCTGCTCCAGATCGCTTTCCGGCGCGGCCTTCCACCATTTCCACGGCTGGCGGTCCATCATCTCCGCCGCTTCCATCCAGATGGCGCGATACCACTCGCGGCCCAGCCCGGTCCAGGACTCGCAGCCCGCCGCATCCACATCCTTGCGGTTGGTGAAGGTGTTGAGTTCGTTTTGCAGGTCCAGCATGCGCTGGGCGTGGGTGACATGGTCCGGGTTCAATGCTGTCGTCATGGGGGAAAGGCTTGGCAAAACGCGAATCTTAACGCGACAGGGTTCAGAAGGGGTTAGTTGTGAGGCAGATTTTTGTACAGCGTTTAACCGTTGGCCGCCTGCGGGCTATCCAGACCGAGCAGAAAATCCAGAATGGTCTGGCTGAAGATGTCGTTGCGGTCGCCGGCCACCATATGGCCGGCACCGCCGACTTCGACGACCTGCGAGTGCGGGATGCGCGCCTGGAATTCGGCGGTGATTTCCTCGTTGATCACATCACTCATGCTGCCGCGCACCAGTAATACGGGCTGGCTAAGTTGTTCGGCTGCCGCGTAGATGAGATCCGGGCCCATTTCGTTGCCGGTTTCGCGCTGAAAGGCGGCCAGGGCCTTGGGGTCCCAGTGCCAGTACCAGCGGCCGTTGTCCCGCTGGCGCAGGTTTTTCTTCAGGCCGCTGGGGTCGGAGCGCTGTTTGCGGTGTGGCTGGTATTCCGCGACTGCGTCGGCGGCTTCCTCAAGATTGGCGAAGCCATCGGGCCGGGAGGCCATGAAGTTGAGAATGCGTTCCACGCCCTCCGGGTTGGAACGCGGTGCAATATCCACCAGTACCAGCGCTTGTGAGATTTCACCGGCGTCCGTGGCATTGGCCAGCATGGCGGCGATGCCGCCCAGGGAGGCGCCGACAATAATCGGTGCCTGTGTCTGCTGGCGCGCCAGGTGCAATACGTCGCCGCTGAACAGGTCGATGTTGTAGTCTTCCGACCAGCCGCTGTCACCGTGACCGCGGTGGTCGAAAGCCAAGGCTCGGTAACCGGCCTTACCTAGCGCTTCGACGCTGCTTTGCCAGGCATGGCGGGTTTGCCCGCCGCCGTGGAAAAGCAGAATGGGTTGCCCATTCTCCGGGCCAGCGGCGGTGACTGCCAGTTGCAGGCCATCGAAGCTGGGGATGTGAAAGTGTTCCGTCATGACCGCAGCTTAGTGCGGTACAGACAGCAGATTCAACGCGAACGGTAATCGAATTTTCCGCTAGCGAAAGCCGATCGTCCACACTGCGGAAGCAATGACGAGTCCGATGCTGGCCAGGATGATGCCGAAGAACCACAGCACACCGCCTGTGTGAGCGAGATTTACTGTCCAACCAAGGGCGCGGATGCGTTTGGGTACCCAAATGCGGCTATCGCGTTTGGAGAAGTAGACCTCCAGCCAGACAGGACCGCCCCAGTTGCTGGGGTCGTTCCATTCTTCCTGGTTGGCGGCCTGTTGTTCTGACCGCGGGTCTGCCATGTGCTTTGGTAGCAGGGTTGCCTAGATTTCTACCATCTCAAAGTCAGACTTGCCTGCGCCGCAGTCCGGGCAGGTCCAGTCGTCGGGAATGTCTTCCCACTTGGTGCCGGGCGCAATGCCCTCTTCAGGCAGGCCGATCTCCACCCACCTGATCCACAAGACCGGATTCTCGCTCAAGGATGGCGCTACCGGGGCAGTGACGTTGATCCAGCGCTTCGGCAGCGCCCTTAACCTCAACATTCACTTTCATATTTTGTTCCTGGATGGCGTCTATGTGCATCGCGACAACAGACCGCCCCGCTTTCAGCGCGTCAAAGCACCGGACAAAGGCGAGTTGGAGGAGTTGGTTCAACTGATCAGCCAGCGCGTCGGCCGCTGCCTCGAACGCCAGGGCTTGCTGGAACAGGACACCGAGAGTGCCTGGCTGGACCTCGACCCCGCCGAGGATACCGATGCCATGCCCCAGATTCTGGGTAGTTCCGTCTCGTATCGAATCGCCGTTGGTCCCCAGCAAGGGCGAAAGGCCTTCATGATTCGCACCATCCGGCCACTGGAGCGCCCCGATCCAGGACTGGAGCGGGTGGCCAAGGCCAATGGCTTCTCTCTGCACGCCGGTGTCAGCTGTGAGGGGCATCAAAAAGACAAGCGTGAACATCTCTGCCGGTATATTGCCCGCCCTGCCGTGGCAGTTCCCCGCCTTTCACTGAGTGCCACTGGCAAGGTGGTTTACACCCTGAAGACACCGTACCGGGATGGAACGACACAGGTGGCCTTCGACCCGGTGGATTTCATTGCGCGGTTAGCTGCTCTGGCACCAAAACCGAGGGTCAATCTCACCCGCTACCACGGCGTCCTGGCACCGAACCATCGCTGGCGAGGGCTGGTCACACCAGCCAGGCGCGGTAAAGGCATCAAGTCCATCTCCAACGCAGAAGTCCGCACATCCGCCGAGCGTCATGCCGCAATGACCTGGGCTCAACGGCTAAAGCGTGTTTTCAATATAGACATCAGGGTCTGCGCCCGCTGCGGTGGACCTGCCAGGGTCATCGCGTGTATCGAGGACCAGGACGTCATCGACCGGATCCTGGACCACCTGCGCCAGAAGGAACAGGAAACGCCGGCTCGGCCATTGCTAGTGCCACCGACCAGAGCGCCACCTGGGGCGTTGCCGCTTTTCGCTGGGAAGGATTCCAGCACAACAGCACTACACCAGCAAGGAAGCCAGTGAAAACCGCATGGCATGAGCTGTTGCGTACTCTCGTTCAGGAATGAACGGATTTGAATGGCATGCTCAACGCCGCGAACAGGGTTTTCGGGTCAATAGCAGGAAACTTCGACAGGTCAGCAGGTCCAGTCGACACAATCAGCGAGGATGTCTACTCTCGATAGGCCGTTAATATTTCCTATCCTTCGGCAGTGGAATAGATATGGCCAGATTTTCCGGAAAGGGGTTTGTAGTCACCGGTGGTGCCAGCGGTATTGGCGAGGCAACCACACGAAGTCTTGTTGCACAGGGCGGCAGGGTGGTGATTGCCGATGTCCAGGAAGACCTGGGCATGGCGTTGGTGGCGGAGCTGGGCGACGGCGTGAGGTTCAAGCACATGGATGTCACCAACGAAGCGCAGATAATCGCGGCGATTGACCTGGCGGTAGCGGAGTTTGGCCAGTTGGACGGCATGGTTAACAACGCCGGGATTATCGGTGCCATTGGTTCCATCATGGATACCAGCGCAGATGATTATGACTTTACGATGTCAATTCTGTCGCGCGGGGTTTTCCTGGGTATAAAGCACGCCGGGCGGGCGATGCAACCTAACGGTGCCGGCGCCATAGTCTCTTTGGCGAGTACGGCCGGCGTCAAGGGCGCGGAGGGGCCGCACGTCTACACCATGGCCAAGCACGGTGTGGTAGGTCTGACCAAATCTGCGGCCAGTGAATTTGGTGCCTTTGGCGTGCGCGTAAACGCAGTGGCACCTGGTGGCACGGTGACCCCTATGAAAAGCGCGCTGACCGACAACGATGTCGAGCTGATTACCAAGAGTATTGCAGCGGATTCCCCGCTGGGTATTGCCTGCATGCCGCAGGACATTGCCAACGGCATTGTGTTTCTACTGAGTGAAGAAGCCCGCTATATCAGTGGCCACACCCTGGTAATTGATGGCGGATTGACCACCGGTGGAGCCGCTTCACCGTTTTACTCCCAGGAGGCAGAAGTGATGCTGCATGCGGGGCAACGGCAAAGCGGGTCAATGCAAGTCCAGCGATCCGAATAATGTTTGCACGATCGCGTCCGCCTGTTGTTTGGCCAGGGCAACATCTTCAGCTTCGGCAATGACCAACGCGGCCTCGCCGAATGCCGCCATTACCATGCGGCTGAGCAATTGCCGTCGGTAGTTTCCATTCATCGAGCGTTCGCTCTGCTTGAACAGGCGCAGGGCATGTTGGGTCACCGCACTGGTGGCCCAGCGTTCCCTGCCCAATACATTGGGACTATCGACTAACACGATTTGACGGAAATGCGGGTCGTCGCATAATTCCAGGAACGTCTGCCAGTTGTTGAGCAATCCGCCCGAGGTGTCGCCGCTGTACACGGCATCGATAATCCGCTGTTCCATTGCCTCATTGGCGGCGGCAAAAAGCGCTTTCTTGTTGCCGAAATAGTGATAGATAGGGCGTGTGGTGAGCCCGCAGTCGTTGGCGATATCGTCCAGTGAGGTGTTGGCGTAACCTTGCTCACCGAAAAGTCGGCAGGCGCTTTCCAGTACCTGCTGATAAGTCGCGGCGCGACGTTGCGCCTGCGTGCGCGAGCTGCGCTGTGTGCTGGATTTGCTGGCCATTAATACCGGGTCATCTGGTAGACATATGTAAGCATATTGCATAACATATGCAATGTCATCACATAACATGCCTGATCAGCACATCCGTTGCCAGCGCAGCATCGATAAAGAGAATTCGCAATGAGCCAGAATCTGGAAAGAGCCTTCAAGCCTGCCATGCTGGGCAAGCTGGAGTTGCGCAACCGCCTGATAAAGGCCGGCACTTTTGAGGGTAAAACCCCGAACGGGGTGCCCGGTGAGCAGCTCCTGAATTTTCATATGGGAATGGCCGAAGGCGGTATCGGTATGACCACCCTGGCGTATTGCGCGACCGAGAGTGATGGTCGTCTGAACGATCAGATGATGTTCATGCATGAGGGTATTCGTCCTCAGCTGACCGCCATAATCCAAAAACTGCAAGCGACGGGCGCGAGAGTGTCCGGCCAGATGGCGCACTGTGGCAATTTTTCCAAGAACAAGCATCTTACCCGCCTGAAGCGGCCCATGGGGCCGTCAAGACAAATCAACATGCTGGGACTGCCCTCGGGCATGCCGTTCGCCGGCGCCATGACGCACCAGCAAATTGATGAGATGGTGCAGACATTCTACGACGCCGGCGTGTTTATGAAATCAGTGGGTTTCGATGCGATCGAATTGCACATGGGACACGGTTACGGACTCAGTCAGTTTATCAGCCCGCGCACCAATCGACGTACCGATGAATACGGTGGCAGCCTGGTTAATCGTATGCGGTTGCCGCTGCGTGCGTTGGAAGCCGTGCGTAAAGCGGTGGGCGACGACTTCCCCATTATCGCCAAGATCAGTTTGATGGACGGTGTACGCGACGGTCTGCAGCAGGATGAGTCTGTAAAATCTGCGGGCATGCTGGACGCGGCGGGCATTGACGGCGTGATCACCAGTGGCGGCACCAGTTCAATGAACGTTATGAAAATGTTTCGCGGTCCGAGCATAGTGCACGGCATGATTGAGCAGGAAAAAAACATCTTCATGAAAACCGGCTTGAAAATACTGGGCCCGAAGATGTTCCGCAATTACCCCTATCACGAACTGTACTTTATGGAAGGTGCACAGCAGGTCCGTGACCTGCTGAAAAATGCCAAACTGATTTATATCGGTGGTTGTTCCACAATGGCCAGCTTCGAAAAAGTGATGTCAGCGGGCGTTGATTTTGTGCAACTGGGGCGCCCGTTGCTGGCAGATCCGGCCTATGCCAATCATGCCAGGTCTGCTCTGGATGCGGGAAAATCCTACGCAAGCGGTTGTACCCATTGCAATCGCTGTGTGGCGCTGATTGATGCCCCCGGGGGCATTCGCTGCCCTGAGCTGCACGGATAACAGGCGTACTGGTGATGAAAAAATTTCTACTGGGCGGGGCTGGCGTTTTACTGTTGGCGGTGTTGGCTCTGGCTTATTGGCTGGGGACTAATCCGGATCGCATGATTCCTTCGGCTACGGGGGAGGCTAGACACTTTATCGGCGCCCCGGCGCAGCCGCAACCCGTGCATGTGGCCGGGCTCGCTGAGCATCCTTTCCTGGCGCCACAGGGCGTTAACAGCATGCACAACGACAGCTATATGTCTGATGCCTATCCCTGGCCGGGCCCCCTGGGGGTCAATCCCCAGATCAGCTCCCGGCAGTTCAATCGTATGGTGGGAAATTGTGTGGCGGCCAGCCTAAGAAGTGACGGCTGGCTGGTGTCTACCTGTGTCACCAGCTTCGGTGTCACTCTGGTGGCGCGTGACGCAAAGACGCTGGATATTGTAGCCAGCAAGAAAATTACCAATTGGTTACCGATTGGCAAACAATTCAGTGGTGGCGTGTACTTTCATTTGGATAATCGGGATCGAGTGCTTTTGGCAAGCAATCAACCCGCTATAGAGTTATGGACGCTGGATAAAACAGGCGAATCCTTTAGCTGGCAACTGGAGCAGCGTATTGATTTGTCGGCAGCTTTAGACTCCATCCAGGCAGGTCCCCATGCTGTCATCGATGTGATGCCTGATTGGCGTGGTCACTACTGGTTTATCACACGCGATGGATTGGTCGGCGTGGCCGACCCGCAAGGCAAAGCCATTCAAATAGTGAAACTCGATAATGAGCGTATAGACAACGCGCTGGCCATCAATGCCAATGGTGTATACGTAGCCTCTGATCATGCCATGTATCAATTTGCGCAAGCGCGCGCCGAAAAGCCGGAAATAGTGTGGCGGGAAGCCTATGACCGTGGCAGCGCCCCCAAGCCGGGGACTATGGGGCACGGGACGGGAACGACACCGACTCTGGTGGGCGAAGACTATGTGGCGATTACGGATAACGCCGACGGCAAAATCAACCTCTTGGTTTACCATCAAACCAGGATGACGGGTAAACCGCAGTTGTTGTGCCAACAACCGGTCTTCCTCGCTGACCGCGGCACCTCTGAAAACTCCTTGACCGCACTGGGAAATAGCCTGATTGTCGAAAATAACTTCGGTTATCAGGGGCCTTTTTCCAATATTAGTGCTGAGCCGGGTTTGAGTCGTGTCGATATTCACGAGCAGGGTTGTACAGTGAAGTGGCAAAACCTGGCAGTTAGTTCGCCCTCAGCTGTGCCGAAAGCATCGCTGGCCAACGGGCTTATCTACATCTACACCCGCGATGACTCAAACCCTGAGGATATGCAGGCGTGGTATTTTACCGCGGTGGATTACGCCAGTGGCGAAGTCGTGTTCAAAATTCTCACGGGTATTGGTGCTGGCTACAACAATCACTATGGCTCGATCACCATTACGCCCGATGGCACAGCGTATATTGGCGTTATTCAGGGGGTCGTAAAAGTGAAAGATGGCGAGCCCCTGTGAAGCAGGTGACACCTGCGAGCACTGTTGCGGCGATCGCAAGGTCTATTGGCTCGCTATTTTTATCAGTAGTGCAAATGTGCGGTTATCCTCGGGCACATTTGCCATGAACCCAGGCTCAGTCTACCGGTGCCTCGGCCTCGGCTTCCGCGATGATCATCGCGGCATCAACAGGAAGCAAATACCTGCTATCGACTGCGGCCTCTGCTGCGGTCCTGACGGCATCGACATACGTTGCCTTGTCAGGGTAGAGCATCGCCAGGGTGGCGCTATCGAACGGGACTGTCTGGCCTGAGAACGGGATCGCGCCTTCCCCCGAAAGCAGGGCGATTGGCACCTCAATGTGTGGCAGGCGCAGCCCACCCAGTGCGTTGCCGTAAATATCCCGGACGATGGCATCATCGGCGGTGTCGATCGGTGGCGCACTGGCAGGCGGGGTGCCATCGGCGACCCAGTCTACCAGCGAGTGCAGGGCTGCATTCATTGCCAGGTACTGCGGCGCGGAATTGACAATCGGAATGACGGCGGACAAGTCGAGGAAGTCCTCGAACTGCAGGTTACCCTGCTTGTTGAGGCCGGTCAGGTAATGTGCGTCGGCGTGAGACGTTCCAGTGACCTCCCAGGTGTGCACGCTGCGCGAGTCGGGCTGGCGTACTTTGGTGAAGCCCAGGTCAACACCGGCGAGTTCAAACAGTTCCGTCTCGGTTGTGAACTGAAACACCGGCGCGTCCAGGTCGGTTCGTACTTTTGCTACAGAGGTTGCGTAGCCGTCGCCCAGCGAGGCGCCGAAGCCGGCCCTGTTGTGGATCAGGAAGCCGTCGTACACCCCGGCGTCGGGATGAATGGCATTAACATAGGTCACCATACGAATAGCGCTCTGCGACTGCCCGTCTGCCAGTATGATTTGCGGCTGCAGACCGCCGAGCGGATCAATGCCAGGTGGGTTCTGCAGTGTGGCTCCCGCCTGGGAGAAGATGTCGTAAGAGTAGGCGTCGCCGGGATGGTGCAGGGAATTGTAGCGATCCGGGTCCCAGGTGAGCAGGCCGACAGCCCCGGCACCGAATGGACCGCTGCCGATGCTTTCTATCGCGATGGCCTGTGCCGTAACCCCGACCCAGGCATGTCCCTCGCGCAGGATTTCCATACTCAGGAAGCCAAAGTCCACGTCGATATCCACATGCGAGGTGACATTAAACCATTCGACCACCACCACACCGCTGAATTTTGCCGGGTCGGTGGGCCGGCGCACGAGGATGCGGGTCTTGTAAGCGGCCTTTGACGCCTCGCTGACGGGCCACACGCCGTCGATTGTCCAGTCTCCGACCTGTGCAAAGGCGCGGGCAGTGCCCTCCAGGAAGAATTCCTCCTCCACATAGCCAGCGGCTGCGAGGTCCACGACGGCCGGTGTAGCCGGAAAGCCACGGCTGCCCGCCGTGATCGGACCAGAGACGCTGGCGACGGGGACCCGCGGAGCGGCAGGCGAGTTATTGTTGCTGTTACTGCAACTGGCCAGAAGCGTAGTGACGCAGATAATCGACAGGAGGCGGAGCAGCGGTTTTTTACTGCGCGGCGCACCATCGCGTGGGTTTCCTGGCGGCATAGTCATCACATTTTCTCCAAGCGTAGAGTGGTCCTAAAAGACTATAGGATACTGTGTGTCAGCTGACCATGGAACCGGGTTTGCGGGGCAGAGCGTCTAGGCACGGCCGCCGCAACTCGAGCTGCCAGCCCTACTGGTGGGGTGACTGCTTGGGAGGATGGGGTATTCGGGGTTTGGCCGCGCCCTGGAAAACGCTACTGCGTGTGCTCTTTGAGCAAATGTTTTAGCACTTTACCGGCGGCATTGCGCGGTAGCGGCTGATCGAGAATGGCCACATAGTGGGGTACCTTGAAAACCGCCAGGCGTTCTTTGGCAAATTCCCTGACCGCGGTCGAGGACAATGTCTCACCCTCCCGCGCCACGACAGCGACGGCAACCTGCTCCCCGAGGCTATCGTCTGCAATGCCGTACGCGGCGACTTCATGGATGGCGGTATGTTCAGACAACACCGCTTCAATCTCCGCAGGGTAAATATTTTCGCCACCACGAATTATCATATCCTTGGCGCGATCCGACAGGTACAGATAGCCGTTGTCGTCGAAATAGCCGATGTCACCGCTGTCGAACCATCCATCGCGAAAGCTCTCGGCATTGGCATCGGGTCGCTTCCAGTACTCACTTATCAGGGTCGGTGTCTTGATCCATATCCTTCCCGGCGTCCCCCTGGCGACGTCACCGCCGTCCGGGTCGCACATCCGCAGCTCTACAGTGGCGTGACAAAAGCCAGCGCTGCCGGGATTATCTATGAATGCCTGGCCGGTGAATGCAGTGCCGATCGCATTCGTCTCCGTCATTCCCCACCCGGTGCCGGCATACAAATTCTCGACTTTCTCGCGCATGAGTCCGGCGACCTTTGCCGGTGTGGCCGACCCGCCACCGCCGACGCCGCACAGGCTGCTGGTGTCGTACCGATCAAATTCGGGTGATTCGAGCAATTGCAGCAACATGGAAGGGGCTGCGCTGAGAATCGTGATGCGCTCTTGCTGGACCAATTTCAGCGCCAGCTCCGGGTCCCATTTATACATCATGACGATTTTCCGTCCGGCACGCAGTGCGGTAAGGAAAATGGCGTGCAGGCCGCTCACATGGAACAGCGGCACGGCCAGTAATTGTGTCGGTTCAAAACCGGTGGACATCATCTTGCCCACGACATCGGGATTGGCCATGGCCGAGGCAACAGCAGCGCATTCGAGGTTCATCAGCGCCTGGCACACTGCGCGATGCGTAGACACGGCGCCCTTGGGCTTTCCAGTGGTGCCTGAGGTGTACATAATCATCGCCGGGCTCTCGCCATCCAGCGCTACCGCAACCCGCGCGGCATCCCCGCTATGGGCGAGAAAGTCCTCCAGACTCTGGCCGAACGCGCCGCTGAAAGAGCGTTCCGGTCGCGCGACCACGGCATTTATGGTGGATTCGGACAGGCCGGCTGCCATTAAATCAAAGCGCTGCTGATCACAAAAGACGGTTTTGCAATCACTATCGCGCGCCGCAAACAGGAGTTCGTCGGCCTTACCCCAGCTATTGATGGGCACAGCCACTGCGCCCATTGCCGTAATAGCCGTAAACACGCTGAGCCATTCGGGGTAATTGCGCATGGCTATACCCACGCGATCACCAGGGACTATCGAGTGCTGTGTTTCCAGGGCGTCTGCTATTGACCAGGCCTGTTGGAATACCTTGTCGAAGGTCCAGCGTTCTCCTTCATATATCAGGAACTCACGTTCTCCGTGCTCAGTAGCGGCCAAATACACTTCCAGGAGCGTGTTCGGAGCATTTTTGTACACAGAGTATTCAATATCGTCGATCTTGTGCCTGATCAACTCGAAATTTTGTCCGCTGCCGGTTAGCGCCTGTATTGATTTGCTGTAGGCCGACTGGTTTGCGTCCATTCATTTCTCCTGAAAAGGCTGACAAGGCAGACAATTGCGTGTAATTGAGGTAAATATACGAGTACCCGGAAGAGGCTGATAGTACCGAGATCGGCATATTTGTATGGCCAATTCCGTCGATAAAAAAATAATTCAGTAATAGAGGTCAGAATAGCTATGCCTCGCTACATGTCCAATCAGAATCTACGGGCGAGCCTTGACCTATTTGGCCTGCCCACGAAAAATTTGCTCGATGAGGCACAACGCCTCGATATCGATACGGCGATCTTGTCGGATGATTCAGACCACCAGATCAGTGCCCTGGACTTTGGGCGGCTCTTTATTGCCATGGTGCGCCGTTCGCAGATTGCGGCGGGAGTAAGTGAAGAAAGCCTGGATGATATTCTGGCCCTTAGCAGCTATCGGGTCATGTTCGTATACATGATCCATGCGCGGACGCTGCGCGAATGTTTGGCGCGAGCGGCCAGCTATTTCACGCGTTTTGAAGCGGAAAAGCGGAGTTTCTCGCTAGAAACTACCGGAGATACCACACGCTGGGTGTTCAACCTCGGGGTCATCGATTCGGATGCTTCGCCAACGATTGGTGACTTTGGTATGGATGAACTGCGCTGGTTGCCCGGTCTGCCCGGCCGTATGCTCGCGCTTTATCTATGGCACCGACAGGCCAGCTGGCTCATCGGGAATTATATCGACCTGGTCGGGGTGCATTTTGACTGTGCGCCGCATGGATCGGCCAATGCGTATTCCGATTCCTTCGCAGCGCCGGTGTACTTCAACGCCGATTGGTGCGGTATGGAGTTTAATTCCCGCTACCTGGATAGCCCGCTGGTGCAAACGGAAGCGGCGCTGGACAAAATGTTGTCCACATTTCCCGGGGAATTGATCGAGGCTGATGAGTTGGCCAGTAGCGTATCGGCTCGGGTAAGAGGGCTGATCGGGACAGATTTTTCCAAGCCAATGCCCAGTCTGGAAGATGTTGCAATCCGCCTGCTAACAACGTCGACCACGTTGCATCGCAGGTTGCGTGATGAAGGGACTTCATTTCAAAAATTGAAAGACCAATGTCGGCGCGATGCCGCCATCCAGCTGCTCCGAGACGAAAATAACAGTGGTACCGCCGTCGCCGAATATCTCGGATTTTCCGACCCAAGTGCATTTTTTCGTGCCTTCAAGAAATGGACGGGCCTGACCCCGCAACAGTTCCGGTCGCGCAAGGCTTAAACCAGGCGGGTCGCGATTTCGCCTGCAAGAACCGGCCACCTCAATTTGCCAATTGGGGTACTAGGGATTTTCCCTGATTCTCCTAGACTGCTTCGGTAGCTATGCGAAGTGATGATGTTGTCCACATTGGCCAGGTCTGGCGGGAGAATGCAATGAAGTATTTTGTGACGGGCGGAACAGGTTTCATCGGTAAATATTTAGTAGGGCGCTTGCTGGAGCGAGGCGGTACGGTGTACTGCCTGGTGAGAAAGGAATCGAAATCCAAGTTTGAAGCCTTGAGGGATTCCCTGGGCGCCAGTGAAAAAAACCTGGTTCCCATCTACGGTGATCTGGGGAAAAAGAAGTTTGGGCTGCGCAAGAGCGATATTGAAGCGCTGGCGGGGAAGGTTACTCATTTCTATCACCTGGCCGCTATTTATGATCTGCGCGCTTCAGCAGCGAGCCAACTGACCACCAACGTGCAGGGCACGCGCAATGCAGTTGAGCTGGCGATTCTCATCAAGGCCAAGAGCTTCCAGCATGTCAGCTCTATCGCGGCCGCCGGCAAGTTTGTGGGCACTTTTCGGGAAGACATGTTTGACGAAGCGGGGGAGCTTAGCCACCCTTACTTTCGCACCAAGCACGACTCAGAAGCTATTGTGCGCAATGAGTGCACCATTCCCTGGCGTGTCTATCGCCCTGCCTCAGTAGTAGGGCACTCCCAGACAGGTGAGATCGATAAAGTCGACGGACCCTATTACAGCTTCAAGGTTTTGCAGAAAATGCGTAACGCGCTGCCGCCCTGGTTTCCCATGGTGGGGGTTGATTCCGGTAGCTTCAATATTGTGCCGGTAGACTATGTGGTCGATGCGCTCGATTACATCTCCCATCAAAAAGGTCACGATGGACAATGTTTTCATCTGACTAATCCCGACCATTACACGTCTGGGGAACTGCTGAATATACTTGCGGAAGCGGCCCATGCACCGCGTTTCGCGATCAGGCTGGACACCAAGATCTTTTCGTTTGTTCCCAGTAGCGTGCTTTCGATGCTGACCAAGTTGCCGGCGGTGCGACGATTGATGGAATCGACGCTTGAGGGTTTCGGCATGCCTGCAGAGGCAATGGTGTTCTTTAGCTGGAACACCCGTTTTGATAATCGCGCAACGGTTGAGGCGCTGCGCGGTAGCGGGATAGGCGTTCCAAAATTACACAGCTATGCCGCGAAAATCTGGGATTACTGGGAGCGAAACCTTGACCCCGACCTGTTCATCGATAAAACCCTGAAAGGCAATGTGGCGGGAAAAGTCATTGTCATTACGGGAGCGGGTAGCGGTATTGGATTGTCCAGTGCCATGCGTTTGGGTGAAGCGGGCGCAAAGCTGATTATCTGTGGTCGCACTATTGAGAAACTGGAGTCAGCCAAGCAACAGGTTGAGAAAGTGGGTGGTGAAGTGCACACCTACGCCTGTGACCTGTCTGACATGGACTCCTGTGACAAATTCATGAATCAGGTCTTGGCGGAGCATGGGCAGGTAGACATACTCGTCAATAATGCCGGTCGATCCATTCGTCGAGCGGTGGAGGATTCCTACGAACGCTTCCACGACTTTGAACGAACTATGCAGATCAACTACTTCGGCGCATTGCGCTGTAGCCTTGCCGTATTACCGGGGATGAGCGAGCGCAAGTCCGGTCATATCATCAATATCTCGTCCATGGGAGTGATTGGGCCGCCGGCTCGGTTCTCCGCGTACATTGCCTCAAAGTCGGCCCTGGAAGGGTGGACACGCTGTGCAGAAGCGGAGTTCTGCGACCGCGATATCCACTTCACCAATATCAATATGCCACTGGTCAAGACACCGATGATTGGTCCCACGGCGGCCTACGCCTACGCGCCCACGCTGACGCCTGAAGAGGCAGCCGACATGGTGGTGGACGCCGTTATAAACAAGCCCAGTCGAATCACTACCGGTATGGGCCGAGCGTTTCAGGTGCTGAACCTGGTCGCTCCCAAACTGGCAGCGTCTGTAATGAACATGCCGTTCAGGATGTTCGACGAGAAGAAGGCCCTGGCGGCCTTGGACACCAGTAATAAATTGAAAGAGCCTTCCGCCGAGCAGGTCGCCGTGGCCGCACTGATGAAAGGTGTTCACTACTAGGGTGTCTATAGGGTGTCTAAAAATATGAAAACACTATTCAAAGAAAAAAGTAGCAGGCGTGTCCCGGCTGTGGAAACGTCCTACGCAGATTGGCTGCAGCAGTCCGAAGCAGACGACCGGCGCACGAGCGGTGAACAGTGGCGGGAGCAGGATGAATCGCCAATGTATGATTACCACAGCATTCGCAACCGGTTGCACAATCTGCGCGCGCTGCGGGACAAGCAAGACGATGAGGGGCTGCTTTTCGCGTTGAACGAAGGCATACATGGCAATACGGCGGGAATCGGCCAGGCGCCGCTTTACCAGCACGCGAAATGCGGCACAAAAGTGCTCATTGAAGACTACATAACAGAAATCTGTACTGCCCTGAAGTACCTTGCGCCGCGCGAAGCATCGACTATTCCATGGCAGGAGCGCCTGGAGTTTTTCCAACGAGCGAGTCACTGCTACGGTCGCTCAGCGCTCATGCTCAGTGGCGGTGGCACCCTGGGGTACTTTCATTTTGGCGTGCTGAAGGCGCTTGTCGAGCAGGAATTGTGTCCCAAGGTCATCTCTGGCGCCAGTGCGGGAGCCTTTGTGGCGGCGATTATTGGAACGCGCACGGATCGGGAATTCCTCCAGCTGTTTGCCGACAATGAACTGGCGCGTGCACTGACAGTCAATCGCGAAAAAATCAAGATAAGCTTCGGTAGCGGCGACAGGGTCGATATGGAAAAGATCAAGCGGGAGCTCGCAAGAGTGATACCCGACATGACCTTTCTGGAGGCCTTCGAAAAAACCGGGCGGAGTATCAATATTACCATTTCACCTGCCGAACCACGGCAAAACTCTCGCCTGCTCAATCACATGGCTTCCCCCGGTGTCACCATTCGTTCCGCGGTTCTGGCCAGTTCCGCCTTGCCCGGCGTGTTCCGCCCCGTCCAGCTGGAAGCGCGGGGCGGGAACGGTAAGATACGGCCTTACCTGCCCTCGCGACGTTGGATAGACGGTTCTTTCTCGCAGGATCTCCCCGCCAGGAGGCTGGCGCGAATGTATGGGGTCAACCACTTCATTGTGAGCCAGGTTATGCCCGGTCTGGGTCGGGAATCAGCCCTGCCGCCGGGCATTCGTCGGATAGTCTCGGATGCCTCGGTTGCGGCGACCAAAGAAATAGTGCGCGGATCGCTCAATCTCATTCAGCGCTATGTTACGGTTGGTCCCAAGACGGGTGTCGCCATGAACACGCTGAATGCGCTGATAGACCAGCGCTACTCCGGCGACATTAATATTTACCCCAGCTATGGCCTGGAGAGCCTGGCCTCCCTGCTCAGGATGCTGTCGCTGGAGGAAATGATCGAACTGATTGGGGACGGTGAGCGGGCCACCTGGCCCAGGATTCCGGCCATTGAGGTGACAACGCGTATTGGCAGAACGCTCGACCAAATTCTTAATGTCGTTGATACTAGCGAAAGTAAACGTTCGCAGTCGGGCTCGGGCAGGCAGGCTCCCAGCAATAAAAGTAAGAGTAAGAGAGATAAAAAATGAAAGTATTTGTAACCGGAGGTACGGGGTTCATTGGGACGCACACGTGTCATGCCTTGCTGGATGCGGGTCACACGATCAAGTTGTTTGTGCGCAACAAAGAAAAAGCGAAACGCCTGTTCGGGAGCAAGATCCGTTCGATAGCAGTGGGTGATATCGCCAGCGCGAGCGACGTCAAGAAGGCTATCAAGGGATGTGACGCTGCGATCCACATGGCGGCCATGGTCTCGACTAGTAAGGATGATGCTGAAAAAGTGTATCAGACCAACCTCGCTGCAGCCGAGAATGTACTGGGGCAAGCCGTCGAGGCAGGTTGCAAGAAAATTATCCACGTCTCCAGCGTCACGGCCATATACGATCCCAAGGCCAAAACGCTGAACCACCTGTCGCCCCCCGGGGTGGCGAAGAATGCTTACGGCCGCTCCAAGGTTGAGTGCGAAAAATATGCCCGCAGCCTGCAGGACCAGGGTGCGCCTTTGCACATTACCTACCCGGCGAGTGTCATAGGCCCAGATGATCCGGGGCTCACCGAACCCCATGAGGGTCTGATTGCCAACCTGTTCGGGCTGGGGTTGGATATGCCCAGTGGCAACCAGTACGTGGACGTGAGGGATGTCGCGCAGGCTCACCTCGCGTTGTTGACCAAGCGACTGGAGCCTGGACGCTACCCCCTCGGTGGCCATTTCGTCACCTGGAAAGCCCTTTACGCGACCCTGGAGCGACTGACCGGGCGCAACCTGCTCATGCTCCCCGTCCCTGGATTCTCCATGCGGCTGCTGGGACGCACCCTCGATGCATTGAAGCCGATTCTGGATTCGGGGACGCCCATTTCTCACGAAGCCATGGTCTATGCCACGAACTGGGTGAAGCTGGAAAACACCAAAACAGAGAAGGATCTTGGGGTTACCTTCAGGCCCTTTGAGCAATCCCTTATCGAGGCAGTACAGTGGCTCGAGCGGGAAAACTACATTACCCGGGATCAGGCCGGATTACTGTCCCGTCACAATACGGGAGACTGAGCGCAGCCAGTGCAGATTTTCGTCACTAAAGAGTGGCGAACTCTGCACTAGTGGTACCGGCGAATGTGCGTAGAATTCGAATCTGACTTGGAGATTCGTTTTCTTTCGATACTAACGCAGGGACCAGAAATGACCATCTACACCAATTTCAATAACACCTATGCGGCTCACAACATGACGCTGGACGCGATTTTTTCCTATGCCGATGCCGGCCAGGGCAAGGCTCGCAGGTCGATTGCTGAGGTGGGTTATTGGGAGTGTGACAATTTTGCGGGGCACGTTGCTGGAGCCGCTATGGTCGAAGCCACCGGAAATCCAAACATGGGAACTCCGGCATGAAACAGCTAGGTGTACTCGATAGCGCATTTATCAATTTGGAAGCTCCCAATACACCGCAGCACATCGGTGGCCTGGGGATCTATGATCCGTCTACGGCTCCCGGGGGGAAAGTACGCTTCAAAGAGGTTATTGCCAACTTCGAACAACGGCTCAACAGCATGCCGCTATTTCGCACGCGCGTCGTCAATGTACCGGGTAAAATTGATCGGCCGTACTGGGTGCAGGATGGGAATTTCGATGTCGAATTTCATCTGCGGCATATTTCGTTGCCAGCCCCCGGTGATTGGCGACAGCTATGGATCCAGGCTGCCAGATTACATGCCCGCCCGCTGGATATGTCCAGACCTTTGTGGGAAGCCTATATCATCGAAGGTCTGGACAATATTCCCGATGTCCCCGAAGGCGCCTTTGCGATCTATACCAAGATGCATCATAGCCTGGTAGATGGCGCAGGCGGGGACGCATTTATGATGGCGCTGCATGACAGCGACATTACGCCCGCTGCGGGCACGTCCAATGACCAGCCCGTAATCGTCGATAGACAGCCGCTGGCGAGCGAGTTGCTGATTCGATCAATCGCGAATCGCACCCGTAGCAACCTCGGGTTGATCCGCGGTGTGTCAAGTACACTGGTAAAAACCATCAAACACCAACGGGCGGTGTCCAGCGAAAAAATCCCGCCGGCTGATTTGAACGCTCCCAAAACGCGCTTTAATAACCCCGTGGGGCCGCACCGCGTGGCAGAAGCCGCGGTCTTTACCCTGGATGACTTCAAGGCCATCAAGAACGCGTTCGGCGTCACCATTAATGACGTCGCATTGTCGGTGGTCGGTGGTGCCATGCGTCGGTATCTGGAGCATTACGGTGAGCTACCCGAGGAGTCCCTGGCTGCCGGCATACCCATGAATATGCGTACACGCAGGGAGATGACGGAAGACAACAACCAGGTCGGCTCCATGTTCTGTGAAATTCATACGAACATTGCCGACCCTGTTGCGCGGCTCGCGGCGGTGCATCAGAGTGCCATAGACGCCAAGGAGAGCAACGCAGAGAACCCCATGGTAGAGGTGTTGCGAGTGGCCGGAATTTTCTCCCCGGCGCTATCGCAGCGTGCGGCGCAGTTGTGGTCCAAGCATCAACTCAGCAAGTATGTACCCGCCAATATCAGCACGGTTATTTCGAACGTGCCGGGACCCAATGTGCCGTTGTACAGTGCGGGCGCAAAGATGGTTCGCTACCACGCGATGGGGCTGCTGACGCCCGGCTGTGGCGCATTCCACCTCGTCTATAGTTGCAATGGCCTGGTTACCATTACCTTTCTGGCTGATCGTGAAACCGTGCCCGACCCAGAGTTCTACCGCCAGTGCCTGGAAAAGTCGTTTGCCGAAACGCTCGCCGCTATTCCCGGTAAAGCCAGCATGCGCAGCAAGACACCTAAAAAGAAACCACAGAAAGCGGTGGCCAGCAAGAAGGCGCCGCGGAAGAAGAAAGCTGCAACAAAATAGGCCCCGGCGGTCTGTGTACCCCGTTTAGACGCCGCCTGCCGTTGCCAGGCTGTCGCCAGACAGTTGCTTGTTGAGCGAGCGTCTTAATGCACCCCGGTGCCTGCTGTTATCACGCAGGCACCTTATTGAACCAAGGTGAAGCCTGCTCCAATTGTCCCGCGAGTTGGTAAAGCGTCCACTCATCACCATAACGCCCCGCGAACATGACGCCCACAGGAAGGCCGTCGGGTGTCCAGTGCAGCGGTACCGACATGGCTGGCTGCCCCGTGGCGTTGGACAGCATGGTAAATGCCGATGCGCTTATGGCCTCTTTTTCATAGGGGCCGTATTCCTGGTTGAGACTCAATTTGCCAATTTTCACCGGGGGCGCGGCCAGCGTGGGCGACAGCAGTACATCGATATCCTGTTGCAGCAGGGCGATACTGCGCGCGATACGTCCCAACTCGGCCTGGGCGTTGATCACCTGGTCGCCGGTAAGTGACCTGTACTTCAGGAACCGATCCCACATGAGCGGTTCAAGGTCACTTTCAGTCACCTTGCGGCCCAGCTCCCGCTCGCGGTTCTGTATACGCACTACAGTATGGGCACCGGTTACCACGCCGGTCGCGCCGAAAAATTCGGCGGGGTCCAGCGGCAGCTGTATCTCTTCTACCTTGTGGCCGAGGTCCTCACAGAGTTTGGCCGCGTTCGCGGCTGCCAACGCACATTGTGGGTCGACAGGGCTGTGGGTCACAGGCGTGGTGACCAGGCCAATACGCAGGGGTTTTGGCGCTTGCGACACAGCTTCCAGAAAGTTGCCCGGGGGCCTTGGCGCGATTACGGTTTGCCCGGGTTCTGGCCCTCTGGTGGCATCCAGCAGGGCCGCGCTGTCGCGCACACTTCGTGAGACGGCGTGAATAACGGACAGGGTCGATGCCAATTGCCTGGGACCATGGGGTGTGCGTCCGCGGCTGGTTTTCATGCCGAACAGGCCGCAGCAGGAGGCTGGAATACGAATGGAGCCGCCACCGTCGGTGGCATTCGCCAGCGGTAGAATACCCGCTGCCACTGCCGCAGCCGAGCCGCCGGATGAGCCGCCCGTGCTGTACTCCAGGTTCCAGGGATTGCGGGTGTCGCCAAACAGTATGGATTCGGTTGTTGGGGTGCCGCCAAACTCGGGGCTGGCGGATTTGCCCATGATGACCAGGCCGGCCTTTTGGTAGCGCGTAACAATCGTGCTGGTGTAGTCGGCCACCCAGTCACTGAAAAAGCGTGACCCCTGTGTGGTCACCGTACCTTTGAGCGCCATGCCGAGATCTTTCAGCAAAAACGGTACGCCGGTAAATGCTCCCTGGGGCAGGCCTGCCGTTGTTTCGTGTCGAGCGCGGTCATACAGCGTTTCAACGATGCAGTTGATTTCCGGGTTGACAGCATTGGCCCTGTCGATCGCCAGCTCCAGTACTTCCGTCGCGGTAATGTCACCATCGCGTACCAGCTTCGCCAATGCCAGTCCGTCTTTGGCGCGGTACTCATCAAAACTCATCGCGCGACTGTTAGCACTGCTAGCCGCCCGCACAACTGAACCGAGCGACAGGGCAGTAGCAGCGACCATGCCGGTTTTTACCGCATTGCGGCGTGTCAATTTTGTAGTCATAAAAAGGTCTCGCGTCTTGCAAAGAAAGTATTGCGCTTGTTTCATACACTCATAGCCTGGTCAGCATGCTACAGCCGATCAGCGCTGTCCAGCAGACGCAGCTAAACTGGCTCGGGGATTGCCCTTCAGGGGGCTGCTGTTGGTTTCGGGTGGCGATACCGACGTGGAATCACCCAACACGGAGAGTAGATGCAAGTGCCAGATGACAAACAGAAAATATTGATCCGCGCGCTGCAAGACGTATCAGTCTACCCGCACGAGGCCGATGGCTTGCAGGTCATCGAAACCCATATTTCGAGGGTTATCCTGTGTGGCGTGTATGCCTATAAAATCAAGAAAGTACTCGATCTGGGATTTCTCGATTTTTCGACGCTCGACAAACGCAGGTATTTTTGCGAGGAGGAACTGCGCCTCAATGGGAGGCTCGCCCCCCAGCTCTATCTGGCGGTTGTTCCCATTACCGGCACGCCGGAACACCCGCAACTGGGAGGGGCGGGTGAGGCGTTTGAATACGCGGTAAAAATGTCCCGCTTTTCGCAGGAGGCATTGCTGAGCCAGTTGCTGGAACAGAATCTGCTGACTGACACTCACATCAGTCAAATCATTGCCCAGGTCGCGAACTTTCATCGGGCCATTCCGTCGGCAACCGATGCGACCCGGTACGGAGATCCGCAACATGTCTGTGCTCCAGCGCACGAGAACTTTGTGCAGCTGCGCGAACGTCTGCGCACTCCCGTGCATCTTGAACTACTTGAGCAGGTTCAGGCTTGGACGGACCACGAATACCAGGCGCGCTACCCCGTGTTGCTGGAGAGAAAAGAGCTGGGGTTTGTGCGTGAATGCCACGGCGACATGCACCTGGGTAACATGGCAGTCATCGACGAGCGTGTGGTCATCTTCGATGGTATCGAGTTCAATCCCGATCTCTACTGGATTGATGTCATGAGCGAGGTGGCCTTCCTGTGTATGGATCTGGATTACCATGGAAAGCATGCTACTGCCTGCCGTTTCCTGAACGGCTATCTGGAAGAAACCGGCGATTATCAGGGGCTGCCGATATTGCGCTACTACCTGGTTTACCGTGCCATTGTGCGCGCCAAGGTCGCCGCCATTCGAGCGAGCCAACAGGCGGAGCATGGATCGCAACCGGCGAATATGCCCGAATGCGAGCAATATCTGCGGCTCGCGCTCAGCTACACGCAGCGGGACCAGCCAACGCTGTTCATCACCCATGGCCTGTCAGGCAGCGGCAAGTCCACGCATTCGGCCCCCCTGGTTGAACACCTGGGGGCAATAAGAATTCGTGCCGATCGTGAGCGACAGCGCATGTTCGGCAAGGGGAGTCGACAGGGGGAGGCCGCAGCTGTCGGTGAAGGGGTGTATTCAGAAGATGCCACCCGGCAGACCTATACGACGCTGGCGGAACTTGCCGAGGCCGTTCTGATCTCCGGGTATTCGGCGATCATTGATGCGACGTTTCTTGAGCGACAGTACAGAACACTGTTCAAGCAGTTGGCGGATCGTCTCGGGGTGCAGATTCGCATACTACATTTCCGCGCCGATAGCGATGTGCTCCGGCAGCGCATCCGTAATCGCCAACGTGCAGGGAGTGACATTTCCGAAGCCGATCTCGGTGTGCTCGAACATCAGCTCGATGTATACCGGGGGCTGGCAGATGAAGAGCAGGCCTACACGGTTACTATCGACACCGAAGCGGTATCCCGGGCGGAGGAGGTGCTTGCGCTGATCAATTTTTCACTTTAACAGGGGTTTCAAAGCCCGGTGGTTTGATGGCCAGTACCGAACAATCGATCTGATTCAGAATGGTTTCGGCGGTATTGCCCATGATAATTCCCGGAATACCGGTGCGAGCGACCGTGCCCATCACAATCACGTCGGCCGTGAGCTCCTTGGCCATCGCAGGAATCTCTTTGCGGGCCCAACCCTTCAGCAAGTGTGTTTTGGGTTTCAGGTAATCCACCCTGTCCTGCCCCTGCTCGTTGCTGATTTCGCGCGTGAGTGCTTCGAGGTTGACCTCGTGCCTGCGCCTTTCCTGTTCCAGATAGGCATCGATTTCCGCTTCGGTGGTATGCATGTAGGCGCCCCGCATCGCACTTTCACTGCGCGCATGCCACGCATACACGATGTGCAGTTCAGCAAATTCAGACAGCGCCAACGAGGCAGCGGCTGCAAGAATTTCCTGGTTCAGCCGGTACTGTATTTCCAGTTCCTCTGGCGGGTATTCATCGTAGACATCCACTGCTGCGAGGATGCAGCCGTAGGACTTCTTCTTCTGCGGCTTGACCAGCCAGACCGGGCAGGGACACATGCGCAACAGGTTCATGTCATCACTGCCGAACAATCGCTCCAGCCATGTCAGCTTTTCGGGCATCTTGATGACGAGGTCGTGCTTACCGCCCAGTACCTCGCGGATTATTTCCAGAAACCGTGTGCCGGTCAGCACCTGGGTGTTGATCGGGATGCGTTGGCGGTAGGGTTCCACCAGTGCATCCAATTCCTGTGTGCGGGCGGCTACCATCTTGGGCTGAAGGTCAGAAAAAACCGAACTGGCGGCAGGCACAGCAAAGCGCAGGGTGATTTTTTCGACCACATCGACAACGGTCAGGTTGGCCTGGTTGTTTTCGGCCAGCGACACAGCGCGGTCCAGCGCAGGCGTGCAGTCTTCTGCGGTGTCCAGTACACAAAGAATATCCCTGAAAATCGTCATTTCAATCTCTCCGTCGATTAGTCTTCGCTTGTAATTGGCGCCGCCGAATGATTTTCGGCGGTTTCGTGACCACTTGCAACTGTGATCCTGTAACGCGCCCTGAAACAAACACGGGATAGTAGGGGGAGCACAAGAGTAACGCTGCCGGCAAACACGCTGGCTGTTCAGCGCAGGCGCCGCTCACGGGCTCAACACCACGGTTGCAATCGAGAAGTAGACCAGCACGCCGACCACGTCCGATATCGTTGTAACCAGCGGGGCGGCCGCCGTGGCGGGATCGAGTCGAAAACGGCTGGCGTCTATGTGCATCGCGACAACAGACCGCCCCGCTTTCAGCGCGTCAAAGCACCGGACAAAGGCGAGTTGGAGGAGTTGGTTCAACTGATCAGCCAGCGCGTCGGCCGCTGCCTCGAACGCCAGGGCTTGCTGGAACAGGACACCGAGAGTGCCTGCTGGTCTATGCCAACGACATTGAAATCGAAGGCCTGATCGCCGCCACCTCGAGACATCTTCCCCATCGTGTGCATCCGGAGTTTATCGAACGACGTGTCAGCGCTTACCAGGAGGTATTACCCAGGCTACGGGTTCACGATCCAGCCTATCCGGACGGAGAGCAGCTGCAAGCTGTTATCAGGGCCTCCGACCCCAGCTACGGCTTGTCGGGCATCGGTACAGAAAAACACCAGGCCGCCGCCGACCTGATCATAGAGTCCGTCGACCGGGATGATCCGCGATCTGTCTGGGTCGCCCTTTGGGGCGGATCGGCGCCATTGGCCCAGGCACTGGCAAACGTGCGCGAACGGCGCAGTTCCGAGGAAGTGAAAGAGTTCGTCGGGAAATTGCGGGTTTACGCCATCTCTGACCAGGATGACGCCGGCCCCTGGATTCGCATGACTTTTCCCCACCTGAAATGGGTGAGCACCATGCACGGGTTCGGCGAGTACGGTCTCGCGACCTGGGCGGGGATTACCCACGACGAAGCCGGCTCCAACACAGAGGTTGTCAGTCGACGATGGCTCAGGGAGAATATTCAAAGCAAGGGCCCGCTCGGGGCACTCTATCCGACACCCATTTTTGGCATGGAAGGCGACACACCCTCCTTCCTCTACCTCGTCCCCAATGGCCTGGGCGATCCGGAGCACCCCAACTGGGGAAGCTGGGGTGGACGCTACGGCAAGATCGCGGACTTCATTGGCCTGTGGACAGATGTCGAAGACAGCGTGACAGGAATTGACGGAGAACGGCACACCAGCAACAAGGCAACGATCTGGCGCTGGCGGCAGGAATTCCAGAACGATTTCGCAGCCCGCATGGATTGGTCGGTTCAGCCCAATTATGCTGACGCCAACCACCCTCCCCGGCCCGTGATCAACGGGGCTGGGGGATTAGCGCCGGTTCATATCACCACCTGTGCCGGCGAACCAGCCAAACTCAGTGCCAGTGGTTCCCGCGACCCGGACGGGCAAACCCTCAGCTATCGCTGGTTGTTTTACGGTGAGGTGAACCCGGTGTACTCACCACAGCTGAAGTTGAGCCAACTCGAGGGAATGGAAACCACCGCGGTTGTCGATCCCTGGATACAGCCCTACAAGATTGGCTTGCCGGACAGCTATGACGTACATGTCGTTCTGGCGGTAAGGGACGACGGAGTGCCATCGCTGACACGCTATCGACGCGTCGTTATCTCCATCCCGACCCGCGGCCAAAACGGTTGCGCGCCCATTGAACAGGCCGCGTGGCCGGAAGCGACTGACTTCATATCAACGGCAAGCGCCCCGGCGAGCCGATTTTCTACTTCACAGACGGCTATCGGCGAGCTGCTGGACAATGCCGAAGCCAGGGAAGTATTGGGCAGACACCTGCCGGAGCTGGTCCCGCAGCTCTCAGGCAACGCCCAGGTTCGCAACATGACCCTGACGGCCATCAGTCATTTCGATCCCAGACTGACCAAGGAACTGTTAAGCGCGATCGACGAAGACCTGGCCGGCCTCAAGTGACAGGGTGACAGACGAATCGACGGGGATCAGCCAAGCCGCTTGTCTGCGGTGACATACGATTCGAGAATACTTTCTTCGAAGGCACGGGATAACTCCTGTACATCGAGGACCAGGACGTCATCGACCGGATCCTGGACCACCTGCGCCAGAAGGAACAGGAAACGCCGGCTCGGCCATTGCTAGTGCCACCGACCAGAGCACCACCTGAGACTTTGCCTCTTTTCGCTGGGAAGGATTCCAGCACAACAGCACTACACCAGCAAGGAAGCCAGTGAAAACCGCATGGCATGAGCTGTTGCGTACTCTCGTTCAGGAATGAACGGATTTGAATGGCATGCTCAACGCCGCGAACAGGATTTTCGGGTCAATAATCGGGTATTTCGACAGGTCAGCAGGTCCAGTGGGAGTGTTAGAAATTCTGTGTCAATCCACTAATCTCACTATGAGAGGATTGACCCATGAGCGACGAGTTCGATTTTGACGAAGCCCTGAAGGCTCTGCAATCAGGCAAAGCAATCACGGGGAAGGACGGTGTCCTGACCCCGCTGATCAAGAAACTCACGGAGGCAGCCCTGGAAGGCGAGCTGGATTCTCATCTGGCTGAGGATGTTGTCCCCAACCGCAAAAACGGCAAGACCAGCAAGACGGTCAAGAGCACAGCCGGCCCCTTTGAACTGGATACCCCACGGGATCGAGCCGGAACCTTCGAGCCACAGTTGGTGAAGAAGCACCAGACCTCGGTCAGTGACGAGATCGAGGCCAAAATTCTGTCCATGTACGGCTTGGGCATGAGCTACCGCGACATCGCCACCCAGGTCGACGATCTGTACGGCATCACGGTTTCCACAGCCACATTAAGCGCCATTACGGACAAGATCATTGCCGAGGTCAGGGAGTGGCAGCAGCGCCCCCTAGAAAGCCTGTACCCGTTTGTCTGGCTCGATGCGATCCACTACAAGGTGAAGGACAACGGGCGCTACAAGAGCAAGGCGGTTTACACAGTATTAGCCGTCAACCTGGAGGGCAAGAAGGAAATTCTCGGCCTCTACCTGTCCGAAAGCGAGGGCGCCAATTTCTGGCTCTCTGTTCTGACTGATCTAAAAAATCGCGGTGTCGATGACATCCTGATCGCCAGTGTCGATGGACTAACCGGCTTCCCGGAAGCAATCGCCACCATCTACCCCAATACCGAGGTTCAGCTGTGCATCGTGCACCAGGTACGCAATTCGCTGAAGTATGTGGCGTCGAAGAATCAGAAAGCATTCATGGTCGACCTGAGGCGAGTTTACCGTGCCACCTCTAAAGATGCTGCGGAGCAGTCCCTGGACGAACTGGAAACCCGCTGGGGCGATCTCTATCCGATCGTGATCAAATCCTGGCGGACGAAGTGGGACAACCTGTCGGCCTATTTCAAGTACCCTCCGGACATCCGACGGGTGATTTACACGACGAATTCCATCGAGGCTGTCCATCGCCAGTTCCGGAAGCTGACCAAGACGAAAGGCGGCTTCCCGAACGAGGATAGCCTGCTGAAACTGCTTTATCTGGGCGTTCAAAACGCGAGCAAGAAGTGGACGATGCCGATCCAGAACTGGAGTATCACACTGTCCCAGTTGGCCATCTTCTTCGAAGGCCGGCTCGACGCCGTACTGGATCTGTGATCAGATGATTTTCGGGTCAATAATCGGGTATTTCGACAGGTCAGCAGGTCCAGTCGACACAATCAGCGAGGATGTCTACTCTCAATAGGCCGTTAGTATTTCCTATCCTTTTATTTCACTTTTAGCGGTAAAAGTGAAATAAAATGGCTCCTATTTCATTTACATCACTGTGGAATAAGACGGTATCTTTACTTCAACTCCATCTCTTTAACCAGTTTTCAAACTCTGAAGGTTTCAACTTATATCTGGCGATATTTCCCTCATGCAAACCAGTCAGTTCCGTCTCCACCATTTCCATGAAGCGCGCTCTGTCTTGCTCCACAATTTCTTGTTCTATGAACTGCTTTATAGCTGAAACCGCCTCGCGCTTGTTTAGAGCGGAACGGACGATATTGGAGACCAGCTGAGCGATGAATTCCCTGTAACGCAACCGAAACGGATCGGGATCACCGAGTGATTGACGGGCCGCAGAATAGCGGGCGCAAGATCTCTCATAGGCCCAAACAAAAACATCAGCCAACAATTCAGTGCGATTGAGTTCATAGATGCCTAGCAAGCCATCAATGTAGACTTTCTCAGGTACATCGACAAAAGAGAGGGGGCTCAGGTTTTCTCGAATGAAAGGAATGTTTGCTGCCAGGCGAGATACGCGTTTGTTCACGTCGTCAAAAGCTTGCAGATAAGGCAACTGCACCATGGCGAAGAATGCCTGCTCGAAAGGATCTTTGATTGCGTCTGCCTTGAATAACACCTCATCAAAACATTCATTTATCAACGCGCCGCCTTGCAGCGGTTGGAACACGCTTGCACCAATGCCGACCGAGTGCTGCCTCAAGCGGCCGCAGGCTGCAGGATCTGGCAGCAGGTTTTCTGAAAGCAGCGCGTGGAGGTTACATATGGTGTATCGGTTGAACCCCGTATCCGCCGCTGACTGCACGAGTAATTCAATGGCTGCTTTATGGTTCAGGATCATCTGGGTTTCCAGAGCATCCCTGCCCTCGGCGCTATCACCCAATTCGATGAGCCGTTCAGTTTCAAGTAGGGAATAGGTGTTTCCCTCAAGACGACTGGAATTCCACGTCAGATCGATCAACAGCCTGTTGTAGATTTGCAAGGCATAGGTTCCCGCTGCGAGTACACCCGCTTGGGATTGACCGATCTCCAGTAAATGTTTACGCACTTCCTCGGGCAGGTAGAAAGTGCGGTTGGGCTGATAAGTTCCGATAAAGTCCCGGTTGTAGCCCACAGGGCGCCTATGCTGAATGGGTTGCCTCACAAGTCGTTTAATCTCTGCGCCGACCTCTGAGATTGGGGTATAGATCTCGACCTCGGGGATTCCGCTGGTCAAACTAAGCTGTGCTCCACCTACCTCGATGTTTACATCAGTACGGATAGCTGGAACTTTGTATCGACTACCACGCCCTCCCCCTTCGAGAAGGAGTTGCTTCCTTTCCACCAGTACGGCCAGCCGCCGTTGCAGTGTTCTGCGATGGATACTTGGCTCTATGGCATCGCTTATCTCGTCAATAGAGGCGCCCTCTGGAAAGCCGCCAACGGCTCTCCGAATGGCTTCAAGTTCCTCTTCTGAGACTTGTTTGGGCATAGGGGTTATGTCGCGCTTTCTTCAATTGCGACATATAAACGCATTTATCTGTCGCGATCAAGCTATTGCGACAAATAAAGTGTCGCGATTGGCGGACCGAGCTATAGGGGGTCGGTGCACCCCTTGCGGGAGATTTGCGGGACTTGCTGTGATTTGTTGTGCTCTGTGCTGCAAAATGCGCTGCGGGTGTTCGGATTTAAGTTAATAAAATCAATCGCTTAAAAATCTCCAGCACGATTCATAATGCTGGGGTCGGTGGTTCAAGTCCACCCGTAGCTACCATTTTTTCCTTTGGCTCTACCCAATTAACGGGGGATGGGCATTCATACGTACACGATTGATTATCCCATCCCACCCACAGTGGGTCAGTACTCTCAACCGATAATTCTCAAAGTTCCTAAAACCATAAGCCCTTCTCGAAATCATTTCCATCTTGTTGTGGAAGCCCTCGGTAATGCCGTTGCTCTTGCTAAAACGCCACATTGCAACAATGGGTTCCATCCAACTGGTCAGTGTCGTTGCCAGTGCCCGCAGTGGGCTATCCCGCAGCTGATCAAGTAACTCAAAATACTGCGGTAGCTTCGCCTTGGCACGCCGGGCAGTGAGTGTCTTGAGTAGCGTGAAGCCGACCAGCTTTTGTTTGGCCGCATAGAGCGCCTGCAATACCGGATAATCAGCGAGGTACGTCATCAGGTTCGCATGCTGCTCGCCACTCAAACGCCACTGATGCCGCCGCATCAGGCTGATCAAGCCCCGGTTCTTACGGCCGTCAGGATCGTACTGCTGCCAGACCTTCAGGAAGTGCTGGTTGATCAGGCGAACAACATGGAACCGGTCGGCCACGATGGTTGCGTTGGGGAAGTATTTCCGGGCGATACTGCGGTAGGTTTCCGACAGGTCCATGACGACCACCTGCACATGGCCACGCCCCCGCAAACGCTTTAAATAGGGGCGTAAGCTGGGTTCCGAGCGCCCCAGGTTGACGTCAAACACCGAGTGATTCTTAAGATCCACAAAGGTGGTGGCATAGCCCTTCTTGCGGGTGAAAAAATGTTCATCAATACCCAGTACTCGCGGGCAGCGCCGTCTATCCATCTCGGAACATCTAATACCCAGATGATCCCGATACCAGCGCTCCACAGTGGCGCTGCTGATCTGATGCGTGCGCGAGAGCTTACGCTGTGTCACCCCACCATCGTGGGCCTCATACACCTCCATCTGGTACGTGTCCGAGGAGCGATAGCGGGGCCTGAGACCGGGGAATGAATGGCGGAAGTAGCGGCCACAGCACTGGCAATGATACTTGGGCACCTTGAGATGCAATATCATCACCTGATTACCGCGTCTGGTGTGCTTCACCGTGCGCTTGTGTGTGGCCTTGATCCTTAGCTGTGAACCACCGCAATGTATGCAGGTAACCTGCCTGCGGTGCGGCCTGGCCCAGACATCAATACAGCGCTTGCTTTTTACCCGTACAACTTCAAGGCCGGGTATGCCTATAATCATTCCTGCGTGGGACATCGGTATTCTCTCCATTAAACGATCTTCGCAAAATCAGTTTAATGAATGCCGGTGTCCCCCGTTAATGATGAAGAGCCCTAACGCGGTTCTGCCTACTCTATAGTTCTCCCTCCAAATTTTATAAACCAGAGGCGGACCGATTCTCGGGTTACCATAATGCCTCGCTCAGCGAGCAGATCTTCAATATCGCGGTGGCTGAGATTGAAACGATAGTAGAGCCAGACTGCATAGGAAATAATATCGGGAGGGAATCGGTGGCGCTTAGATGTATTCATCCACCGATTTTAGCAATTTCGTTAAGTTAATCTGGAAATACCCAGGTAACTATTGTTTCCAGTAGGTAGATCCGGCTACAAACTTCGTGTCATCGTATTCGATGTTAGCGGAGAATTTTTTATTTATTTCCTGCTCTTGATCATACCCAGCGGACCCAATAAGAATCTTCTTGGTGTGCACCACAGTTATCTCCTTACCATCCAACGACCAGTCAAACTCGGTGATGACTTTTCCAGGGTTGCCGTTAATTGAACGAACCTGAATAAACTTACCCGTACCATCACCGCTGAAAATGTAAGTATCGCCGTTATCTGCAACGTAGGTGCCACCCAAAGTCGCAGCATACAGGCTCGATGAGAGTAGGAGAGTTAAAGCCATAAACACAATTTTCTTCATGATGCCTATCCTTGGTGTAGTAATGATTTAGAGTGGTGTCGCTTGGCACAATTGTTCTCATGCTTAGTCTGTTAGAGACGGCGCTTTAATTTTTGTCGCTGAAATCTCTGCCAGAGTTATCGACGTCTTTCCCTTGATAGATGTCAGACGCTCCGTGCGTATCATCGCCTCGATTTTCCCCATAACCGCGGGCTTCGTTGGCCTTCTTTCTCTCTATGGCATTCTTGCAGTCATCATAGGCTTTCGCTGCATTATTACACTCCTCCCCCTCGCAACTTTGTAGTGGCTAAGTATTTTTGCCCACAGTTTTAGAGGTCAACTGATAGTTTTCCTCTGCCTTGTTTGGCGGCAAGCCACCATTGTGTCGATGGGGCCTATACCGGCTGTAATAGCCGATTATGTACCCGTTGATCATACGCTCCGCCTCCTCAAAAGAACGATAGCCGATTTCCGGTATCCATTCACCCTTGAGGCTTCTAAAAAATCGCTCCATCGGCGCGTTGTCCCAGCAGTTGCCTCGGCGACTCATGCTTTGTTGGAAGCGGTAACGCCACAGGTGTTGACGAAAGTACGTGCTGGTAAAGTGGCTGCCCTGATCGGAATGAAATAGTACACCTTGCGGTTTGCCGCGTGACTCATACGCACGACTTAACGCCTTGGCTGTTAGCTTGCTATCAGGCGATTGAGAGAGCGCCCAACCAACCGGCTTACGCGCATATAGATCCAACACCACGGCCAGGTAAGACCAACATCGGCCTGTCCAGACATAGGTCACATCGCTGCACCAAACCTGGTTAGGCCGATCAACCGTGAACTTGCGATCCAGTGTGTTATCGATAGCCAGGTGTAATTGGGTCGCCTTGCGGTACCGGTGCTTACGTTGCTGTGTACTGTGCAAGTCCAGCTGCTTCATCAACCGACCGGCTCGATAACGGCTTAACGGTACCCCCTGCAAACTCACCATCGTTGCCAGCGTTCGTGCGCCGGCTGAGCCGTTGCTTTGGCGATGACAAGCCCTGATCGACGCCTGCAGCGCAATCTTGAACGGGTCAATCTGCCTTGCCTGGCGACGCTGATACTTTAACGTGCTATAGCCAAGACCAAAGGCTTCACACAGTACGGTGATACGATGGCTCTCTCGAAATCGCTCAATCAGCTTTACCTGTTCAGCGTGTCTGACATCAAGAGAGCCGAAGCCTTTTTTAGTATCGTATTGTGCTCCTCCAAACGACGAACCTGCTTCTCCAGCTCTTTGATCCGTTGCTGATCAGCTGTCATCGCTGCGCCCCTGGGCGTTTCACCGTTACGCTCCTTGCGTAATTGCGCCACCCAACGATCCATGGATGATTGCCCAACGCTCATCGCCTCGGCTGCCTCTCGGACTGTGTAGCCTTTATCCACTACCAATTGCGCGGCTTCCAATCGAAATTCAGGACTGAACGCTCGTCTTTGTCTTCTGCTCATACTTGTTCCCATTCATGCTCTTGGGGGATTATATTACCCCTTAGTGAATGGACAAATTTACTGAGCCACTACAGTCAGTTTTTGCAGGAGTAAACGGAAATGAAGAAGCGACTGATTACTTTGCTTCCAGCTCGATAAGTCGCTCCATGTATGAATCGCGCCACACTAAAATATATTTTATTATTGTCCTTGCCTAATCCTGTTTTTGTGTGATACTGAAAATGCGAGTCACAGCAGCGTATAAAAGTGCAAACTAGTCTTGCTTCTTCAGCGTGAACTAGACACTCAATGTAGTTTTGGCAATTTAGATAAACTCAAACAATAATAATTCGCAGCGGAGCAGCGAATATATTTCCAACAGCGAATGACTCGTATTCATCGCTCCAACTTTCTATTCCTCAAAGTGGTTTTATATGGAGATGAACCAATGGAATTACCTCTATATTCAATAAAAGCTGTTTCCACTGATTGTACGAACTTCAAATTTCTCGATTTCCTGAAGGGAAGAATTTTCTCACCGAGGCTCTTTCTGCTTTTAATGTTTTTAGGGCCAGTTCAAGTTATGGCACAAGTGGCGCTAATACAGGATGGAATAGTAACGGGACAAATATCGACGATTGGCGAAACAGATGAGTTTGTCTTCAATGCCAACGCAGGCGAGGCAGTGCATATTCGAGTGGTAGAAACCGGTGTCAATACTAGCTTCTATCCAGAGGTCCGACTATATAACCCCAATGGTACGCTGCTGGCTACCGATTACGATAGTACGGTGGCAGCACTAGATTGCTTCTCTACCGGCAGCTGCAAGTTGCAACAGACCGGGACGTACCGAATTCTGGTTACCGATGATGACGATGATTACCCCGGAAACTACGAGATCCACTTCAGCCATATGCCTTATGCAAACGAAAGCGGATTTCTGATTAGCGGGCAGGGAGCGATGGGCAGTATCACGACGGGTGACATTGACTCCTTCGTCTTCTTCGCCAGCGCGGGTGATTCAGCCATAATCAACGTATCTGAAACCGGTGCCAACACCAGCTTCTATCCAGAAGTCTGGTTATATAATCCCGATGGAACACGGCTGGCCACGGATTACGATAATACAGTAGCATCTCTTAGCTGTTAC
>JAWKZL010000007.1:0-209207 GCA_041396025.1 Halioglobus sp. | reverse complement strand
ACGGAAAATTTGCCGGGTGGGTTTCTCACGCCACTGTGGTGTTTGGTCAGGAAAAGCGATAGCCAGGTTCTCGCGCGCTTTTGCCGCTTTGTCGGAGCGGGTGCCCAGCAGGCGGAACGCGTATCCCGACAATTGCAGGGCGCGCTCGATGCTCAACTTGCGCGTTACCCAGAAGATACTTCGAAATACGGCACCCTCAATCCGGCGAGCAATAGCGACCAGAATAGGCGCTTTGCGCGCCAATCGCTTTGGGATCAGATAAAACTCGGGCACTGCAGCTGTCAGCCACGGCCGGGGTCAGAGCCAAATACCCAATCCCAGATCGGCGAGCTCACTCCATAGCGTCCACCCTCACCCGAGAAGTGGTGTTTAAGGTGATAGTGCTTGATGAATTTGGCCAGCCGATTTTTCATCGGGAAGTGATGCGTGGAATAGTGAATGTAGTCGTAAATCAGGTACCCGACGATAAAACCGCCGCAGAACGGCTGGATCCACGGCTGGGGAATAAACAGCCCAAACAGCAGGTAGAGCACGGCCATGATCGGTATCGCGCCGGCAGGCGGCATCACCAGCCGTGTCTTGTCTTTGGGATCTTCATGGTGGTTGCCGTGAAACAGAAAGACCAGCCACTTTCCGGTCTTGCTACGTGCTGGAAAGTGGAACAGGAAGCGGTGCAGGCAGTACTCGCTCAGCGTCCATACGAAAACACCGGCGATCGCTATGGCCAGGACTGGTATGCCCGGCAGTTCATACACGGACAGGCTGCGCCACAGTAGCCAGGTGGCAATGGGGCCCCACATCAGCAGTGGCGTGATCGGGTGCACGTGCGACAGGCGCTCGAGCAACTCGTTCTCGAACAGGCGAATGGATTGATGTTGCTTCGGTTGCTGCACGGATTCAGGCTGCATAGGAATTGGTATCGGCATCGCTGCCGGTCTCCCTGGTTGTGGCGGTTATACCCTTTGGCCATAGTCGTTTCGAGCAGAACCAGTCTTCCGGCTGCTGGCGAATCCACTGTTCGAAGTGCTCGTGCACCTGCTGGATCATATCGATGGCCTGGGTGGTTTCATCCGCGCTGCTATCGCGCGGCCTCACTGGCGGATGGAATGTGACTTTGTAGTGGGCATCGTGTAATCGCTCGACCTGTACCGGTACCAGGTCGCAGTTGAACTTCAATGCCAGTTTGGCGGGCATTATGGTGGAGTTCTTATCGCGACCGAAAAAGCGAATGGGCTTGCCTTCGTCAACGCGGCGGTCCATCACCATTGCCGCCGTTTGACCGTGTTTCAATGCGCGCATCAACAGGCGAGCGCTGTTTTCCCGCGGCAACAGTTCGCAGTTCAATGCGCGCCGGGAATCCAGCAGCATGCGATCCAGCAAAGGGTTGGTCGGGGGTGAGTAAAGACTGGCGTTGGGGATGCCCATTTTTGCCATGGCGGAGCACACCACTTCCCAGTTGCTCTGGTGGGCGGTGACTATAACGCAGGGCTTGGCAGGGTTCTGGTAAGTCTCAATGGGCTCGCGAATGTCGATCTGCAGTCGTTCCGGCTCGGCCAGAATCGTAGCGAGGTGTGGATATTCGGCCAATACGCGACCTGAGCGACCCCAGGCGTCTACCACCAGTTGATCAAGCTGTGGGGCGCTAAGCTCTGGGAATGCGATGGACATATTTGCCCGGTATATAGCGGTTTTCTGCTTCAGTTTGGGCCTATCCATCTGCCCATGGAATTACCCAACCTGGAGGCCGCGTCCACCGGCAGTAGCTGTGCCACTTTTGCCAGCAGCCAGACTACGGCGAAATCCAGGCGCCACAGCATTTGGCGCACCACCCGGTGGTCGCGTGCCAGTTTGCGCAATGGATTGCCGACGATGAATTCAGCCACGAGTAAGTCTACCTGCCATCGAGTTTTGCGGTGAATGGCCGCGCATTATATCGCACTATAGCCGCGTTATTCGTGGTCAAAGTGGTGGTATTTTGAGCTGTTGCAGCCCTGCGCGCAGTGCAATTTCAGGCGTCCAGCCTGTTGCTGCGGTAATTGCCGTGTTGTCGACCACCCAATCCTGGTGTCGCAGCTCGCGCAATTTGGGCGGCGTGAGCATCGCTGCCCGACCGGTAAAGCCAGCAGCCCAACTGTTCAACGCGGCAACGCCATTGAGCAGCCAGCGCGGCACGCACCACAGGCGCACCGGTCGCGACCAGTGTTGCGCGGCGATAGCGGCCATTTCGCGCCAGCTGTAGCCCTGCGGCTTGCCATCGCACAGGGTCAGGGTTTGTCCGCACGCGGTGTCGCTGCGCAGGCAGGCGATGATCGCGCTTACCAGGTCCGAGACGTGGATCAGCGAATTGCGCGCTTCCGGCGAGCCCGGCACAAGGGCAATACCCCGTTGCATCCACTGGAAGATAGGTAACATTTCCCGGTCGCCGGGGCCATACACGGCCGGTGGGCGCAGGATGAGGTGGTTGAGCTCGGGATAGTTGTCGAGTAGCTTCTCGCCCTCCCGTTTACTGCACGCGTACCAGGACAGCTGCGGTTCTCTGGCGGTGATGGATGACAGCAGGAGGAACAGCGGCGGGCGGGTTTGAGCGTTGACAGCTTGTAGCAGGGCGGCGGTGCCAGTGACATTCACGCGGTCAAAATCAGCCTGCGAATTCCCCCGGACAGCGCCGGCGCCGTGGATGACAGCGTCGCAATCAGCGACCAATTGCTGCAGGGCGGCCGGATTTGCCAGGTCACCTTCGATGAGAACCGCGCCGCAGGCGGCGAGGTGCGCAGCTTTTGCCGGGTTTCTGACCAGCGCACGTACCTGGAAGCCTTGTGCCAATAGTTGACGGCACAGGCTGGTGCCGATAAAACCCGTGGCGCCGGTAACGGCGATCAGGTTGCCGGCGACAATCAGGCGGATGCCACCCTCAGCCGCACTTCTTCAGCAGCGGCGTCGAGCTTGTCCATATCGTTGGCATTGATGAAGTCGAGTCGCGCCTTGGCGCGTGACAGCTTGCCGGATGAGGTGCGCGGCAGGGAGTGAATTGGAACCAGTTCCACATAGCAGTCCAGGCTCATTTCCATGCGCACCAGTGCAGTGAGGCGACGAACCAGGTTGTTGCGTTTGGCGGTGTCTGTCTCGCGACACTGCACCATCAACACGCAAAGTTCCTCGCCATCGCTGTTGGGCGCGGAGAAGGCTACCGCATCGCCAGCGCGCACTTCCGGCTGGGTTTCCGCAACGTGTTCCAGGTCCTGTGGCCAGATATTGCGGCCGTGGATGATGATCAGGTCTTTCTTGCGTCCGGTGATGGTGAGTACGCCATCCACCAGATAGCCGATGTCGCCGGTGTTGAGCCAGCCGTCTTCACACAGCGCGTGGCTGGTCTCTTCCGGCAGATTGAAGTAACCCGACATGACGCTGGGGCCGCGCAGGTAAATCACCCCACTCTGCCAGTCGTCAAGCACGCGGTTGTCATCGCGGATTTCAACTTCAAAACCGGGCATGGGAATGCCGCAGTTGACGAAATGGCGACCCCGGCCCTGGGTGTCGTCTTCGTCCAGCAGTACCGCTTCGTGGTGATCGGAGAGGTGGTCGCTGTCGATATGGTGCGTGGTGAAGCCGGTCCACAGCGGGGAGAAACTGACACCCAGTGTGCACTCAGCCATGCCGTAGCAGGCCAGGAAAGCGCGGCGGTTGAAGCCGGCAGGCTCCATCATCTCGGCAAAGTATTCCAGTGTTTGTGGGCGAATCATCTCCGCGCCAATACCGGCGACCCGCCAGTTGCTGAGGTCGTAGGTTTCCACATCGCTGGGTCTGACGCGGCGCGCGCAAAGGTCGTAGCCAAAGGACGGCGCAAATGAAATGGTGGCGCGGGTCTGGGTCATCAGCGACAGCCACATACGCGGGCGCATGGCAAATTCACGCGTATCCATGTAGTCGATGGACACCTGTGCAGCCATTGGCACCAGCACAAAGCCGACCAACCCCATGTCGTGGTAGAAGGGCAACCATGACATCATGCGATCCTCCGCTGTCATCTGCAGGCCGTGCGAGATGATGCCGTGGAGGTTAGCCATTGCTGTGCGATGCTTGATGACCACGCCGCGGGGGAAACGCGTACTGCCGGAGGTGTACTGGATATAGGAAATGTCTTCAGGATCGACTGTGGGGAGTTGCTGCTGCGCGTCGGGCAGGGCATAAAAGGCCTCCGGCGCGTCGACCATACGAATGTTCAGGCCATTGCTCGCTTCCTGGAGGAAGGGCAAATAGCCTTCAGAGGCCACGCCGATCATGGCGTCACTGGCTTGCAACAACAGGTGTAACTGCGCCACGTAGGCACAGTGAGCGCCGACCTTAACGGAAGCCGGCAGTGCGACAGGAATCAGGCCTGCGTACTGGCAGGCGTAAAAAAAGCGAATGAAATCAGGATTGGTCTCGGCTACCAGCGCGACGCGGTCGCCTTTTTGCAGGCCCAGTCCGAGCAGTTTGTGAGCCAGTTCGAGTGCCTGGGTACGCAGTTCACCATAGGTCAGGCTGGCGTAGATGGCGCCTCGGCCAGTGTAAAAGTTAGCACCGGTTTCGCCCTGGGCGGCATAGTCGAGCGCTTCGGTCAGCGTGGCAAAATCGGCTGAACGGAAGGGCAGGTGGTGGCTGGTTGGCGTGGCATTCACGTTGACTTGTGACAATGTAGATTCCTCGTTTTCGACGATCTGTCCGCCGTTGTATCAAATTTCAAAACAGACGCTGTACATCCCCTCAAGACAGAGGAATGACGCTCTATTCAATAAATTCCCCTACTGGTTTTACGGGCCACTTGTTGTTTTTCTACAAGTTCGTGTACATGCGGGCACCCTTAAATTCAGGCCCAGAAAAGGGTTATCTGATGAGGTGTAATCCTAGCATTTTGGGCTTTGCGGCTTATAGGAAATAATACCAATGGCCGGTGTGAACAATCCCATTTAACGGCGGAACATTCGGCGCATGGCGCAGTCCGCAAGTGCGTTAAAGGCGGTTTTGCAAGGTGGAAATTTGCCCGCGACTGGCGCCGAATACGCCTGCAGAAATGTCTATAACTAATTGATTATTAAGATTTAATATTAAACCCTCCAACGTTCGGGTCGAGTGCGCGTGAGCACCTTTGCGCCGCCGGGGGTTTGTCAAGCCGCGCGCGCTGAGCGCGCTGAATACGGTAGCTGTGATCGCCTGGGAGCGCGTTTTTCGCGCCGGGAACGGGCTGTTTCAGCGCTCGCTGGATTGCGCCTGCCACCAGGCCTGAAACATCAGCACAGACCACATGAGTTCCGAGTGATTGGCCCACCCGTAAAGGTGCTGGTGCCAGGCATCCCGGATGCTTTTGACGTCGAATACGCCCTGCTGTTTCAAGGCATCTTCAGAGATCAGATCTTCAACCCAATCCCGCAATGGACCCACCAGCCACTCCTTGATCGGGACGCTGAAGCCGCGTTTTGGCCGATCGATCAGTTCGCGCGGTACATACCGTGTCAGCAGATCGCGCAGCACGCGTTTACCGGTATTGCCGTCGAAGATGTAATCGCGGGGCAGCGACCAGGCGAATTCCAGCACGCGCGTATCCAGCAGCGGGGCGCGGGCCTCCAGGCCCACGGCCATGCTGGCGCGATCCACCTTGACCAGGATGTCGTCCGGCAGGTAGCCGATGTAGTCGTAGTGCAGCATGGACAGCAGCGGGTCCTCGACATCGGCCCAGTACGAGGGGTCTGTAAGCGGGTTTGCGGCATTCATCGCGCCGGGTACGAACTGGTCGATCGCCAGGCATTTGTTGAATTTGTTGGCCAGCACTTCCTGTGGTGAATTGGCAGCCCAGTTACAGGAGCGCTGGCTGATTTTCCCCAGTTTGCGGGTCCAGCGCGGTACGTTGCGCCCTTCCTGCGCATAGCGCTCTGCCCACTGCCAACTCCCGGTACCCAATGCGCGGGTGATCGGTTCCACCACTTTTCTGGCGCTTTGGGGAACCCGCTGGACGTCCCGCCAGTGCGACAGGCAGTTTCTGTAGCGCCGGTAGCCGGCCATCTGTTCGTCACCGCCGTCGCCGGTCAGCACCACCTTGAGTTGTTCTCTGGCCAGCTGACACACCAGGTAGGTAGGGATTTGCGACGAGTCGGCAAACGGCTCGTCATAAATGTGAGGCAGCTGCTGCACCACGTCCAATGCCTGCTCGGGGGTGACATAAATTTCGTGGTGCTCGGTGTTTAGATGGCGCGCCACGGCAGCGGCGTATTCGGCCTCGTTGTATTTCTCCTCCCAGAATCCGATGCTGAATGTCTTGACCGGCCGGTCGGACAATTTCGCCATTAATGCAACCACCATGGAGGAATCGATACCGCCGGAGAGCAGGGCGCCGAGTTCCACATCGGCCACCATACGGTCGGCCACCGATTGATGCAGTACGTTATCAAGCTGTTGGATCGCGTCCTGGTAACTGCCGCCAAAGCGGTTTTTTTCACCGTGTTCCGCCACCGCTTTGGCAGACCAGAATTGCGTCGGTTGAGCGGACCAGGGTTGGCAGTCCTGCGTCAGCTTGAGCAGGCTGCCCGGCGGTAGTTTGCGCACATTGCGGTAAATCGACTGCGGCTGGGATACCCAGCCATACTGCATGTACTGTCCGAGCGCATTGCGGTCCAGTTCACGCTCAAAATCCGGGTGTCTGCGCAGCGCCTTGAGCTCGGAGCCAAACAGAAAGCTGTCGCCGCACCAGCCGTAGTACAGCGGCTTCTTGCCAACGCGGTCGCGCGCCAGCCACAGGCAGCGCTCTTCCCGGTCCCACAGCGCCAGCGCGAACATGCCCTCCAGTTTGCTGACGGCCCGCTCTACCCCCAGGTGATGTACCGCTGCCAGTATGACCTCGGTGTCGGAATGCCCCTGGAAAGGGTAGCTGGACACACCGGGTTCCTGGCGCAATCGGGAAAAATTGTAGATCTCACCATTGAATGACAGCACATAGCGGCCTGAAGCAGACACCATAGGCTGTGCACCGGCCGCTGAGAGATCGATGATGGAGAGGCGACGATGGCCCAGCGCCAGGGGAAACGTGTCATCGACCCAAACCCCGTCGGCGTCTGGACCGCGGTGCGCAATGGTGTCTGCCATGCTCTGGCAGCGCTGGGTGAGTTCGTCGCGGCTGCCGCCCCTGTACTGTATAAAACCGGTAATTCCACACATGGCAAATCTGTCTCTTATTTTCCCGCTGCGACCCGCTTGGTCACAGCGTCCAGCAGTGCCAGATAGTTGCTGACACCGCTGGCGATGGAGAAATCTTCGGCGCGTTGCAACAGCACGTCCTTGGGGGAGGGGTTGTCCAGTTCCGCCAGCACTGCTGTGGCCATTGCGGCAGCGTCGCCGACGTCTACCAGCGCGCCGAATTTCCCTTCTGCAAGAATTTCTTTGGAGCCGCCGGGACAATCTGTGCTGACGACAGGACAACCGCAGGCCAGCGCCTGAATGAGTACGCCGGGAAGCCCCTCGTACCGCGATGAAAGCACCAGTACAGCAGCGCGCGCCATGTACTGGAAGGGATTTTCGACAAAGCCAGGCATGTCCACGTCTTCGCCAATACCCAGCTGCTGCGCCAGGGATTCAAGATCTGCGCGCAGCCTGCCTTCGCCCAGGATCACCAGTCGCGCGTCGCGCAGCGCGCGAACTTTAGCGAAGGCGTGCAGCAGCGTGGCAAAATCCTTCTGCTCGGTAAGCCGCCCCGCCGCCAGCACAACGGGAGTGGCGCCAGCGGCAAACCACGGGTGGGCAGGCTCCTGCTGCGCAAGGGCGCGCAGTGAATCATCCACCACCGGATTGTAAATGGTGCTGACAGACCGCGAGTCCAGCCCGATAGTCGCGGTCAAATCATTGGCCACATGCTCGGAGACGGCCACCACGGCATCAGCTCTGGCATAGGTGCGCTTCACTACCTCCGGCAGGTAGCGCCAGCGCCATTTGCGGGCGTTGGACGGCGCGGCACAATAGTGCGACAGGGCGATGCGCTCACTGACCACCACTGGCGCGGGCGAATCCGCACCACGCTTTGCCCAGAGCGCGACGAGATTGGCGTAGGTAAGGGCCGATAAAATGATATCCGGCTGAGAATGCGCCAGATAGTCTCGTAGCGAACGGATGCGGGCGATTTCCGGGGCGATCTTGCTGGCCAGCAGCACAGGGCGCAGCAGCGGAAAAAAGTCGCCTGGATTACCCACCGCGGCAAGCCATCGGGACTGCAAGCCGCCGGTTGCCTGCAGTTCTATCATATTCGCGCCAGGCGGAATCTCGCCGAGATAGGCACCTTTGGCCTGGCATAGCACCAGGTCCACAGCCCTGCCGCGAGCCAGAAAGCCGGCAACGAGGTTCAACATGGACCGTTCCGCTCCGCCTCCTTCCAGAGACGGCAGTAGCACTGCTATTTTGTCGGCGCGAGGGCCAGTAGATGATGTGTCATTCATCAGTTCAGAATCTGGTCCGTTTGGCACCTGAGGTGGTGCCGTGCCTTCGTAATTCAGCCTCGCTGGAAACGCGTGGAGATGGCTTCAGCTGTGCTTGCGCGCAAAGGCGGCAGTATACACCGAAGATATGAAGCTACCCATGCTCTTCTTGGGGTGGGCTGCATTCTGATGCGCGTGAATTTCAGCAGGTGTTGCGAGCCTTACATTTTACAATGCGGTCTGCATCCGTTTTTCAGGGCGTTCATTCGACTGTATACTCCCAGCCATCTTCCAGACGCAGCGCAACACTATGGCAGTTGAAAACAATAATGATGCGCCGATCTCCGTTGAGGTGGTGTCCAGCCCTGAGCAGTGGCGCCAGTTTCTGGCGTTGCCGCAACGGATCTATGCGTCAGATCCTGTCTGGATCGCGCCGCTCGGTTTCATGGCACGCGACCAGGTGTCACCGGCCAATCACTTTTTCGAACACGCTCGCTGGCGCGCGTGGTTGGCAATGCGCAATGGCAGGCCGGTGGGTCGAATCACTGCACAGATCGACGAAATGCATCTCAAGCAACACGGTGATGCGGCCGGTTATTTCGGTATGCTCGAAGCAGAGGAGGATAGGGCGATATTCGCAGCCCTGCTGACAGCGGCGCAGGACTGGTTGCGCAGTGAAGGCATGGTGCAGGTGCGTGGCCCGTTCAATTTGCATGTGAACGAGGAAGTGGGCCTGTTGGTGGATGGCTTCAGCACGCCGCCTTATGTGTTGATGGGTCACGCCCGTCCCTGGTATGGCCCTGCATTGGAAGCGCTGGGTTACATCGGTGTGAAGGATTTGCTGGCCTATCATGTGCGCCCGGATTTTGAAGCCCCGCGGGTCATGCAGCGTCTTGCCAGTCGCGTTTCCGATCGTGTTGTCGTGCGTCAGGTGCGGCGCAAGCACCTGTTGCAAGACGCAGCCATTATGCGCGAGATTTTCAACGACGCATGGCAAAACAACTGGGGGTTTGTGCCTTTGGCGGAAGCTGAATGGGCCGAAACGGTCAGCACACTGACCAAGCTGATGCCCGATGACTACATCCAGATCGCTGAATACGACGGCGAGCCCGTGGCCTTTATTGTTGCGCTGCCCAATCTCAATGAAGCAGCGCGCGACCTCAAAGGCAAACTGCTGCCTTTCGGCTGGGCCAAGCTGCTGTGGCGGCTGAAAGTGCGACATCCGAAGACCGCGCGTGTGCCGCTTATGGGCGTGAAGTTGAGCTTCCAGCACTCACGCCTTGGCCCTACCCTGGCCTTTATGGTGATAGACGCCGTGCGTAAGGCGCTGCATGCGCGCGGGGTGCGAGATGTTGAGATGGGCTGGATTCTGGAAGACAACGACGGCATGCGGAACATCATTGAAACGATTGGCGGCGAAGCGTATAAACGCTACCGCGTATACCAAAAAGAACTGTAGCGATGCATCTGGATCCTGAAACACACCAAATGACGGCGATTGTACTTGCCGGCGATCGCACCAAGGCAGACTCGCTGATCAACCACACCAAAGCTGGCAGTAAGGCGATGATTGATCTCGACGGTACCCCCATGGTGCGCCGGGTGCTCAATTCACTGCGCTCGTCGCGAGTGGTTAAACGCATCTGCATGACCGGGCCTGAGGCCAGTGAAGTGGCCACCGATGCCGCACTGCAGAAGTGGATCGACGATGGTGAGATCAGCTGGACTGAACCCGGCGTCAGTCCCAGCACCAGCGCGTATCAGGCAATGCAGGGTCTGGGCCCGGAGGAAGCGGTACTGTTGACGACAGCGGACCATCCGCTGCTCACCCCGGAAATTGTCGATGCCTTCGGTCGGCAGAGTCTGGCCGACGATGTCGATATCACCGTAGGCCTGGCGCCTTACGCGCTGGTGGCAGAGGCCTATCCCGGTATCCGTAAAACGGTTTTGCGTTTCAGCGACGGTGATTTCTGTGGCTGTAACCTCTTTGCCTTCATCACACCGGAAGGGCGCAGGGCCGCCAAGTTCTGGCGCAAAATTGAACAGGAACGCAAAAAACCCCTGGTGGTGATCGGCCTGTTGGGGTGGTGGGCCGTGATCCGCTACCGCATGGGATTACTGTCGCTGGAGGAGGCGTTAGCCAAGCTGAGCAAACGATTGGGATTGCGTATGCGAGCGGTGATCCTGCCCTATGCCAACGCTGCGATTGACGTGGATTCCATTGCCGACCTGATGCTGGTGAAAGGCGCTCTGGAGAAAGCGGCAGCGGAAGACGCCTGAATAATTCTAGCTGCGCGCAATGCGCAGCGTCCTGCTTTCTCCCGCCGCAAACTCCCCCGGCACGCTCTGGTAACGCCGGGTGTCGATGCGCAGCTGCCAGCCACCGTCCTGGCGCTCGACCTCGTAACGGTTGTAGTGGGCAATGTCCGCTCCGTGTAAACCCAGCGCCGAAGCCGAGGGCACGGCGATGACAGGCAGCTGACCGCAGCGGGTCTGCAGTTCGCTGAAGTGGCCGCGGTGACCGTGGCCGTGTAACACCAGCTCGGCGCCATATTCCTGCAGCACGGCCTGTATCTGCGGCGCATCAGTCAGACGCTTACGCCATTTTTCCTGCCCGCTGATCGGGCAGTGGTGCAGGTACACCACGCGAAACAGGTTGTCGTCCGCAGCGCGCTGCAACAATGCCGGCAGCGCCTGTACCTGCGCTTCACCGAGAGTGCCGGTGGCCATTAACGGCGGCGTGGGACAGGCGGTGGACAAGCCGATGAAGGCGATATCGCCACGCACTCGCAACGTTGGAAAATCCGCTTTCCCGCTCCCCTGTTTGAGCTGTCCATCCGACAACATGTAGTCCTGCCAGAGGGCAAACGTGTCGTCCCATGGCGCGGCGACGCAGGCATCGTGATTGCCCGGCACCAGGGCAACATGGTCGGGTGTGCCCAGTTGTTGCAGCCAGTCGCGCGCCTGCGCGAATTCACTGGGCAGGCCGATATGGGTCAGATCGCCGGTGACCAGTACCTGCTCAAGCGTCGCCTGCTCCAGATCGCAGAGGAGCGCATCGAGTACTTTCGTCTGATGTTCAAAACGGCGTCTGCGACGCCAGGAGAGATAACCCAGTGCCCGCTTGCTCAATAGATCCCGCGCGCGCACATTCTGCAGCGAACTGAGATGGGGATCGGAGAGCTGGGCAAAGCGCTGGGGCATGGTGTCGGTTTCCTTGTCGGGGGCTATTGTATCACCGCAGTGCGCGGTCCCGAACGAGGAGCTGCCGGCGAATCAGCCGTTTCGACTACACGCGACGGATGATAGCGCCCATTTCCGCCAGTTTGGTGTCGATATTGGCGTAGCCGCGATCGAGGTGGTAGACACGGTCAATGATCGTTTCGCCATCGGCGGCGAGGGCAGCGATGATCAGCGAGGCCGACGCGCGCAGGTCGGTGGCCATCACCGGCGCACCCTGCAGGCGCTCGCGGCCGCGCACGATAGCGGTGTGACCCTGCAGTTCAATATCAGCGCCCATGCGCTGCAATTCGGCAACGTGCATGAAGCGGTTTTCGAAGATATTTTCCACTACGGTGGCCGAGCCGTCCGCCACCGCATTGAGTGCCATGAACTGTGCTTGCATATCCGTGGGAAAAGCGGGGTAAGGGGCGGTGTGAATGTTTACCGCCTTGCAGCGCTTGCCCCCTGTATCGAGGTCTATCCAGTCCTTGCCCAGCTCAACCTTGCAGCCTGCCTGTTCCAACTTGCCCAGCACGTGGTGTAGAAAATCCGGGTTTGTATCCAGTACACGGATCGCGCCGCGGGTGGCGGCGGCGGCGGTCAGGAATGTGCCGGTTTCGATGCGATCCGGCGGCACCCGGTGGTGGGCACCGTGCAACTCGCTGACGCCTTCAATCGTGATGGTGCTGCTGCCGGCACCACTGATTCTGGCGCCCATCGCTGTCAGCAGCAGCGCGAGGTCGCCTATCTCCGGCTCCAGCGCACAATTTTCCAGTGTGGTGACGCCCTCTGCCAGCGATGCGGCCATCAGCAGATTTTCAGTGGCGGTGACCGAGGGCACATCGAACACGAAGTGCGCGCCGCGCAGGCGTGTGGCTTTGGCCTTGATATAACCGGCTTCGATGTGGATATCGGCACCCAGCGCCTGCAGTCCGGCAATGTGTTCGTTCACCGGACGGGAACCAATCGCGCAACCGCCGGGCAGCGACACATCTGCTTCGCCGAAACGTGCGAGCAGCGGTCCCAGCAGCAGGATGGACGCGCGAATGGTTTTCACCAGTTCGTAGGGCGCGTGCACCGAGTGGACTTTGCTGGTGTCGATTGCCAGGTCCGTGTCATTGCGCTCAAACTGCGCGCCAATCATTTCCATCAGGCGCAGCACGGTACTGATATCGCGCACGCCCGGAATATTGCCGATATGCAGCGGCTCCGCGCTCAGCAGTGAAGCGGCGATGATCGGTAGTGCGGCATTTTTTGCGCCGGCCACACGCACTTCACCGCGCAACGGGCCATTGCCGGTGATCAGAATCTTTTCCATTAGTGTGCCTTGGAGGGAGTAATCAGTCCGGCCGCAATGAGGCCGGCGTAAGCAGCGATGATAGTGTCAATCTGCGCACTTGAGTGAGCTGCGCTGACGCTGTTGCGCAGCAGGAAGTTGGTCGAAGGTGAAGCAGGTGGAATCACCAGGTTGACGTAGACACCGGCTTCCATCAGGGCTTTCCAGCAATCGATGGTGCGCGAGCGATCCTCCATCTCCACCGCAACCACCGGGCTGGCGGTAGGGCCTACTGGCAGCCCCAGCGACTTCAGCCCGTCGTAAAGGCGGTTGGCATTGCGCCACAATTGCGTACGCAGCTGCGGTTCAGCAGTGATGATACGCAGCGCCTCGCGTGTCGAGGCGATAACGGACGGCGATGAGGACGCGGTAAAAATGTAGGCACTGATACAAAAACGAATGGCTTCCAGTTCCGGGTGGCGACTCACGCAGAAGCCGCCGATGGCGCCCAGGCTTTTGCTGAAAGTGCCGGCGAAGAAATCGACATCGTCTTCCACGCCCGCTGCCTGGGCTGCACCGCGACCGGTTTCGCCCAGCGCACCCATGGAATGCGCTTCGTCGAGGAACAGATAGCCGCCATACTCGCGCTTTACGGCTGCGATTTCCTGTAGCGGGGCTACATCGCCCAGCATCGAGTAAATACCCTCGGCGATAATCAGTGCCTGGCTGGCGCGGTCACCGAGTCGACGCAGTCGCTTGGCGAGGTCCTCCGGGTCGCTGTGTTTGAAACGGATAATGTCTGCGCCGCTCAGTTTAACGCCGGCATAGATACTGGCGTGGCTGTCGGCGTCGAGCAGGATCACATCGCCGGGACCTGCTAATGTGGAGCACATCCCCATGGTCGCAGCGTAACCGGTAGAAAAAACAATCGCGTGGTCTACGCCATAGAACTGGGCTATTTCGCCTTCCAGAGCCCGGTGTCCGGCGAAGGAACCGTTGGCCAGCCGCGATCCGGTCGTCCCGGTTCCCCAGCGCGCCGCGGCGTCCTGCGAGGCTTTGATGCAGCGCGGGTCATAGGACAGTCCGAGGTAGTTGTTGGTGCCCGCCAGAATCACCTTGCGACCCTGCACCACACCTTCTGTGGCGGAGAGAATTTCTTCGGTGACCGCGCCAAATGGTTCGACATGACGCTGGGCCAGTTCGGCCTGGAAGTCGGCCATTGTTTGGAATTTGTCGAACAGCATGAAAGCAGTCTACCTCGTGACTTGCGGCGACCTTTACAGATTCAGTTCCCGGACCTTTCGTGCCAGATCGCCGATGGTGTTTACATCCGGAAGAATATTGAGCGGTATGGAAATATCGAAGTGATCCTCGATTTTCTCAATGAACTCCATCACCTCCAGTGAGCTGAGGCCAATGTCGGCCACCAGCGCGGTGTTTTCAGACAGAACCAGCTGCTTTTTGTTCTGCGATTCCAGAGCAGTGTAGAGGAAATTCAGATATTCCTGATAGTCGGTCATATCAAAGCTGCCCTTGCGTCGGCCAAGCTAAGTCGCTAGATTTCAAAGGCTGGAACTATACCCACGGAACCTTGGTAATGCCAGTGATTTGGTTGATTGACGCCTACCGCGCAGGAGAGCGCGGGCAGGTACGCGCCCTTGTTGATGCGCTGGGCTGGCCCTGCGAAACCAAGGTTTTGCACTATCGCCGCCACGTGTTCCTGCCCCACCTTTTGGCGCAGTCGACCCTGCGCGGCATCGACAATGATTCGGCTGATCAACTGCGTCCGCCCTGGCCGGATCTGGTGATTAGCAGTGGGGTTCGCAATGAGCCGGTGTGTCGTTGGATTCGTGCGCAATCCGGTGGTCGTACCCGCTATGTGCACGTGGGGCGCCCCTGGGCGCCACTCGATACCTTCGATCTGGTGATCACGACCCCGCAGTACCGGGTGCCCGCTCAACCTAACGTGCTGAACAATATCCTGACCTTGCACTCAGTGACGCCGCAACGCCTGGCGCAGGCAAAATCCGAATGGCAGTCGACATTTGCCGCCCTGCCAAGACCGCGCTTCGCGGTGATGGTGGGAGGTGACAGCGGCCCCTTCACATTGGGTCCCAGGGCGGCGGCTCGTCTGGGTCGAGAAGTTTCCCAGTTGGCCAAGGCGCACGACGGTTCGCTGCTGATTTCTACCAGTTCGCGCACAGACCCAGCTGCAGTGAATGCGTTGCAGGCGGCGATTACCGCACCCAACTATTTCTATCGCTGGCAGCGCGATGGAGGCGCAAATCCCTATATGGGTATTCTGGCTTGGGCCGATCGCGTGATTGTCACCGGCGACAGCATCGCCATGCTGTCGGAAGCGTGTGCAACGGGTAAACCGGTGTCAATGTTCGACCTGGGTGGCATGCGCGACCCCTTCGATGAATCAATGCGCGACTTCCGTCTGGGTGGCTCCCTGTATGCGGTGCTGATGCGTTGGTTTTGGCGTCCGCTGAGTCGCGATATCACGCTGGTGCACAGTCAGCTGCGCGAGTCGGGCCGGGCGGCCTGGATAGAGGAGGTTCTGGTGACGGCGAGAGTGCCGGCGGAGACGGATTTGCAGCGCGCCGTCGCGGCCGTGCAGAAACTACTTGGCCATGTCTGACTGCGATTGCGTATTGCGCAGCTCGGCAGTACCTGCGGTCATTTCATAAACCGTATCGGCAGCCGCTACCATCGCGCGATTGTGCGAGATGTCAAGGATGGTGAGTTGGCCCTTCAGTCCCTGCAAGGTTTGACTGACGGCTTCTTCAGTTTCTCTGTCCAGCGCGCTGGTTGCCTCGTCCAGAATCAACAGCTTGGGTTTGTTTATCAGCGCTCTGGCAATCACGATGCGCTGGCGCTGCCCGCCGGAAAGCTTGCCGCCACGCTCACCCACGATGGTATCCAGCCCGTCTGATAATTGCGTGACGAACTCCCACGCACCGGCGGCGCGCAGCGCTTGCTCCACATCGTCTGCCGTATGGCTCGGGTCGCCCAGTGTGACGTTGTGCCTGACGCTGTCATGCAGCAGGATCGTGTCCTGCGGCACATAGCCGATCATCCTGCGCCATTGGTTGATGTCGGTATCCTTGAGCGAAACGCCGTCGATCAGTACCTGTCCGCGCTGAGGTTGCAGCAGACCGATAGACAAATCAATGACGGTGGTTTTGCCCGAGCCCGATGGGCCTACAAGGGTGGTCAGCAAGCCAGCCTTTATCTGCAGCGACAAACCCGCGAACACCGGGTGCTGGTCGTAATCAAAATGCACATCCTCCAGGGTGAGGCCCTGCTCAAAATGCGGCGTGGCGCCGCCGCCGAGATGCTCCTGCGCGGCTTCAGCGGCGCTGATGGACTGCGTCAACGCCCAGTAAGCACTCTCACCTTCCACCAGTTTCTGGTGTTGCTTTTGCACTTTGCCGAAGTAGGAAAACGCCCTGCCCAGAGCAACCACGAGCACCATCACTGTGGGCAGAGGCATGCTGAATTTGACCATCGCGACGTAAATGCCCAGACAAATAAATGCTGTGAACATCAGTTCCTGTGCAGAATTGAGCATCGCTGCGCTCAATACCTGACGCCGCTGTGACTTGTTCAACAGGTTGGTGTCGTGCGCCAGCACCTGGTCGGCGAGGTATTCGCGAGCCATCGCCTTCAGCGGTTTTACCGACTGCAACGTGTCTGTAAGGTTGGCCATCAACGAGGTCATCAGTCGCGTTTGTTTCTTTGCCGCTTTGCGTGTGATGTTCACTAAAAAGTGCGACAGGCCAATAACCACCGCCCCGGCAACAATGGCCACGAGTGAGGCGCGCCAGGATAGTGCAAAGGCGACGCCGCCATAAATCAGCCCCGGTATCAGGAAGGTCAGCGCTGTGGTGCCATTAACAAAGGATGCTGCAGCCCGCTGTGCTTCCGTGGCCATGGCATTGGTCAGCTTGCCGACCGGTTGATGTAAAAAATATTCCCATTTGCTGCGCAAAATGGCGCGCAGTAATTGCAGGCGCAGGTCGGTGCTCACTTGTGCAGCGGTGTAGCCTACCTGGCGCTGCGCAATCAGCAGGAATACGCTTTTAAAGGCAACGCCACCGAGAATAATCAGCAGCATATTTCCCAGTGTCGGTGTGATGCCGAACAGGTCCAATGCGTCGAGAATGGCGCGCTCGAACCCACTTTGATCACCGGCGTCTGTGCCCGGGATCAGGCCGCTGACCTCAGGCCCCAGCGCAATATTCAGCAACGGGAGCAGCGCCGACACCCCGATCCCTTCGGCGACACCGGACAGCACCAGTGCCAGCATCATCAGCACCGTTTGCCAGCGGTAAGCACGGAAAAAATTGAGCATCAATCCCATTGGACAAATGCTCGTTGTGCGTTTACTTGTGCAGTTGGATTATGCATCTGCGTTGTCCCTTTCCGCTTCACAGCCCGACTCACCAGCGCATGCGGCGCAGCAGGACCAAGGCACATGCCAGAATGACCAGTGTGGGTAGGATTGCCACCAGTTGGATATTCCATTGCAGCAATTGTCCCAGTGAGAAAATAATTTGGGTGCCGAGATAGAACAGTATACCGAGCACTGCACCAATGCCCAGATTGATACCAAAGCTGCGGTCGCGTCCGGCCGTGATGCTGGCACTGATTGCCGTGGCGAGCAGTACCATAGCGCACACCGTCAGCGGCATCAGTAAGCGCTGCCAAAATGCATTCAGGTATTTCTCCATCGGCTGCCCGTTGGATGCGAGATACTGGCTGTAGCGATACAGTACCGAGAGGCTCATGCTGTCGCCATGTCGAGTGAGCGTGGGCAGCTCATCGCTCGACCACAGGTTTCTAATTTCCAGTGCCTCGTGAACCCGGGTCTGCAGCTCGCCATCCACCAGCACTTTTTCCTTTACGCCCTGAAACAGCCAGCGCCTGTCCTTACTGACCTTGGCGGTTTCCGCCCATACCGCGCGTACCAGCTGTCCGGAGTCGTCGAACGCAAACAGGCTGATGGTGCCGGGTACGTTGTCTTCGGACATTGTTCCAAGGTGCAGGTAGCGCCGGCCGTCAGTCGACCACACGCCGCCCCCTGGAATCCAGCCACTATTGCTTTCGCGTAATAGTTGTCGTTCCTGTTCCGCAGACTGCTGCAATTGTGGCGTGATGTATTCCATCGAGAACCATAACGCGGTCATCAGCAGCAGGGTAGGCAAAGCAAGGGCACCCAGCAGCTTGGCGGGAGGAAATCCGGTACAACTGACAATAGTCAGTTCGTTGTAGCGGTCCATATTCGCCAGAGCCACGATGCTGCCGAGCAGCGCAATAACCGGCGCCAGGCTCACCAGCTGGTTGGGTAACGTGAGCAGTGTGTAGCGCGCTACTGCCAGTGCACCGTAGTTCATTTCGGTGCGGTCGAGTTCCTGGGTGAAGCTGATCAGCCCGAACACTGCACCCAGTACCAGCAGCACCAGCAGCCAGCCTTTGGCCACGTTCATACCAATGTAGCGCTGCAGGATCATCGACGTTTCAATCTCGGTTGTGTCACCAGCACGACCAGCAGCAGTGCTTGCAGCACATAGGCGCTCCACAGACCGGGGAAGGCCCCCAGTTTGCCTTGTTCGATAAATGTGCGGAGCACGCTGACCATGGCGAACAGTGCGATATATGCCAGCAGGGCGATAGAAAAATTGCGAAAGCGCGACTCTCGCGGAGCAGAGCGCGCCAACGGCACGGCGATCAGTGCCAGCAGCACGGTGGCCAGTGGTGTGGTGATACGCCACTGGTACTCCGCAATGTCCTTGGGGTCGGTGGATTGCGCCAGGTTCAATGTGGTTTCCGCCTTGCGTCGGTACTTTTCCTCGGCTTCCTCGTTGGGAAGCTGCACCACCATTTCCTTAAACTTGACTGTTACGTCCTGATGCTCACGCATGTCCAGCAGGTAGTTGTAGCCGTTGTAAAACGTCGCGCGGGTTGCCTGGCCGGGGTTGAGGGTGGGCATGGCGGCGCTTTCGGCGACAATAATCTCTGCGCGGTCTTCGCCTTCGTAAGTTTTCTGCAGGAACACACCTTTGTGCAGGCCGTTTTCCAGATCCACATCCTTGGCGATAAACGTGTAGTCGCTGCCGTCCATATTCACGAACTCATCGGCTGACATCTGTTTCAGGTCAAACTGCGCTGCCGCCTGGGATTCCAGCGCGTAGCTGGTCCGAAATGCCCATGGCCGGCCCAATACAGACAAAAACCCCGTCAGCACAGCGATAACCAGCGCCAGCTTCAGCACTGCTTCCAGTATGCGCGCACGACTCACACCTGCGGCGTAGAACGCGCGCATTTCGGAATCGCGATACAGGCGTCCGATCGCCGACAGCACAGAAAAAAAGAACGCCGAGGGCAGCAAGATTTCCAGTGTGATCAGTGTGTTCAGGCCGATCAGCTTAAAAGCAGACAGCATATCCAGCTTGCCATCGGCCGCAAGTGACAACTGCCGTGCTGCGGAAAATCCGATAAAAACCAGTATCAACAGGCCAAGTCCGGTGCAGAAGGGGCGAATGATTTCCCAGCTGATATGGCGATCAATGATCAAGCGGATAGGGTTCCTGTCGAGACTGGCCGTCATTGTACATGAAGGCCCTGTCGTCTGGTCATTTTCGCCTGCTTCACGCATAATTGCACCCCTTTGCGCTAGCAGCCGCACCCTTCCATTGAGTAATTACGCACATGTTTAACCTGAGTGATGGCGTCAAGAAAGCGCTGATTCTCATTCCAACACAGGCGCTGCCCGCCAACACACGTGTCGCACTTCGGCGCAAACATTTGGCGCGTCTGGAACTGGCCAAGGCGCACCGCGCAAACTTCCTCATCATCGGCCATCCCAAGAGCGGCAACACCTGGTTGAAGGCGATGATCTCGCGGCTCTACCAGATGCGCTACAACCTGCCCGAATCAAAGCTCATTAACACGGATGAGTTCGCGCGGAAAATTCCGGCGATTCCGCGCCTGGCGGCGACCAACGGCTACTACAGTTACGAAGGCGAGGTCGGCAAGCTGCTGGCCTGCGGCGCGCCGGATAATCCGCTGCGGCATAAACCGGTTCTGTTCCTGGCGCGCAACCCCATCGATATCGCAGTGTCCTGGTATCACCAGTTCACCAAACGACAGTCGCGCGCCAAGCAGGAACTCATCAACCACTTTGTTGAGCATCCTATAGACCGCCGTACCGTGCAGATGTGGGAGTTTGTGCGGCACTCGGATATTGGTTTGCCCAGCCTCATCGAGTATCAGAACACCTGGGTGCGCAATGTGCAGGCACTGGAGCGCGGTATGTTGAGCCGCTACGAGGATCTGCGCGCTGAACCGGTTGCGACATTGCAGAAAATCATGCAGTTGATGGGTGAGGATTTCAGCGAAGAGGAGATCCGCGCCGCAGTGGACTGGGGTTCGTTCGACAACCTGCAGAAGCTCGAAACCAGCGGCACCTTCAGTCAGGGCGGCATGAAACTGGTTAACGCTGATGATCCAAGCACCTTTAAAGTGCGGCGCGGCAAGGTAGGCGGTTATCGCGAGGATTTTGACGAGCACCAGGTGGCGGAACTCGAAGCGCTGGTGCGCGCCAATATATTGCCGGAACTGGGCTACTGCCAGGACGGCGCGGACGCCTGACAGTGACGGCACGTACCTGGGTTATCCTCAGTGACAAGCGCGGTGATAACGGCCAGGTCGAGACTATCGTCGACGCACTCAATTGGCCGGTGGAGCACAAGTATGTGCACATGCGTCCGGAGTATGTGCTGGGCAAACCGCGTTACCGACCCTCGCTGGATCACCTCGACCTCAGTCGCAGCGACCCGATCGAAGGGCCCTGGCCTGATTTGATTCTCACCGTTGGACGGCGCCCCTCCATGGTAGCGCTGTGGATACGCCAGCAGTCCGGCAATAAAACCAAAATCGTGCTGGTGGGGAAGCCTTCCGGCCACATGCTCGATTTTTCTCTGGTGATTGCCAGCGCTGAAAATCAAATGCCACCGATGCACAATTTTGTGCCGACTACGCTGCCGTTGATGCGCGTTTCCCCCGAGGAAGTTGCCGCCGAAGCACAGGCGTGGGAAGAGCGATTTGCCGCGTTGCGCAAACCGGTTGTCGCCATGCTAATTGGCGGTGCAACCAATCCCTTTATTATGAATCGCAAGGTGGCAGACGATCTGGTGGCTACAGCCCAATGGATCGTCGATGAACTGGGCGGCACACCCTACGTCACCACCAGCCGACGCACCTCGCCCGAAGTTGTGCAGGTGCTGCGTCAGAACCTGCCGCCGCAGGCTGTGTTCTACGAATGGACCGCTGCAGCCAGCGATAATCCCTACCGCGCGCTGCTTGGTACAGCGGATAGTTTCATCGTCACTGCAGACAGCGTGTCGATGATGGTAGAGGTCATCTACCTGCACAAGCCGCTCGCCATTTTTCCGCTCCCCGGTGGCTGGTTGGGCAGCGTGGATCAGTGGCGGCGTTCGCTGGCCCACTGGCTGTTCAATCCGCGCCAGCAGACTCGATGGGACCGCTGGCGTCACCGACTTGCGCGCGGTGTTTACTATGTGGATGTCTTCAAGGTGCTGTGCGCTACCCGAGATTTCCGCGCGTTTCATCGCCTGCTGGTGGACAAAGGCCTGGCGGTTTGGTCGGGGCAGCCGTTCCAGCAGCCTGATGTGCAATTGCCGGATGATGTTGGTGTTGTGGTGAAGCGGATTGAGGCGTTGTTTTAGAATGGCATCGGGATACACTGCGGTTGGTAGTTCTCCCTCATTTGAATTGATTCTTGCGCATTCGGATTGATCTTCGACAGGCGTCCCGGAAAGGGGGGGGCCGGATGGCGTTAAAAAATAAAGCATTCGCTCTTCAGGGCGCCCGCCTTCCGGGACTCTGGCAATGCGAGTGCAGAAGTCGTGCCTTTATTCTGGAATGCCCAGACAAAGATCTTTCTCTTCCCAACCATGCGCTCGCATTGTCAGGCGAGTAACAGCGGGTAGACCCCACGGCGAATGCCTTCTCCCCTTGAGCAAGTGGGGTCTACCCGCTGTTATTCGCCGCGACAGCGTTCCCAGGTTTGCATCGAACCTACCTTTGACCGCTATCGGGTGGTGTTCACTTTGCAGTTTTGTTCGGTTTGCGTACGCCGCGGTAGATCATTTTGCGCACTGCGAGGGGGAACAGCAGGGTTTGTATCGTCCACTTGGGGAAACGAAAGCTGTTGCCATCGGGTTGGAATACGCGAAGGCCGTTGTCCTGCACGCCGAAGACTGAACCCCAGCGGTAATCCGGGGGCTCGTAGCGTTTCATCTCGGCTTCCCTGCCTTCAAGAAAGGCGCGGATATTGTGGCCCAGAAGACGGAATCCCCAATTGCGTGCAGAACTGCGATTGGGGTCTGATGCGGCGATATCGCCCACGGTAAAAATATTGTCGTAGCCCGGCACGCGCAGGTAGTTGTCGGCTTTTACAAAGCCATCTTCGTTGAGCATGGCTGCCGGGATAAACTGGTTGTTGGGAAGCATCTTGCCGATCGCCCAGAGAGTGAGTTCTGCATCGAAGTTCTCCTGGCCGCTCTCAAAGACGATGGGTTCCGCGGTGAAGCGATCGCAGCGAAAGCCTTCGGGGATCGATGCGCGATGTCCGCAGTGCAGGATCACACCGCTTTTTCCAAGCTGCCGCTCAGCGGTATCGCGTGTGCGAGGGTGATAGCCTGGCAGCGGTTGATCGCCGCTGAAAAACAGGTGCACCGATTTTTCGGGAAAGCGCGCCGACAGATTGGCCGCGACACTGACGCCCGTGGCACCGCCTCCTACAATCGCAACTGTTTGTGCCTGCAGTAACTGTCGCGAAGCGCTATCGATCGAACTCTCAATCGAATCCAGCTCTTCCAGTTTATTGTTACGCCAAAAGCCGTTGGTCACGCCTGAGGAAATAACCAGTGCATCATACTTTTCCTGTCGCTCACTCTTGTCCTTGAGCATCACAGTAACGGTGTTTTTTTCGGGCGCAATCGCGGTGATATGTCCCTGCACTGTGCGCACGCCGTCCAGCTTTTTATAGCGTTGGAACGGCAGCAGATAGTCGCGCTTCCACAACTCTGGTTGGGTCAGTCGAATACCCAACTCCTGGCCGCTCACCAGGCAGGGTTTCGGGCTGATGCCCACAATGTCGAAGTCGCTGCCGAGATGGATTGCGACCAACAGGCCGGTGTCACCGAAGCCTGCGATCACTACGCGTTTTTTCACAGTGCCTTGTCCAGAGTGGCTTCAGATGCCGGTTTTGAGCGAAGGTGAGCGCACTGTTCAGCGCATTCCCAGGACGTTCTTCATGAAGTGTGTGCCGAAGCGGCTGATGCGTTGCGCAGCAATGGCCAGCGGACTTTGGTCGAGGTAGTTGATTTGTATCATGCGGCGCTCACCGACGTAGCGCGTGTGACCGTGCCAGGAGTGATCAGTGCGGCGAAACGCCAGCAGGGTGCCGCCCAGAGGTGGAACCTGCACTGCGAAATTGTCGATATCGTCCTTGCTGCGCAGCAGGCGCAGTTGCCCCTCGGCGTGCTCCCACTGTTCGTTAAAGTAGACCAGTACGGTGATGACCTTGCTTTTGTGGTCGGTGTGAATATTACCATCGGTGCGTTCGCAGAACTTGCGTACCGTCACGGTGGTTGGCAGTGACGCCAGATCCATATCAAATTTTTCGCCCAATGCAGTGGCCACAGCTGCCCCGCGCAATTCTTCCATGAGCGCTGCAAAGCTGGCGCCGTAGGAGAGATTTTCGAGGGCGTGGTTAGCAGCTGTGTCGATCGCCGGGTAGTCATTATTGACCCGCGACAAGGCATCGGCACCCAGAAAACCGGGTACCACCAGGTAGTCGAAAGGGTCCGTTTGCAACGGTGTGGCGCGCAGCGCATCAATATTGATCAGTGACATCGGCGCATTTTAGTACGCTCTTTGCAACCCCGGCAAGGCGACGCGTTGACGGAGGATGTTAATAGTGCGGTAAATCAGCGCTTGCCCGCTTAGTGCGGGAATGAGGCTTTTACGGTACCATTTCCCGCCTTTTCAGTCCGTTCTCGAGGATAATCCTGCACATGGCCGATAAGGCGCGCGTCGTGCTACGTCATTTCATAATGCTGCTCTGCTTTTGGCTGCCGCGTGAACGGCGTAAAAAGATTGAGCGCTGGCTGCGCGGGCGTGAAGAATTCATGAGGCTTCAGCGCAGCGACTGGGTGTTGATGAGTTGGGGTAAATCAGGGCGCACCTGGTTGCGCGTTATGTTATCGCGTGCCTACCAGTTGAAAGGCAAACTGGACGCCAGCGAATTGCTGGACTTCGACAATCTAAAACGCCTCGACCCGCAACTCCCCGCTGTTTTCTTCACCCACAACAATTACCTGCGTGACTACACCGGGAATGCACAGTCCAAGCGTCATTTTCAGGGCAAGCGTATTGTGTTGCTGGTTCGTGACCCGCGCGACGTGGCGGTGTCACAATTTTTCCAGTGGCAGTTCCGTATGCGGCCCAACAAAAAATTCATCAACGACTATCCTCCTCACGGCGCAAAGATCGATGTTTGGGATTTTGTGCTGGACAAGGAGGCAGGGGTGCCGCGCATCGTCGATTACTTTAACGGATGGGCACAGGCCATACCTGAACTTCGTGATGTCCTCGTCGTCAGGTACGAGGATATGCGCAAGGATCCTGCGTCTGTATTGGCGAGCATACTGGCTTTTACCGGTACCTCCGTAACCGCCGAACAGGTGCAGGAAGCGGTTGATTTCGCCGCTTATGACAACATGAAAAAAATGGAAGAGGATAAATTCTTCAAAGGCAGTGGAGCGCGCGTGAAGCCCGGCGACAAAGATAACCCCCAGTCCTTCAAAGTACGCAAAGCCAAGGTGGGAGGTTATCGTGACTACTTCACTGATGAGCAGTGCGAGCAACTGGATCACATGGTATCGAAGCTGGATCCGGTGTTCGGCTACACGGAGCAGCGGGCATGAAACTGGCACTGCAGAATTTGCGTCAGGGTTGGCAGACGGGCCGTAAGAAGCTGTCGCGTCGAATTCTCCACTGGCGTATGCGCGGTCAACCAGAGGCAGAAATTCTCACGGCCGAACGCAAGCTGCGCGGTGTCGAACAGTTCGACAAACTGCAGCGCGCCGATATCGTGGTTGTGTCGTTTGGTAAAAGTGGTCGTACCTGGCTGCGCGTGATGATCTCGCATTTGTTTCGAGTTATGTACGGCTTGCCGGAAAACGCAGTACTGGGTTTTGACAACTTCCACAATCTCAATAAGTCAGTACCCAAAACGTTTTTCACCCACGACAACTACATCAAGGACTTCACCGGAGATGTGCACAGCAAAGCACCGTTTTATCATAAGCGCGTAATCCTGTTGGCAAGAGACCCACGCGATGTTGCGGTGTCCCAGTTTTTCCAGTGGAAATTCCGTATCAAACCGACCAAGGTAGCGATTAATAATTACCCGCCCCAGGGCAGTGACATCAGCCTGTTCGATTTCGTCATGGGCGATAACGGCGGCAGTATGCGTGCGGTGACGGATTATCTGAATTTGTGGGCGCAGGAAGTACCAAGGATCGAGCATTTCCATTTGCTGCGCTATGAGGACCTGCGCGCGAGGCCGCGTGAGGAGTTGCGTGAGCTGTTGAATTTCATGGCAGTGAATGCCACTGATGCACAGGTTAATGCAGCGGTTGATTACTCTTCCTATGAGAACATGAAAAAAATGGAAGGTGCGCAACAATTGCGTATGGCCGGTGGACGGATGATGCCGCGCGATAAGGATAATCCCGACAGCTATAAGGTGCGGCGCGCTAAAGTTGGCGGTTATCGGGATTACTTCACCGACGAGGAGGTCGCTGCGATTGATCGTCGGTTGGCGGAAACTTTGGATCCGCTTTTTAACTATTGCTAGATTTTTTTCGTTTTTCGATCCGTCGGTTTCTCTGATTGGCGTCTTAGGCGTTGATGAGTTGCATTGCATCGGGCCGCAAATGGCCCTGTGCGATTTCGTCGCGCAGCAGCGCTTCGGTCAATTCGCCGTCTTCCAACGCGTCGCGCACCAGGCTGAAGAAGAAGTGTTCCTGACGGGGGTCTGGGTGGGCGTCGTAGGTGCCGGCGAATTTGTAGTCGCCGAACAGCGCGCGGCGTCCGCGGCGCAGCCAGTGTCTTGGTGGGAAAAGCTGGAATGTATCAGCGGGGCGATAATCGATCTTGAGGCCGGTTTTCCACGGCTGGGTTTTGCGTTTGGTGTTGTGCAACAGTCTGGTGTCGTCGGTGAGGTTGTCGAAATCGTTCCAGTGGCTTTCGAATGGGCTGATCGTCGCAGGGTTTTCCAGTTTCAACGATACCCAGTCCATGTAATCCCGTTTCACAGGTTCGAACATTTCCGTGAAGTTGTTCTCGAACTGCCAGTGTGTGAGCTTGGCGCAATCGAGCAGCATCACACTGCTGGCCCATGCGCCTTTGCGGCCTTTGCGACCGGATTTGGGACGGCACATTATGGCCGCACCGCCCATGTCGCGCTGTAGCAGCTCCCAGATATCACCGATGGCGAAAATGTCCGGGTCCATGATGACCGCACGGCCCTGGTAATTCATCAGTTCAGGTGGCGTAAAACGCAGCGGCGTGAAGGATTGCAGGTCGTTATTCAGCCATGGTCGCATCTCACCGTCGCGCCGGTACAACTGTCCCTCGCGCTCGAGCATGCAGGGATAGTTTTTTACCTCAACGAACTTCACTTCAAATGCTTCGGCGTGTGATGTGTTTTTGCGCAGCGAGTAACGGCTGACCAGTGCGCCCAGCATCTGCTTTTGATTGGTGTGAATAAAGACCGTGGGTTTCAAACTGTTTCTTCTCGTGAGTAATCTGTAGGATAGTTTACCGCCAGCACGCCGATGCATAAACGACTGGCTTTGGCATTTTTTGGAGCGATGCTCCTGCGGTGCACGCCAAACCGCGATCAACCTGACGAGGAAGCCGTGTGACCGAGGAATCCATCACAGTCTGGTGTCTGCTCGGCAAGAAAGCCGGCGACAATACCCAGGTGCGTGCGCTTGCCGAGGAATTGGGCTGGGGTTTCGTGGAAAAGCATATTTGTGCACAGCCCTGGGAGTTGCTCAGCCACTTCGGTAGCGGCATAACGCTGTCCGGTATCGATCGTGCGCAATCGAGTGCGCTGGCGGCTCCCTGGCCGGATGTCGTTATCAGTGCAGGTCGTCGAAACGAGCCCGTGGCACGCTGGATTCAACGCCAGTCAGGTGGTAGGGCGCGCCTGGTGCACATGGGGCGACCCTGGGCGCCATTGTCGGTCTGGGACCTGATAGTCACCACACCGCAGTACTTTCTGCCCGAACAGGACAATATTGTGCACAACAGCTTGCCGTTGCATCGACTTGGTGTGGCAGAGCTTGAGCCTGCGGGAGAGCGGTTGCGCGCCGGCATTTCGCATCTTCCGCGACCGTGGGTGGCGGTATTGATGGGCGGTGACAGTGGTCGTTTTGTCATGACACCCGACAAAGGCCGGCGTCTGGGAAGCCTCGCCCAGGAACTTGCTTGTGCTGCAGGCGGTTCGGTGCTGGCCACCGACAGTCCGCGCACGCCACGCGCTGCTGGTGATGCCATGCAGGCGCAATTGCGCCAGCCTTGTTTTTGCTATCGCTGGGGTGGCGATGGGGATAATCCCTATCGCGGATTGCTGGCTCTGGCCGATGCGTTTGTGGTCACCGGCGAATCCATGTCCATGCTTGGTGAAGCGTCCGATACGGGTCGTCCGCTATACATTTTTGATGTGGGTGATGGCGCAGCGCGCTGGTGGCTGCAATCACACAGCTATCGCTATAAACCGCTCAGCCATCGCATTGCGATGCTTCTCGGTCCTCGGCGGATGCGCCGCGATGTCGGCAATATCCAGAATGCGCTGGTGGAATCGGGCCGCGCCCAGTGGTTGACACACGCAACGATCACCCCTGCGGTGCAGGCATTGCGGGGGCGCATGGGAATCGGGCATTCCGCTGCAGCCGGTGGTGCGGACGCTGTCTCCTTGCAGGAGTTACAGCGCACAGCGCAGGCGGTCAGGCAGCTTGTGACATCGCGCTGAGTGGATGCAGTGGGGCGAGCGGTAAATCTGGCGTTTGTTCCAGAACCTGCAGAGCATCGTGGCGGACATGGTTTTGCGCCATTTCCTTGCGCAGAAAGTCCTCGCTGATCTTACCCTGTTGCAAACACTCCTTGAGCAGGCCGAAGAAAAACATTTCCTGGTTGCGATCCGGGTGCTGCTTGTAGTTACCGAGGAACGCGTACTCGCCGAATAACTTGCGCCGCGCGCGCATCACCCACGCCGCAGGCGGAAACAGGCGAAAACGCTCCGCTGGACGCCAATCTGTAGGCAGCCCGGTTTTCCATGGCTGGGTTTTGCGTCTTGTCGTGTGCAGCATTTTGGTTTGCAGTGTGAACTTGTCGAAGTCGTTCCATTCCGGTTCGAAGAAATCCAGTGTGTCGCGGTCCTCTTCTTTCAGGCAGATCCAGGGCTGGTAGTCCTGGGTGAAATTGAACATGGCCTCAAATTTACTTTCCACGTCCCAGTGCTGGAGTTTGGCGCAGTCCAGCAACATGACGCTACTGGCCATGCATTTGTCGACCAGGCCTTTGGGGCCGGAGCGCATACGGCACATGATCGCTTTGCCATGCATATCGCGGCTGAGCAGTTCCCAGATGTCGGCGACGGCGAAAATATCCGGGTCGATAACTACGGCGCGACCTTCAAAACCCATCAGTTTGGGCGGCATGAAGCGGGTCGGAGTGAAGGACTGCAGATCTTCATTCATCCAGGTGCGCTTGACGCCGTCGCGCAGGTACTCCTGTCCCTCGTGAGCAGCGAAATAAGGGTAGTCGCGTGTATCCATGATCTGCACATCGAACATATCGTTGTGGCTGGAGTAGCGACGCAGCGCATGTTCGGCGACGATGGCGCCAGTGATTTGCTTGTGATTTGTCTGGATAAATACGCAGGCTTTCATGGGGATGCCAGAGCTGTCAAAGGTAAGCGTGTTTGGGCTGGAACTATAAAGGAATGTGCCCTATTTTGCCATTTTAAGCCGCTGGCTTTGAGCGTGAATAGTTCGCGTTCATTTGAAAATCCCGCGCCGGTACAAACCCCAGAAAAAGCCCCACAGGTGAATCAGGGGGGCGCGCCTGACCTTGTCCGGAATCTGTATTTCCTCACCCGAATGGCGCTCCAGTTTCCAGGCGATGTAGTCCAGTCCGCCCTCGAAAGTAAACAGGGCTTTGACCACGCGCAGGATCGACATCAGTTTGCCCTGGGCGCGGCGCAACGACCATGCCAGGGACGCTTTACGGCGACTGAAACTGCCAATCTCGCTGCGGTAGTGCCACTGCCCGGATTCCTCGAAAACGGTAAAGGGGTAGCCGATCTGGTCGGCCAGGTGCTGGCTTATGGCGCTGTAAAAAGTGGCCGAGGATTGCGCCAGCTCCCGCGCACGGCCGCTGCGTTCCGTGCGCAGTTCTGTGGCGTAGCTCAGGCCCAGCGCCTGTTCCCACAGGTGGTTGAGCTGGCCGCTTGCCGGCAGCGCCGGCAGGGCATTGCGCAGCAGAGAACAGGCAGCCGTGCACAATGCCGCTTCGATCAGCGCGCGGTGCTGTGCATCGCGGGCGCGCAGGATGCGGGTCGGTTGCGCGAATCTGCCCCAGATATACGATTCAAACCACGCTTGCGAACAGCCGCGCTGAAAATCGCGCAGCGAAATAACGGTGACCTTGCAACGCAGCGTTTTGCCGCTTGTCGAGCTGTCTACCGGGCGCTGTTCGGCGTAGAACACATTCGGCGGAAGGAGCCAATTGGCAGCGGCGAGCCGCACCGAGTGGTAGGCACTGCGGTAGCTATCGCAGATCAGGTAGAGGTCCAGCAGGCCATCGTAGATATCACCGCTGCGCAGACAGGAGCCGTATACCAGTGTGCAGCAAATGGCGCCTTTATGGCGCGCCTCCAGCTGTAGCAGTAGCGCCTCCAGCGTGGGATCTGTTTCCGGGTCCGGGCCTGCCACTGTTGGATAGAAGCTCACAGGCGCAAAAACCCAAGGCTGGGACTGGCGCTAATCTCCACCGTAGAATCCACGGTAAGTAACTCGCCGTCCAAATTCAGTTTGCCCGACATTGCCAGGGTTATGTGGCTGGCATTGTGGCTGTGATATCCGCTGGCAGGTATAGCATTGCGACTGGGTCGGCCGCGCACAATCGATACAAACGTGCGGGCAAATCGTGTGCAGCCCTGCTCCATCAGAGTGAGTCGAATATTGCCGGGTTCCTGACTCCAGAACGGGCGCATACCAAACGCCAGGCGCTGCAGGGTGCTCACCGCCAGAATGAGTGTGTCGTGTTGTACTGGCGCCTGACCGTCGAGGCAGAGCGTGATGGTGACATGGCGATTGAAGGCGGGATCGTCGCGCAATACACCCCACACAGTGCGCAATGTGCCCAGCGCCAGACTGAAGTCGTCGCGCAGACCGCGCGAGTGTATCTCCTTGTGCGCGTATTCGGTGCCGTGAATCACGGCGCCGCCGCCCAGGAACATGCAGTAGCGAGGTGTTAGCTGTCGGTCCGCCAAGACCCGCATCAGCGCGCGTTGTTCTACCTTGCCGCTGCTTGCGCGATCGCTATCACACCATCGGCAGAAACGCGCCACAGCCTTGGGTAATGAACCGCGTATGCCGATGTCACCGGCGTTCATATTGGCGGTGCCGCCGGGAAGCAGTGCAATCAGTGGCGGTGTGGCGAAGACGTTGGATTCCAGCAACTCGCCGAGTATGGCCGCGACCGTACCATCGCCACCGTTAATCGCCAGTACCTCGACGTTTAAAGCCGCCAGCTCGCGCAGTGCCGGCGCAATATCTGCGGGACTATTGGTAACGCGGTGATGAATATCGGGCGCTTGCTCGAGGCGCGCGCGGATCGCTGCAAACTGGTCGCGATTATGTCCGCTGTTGGGATTGCTGATTACGCCCACCGGACCGACCGATGGTGTCACGGCGCAGGTTCTCTCAGTGTGGCGGATTTGAGATTGATATTGGTGGAGCCAATGCGCGGTGCGCTGCCACGCACTTGCAGAGGCAAACCAGAACTGCGATCAAAGAACAGGATGATCTCGCCCTGCAGTCCGAATAGACTGAAATCGTTGTCTTCCTGTGGCGTGCCAGCCGGCGTCACATGCAGTGCCACGGCCGTGGTGTCTGTTTTACCGCTAACGTGTTCACCGCCGCTGATCTGGTAATCAACATCGATCGGTACGCCATTACCACTGCTCATGCGCACGCGATAAAAATTGAGATCGGTGTGCACCAGTAACTCGAGTGACTGGTCGTCACCGAGTTGCTGCAAACGTTGCGCCAGAATGACCAGCACGTAGGGACTGGTGACGAAGGCTGCAGATGTGACATCGACATCGGGATAGCGCACTTTCTGGCTGTTGCTTACCGGCCACTCCTCAGGTGTGCCTGCACTTTGGGCATCGGGAACGAGGCGTTTGCGCAGTACAAAATCATCCTCATACTGGTAGGTTTTCAAGCGCTGTTCCTTGCCGCGACTGAGCCGTGATCGGGTGATCACGCGGCCGCTGGCGGGATCAAAGCGCACGATTATCTGCTCGGAATTATCCACCACGGAATTGAGGACATCCAGCTCCCATTGCTGCGGATCGTCGGCAACAGGGCGAATTTCAAGTCGGGAACGGGCGACTGCCCAGAATGCCCTTTCCTCGAATTCCAGCAGTTGCCAGTCGGGTAATTGGCGTGTCGCCGGGTCCGTCATTGCGTCGCTGGTTGCCGGTGCTTTGTCATCTGCAGCCTGGCACAGACCGGCGGCAATCAGGAAAAAGCAAAAATAAAATAGTCGGGGTAGTTTAGTCATGCCGTACAACCATGGTAACAAAGATGGGGTGACCGGGGGTCAGAACTTCCCGGAAGTGTATTGTTCCCCAAGCTGTACATGGGAATGCGCAGGGGGTCGATGGCCCGCTGCCGTGAGTTGCGTGCCGGATGCGACTAAATCGACCCAATTTTCAAGAATATCAATTGCTTGGGTGTGTGTGAGAAAGCCGTTAAAAATACCACACAATCTTGAGAATGGCCTGATCATCCTATACCCTTCGCCGCTTGATCTGCCCTGATCAGGGGAAACTCACATGCACATGATTATCAAGCGACTAATCAAATGGTTGGTACGCGCGATTTCGGTATTTTTACCAGAGGCCAAGGCGCATGAGCTGCAGCGTTGGCGCCGCGGTAAAGAAGAGTTCTGGAAGTACAACAACTGCCAGTACATCTTCGCCTCCTACGGCAAGAGTGGGCGTACCTGGGTGCGCGTGATGATCTCACGTTACTTCCAGCTGGTGTACAAATTGCCCGACAACATTTTGATGGGCTTCGACAATTTTACCCGGCTCAATAAGGACATCCCGAAAATTTTCTTTACCCATGACAACTACCTGCGTGGCTTTACAGGCAATGTCGATTCCAAGAAAGATTTCTATGACAAGAACACCGTGTTGCTGGTGCGTCATCCTGTCGATGTGGCGGTGTCGCAGTTTTTCCAGTGGAAATACCGTATGAGGCCGGAGAAAAAGGCCATGAACAAATATCCTGCGCACGAGGCGGATATTTCTGTCTACGATTTTGTAAAGGACGAAAACCAGGGGCTTTCGCACATTATCGATTTTATGAACGGCTGGGCGCGGGAGTTGCCGCAGATCAAGAATCTGCTGGTGGTACGTTACGAGGATCTGCGCACAAAGCCGGAACGGGAAATGGCGAGGATCGTGGAATTTCTCGGACTTGAGGCCAATAGCGAGTATCTCAGGGATACAGTGGAGTTCGCTTCGGTAGAAAATCTGCGCAAAAAAGAGCAGGACAATTATTTCTGGCGCAGCGGCAGCCGAGTACAGGCCAAGGATGTCAACGATCCCAATACATTCAAGGTGCGTAAGGCGAAGGTCGGCGGTTACCGGGATTATTTTGACGACGATCAAGTGGCAGAACTGCACGCCATGGTAGATTCCAGACTGTTACCGGCATTCGGCTATACCACAGCTGAAAAGGAAGCTGCGCAGTGATCGACCAGTGTGTCTTTATCCACACCAATGAACGGCAGTGGCTGGGTGCGCTGGTTTCTGAGTACTCGTTCCGTCGTAATTCTGCCCATGCCGACAAGTTTGATGTGAAATTTATTCATACCCGCGATTACCCCTACCTCAGTGCACGGGAAGGGCAGAGCTTCCTGCGCGGCGGCACCACTCGGGTTTGGCAGATGGAGGATTTGCAATCCTTCACGCCGTTGCGCTTCATGCCTCCGAAGCTCATGAACTGGCAGGGTCGAGCTGTGGTAACCGATCCGGATGTTTTTGCCGTTGGCGATGTCTACGAGTTGTTGCAGATGGATATGCAGGGCGCGGCTGTCATGGGCCGACACCGTTCCAGTAAAGAAGACAAGCGTGCCCAGGTGGCCACCAGTGTGATGCTGCTGGATTGCGCCAGGTTGCGTCACTGGGATGCCGAGAAGGAGTTTGAACAATTGTTCCGCTCGGAAAAGGATTACAAGGAGTGGATGGTGCTGGGCTACGAGGATCCTGCCAATATAGGCTATCTGCCTGATTGCTGGAACGATTTCGATCACCTGGATGCAAATACCCGTTTGCTGCACAACACCAAGCGCAAGACGCAACCGTGGAAAACCGGTTTGCCAGTTGATTACACGCCTGCAGACAAGTTTAAAGACAAGCCCCTGCTTGCCTCCGCCAACCGATTGCGCGCAAAAGTGTTTGGTGATTACGGTCTGCTGGGACACTATCGCGAGCATCCTGATCAGCGGCAGGAGCAATTTTTCTTTGGCCTGTTGAAGGAGTGTCTGGAATTGGGACATATCAGCGAGGCATTGGTACGCGATGAAATCAGTAAGAATCATGTGCGCCACGACGCGTTTGATGTGCTCGCGCGTACACCGCGTTTGGAAGGGAGAGCAGCGTGAACTACCTGAATATTGAAAAGCTGCGCAGCCTGGGCACTGACGAGTTTCTCGCGGTCAAGCCTTTCCCGTACTTTAACAGCGCAGGCGTGCTTACCGACTCCGGTTTCCAGGATCTGCTGGCCAATATGCCGCCGCTGACTCTGTTTGAGCAGAAATTTGGTTATGAGCGCAGGGCGGGTCAGGCACCACACGATCGCTACTCGTTGGAGTACACACGCAACATGCCAGTCCCCAAGCCGTGGCAGGAGTTTATTGGCGAATTGTGTTCCGACGCGTATCGCAAGGAGATCGAGCGGCTTTTAGGTGCAAAAAAGGCGGAGTTTCGCTTCCACTGGCACTACACACCCAGTGGTGCGGATGTATCGCCGCACTGTGATGCACGGCGCGAGCACGGCTCACACTTGTTCTATTTCAATTCATCCGACGACTGGGATCCGGCCTGGGGTGGTGCGACGCTGGTGCTCGATGACGGTGGTCGTCTGGATTACAACTCCGCACCTGCTTTGGAAGAGTTTGACAACATCATCGAGTGCGAGTCCTTTGGTAATTACAGCGCGTTGCTACAGCGCACTGACCACGCATGGCATGCTGTGCGCCCTATTGAGTGTCCTGAGGATCGTCTGCGCAGGGTGTTCATTGTAGTGGTCAATCCCGACAGTCTCTTCTGGAAGTTGCGTGACAAAGCCATTGGCAAACGCATCGAACGCTTCTGATACAACTGCGCGCAGCTCCCTCGTTGAGCGAACAGAATTGGCTGTGGGCGCGCTGCACCTTTGGCTCTGTCATCGCGGCAGCGTTGCGGATTCCGACACTTTCAAACGAAGAGTGCTGTCACGTTACTCACCGGTAGCACCCTCAGAGTGGGCGTTCGTACTGGGCAAGCACGGCAAACCATGCACGGTTGGAACCACACCGGAGCTGTATTTCAATCTCAGCCATAGCGGTGACTGGCTGGCGTGCGCGGTTGCGGCAGATGCCGCGGTGGGCGTGGATCTTGAGTTCTGCGATTCGCGGCGTGAGGTGATGAAACTGGCGCGCCGTTTTTTTTGCCCGCAGGAAGTATCGTCGCTCAGCGCGTGTGAACCTGCTCTTCAGTCTGACCGATTCTACGATTTGTGGACGCTCAAGGAGGCTGCGATCAAAGCGCGTGGAGACGCGCTGGGACCGGGTCTGCAGCGCCGGTGTTTCGAGGTGAACGTCCGGTCTGATGAACATGCGGCTGCGGCAGGCAGTATCTCGGTGACTGCATCGGCGATGATCGAGCGCGCGCATTACTACCTGCTGGATCCGCTGCCTGCCTATCGCGTGGCGATTTGTAGCCTCGCGTCATCAGTTGCGCCGCCAGAATTGCGGATATTTCGCTGGTCGGGGGCAGCTGCAGCAGATGAACACAGCGTTTCGCTGCGGGCAAGTTCCCGGCGCATGTGAACTAGGCGCGGGTTCGATTCCGTCGAATTCCTGTTAGACTGCACGCTGCAGCGCTGCTACGGGCACAACCTACATACCATGATTATCGATCAGTATTACAACGAGGCTGATGGTCGCATCAGTTTTACTCGCGAGCAGGGCAGCAACTTTGCCAAGCAGATGGCAAACGACTTCAATCCCCTGCATGACATCGATGCCAAGCGTTTTTGCATTCCAGGCGATCTGCTTTTCGCCATCATTCTGAAAAAATACGGCCTCAGCCAACACATGGAGTTCGTATTTTCCGGTATGGTTACTGCCGGCATAGAGCTGGTACTTCCGGCACCCGCAGCTGAACTGCATATCAAAGACACCGATGGGCGTGAGTATCTGCGGGTGAAGCGTAGCGGCGATATCAGCCTTGATGAATCCTTGATTCAATACCTGACGCAAAGTTACGTTGAATTTTCCGGACAGACTTTTCCCCATATTCTCGTGCCGCTGCTTGCCGAGCAGCAGGTAATGATCAATCCCGAGCGACCGATGGTGATATACCAGAGCATGTCGATCGACCTCCATACAGTGGATATCAAACAGCCTGTGTTGCAGGCGGACTACAACCAGGTCGGGATCGATGGCAAACGTGGCAGCGTGGAACTCGCCTTTCACCTCGCCGAGGGCAGTGATATTGTCGGGCACGGTAAAAAGCATATGCTCCTGAGTGGTCTGCGTGCCTATGACGAGGCCATCGTTGCCAGCGCTATCGTCACCTACAACGATGGTAAAAAGGCATTTGCACTGCAGTAGGCAAACAGGGCTCGACAAGCCCTGTAAAGAATAAGACTGGTAAAAATATGAGCGCGCATTTCGAGTGCACCAAAGTGGGAGTTGAGTTTCTCCAGCAAACCCCGAACGTGTTTGTGGCGAGAGAAATTATCAGGGCCACACCCGATCAGATATTTGATGTGTTCGAAGATCCGCATTCATGGACTGTGTGGGCACTTCCCATACTTAAGGTCGAGTGGACTTCACCTAAACCTTTTGGCGTTGGCACAACGCGCAATGTGCACATGATGGGTGACATGATCGGCTATGAAGAATTCGTGGCATGGGAGCGCGGCAAGCGTATGGCGTTCAGTTTTGTCGGCTGCAGCAGGGCGGCGACAGAAAAATTTCTGGAGGACTATCGTGTCACGGACCTCGGTGACGGCACATGTGAGGTTGAGTGGTACATGGCAATGGAAGCCAAAGGCTTCTCGCGTCACCTGATGTTTTTGACACGACCGGCGATGCGTATCGCCAATCGCAGAATGTTCAGCAAATTCCGAAAATTTGCTGAAGCCTACGCCAGCGGCGAACTCAGGCTGGGTATTGCATAAGCGTGGTGCTGGACCATCGCTCGGGTAGCTAGCGATAGACGGAGATTTCAACCGCGTCGGGTACTGAGGTGTATTCGATCGTTGCCTCGCGGTGTTCGCAGTCGTAATGACCGCAGTTCCGTACGTAATTGAGGTAAGCTTCCGGGGCAAAAATTTTGCCCACATTGTCCGCTACCACGATACTGCCGGGTCCGATCAAATCGAGCTGTTCAATCAATTGCAGGTCGGGTTTATACAAGTCTTTCCAATGGTCGAGGAACACCAGATCAAAGCGACCCCGGAGCGAGTGGATCATTTTGCTGGATGACCCATGCACGAACGTAATTTGTTCTGAAAGCCCGGCGACCGCCACATTGGCGCGCGAACTTGCCACTGCGTCTTTATCAATCTCGATCGATGTGATCCGTGCCTGAGGACCGAACGCGGTGGCGATCATGATGGAGGAGTACCCGCAGTAAGCGCCCAGTTCCAGTATGCGGGCGTTAGCGGGCAGGCGTTGCGCCAGTTCCTTGATCAACGGACCCTTTTTAGGACCGACACTCATCAGCCAGCGCTCCTCCTGCGCGAACTGGTCCAGTGCACGTAATACATCTGCAGGGTCGTCCGGCTGCGCGTGACGGGAAACATACTGTGCTGCCTGCACCGGTCGTGAAGGCGCGCCCTTGATTCTGTCGACCAGGGCCTGTGCAGTAGTCTTCAGCGTGAAGCGCAGTGCCGAGGGATACAGAAATCGCCACAGTTGCATCGGTAATCTACTCCGTTGTCCAGCCGCGCATATTATCCTCCATTTCGCGATTCCTGGCCTCGAACACAGCGCGCAGGCGAGCCAGCTCTTCGGGGTTGTGATCTGCCGTATCGTAGGATTCACGATGGTCTCCTGCCAAATCAAACAGCCATTCTTTCTGTGGTATTGCTGCACCGATCGGCATGCGGTCGCTACTGTAAACAACCCCGGCAGGGCCGCGGTACTTGAAGCGCTGGTCACGCACCGCAAACAGTTTGTCACCGTCGTAGTAATACAGATACTCATGTGGCGAATCACCGCCCGTTTTCAGTACTTCCAGAATACTGCGTCCGTCGAGCAGACGGTCTGGCGGCGAGGGCAATTGCAGCAGATCCAATACTGTTGGCAGCAAATCAATGCCCATCGCCATGGCCTGCTCAGTCCTGCCGGGTGCGATAGCCGCAGGCCAATGCGCAATGAAGGGCACGCGCATACCGCCTTCAAAGGTATTGCCCTTGCGACCGCGCTGGTTGCCGGCGTCACCGAGGAACCATGGGCCATTGTCTGAGGTGATAATGATCAATGTATTTTCCAGGTTTCCCGTACTTTTCAGCGTGTTTACGATTTCCCCGACACTGTCGTCGATTTCTTCCATCACGTCGCCGTACAGACCGGCGCTGGATCTGCCGCTGCGCTCTTTCCTCACAGACAGTGGGTCATGCGGAAAATTGTGGGCGAAATAGAGAAAGAAAGGTTCCTGTGCGTGTTGCTCTATAAATGCTGTTGCGGCTTCAGTATAGCGTTCCGTGAGGTAGCGCTGGTCGGCTGGGGCCTCGAAGGCAATTTCGCGATTGGCATACAGCGCAAACGGCGTCATGTCATTGCTGTACAGCGCACCAAAATAGCTGTCAAAACCCATATCATTGGGCAGGGAGGGACTGCGGTCACCGAGGTGCCATTTCCCGACCATGCCGGTGGCGTAGCCAGCCGCTTTCAGCAGATCCGCCAGTGTAATCTCTTCAGCGGGTAGACGTACATGGGCGTGAGGTGCTGACACTGTGTTGAAAAAGAAACTCTTCAGGCTGCCAGTTGGAAATACCACATTGGGGAGTCCTGCGCGTGGTGCCACGCGTCCGGTGAGGTAGCCCGCGCGGGAGGGTGTGCATACCGGAGCGGGCGAATGGAAGTCAGTCAGTACCACGCCGTTGGCCGCCAGTTGGTCAATATTGGGCGTTGCAATCATTGTGCTGCCCTGGGCACCCGCACCAATATCACCGTAGCCCATGTCGTCATAGAGGATAAAAACAATATTCGGGGTACCCTCTGCGGGCAGTTTATGTTCGCTGATCTGTGCCAGATAGTCGCGTTTCGACTGTACTCGCGCAGCGTCATCGGTGTCCCCGCTGGTGGCCGCGCGATAGCCAATGAATAGCGCCAGCAATACGAACAGTGACAGAACAGTACTGAGCAGGGCGGTCGCCCGATGCCATACAAAGGTGAGAATTTTCATCACGATACAGGTCCCATACCACAGCCGGTTGAAGGGTGTTGTAGATTAACGCATTGGGTATGGATACTTGCACATTCGTCTGGTTCACTCAAATTGCGTATTGTGTACCATTCTTGCGAACTCAAAATATAAGGAACGCGCGATGAAAAACTTGCGAGGGAAGGCCATTCTGGTCTGTGGTGGCGCAACTGGAATTGGCGCGGCAACGGTGCGGCGCCTGTGTTCAGAGGGCGCTCGCGTGGGTATTGGCGATTTCAATCTCGAAACCGCACAATCACTGGCACATGAGCTGTGTGCCGGTGGCGGCGACGTGTCGGCGTGGCACTACGACCAGGCAGATGAGGCCAGCATCAACGCTTTGATCGATACCGCGCTGGGACATTTCGGCAAACTCGACGGTCTCTTTGCCAACGTGGCGGATCTGCAGGTTGTGTTGGTGGATGGGGATATTCTCAGTAATGACAGTGCGCTGTGGGAACGCACGTTGCGAGTGAATGTGATTGGCACGGCGCTGTTATTGCGTGCAGTGCTGCCGCACATGTTGCAGCAGGGTAGTGGTGCGCTGGTACTGACGTCCTCGGACGCAGCAGTGATCGGCGAGCCCGAACGGCCGGCCTACGCCGCCTCCAAAGCGGGCGTCAATTCGCTGTGTCGCCATGTTGCCTCGAAGTGGGGACAACAGGGTATCCGCTGTAACGTGGTATCGCCCGGCTTTGTGCTGACCGAACAACTCGATGCCAACATGCCGCAGGAGATGAAAGACTGGATGCTCAAGGGCGCGCGCAGCACCCGTCACGGCGCACCGCAGGACATTGCCGGAGCCGTTGCCTTCCTGCTGTCTGATGACGCCGAGTGGGTTAACGGTCAGGCATGGCGTGTCAACGGCGGCGTCAGCTACGCCAACTAGCAGGTAAATCAGTTGCCAGTTGAGCCACTGGCAAAACGTTGAAGGAGATCGAACATGATTACTGAAAACAGCGTATCCAGCGATGAAATAGTCATCAACGCGCCGGCAAAAGTTGTGTGGGATGTCATTTTGGATTTTGCCAATTACGGCCTGTGGAATACGTTTTGTCCCGGCATGAAGGGCGAGCCGGTGATTGGCTCGCCGCTGGAAATGCAGGTGGATATGGGAAACGGCTTGCAGACGCAGGTGGAGTACGTGACCAGGATCGAACCCATTCACACCATCGTTTGGTCGATGGAAAACAAGCCAGGCGATCCCATACACGCCGACCGCATGCAACGAATTACACCCATCGATGACAGTAGCTGCCGCTACTGGAGCATCGACGAATTCGGCGGTGAGTTTGCCGGCCCCATGATCGAACAGATGGGTGCAGCCGTGGAAAGGGGCTTCAATGCCTGCGCTGCCGGGTTGAAAGCACGGGCAGAGGAGCTGTTCCGCGCAGGATCAGTGTAAAGTCCTGTTGTCGCGGCAGTGCTCATCGGCCGCGCTTTGTAGTTACCGGAGTACACCATGGAAAAGAGTATCTATTTTCTGCGCAAGCCATCAGCCGTTTCCATTGAGACATTTCGCGACAGCCTGCTCGTCAATACCGTGGCGCAATTGCGCTCGCTGGGCGCGTCGCAAATAACGCTAAATATCGCTGACCTGAACACGCTTATTCAGGAGCAGGCAGCGGGTCGTCTGATTGGTCCGTGGCAAACGCTGTCTGCCGTGGTGGCTTACTGGCATGATTGTGTGGACGGCCGCGCGTTGATTGAGGCGCATCTGCGAGAAATCAGTGACGCCATCGACGGTTACCTGGTCACCGAATCTGTACCGCAAGGCTTCGACCCTGTGTGGGAAGGCGGCGAGCGCCGACCCGGCGTCACGCAATTCGGTGCCAACGGAAAACCGGAACATGTGACGGACGAAGAGTTCTACTACAACTGGCAGGTAATTCACTCCACCCAGTCGTTCGACTTGCACCCGCGGCGCTGGTCATATGTGCGCAATGCGGTGGCGCGGTCGTTGACGGAGGGTGCGCCGGCATACCGCGCCATAGTGAGTGAACATTTCCGTGATATCGAGGACTTTACGGATGATCAGCGCTATTTTGGTTCGCCGCAGGCGGTCGCCGATATGCTTGAGGAGCTACCCGGGTTTTGTGATTTCAACAATATGGTCTCGGTGCCGACCAGCGAATACTATTTCAGCTAGAGAGCTCAGAGATTACACGTCAAGGAGTCAACATGTTTGCCTTTATTACACGGCTACAGGCCAAACCGGGAAAACGTGACGCACTCATCGCGTTGAATCGCACCATGCAGGACGCGACCGCTACTGAAGTTGGCGTTCCGGTGTACATCTTCCATACCGCGGAGGATGATCCCGATGCGTTTTTTTATTACGATCTATACGAATCTGAAGAAGCTTACAACGCACACTGCTCGACCGAGGCCTTCTCAACGATGCTGGCAAGCCTGGGAGAGCTGGCAGACGTTACCGAAATGACCAAACTGATTCCCTTTGGCCCAGTGAAGTCACACCCACTCCCGCAACAGTAACATCACCACACGTTGCGCAGCGGTAACCAAAGCAGGCCAATCGCCTACTCTTCACCCAGCCAGCTGATCCTGTACAAGTCCCTTCGTCTGTCCAGATAGTTACGTACAGAGCCCTCGTTCTGCAATTTGGTGAGCTGTTCCAGGTCGAGGTCCACGATGAGCGTCATTTCTGTATTGGGCGTGGTCTCCGCCATGATCGCATCGTGCGGAAATGAAAAATCAGAAGGAGAAAAAACGGCGGACTGCGCGTACTGGATATCGGCACCGTCGACATTTGGCAGGTTGCCCACACTACCGGCGATGGCGACATAGCATTCGTTTTCAATGGCTCGCGCCTGCGCACAGCAGCGCACCCTCAGGTAACCATTCTTGGTGTCGGTCCAGAACGGAACAAGCAGTATTTGCATATCCTGCTCTGATTGCAGGCGAGCGAGTTCCGGAAACTCTACGTCGTAGCAAATAAGAATACCGATCTTGCCAAAGTCGGTATCAAAGACCTTTAGCGCATTGCCGCCCTGCATGATATAGGCGCGTTTTTCATGTGGCGTGGGGTGAATTTTGTACTGCGATTCCACGGTCCCGTCTCGACGACACAAATAGGCGACATTGAGAATTTCATCATCCTCGAGAACGGGAATGGAGCCGGCGACGATATTGATATTGTAGGAAACTGCAAGTCTGGAGATAGAATCGACAATCTCAGCGCTGTAACTTGCCAGCGCCTTGATCGCATCGACGGAGGTTTTGTGCATTTCGATGCCCATCAACGGGGCATTAAAAAATTCTGGAAAAAGCGCCAGGTCACATTGATAGTCGGACAGCGCGTCAACGAAAAACTCAACCTGTTGTATCAGCTCTTCAACTGATGCCAGCGGTCGCATTTGCCATTGCACACAGCCAATGCGAGCGGAAGTGCGTGTTGCTCCGATAAGTGGAGTTTTCTCGGGGTCGTAGTACAGGTTGTGCCATTCCAGCAGGGTAGCGTAGCCGTGCGATTCCTTGTCCTCTGGTAAATAATTTCTCAGCAGGCGTTTTACTTCAAAGTCATTGGACAACTGGAAGGTAAGAATCGGGTCGTAAATCTCCTTGCGCTTGACCCGCTCAATGTACGATTGCGGTGTCATCTCCTGCGAATACTTGGTGTAGTTGGGTATGCGCCCACCGGCGACGATGCTTTTAAGATTCAGATTCTGGCACAGTTCCTTGCGCGCTTCGTACAGGCGTCTGCCCAGGCGCATTCCGTGATACTCGGGTGAGACGCAGACATCGACACCGTACAATACGTCACCCTTGGGATCGTGTGTAGTGAAGTACGAGTCGCCGGTGATATCCTCATAAGTGTGCTGATCGCCGAACTTGTCATAGTCAATAATCACTGACAGTGCGGCAGCGACTACAACGCCGTGGTCTTCGATACAAATTTGGCCCTCCGGGAAAACACTTAACTGGATGCGAAATTGCTTCTCTGTCCATGCCCCGCCGAGCCCGGGATATACCACGTCCATGATTTTCTTCAGATCTGCGTAGTCACCGACTTCAAGATGACGCAGATTGAGTTTGTGTTCGGAGTCATCCCCTGATGATTCTGTGGTCATACTGAATTTTCCTCAGGCAGTACATTGAGTGCCGTGTGCGGACGGGTTCGCTGCATTGCGCCAGTTTATTTCATCACAGAGCATACAAGCTCGGTGCCAAACCAATTGATTGTGGCTTCTCCCTGATGTTCCCAGAACTCGACGCCATATGCGGTATATCTGGCACCGGAGCCGCTGCGGTCAACAAAGGCGATGACCTGGTCGTTTCCGCGTGTCAGTACTACGGCAGGCGGTGCAGTGTCGTTGTAAAATGTGGCGAACAATGGCACCTTCTCAGTCCTGCTGCAGGCAAAGCTGACCGCAGTAGGCGCGGTCAGTTGACCTGACTGTATTTGTAGTTGCACGATTCTCGTACGGTATTCCAGGGTGACACAGTCTGACACATTATCGGACTTCCAACATTCATCCCGGCTCTTTATCCAACCGCGTTGTTCTGACTTCAGCAGCGCCAGGTTCTCGTGCGGCAGGTTTTTCAGCGCCGTGAGATAGACCTCTGTCAGTCGCAGGTCAAGCGCGGCCAGTTGATCGTCGCTGCAGACCAACTGCTGTACCTGACCATCGGCTTTCGCACAATCGAACCCTGGTTCTGTGGCGTGGCAGATTGCCGCAATAGCGAACAAAGCGGAGGTGCAGGTAAGCATAGCAGCCTTTAACTTCAATCGGCGGTGCAGATTGATCCACATAGACTTCCTCTGTTTTCTCAGCAAACGAATACTGGATTGCACTTGTTTGGCCAGGGACAGAACTGTGGCTTACTCGATCCAGTGGCTGTGCAGTGCATGGCGCGCTGGCGCCTGCAACAGTGTATGTTATCGGTTTTGCAGCGGAATACAGCATGAATATCGTTTTTGATCTCGACGGCACATTGATCGACAGCGCGCAGGACATACAGTCAGTGGCTGCCACTGTACTAGCTCGACATGGCAAAGCGGCATTGACCCTGGAGGAGACCCGACGCTTTATCGGCGAAGGCTCTGCCGTATTCGTGAGGCGGATGATGGCGGCGCGTAATATTGAAGCGATACCGGAACGCTTTGCGTCATTGCACGATGAGTTTCTCGCGCAGTATGAGTTCGCACTGGATAAGGCGGTGTTTTATCCTGGGGTGATTGACGCATTGACGGCAATGAAAGCAGCCGGTCATAAACTGGGGCTGTGTACTAACAAACCTCATCGACCAGCGCTGGCGGTATTGCGCCATATGCATCTGGACGTCTTTTTTGACACGGTAGTGGCCGGCGGCATGCTCGCCAGTCGCAAGCCCGAACCTGATATGTTGTTGCTGGCGATGGAGAATCTGGGCGGCGATGCGACACTGTATGTTGGCGACAGTGAGATCGACGCGGAAACGGCGATTCGCGCAGGTGTAATATTCGCATTGTATTCTGGGGGCTACCGAAAAACGCCGGTCAGTGAGATGCAGTGGGATTGGGTCTTCGACCACTTTGACGCGCTGCCGGATATTGTTTCGCTAGCAATGGCAAAAGTGCAGGCATGAAGCGTTGTAATACCCTTGGGTAACGGGCGGGTGATCCAGTTACAGCCTTGCACCGGGCGGGTAATTGTACGATCCAGATACATTCAATTACACTGTGCTTTCAATAACTATTCGAAATGTTTTCAGGGGTAGTCTCAATGCAAAGTTCACTCATTCCACTGTTACTTCTGGGCAGTCTGATGTTGGTAGGTTGTGACAACAACAATAACAACAGCAGCGCACAGGCAGCGGCCAGCTGTAGTGGTACTGAAGTTCAGCCGGTGCGATTGTTCTTGCAACAGCTGGGCCCCGACAGCGTGATCATCAAGTGGCGGGGTAATCTCGATGGTGGCGCCGAGGCCAACAATGTCTGTTTCGGTACCAACATGGAAGCGCTGCTCCAGGACAGCCTGACCCAGGCCACGGTGACTGCCACTGGCCACAGTGAGGCCTTGCTGTCAGGCCTGACGCCCGACACCACGTATTACTACTCGGTGGGTGGCGCTGGTGTTGCAAATGCTGCGCACAGCTTCCGCACTGCACCGGAACAAGGCAAATTGCCCGGTGATGGCAATACTCGCATCTGGATCGTTGGCGATTCAGGTACTGGTGGACAGGGTTCGCTAGCACCGGGTGAGGTGCGAGACGGTTTTGAGACCTATGTTAAAAACCACGGCGATGAGCCTGCAGATCTGTTCCTGATGCTGGGCGACAATGCATATTTACAGGGCACAGATCTGGAACACCAGCTGGCAGTATTCGATGTTTATACCGATCTGCTTGCCACGACGCCTATCTGGCCAACAATTGGTAACCATGAGATGGGATCCTTCGGGATATCGACCACTACCAGTCCCAATGATTACGCAATCCTCGGCGATGGTGCATCCGGTGGCCCCGACCCGGCGCCGGATAGCCCAATGCCCTACCTGAATATTTTTACACTGCCCACGAACGGTGAGATCGGCGGCCTGCCCACGGGTACAGAGCAGTACTATTCTTTTGACTACGGCAACGTGCATATTGTCAGTCTGGACACGCAGCTGAGTATTCGCGACTCGGACAGTCGTGCCGGCATGCTGCAGTGGTTGAAGGATGATCTGATGGCCAACAGCCTGGACTGGACCATTGTTATTTTCCACCACCCGCCCTACACCAAAGGTAGCCACGACTCAGACAATGACGCGGGCGGCATCGACCAACCGATTTTTGCCCTGCGCGAGGAGTTCACGCCGATCTTCGACCAGTATGGCGTCGATCTTGCCTACAGTGGGCACAGCCATATCTATGAACGCTCATACTACATCAAGGGCCACACCGGTCTATCGGATACGTTTGACGCTGCGACTATGGCGGAGCTAAATGATGCCGGCGATCCCGCCAGCGGCCAGGGTGCTGAAACCTACAGCCAGATCACCCGCGACGGCACAGACGACAAAGTGGTGTACACCGTAGCAGGCAATGGTGGCCAGGTCACAGTCACCAGTGCAGGCTTTCCCCACCCGGCAAACTTCTTCAGCGAGCTGGAGCTGGGTTCTGTAGTCATCGATGTCGATGCAGATCGCCTTGAAGCCAGCTTCGTAGATGTCAACGGAGCCGTGCTCGACTCCTTTGTAATGACGCGTTAAAGACATGGATCAGGGGGTAGGTTATGCATCGGCCTCCCCACTTCCTGCACCACGATGAGAAATAGTCGACTACTGCTCCTGATCTGTTTGACTGCGTTTACGCTCTCCACCGGCGTCCCGGCGTGGGCGGATGCCGCAGTGGTTTTGCGCATTCAGGCGCTCACTAAACAAATCGAACTGACGCCCAACAACCAGATTCTCCGGTTGGAGCGCGCCATGGCGTATATCGAGAGTAATCAACCGGATTCAGCCCTCTCAGATATTCTTGCCGCCGAGACTATGGGTGACCCGGTGAAGGCAGCACTCACTCATGGATACCTGCTCTACACGCAGCGTGATCTGTTGGCGGCGCGATCGTTTTTTGACCGCTATTTGCAGGCCAATCCGGGGCATCGGAGTGCGCTTGAGTACCGCGCACGCGCGTTGCGTGACAGCGGTGAGACACGGCTGGCGCTGGCCGATTATGAGTATTTGATTGCGCACAACAGTACACTTGATCCAGGCTACTATCTCGCCGCCGCGCGGTTGATGGCCGGTCTTCAGGATCGCGGCGTCGACGAGGCGCTGGCGCTGTTGGATGCGCGTATTCAACAGCAGGGTCAGGTCACTTCATTGCAGCGCTATGCGATAGACCTGGAAAAGAACCGCGGTAGGTACCACGGCGCCATTGCGCGTATGGCAGGCCTGGATAAGAGATTGAAAGCCACCGCTCAGTGGCAGGCGGAGGTCGCTGAGCTTTGGTTGCTGGCAGGGCAGCCGGATGAAGCGCTGCCCTACCTGTCAGTTGCAGAGGAACAACTGCGGTCGGGGCGCCAGACACCCGTAAATCGCGAGTTATTGGCAAGCGTTTATCGATTACAGGAGCAGGCTCGCCGCGAGCCGAACCCGGCTCACGGCAGTTAGCATGCGGTCAACTACTAGCCTCGCCCCATTAAATCTCTGGCAATCGCCACTACCTGCATCTCATCGGTACCGGCGTAAATTTGCAGGATTTTTGCATCGCGCATTAGTTGCTCCACGCGTGTCGCGCGCATATAGCCGGCACCGCCAAACACCTGCACCGCTTCGGTAGTAACTTCCATCGCAGCCTGCGCCGCATAGAGCTTCATCGCAGAAGCCTCGGCCAGTGTAAGGTCCTTGCCCGCGGCGCGCGTTTCAATGAAGCGATACACCAGGTTCTCCAGGTTCAGCCGCGCCACTTCCATTTTTGCGAGTTTCAACTGGATAAGCTGGTAGCTGCCGATGGGCTGGTCAAACTGTACCCGTGTTTTGGCGTATTCCAGCGACATTTCAAGTGAGCGCTCAACCAGGCCCAACGCCATTGCCGCGACACCGGAGCGTTCAGTACTGAAGGTAGATTTCGCGCCGGAGCGGCCGTAACCGTCTTCGGATTCTCCCATCAGGCGTTCCGGCCCGGCGTGGACGTCTGATAAAAACAGTTCGCCGGTGGGCGACGAACCGATGCCCATTTTTTTGAAGGCCGGACTTTGTTCCAGCCCGGGCATACCCGAGTCGAGAATAAAGGAGACAATTTTGCGGTCTTTTGCGGCAACACCTTCCTCGTCCAGGCGACAGATAAATACAATCGTGTCGGCGTGCGGCCCGTTGGTGATGAAGGTCTTGTTGCCATTGAGAATGTAACCGCCTTTGCCGTCACGTCGTGCGGTGGACTTCATCGCGCCAAACGCATCGGAGCCCGAGTTGGGTTCGGTGATCGCCCAGGCGCCAACCTTTTTCAGTGTCATCAGGTCGCGCGCGTATTTCTTTTTTTGCGCCAGCGAACCTTTGGACATGATGGCGCCGGCGGTGAGCCCGACGGAAACACCCATCGCGGTAATCAGTCCCTGGCAGTGACGACTGATTTCAACGATTGGGAGGACACCCATGGCGACCGCGTCCAGAGCTTCTTCGGATACCGGTCCACTCGACGGCTCCACCTTGGCGGGTTTTTCAATCTGCTCACCTGCGGCGATCGCCTCTTCCCTGGCGATCTGTTTGTCAAAGTTGGCGGCTGCCAGCTCATCCATGCCGAACGTTTTGAACAGTTTGCGCAGGATGTCGTAGGGTGGCAGGCCATTGTATTCCAGGTCGTCAATGTGCGGGACGATCTCCTTCTCTACAAAATCGCGTACCATACCCCTTATCATTTGCTGCTGTTCTGTCCAGGCTATCATTCGGTTAATTCCCCTGTTGTGGTCTGTTGCTGCGCGGCATACGGGTGCCGCTGGCTATGCGAATGCCGTAGCATAATACGGTACCTTTACCTATAAGAACAAAGGCTCATAGGCGGGGCTGCAAGCACTTCACCGAAAAGCGCAGTCAAGCCAGTGCGAGAGCCGCTACCAGAAGCAGAGCGGTGATTTTGCAATTTACAATAAATAATAAGGATTCATGATGGCCAGGGTTACTCGCAGACAATTTATCCAGCGTTCATCACTGCTTGTCGCGGGTTCGGCTTTAGGTGCCGGTTGCAGCGACGGCAATGACAAAGGTGTAGGCGGCACGCAACATGCCATCGTCATTGGCTCCGGATTCGCCGGCTCCGTGGCGGCGCTGCGCCTTGGTCAGGCAGGTATTGCTACGACTGTGCTCGAGCGGGGTCAGCAGTGGGCTACCCAAGGTGCCGACGTCTTTCCTGGCACCACCAGTTTTGACCGCAGAAGCGCCTGGACTATTCCCTCTGGCCTGACCGATACAGCATCCCCGATATCCGCGTATGCGGGCCTGCTGGAGACGGTGCCCGGCGAGAATGTCAGTGTTCAGTGTGGCGCCTGTGTCGGTGGCGGCTCGCTCGTCTACGGCGGGGTTTTGATCCAGCCGCGACGCGAGGTATTCAATCGCCTGCTGCCAGAGCTCAGCTACGATGATATGGATAGCATCTACTACCCCCGGGTCATTCGCCAGATCGGTGCCGCGCCAATTCCCGATGATGTGCTGGCCAGCCCCACCTATACCTCACATCGCGTGTTTATCGCCGATTCCGAACGCGCTGGGTTTGAGGTGATCAAGCCCAATACCTCTTTTGACTGGGACATTATCCGGCAGGAGATCGCCGGCGATGTACCCCCGGCGGCCAGCATTGGTGACTACGCATTTGGCTGCAACAGCCATGCGAAGCTCTCCACCGATAAAAATTACCTACGCGATGCGACCGCAACCGGCAATGTCGAAGTGCGTAGTCTCACTGAAGTAGAAATGATCCGTGAACTCGACCGGGGCTATGCGGTGGTCTGCCGCCAGATTTCGACGCAGGGTGAATTGCTGCAGCGCTTCGAATTGCAGGCAACCCACGTATTCATGGCGGCCGGTTCGATGAACAGCAGCAAGCTGCTGCTGAAAAGCCAGCTGGCGGGTGAACTGAAGGGTGCAAACGATCGCATCGGCTACGGTTGGGGCACCAACGGCGATCAGTTGCTGGCCAACTTCAGCAATCCGCCGGTCACCGGTCCTCAAGGCGGGCCCGCCTGCATTGCCTCAATCGACCGCAGCAATCCAGAGTATCCGGTCACGTTCATGCACTCCCCATGGCCCGGCAATTCCCAGTTACAACTCGCCATGTCGGTTCCGGATGAATTCGGCCAACTCGGTTATGACCCGGTGCGTGATGCGGTGCAGATACGCTGGTCGCCCGATGTCACTACACCGTCGGCTATCGCGCGGCGAGCCAGCTTTCAGCGTCTTGGCGCTGCCTCCGGTGGCGCGGAACTGAATCTGCCCGGCTTTCTGGGCAAAACCATCTGGCATCCCCTCGGTGGCACAGTGATGGGTGACGCCTGCGACCACCTCGGCCAGCTCTATGGTTACCGCAATCTGTTCGTGCTGGACGGTAGTCTGTTGCCCGGCAGCGCGGCCACCGTCAATCCGGCGCTGACCGTGGCCGCCAATGCGGAGCGGATCATGGAGGCACTCATTACTGCTTGGTAAGTCCGTGCCGTCTGGAAGCATTTAGGTAGGATTTCTCTTTATTAAACGCTTAAAATGGCGTATTAAATTCAAAAACTATCTTAATACGACAGTTAAGGAATATAAATATTTAAAAAGCCTTTTCTGACGCATAATGTAGAATATCACGGGAGTATGTACTTAACGAAACCCCCTTGAAATCAACCATATACCCTCAAAACGGCAATGTACATAAATCGCCATTTATGGCGCATTGATACTTGACAGGTATGTTTACCTGGCATAATAATAGCCATACCAGAGTAAGGCGGCGATGAGCAAAGTAATAAAAACAGGTCAACAAAGGATGATCCAATTATCAAGTGGAGATTCCAATGGCTTGCGCCGATGAAACAGCCGCAGTCCCACCCTTGAAAAGCAGCGATGGGGGCGATACCCTTCTTGCCGCCCCCGCTGTGGCAGTGTTGACGTATACCAGATGAAAGACTCCAAGACTGGTGAGCGTCAGGCTAACTTCCGTTGGTTGTGCCGCGATTGCAAGAAAGCTGAAGGCAACCTGCCAGTTCAGCGTCCGCACCGGCACCGTATTTGAGATAGCTGCATTGAGCTGCGCCACTGGTGCTTTTCCTTCTGGCGCGCATCTACCTCCAAGAAAGGCGTATCTGCGCTTGAGATTCACCGCCAGACAGGAATTTCGTACAAGTCCTGCCTGTTCATGCTCAACCGCATTCGCTTTGCCATGTTCGACTCTGCCCCGCACCATTGGGCGAAAATCGCGGCATTGTTGAAGTCGATGAAACCTATGTCGGCGGCAAGCCCCGTCACCGCAACAATCCCCGCGCACCATACCGAGCTAAAGCGATAACCAAGAAGTCTGACAAGGCCATTGTCATGGCTATGGTAGAGCGAGGCGGATGCGTCAAAACCCGTCCAGTCGCAGACGTAACCAGCAATACCCTGCAATTGGTTATGCGCGAGAATATCGACAAGAGCGCTCGATCGGCACCGGACCAGAACCTGGCTTATAACGGTTGCCATGAATACTTTGTCAGCGGCCACAGCACAGTGAACCACTCAGCCAAAGAGTACGTGCGCGGCATCGTTCACACGAACACTGTTGAAGGCTTTTTCTCGACCGTTAAGCGCGGCCTGAATGGCATCTACCACTCAGTTAGCAAAGAGCACCTTCACCGCTACATGAGTGAGTTTGAGTTCCGTTACAATCATCGCCATATGGAAGATTTATGAACGCACTCTGCAGGCGATAAAATCCTCAGTGGGTAAGCGCCTGCTTTACCGCGATCTGATCCCGTTTAACCATTAACAGGTGAGTAGGCTTTTTCTGCAGGTGTGCTACCCTACACATACAACAAGGCAAAGCATGCACATACCAGTGATATTCGTTTATGGTATATCTAATGTGACTACGTTGGCATGATTGAAAAATACCGGTTTTACCTCATACAATGCACACCCTGCAGGTCTACACTGGTCGGGTGTAAGAACTAATCTGTTGGGCTTTTGTCGTACTGGCAGAGGCCCGCAGCTGCCGTTCGAATTGGAGCTAGGTTAAGGGCAATATGGAAGTATTTTCAGAGAAGTATTTGATTCTTATGAAGATGCGTATGGAGAGGCGGACAAGCGGGAGGAGCGGCGGAGCCTCGGACGGATGGATAACACGCATCAAAAGTCTCCTTATGGTGGATGGACCGTGTCTACGCTTCCCATCGAGCTGACTTGGAGTTCCACATTGAGGGTCTTCAGGGAGGGGCGCTGTACGCCGAGAGCGCATAGTGCCTGGCGAAGAAGCATCGCCACCGCACCAGCAATCGCCAGGCAGGCACTCCCGCGAAGGGGATTATATTCCCGCCAGTGAGGTTCTGGATGTTGAGCGTGAGCGGATCAAGGTTCAGGATCGCCGAAATGACGTGATGCTGGCTGCCATCAAGGCAAACGACGATTCGGATAAGCGGCAGCATGATTTTCACATGCAGCGAATCACAGATAACCACTCCATCCAGGTAGCGAAAACCAAAAGTGCTACCAAGTTAATTTGGGGGTTGCTGGGAAGCGCTTGTGTGTTTTTCTCGGCTATGTTGTACATGCTGTTCTTTGGAGATAATTCCCAGAGTTATTTAGCTATGGCTGCATTGAAGCTTGTCCTTACCGCAGGCGGTGGTGCCGGTGTCTATGTCCTTGTCGCCAAAATGGTGCAGCGCCTTTACAAAACTGATTAATCGCAGGAATTGCACCGATTGCAAATACCAGATTATTTGTTAGTATCGGTCTGTGGTTTGAATGCGGATGACGAGACTTGCACTCGCAAGGGCCCTGGTAGCACGGTTTAATGCCCACTAACTTCCAAGGTTAGCGCGTCTACTACTTCCGCCACACCCGCATTGTTGAAAAGGCTGGATGGATCTACACCACGGCCCCAAGACTCTGAACCAGTCTCGGGGCCTTTCTATTTATGCCCCTGAGTTCGGTGATTCGACCATCCAGCGATGGAAAACAGGGGCGCATACTCTTCTCTCATACAAATTTCCCTCCAGTCTTCGTATTCTATCCATATCTCTGACATACGTGTTATTTTGGTTGATATATCTCCGATTGTGGAGATATACTAACTGTGTTGACTATGAGGACAATTATTATGGCAAAGAAGCATCGCAGCCCCGCATATCCGTCTAACACTTCATTTAACTGACTCTGTTCAGAGGGCGAAACAGTTCTACGCAAAGGAGGGCAGGCACGCCGCACCTGTTCATGTAGCCGTAACCCATTGGGGCTATGCCCCCAAAAGTAGCGGCGGCGCGCAAACAATATCGGCTCTGAAAGCATACGGACTGGATGGCAGACGAGGGTTCTGGGTAATCGGAAAGGATGGTCAGGCTTTCGCAGCGAGGCCAGACATTGTGCGTGATGAGAGGGAGGCCTCGCCTGAGCGAACCGCCCTACTCAGGGAAGCTGCTTTAACGCCCAAAATTATTAAAGAGTTGGTTGAGGCATTTCCTGACGGTAAGGCATCGCCAGAAACCCTAAAATTCTTCTAGTGAAGAGGGAATTTAATCCAAATGCTGTATCGGATGTGCTAAAGGTATATAATGACGCAAGGGCCTATTTGATTCTCGATGATGGTGTAGTCGAAACAGACAACGAAGAGGAAACTGGCTTCGTTGGCATAGACGAAGGCCAAGGGGATGCGCCAGGAGTCGAGGGTATACTCTCAGCTCCCTCAATATTGCACCCTGTTGCGAAGTCAGCGGTGGCCTTGAGGACACAACGCCACAAAATCAACCTTTGTCGGGTTTGCTCCGACTGTGAGTGAAAATATGCAGGAAACATTTGCGCTTGATGACGGCAATATTGTAATTCAATGGCCTTCTACAATGTCTCCTGACAGTTTCCAAGACTTGTGGATGGCTTGAAATCCCTCAAGCGTAAGATCGGGCGCACTGTTCAGGAGATTGACAACAGCACAAATCCAGATGGACCGACAATTGAAAAATAAAGGCCCAAAACCAGACCGCGTCAAAATCGACATGGACTGGGAGAGCCGTGGACAAAGCGCTAAAGAAGGAGCGCCCTAAGGAAGGCTGGCCGGAGCCAGAGAAGAAACCAAAGAAGAAGAAATGAAGCGGGCTTAAATACCAGCTTTGAGTACGTGGTTTGAAATGTACAATCCACGTATTGCAATCGACTGCAAACTCGCAACGCTACCAATACCGCATATACCCTGCTTGAGATATAATACGCTATAACTGACGGATTGATTTTCGCAGTGAAATGGCGGGAGAGGCCGCAATCTATGCGGGTTTCGTTAAGTACATACTCCCGGAATATCAAAATTAATACGTAATATATGGCGTATAAAATATGAAGAATTCTGACCTGCTCACTCTGGGCGCCCACATTGCGGCGTTACGCATTGCGCGGCAGTTCAAACAAACGGAGCTGGCTTACGAGGCCGGGGTGTCCCATCGTACTTTGCAGCGACTGGAGGCGGGCGAGCCGGTTAAATCAGATGGGCTGATCAAAGTGATCAAGTGCCTGGGTCGCCTGGACGGCGTGTTGGGTGCGCTGCACGATTCCGGGTTTTCGCCCTATGAGCGGTTGGCCGAGGCAGGTCTCAAAGTGTCTGAGTTGCGCAAACAGCGCGATGGCGGCAAGCCGGCCAAATCACCTTCCCGTAAGCGCCGGGTGCGACACGCCCAGAGTGATGAATCGCGTGCTTCGGCAGGTCGCGCCGGTGACACAGTGGCCGTGCAGTGGCCGGAAGATCAATGACAACCTTCTGCGAGGTCAGGCTGTGGGGTGCCAGCGTTGGGCTTGTCGCCTGGGATCCATCCCTGGGGTACGCGGCCTTTGAATACGCCCCCACATTTGTGGATATCGGGATCGAGGTGTCACCGCTGATGATGCCGCTGTCGAGCGGGTCGTTTGCTTTCCCCGCGCTGAATAAAGACACCTACCGGGGCTTGCCGGGAATGCTGGCTGACTCGCTGCCCGACAAATTTGGCAACAGCCTGATCGATCAGTGGCTGGCCGAGTCGGGCAGCGCACCGGATACGTTCAATCCAGTGCAGCGCCTGATGTACGTGGGCCGGCGCGGCATGGGTGCGCTGGAGTTTTACCCGGTTATTGAGCGCGAGGAGCAGGGCCAGATTTCGCTCAACGTCGAGGAATTGGTCGCGCTGTCATCGCGCGTGCTGGCGCTCAAGGAGGCTGAGCACGCCAAGTTGTCTACCGCAGGGCATACGGACAACGTGGAAGGGCTGGGGAAAATCCTTGCGGTGGGAACGTCGGCCGGCGGAGCGCGGGCGAAGGCGATCATTGCCTGGAACGAGTCGAGCGGCGATGTGCGCTCGGGGCAGATTGACGCTGGCGAAGGCTACTCCTACTGGTTGCTCAAGTTTGACGGCGTGAGCAATAACCGCGACAAGGAATTGGCGGACCCAATGGGCTATGGACGTATCGAGTACGCCTACCATTTAATGGCTGTCGCTGCGGGCATCGACATGATGCCGTGTCGCCTGCTGGAGGAAAATGGTCGCGCGCACTTCATGACGCGCCGCTTTGACCGCACCGATGACGGCCAGAAATTGCACATGCAGACGCTGTGCGCACTGGGGCACCACGATTTCAATGTGCCCGGCGCAACTTCTTATGAACAGGCGTTTTTAATGTGCGACCGGTTGGGTCTGGGAATGGCGGCGAAAGAGCAGTTATTCCTGCGTATGGTGTTCAATGTAGTGGCGTACAACTGCGACGACCACACCAAACAGATTTCATTCCTGATGGATAAATCCGGCACCTGGCGACTCAGCCCTGCCTACGATATGACCTATGCGTTCAATCCTGACGGTGCATATACCAAAAGTCACCAGATGAGCGTTAACCGCAAGCGCACGGCTATTCTCGACGAGGACTTTTTGGCGGCGGCCCAGCGCCAGGGCGTCAATCTCGCCAGGGCAAAGCACCTGATAGAACAGGTTCGGGAATCGGTAACCGGTTGGCCCGAATACGCGCTTCGCGCCGCAGTGAATACTGCGCAGGCAGAGAAAATTGCGGCGCTGATCAACCCGCTCTAAACTGCGCACTACACCGCGACAAGCGGACAGGCGATGGAGACGCACGATGATTAAAGTTACACCTTCGGGCCAGGCCTGTGGTGCTGAAGTTACCGGGCTGGACCTGTCAAGGCCGCTGGATGACGCTGCCATCAACGCCGTGCGCGACGCCTGGATGGAACACCATGTGCTGGCCTTTCCCGATCAGACCCTGTCTGACGGAGATCTTGAACGCATTGTGCTGAGTTTTGGAGAGTTTGGCGCCGAACCCTATTTCATGCCCGTAGAAGGCAGCGAACACGTGGTGGCCCTTACGCGCATGGCGAATGAGAAAGCCCCGCTATTTGCCGAGAACTGGCATTCAGACTGGAGTTTCCTCGCCGAGCCGCCGATCGGCACCTGTCTGTACAGCCTGGTGATCCCGCCCGTAGGGGGTGAAACCGGGTTTATCAATCAGCAGAAAGCCCTGGCAGAGATGCCAGATGCACTGCGTCGGCAGTTGGAAGGACGCACTGCGCTGCATTCCGCCGGCGCTGCCTACGCGCCCGACGGCATGTACGGGGCTAAAGACAGAGCGGCGGGGCGCAGTATGGCGATACGCTACTCCGAGAAGGCCAGGGAGGTTCGCGGCCATCCTTTCATTTTTAAACATCCTGAAAGCGGCCGCGAAACCCTGCTCGGTTGCCTTGGCTATATCATGGGCGTGGAAGGCATGACTGACGATGACGCCTTGCAGTTACTGCTGGAATTACATCAATGGCAGACTCGCGAGGCATTCCAGTACACCCATAAATGGCAGCCGAAGATGTTTGTGATGTGGGACAATCGCAGTGTCTTGCACCGCGCCTACGGCGGCTATGATGGTTATGACCGGGTATTGCATCGAATTACCGTGGCGGGCGATCCACAAAAATTTCTGCACCCGCAAACGGCCTGAGTGCAGGCACCGGCATGCGTGACCCTTCCATAAAGATTTGCCATACTGCGATGACCAACGGCTAAGAAATTTATCCAGGCTCACATATCAGGATGCAAACACAATGACATATAAAACACTGACTGTTCTATCCGCTGCACTGGCTATGACTGTTGTAGGTTGTGCCAGTACCGACCCCATGACCGGCTCAACCCGTAACGAGGTTATTTCCGTACAGTACGGCAGAGTGGAAAATGTACAACAGGTGGCTATGGCGCCAGACTATGGTGCGGGCTCGTTGATCGGCGGTGCGCTCGGTCTGTTGGCTACGGCCACACATTCCGCGGGTTCTCAGGTGGCCGGTGCAGCCGGAGGTGCTGCCTTGGGCGCTTTGATTGCCAAGGAAACTGCCGGCTCCGGGGAGAAATTCACCGTACGTCTGGTCAACAATAATACGATTGATATTGTCACGGAGAACCAGGGCATTGCTATCGGCGACTGTGTTGCGATTGAGCAGGGCCAGCACGCGAATATTCGTCGCGTTGCCGATGTGATGTGTACAACCCCTCCATCGGATCCGGCATACCCGTCTATGAACGCTTCAGCGGTGCAGGAATCGCAGGAGTGCCAGCAAGTGAAGCGCGAATTGCTGAACGCGACTACCGAGCAGGCGATTAACATTGCCTACAAGAAAATGCATGCTTTTTGCGAGAGCTGATAACGCCTGCGACGCTGGTTGTCGCCTGGTTTGAGTGAGTGCTCTACAACACACAGTAGCGGACGCTATGCAGGCGTCCGCTTTGTTTTCACATCTTTATCCTGACAGAGTAGCTGTATCCGGTCATGGAAAAAATTGCCCACGCGATTGTCAATCCGCTCAAGTCGTTAAACTTGCTCTCAAAATCAGATATGGAGGGTTTCACGCAAAGCGGCGGTGACCTGTTCGCGCTGTTCCGCCATTGTGCGCTTGCCATCCTGAACACTGATAGCGAGAAAGGCGACACGGGATACAGTTATGCGGATTACACTGATTTTGATATTCGCCTGATACCACAACCGCGCGGTCTCAGGTTGGAAGTATTTAACGCGCCGCCCCAGTCATTTGTCGACGGCAAGATGATACGTGGCATTCAGGAACATCTGTTCTCTGCGTTACGCGATATTGTCTACACCGATTTCAAAATTACCGGCACGCAAACGCAGAAGCCGTCGTCTGCACAGAATACCAACACGGTATTTCGCATTCTGCGCAATGCCGGTGTGGTGCGCCCGGATCAGCCGCCGAAGATGGTCGTCTGCTGGGGTGGTCACTCGATTCCGCGCGAAGAGTACGACTACGCCAAACAGGTCGGCTACGAGCTTGGCCTGCGCAGCCTCGATATCGTCACTGGTTGCGGTATCGGTGCTATGAAAGGCCCCATGAAAGGTGCCGCTGTCGGGCACGCCAAACAACAAATCAAGGATGGTCGTTACATCGGTATCAGCGAGCCCGGTATTATCGCTTCAGAATCGCCCAATGCTATCGTCAATGAACTGGTTATCATGCCGGATATCGAGAAACGCCTCGAGGCCTTTGTGCGACTTGCCCACGCCATCATTGTCTTCCCCGGTGGTGTGGGCACGGTGGAAGAAATCCTCTATCTGTTGAGTTTGCTGATGCATCCTGACAACAGTGAAGCGATTCCGCTGGTGTTTGCCGGGCCCGAGTCCTGTCGCGAGTATTTCCAGGCGCTGGAACAATTCCTGTTGGATTGTTTTGGCGACGAGGTGCGCGGTTACTACACGATTATTCTCGGACAACCCGATCAGGTTGGCCGCACAGTCAGGGCAGCTATTGAGGATGTCCATGTGCAGCGCCGCGCGAGCGCACAGGCGTACTATTTCAATTGGGATCTCAATATTTCGGCAGACCTGCAGGAACCGTTTATTCCCACTCACCAGCAAATGGCTGCACTGCAATTGCATACCGATTTGCCGAAACATTTACTGGCCAGTAATTTGCGCTGCGCTTTCTCAGGTCTGGTAGCGGGGAATATCAAGGCGTTCGGCCTTGAACAGGTGAGGCTCCACGGCCCCTACAGATTGACAGGCGACCGCAAGTTCCTCGCCAGCATGGACCAGCTGCTGCAGGTGCTGGTGCAGGGTAGGCGGATGAAACTTGGCTCGGCCGCCGACGACTATAAGCCTTGCTATTTGCTGGCAGACTGACCAGAGTCGCAGAGGCCTCGCCAGTAACGTACCCAGCATTCCTATGGTGTTTATGATCCGAGCTTGCATAGCGGCTTTTGCATAACAGTTCGAGTCGATCAGCGAGCTTGGGGCTATCACAGAAACAACCGCCCTCTCTCGCCCGCACGGGTCAATCTGAAACACGATGGCGACTGTAACCAGCTTGTCATGCACAGTGAATGTGCGGGAGAATCGACCCGTTGCGGCGCTGCGCTGTCCGCGTCTATTTGTGAAATGCTTCGTCCACCATGCTAAGACTGAATGACATCAAATTGCCGCTGGATCACGGCTCCGACGCCCTGCCAGCGGCCATTGTGCAGCGACTGAATATCGACGCGCCTGACCTGCGCGACTATCACATCGTCAAGCGCAGTTACGATGCGCGCAATAAAGACGCGATTCTGTTGATCTACCAATTGGATGTAGAGCTTGCTGATGCCGTCGAGCGCAGGGTGCTGGAGAATTCTCCATCTGCCGCCCGCGTTGGGCCGAGCCCGGATACGCGTTACCAGTTCGTCGGCCACGCGGCGGCAGGTTTTCCCAGCGCCGGGCAGCAGCGGCCGATCGTTGTCGGATTTGGTCCCTGCGGTATTCTGGCGGCGTTATTACTGGCACAAATGGGGCTTAAACCGATTGTGCTGGAGCGCGGGCAGGCCGTGCGGCAACGCACCCGGGATACCTGGGGCCTGTGGCGCAAGCGGCAGCTGAATACGGAATCCAATGTGCAGTTTGGTGAAGGCGGCGCCGGTACGTTTTCCGACGGCAAACTCTACAGCCAGGTGAAGGACAGGCGTCATCTTGGCCGCAAGGTACTCACAGAGTTTGTGCAGGCCGGTGCACCGGAAGAAATCCTTTATGTCAGCAAGCCACACATCGGCACGTTCAAATTGGTCACCATGGTGGAGAAGCTGCGCGCGGAGATTATTCGCCTCGGCGGTGAGGTGCGCTTCGAAGAAAAAGTGGAATCGCTGATACGTAAAGTCGACAGTGACGGTGCGGCGCGAATCAGTGGTTTGATCACCGGCAGCGGGGAGACACTGCACAGCAGGCACATCATTCTGGCCATTGGACACAGTGCACGCGACACTTTCCAGATGTTGTTGGATCAGGGTGTGTACATCGAAGCCAAACCTTTCTCCATCGGCTTTCGTATTGAGCACCCACAATCGGTGATAGACCAGGCGCGTTTCGGCAAACATGCTGGCCATCCGCTTCTGGGCGCAGCCGATTACAAACTGGTACACCATTGCGACAACGGCCGCAGCGTCTACAGCTTTTGTATGTGTCCCGGCGGCACCGTGGTAGCGGCTACCTCCGAGGAGGGCAGGGTTGTCACCAACGGAATGTCGCAGTATTCGCGCAATGAGCGCAACGCCAACTCGGCCATTGTTGTGGGTATCACGCCGGAGCAAGACTACCCACAGCATGTGCTTGCGGGGGTAGACTTGCAGCGTCAACTTGAAACACTGGCTTACAAAATGGGTGGGGAAAACTACAATGCACCGGCGCAACTGGTTGGTGATTTTCTCAGTGGCAAGCCATCGACAGCCTTGGGCGCGGTGGTGCCGTCGTACCAGCCCGGTATAACGCTGACGGATTTGTCCGCGGCTCTGCCGGAATTCGCAACAGCTGCGATTCGCGAGGCATTGCCCGTTTTCGACAAGCAAATCAAAGGCTTTGCGATGCGCGACGCGGTGCTCACCGGAATCGAAACCCGCAGTTCCTCACCGATCTGTATTCGACGCGGCGATAGTCTCCAGAGTATTAACACCACAGGTTTGTATCCGGCGGGTGAGGGTGCAGGTTATGCAGGCGGCATCTTGTCTGCAGCGATTGATGGCATCAAGGTTGCCGAAGCGGTAGCGCAGGATATTCTCACCACAACGCGCAGTGAGTGACTGTATGTGCTTGCGCCGGCTGCTCCATTTCTGATCGGATTAGCGCTTTCGGCATTCGTCACGTTATTCAGGCAATAGCGCGCGCACCCTGAGAATAGAGTCTTCCCGCGCCTGCGGTCGCCACACGCTCGCCAGCGTGCGCACAATGATGCGGATATCCAGCCACAGGCTCCAACGCGACAGATATTCCAGCTGCACTTTCGCTTTGGCCGGCAGCAGGAACTTCAGGTATTCAGCTTCTGCGTTGGGGCGACCGGCCAGCACTGCGTCTTCGGCAAAGAACAGTAATGACGCTGGGTCAGTCACGCCCGGTCTTACGGATAACAGGGCTGCGCGCGTTTTCGCATCCAGCGCATCGGCGTGGCGGTGTACCATTGGTCGCGGGCCTACCAGGCTCATGTCGCCGCACAGCACATTGTAAAGTTGTGGCAGCTCATCCAGGCGTGTGCGTCGCAGGGGCAGGCCAACATTGGTGATGCGCGCATCATCTTCGGGGGCAATTGAGCGTGTGGAGTTGCTACCGGCCAGCAGTGTACGAAATTTCAGTAAGGTGAAAGGTATGCCACCACGGCCTATGCGCTGTTCGCGATACAGAATGGGCCTGCCACTGCGCACCGCTACCAACAGGGCAAGGCACAGCATCAGCGGTGTCAGCACTACCAAGCCGAACAGCGCGCCGCAGAGATCTACGGTTCGCTTGAGTGCGCGTTGCATTACTGATCGCCCGGGCACCATTGCGTTAACTATTGCCGAGCAGAATGCCGCTGGTGATACCGGCAGAGAGCAAGACGAATGCGAGCAGAGCAAGCGGTTGTGCCGGTCGATGTCGGTAGAAGGTGATCGGGTCTTGCCACGTCCACCAGGCGGCGACTGTGGCGGGCAGTGCACCGATGAACCCCAGTAAAGCAAAGGGGTGCAGCGCACCTTGAACAACGGCGGCCAGCAGTATCACCAGGGCGAACAGGTATATCAGCGGCAGTACGCGACTGGCGCGCTGCTTGCCTAACCGCACCACCAGATTATTTTTGCCCACGCTGCGATCAGCGTCGTGGTCGGGAAATTCGTTGATCCACAGGAAGGCAGCTGTGAACAGGCCCAGCGGAACCGAGGCCCATATAACGTCCACATCGTAACGCTGTGTGAGCAACGCGTAGGTAGCCATTGCTATGAACGGACCGTAACAGAGCACCACATCGAGTTCGCCCAGTCCACGGTAAGCCAGTTGCATCGGCGGACCGTGGTAGGACCAGCCAAGTATGAGCGCGGCCGTGCCCAGCCAGAAAATCGATGGTTCCCGCAGGAACACCATCATCGCGCCCAGTGCGAGTCCGCCGCTGCTGAACAGGAGTGCAATCATCCAGGTTTGCCTGCGACTCAGGATGTTGTCGACCAGTACGCGTTTGCCACCTGAGAAGTCGGTGCGATCTTCCGCTTTTACTGCCAGGTCGGTACCAGAGTCGTAATCATACACATCGCCCCAGGCGTTCTTCGCGACCTCCATACAGAACATGGCCAGCCCCATGATGACCAACCAGTACCAGGAAAAGTAGCCGTCACGGGCGGCGAGCGCACCGCCAATCGCCATTGACGCCGCTGAGGTGATGCTGATTTTGGGATCGGCGAGGCGCCAGAAACCGACTTTGAACTGACTTTCCATAAACCCTCACTAGCGCTGGAGAATAGCCCGCCTGCACGGGACACGAATTGCGATAGGTCAATTGCGCCCGCGTATCACATGCACTATAAAGTGGCATGGCAATCGAAAGGGCGATCCAATGCGCAATGCAACCGTGTTCATCCTGCTACTGTCTGCAGTTCACGCAGGGGCAGCAGAGCGACAATTACTATGGGGCGACACCCATTTGCACACGTCTTACTCTTCCGACGCTTATACCAATAACAATCTAACAGGAGACCCGGATACTGCCTATCGCTACGCGCTCGGTATGCCGGTGATTCACCCCTACCACAAGGCCCGGGTGCAGAGAGAGACGCCGCTGGATTTTCTGGCAGTGACTGATCACGCGGAATTCCTGGGCGAGATTCGCAACATCCACCTCAACGGCGTGGACACGTCAAACCTGGGCGTCCTTGATTCGATCAAGGCCAGATTCGCCGCGTTCGTGTTGAACTGGACTATCGACCACGGTACAGGTCGCGATCTGTTCGTCAGTGTTCTGCCTGATCCCGATCGGACACCTGAGCAGGATGCCGAAGCCAGCAGTCTTGGCGGCAGTGATTTGAGTTTGCTGCCAATGCCCAAACAGGTCGAGATTGACACCTGGCGCTCCATCACCGAAACCGCAGACAAATACAATCAGCCGGGAGTGTTTACTGCGTTGATCGGCTGGGAGTGGAGTTCCCTGCCCGGCGGTGCCAACCTGCACCGAATTGTGCTCACCGACAGTGATAAAACCCTTGCACAGCAATACGACCCCTTCGGCCTCGATGACAGCCCCTATCCCGAGGACCTGTGGGCCTGGCTCGAGAAAACCAGTGAGAAAACCGGGGCCAGATTTACGGCGATCCCGCATAACTCCAACATTTCCAAGGGCTATATGTTTTCGGATACCACCCTGCGCGGTGAGCCGTTCAGCAAAGAGTACGTGGCGCTGCGCAGCAAGTGGGAACGTGTTGCCGAGATTACTCAGACTAAAGGTGATTCCGAAACGCACTCGGAGTTCTCCCCCGAAGACGAATTTACCGACTTTGAGGTTTATCCCTATTATATTCAACGCAAGTGGACACCCTACGATCCGCAGCGCGGCGATTTCGTGCGCCAGGCATTAAAACTGGGTCTGGAACTGGAACAGAATCTGGGCCAGAACCCTTACAGACTCGGCGTGATCGGATCAACGGATTCGCATACCGCGCTATCCTCCGCCGAGGAAGACAATTTCCACGGCAAGCTTGCTACGGACTCCATTCCCGCCAACAAGAATTCAAAATGGAACGACGACGGCCCCGGTGCCACGGGCTGGGCGATGTCCGCTTCCGGCATGGCGGCAGTGTGGGCCAAAGGCAATACCCGCGCGGATATTCTCGATGCACTGGAGCGCAGGGAGGTCTACGCCACCACTGGGCCGCGCATTTTCGTGCAGTTTTATGGTGGCGCTGGATTCTCTGCGGCGGATCTGGAAAGCGAGCAAGCCCTGGAGAACGCCGGCTCGCGGGGTGTTCCGATGGGAGGGGTGTTGAGCCAGAGCGAAACACCGTCGTTTATCGTGCTCACTGCAAAAGATCCCCAAGGCGCTAATCTTGATCGGGTACAGATCGTCAAAGGCTGGTTGGATGCGTCGGGGCAGTCCCGGGAAAAGGTGTTCAACATCGCCTGGTCCGACGAGCGGCAACCCAATGCCGACGGCAGCCTGCCGGCGGTGGGTAATACCGTGAACCTTAAAACCGGAAAGGTGGACAACAGCATTGGCGCTACGCAACTGCTTGCGGCCTGGTCGGATCCGGAGTTTGATGCGAGTCAGTCTGCCTTCTATTACGTCAGGGTGTTGCAGATTCCCACCGCACGGCATTCTCTGCTGGATGCCGTTGCGCTGGGGTTGGAGCACGCAGCCGATCAGCCGGACACGATTCAGGAGCGGGCATATACTTCCGCCATTTGGTACCGTCCCTGGTCGGTCGCTGATGATTCAGAGAGCTAACACGGAATCGGCAATCTAGATTTGCAACACCCGCAGAACACCTCGTTGATGTATTCAATTTAGCGAGAAGCGTGCTGCGGGCGAACGCCAGTTCTGCGAGTTGCCTATTTTCAGGAATTCGCTTGCACTGGTTCAACGTGGATCCAGAATACCAGCGGGAGCGGGTTCTGCCGTTCTGTCGCCTGTTGTGGGCAGTACCTCCATTCCGTGCAGGCTCACGTGGTCTAACTGGTTGCGATAGCGCGGTGGCATTTGTGTTAGATCGTCATTGGCGAATGCGACCATCTGATTACCTAATACATCGGGTGAGTCGGGCGTGAGTTTGTCCTGCCACCAGTACTCGAAGGTCGCCGACTCACTGGTGAGGTGTACGATCCCGTAGCCGTGGTCAACCCACTCCACGAACTGACACCAGGGTGTGCCTTTGAGCAGGCCTTTTTCTGTGTCTCGCGATGCGCTTACCTGCTGTTGCGTGGTGGAATTGGGCAGGTTGTTGGCAATAATTTCGTCAAATCCACCTCTGCCCATCGAGGTGGGCGCAAACTCAACCCCGACTGAGGCGCGCCTTGCATTATCGAAAGCCGTGTTGGCGGTGCTGCTGCGGAAGAAGCCTGCGGCTACGTTTTCCGGCGTTGACCCATCGAGGGTGTTAGGTGTGATGTCTCCGGAACGGTAGGCGGCATAGTCCTTCTCTACCAGATCCGATCCCCAGTTCCCGTGCATATCGCCGGATACAACGATGTTGTTATGCACCTGTTTTGCGGAGCCGTTGTCGCCGCGCAGGAACTCGAACAGTTGCTGCCGTTCCTCAGGATAGTTCGCCCAGCGAGATAATTCACTGGTTATCCATGTCTGGTTCACCAGCAAGCGCCAGCGCTTACCCTGCTGCTGCGAAGCCAGCATGCCATCGGTCAGCCATTCATACTGCGGTCTGGAGAACAGGCTGTTGCCTGATGCCAGGTGCGAGCTATCCGCTGCCACGCCGGGCCTTTCTCGCGACGGCAAATAGAGCTGCGTGTCTACGCAGAAGATATCGAGCATTTGGCCATAATCCAGTTTGCGATAAATGTGCAGCGGATCTGCCGGCTCCGGATAGCTGCCATCTTCAACAAAGACGAACTCACCGCTGCCATCTGCCCGTACAGGCCGAGTAGGTGTCCACTCGTAAAAAGCACGTGTGGTCTCAGCCAGCGTAGTTGTCTGGACACTGTCATCGACGCTACTGTCGTCCAGTTCATTACCAAAATTCACCGAAATATCGTGGTTGTCCCAGACAATGGCCCAAGGATGCTGCTGGTGGGCGCGCAGCAGATTGGGGTCGGCCCGGTACAGCGCGTAGCGGCGGCGGACCTCCTCCAGGTTTAGCCAATCGCGGTAGTCCACGTAGTTAATATCAGCAATATCGCGTCGTGCCCGTACTTTTTCGTCTTCATCGACGAAATCATATATGTAGTCACCACAGTGAACGACCAGATCAATATCATTGCGGTCTGCCAGATGGCCAAAACCACTCCAGTAGGATGACCAGTAGCTGGAGCAGGAAACCACCGCAAGGCGCACTGAGCTTACGTCCTGCTCCGGTGCGGTGCGCGTTCGACCGGTAATCGAAGTCAAGCCTGACCGCGTGCTGAACTGATAGTAATAAGTGGTTGCCGGTTGCAGGCCGACCACATCCACCTTGATAGTCCAGTCGCGCTCCGCTATCGCATCCTGCGCGCCGCGCGCCACCACATTTTGCATGCCTGGGTCTGTCGCCACCTGCCATTGAACGCTAACAGCGGGAGCAGTGATTTCCTCCTCGGTCACTCTGGTCCAGATAATCACCCGGTCGCGGAGCGGATCACCACTGGCGACGCCGTGGGCGAAGGGTAGTTCAGTAACGATTGGAAAATCGAAATTGTCCGAAGGCTGGGGACGCTCCGGGGTTGCGCTGCTCTGTTCAAACGGCGTGTTATCGCTTCCGTCCGAGCAGGTCGAAAGTGATGGCGCAAGGGTGACTACACCGAGTCCCTTGAGGAAAGTGCGACGGCTGGGTGGCATGAGGAATCTCCTTTTGCGTTCAAGGTAACCGCGGGTTATTACCATCGCGTGACGGCGCAACGGTGGCGAGGATCGGAGCAAAGAAGCGGGGAAGGACAATCAACAACACTGCAATAGTGGTTAATTGCCGGCAACTTCAGTCCGAAGGGTGTTGCTGCAGCCTTCAGGCATGAAGCTGCCAGCTTCTCCGGGTGCTAAATACCGAGTTTAGTACTGACTGCGCTCAGGCAGATACCGCCAGTGCCTGCACTGTCACCGGCTGCAGTTTTGCAGCGTGTTCCGCCTTGCTGGTGGAACGCTCGGCGTGAATCCATACGCCGCCGTCCGGGTCCTTGATGATGTCGCCGACGCCGCCAGGGATGTGAATATCCACTGCAGTTGGGCAGTGAGCGAACAGTGTCGGCGCCGGCATTTCCATGCTCTCGAGTGTGTCCATCAGCGCATTTGCGTCGAAATTAAAGTGAGTAGTTACTTCGCGCGTAGGCCCTGTATGTGGCGCGAATGCCTCGTCCAGCTCCAGCAATTGTGACACCTGCCCCTGCAATTCGGCAGCCGCCAGATCATTCTCCATATGCTCGCCTATCCACTGTCTCGCGACATGACGTACGCATGCATAGGTGCGCTCAGGGTAGGTAAAGGACGTCACAAACAGTTCTTCGCGGAATTCGTACGCACCCATTTTATTACTGGCATCGAGCCCCGGAATTTCGGTGCTGAACTCCTGGCAGAGTGCATGCAGAATCGCGCGCATCATGCCCGCCACCGGTACCGTCTCGCTGAGCGCCAGATAGCGCAGGGTCAGCGGCAGCATGTAGCCGCGGCTCATCAGCAGATGCGCGGTGATCAGGAAATAGCCTTCCAGCCCTTCCTCCACAGGAAAGCTCATACACCCGACCACATACTCACCCTTGGCCTTGCCGTAACCGGCGACAGGCAGGGTTTCGATCTGGTATTCGTCGCGCTTGTCGTAAAACTCGGTACCGGGGAGCAGGGTATAGCCGAAGATGTTGATGGTGGGGAATACGGCAAACAGCCGATCCAGGTTTTTCTCAAAGTCGGCGAGGTTATCGCCGACCAGGCCCCAGATCAGTTCGCAGGCAATCGGCACTCTGGCCTTGGCCATTTCGCGGGCGATCGGCTCGTACTTGTTGGCCGCCATGTTTTCGCGGTGGCACAGCTCCAGCGCCAGCGGCGTGAGTGTTTGCAGCGCGAGGTGGTAGTGCGGCAGCAGATTGTTTTTATGCAGCAGCAATACAATTTCCTGTGATTTCGGTCCGTGCTTTTTCGACCAGGAGGTTGCGAAGGTGTGGGGCAGGCCGGTGCGCTGTTTGATTTCGCACAGTACCTTTGCCTTTTCCACGTCTTCCTTCAGCGCGCCGAAATTGGAGTCGGTCAGCCAGATATTCTTGATGCCGGCGTCCACGATGTAATTCCAGTCGCGTTGAATCCGCTCCACTGAGAATGACAACATCTTGGTGCCGATTGCGCCAGTGCCCCACTCGCAGAATGCGCACTTGTAGGGGCAGCCGCGGCTGGTCTCGTAGGCAATACAATCGTAGGGCTTGCCGTCGCTGTCTAGCAGGCTGATAACATCCAGTGCCGACGGCAGCAGGTTGAGGTTGCGAAAGCGTGGGCGCTCGGCGGTCGTCACCATTTCGCCCTCATGGACGAACGCCAGACCCGCCACCTCGTGCCACTGCTCTGGACCGGATGCGTCCAGGAACGCGGTGAAAGTGGCTTCACCTTCGCCCAGCACAATGATATCGATGGCTTCAGAGAACAGGTAATCCCGGGCTTTCTGCACGTGCGGTCCGCCGGCGACGATCAACAGCTCGGGGCACAGACTCTTCACTTGTCGCATCAGGTCGAGGAATTCAGCGGCGTTCCAGGTATAGACCGAAAATCCCATTACCGGCTGTATTCCTGCCGCAATCGCCGCTTGCGCGCGCGGCAATTCCTGTTGCTGCCACTGCTCAAGCCATTGGCCGATGCGTTCTGGATGGTTGACGAAATGCACCAATTGGATATCGGTAGTGGCGCTGTTCTCACCCAGCTCCTGGTAATACGCTTTCAGGCCGCCCGTTGTCATCGGCGCTGCGGGGAAGGTGTCTGAGTCCAGTGACAAAAGCCAGATGGGACGCTGCATATTCTTGAGTCCGGATTAGCGTAAACGAAGCATTATCCTTAACAAGATGGCGATTGTCAGCGATTTTCTGTTTCTGTTTGCACGTGAGTGGAAGGGGACGTCTGCCAGAACCTAGAAGTAAATTTTTGCCTTTCTGAATCCGATCTCTTTGAGCATCAGGATAATATGTTCCAAATCTGGTGACGAAAGTGCGGTGTTGTTCTCGTATGCGAGAATCGAAGACTTGCCATCGTGCTTGTAGAGAATGACGATGTATTCCTCTATCCTGCTCGGATTTTTTCTGATTTCCAATAAACTGAACGCCTGGTTTTGCAGCTCTACTTTAGCTTTTGAAATTTTCATATAGACTTTTTGACTCAGTGAAGCTGCCGAAGGGCTTCGTCCAGGGTTGGGAAAAACGCTGTCACACCGTTCAAGGGTTTTACGTCTGCTCGGGCGAGAGTTTTCAGTGGTTGAAATTGTAAGTCAGCGATGAAGAGCTGTTTCCCTTCCTTGGCGCAATGATCGACCAGTTTATTCATCGCCGCGACGCCGCCGACATCAAGGAGCGTTACACTCTCCATATAGAGTATGACGCCATCCAGGTCCGCCATTCGTGCGGCAATCTCGCCGAACACGCGATCAGCTGCAGCGAAAAAGAGTGGGCCGTTGATTTTCAGGATGGCCCAGCGCTCAGGGAAGGCACTGTTGATGAGCTTTTTACTGCCGGTGATGTCTGTAATTTTTGTCATCGAGGCCATTTCGCTGACAAACAGCACACAGGCCAAGAGCACACCGACTGTAATTGCGATGACCATATCGAAAAAGACGGTCAGTAGCAGGCATGTCGCCAGCACGACAATATCAGGCGTAGGTGCGCGCCTCACCAGCTGTAACGATTTGTGTGCTTCGCTCATGTTCCAGGCAACCACAATCAGCAACGCCGCCATTGCAGGCATCGGCATGTAGGCCAGAACGGGTGCAAAGAAAACCAGAGCAAGCAACACAACCAGCGAGTGGATCATTGCAGCAACCGGTGATTGTGCTCCCGCTTTAAGATTCGCTGTCGATCGCGCAATTGCTGCAGTGGCGGTGATGCCGCCGAAGAACGGCGCGACAATATTGCCCAGTCCCTGCCCCAGCAATTCACTGTTTGCGCTGTGACGTTTGCCGGTCATTCCATCGAGTACCACCGCGCACAGTAAGGACTCAATGGCACCTAGCATGGCAATCGCAAAGGCGGAGGGAAGCAATGCAGTGATCATCGCCCAGCTGATCTGACTCGGTACCCCGCTCGGTCCCGAACGCTGCCACGGCCACATGAACTCCGGTAAGTAAGGCGGAATCCCCTCGCCGGGCATACCATTGGGCATCAGATAGCTGAAACGGGAGCCAATGGTGTCCACTTCGTAACCCCAGTTTGTCGCCAGAACACCCAGCAGGCTTGCCAGTATGATTGCGGGCAAATGTTGTGGAATCGGCGTCTTCAGCTTTGGCCAATACAACATGATTCCCAGTGTCACCAGCGCTAAAAACAGGCTCATACCATCAAACTGCCCGATTGATCGGGCAAGTAGCCAGACTTTGTCGACATACTGTTCTGGCATTTTCTGGATCGCCAGGCCGAAAAAATCATTCAATTGCAGGGTGACAAGGACAATCGCGATGCCACCAGTGAACCCGAGCGTCACCGATTGTGGAATGTATTCAATAAACCGGCCCAGACGAGCGTACGCCATGGCGATAAGCAAGACGCCAGCCATGACGCTGGCCAGTAGTAAGCCTGAGAGGCCGTACAGCTGTGCAATTGGGTGAAGAATGACAACGAAAGCCGCGGTTGGGCCGGAAATACTGAAGCGACTGCCCCCCGTCAGTGCGACAACGAAGCCGCCAATGATCGCTGTATACAGGCCGTACTGTGGTGCCACGCCGCTGGCAATCGCCAACGCCATGGCAAGAGGAATGGCGATAATGCCGACACTGATGCCGGCCAATGCATCGCCCCGCAGCCGGGTCATGCCGTAGGGTTCGTCCCCGAAACACGCCTCACGCAAAGCGTGGCCGATGCGTAATGAAAACAGATGCGCTCTGTGTGCCATATCCGGACTGCTAATTGGGGGTTACAATGTGAATTTGAATAACATAGCATGTTAATCAAGTTACCACACAATTAATTGCCCCGGGACTACCGCAGGAAGACGCTTTTTGTTTTGGCAGCTGGAAAACCGGTTTCGAGCATGGAAAGCTATTCCCGGCGCACGCATTGTTGTGCCTGGAATGTCGTCAACATTGAACAAGAGTCATAGCCATGGAAAAACGTACTGCTCGATTGACGCTACTGGTTGATCCAAGCAAAAAACTTGCGTTCGAGAAATTGTGCGCGTTGGAGGACGTTACTTCCTCGCAGAAGATCAGACAATTTATGCGCGACTACATCGAAGAAAAAATGGGTGCTGATTGGCGTAAGGAAGTTTTTGATGATGACACCGGAGGCTGATGGCCAGCCTTGCTACTGAGTCAGCCAGTGTAACTGCCCGGTGTTTAAGACAGTCGGTGTTTAAAATCGTCGTAGCCAAATTCGCGCACGATCTCCAGTTCATCAGTGGCTGAATTCCACACAGCGATAGCAGGGAGTTTTGTGCCGTTGAAGGTGCTGGTTTTAACCATCGTGTAGTGTGCCATGTCACCGAACACCAGCCGTTGCCCAACCTGCAGTGGCTCGGCAAAGCTGTAGTCGCCCATTACGTCGCCTGCAAGACAGGTGAGTCCGCCGAGACGGTAGGTGTGTTCACGTTCACCTGCTGTTGCCGCATTCAGTATGTCCGGGCGATAGGGCATCTCCAGCACGTCGGGCATGTGGCAGGTGGCGGAGCAATCGAGAATGGCCTGGTTGATCGCATTCCAACCGATATCGAGGACTTCGCTGACCAGCACGCCTGTGCCGATTGCCACCGCCTCGCCAGGTTCCAGATACACTTGTACGTCATACCTGCGGGCGAACTCACGAATGCACGCTGTCAGTTCATCAATCTGGTAATCGGGGCGCGTGATGTGATGCCCGCCGCCAAAATTGACCCACTCCATGCGCCCCAGTAGATGACCGAACTTCGCTTCCACCGCTTCCAGTGTGCGTTGCAAGGGCGGGAAATCCTGTTCACACAGGGTATGAAAGTGTAGGCCGCTGATGTGCTCCAGCACGCTCTCATCGAGTTGCGATACTGGGATACCCAATCGAGAACCCGGTGCGCAGGGATCGTAAATCGGGACGGTGCCCTCGGAGTGCTCTGGGTTGATGCGCAGACCGAACTTCAGCGCTGGGCGGCGCGCTTTGGCTTCCAGCGCAAACGGTCGAAAGCGACGCCACTGCGCGCAGCTGTTGAACACGACATGGTCGGCGATTTCAAGGATCTCCAGCAGGTCACTCTCGGTGTAGGCGGCGCTGAACACGTGCACCTCGCCGCCGTAGCATTCCCGGCCCAGACGGGCCTCATGCAATCCGCTGGCACAGGTGCCGCTCAGGTAGTCGGACACCAATGGCGCGAGGCGCCACATAGAGAATGCTTTGAGTGCTGCAAGCACCTTGGCGCCGCTGTCCTGTGCCACTGCATTGAGGATTTTGAGATTGCGTTCAACGGCCACCTGGTCAACGACAAAACACGGCGTGGGCAGGCGATTCAGGTCGAGCTTGGTGAAGTCGGTGAATTGCACGTGCGTAGCCGCGTTTTAACTGTGGGAGATGTCGAGGTGAAATGCCGGATTCAGCTCAATCACTTTCCAGGGAAGGCCGTAGCGGTTCATATCTTCCATGAATGGATCGGGATCGCATTGCTCGACATTCCATACTCCCGGCTGCCGCCATTTGCCCTCCAGAATCATCTTGGCGCCGATCACCGCCGGCACGCCGGTAGTGTAGGAAATCGCCTGTGATTGCACTTCCTGGTAGCACGCCTGGTGATCACAGATTTGGTACACGTACATCAGCTTTTCGCGGCCGTCCTTGGTGCCGCGCACGATACAGCCGATACAGGTGCGGCCCTTGGTGCGCGGGCCGAGAGTAGAGGGGTCGGGCAGCAAATGCGCGAGGAACTGGATCGGCACGATCGACTGCCCCTGGTACTGCACCGGCTCAATGCCCGTCATGCCAACGTTCTCCAACACTTCCAGGTGCTTCAGATAGTTGTCGGAAAAACTCATCCAGAACTGTGCGCGCCGCAGGCTGGGAAAGTGCTTGCTCAGCGATTCCAGTTCTTCGTGGTACATGCGGTAGATATTGAAGGTGCCGACGTCTTCCGGGCAGGTATAGCGCGCCTTCATCGACATCGGAGGTGTGGTGACAAACTCGCCATTTTCCCAGTGACGACATTCCGCGCTCACCTCGCGGATATTGATCTCGGGATTGAAGTTGGTGGCAAACGGATAACCGTGGTCGCCGCCGTTGACGTCGATAATATCCAGCTCGTGGATTTCGTCGAAGTAGTGCTTGGCGAGGTAGGCGGTAAAAATATTGGTCGCACCGGGATCAAAGCCGCTGCCCAGAATCGCGGTCAGACCGGCGTCGAGAAAACGTTGCTGGTAGGCCCATTGCCAGTGGTACTCGAACTTGGCGGTATCCAGCGGCTCGTAGTTGGCGGTATCCAGATAATGCACGCCTGCTTCGAGGCAGGCGTCCATGATAGTCAGGTCCTGATAGGGCAGGGCGACGTTGATTACCAGTGCCGGGCGTTCTTTGAGCAGCAGGCTCACCAGCTCCGGTACGTTGTCCGCATCGACCTGCGCCGTGCGGATCGGTCGGCTCAGTTGCGCCGCAATGGCCTGGCACTTTGATTCTGTGCGACTGGCCAACACGATTTCGGTAAAGACATCTGTCATTTGTGCGCACTTGTGCGCGACCACACCGCCGACGCCACCCGCACCAATAATCATTACCTTGGACATGCTTTTACTCCTCTAGTATCTGTTCCTCAACATGCGACCTGCGCGGACCGTCCTACGCGGACCGCCCTATTCATGTTCAAAATAGGTGTAGCCGTGCAGGCTGTCCTTGAAGGCCTGCAGTATCGTCTGGCGCTGTGCGATGCTGATTTTGCCATTGCGCACCGCATCCTCGGCGACCAGGCGAAATTGTTCCTGCATTTGTTTTGGCTCGTACTCCACGTATTTCAGTACATCGAAAATACTGTCGCCGTGGAACTCTCGCACAAACTCAAAGGTGCCGTCGGGATTGACGGCGACATTGACGACGTTGGTATCACCGAAAAGGTTGTGCAGGTCACCCAGAGTTTCCTGATAGGCACCCACCAGAAAGATCCCGAGGTAGTAGTCCTCATCGGCTTTCAGTGCGTGCAGGTTCAGCGTGCGGCTGATGCCTTCGGGCGTCGAGAACTTGTCAATCTTGCCATCGCAATCGCAGGTCAGGTCTGCCAGTACCGCCGAGCGGGTGGGTTCCTCGGTCAGGCGATGAATCGGCATGATCGGAAACACCTGGTCGATTGCCCACATATCCGGCAGCGACTGGAACAGACTGAAGTTGCCGTAGTAAATGTCTGACAGGAGCTCAGGCAGGTTCTCCAGCTCTGGCGGGACGCGGTTCAGGCTCGGCAATATGCCTGCGATATGCTGCAGGATTGCCAGATAGAAGTTCTCGCCCAGCGCTCGCTCGCGCAGTGTGGCCTGGCCATGGTGAAATTCCTCGCGCAACTCATCGCGATAAAACAGGGCATCGTTGTAGCATTCCTGGAAGTTCTCCTCACTGACAATGCCCAGTACCGACTGCAGGTTGCTCAGGTGTTCACTGCAGTCTTCGGGCAGCGTGTCCGGGAGCGGGCCGGGTTTGCTGTCGCGCACGTCGAGAATGTTGAACAGCAGCATGGACGAGTAGGCGACAGTGGAACGACCTGATTCGGAGATAATCACCGGGTGTGCAATCTCCAGCGGATCCAGCGTCTCGCAGATACTCTCCACGATATTGGTACAGTACTCGTCCAGGTGATAATTCATACTGTGCGTGCTGTTGGTACGGGCGCCCTCATAGTCGACCGCAAGGCCGCCGCCGAGATCGAGATATCCCATGGGCGCGCCTTCCTGTACCAAGCCGGCGTAGAATCGGCAGGCGTCCAGTACGCCGCTGCGCACATTGCGAATATTGGGAATCTGTGAGCCCAGATGGCAGTGCAGCAGTTGCAGGCAGTGCAGCATACCTGCGTCGCGAAGACTATCCACGATGGAGATCAACGAGTCAGTGGATAGACCGAAAATAGAGCGATCACCGCTGTCCTGGCTCCAGTGTCCGTCCACTACCACGCTGTTTTTAATGCGCACACCAATCAGCGGCTCAACATTCAGTGACCGGCTGCGCTCGATCAGCAGCGGCAATTCGGTGACGGATTCAAGCACGAAGAAACAGGCAATCCCCATCTGCCTGGCGTACAGGCCAAGATCAATAAACTCGGCGTCCTTGTAGCCGTTGCAGATGATCAGGCTGTCGTGGTCGCGCAACTGGGATAGCGCGATGATCAACTCGGCCTTGCTGCCGGCTTCAAACCCGTGGTGGTAGCGGCGCCCGTAATCGGCGATCTCCTCAATGACGTGGCATTGCTGGTTAACCTTGATCGGGAATACACCGCGGTAATTGTTCTGGTACCCACCTTCCTTGATCGCCTGGGCGAACGATTCGTTGAGCACTTTGATGCGATGGTCGAGCAGGTTGCGAATGCGCAATACTGCCGGCATATGCAAGCCGCGGGCTCGCATGCCCAGCACAATATCCATAATGGACACGACCACCTGGTGATCACCGAAGTCCACATTCACCTGCGCTTCGCCCTGTTCCGAGAGATCGAAATAACCCGCGCCCCAGGCATTGATGCCGTACAGCTCCGCGCTTTGCTCACTACTCCATCCCTGGTTGGTACCGGTAATGGCTTGATTCATGGGCGGCTCCTTTGGCATGACGTGTCTCGGTTCCTGCACTAATGCGTTGCAGCGATTGTCGGACGGTTTATCGGCTACAGCGGGTGCTACAGCATTGGCAGCGTCACCAATCCCGAGAGAGTATAAAAGGTATGTGACAATTCAGATTTTCCGCGGCAATGCACATGTCGCTGTGCCGTTGGACTGAAAGAGGGGAGTTGGTTCAGGGAAAGTTGAATTGCTGCAGCGCACAACACTGTAGTCACTCCTCTTGAGTTCAGTAATTAACTGCTCCCAAGAAGTAAATGATCTCAGGCGCAGGGCGGGGTATCAGGACACATAAAGTCTCTGGGGAAATCGATAAGTTGCGAATTCTATTCCAGCCGAAATATAACACAAGTCCTTTCTTCGATCGTTGGCTTGGCACCGTCTCGCCATGTCTGTCACCCGCACGGGCATGGATCAACCACTACTTTCAGGAAAACGTCATCTGTGGGTTACAGTCAGCAGAAATTCTGATATAACCAGCTCATATAGTAAAAAGTAAAGGGGACTGGTTCGGTATGGTCAGGGCATTGGTATTTCTGGCATTGGTTCTTTCCAGCCTGCAGGCGGGAGCCTCCAACTTCCCCAGACCCACCTCACTGGAACCTGCGGTTCAATTCTGGATCAAGGTCTATACCCGGATCACGACTAACCAGGGGTATGTACACGACGACGAGAACCTCTCGGTGGTGTATGCAACGCTGGATTTGCCACCCTATGCCGATCGGCAAGAGCGTGAGCGCAAGATCAGCGCTACCACGCAGCAGGTCAAAAGCGCGCTGAACAGCCTCGGGCACGGTAAGCGCAGCGGGCTTACCGCTATCGAGAGCGATGTGCTGGCTGCCTGGCCGAGCGGAACCTCCTCCAGGACATTTGCACAGGCGGCCAGCCGTGTGCGCTTTCAACTGGGGCAATCGGATCGATTCCGCGAGGGCATGGTGCGCTCCGGGCAGTGGAAACCGCATATCCGCGAGGTACTGGCGAGGCACGGTCTACCCCAGGAACTGGAGGTATTGCCGCATGTAGAGTCGTCTTTTAACCCCTCGGCATATTCCAAGGTCGCTGCTGCCGGCATGTGGCAATTTATGCCTGCCACTGCCCGTCAGTATATGCGCGTAGACCACATTATCGACGAGCGTATGGACCCGTTCATTGCCACCGAAGGCGCGGCCAAACTACTGAAGACCAATTACAAGGTGACGGGTACGTGGCCGCTGGCACTCACCAGCTATAACCACGGTGCGGGCGGTATGGTGCGTGCGACCAAGGCGGTGGGTACTAATGACATTGGTGTCATCGTACAAAAATACAAAGGCACGGCCTTTGGCTTTGCCTCACGTAATTTTTATGCCTCGTTCCTGGCGGCGCTGGAGATTGATCGGAACCCGGGTCGGTATCTGAGTCGGCTACAAATGGATGCCCCGACGAATTATGATGTAGTCGCGGTGCAGGATTATATCTCGGCCCAGGCACTGGCGCGGGATGCCGGCATCAGCCTGGAAGAATTGAAACGCCACAATCCGGCCCTGCTGGACCCTGTGTGGAGCGGCGAAAAGTATATTCCTCAGGGGTATCCGGTACGCATACCCGCAGCGCAGCTGCGACGGCCTCTGCAAACTACCGTAGCCTCCCTGTCTGGCAATGCGCGTCTGAGCCATCAAAAGCCAGACCGCACACACCGAATCGCACCGGGTGATTCCCTCTCCACGATTGCGCGGCGTTACGGTACCTCGGTGTCCAGCCTGATGGCGCTCAATGGCTTGCGTACCCATTCGATTCGCGCCGGTAAGGTCCTGTTACTGCCCGGCTCCGTGCACAACGACAGCCTGACCGCTGAGCAGGTTGCCAGCACGCGTGCCCGTTTGGCTGCCGGACAACCGCTTGAGTATGTGATTCGCAGCGGCGACTCGCTGTGGAGTATCGCGCGCCGCTTCAAGGTGTCTACCGAGCAGTTGCAGGCGTGGAACGATATATCTGCCAAGAAGACTATTAAGCCGGGACAAAAGCTGAGAATTGCGAGCGCTGGGTAAGCGCTCTCTGAGACCTATTTCTTGCCGGATTTTTTGCGCGTTACCGTCAGCCAGTCCAGACTGATGCCTGACAGCGCGCTGAACCTGGAAATCCTGTAAATCAGCTTGAGGCCATCCGGCCGTCGCCGCACCTGTGGCTCGTTCACACGCGGTATGAACCAGGCTATGACCAGTACCCGCAGCACTGCGCTCATCGTGAACACCAGAAACAATGGGCTGGACACGGTGATCCAGTCCGACAGCATTTCTGCCAGGCGCGGCGCGTAGGCGGCGAGAAAGCCGCCGGTTAGTCCACCCACGAATACCGCAGCGGCTGTGATGCTCGCCTGCACCGCTGCATACGCGGCAAACCCCGTGCGATGTGGGCGCAGGTCGTAGAGAAAATTCGAGGTGCTGAGGCTGAATCCACTCCACAGCGCGCCGGATACTACCTGTACCAGCAGCAGGTAGTAGAAATTGGGTGATACCAGCCATAGCAGCGGCAAACACGGCAGCAGTGAACCGGTCAGTAGTATCGCCAACCGGTTGCCGTGGCGATCAGTGAAGCGCCCCCAGAATCCCAGCAACAGGAATTGTGTGACAATGGATGTTGCTGCGTTGATGCTGAACTGCAGGTAGGAGAAGCCGAGCCCGTCGAGCATATGGACCGCGAAAAAAGGCGCGGAAATCGCCACCGCCCCCATCATGCCCGAGAGGAAAAAGGTGTAGTGGCGAAAACCCGGTTCGCGCAGTGCGCTGACCAGATGCTGCAGACTCTGGCGCAATACCCGGTGATCAGGGTCCTGTCCCAGTGGTTCTGGATCGTGCATCTTCGACAACAGCAGCGCCGAGCAGCCACGGCCCAAAGCGGCAAACACGAACAGCAATGCGAATCCCAGTTCGGCGTTGTCGCTCTGCGCGCACAGCGTCAGCATGCCGCCACCGGCGATGAAAATCAGCAGGGATGACACCATGGTGAGCCGGGTTCTTATGGCGAAGAATGCTCCGCGCCGCCGAGCGGGCACAAGGCTGCCCATCCAGGCGCGCCAGTGAGGCTGGATCAGGTTGAGTGCAGCGCTGTAGATAGAAGCCAGTACAATCAGCCAGAAGCTGGGTTGGCTCAGGTTTGCCATTGCGAGCCAACCGATTGCTGCCACGACGAGTGCCTGGAAAGTGGCCACCGACACCACCAGCTGTTTGCGCGGCACACGGGAGCCGATCCAGATCGACAATAGTTGCATCCATGCGCCAAACAATTGCGGAACGGCAGTCAGCGCCCCCATCTGGGTGGCGCTGGCCTGCAGGTGAATAGCAAGTGCGTTGAAAAAGTTGTCCCCGGTGGCGGTCATGGTTGCCGAGGCAACCGACTCCTGCTGTGACAGCCGCAGGGTACGCCGCAGCCACGAAGTGCGCTCGACGCGCGCTCGTGCCACGGTGTCTGCCAGACTGGGGGTGGGGTCGTTCACATAGCTTCGGCGTTAGCTTTTACCCGCTCCCGCAGTTCCGCTGCCTTGATGATCTTGTGCAGCATATCAGCGTAGGTCCAGCCAGCCAGTGCCGCCATCTTGTTCAGGTGTCCGTCCCAGCACCAGCCCGGATTGGGGTTTACTTCGAGCAAGCGGGGAGTGCCATTGCTGTCCAGACGCCAGTCGAAACGGGCATAGTCTCTGCAGCCGAGCCGCTCGAACAGTTTCTGGCAACTGGCGTGCAGAAATTGTTCGGTCGCGCTGTCCAGATCCGCGGGTACAGAACGGATGTTGGCGTAGGGGGAATCGGGGTCCCATTTCGCTTCATAGCCACAGATTCTCGGCAGTCCTTCGGGCAGTTGGGAATAGTCTTCCTCGATGATGGGTAGAAATTCGAATTGGCCGGGCGGGTTGCCAATAATCCCGACGCTGATATCCGCACCGGTCAGATACTGTTCGACCAGCACCGGCTGATCGTAGCCAAATTTCTGTCGAATCGATAGCAGTGCAGTTTCGAGTTGACGGAAGTCCTCGCAAACGTTGTCTGCGGTGATACCAAAGCTGGAGTCGCCCATGTTCGGCTTGATAATCACCGGAAAGGGAACGGCCACTTCGATAAAAGTGGTGTCATCCGGATTCACCATGTACGCCTCTGCCACCGGAATACCCATCTCGGTAGCCATACCGCGCACCAACGACTTGTCGTAGCAGTAGCTGAGGCACTGTGGATTGCCCCCGGTATAGGGGATGCCCATGATTTCCAGCAGTGCAGGTACGTGCAGCTCGAACAACGCATCGTTGTTAAAACCCTCATCGCAAATATTGAGTGCGAGATCAAAGTCCTTCTTCCACTTGTAACAGTCCGTCATAAACTGGTCGTGACGGTCAAAATACGTAATGTCATAGCCCTTCAGCGTAGCCAGAGCCTTTTTCATTTCGTTGATGGTGTGCAAATCATCTTCATCCCAGGTAGCGCCCGGTTTGATCTTGTCACTTTTGCGTGGGTCGCCCATCAGCACTGCGATGCGCGCTACTTTCTTGGGCTGATTGCTGGTAGCCGGTTCAGCGGCCTTGCGTACACGACCGATCAGGATATTGCGGCGTGCCATCATGCCCAGATCCTGGTCACGCGTTGAGCTGGTGTCCAGTGACTCGCGAATTTCGACGTCCTCGTAGCCGTTTTCCTCCAGCAAGGCTTTCAGTTGCTCGCTGCTGTAGAGGCGCTCGGCGTAAAACTGGTCGGCGACCACACCCTTTTTGACGTGGGTTATCACTTCGCGAGAGACCAGGCGCTGGTTGTCGCTGGAAATTGAACGCTCGCGGCAGACGAAATAGGTTTTGTCGATCCACTCCCAGCTGCGCGGCTCAAATGTAGCGCGCATATGGTCGCCATCCGTCACATCGACGAGCAGTTTGCCGTCCGGCTTGAGTATGCGGAAAATTTCACCCAGTACGAGTTGGTCGTCCTCTGCGCTTTCAAAATACCCAAAGCTGTTACCCAGGATGGTAACCACGTCAAACTGATTGGTTTTATAGGGAAGCTTGCGTGCATCGCCTTCCTTAAAGGTGGCACTGAGACCCTCTTTCTTGGCCTGCCCGCGGGCACGGCTGATCAGGTAGTGCGAGCGATCAAATCCCTGCGCGCCCCTGTAGCCGCGCCTTGAGAACTCCATGACATGGCGACCCTGGCCGCAGCACAGGTCCAGCATGACAGAGTTTTTGTCCACCGATAGAATCTTTTCAAATACATCCACTTCCGCCTTGGTGATAGCGTTGTCGTTGACCACATCGCCATCTGTGCGCAGGTAGTTGGCATTGAAAATGTGTTTCCACCAGTCCGCCTTAACGTAACTTTCCAGATTTTCAACCGGGCCAAGTACGTCGGCGAGTTTGCTGTTGCGAACGGTGCGTTTGTTGGACGCTTTGACCAATTTATTCATAGACATATTTTCCTTTTCAAGTACAAAGTAAATTTGTCTAACATGCGTTCTGACCGGCTGCCGTTGGTAGCGGACATACCACGCTGATCTCGTAGTTAGATTGTGTGTGAACAGGCTTTTAGGTGCCTGTTCGCAAGGACTCATTCCCGGATCGGGTATGGGTTTGAGGGGCGAGTTTTGGTGATATGTTGCGGCTTGTCCAGTATAAGTTTATGTGAATATGTACCGCCCGCTGGGCCGTGCGGTCGAGGCTTGTGTTGCAGGATATAAGCGTATGATTAACGTACAAAAATGAATCCCGACGAATCGCGAGCCACCTCTTACATCGCACCTGATGAACTGCGCGGCAGCACTCGTGCAGTGCGCCCCAAAGATGCGGCAACGCTGATAATCGTGCGCAATGGAGGTTCGGAGCCGCGCGTGTTGATGGGCAAGAGAGCCGCCAGCCACAAGTTCATGCCCAACAAATTTGTGTTCCCCGGAGGTCGGGTCGACCCTGGCGACAGTCGTATTTTACCTCCACACGATCTGCACCCTGAGGTAATGAAGCGGCTGCTGCGGGGCTGCTCCCCAACGCGCGCCAGGGCGCTGGCCCTTGCTGCGATTCGGGAAACCTATGAAGAGACCGGATTGGTCATTGGGGAGCCGCACACGCCTACGCTGAAAACCCGCTCGCCACATTGGGCGGATTTCTTGCAGCACAATGTCAATCCGCGGCTGGACGTGCTGCATCTGATCGCCCGTGCGATTACCCCGCCATACCGTAATCGTCGGTTCGACGCGCGGTTCTTCATGATCGACGCCGAGCATATCCAGGGTGAGGTACATGAGCGGCCGCAGGGTTCGGGGGAATTACTCGACCTGCACTGGGTGGGGCTTTCACAAGCACAACAGATGGACCAGTTGCCCCATATCACGCGCACGGTGCTGCGCGCTCTGGAGCAGCGGTTGCGCGCTGGAGCAGGTCCGGAAGTGTGTGGGCCTTTTGTTTATTCACGCAACGGTAAGTCGGTGATCGAGGAGATTTAGCGCGGCGGGTATCGCGCAGACACGGCAGCAGGCCTTGGCGGCGCGACCCTTCCAAAAATGAATCTACTGATATATTTTTGCGATGATGGTTTTATTGTCAGGAGAGTAACGGCCATGACCCATCAGGCAACGGCAATCTATGCTGACAGTGTGCTGCAACAGAAAGACGCGATCGCCGCTATTTACGGCGATGTCGATTTCTCCATCCTGCCCGAACGCTATGTCAGCGATTTCAATCCGGCAGATATGCGGGCTACGCGTTTCAAGGGCTACGCGCAGAGCGCGCTCTCCGACCCCGCGCGCGTCGCCTCGATCCGCAACTACACAATGATGGGCGACCAGGTGGCCGACAGTTATGCTGCCCTGATACCGCAGTACGGTTTTCGCACACTTGTCAGCATGTTGGATGACGCCTGTGACAAAGGCATTGACGCAGTGCCCGACGCCCCGCAGGAACTTATCGCGTTTATTCACGCAATGGAGGCAACGCCTGATTGGATAGACCTGGATCTGGTTGAGCAGGGAGCCAGGCAGGAGAGAATTCCGATGGCAACCATCTCGCCTTTTGCTATTCGCGGGGCGTTCATCGCAACTTTCATGAACAAGTACACCGCGCTGCCGATGACGATGACAGGCACTTTGTCGGACGCAAAATCCGCAAAGCGAGTCTTCGAGACGGCCAGCTTTTTTACGGCCACGGCCATGCCGGGTGCCTTGAACCGCTTTGGCAAGGGCTTCAAGGCGGCGGCCAAGGTGCGCTTGATGCACTCCATGGTCCGCTACAACATCATGCGCACCGGGAAATGGGATGTCGCGACCTACGGCATTCCCATTCCCCAGGTGGACCAGATGCCCGCGGGCTTGATCGGTATCTTCCTGCTCTCGTTCAAGCTGCTCGGCAGAGGCCGTACCTGTTTTACCCCCGCCCAACGGGCGCGGGTGGAGCTTTCGCGCTATCGGTGTTTTCTTCTGGGTTTGCCTCAGGAACTGCTTGGTGAGACGCCACAGGAGATTGTCGATCTGATGATGGCGCGGACACTGTCATTGAGGGAAGAGTACGATGACAGCAGCTGCGGGGAACTGGTTCGCGGCACCATGAGCGCGGAACTGTTTGACGATCCATCCATATCCGGGCGCATGCACAGCTGGATGGAACGCGGCTTTTCCAAATATTTTTTCATACAGGGCTTCTGTAACGGTAAGGCTGCGCGAGCGAAAGAACTGGGTATCCACTACGGTTTCCAGGACAAGCTGGCAACGGCTGTCACCTTGTTGACCATTTTTATCAATACCAACTTCTACCAACTTGGTATGCGTGTCCCCGGTTTGGGTAATGTGCTGGACCGGCAGTTGGTCAAGCGACTGGCAGGACTTCTCGACAGCTACGGCCATGCGGATTTCATCACCGATGCGACGCAGTACAAGCTTAAGCCCGCTGGTTAGCCAGCAGGGGCGAGGAACAATGGCGATAAGTAGCCGCCGCAAGCCGGCACAGCGCAGAGCCTGCACCAACTTTCAAAAACTGCTGCGCCGCGCTGGATTGCGTAATTATGAATGCAGTAGCATGATGCTATGCGTTTCTATCGACCTGGGGAGCCTATATGCCCACCTACCTTGCGAACATCGTCAGTGACATAAAGGGTGTAAAACCGCTACAAGCGTGGCGCTCGGTGCGCGCACTGATTGCCGACCCGGAGAGCACTGGTGAGGTATTCAAGATCATCGAGGCCCTGAAAGGGGCAAGCCTGGCCCGTGCGCTGGAGCGCATGCGCGAAACACCCGAGGGGCGTGAAATGCTGCGCCGCAAACCCGACATCCTGTCGGTGCTCAATGATCGCGAGGCGTTACGCGCTATGCCGGAGGGCAGTGTGGGCCGTGCGTATCTCAATTTTGTCGAGACGCAGTACCTCAGTGCCGATGGCCTGGTAGCAGCGAGCGAAGAGGCGCCTCGCAGTCGGGAGAGAAACCCCGACGAGCGTTGGTTTGGGGGTCGACTGCGAGATATTCACGACTTGCAGCACGTGTTGTGTGGTTACGGTCGCGACCCACTTGGCGAACTGTGTCTGCTGTCATTTATGGTGACCCAGACACCCAATCGCGGCATCGCCTTTATTGTCTTCATGGGTAAACGGCAATTCCGCGCAAATGCGCCGCAGATTGACATTGACGCTTGCGTTGCGGAAGGTCGCCGTATCGCCAACGCCGCGAGGTGGTTTGCTCTGGTGAATTGGGAAGAGCGACTTGCGGAACCGCTGGCGCAAATGCGGACAGAGCTCGGATTGCAAAAACCGGTGGTGTATCGCAACGCGCTAAGCAACTATGCAGCAGTTGAGCAGGCGGCCTAGCACCACGCCTACTCTTCGCGCAAAGGGTTACTTATCGCAGGGCCAACGCGCCATCAATGCACGGAAAATAGCGTCAATCGCTTCTTCGTTGGCATACTGCGGATTACCCTGCATATAGGCCACGAATACGTCGACAGCCTGCAATCTCGTGGTCCCTGACGGCGCGCAGACCAGCTCTTTGTGCGTATCTGAGCCAGTGATAGCCTGGTGATAACGGATTGCGCCTTCAAAAAAACCGTAACAGAATGCCAACGCTGCCTCGTACTGGTCGTTCGTTGGTTCCACGGTGCAGACGTCGACCAGATCACTCGCGGAGTTTAATTTCATGCTCTCGAGGGTGTATCCATCCGCGGCATTCACCGCCCCCGGTGCTATCCAGAGCGCGCCACACAACGCAATGCTCAATAAGCCAACCGTTTTCCAATGTGCCATAGCAGTTACTCCTTAATCTCGGTATTCGATGTTTAGCTTGAGATATTGCGCGCGCCAGCTGGGGTTACTGGTTACCCGCTTCCTTTCTCAGGCGTTCATTCTCTGCTCGCAGCTGCGCATTTTCTGACTGTGCATCCTCGCGCTGGTGGAACTGATCGAAAAGAAAGCCGCCAGCGGCACCGACAGCGGCACCGATCGCAGCGCTCTCGCGACTCGTGCCGATCATCGCGCCGCCCAGCGCGCCGATTGCGGCGCCGGTGCCAGTACGCTGTTGTGTCTGGTTCATGGCGCAGCCGCTGATGCACAGCGACGCCAGGGCAATTAACGCTACAACTCGGGAGGCTGACCTTTTTACTCTGCGGCTGGTAACAGAATTGAGGTTTGTATGCATCGTTTTCATTCTCCAGTAGTGTCTGCTGCAAGGGCATGGTTGAGCCGGAGTTTAGCAGAGTAACTCGCGCCGTGGAGCCCGCCCACCTGTTCATCAGCGCAGCCGGGTTGGGTCGTCCCCTTTTAAGGGACTTGATTCAGCGGCGGAAGTTGGCCGAACCAGAGCCTGCTCAACGCTGAAGCTCACGGTCAAAGACAATGTTGCCCGCTGGATACCCGGATGCTGCCAACTGCCATTGAGGACCGTGTAGTATGGATAACAGCGCCTGCAACAGAGTATAGGGCAATTTCAACATCTGAAATCTTTCAGTAGCGATCAATCAACGGGAGAACATAGTGCATGTATGAAACTTTGGCCTTGCTCGCGCTGTTTGTACTTGTATACAGCATGGTGGCCGGTGCGGTTGAGCGTACCTGGATCAGCGGACCCATCGTGTTTACCTGTTTTGGTTTGCTTATCGGCCCCGTGGGTCTGGACCTGCTGGCTTGGGATACAGACCGGGAGCTTATCCGCAGCCTTGCGGAGGTGACTCTGGCGATGGTGCTGTTCACTGATGCGGCCGGTGCCAATGTGGAGGTTTTGAAAAAAACCAGCGGCGTGCCGGCACGCCTGCTTTTAGTGGGTTTGCCACTGACTATCTTGCTGGGTTTCAGCGTGGGGACATTATTGTTTGATACGCCTTCTTTGTTCGCGCTAGCGGTATTGGCAACCATGCTGGCCCCGACAGATGCGGCTTTAGGCAAGGCCGTGATTACCAACGAAGCCGTCCCGGCGGATATACGCCAGAGCCTGAATGTAGAGAGCGGGCTGAATGACGGCATCTGCGTGCCGGTGTTACTCCTGTTCCTCGCGCTTGCTCTGGACAAGGCCGGTGATTCAGGTCCATTGCCTCTGGCAGTGAAATTGGTGGTCGAGGAAATTGGTATCGGTCTTGCCGTTGGTTTGGTGTTGACCTTTGTTGCAATCAGGCTGTTAAAAATGGCCCGGCACCGCAAATGGCTGACGCAGACCTGGACCCAGATACCGATTGTTGCCCTGGCGTTAGGTTGTTTCGCGATTGCGCAGTATTTGGGCGGAAGCGGTTTTATCGCCGCTTACAGTGGCGGCCTGCTTATGGCGATCATGGATAAACATCTTTCAAGAAAAGCAAAGGATGAAATCCTGCTCGCCTCAGAGGGGACGGGCGATACACTGGCGCTGATCACCTGGGTGATTTTTGGCTCCGCAGTTGTGGGACAGGCGGTGACCTATTTCAGTTGGACGATTCTGCTTTACTCGAGTCTTAGCCTCACCCTGATCCGCATGTTGCCGGTATTCCTGTGCCTGGCCGGCAGTGGCATCAATATTGAAGGAAGATTGTTCATAGGCTGGTTTGGCCCCAGGGGGCTGGCGAGCATCGTGTTTGCCGTGATGGTTTTGAGCAGTGGTTTGCCAGACAGTGGGCCGCTGGCAATGACGGTAGTCTGTACCATCATGCTCAGCATTTTTGCACACGGCATCACGGCTAATCTCTGGGCCAGGTGCTACGGGAAGCGTATGCAACTGCTAGCGGATGCCCGCGATTAATATGAACTGAGCAGGTCAGCGGGCTATCGTCATGAGCTGGTTGGCGCAGCCGCTTCACTTCCTGGCGGAAAGGACGCGAAAATTGCCGTGGCTGCAGCGTTGTATTTGTCCTGGTCAGCACTGTGCTGGCCCTTCATGCGCGACTGAATCACGCCGCGCCACACTGATTTATGCAGCTTGGGGTCGATCATGTCTACGATGAAAGTGCCCTCGGTGTAGTTGCTGACGGAAACCTCAGTGGCCGCCATGCAATTCCAGCAGTTGTAACCACTGTAGCGGTTGTAGCGGCTGTAGTAGCCGCCATAGCCCACACCAACGGTGGGTGTGTTCCAGGTATTGACGTCGGTCTTCTGCTGGGTGAACAGGCTCCAACTTAACAGTAAATCAGCGTCCTTCGCGTCATTTACCATGGTGAAGCCACGGTTGGTTAACGCGTATGAAAGCGCTTCATCGATGCGGTCGCGCTGCATGTCGCTGAGTTGCAGCGGGTTGCTGCCAGTCACCTGGCCGGATTCGTCGTAGAACGCGATTTTCTTTATCGCGCGAAAATCATAATCCGCTTTGTAATCCACGGCTGGTTTTAGTGGGCCGCTGGCACAAGCTGCCAGAACGAGCGCCATGACTATTAGCGTTAAGCAGCGGTTAACTGCCTTGAAGGTGTAGCTCATGCAATGGCTCCTGCGCAGCGCGATGCCGGATTGGGCTATGTGTTGCAGTGTAACCAATTTTGCAGAGCTTGGGGTGCAGCGCAAGTTGTTCTATGGCGCACAGGCCAGCCGTAGGTGTTCGAGCTGTGCACTGTGCTGGTCAGCGGCGTTGTCGATCTCGTTCAGGTGCTGGTTCCGCGCCGCTAGCCACTGGAGATAATGCGGGGTAAGGGCGTCGCTCAGTTGGTGTTCCAGCGCGCTAATAGCCGCCAGGTATTCACGGTAGCGGCTGATGGACTGGGTATAGCGCGATTGAATTTCCCCATTGAAGCGGATGCTTAGTCGCGTGATTGCGGCAAACCGTTGGTAATCCATACAGCGGCCCTGGCTATGCCGGTATTGCTCCAGGATTGTATCGGCGTCGTGCAACCACTGGCTATGGCGCGACAGTGCCTGCCACAGTGCACCGCCGTCACCCCCTGCAATCTCGCTCAGTAACAGTTCAAAGCTGCGGTTTTGCGCGCGGTAATCGCCACCCAGCCAGCGTCGGACGTCCCGGTCTATTGACCGCAGCGCATTGGCCGTTGCCTCGTGTCCGGAACGCGGAAAATCGCCTGGTGCGGGGCTCGCCAACCAGAATGCACGGTACTCTTCGCTGCCCAGGGTGGCATTGAAAATCAATTCGGGCAGGTGTGCCCGTTGCTTGTGCCAGCCTGTCTGCAGCCTGCGCGCCAGAGCTGCGTTCCCGTATTTCTGTAACTGCCTGATGCACGCTGGTGCCAGACGCAGGTATTCCAGCGCCAGTATCAGCCGTTGCGAGGCCTTGGCCGAGCGACCCAGGCTGCTGTCATACTTGCCTATCGTGGCCTGTACCGCACAGCCTGTCAGCGCAAGCAGGCCAATACCCTCCAGAGGGATGGAGGCGGGGTGGGATGGCAGCCCGCCAGATGTCGGCGGTGGGATCGTAGAGGGCGCTGGTGTGGCTTCAGAAGCAACGGACAGTGTTGCGCTCAGCGTCTCCACATACGCTTGCAATGGATCCTCCGGGGCACCGGGCTGACACCCCGGCAGCAGCAATGTAAGCACCAGACACCAGCGAGCGTGGCTGCAAGCTCGCCAGGCACACCCATATCTGCACCGCTGCCACATATTGGAATCCTCCACAGACCTGTTTCGTTATAACGCAACAGGCGCGGTGACGCGGCATCAGATTCGCTCGGTTTAGCTGGCGGGCACCGCACGTTACAGTGGGGATGGAGCGCGGCTCAGTGGGCTCAGGCGACATATTCCGCGGCGCGTTGGTACCACGCCTTCAGGTGCCTGCACTCCTCAGGCACCGTCTCCCTGATCCACGCCAGAAAATCAATGGCGACCAGCAGGTCGATGTCGGCAACGCTGAAGTGCTCGCCTGCCAGCCAGGTTGATGAGGCAAGATGTTTGTCCAACTCAGGCAGAATGTGGCGAATCTGCAGCAAACCGCGCTCCACCAATTCCGGTATTTGCGGTGTATCCAGTGGGCCGGGCAGCGCCCGATTGACGAACGATTTACCCCGGTTGCGCAGCACACTGGCAATGGCAAGCATCAAACCGGTGAACAGTTTGTGGCACCAGCTGGCAATCAGCGCCCGTTCGACCGCAGTAGAGCCCATCAGCGGCTTTTCCGGGTGAAGTGCTTCCAGATAGGTGAAGATACCGATGACCTCTGACAGGGTAGTACCGTCGTCCAGCACCAGCGCAGGCACGGTGGCTGCTGGATTAATTTGGCGATACGCATCAGTGAGCTGCTCAGCGGCCATCATGTCGACCTGCTGCGTGTCCAGTTCAATACCCTTGCAGTGCAGATACAAAGCAAGCCGTCTAGGGTTGGGAGCGGGGTCATAGGTGTACAGTTTCATGCTGGTATTCCCTTGATTTTGATGTATGCACGTTCGGAGCTGGTGGTTGTGGGTCCAGTGTCAGCGGCGATAAGTGTGTCGTGCTTTAGCACACCGGGCAATAGTTTCACCTGCTACGTTTTCCCTGTCGGCATAAGTGGCTATAATGCGCGGCTTACTGCAGTGAGGAATACATCGTGATAAATCGTATAGTGTTGAGTTTTGTGGCTGTCCTGCTGGCGGCCAGTGCTTTGGCGGTCGACCTGACAGACGCCCAGCGCGCGGCTATTGAGGAGCGTATCAAGCCGGTCGGCGAGTCCTGTATGCTGGGCGACTCCAGTTGTGGTGGGGCCGCAGCGCCTGTTGCCGGAGGCGCACCTCGTTCAGGTGAGGAGGTATTCAATGCCGCCTGTACCGCGTGCCATAGTACTGGCGCGGCTGGAGCACCTAAATACGGTGATGTTGCAGCATGGGAGCCACGCATCGCCAAAGGTATGGATGCACTGTACAACAGTGGTGTCAATGGTGTCCCGGGCACCGGCATGGTCGCCAAAGGTGGTTGCGCAGCGTGTTCCGAGGAGGAGATAGATGCTGCGGTGGACTACATGGTAGCGGGCAGCCAATAAGCTATCCGATGACAACCGGGGCCGCAGTGTCAAAGCACCGCGGCCTTTTTTTTGCCGTGCGGATAGTGGCGGAAAACTTGGTTGGAGCGAGTGAAGCGCAAATTCGATATGGCAACGCCGGGCGACGCAGGTTGCAACTCAGGCAAACAGGCCTTTAAGTCCCTCTAGTGTCTCCAGTCCGCGTGCTTTGTTGTCTTCCTCTGTGTCCAGCCCTCCACCTTGCCATTGCAGGTCATCCTGAGGGAGCTCGGCAATAAAGCGGCTGGGTTCGCAATTCAGGGTTTCACCAAACTGTCGACGTTTCATCGCCATGGTCATGCTCAAGGTTTGCTGAGCCCGTGTGATTCCCACATACGCCAGGCGCCGTTCTTCCTCGATATTGCCTTCTTCCATGCTCACCCGATGCGGCAGTAACTTCTCCTCCATACCGATGATAAAGACATGGGGAAATTCCAGCCCCTTTGATGCATGCAGGGTCATTAATTGCACACTGTCGGGTCCCTTCTCCTCTTCGTCCTGCTGTTCCAGCAGATCGCGCAGTACCAGCCGGGAGATGGCTTCATCCAGTCCGACCTGCTCATTGGCCATCACCCGCTGCAGGCCATCTATCAGGAAGTCCACGTTGCCCATGCGGCGTTCGGCGACTTCCTCACTGGAGCTTAACTGTTCCAGCCAGCCCTCGTAATCGATGTCGCGAATCATCTGGCGCACACCGGTCACGCTGTTGTCGCCATTACAGCGCTGCCTAATGCCGTCCATCCACTGACTAAATTCCCGCAGTCGCTTGAGTCCGCCGTCAGACACTTCACTTGCCTGGATGCGGGTACAGGCCTGGTAGAGACTGCAGTGCTGAGCGAGCGCGAAGTTGCCTAACGCCTCCAACGTCGATGTGCCGAGCTTGCGCCTGGGTACATTGGCAATGCGCAGGAAGGCATTGTCATCGTTCTCATTCACGATAAGGCGCAGGTAGGCCATGATGTCCTTTACTTCGTTGCGCGCGAAGAATGAGGTCCCGCCACTAAGATGGTAAGGCACCTGCTGCTGTTGCAGCGCCAGTTCGATCAGGCGCGACTGGTGGTTACCTCGGTACAGCACTGCGTAATCGCCATAGCGGGTGCGCTTGCGCAGTTTGTGATCGAGTATCTCCGCCACTACCTGATCCGCCTCGTGTTGTTCGTCGGAGCAACGCAACACGCGCAGCGGCTCGCCGTGACCCAGTTCGCTCCACAATGCTTTTTCAAACACGTGGGGATTATTTGCGATCAGGGAGTTGGCGGCCTTGAGGATGCGTGCGGTCGAGCGATAGTTCTGTTCCAGCTTGATGACTTTGAGTCCGGGGAAATCCTCCTGTAGCTGCACCAGGTTTTCTGGTCTTGCGCCGCGCCAGGCGTAAATGGACTGATCGTCATCGCCGACCACAGTCAACGCGCCGCGCATGCCGACCAGTTGCCTTACCAGCAGGTACTGGCTGGAGTTGGTGTCCTGGTATTCATCGACCAACAGGTAGTGAATCTGGTTCTGCCATTTCTCCAGCAGAGCGGCGGAATGCTCGAACAGAATGGTGGGGAGAAGAATCAGATCGTCGAAATCCAGTGCGTTGTAGGCTTTCAAAGCACGTTTGTAACGCAGATACGCCTGCGCACAAAGAATGTCGGCGGGACCTTTCGCCGTCGCCAGTGCCTGCTCAGGCAGCACGCGATCATTCTTCCAATTCGAAATACGTTGTGCGATGGTGTTGGCTTGGTCGCCATCGGCTCCGTGCTGCTGTATCAGCAAATCGCTAATCAGCGTGCGGGTGTCTTGCGCATCGAAAATCGAGAAGCCGGACTTTAAACCCAGCTCTTTGCGCTCGCTGCGGATGATCTTCAAACCCAATTGGTGAAATGTGCTGACAGTGAGTCCTTCGGCACTATCCTTGCGTAGGAGTTTACCGACTCGCTCCTTCATCTCCCGCGCAGCCTTGTTGGTAAAGGTTACTGCCGCCACGCGGCTGGCACTGATACCGCAGGTGTCTACCAGATAAGCGATTTTCTGTGTTATCACGCTGGTTTTGCCACTGCCGGCGCCAGCCAGTACCAGCAGAGGGCCATCGATGTAGCGAACGGCTTCGCGCTGACGTGGGTTGAGTTGCTTCACGCGACGTGCACTCGCCCACCCGTCCGGCAGCCGAGCGTGTGAAGGCTTTTGATCGCCTGTTTCGCAGCGGACGGTCTATTCATAGGTACACAGATATGCGGTTTCTTCGTTCACCCTGAGTTGGAACTTTGCATTGGCCGGCACCTCAAAATGCTCCCCCGCACAGTAGGTTTTCCATTCGCCGGCACCCGGGAGCATCACGGTGAGCGCACCGCTGACCACGGTCATGGTTTCTTTCTGGCTGGTGCCAAACTCAAACTCCCCCGCGGCCATCACGCCGACAGTGGCGGGCAGCGTCGCCGTTTGAAATGCAATAGACGCCACCTGTCCATCAAAGTATTGATTGATTTTGAACATCGGAATTTCCCCGTAATTGAAGGTGTAAAAAAGGAGGGGGATTTTCGCGCGTTTTGCACAGGAAAGTAACCAGAATTTTTGTCCGCCAGTGCATACGCCGCATAAAAAAGGCCGGCACTAGGCCAGCCTTTTTATTGCGCCGGGCGAACCTGACGCCGAGGTGCTTAACGCACCCCGCCGCGTGCCATACCTTCTGGTGTGAAATATTTCTCTGGCTTGTTCACGCCATTTTTGAACTTTCCTGGAATGGGTTTGCCGCTCAGGTTGTAGATATCCTGCAACAGGTCGTAGGCACCGTAGGAAGAACCGAAGCCTGATTTGCGGTCGTAAAGGTTGGCAGGGTAGGCGAACTGCACCCGCCATAGCTGGTCTCGGCCGTCATACATTTCGCCAGCGAGCGCTGTCCAGCTGTCCTCGTCGATATAGAAGGTGCGTCGGCTGTAAAGGTGACGATTGCCTTCTTTCAGGCGTGAATCCACAACCCATACACGGTGCTTTTCCCAGCGGATCTTTTCCGGATTGAGGAATTTTTCCAGCAACAGATCTTCAACTTTGCCCTGGAACATCATGTCGTAGTTGGATGCAGGCACTATCATTTCTTTCTTGCCCACCAGCGTCCAGTCAAACCGTTCCGGTGAACCGTTGTAGATAAACGCATCATCGTAAGTGGACGTTCCTGCCACTCCGGGGTTGGGCGTATCGAATGAGACCGCCGGTGCCAGGCGCACGCGCCGCTGGCCGACCAGGTATTGCCAGGCTTTGCGGCCCTTGCCTTTGGTGTAGTCGGCACCCGGTTCATGCACCAACAGAATTTCCCCGGCACGGCGGGCAGGTGCGTCGTAATTGATCCGCAACTTGGCCCACGGTTCCTCTCCGACGACCTGGTCGGTGTTTTTGAACATCGGGTATACCACGTCTGAAGAACCGGTGGTCGAAAGAACCGGCTTGCCATTCGAGCCCACGTAGTAAACATCCGACTCCAGCGAGGAGTCTTCTGCGTAGCGAATCATATGGTTCCACATGACCTCCAGCCCCGATTGTGGAATCGGGAAAGGCACGCCGGGTAGATTTCCATCAATTTTTTGCCCGTCTTCAACCAGGGTGGCGCCCGTGGCGTTCTTGAATGTGTTGACGTAGAACCAGTCCGGGCGAATAGTGCCTCGATGCGAGGGGTAGACGTGAAGTTTGAATCCGTCGGCACCGTATTTTTCAAACAGGCCCTGTGTACCGACAGTAAGCATGTCGGCGTACTCTTTCCAGTTTGTGCCATCTATAGTGTATAGCGGCTTCTCATCTGGATAGGGGTTCACATAGTTATCTGAACCGGGGACGAAATTAGGTGGTACAGGTGTTCCGTTAGGGTCCCATGGAGGGATGCTGCCGTCGGCGTTACCCGCCATTTCAGCGCCTACCGGGGTCAGGTCCTTGCCCAGTCGGGCGGCCTGTTCCGGGGTGACTGCGGCCAGTGCGGCGCTGGTTGCAATTGATGTCAGGCAGAGTGCTGCCAATGTCGCTTTGATCGTCATTATTATGGCTCCGAGTGGATGTTATAAGAAGCTGAGGGAAGAGTAGTTCAGTCAGCGAGAAATATCTACCGCTTTCCTCGTTTACTCTCGTATTAAACAGTCCGGAACTGGTTCGATCAGGCCACGCGGGAGTCGGCAGTACTCCGATCGAAACTGATGTGCATTTCCTTCATCGCGTTGACGAAAAATGAACGCACGAACTGAGGCTTACTTTGCAGTTGGGGGTTGCGCAATCGCGGGATGATCTCCTCGAACATGATGTTCAGTTCCAACCGGGCGAGATGGGAGCCGATGCAGAAATGCTGACCAATACCGAAGGATCGCAGTTGGTTGTAAAGATCCGGCATACGTTCGGCACGAGTGACATCAAATGTCATCGCGTCCTCACCGAACACTAGTTCGTCATGATTGGCGGCGTGATAGTGCAGGATTACTTTATCGCCCTTTTTTATCTGTTGGCCGCCCAACTCGGTGTCTTCCATGGCGGTGCGACGCATGGAGATAAACGCCGTGTTGTAGCGCAGTATCTCCTCACAGGCATTGCCAATTTTGTCGGGGTTGTCTACCAGGTACTGCAGTTGATCGGGGTGCTCCATCAGCAGACGCATACCCTGGGCAATGACCGTGCGTGTGGACTCATTGCCACCGACCAGAATCAGGATAAACATCCACCCAAAGATATCTTCCGAGATGGGCGCACCTTCGAGTTCCGCGTCCAGCAGTGCGCCAGTGATGTTGTCCATAGGCGATTCGCGGTGTTTGGCTGCAAGATTCAGGGCATATTGTATGACTTCGAGTGCGGCCAGCTGGCCTTCCTCTTCAGAGGTCGCCATATCCGGATCGTCGGCGAAGATCATCGTATTAGTCCACTCGAAAAATTTCTTCCTGTCCTCCAGCGGTACCCCCAGCAGCTCCAGAATGGCAATCAACGGCAGTTCCGCCGCGACCTCCTCGACAAATTCACACTCGCCCCTGCTGGCCACTGCATCAACGATGCTTCGGGCATGCTGGCGGAAATTGGGTGCGTAGGATTCCACCCGTTTAGGTGTGAAGGCATTGCGCACGATACGGCGTACTTTCTGGTGTTGCGGCGGATCCATATTGATGATGGTGTGGCTGTGGATGCCGTCTACCATTTCCTGCGGGTACTCCATCGGAAAGGCGGAGCGGGCTGCAGAGGAAAACAGTTTTGGATTTTTGGAGACCTCATCCATTTCCGCCACTCTGGTAACTGCCCAGTAGGGAACACCGGTTATTGGGTCCTCCAGTTTCACCACGGGGCCGGCGTCGCGAATTTCCTTCAGTGCACCGTAGGGCATGCCACCGGCATAGGTGTCCGGGTCCATCAGGTTGGCAAAGGGGCATTGACTCATGGGTGTCTCCGACGATTGCAGCGAGTTTTACTGGTAGCGCGCACACGAACTAACAACTAATAGCTTCTCGGAGATTGTGTCACACGCAGGTCAGTGGTTAAAGCCGCTCAACTCAGGTAGCTCGGTGAAGTTTAAGTCGGTGGACTGCGGTACCGTCGAGGTTAATGAACATCCTGATAATAGCGGTAGCCCAGCGCCTCGCCGATATGTGCTGTGCTGATAGTGTCGCAGTGATCGAGATCGGCGATGGTACGCGCCACTCGCAGCGCACGGTGCAAGGCTCTGCCTGACAGGTGCATCTTTAGCCCGGCGGCCTCCAGCGCCATCCTCTGCGGTGTCCCCAGTGTGCAAGCATGCGCCAATTCTTCGCCAGACAACTGAGAATTGGGTTTGCCCTGACGCTGTTCCTGTTGTTGACGACAGCGCACTACGCGTTCGCGCACCACAATGGTGCACTCTTGCGCAATGCCGGGATTCAGTAGCTCACCAGGCGAAATACGATTCACCTGTACATGCAGATCAATACGATCCAGCAGGGGTCCGGACACGCGCGCGCGGTAGCGTTGGATTTGTTCCGGTGTGCAGCGACACGCATGGTGCGCGTCACCGAGGTAGCCGCAGGGGCAGGGATTCATTGCTGCGACCAGTTGGAATCGCGCAGGGAAAGTGAGGCGGTGATTGGCGCGCGAAAGTGTAACCTGCCCCGACTCCATGGGTTCGCGGAGGGCTTCCAGGCAATGACGACTGAATTCTGGCAGTTCATCCAGAAACAGCACGCCGCCGTGTGCCAGCGAAATCTCGCCCGGACGCGGCCTGCTACCGCCGCCGACCAGCGCTGCAGCCGTAGCGTTGTGATGGGGATTGCGAAATGGCCGTTGAAAAACAAGCTCCTGCGCGCCGTCGTAACCGGCGCTATCACGCAGTGCCAGCCCGAGTAGCATCTCGTTGGCGCTTGGCGGTGGCAGTATGCCCGGTAAACGGCTGGCCAACAGGGTCTTGCCGGTGCCCGGCGGTCCGGACAGCAGGAGGTTGTGGCCACCACTGGCAGCAATTTCCAGTGCGCGGCGCGCACCGTGCTGACCCACGACATCACGTAGATCGGGCTGATTTTGACCGGCAACAATGGCGCCGGGCTCTGCCGGCGTAATGACCCGACTGCCATTGAGATGTGCGCACAGCGTGAGAATGTCCGGGGCGGCAATGATTCTGGCGCCGGGCACATGGGCGGCGATTGCTGCGCTCGGCGTCGCCACTACCAGTTGACGTCCTGCGCTACAGGTCGCGCTCGCCGCGGCAACCACCCCGGACACCGGTCGCAGGCTACCGTCCAGGGCCAGTTCACCCAGAAACTCGTGATCTGCCAAGTTATCGCTGGGTAGTTGGCCGGAAGCACTCAGAATTCCCAGTGCGATCGGGAGGTCGAAGCGGCCGCCTCCCTTGGGTAGGTCTGCCGGTGCCAGATTGACTGTAATACGGCGGTCCGGAAAGGTGAAATGCGAATTGATGATGGCGCTGCGCACGCGATCCTTGCTCTCACGTACCGCTGTCTCGGGTAGGCCAACTATGTGAAAGGCGGGCAGTCCGTTGGACAAATGGGTCTCGACCCGCACTAGCGGAGCCGAGATCCCGGCGAGCGCCCTGCTATAAATTACCGAAAGTTCCATCGCTCTTCCCTGAGCAAGTGATGCATTTCCTGCGAGTTTGCCAGCGACTCGCAATGTCCTGTTAGCGGCTGTCGGACAGGGTTTCCAGCTCTCTGGTCAGATTTTCAAGTGCCGCCTCGAGTGCGATGACCCTCCTGCGGGTGCGCTGCAAAATCTCAGCCTGAGCGTCAAACTCCTCGCGAGTGACCATGTCCAGACGGGACAATGCCGATTGCGCCAGTGAGCGCATGCTCTTGTCCACTTCGCCTTTGACGGCGCTGCCGCTGACGAACTCGCCGACCTGTTGCAGTACTTCCCAGGGTGGAGGGGGTGGTTTTATAGCCATGATGCTTGCCATGTTGTACGCGGGTGAATGACGCCGAAGTCTAGTGCATTTCTCCTGGCGATCACAGCGCATAGCGGCGCACTATATTGGTGCCTTGCACTGCTATGGAGCAATATATCGGCCGATCACTAGGGGGTTTAAAACTGGCACTAATTCATATGTTATTGAAAACTATAAATAATACACTGTTTGGCACAGACCCTGCTTTGTTCGTGGCGACAGATTGGTAAAGCGCACGCTATGCGCCCGCAGCAACAATTTGACGCCTTACAGAGTCTGTATTCTGACCTTTAACGACAGGGAGTAAAGAAACATGTTAAACAAGAAACTGGTTACATTAGCAGTAAGTACCGCCCTTTTGGCCGGTATTGGTGCGACGTCTGCACAGGCGTTCGACTTGAGTGCAAACGTCGCGCTGACGTCTGACTACCGCTTCCGTGGTATCTCGCAGTCCAATGAGGATCCAGCGGTCCAGGGTGGTTTTGATGCCTCCTTTGAGCCCGGTTTCTACATTGGCACCTGGGGTTCATCCGTTGACTTCGGTGGCGGCAACGACACCGGCAGCTTTGGCACGCTGGAACTGGACTACTACGCAGGTTGGTCCGGCCCTATCGGCGATACCGATTTTGGCATTGATGTGGGCTACGCGTACTACCAATATCCCGGTGATACGGTTGATCCAAAAGGCGATTATCAGGAATTTTATGTCAAGCCTTCGTGGAAGGACTTGAGCCTGAACATCACTTACTCGGATGACTACTACGCCAAGACAGGCAAGTTCTGGTACTACGGTGCTGACTACAGCCTGACCTTTGCTGAAGACTTCTCATTGGGCTTTCACGCCGGTTACAACGACTTCGACGAAGCGGGTGTGTTTCTGTCCAACGACAAGGACTCCTACACCGACTACTCCGTGTCACTTGGTTACACCTTCAAGGGCGTAGATTTTTCTGTAGCCTGGGTGGGTACTGACCTCGACAAGGAAGACTACTTCGACACCGATCTGGCTGAAGACGTAGCGGTGTTTACCATCAGCAAAAGCATGTAAGAGCAACGAGCAGCATCGAGTCGGCCAGGTGACTGGCCGGCTCCCAATCCGGAGAGTTATATGAAACTAATTACGGCCATTGTTAAGCCATTCAAACTGGACGACGTTCGCGAAGCCCTGTCTGAAATCGGCGTTCAGGGTATTACTGTGACCGAGGTGAAAGGCTTTGGTCGCCAGAAGGTCACACCGAGTTGTATCGCGGCGCGGAATATGTCGTCGATTTTCTGCCCAAAGTGAAGATTGAAGTCGCAGTTGCCGACGGAGTCGTGGAGCAGACTATCGAAGCCATTACCAAGGCGGCCAACACCGGGAAGATTGGTGACGGCAAGGTATTTGTCTCCGCGTTGGAGCAAGTGGTTCGTATTCGCACCGGCGAGACCGGCGAAGACGCGATCTAATTCCTAATTCGACAGTAAGCAGAGAGATATCCCCATGGAAAATTCAATTTTTCGAACTACAGTATGCCCTGGATACATTTTATTTCCTGGTCATGGGTGCACTGGTTATGTGGATGGCCGCAGGCTTCGCGATGCTCGAAGCAGGTTTGGTCCGTTCCAAGAACACGACTGAGATACTTTTAAAGAATATCGCTTTGTATGCGGTGGCTTGTACGCTTTACATGATCTGCGGTTACTCAATCATGTATGGCGGCGATGAATTCGTCATGTTTTTAAGTGGTATAGCAGCTGACGGCGTTGCCGGAGCGGAAGAGCCTGCTACCTATGCTCCTGCCGCTGACTTCTACTTCCAGGTCGTATTCGTGGCAACCGCCATGTCGATCGTGTCAGGTGCGGTCGCCGAGCGTATGAAGCTCTGGGCTTTCCTGATGTTCGCGGTTGTGATGACCGGGTTCATCTATCCGATGGAAGGCCGCTGGACGTGGGGTGGCGAGCCTGTGTTTGGCATGTTCACGCTTGGTGACCTTGGCTTTTCTGACTTTGCTGGCTCCGGTATTGTGCATTTGGCAGGCGCCTCTGCGGCACTGGCAGGTGTTCTTCTGCTCGGCGCGCGAAAAGGTAAATACGGTGCAGACGGATCAGTCAAGCCTATCCCTGGTGCTAACCTGCCAATGGCAACGCTGGGTACTTTTATCCTCTGGTTGGGCTGGTTCGGATTCAATGGTGGTTCAGTACTGGCGACTGCCAGCGTTGAAAGCGCCAATTCCGTGGCAGTGGTCTTCATGAATACCAACGCAGCTGCTGCTGGTGGTCTGATCGCAGCCTTGATAGTGGCACGTATCCTCTTTGGTAAGGCTGACCTCACCATGGCGCTGAACGGTGCGCTGGCTGGTCTGGTAGCAATTACTGCTGAGCCGTCAACACCCACTGCATTGCAGGCAACGTTGTTCGGTGGAATCGGTGGTGTGCTGGTGGTATTCGCTATCATTGGCCTGGACAAGCTCAAGATCGACGATCCCGTCGGTGCAATCTCCGTACACGGCGTTTGCGGTTTCCTGGGCTTGATGTTGGTACCGGTCACCAACCCGTTAACCGAGGATGGTGGTTCTTCTTTCAGTGGCCAACTTATTGGCGCGGCAACGATCTTCATCTGGGTATTTTTCACCAGCCTGATCGTGTGGGCCATTCTTAAAGCCGTCATAGGTATCCGCGTCAGCGAACAGGAAGAATACGAAGGTGTCGACATGGCCGAGTGCGGCATGGAAGCCTACCCTGAATTCGTCGGTGCCAGCGGCAGCGGTCGATAGTTACAGTCTTTGCGGGCGCGTCTTACGATGCGTGTTTGGGGGGCCTTTCGGCCCCCCTTTTTTTATTTCATAATGTTGGTGCCTGGTGATCGGGATCTAGTGCAATGATGCGTGGCTAAACCCACCGCCCTAATCGATAAGGAAGACTAAAAATGCTGAAAAAGACTGTACTGAGTGCTACTGCATTAGCCCTGGTAATCGGATTGTCCGGCTGTGGTGGTAACGATACGCAAACAACGGTGAAGACCACGGAAACTCAGGGTAAACAGTTGTTGGATCTCAAAGAAGCATACGACAAAGGTGTTATCAGCGAGAGTGAATACAATCGCACCAAGAACGATATTCTGAAGCAAAAATAATTCCCCAAAAAAAAGGCCACCGGCTGCGGACTGCAGAACGGTGGCCTTTTTCTTTTCGCCCAGGTTCTCTAGTTGAGCGGTGGTCAAGTCAGCCGGGTAAACTGCAGCGCGGTTTACCGCTCCAGGACTTCGTCTACCCATTTTTGAAAGTCCGAATCCGTGAACCTGCCGTTGGGCAGCTCCACGCATTGGACAACCTCTTTGACTGCATCGCGGGTCTGCGCCCGGGTTGGCACATCTGTGGTGCGATTCGCCATGGCTTTCCCTTCCTCCAGCGAGTTTGCCCGGACCGAGATATAGCCCTGTTGGTCGTGGGCAGTGATCACCTGGCAGCCGTAGCGATGTTCTCCGAGCCCGGCATGTACCGCGCTGGCAATCAGGGATGCTCCCAATACCAGCAATGGCATGGAGTAATGGCGTATTGCATTGTGTTTCATGGGGAAATACCTCTATTTACCAGCAGTTAGCTGCGTCGTTGCCGGTTGCTGATTGCGCGCCCGTTGAGGCCAGTGAAAAGCCGGTGCAGCGTAAGTCTTCGCTTTGTGGTGAATCATCACGAGGCGTCGCTTGTAGCACGAAGCAGGTTGCGGTGGCTATGTCACAGATGCTGGGACAGGAGTTTGAGACGGCATCGCAGTCGATCCGGTCCACCTCATAGTGACCCTCATCGGATATCATCGGATCGCTGTCATTCGCCAGATCATAGCCCAGGTCGGTCATATTGGCGGTATACGTGGAGCGGTCCAGCATGTATTGCTCCTCGCGACTTGCCACTGCCATCAGCGCCTCTTTGGCATCCGTGCGGCGACTTTTGCGCATCGACTCCTGATAGGCTGGCAAGGCAATACTTGCCAGAATGCCGACCACAATCACCACAACCATCAGCTCCATCAGCGTGAATCCCGCAGCGCGGCGTGGTGCCGGTGAACTGCGTTGGATCGTCGACAATCCGGTCATCAGTAATCCTCCCGGTTCCAGTAAGAGCCGTAGGGTCCAGGCAAGGTCACATTGACATCAATCGGGTTGCCCGTAGTGGACAGGATATTGCCGTTCTCATCGGTCTGCGCTTGCGCAGGCGGCAGCAACAGCCAGATCTTCCCGGATTCATCGAAGAACGGTGAGGGTGTCTCAGGTATCAAGCCACCGATTACGCAGGAACGTTCCTGAGTGCCGTCGTCGTTGCAATCCAGACCCGCCGTGCCACTAAGCAGGTCGATGATGTACAAGCGCCCGCTCCCCGCTGAAAATCCGCAGCCTACCAGGGGTGCTACCGGGGAGAAGGTAGTGAAGATAAGCTTGCCGCCTATCGTCAGTGAACTCGCCAGTGACTTTTCACCATCATTCACCAGATCGAGAACCCAGCCCTGCGCAGCTGCCAGATCCTGTACGGCTTGATCGCGAACAGACTGTGTCGCGCTGTTGAGGAGATCCGGCGTGATATCGTACAAATCACTGGGATAGAGCGGTAGGTCACAGCGCAAGTCGGTGACCGGATCGTCGGCGCAGGCATCTGGATCCAGCGCCGCACGGTACGGGGTAGTGTGCTTGTCCCTGATCAGGTAGAACTGGTCGTTCACCGTCTCAGAAATCAGCGCATCCTGCTCGTCCCGGATGTCCTTGGCGATCGGGTTGGTGCGATCGCCGCTGCCGATCATGATCGCATCGATCGGCGTGCCATTGACCGTAGTTCTCGCGACGTCAGGGGCATTGAAGAACCGTCTGTCCGTGGTTGCGGTTCTGGTTCCTTCAACAGCAGAGAACAGCTTGGTAACCAACCACTTGTCCTGGCTGCTGTCAGGTAATGTATCGCCCGGCAGGTCAACCCGCCACAGGTTGCCACCTGTATCGGCGAAGTAGATACGATCGATTAGCTCGTCGCCATTGCTGTCAAGAGGTGTCACATCCGCTGCCACTGAATGCACCAGCCCGGTTTCCTGCATATTTTTAGCACTGTCAATATCTGGTGTGAGACTCCACACCAGCTCGCCAGTGACGGCATCGACAATAAAGACACCGCGCCCGACAGTGTCCTGGCTCGGCGTTGCCAGTGTATTGTGATCATCCTTCACCGGATCGTAACCGGCGCCAAAAATCAGCACCGGTTTGGGTTTGTTGGCATTGTCCCTGTAGCCGGGTATTTTGGCGACAACGGGTACCGACCAGGTTTGCCCCATTTCGCTGAATCCCGTAACTGCCGGAGAGATTGTCCACATGAACTCCGGTTCGTCCGGGTCCGACAGATCCAACGCATACAGCATATCGCCACCACGACGCAGGCCAAAGTACAGGTACACTTTATCCCCGTCACTTTCATCCAGCGTGCCGTCATTATTCACGTCAATGGTGTACACCGTACTGGGTGCATCGATCCCGTACACGTTTTTACCACTGCGGATATTTTTGCGACGCTTGGTCAACACTGACCCCAGTTCCTTGGGAAAGAACGCCCAGTCCTCCTGGCCGTCAGTGTTGCCGAACATGTGCAACATCCCGTTGTTGGTACCCACCACTACGCGCAAGTCCGGATTTGCCTGGGTGAAACTGCCCAGCGCACCGTAGTTAATCACCAATGGCTTGCTGTGCAGGATGTCTGCCAGAATCCAGGAGCGTGTTTCGAGTAAGTTGCCGTTGTTGTTAACATCATCAACATCGTAACCACGTCCCCAGTAGATGGTGTAGGACAGGTCTGCTGCATCGTTGGCCAGCCACGCCGCATACAGTTCCGCGTCGTTGGCAAAACCGTACGCCGCTGCGTCGATATTTGCCGGCAGGAAGTCCTCCAGCGCGCCCCCTGTTCCTGTGTTGGTGCGGATCTTGCGGTTGGCCAATACGCTGGCGCGCAGCCGCGCCCCCGCGCCTCCGGCATCCACCGAGGGGCCATCAAGTGTCGCACCCCAGAAGGTTCTGGCGGTGTCACTGATCAGGCCTGCCGCGTTGTAGGCAGGATTTCCGTTGGCATCAACCACCACGGCCTGGCCATCCTGGATCGCCACTTTCAGCTTTTTGATATTGCCCTTCCAGTCGGCCGTGCCCGCCGGTTCGAACATGGCGAAAAACACATCATCACGGCTCTGGGTGCGGGTGAATGTATCTACCGCCACTGCAGGTGAGGTGAATGTGGTTTCGCTGGAAAGAATACCCAACAGCACTTCGTTAAACGACTCCGTCAGGTCATCGGCCGATTCGGCGTAATAGTAGGCGGGTGTGTCATCCGCCTTTTTGAGTGTCGCTGCGTCGATCAGTAGGGCGTCCGCCGCTGACTCAACGTTGAAGCCGATTGTGGCCGTCTTCACGGTTTGGAAGCCATTGCTGGCATCCCCGTCGAGGTCTTTCTCTGCCATGTATTTGGTCAATGGTGCCAGACAGCTGGAGAAGCTGCTGTAGCCGCTACCATAGGTAGGACAGGTATTGGGGACCCCGGGCAAGCCCGTGATGAGACTGTTTGCAGCATTATCGGACGTAGGAAGCCCGTCAGTCATAAATATGATGTAGGTATTGGTGCACTCCTCAATCGGCGAAATATAGTTACCGCCTGAGATCGCAGCATTGTCGCGCAGCGGCACGTCGCCGCTATAGCTGCTGACACTGTACAAGGGCCGCCCGCCTGTCATATACAGGTAGGCCTCCCAGGCTGTCTCGCACAACGGGGTATTGCCCGCATGATCAAATTGCCACAGGGTGTTAATCAGGCTGTTGCGGTCAGCCAGCGTCATATTCTTGACAATGCGCTTCACCACCCGGCCACCGTTCTGGGTACTGGAGCCGCTGGAGTTGTTGTTGAACACTGCCAGCCCGAAATCAATACCGGGGTTGGCGCGGACAATACTTTCAATGACCTCCTGTGCAATCTGCAGGTAGTCCTTGTCCTCGGGAACGATGGTGTCGTCGTAGTACCAGTCCATATAGTGCGAGGTGTAAAACGTGTAGGCGCTGCCCCAGTTGACGTTGGACTGGCCGACGTTGGCAGTGTAGGCGTTTGCCGTCGGGGTATCAGGTGCGGCTTCCGAGCGTGGATAGCCGTTAGCGATGGGGCTGGCATTCAGCGGGTTCGGATTCGGTTGCGCTGTGTCCTGATAGCAGTCTACGGTGTACGGGTCATTGACGTTGGCTGAGAGGTCCATCCAGCCCGCCTCGTCACCCACCCACTCGCTGGCCCACCTTCTGCAAGTGCCATTTCTTCTGTATCTTGTGCAGACCTGTTGAATAGACCCATTGGCTTCCTGCCAGCGCTTTGCTGCGCTGCTGTAAGTGCCAACGGTGCTGAGTGGGGTGCTGGAGCTGGCGCAACTATTGGAACTGGCGGGAAACCACTGGTTTCTCTGGTTGTAGTTGTTCACGTTGGGAGGGGTTCCGCCAGTGCTCCAGTAGATTCGGTTCGGAGCGACTTTCTGCACGTAGGTGCCGTTGGGGTCGTAGGCGGGTTTTACGCCTTCTACAACCTCGTTCATGCTGCCGGAATCGTCAAAGACCACCAGCACTTTCGGTTTGCCGGTGGTACCGGCTGCGTAAGTGGCTGAATACAACTCCGTGTCATCAGCGAAAGACATCGTCACGATGCCCATGGTAATGAACAGCGTCGATGGCATTGTCACCAGCTTCGACAAATTCTTAAACATGTTCCTATCCTCCTGAATCATCGCCTGCTTGTGGCGTCGCGCGAACCGATAGCGCGTGTTTCACAATTTAGCGAGACGCATTGCCAATCAATGATTTGACCACGCCCATATCCACTTTGGTGCGGGCTTTTTGCGGCGCCTGGTGCTCGGATTCGACTCTGTAGTAATCACAGTCGAGCAAATTTTCGCTGAAGGCTGTCACACTGCGCGGGCAGGTCAGGGCGGCACCCGTAAACAGTACTTTGACGTCCACATCGTCTGGACCGTCGTTCAACTGGCGCAATGGGTGGACGCCGGCGTCGATGTCGGCAAACGGGGTCTCATCAGTATTGCCGTCAAAGGGGTCATCCGCTGCATTTCCTGTCCTGGTGAGTAATATCGTCGCCAGAATGCCGGCCTCAGCCGATTGAAACGATGAATAGGAATCCTGCAAATTGGACGACATTTTCGTGCTGAAAGAGCTGTTGCGTGCCGCCACCACGCTGATGACGGTCACCACCAGCAGAAACAGCATCGAGACCACCAGCACTGCGCCGCGCTCGGTGTGCGTGATTGCAATAGTATTCATCCGGCTCACCTCCGAAGTACCAGTTTGGGATTGCGCAGTGAGGCCTGCGTGCTCACCAGCAGGCGGCGATAGTTCAAGTCGGTGTCGGGTGTCACGAAGTTGTCGCCGCCGAGATGGTAGGTTTTGGATTCTGTGAACTGCGGGTCCGGGGTAGTGCTGCGCACCAGCAGGTAAACCTCCACCGAGCCGACATCGGTCCAGTCGAGCCCTGTCATTCCGGCTACATCAGTGTACGCATCAACCTCTCTGTCACCATCGCTGTCGTAGCCCATCTGCAGGCGCATCTGTTCCACACCTTCAACCAAATTTTCGGTATCGATGGTCATGCTCAGGGCGGTGGTGTCCCACACCAGTGTTTTGCGCGCCAGTACCGGCGTCGGCGGGTCACCCGGGACAGGAGCGGGTACGTCCCGCACGTAATACGCCTCGAACAGGTAGGGCCAGGCCACACCGTTCGGCACATCGCCTCCGGCCTGAATATCCGGGGCGGTATCGGCACCGTCAAAAATCAGGCCCAGCACGTCGTTAGTCATGATATACGTCGTGTCTGCCTGCAATGTGGTGGGAGTATCGATGGTGCCATTGCGTACGCCGTTCCAGCGTGCGCCATCGGACAGTGGCCGTGGAATCGCGCGCTTGACCACCAGCACGTCAGTACCCTCGCGGCCATCGTCAATGCAGCCTATAGCGCTGCCGTCAGCGGCAACAGTTGCGCCAAAGATATACTGACTAAAATTATAGGCGGCGGCTTCGCCGCTGCAGTCACCTGTTGGGGCTGTGAGGTCGGTTCTGGCCTCTAATCGCTCTGATGTCACTTCACCAAAAAAACCTGCATGGAGCAGCGCATCGGTCATCATCAATTCCGCAAACCGTGCATTCTCGGTGAGCGCCGAGAACTGCTCCACTTCCGTATACGAACGCTTGGATGACAGGTAGGTCGCCACCGCGCCGGCAATGAGCAACAAGCCCAGCACCACGCTGATCATCAATTCGACCAGTGTGAATCCCGCAGACTTTGACATGGCGGATTTGCGTCTCATATTAAAATTCCGCCTCGTCTACTACCACGGTGTTGACGGTGACCTGACGCCGGTAGGGGTCTTCCCCGGCATCTGCGCCGCCGCAGGCCACGCCATCCGCGGGTACGGCATCAACCGTTTCCGCCAGACCGCGCCACTGAATGGTAACGTTCAGCAGGCCGCTGCTCGTCAGCCCATTTTCGGCCGTAAAGGTGATACATCCCTGTGGCGCGATCAGCCCGCCAACATTCTCTCCGTCGACCACTATATTGCTGCCTGCCAGCTCCTGGTCCCAAACCCATAAATCGTATGCGGCCAATTGTGCAGCGCTGCAGGAGGTGGCCTCGCAGTCCTGGGCAGGTGCCGTGAGGTCGCCATCGCCCAGCGGGGTGCCTGCTGTGTCGTAATCGGCTACCACAGTGGGATTGATGCGAATTCTCTCTACCATGGCGTCTGCCAGGTTGACGGCGATTGATCGCTGGTTCGACTGGTGCAGCGCGTTCTTGGACATGAGCAGCAGGCTGATGATGCCCAGCACGCCCACCGTCAGCACCACAAAGGCAATCAGCGCCTCGATCAGGGTGAATCCCTGCTGGCCGTTAGCGACTCGCTTGCTGTGACTAGGGGCAGACAAGGTTTACACCGTTTTCGTCATTGACGATATCGTCGGCTGGATTATCGCTGTCCACTGCGGCTGTCATGGTGCCGATGCGTGAAACGATCAATCCCCCAGCCTGCTGCACCGCGTTTGTCGCAGAAACTGAACGTCCCGTTGAAACTGCCCGCAGCCGTCTTGCGGCGGCGGCGTGACTGTTGTACACGACTCTGTTAGCGGCATTGTCGAAGGCGATGGTGATGGTGGAGGCGTCCGGCGTCCGTGCCAGCACGATCCTGTCGCCGTCGGCGGCATCGACAACGCCGTCATCGTCAGTGTCAAAAAAGGCGATATAACCCTCATTCCAGGTGCCAGAGCACGTCGCGCCGTCGTTGCTGCGGCACACTGTTACGTTTCTGCGTTCAGTCATCAAGCCTGAGCGCGCCTCCATCAGCAAGCCTCGCAGTGAATACACCTCCGAGCGCATGCGGCTGTTGGCGATCAGGTCGGAGAAAGCCGGGACCACCAACACCATCAAAACCGCAGCCAAAGCAACGGTGATCATCATTTCGATGACGGTGAACCCTTCGAAGCCCCCTGTGGGTTTGATGGTGCATGCAGATTTTTACCCGTCCTTTTGGCAGCTTTATTTAATCGAAACAGACTCACGTATCGTGAGGGTATTTCGCGCACTAACCGAGTTGTCCGCGTAAATCTAGCAAGGCCCCAACTGCAGTTCTATGTAAAAAGCACTGGAGTTATTTCAGTTTGGAAAAGTAACGTGCTTCTTTGATATTGCACGAAAGATTTCACCGCGACTCCAATCACCCGCTACTCGGCGCCTCCAGACAAACGACGTTTGATCACGCAGATTGATTTCCAAAACGCAGCTCCCAGGTTATTCTTACAACTATTACAGTTGCGCCTGAAGTCCAATAAAAAGTGGTGATTTCTGCAGAAAACCAGCAATAATCGCCTTTATCGGGCATACGCAGCTCGATTCGGCTCAATCTTCTGTTTATTTCTATCCTTAAGCCCACGCGGCAAAAGTGCTTTGGTTTGTAGTTTTATCGAAATAGCTGGCGCAGCGTCATTGGTTTCAATGGGCGTGGCGATGCTGGCTATGGCATCGGGCAACTGTTGTAAACTGACAATCTCGCGGTCCGCTGGCTGCCCGCCGGTCCACGGACCCTTGCGGGTATTCATCCACACAGTGTGCATCCCCATGTCACGCGCACCGCGTACATCATGCTCCGGGTCGTCTCCCACGTGCACGATATCGCTGGCACAGACTCCGGTCTTGTCTAGCGCGGCCTGAAACATCTGCGGGTGTGGTTTGGAGACCCCGATATCTTCGGCCAGAAAGGCGAAGTCAAAGTACTCGGCAGCGTCGGTTCTGTATATGTCGGCATTGCCATTGGTTAGTGCCCCCAAAGTGTAATCTTGTGCGAGCTGTTCCAGCACTGCGAGGGCTTCTTCATACAACACGACCTTACGACGTTCCGCCAGAAACACGTCGAAGGCCTGCTGTGCGCCACTTTTCGCCTCTGATTCAGCGTATCCGGCGGCTATCTGCAGCTCATAGAGCATCTGGGTGCGCTTTTGGCTGACGTGGTGTAGTAAATGAGTGTGACGTTTCAACACCGATTTCTTGAATTCGAACAGGCTGTCATGATCGAAGCTCTCCACTGCCCCAGGACGGTGCTCAATCAGCCACTGCTGTTGGGCTTCCTCGGCCCGCAGCAACACGGGTTCCACATCCCACAGAGTATTGTCGAGGTCGAAGGTGATAACGGAGATTGCCACATTAGTCCTGCGAACGTCTTTTCGCCCTGGGGTGAGCTGCATCGTACACCTTCGCCAGATGTTGAAAGTCGAGATGGGTGTATATCTGCGTGGTGGAGATGTTGGCGTGCCCCAACAGTTCCTGCACGGCCCGCAGGTCGCCGCTGGATTCCAGCATATGACTGGCGAAGGAGTGGCGCAGCATGTGTGGGTGCACGTCCTGATGCATGCCCGACTTGCGACCCTGGAGCTTCAAGCGTGCCTGAATATTGCGGATACTGATTCGACTGCCCCGGTTGCTGGTAAACAGTGCGCCATCATCGGGCGTGTTATCAAACGTCGGTGGGCGAACTTCCAGCCAACGGGCAATAGCCCGCAATGCAACGGACCCGACGGGCACCGTGCGCGTCTTGCGGCCTTTACCTGTCACCGTCAGAAGTTTTGAGTGCTGGTCGATATCGTTGACATTCACCGCCGCCAGTTCGGCCAGACGCAGCCCGGAGGAATAAAAAAGCTCCGCTATGGCACTGTCGCGGCGGGTCATGAGTGAGTCGTCATCGAATGAAAGGTATTTATCCACCTGATCCGCATCCAGGGTTTTAGGTAGTTTGCGCGGTTTGCGCGGGGCCTGCACGCTGGCGGCCGGGTTGCGCAGCAGACCGCTTTCTCGCCCCAGGAAATGGTAAAAGGAGCGAGCGGCAGAGAGGCTGCGCTGAATACTGCCGCCGGCGAGCCCGCGCCGGTGCAGTTGGCTGGCCCAGGCGCGAATGTCTGCTTCTACCAGCTTGTCGATTGAGTGCTTGTCGTTTGCGTCACAGTAGCGCTGCAGGGACAGCAGGTCGCGCTGGTAGTTGCTGACGGTGTGTGGCGATAGTTGTCGCACCTCGCGCATGTATGTGAGAAAGCGCGCGACTGACTCCCCGGTTTCGGTTTTTGTGGCGGGGCAATCGTCGCCCGAATGCTCAGTCACTCGCACTCTTATACTGCAGGCGTGACAGCAGTTTGACCATAACGTCGGCGATATGTGACAGGAAAAGGGTGCCGACCTTGTTGTTGTAGCGATTGGCATCGGCACTGCCGACTGCAATCAGCCCCAGTGGCTCTCCGTTGGACAGCGGCATCAGCGCAGCGGAACCAACACCACTGCCCCCAGGGAACAGGAACGCCAGTTCTTCCGTGCGCAGGGTGCCGCACACTGCCTTGTGCCCACGGAACAGCGAGCCGATTTCTTTTTTGACGGTGTCCTGGGTTTCTGTGCGCCAGGCATCTTCATTAGAGGGCTCTCCGAACAGGATCATACTGGCGTAATCCACGCGAAAATCGGCGGCCATGGATGCCATAAAGATGTTGTACAAAGCTGCGACCGAGTCAGCGTCCAACAGTTTGAGTACCAGGGCGCGGGTTTGCTCAAACAGCGCGTCGTTGTCGCGGGCATTCGCGGTGAGCATTTTAAGCCGTTGGCGCATATCCATATTGCGTTCGCGCAGCACGCTGACCTGCTTTTCAACCAGCGAGATAGCACTGCCGGACGAGTGGGAGATGTGCAGGTAATCGAGCATCTCTGGGTTGCGCTGCAGGAAATCATCATGATTCTTGAGGTATTCCCGCACTACCGCGTCGGTCAGTCCACCGGTGTTGTCCGCTTGTTCTGCTGCGGTTTTGACGGCTGTGCCCCGTTTTTTGCTGGCTGACATAATCAGTGGCTCCCCCTCTAGTGCTTCAGTAGTGCTTCAGATTTTTATTGTGCCTTCGAACACGATCGCGGTAGGCCCGGTCATAATGACGGGTTGGCCTTCCCCTGCCCACGATACATGAAGCTTACCCCCCGGCAGTGCAACTGTCACGGATTCGCGCAACCAGCCGCGAGAAATACCATAGACGACTGCCGCGCAAGCCCCGGTGCCGCAGGCCAGCGTTTCTCCGACTCCGCGCTCATATACGCGCAGTTTGATTTCGCTGTCAGATACGATCTGCATGAAGCCGGCATTGACCCGCTGCGGGAAGTCAGGATGCGCTTCGATTAACGGACCCAGCCGCTCGACCTCTGCCCGGGCGATACTGTTGACGCGCAGCACAGCGTGCGGGTTCCCCATGGAGACCGCGCCTATCTCCATTTCCTTTGCGTCCACCAGCAGTGGGTAACTCGCCGCTTTTGCTGCGGCTGCGAAGGGAATGTTGCGCGGTTCAAACTCCGGCGCACCCATATTCACTTCTACATCCTGATTGGGGAGCACACGCAGTTCAATAATGCCGGCAGAGGTCTCGACGCTAATGACTTTCTTGGAGGTCAACTTCTTGTCGCGCACAAAGCGTGCAAAGCAGCGCGCGCCGTTGCCGCACTGCTCGACTTCGTTGCCATCGGCATTATAGATGCGGTACCGAAAATCCACGTGCGGATTTTGCGGCGCCTCCACCACCAATACCTGGTCGCAGCCCACGCCAAAATGCCGATCGGCTAGCTTGCGTACGTCGCGCGAGCGCAACCTGTAGTGTTGGCTGATCAGATCGATTACCACGAAGTCGTTGCCGGTACCGTGCATTTTAGTGAAGTGTAATTGCATGCGCGTTTGCTCAATCAGTTCCCTGAGCCATCGGCAGGTAAGCACGTCTCACCACGAATTAAATCGTCGATCGTTTCCCGCGGTCGTATCAGGTAGGCGCGATCCCGATCCACCATGATTTCGGCGGCTCGGCCACGACTGTTGTAATTGGAACTCATGGTGAACCCGTAGGCGCCGGCGCCGAACATGGCCAGCAAATCGCCTTGCCTGAGCGTCAGCAATCTGGCTTTGCCCAGAAAGTCGCCTGTCTCACACACCGGTCCGACCACATCCCAAAGTGCGGTTTGTCCTTCTGTGCTCTCTTCTACACGTTGAATATCCATCCATGCCTGATAAAGAGCCGGGCGAATCATGTCGTTCATAGCTGCGTCTACCAGCGCGAAATGGTGGTCTGGTGTAGACTTCAGGTACTCTACCTGCATCACTAACAAGCCGGCATTGGCTGCTATCGAGCGCCCTGGCTCGAACATCAACCGCAGTGGACGTTCGCCCAGCACCCGTCGAATTTCACTAATGTATTGGGCAACAGAAGGCGGTTTCTCGTCGCGATACTGCACGCCCAGTCCGCCGCCCAGATCCAGGTGACGGACCGCGATTCCCTCATCAGCCAGCGCGTCAATCAGGGCGAGCAAACGATGCAGCGCATCGATGAACGGGCTGATTTGTGTAAGCTGTGAACCGATATGGCAATCGAGGCCCACCACCTCTACGTGTTCCAGCTGCGCGGCGCGCCGGTAGACCAGCAAGGCTTCGTTGATGGTCAGGCCGAACTTGTTTTCCCGCAAACCGGTAGAGATATACGGATGGGTTTGGGCATCTACATCCGGATTGACCCGAACGGACACTGGCGCTACCCGGCCCAGCTCTCCAGCAACCCGGTTCAGTACTTCCAGCTCGGCTGCCGATTCAAGGTTGAAGCAGTGAATGCCCAGCTCCAGTGCCCGAGCCATTTCAACAGGCTTTTTGCAAACGCCGGAAAACACGATCTTTGACGGGTCGCCGCCAGCGGCGACAACGCGCTCCAACTCACCGCCAGAGACAATATCAAACCCCGCGCCCAGCCTCGCCAGTACATTGAGCACAGCAAGATTGGAGTTCGCTTTCACTGCGTAGCAGATGAGATGCTCTGCGCCGTCCAGCGCCCGCTGGTATGCCATGAATGCTGCTTCCAATGCAGCACGTGAGTACACATAGCAGGGTGTGCCGTGCGCGCTGGCGATCGTATCAATGGCTACGTTTTCGGCGTACAGATTGCCGTCACGATAGGCGAAGTAGTTCATTGCCCCGGCCTCGCCTCAGAATTCTTCTTGCTGCTGGTCAACGATTTCGCCAGAGCCCGCAGGAGCAGACTCAACCTGGGGTGGCTCCTCGGTAGGCATGTACAGCGGCCCGGTCTGTCCACAACCAGTGAGAGTGGCCAACGAGATTGCGAGCAACAGGGCTGTTGAAAAATTGGACATGGTGCTGACCCGGGGAATGAAGTCGGAAAGTATACTGCGCGCTAGTAAGCGACGCGAACTGCCCTTATTATTGAATTTGCACACTTTGTTGGAAGCCGCGCGTGCTTAGTGAATCAGAATTCAATAAGTTGATTGACGAAACCTTCTCCGCACTGGAGCTGGCGCTTGATGACGTTGACGCTGATCTGGACTATGAAACTTCTGGTGGCGTTCTTACAGTTACTTTCGAAAACGACACCCGGTTAGTGTTCAGTCGACAGCCGCCGACGCGTCAATTGTGGCTTGCTGCCCGCTCAGGCGGCTTTCACTTCGCCTACGATGAGGCCGCCGGAGACTGGCGTAATACCCGTGACGAGCAGCTGTTTCGTCCCTTCGTAGTGCAACAGATGCAGTCACAGGGAGATGTCGCCTTTGTTTGGAACTGACAGAATGAGCCAGTTCGCGGCCGGGATTCACCTGCAGCGCAGTGCCGTATTTACCCTTGCGCTGGTCGCGCTGCCGGGCGCTGCCAGCGAGCCGCTGTATGTCAAAAACCTGAGTCCAGTGGCGGGCTTGCTCGGCCTGCCCTCCCAGCGCGATGCGCAGACCATGCACAGTGGACAACTTGCGGTGGCTCTGCACAGCAGTATTGCCAGCCAATACGTCAACGAAAGTAAACCCAGTGAATCCCTTAACTTCGATGGCGAGACGCTGCGCTTTGCGTTAGAGCTGCGCTACGGCCTGGCGCCAGATTGGGACGTGCAACTGGAAGTGCCGTGGCTGCAGCAAAGTGGTGGTGATCTCGATGGCTTGATTGACGACTGGCATGACTTTTGGGGCATGTCGGACGGAGGTCGTTCCAGTGTTCCCAAGGATGTATTGGACTATCGCTATGCCTCTGCTAAAGCCGGTTTCTCGCTGCAGGACGATACCTCTGGTGTCGGCGATGTCAGCCTTTCCCTGAGCCACGCGTTTTATCGCGATGCCAATTCGGTCGTTAGTGCAGCGTTGGGCTACAAATTTAGCACCGGCGATGAGCATGATTTTCTGGGCAGCGGCGCGGATGATGTTTTTGTCGCGTTGCGTTTTTCCGGTGAGCAGCTTTCGGACCTGCCGCTGAGTTGGCACGGACAGATCGGTTATTTGCGCGCCGGAGACAGTGATTTGCTGGATGGTGTTCAGGAACAGAATCTGTGGTTTGCAGGACTGGCCATGGACTGGCGTTTTGCCAGGCAATGGTCATTAATTGCTCAACTCGACAGTCACGCTGCGCCCATGGACAGCACACTCACCGGTGTGGGCGATGACGCGGTCATGGCGACAATCGGTACGCGTTGGTATGTCGCGCAGCAATGGTCGTTAGATGTCAGCATCGTGGAAGATATCCGTGTTGAAACGGCGCCGGATGTCACCTTCCAAGCCAGTGTGCGTTACCACCCCTGACGATATTGTACGGCAGGCGGCAGTGCTATCAGGCCGGTCTTGCCGCTGATTATCGCTCGCCGCGCAGCGACAGCCGCGCCAGCGCGCGTTTTGCTGCGGCGGCCACTTGCACTGGTGCAGTGCCCCCAAGATGATCCCGCGCAGCAACGGAACCCTCCAGCGTTAATACCTCGAATACGTCTTCGCCGATGTCCTCACAAAAGCTTCGCAACGTGGCCAGTTCCATTTCTGCCAGATCCAGCCCGGTGTTGACGCCGTGTGCTACCGCTTTGCCCACGACTTCATGGGCATCGCGGAAGGGTAGGCCGCGTCGCACCAGATAGTCTGCCAGATCGGTGGCGGTGGAGAAGCCCCGTCTGGCGGCTTCACGCATGACGTCGCTTCTGGGTTTAATTGACGGCACCATATCGGCGAAGGCGCGCAGTGAGTCCAGCACCGTGTCGATAGTATCGAACAGTGGCTCCTTGTCTTCCTGATTGTCCTTGTTGTAAGCCAGTGGCTGGCTTTTCATCAGCGTTAACAGTGCGATCAGATTCCCGTTCACGCGGCCAACCTTGCCGCGGACCAGTTCAGGCACATCGGGATTTTTCTTCTGCGGCATAATGGACGAGCCGGTGCAGAAACGGTCCGGAAGCTCGATGAAATGAAACTGTGCTGAAGTCCACAATACCAGTTCTTCAGACATACGCGACAGGTGTGTCATCAGCAGTGCTGCGAAAGCGCAAAATTCGATGGCGAAATCCCTGTCGGAAACTGAGTCCAGGGAGTTCTCTGTGGGCCTGTCAAAACCCATAGCAGCAGCCGTCTGCAGGCGATCGATCGGATAGGTGGTGCCAGCTAGCGCTGCGGCGCCTAAAGGCGATTGGTTGAGACGCCCCCGGCAGTCCATGAGCCTGCCGTAATCGCGTTCCAGCATTTCATTCCATGCCAGCAGGTGATGCCCGAACACCACGGGTTGGGCCGTTTGCAAATGGGTGAAGCCCGGCATGATGGTTTGAGTGTTTGCTGCCGCCAGTTCAATGGTGCCCTGTTGCAACCGGGTCAATTCGCAGGCGATGTTATCGATGGCTGTACGCAGGTGCAGCCTGATATCTGTAGCCACCTGGTCATTCCGCGATCGACCGGTATGTAGTTTTTTACCGGTGATCCCGATGAGTTCAGTCAATCGAGCCTCGATATTCATATGGACGTCTTCAAGTGCGACGGACCATCGGAAAGTGCCACTGGTAATTTCGTTATGCACCTGTGCGAGTCCGTCCTCAATTTCCTTCAGCTCCTGCTGACTGAGCACGCCGACCGAGCACAGCATGTGCGCATGGGCCAATGAACCTGCGATATCCTCGGTGGCCATGCGTTGGTCAAATTGCACAGAGGCGGTGAAACGCTGTACGAATGCGTCGGTCGGCTCGCTGAACCGCCCGCCCCAGAGTTTGCTGGTGTCCTGCTCTTTGCTCATTGCGCTGAATATTCCTTCGTCACGACCGTATCGGGTACGCTTGTGTGATACAACAAGGCGGCAAGTATATCAGCTCGAAGCCAGACTGTTTCACGGTTTGAGTCGCCTTCAGGCGCTGGCCAGCTTGCGCCTGAATAGCTCTGCTTTGCCAGCAGTGCACTGACCGGTCGGTGTCGCTGCAGGGTGGTCCGACTGGTATCATGCTGGCTCGAAAATTTGGAACTGAGAATATGTCGCGGACCGTGATTATTGCCACTCGAGAGAGTCCCCTTGCGCTGTGGCAGGCGGAGTTTGTGCGCAGCGCGTTGCTGCAGGCGCACCCTGGTCTGGAAGTGCAATTGCTGGGCATGACCTCGCGCGGAGACCAGTTGCTCGATACGCCACTGGCTAAGGTTGGCGGCAAGGGTTTGTTCGTCAAAGAGTTGGAGGAAGCGCTGTTGGACGGTCGCGCGGATATCGCGGTGCACTCCATGAAAGATGTGCCGATGGAATTTCCGACAGGACTTGGGCTGGGCGTGATTTGCGCTCGGGAAGATCCTTCCGATGCATTTGTGAGTAACCGCTTCGATACGCTGGATTCTCTCCCAGTGGGCAGTGTGGTAGGCACATCCAGTCTGCGCCGCGAATGTCAGTTGCGCGCACGTCGCCCGGATCTGGACATCAGGTTTCTTCGCGGTAACGTCAATACCCGCCTGCGGAAACTCGACGAAGGTGAGTACGATGCGATTATCCTGGCCAGTGCCGGATTGATGCGTCTCGGCTTTGACGCCCGGATCACGCAGCGAATAGAGGTAGCTGACTCGCTACCCGCTGGCGGGCAGGGCGCGGTGGGTATCGAATTGCGCAGCGCGGACGAAGCGGTGCGTGCACTGCTGGCACCTTTGCATCATGCTCCCACTTTCTGGCGCGTGACGGCGGAGCGGGCGATGAATGGACATCTTGAAGGCGGTTGTCAGGTGCCGATTGGTTGCTATGCACAGTTTGTTGGCGACAGTGAAGAATTGTGGCTACGGGGCTTGGTCGGAAAGCCTGACGGCTCTCAAATTCTGCATGCCGAGGCCACCGCACCAGCGCAGGATGCGCAGCAGCTGGGCATCGCAGTAGCTGAAGATTTGTTATTGCAGGGCGCTGCCGGGATCCTGGCCGAAGTCTATGGCGAGTGAGCCTGTTGTTGCGCCAATCAGAGTGCTGGTCACCCGCCCAGCAGGTGAAGCAGCCGATACATTGTGCGCCGCCGTCAATGCGGCGGGTTATGACGCGTTCAGCCAGCCGCTGCTTGAATTGCAGGGTTTATCGCAGCTAAGTGCCCAGTGCCGCCAGATGTTGCTTGATCTTGATCGTTACGAGCATGTGATTTTTATCAGCAGTAACGCGGTGCGCTTTGGTATGGCATTGGTGAATGATTTCTGGCCGCAGCTGCCTGTGGGGCTCCATTGGTATGCCGTGGGAGGTGCTACCGCGGAGGAACTCCAACGGTTTGGAATTACTGCCATTACGCCAGGAAGCATTATGACCAGCGAAGGCCTGCTGGCGGTTCCTGCGTTACAACAGGTGCAGGGGCAACGGGTGTTGATCGTGAAAGGCGAGGGCGGTCGCGATGCGCTGCGACAGGAATTGATTCGACGTGGCGCTGCTGTGGACGAGCTAGCCTGTTATCGCCGCTGTATCCCGACTCTGCCCGCCGGGGAGCTGGCTGCGATGATATCGCGTTGGCAAATAGACGTGATACTGGTCAGTTCCGGCGAGGGACTTGCCAACTTTCAACTATTGCTTAGCCCGTCAGAAACCTCTAAGTTTAAAGGCATAGGCATGGTCGTACCATCGAAACGCGTTGCCGAGATGGCTCGTTATGCTGGATTCGATCATGTTGTCACCGCCGAAAATGCCTCAGATGCGGCGATGCTTCATGCCTTGCAGCAGTGGCGATCAGGCACGGGAGATTGATGAGTGAGCGATCAGGAAGTAAAGCATACTGACCAATCCGGCGAGCGGTCTGAAGCCGTGGTAGCAGCAACTAAGGATCGCGTTAGTGGTGGACGCGCACCGATGGTTACCGGTCCTGCATCCGCACCGCGCAAAGCCTCAAGCGGTATCGCCTGGCTGGCATTGCTGCTGGTGATTGTTCTGGCAGGCGGCACCGTTTGGGCGCTGCGCGAAGGACAAAATAGAGAAGCCGCGATAGCTAAGCGGCTTGCAGAGCTTGAGACACGTTCCGTGCAGAAGCAGAGTACGTTGGACGAGTTGGAAGATCGCTTGCAAAAGCAGTTACGCACCGACGTCGGCAAACTCGACGAATCCACAACCGAACAAACTTCAAATCTCTCGGCCCAGCTGCAATCGGTTGAAATGCAATTGGCAGAGCAGCAGAAGGAGCTGGCGCGTTTTAGTGCCAGTGATCGCGACAGTTGGCTGCTTGCAGAAGCCGGGCATCTGCTGCGGTTGGCCAATCAGCGCCTGGTTATGGCCGGTGATCCGGTTGCCGCCCAGGCATTGCTCAACAGTGCCGATGCTGTGTTGCGCGAACTCGATGATCCAGGTCTGCATTCGGTGCGCGCGGCCGTTGCGGCGGACGTCGCCGCGCTGCGGGCAGTTGGAAAAGTAGATATAGAAGGCATTTATCTGCGTCTGGCTGCACTGATTGAGCAGGCGGAGAAACTGGTGATTTTCCAGTTTCCCGAGATCACACCCGCACCGACTCCTGATGCGGCCGCAGACTGGCAGGGTCGCTTGCGACAGGGTTATGAGTCGGCCCTGTCCAAACTGTCAGATTACATTATTATCCGTCGTCGGGATGTCCCGATGAAGGCACTCATGGACCCGCAGTGGGAGGGCCTGGTCCGGCAGAACCTGCGTATGCTACTGGAGCAGGCCCAGGTTGCTTTGCTGTCGGGCAACCAGGCGCTGTATAACGCGAGTCTGGAGCGTGCGCAGCATTGGGTCGCACAGTTTCAGGAATCCGATACAGCCGCTGCGAGTGCGATCTCCGCGCAAATTGCACAGTTGGCTCAGCTTACAATTGAAGTCCCTCAACCCGATATTTCTCGTTCACAGCGCGCATTGGACGACGCCGTCGAGCAGCGCCTGCAAGCTGCTGGAGGTATCGAATAACCATGCGCAAGTTATTCGCTTTTGTATTGATGGCACTGCTGGTGGGTGTTGGCATTGTTGTCGTCATCCAGACCGATCCCGGGTATGTACTGGTGTCTTACGGCAACTATACGCTTGAGTCCAGCTTGTGGGTCGGATTGCTACTGCTACTGCTACTGGTGATGTTGGTGTTTCTACTTTTGCGCCTGGCCTATCGCATTGTGGGAGGACAGCGAACGCTGTTTTCCTGGTTGGGTGCGCGTAAAGTTCGCAATTCACAGCGCCTGAGCAGCCGCGGCTTGATCAGTTTTACTGAGGGAAACTGGCTTGATGCACGCCGCCAGTTGGTGCGCGGCGCGCAGCACAACGAGGCCCCGCTGGCAAACTATCTGCTCGCAGCTCGCGCCAGCGCTCAGTTGCAGGAAACCGATAAAGTGAAGGAGTATTTGCTGGCGGCGGGCAAAGCAGAACCGGGTGCAGCCATGGCGGTGGAGATTGCCCAGGCAGAGATGCATTTGCAGGCGGGCGAGTATCAGCAGGCTATTGCGGCGCTCGAACACGCCATGCGCAACGTCAACCGCCACCCCCATGTACTGGTTTTATTGCGCGAGGCTTACGCGGGAATACAGGATTGGGACAAACTGCTGGAACTTTTGCCTCAACTGCAAAAACACAAGCTGATTGGCGTCGATGAAGTGCAGCAAGTGGAACGGGAAATCCACTACAACTGCCTGAATCGGGCGCATACAGATCGGGAGCAATTGCAGGCGGTCTGGCAAAAATTGCCAAGGAGTCTGCAGCATGATGCTGGCATGGTTGAGCTCTATGTTCGCAATCTGCTCGCCGCAGGTGACCATGATACAGCGCAGAGCATCCTTGAGCGCGCTTTAAAGCACGAGTGGGATACGAACCTCGTACGTCAGTACGGTTATGTGCAGTCCGATGATGTGCAGCGGCAACTTGGCCGTGCCGAGAGTTGGTTGTCGGCTCATCCTGAGGATGCACAATTATTACTGTGTCTCGGGCGAGTGTCGGCGCGCTGCAAGTTATGGGGTAAGGCGCGGGATTATTTCGAGAGCAGTTATCGGCTGGAGCACAGTGCCGAAATATGCGCGGAGCTGGGTCGTTTGTTGAGTGAGCTCGGCGAATCCACGGTTGCCGCAGCTTATTTTCGCGAGGGGCTGTTGCTGCGCGAAAATGCGCTGCCAGACCTTCCTATGCCGGATAAGATTGTCCCTGACAGCCGGTTATTGGCGAGCTCCTGAAGCACCAAGCGCTGATTGAAGGTATCGGCACAGTTTACTTTCGCGGCAGCGTGATCCCGAGTTCGTCCCACAAATCATTGATACGCTGTTTGATTGATTCATCCATAACAATCGGACGGCCCCATTCGCGCCCGGTTTCACCCTTCCACTTGTGTGTGGCGTCGAACCCTACTTTGGAACCCAGGCCCGACACCGGTGAAGCGAAGTCCAGATAGTCGATCGGCGTGTTTTCAATGAAAACAGAATCACGCTGTGGATCCATGCGGGTTGTCATTGCCCAGATCACATCTTTCCAGTCTCTGGCATTCACATCGTCATCAGTGACAATGACGAATTTGGTGTACATGAACTGTCGCAGGAAGGACCATACACCCAGCATCACGCGCTTGGCATGACCGGGGTATTCCTTGCGCATGGTGACCACTGCGAGGCGATAGGAACAGCCTTCAGGTGGCAGGTAGAAATCAGCAATCTCGGGAAACTGCTTCTGCAGTATGGGAATGAATACCTCGTTGAGCGCCATGCCAAGAATGGCCGGCTCATCAGGCGGACGACCGGTGTAAGTACTGTGGTAGATAGGTGATTCGCGGTGTGTGATCGCTTCAACAGTAAAGACCGGAAAACGCTCCACCTCGTTGTAGTAACCAGTGTGATCACCGAATGGCCCTTCATCTGCCATTTCACCGGGTTGCAGATAACCTTCCAGAACAAATTCTGCCGTTGCGGGAACTTGCAGGCCATGTTCCCGACACAGCGGTGTAAAGCATTCGCCCAGTTCTGTCTTGCTGCCGCGCAATAGTCCCGCGAAGGCATACTCAGAAACACTGTCTGGAATCGGTGTGACCGCGGCGAGTGTTGTAGCAGGGTCGGCTCCCAACGCCACTGCCACCGGGTAGCGTTTCCCAGGGTGTTGTAGCTGCCATTGCCTGAAATCCAGCGCACCGCCGCGGTGCGACAGCCAGCGCATAATCAGTTTATTACGTGCCAGTAGCTGCAGACGGTATATCCCCAGATTCTGGCGCTCCTTGCCCGGCCCGCGTGTAATGACCAGCGGCCAGGTGACCAACGGCCCGGCATCCCCCGGCCAACACGTCTGGATGGGCAGCTGGTACAGGTCGACATCGTCACCTTGTTTCGCGTGGTATTGGCACAGCGGATTGCGCACGACTTTCGGGGCCATGTGCAACACTTGCTTCAGCAATGGTGCCTTGTCCCAGATATCACGCATGCCTTTGGGTGCATCCGGCTGGCGCAGATAGGCGAGCACCTCGCCAATCTCGCGCAATGCGCCAAGATCCTGAGCGCCCATGCCCAATGCCACGCGTTGTTCAGTGCCAAACAGATTCGCAAGCACCGGCGTGTTGTAGCCCTTGGGATTTTCAAATAACAACGCCGGGCCGCCTGCGCGCAGAGTGCGGTCGGCAATTTCCGTCATTTCCAGATTAGGATCGACCTCGGTTTGAATGCGCACCAGTTCGCCACGCTGTTCCAGCGCGGCGATAAAATCTCTGAGGTCGGTGTATTTCAAGAGGCGAATTACTCATCGTTGGTCAGCGATGGACATTACACCCAGTATCCATCGGTCGCAACGTGCTGCGGCAGAATGCTACCTAAAGCATTGGGCGAAGCTATTTGCGCTTCATGGATTTAAAGAACTCATCGTTGGTTTTGGTTTCCTTGAGTTTGTCAGACAGAAACTCAATGGCCGGCAAATCCTCCATGCCGTGCAGTAGCTTGCGCAGAATCCACATACGCTGCAACTCGTCGTCGGCTGTGAGTAGTTCTTCCCGACGCGTACCCGAGCGACGAATATTAATGGCAGGATAGACCCTCTTTTCAGCAATCTTGCGATCCAGATGCAGTTCCAGATTACCCGTGCCTTTGAATTCCTCGTAAATAACTTCGTCCATCTTCGATCCGGTATCGATCAGCGCTGTGGCAATGATCGACAAGCTGCCACCTTCCTCGATATTACGGGCCGCGCCAAAAAATCGCTTGGGACGTTCCAGTGCATGAGCGTCAACCCCGCCGGTTAATACTTTGCCGGAACTGGGAATTACTGTGTTGTAAGCGCGCGCCAGACGAGTAATGGAGTCCAGCAGAATGACTACGTCCTTCTTGTGCTCAACCAATCGCTTGGCTTTCTCGATCACCATATCTGCCACTTGCACGTGGCGTGAGGGCGGCTCGTCAAACGTCGAGGCCACAACCTCGGCGCCGCGAATACCCACGGAGCGCTGCATTTCGGTCACTTCTTCCGGACGCTCATCGATTAACAGCACGATAATGTAGCACTCCGGATTATTGGTGATGATCGCCTGCGCGATATTCTGCATCATGATGGTTTTGCCGGCTTTCGGCGGCGCTACCAGCAGTCCGCGCTGGCCTTTCCCGATGGGAGATACCAGGTCGATAATACGTCCGGTCAGGTCTTCGGTGCTGCCGTTACCAGTTTCCAGCGTCAGTCGCTGGTCTGGAAACAGCGGTGTGAGATTCTCGAACAAAATTTTGTGCTTGGAGTTTTCCGGCTTGTCGAGGTTGACTTCGTCTACCTTCAGCAATGCGAAGTAGCGTTCGCTATCTTTCGGCGGTCGAATCTTGCCTGAAATAGTGTCCCCGGTGCGCAGGTTGAAACGGCGTATCTGGCTGGGTGAAACGTAGATGTCATCTGGGCCAGCCAGATATGAGCTGTCGGCAGAGCGCAAGAAGCCAAAGCCATCCTGCAGAATTTCCAGTACGCCATCCCCATAGATGTCCTCGCCACTTTTGGCGTGACGCTTCAGGATTGCAAAAATAATGTCCTGTTTGCGCGAGCGGGCCATGTTATCGAGGCCCATCTCTTTGGCGATATCAATTAGTTCCTGGGTAGGTTTGGTCTTTAAGTCAGTTAGATTCATAGGGGAAAAAAGAGTGCACGTGTGATTAGGGGGAAGAATTGGATGTAACCGAACGCTGGTTGGCGATGCCAACAATTAGTAGCTAAAACGTGGGTTGCAGAGTTTTTGTTATTGCACAGGAATGTGCGATGTTTGGAATGTAGCACGGCCCGTTAGGGCCGTCTACCGCTTTTTTGTGTCAATAAGTGCTTCGAGTTATCGGTGCGCAGGTCGGTGTCTACGCCGGATATTTACACGATTAGATGACCTCTTGAATAAAGTCGGTCAGTTGGGTCTTGGACAGCGCACCCACCTTCGTCGCCTCAGCACTGCCGCCCTTGAACATGATCAGGGTTGGGATGCCGCGAATGCCAAATTTCTGTGGTATTTCCGGATTGGCGTCTACGTCAACCTTACAGATCTTCAGCTTGCCGCTGTAGTCCGCTGCGATTTCATCGAGTACCGGTGCGATCATCTTGCACGGGCCGCACCACTCTGCCCAGAAATCAACCAGTACAGGGACATCTGAATTCAATACTTCTGCGTCAAAGGTTGCGTCGCTGACGTGTACGATCTGGTCACTCATGTTGTTCTCCAAATATTGCGCGGTTATTAATCCCGTGCGGTTTTGAGGCCGGTAATCATACCACTGGACGGGTGGCGTACAACTACAGCGCTAGAGTTTTTTGGCATGCTGATATTGCCCAATGCTATTAGCCATTACTGAGATGCGTAGCGCACATCGAGGCATCCTGCTATCGCCGCGGGCGCCGCACCTCGAAAAGGCAGCGGCTGCGTGGTCGGTGTGTCATAAATTAAAGTATAGTGCCCTGAGGCTTACAAACTCCGCTCCCGACCGAACCCAGGATATCGCCAGTGCGTAGCAAACAGATCATAGTTATCGCTGTTGTGGTACTGGCGTTCGCAGGCTGGTTCGTTTTCGACCTGGGGGCCTACCTGAATTTCGATACCCTGCAAAATCGCATTGGTGAGCTGCGGCAGTGGTATGACAATAATCCGTTGCTGGCCGGCGTAATCTACTTCTTGGCTTACATCGCTGTTACAGCCCTTTCGCTGCCGGGTGCGGCGATCATGACTCTGGCGGGCGGCGCATTGTTTGGATTTTGGTACGCGCTGCTTTTGGTATCTTTCGCCAGTTCTATCGGGGCTACTTTAGCCTTTCTTGTGTCGCGCCTGCTGCTGCGCGATTGGGTGCAGACGCGCTTTGGGCGTCATCTTGGAGCGGTGAACGCTGGGTTTCAGAAGGACGGCTCCTTCTATTTGTTATCGTTAAGACTGGTACCGCTATTCCCATTTTTTCTCATCAATTTGCTGATGGGATTGCTGCCCATCCGGACCTGGCCTTTTTACTGGGTGTCACAGCTTGGCATGCTTCCCGGGACGGCTGTGTATGTAAACGCTGGGACGCAGCTAGGTCAACTGCAGTCCAGCTCCGGCATTATTTCAATGCCACTGCTGGGATCGTTTGCGTTGCTCGCGCTGTTTCCCCTGCTCGCGCGCTGGTTGCTCGCGATTGTGCAGCGTCGCCGGGTTCTTGCTCCCTACAGCAAACCAAAGCATTTCGACAATAACCTCATTGTGATCGGTGCAGGTTCGGCTGGACTGGTGGCGTCACTGATAGCGGCAACCGTCAAGGCCAAGGTGACACTGATTGAACGCCACAAAATGGGCGGTGATTGTCTCAATACCGGGTGTGTGCCTAGCAAGGCCCTGATTCGCTCTGCGCGGATTGCACAGTATGCACGTCGGGCACCAGAATTTGGCCTCGCCCCGATGTCAGTGGAAGTGAATTTTCCTCAAGTCATGCAGCGGGTGCAGAAAATTATCGCAGCGATAGAGCCGCACGACTCGGTGGAGCGATTCACCGCTTTGGGAGTGAATTGCGTGCACGGTGATGCGCGCATTCGCTCGCCCTGGGAGGTACAGGTCAACGGCCAAACGCTAACGGCTCGTCACATTGTCATTGCCAGCGGCGCCAGAGCCCGTATCCCCGAAATACCGGGATTGGCAGCGCTGGATTTTTTAACTTCCGACACGGTATGGGACATCACTGAACTGCCACAACGTCTGTTGGTGGTTGGTGGCGGTCCAATTGGTTGCGAACTTGCACAGGCGTTTGCCAGTCTGGGCAGCACAGTAACGATAGTCACGCACGCCAATCGTCTACTGCCGCGTGAAGACGCAGACGTTGCGGAAGCGGTGCATGCATCATTTCTGCGACAGCAATTGGTCATTCATACCGAGTATGAGCCACAATTGTTCAGCACCGACAATGGTGTTCACTCCTGTGAGTTCGGTACACCGGACGGGCCGCGGCGGCTTATCTTTGACCGCGTGCTAGTGGCGGTCGGCCGCAGCGCCAACGTGGAGGCGCTGGGGCTGGAAGAATTGGGGATCGCAATCGGTCCTCGGGGTACGATCGAGGCCGACGAGTATCTGACTACTGCAATCCCCACTATCTCCGTATGCGGTGACGTGGTTGGCCCTTACCAGTTTACGCACATGGCCAGCCACCAGGCTTGGTATGCAGCTGTAAATGCTCTGTTTGGACGAATTCGCCGTTTCAAGGCCGACTATTCCGTAGTGCCCTGGGCCACATTTGTCGACCCTGAAGTGGCACGGGTCGGTCTCAATGAGGATGAGGCGCGAAAGCGCAGCATCGCATATGAGGTGAGCCGCTACTCGCTCGACGACCTTGATCGTGCGATTGCCGACAGTGAAGCACAGGGGTTCATCAAGGTGCTGACCGAGCCCGGTCGTGATCGTATTCTCGGTGTCACGATCGTGGGGTACCATGCCGCAGAATTGATCAACGAATTCGTTCTGGCCATGAAGCATGATTTGGGGCTGGGCAAATTGCTGGCTACTATCCACATCTATCCGACATGGAGCGAAGGTAACAAGTTTGTCGCTGGTGAGTGGCGCAAGTCACGCAAGCCGGAAGGGCTATTGCGCTGGGTGGAGCGGTATCACCGCTGGAATCGTGGCTGATGGTTGCGGCTGGTTTGGCAGGAAATATCGGGTTTATCGCCTGCCCACAGCCGAAAACAGAGTGTTTCAAACAGGAGAATATCAATGAGCAAGGTTGCGGTAGTGCTGGCAGGATGTGGTTTTTACGATGGTGCTGAGATTAACGAAGCGGTGCTCACGCTGCTTTGCCTGGAGCAGCAGGGCGCGACTTATCAGTGTTTTGCGCCGGATATACAACAGATGCATGTGATCAACCACCTGAGTGGGGAGCCTGTGGCGGGTGAGTCGCGCAATGTGCTGGTGGAGGCGGCGCGTATAGCCCGGGGCAATATCCACAACCTGAAGAACATCGTGGTCGATGATTTTGATGCGTTATTGGTACCCGGTGGATTTGGCGCGGCCAAGAATTTGAGTGATTTTGCTGTGGCAGGTGCCCAGATGACGGTGCAGCCGGATTTTCTGCAGGCAGCGCGTGCGTTCCACGATGCAGGCAAACCCATTGGGCTGATTTGCATCGCTCCCGTAATGGCGGCTGCCATCTGCGGTGAAGGCGCTCGTTGTACCATAGGTAACGATGCTGATACGGCGGCGGCTATTCACGCCATGGGCGGTGAACATGTGCAGTGCCCGGTTACGGAGGCGCGCGTGGACGTGGAGCGCAAACTGGTCACGACACCGGCTTATATGCTGGCCGGGAAAGTCTCGGATGCATATACCGGTATAAATGCCTGCGTGAAGGAAGTACTGGCGCTGGTTTGATACCGTGGATAGCGGCTGGCATGTCTATATCGTGCAATGTGCCGATACCACACTGTACACCGGAATTGCCAGGGACCTTGACCGGAGAATCCAGCAACACAATGGGGAGCGCGTGGGAGGCCCAAAATATACACGAGGTCGGCGTCCGGTGAGGCTGCTCTGGTGTGATTCGGTGCCGCACCGTGCCGCCGCGTTACAGCGCGAGGCAACGATCAAGAAATTGAGTCGCAGCCAGAAGTTGCGATTGATCGGTTTTAGTGAGTAGCGGTGCTTTCTGGCAACGACCGTTGCTAGTCCGCCAGTTCTTCCAGCGTCTGCTGTTGTTCAAGCCAGACATCGTCCAACTCCTGTGAACGATGTTTGAGTTCCCCTTCGAGCTTTAACAAGTCAGCCAGTTTTTGTTTGTGCGCTTCATTGTACAGCTCAGCGCTACCCAGTTGTTCCCGTACCTCATTCAGAGCGTGGCCAACCTTGGCCATCTCAGCTTCTGTTTTTTCCAGTTGTTTGCGCAACGGTCGAAGCATATCGCGCTGCGCCGCGGCTTGCTGGCGCTTTTCCTTGCGTGAAGTGTCGCTCGCCCCGACGTCCTTTTTATCTGCCTGTCGGTAATTGGACAGAATCCAGCGTTCATAGCCGTCCAGATCTTCCCCATACTCTTCGATCTGGCCATCGTGCACCAACAACAGCTCCTCCACGGTATTGCGCAGCATATGGCGATCGTGGCTGACCAGTACCAGTGCGCCTTCATATGCCTGCAGAGCAACTTCCATGGCATGGCGCATGTCGAGATCAAGGTGATTGGTCGGTTCATCAAGCACTAGCAGGTTGGGTTTTTGCCACACCACCATGGCCAGAGCAAGCCGCGCTTTCTCACCCCCTGAGAATGGCGCGACAATGGCATTGGCGGCGTCACCGCGAAAATTGAACCCGCCGAGGAAGTTGAGGATGTCCTGTTCCCGCGCGCTGGGACTCAGGCGTTGCAGGTGCAGCGCGGGGCTGGCCTGCATATCGAGGGCTTCCAGCTGTTGCTGGTCGAAGTAACCGATACTCAAATGTTCGCCCGTGGTGCTCGATCCCGCCAATACGGGAAGTTCCCCGATCAGGCTTTTCAGCAGCGTGGATTTGCCCGCGCCATTGCGCCCCAGCAATCCATAGCGGCTGCCGGGCCGCAATAGCAGGTCTACGCCTGTCAGCACGGCGGAGTTGCCGTAGCCCAGCGTCGCTTCATCAAGCCGCAGCAGCGGGTCACTGCTTTTTGCTGGTGGTGGGAAATTGAAGTCGAACGGTGAGTCGGCATGGGCCGGAGCCAGAGTTTGCATGCGCTCCAGTTCTTTCAGCCGGCTCTGCGCCTGCTTGGCCTTGGTGGCTTTGTAGCGGAAACGTCGCACGAAATCATCAATTTGAGCGATACGGCGCTGCTGTTTCTCGAAACTGGCCTGTTGGTTGGCCAGCCGTTCTGCTCGCATGCGCTCGAAGTCTGAGTAGTTGCCTTTGTATGTGAACAATTGCTGTTGCTCAATGTGCAGGATGCGCTCGCACGTGGCATCGATAAAGTCCCGATCGTGCGAGATCATCAGCAGCGTGCCGGAGTATTGCTCTAGCCATTGTTGCAGCCACAGAGTGGCATCAAGATCGAGGTGGTTGGTGGGTTCGTCGAGCAACAGCATGTCTGAGGGCGTCATCAGCGCGCGGGCCAGATTCAGTCGTATGCGCCAGCCGCCGGAAAAATCGCTGACCGCGCGCCCGGCGGCATCCTCGGCGAAGCCCAAGCCCTGTAGCAGGCGCTGGGCCCTGCGTTCGGCGCTGTAACCGTCGATTTCTTCCAGTTTACTGTGCAAGAGCGCAGCTTGTTCGAAAGCGCCGGCAGACTCCAGGGCGCCAACTTCATCGCGCAATTGTGCAAGTTTCGCATCTCCGCGCCACACATACTCCCCAGCGGGCAGAGTGCTGGCGTGGGTTTCCTGGGCCATATGTGACAGGCGCAGCGAGTTCATGCCTTCTATATCGCCGGCGTCGGCACCCAATTCTCCGAGCAACAAGGAAAATAGACTGGACTTGCCACAGCCATTTGCCCCAATCAATGCAAGGCGCTGGCCGGGTTGTACGGTGACGTTGGCATCCTGGAGCAGCAGTTTGCTGCCGCGTCGCAGGGCAATATTACGCAGAATGATCATGAGGTCGCGAATTCTACCCGCCGGTCCCGCTTCGGGCTAGTGCGTGGCGCTTCAGCTGGTGTAAGGTTTGAGGGATATTCAGCGGCGGTAGATTGGCGTCATGGACAATCCGTTCTGGGACTACTCTCTAAGGACTTATGCGTGTGACGCTGTTGCACCCGCCTGCATCAGCCTGCAGGATGAGCACGGCCTGGATGTAAATCTGTTGCTCTATGGCGCCTGGCTTGCGCACACTGGCAGGCGCCTCACCATCGAGCATTTGATAGCTGCAGAGGAAGTGGTTGCCGACTGGCGAACCAATGTGATCGCTCCACTGCGCACCTTGCGTCGCCGCATGGGCGCCCATCCGTCGGCTGCCAGTGTCGCTGTGGATCTGCAAACGCTGGAACTGCGAGCTGAGCGGCATCAGCAGGATATGCTGTACACCTTAAGCCAGCAGGGGCCCGCACTCCCTCCGGCCGTAAGGCCACTATCGGATAACCTGGCGCTGGTAGCCCGTTTCAATTGTAGTAACAACGACGGGTGGACGGCGGCTATCGGTCAACTGGTAGCGCAAATTCCTCTGTGAGGCAGGGGTGGCGCACGGACTGGGTGGGTAGTAAGATGGGCCCCCACTGCGCCGGCTTGCTGTACCGCCCGCGCAAACGGATGTCTTTCGGTGTGGCATCGGGTCATAAGGCGAATTCGCCGAACCCCGTGCAATTCCTCGCTGTGAAGTAACGCCCGCAATTCTCAATTTCTACTACGACTATGGAACGAATTATGAAGAAGTATCTAATACCGCTTGCCTTGGTCAGCGTTGTTGCACTGCAAGCTTGTAACCAAAAACCGCCGGCAGCGCCTGCCGAAGAAGCCAAAGCACCGACGGAGAGCGCCCTGACATCGACCGAGCAGCGTTTGAGCTACGGAATTGCGTATGGACTTGGCCAGCGAATGAAGGCTGACGGTGTTCCACTGGATGCAGATGCATTCAGCACCGGCCTCACCGATTCTCTATCGGGTAAAGAATCGCGCATGACGCAGGAAGAAATTGCCGCCGAAATGCAAGCCTATCAAGAGAAGGCACAGGCCGAGCAGCAAGCTGCTTTGGCAGCTCAAAGCGAAGCCAATATTGCGGCAGCCGCAGCTTACCTGGCTGAGAATAGCGCCAAAGAGGGTGTGGTCACGACTGATTCCGGCCTGCAGTATGAAGTGTTGACTGAGGGCACTGGTCCGAAACCTGGTCCGGAAGATACGGTTGAAGTGCATTATCGCGGTACGTTGGTTGACGGCACTGAGTTTGACTCGTCCTACAGCCGTGGCGAGACTGTAACTTTTGGAGTGGGGCAGGTTATTCCCGGTTGGACTGAGGCACTGCAACTGATGCCGGTTGGTTCCAAGTGGAAGCTGGCGATCCCTGCTGATCTGGCCTATGGTGCCGGCGGTGCCGGACAGGTAATCGGACCGAATGCCGCTTTGATCTTCGAGGTTGAGCTGATCGGCATCCCCAGCAAGGACGCACCAGCTGACGCGGCAGCTGCAGCAGCCGAGCCTGCTGCCAAGTAAGCTACACCGACTGGGGCGCCTGTTTATTCACCAGGCGCCGGTGACGATTGTGAAGACCGGCGATCAGTTGGTCTTCCAGCACAAAGCGCGATTCCAGTACTTCTCCCAACGCTGACAGGTCGCGCTTCAGCTTTTCCGGATGCATACCGCCACTATACTTTTCCTCATACGCCAGGATCACTTCTGTGGTCGCTCCGATTTCCGGTATGAGTTTTTCTGCCAGCGCGCAGCTGCCGTCATCGAAGCTCTCGGCTTCATTGATTAACTCGTGGAAAACTTCGAAGTGTCCTACTGAAGCGTAGTCCACGAGTAGCTCGCAGAGCGCATTCTGGCGCTCCTTGAGTGCCACATCGTTTGGCGCTCCATCTAGTGCAACCACGATTTCGGTATACTTTCCCAGCAGTGCGCGACGTTCTTTGAGCCAGCGGGTCAGCAACTGCTCTACTGCGTCAAAGTGCTGCCTGGGGTCGCTTTTTTTGCTGAGCATCGTCGGTTTCCTGCATGCCTGTATCGGGAGATCACTATATGTCCGCGCAGTTGGGCAGGCAAGCGGTCAATCGACAGCGGAAGCGACGGGCGTCCAAGCAAGTAAGCATTGAACACTGCGTCCTGATGGTTATTGCCTTGTAGGGTAAGTTCGCACGCCCTGCCACAGGCACACCAGAATTGCGACGCAAAATATGGCCAAGGTCTGTTCGGGAATACTAAAGCCCAGGAACGTCCAGCTGATCTCTGCGCAATTTCCATCTCCGGCCAGAACAATACTCAAGGTATCTTCAAACGGCAGGTTGTCCAGCATGTATTCCAGGCTGGGGCCGCAAGCCGGCACCTGGTCTGCCGGCAGGTGCTGCAGCCACACATGGCGAGCTGCAATTGCAGCGCCACCCCAAGCGGCCAGTCCGCATAGTCCGGCGTACACCCTGCGCCCCCAGGAGGAAGGATTGTGCAACGCTGCCAGCAGTGCGATGCCTCCCCACAGTACGACGAAAACCCGCTGGCTCATGCACAATGGGCAGGCGTCCAGTCCCAGGTATGCCTGCAGGTAAAGCCGGGCAAATAGCATGGATATCACAGCTAACAACACCAGCCCGATAAAGACCAGGCGGGGGGAAAGGGATTGCAGCATGGTGTTTCAGGTCCTCGAGTAGAGCGTGAGCAAACAGTCGTACACTATGGGCTTTTTGTGCTCGGTGCAACGTGACGTGCGCCAGAGGTAAGCTATTCACGCAGATTTAGTGCCCATTCCTGGCTGAACGATTGCACTTGCGGGTAGAAGCTCAAAAACACCTCCTCCAGCGAAGCTTTTGCCGGTGATAAGCTGTGTTCCAATTCCAGAAACGGATTGTGTCGCTTGAATCGCGTACCGATGCGTTTCGCGGTCGCCAGTACCATCTCCCATTCTGCATAAAGGTTCAGCACATCATACTCAACCAGGCGTTGCAACATAGTTCGTGCCCCCACGCTCAGGGATGCTTTCTGTCGATTGAGAATGCGATACACATCGCGATTGAATACAGACAGCGGGCTGACGGAAAAGTTTGACCAGTGCAGGCTGAGATAATGGTCAAAACTGAGATCGATCAATATGCCGGAGTAGCGCCGCAAGTCTGGTGGCAGGTCGGAGCGCAGTTGTCCAATCAGCGGATGCGTATCGGTATAGGCGTCTATGGCGCGGTGCAACTTTACGCCGAGTTCCAGGTTCAGCGGCAGTTGCCCACATAGCGGCCCCTTGAAATAATCACCCTCCAGACCGCCTGCGATCATGCCCTCATCCGGCCATGCCAGATGAAAATGCGCCAGGAAATTCATCCTCTGCTGTCCTGCAGATCTTGGTACTGGGCAAAAAAGTTGTGAAGATACTGCGCAAAGCTAATGTCATCCGACTGTTCAATAGTGCGCTGTGCTAGCAGTGAGCGGTCGCTTTCCTGTGCGAAGGCCTCGGCAATATCGGGCGTCAAGGGCCGCTGCCGAAAATAGCGCGCCCACTGTTTGCTATAGGCCATTGCCAGTCGGAAGAATGGCAGCTCTTGTTCGCGCATTTCCCGCAGTATGCGAGCCGAGGGCGTCAACTCAGGATCAGCTACCTTGGTTGACTGCTCGTTGAGGCTGCTGCTGTAGTCATTTGATTCATGCACCGAATCGAGCAGTGCGGCTATCGGGCGCATGGCGACAAGCAATTGCTCTGCCCATTGCGTCAGAGAAATTTCGCCGGTCTCTCCAGTGAGCATCAGGTCCGGTTGCCTGCCAAAATTGACCACGGCCTCGAAATTGGTGGTTTGGGCTTGTTGTTCGTCATCGTCACAAGGAGGGCTTTCCTGCAGCAGGCAATACAATAGAAATGTATCCAGGAACCGCATCTGTGACGCTTCCAGTCCCACCGCAGTGAATGGGCTAACGTCGACGCAGCGTACTTCAATGTACTCAATTCCACCCCTGACCAGCGCGTGCAGGGGAGTTTCACCGGAATGTGTCACCCGTTTCGGCCGAATGGGGCTGTAAAATTCGTTCTCGATCTGTAGCAGGCTGCTGTTCAACTGTTGGTAATCGTTGTTTTGACCGCTTGGTATGCTCTGATAGTGCGGATGTGTTTGCATGATCGCACTGGACAAGGTTTCGACGTATTTTTCCAGCGAGTTATAACAGACATTCAATTGCTTCTGGGCTTCGCTGTTATAGCCTAGTCCCCCCATCCGCAGTGCTGTGCCATACGGTAAATAGAGGCTCTTGGCGTCGGAATCGAATGCCTGTAGCCCGTGTTTATCTCGCCCTCGCAAAAAGCTTGCACACACAGCCGGAGACGCCCCATAAAGGTAGATCAATAGCCAGGAGTAGCGACGAAAATTGCGTATCAGACCAAGGTAACGTGCGCTGATGTAGTCCTTCTTGTCACCCGGACTGCCTGCGTCGAGCCACGCCTGATCCCAGTAGGCCTGTGGCATGGAGAAGTTGTAGTGGATGCCCGCGATGGTTTGCATAAGCCGTCCATACCTGTGGCCCAGACCGTAGCGATACACTGTTTTCATTCGCGCGACGTTGGAGGTGCCGTATTGCGCTACCGGGATGTCGGCATCGCCCGCCACGATACACGGCATACTGGCTGACCACAGCATCTCGTCGCCCAGATGTTGATAAACAAAACTGTGGATGTCCTCCAGATACTGCAGGCTTTCTTCAATACTGGTGCTGACCGGCGTAATGAATTCCAGCAATGCTTCGGAGTAATCGGTAGTAATTGATGCATGTGTGAGGGCTGAGCCCAGTCCTGCTGGATGCGGTGTTTGTGCCAACTTACCTTCTGGCGTAATGCGCAGGCTTTCCTTCTCGATACCACGGCCGATGCCGGTGAGGCTGCCCCGAGCCGTTGGCTGCGCCAGCGCCTGCAACTGTTTTTGCAACTGGGAAGACAATAGTGACTCCTTTCAATGAACAGGCGCGCTGAATACTGCGAGACGGGTACCGGGCAGAGCTGCGACGCGGTGCCTCTGCTGAAACGGCCCCAAGTGTAGCTGCCAACGTCAGGCGAGTACAGGCGCTCAGTATAGGGTGTGTCGGGCCAGAATCAGGTCAATCTATCCATATGCTTTTGCAGCAGCTGGCAGGCGAAACTGTTCTGTACCTCGCTGTCCTGCCCGGTAGCAAGCATGATGCGCGAAAGGATCAGACCGTAGCGCATACCCGCAAATATTTGGTAGTACTTGTAATCCCGCGCCGAGAATCCGGAAGTTTTCTCCCACTGGGCTATCGTATCGTCGTAGCTTGGCAGGCCTTCCAGTCGAGGCATGCCGAGGCCCTCAGCGAACGTGGCATCCAGGTAGTTAAACCACGCCAGGTCCTGTACCGGATTGCCCAGTACCGCCATTTCCCAGTCGAGTACCGCTGCCACGCCATCAAGGGATGGTTTGAAGATCACATTGCCCAGGCGAGCGTCACCCCAGCATAAGGTGGTGGGTTCATCGTCGGGTTGGTTGGCCTGCAGCCAATCCAGAGATTGCTGGCAGATGGTGTGCCCGGCACCTTCCAGCGCCCAATCCAGGTATTCCTGCCAGTAAGCCAACTGTTGCTGCAGCGGCGTCTTGCCCGGTTGATGCAGCTTGGCAAACCCCAGGTGTTTGTAGTCCAGTTTGTGGAAGCGACCCATGACCTCCACCGCCGACTGCCACATTGACTGGCGCTGAGCGATGCTGGTTTCATGCATCATCCAGCCATCCATGTTGTAGGGTGGCATGTCGGTGGGAATTCGACCTTCAGTGCGTTTCATCAGATAAAACTGCACACCCAGCAGGGATTTGTCTGTTTCCAGGCCGCGCAACTGAGGGACAGGAATGTCACTGTTGCGACCGATGGCTTCCATGACTTCATACTGCAGACTCAGGTCATAGTCCGGAAAAACAGGTCGGTCGATCGACGGTTGCAGTCTGGCTACTACTGGCTCGTGCATAGGTTGGCCCTGTTCTTGCCAGTGGATGTCAAACAGCAGTGTCACATTGGACATCCCGGTTGCCTCAGGAATCGAAAGCTCTGGAATGCTGACAGTGTGGCCGAGGTGTGCCGTTATCCACGATTCCAGTTTTTTCCTCGTGCCGTCGATATCTTCAACGAGTGGCGTTGGGCGAGTGTTATCCACTTTATGACTCCAAAGTTTGACTAGTCAGGGTCGCATAGAATACTTGCGGCGACACCTGATGGCTACTGTGCGTAGCCAGGGTCAGGGCAGTGTGGAAGCTGAAAAAAATCGATATGCAACTACCCGAATGGGCAATCCGTAGTGTGTCCACCCTTGTCCGCTAGCGGCAAGCTGCTACAGTAGGGCGCAACTTTGGGGGGGGATATCCAGTGAGAATTACTGAATGGCTGAAGATTCTGTCAGCGGAGCAAGGATCGGACTTGTACCTGAGCACTGGAGCGCCGCCGTGTGCCAAGTTCCAAGGTGAATTAAAGCCGATTTCCAGTGAAATCCTGCAGCCGGGAGAGATCAAAGACATCGCCTACGAAATTATGGATCCCACACAGCAAGCAGTATTTGAAACCGAGTTGGAAATGAATCTCGCCACATCCATTTCGGGATACGGCCGTTTCCGAATTAATATCTTTGTACAGCGCAATGAAGTGGGTCTTGTGGCGCGAAATATCGTCGCTGAGATTCCGCGCTGGCAAGACCTTCGCCTGCCGCCTGTCCTCACCGATGTTGTTATGCGCAAGAACGGATTAATTCTGTTTGTGGGTGCAACAGGGTGTGGTAAGTCGACGTCCCTCGCTGCGTTGATTGACTACCGTAACAGCAACAGTAGTGGCCACATTGTGACAATTGAAGATCCTGTGGAATATGTTCACAGTCACAAGAAATCTATCGTCAACCAGCGCGAGGTTGGCGTGGATACTCGCAGTTGGCATAACGCATTGAAGAATGCCCTGCGCCAGGCACCTGATGTGGTATTGGTCGGTGAGATTCGAGACAGGGAAACGATGGAACACGCCATCGCATTTTCAGAGACGGGCCACCTGTGCATTTCCACGCTGCACGCCAACAATGCCAATCAGGCGCTGGACCGCATCATCAACTTCTTCCCGGAAGACCGTCGTCCACAGCTGCTTATGGATTTGGCGATGAACATTCAATGCATTGTTTCACAACGACTAATACCAACAATTACCGGCAAACGATGTGCCGTATTTGAAGTTCTGCTGGGTACACCCATGATTTCAGAGCTAATTCTCAGGGGAGAACTGGACGGCATTAAGGATGTCATGCAGAAGTCGGAAAACATCGGGATGAAAACCTTTGATACCGCGCTGTTTGATTTGTATCAGGAAGGGTTGATCGACGAAGAAGAAGCCCTGCGTAATGCCGATTCCCAGAATAATGTTCGACTCAAGATCAAATTTGCCAATGAGGAAGGGCATTCAGATCGGGGGTCTGGAGGCCTGCATCTGCAGGTGCATGATGAGGGCCAGTTCAACCCCGGTTGATCAAACAAGCCCGTCAGCTACTAACGTTGGCATAACAGTGTCCATAAATAGCTGCAAACTTTCCCAGCCTAACTGCGGGCTAATGCCTCCGCATAAGGGGTGAAACAGGATCGGTTGCGCGCTGACCATCTCGCGCGCGGCTTCAATCAGCTCTTGCGGCCGATACACCCTGTATGCACCACTGGCGCGCAGGTCATCGCAATTGTCGTAGTGCTTGTAGGGGCTGAACACCTGCGCCTGTTCGGCCCACTGCGCGTACCTGTTTGTTTCATGTTGTACATGCGGCGCTATTTTCTGCCAGTAAGCGTCCGGGTCCTTGGCGACAAATGTGACGGTAGACGGGGCGGCGGGCATTGGGCCGGGGTCTGGTTTACCCAATTCAATCAGCGCCTCCCGGTAGTATTCGAAAATCTCGGGGCCTGATGGCACAAAAAAATCAGCTTCTCGTGCGGCGCGGCGCGCCGCCGGCCTGCTGCTGCCACCCATCAGTATCATCGGGCGTGGTTGGCTGAATGGTTTAGGGGTGATGGTGATGGTGCGGCCCTGGAACTCAAATGGCTCGCCGCTCCATGCCTGTTTGAGAAAAGGGCCAATCTCATCCATACACTGTTTACGCACGCTGAGTTCTTTGCCCACAGCGTGAAACTCCTCCTCGCGGTAGCCGCCGCTCAGTATGGGTATTACACGTCCGCGACTAATGATATCCAGTACGGTCAGGTCTTCCGCCAACTGCACCGGCTCGTGCAGTGGGGCAATCAGGGCGGAAATAAAGATTCGCATACTCTGAGTGCGTGAAGAGATTGCGGCAGCCAGTACCAGCGGGGAAGGGCAGTAGCCATCATCAGCGCCATGGTGCTCAGACAAGTGTACCCCGCTGATACCAAGCTGATCACCCCAGGCACACATCTCAATTGCGGCCTGATACAAATCCGCCTGCGATGTTGTAGCAAATTCCGGTTGGCGCATGTCAAAGCGAAGCATTACATTAGCCATGGTCAGAACTCATGTAAGTTAAATGTGGGATGAATGCTGCAGTCAATAAAACGGCTGGATCGATTTCCAGAATAGTTTTTTCAACAGTCGCTTATCGTTGATCCTCAGCTTTCCATCGATGCTATCAGTACTGCCCACTGATCGAAATCGGAATTGTCAGCGTTCAATAGCTGGAAGCCCGCCATCCATGGGCAATTATCTACTTTGCTTGGAAGGCACCAGCGAACTTCTCCTGCTAGTGAAAGTATGCTGTCGGTCCCCGGAAGGGTTACGTCGATATTTAAAATAGCCCCCACGGCTAGCTCCTCTGCGAGGATAACCTGCAGGCCACCGCGTGACACATTGAGGGTCTTACATATGACCTTCTTCCCCGACTCACTCTGACCCACTCGAGATGAAAGCATCTTGATGCAAGTGGTACTTTCAATGGGGAGCCGTAAATGTTGTCTTCGCTGTTCAGGCATAGTAGTAACGCATATTCACGGTTTATCCAGGTTTTTACGTACCTCGGTCACTTCGTTGCGGAAGTTCGAGTTTGTCTGGAGGATATCGACCATTCCATTGTCGATGAGTTGAAGTAATTTCAAGCGGCTGATTTGTCGCATTTTGACGCCTTTGCGATTTACAAAAATAAAATAATCTTCCTCTGTGTCATGCACTGCCAGTTTTGCCATTAACGGCATCTCGCCGTCATGGAATCCCAGCCAGGCTCCCATAGGTAAATTGATTTCACGCTCGTCCAGTTCTCCGTGCACAGATAACTCTTCGCTGTCCCGCGCAGGGTGATCCAGCCTTTCGACGAGATAAGCTTTGTCGTCGCCTGCTTCCTCGTCTACTTGGCTGTCATGTTGTGGGTGTTGGTCATCAATTCGCTGAGTAAAGTCCTCAGATTCCAGCGGCGTTGGATGCAAATAACCGCCACGAGCCTTGATTTCCTGAGCTTGATCGAAGAGCGTACCGCTGCTGGTGTTTAGTTTGCGCGCAGGCTGCGGTGACTCATGCAGCCGGAGATTTTCTTGTTCGGGCCGTAGTGGAGGTTCTGGCGCCACCGGAAGGTCCATTTCAAACTCTTCTGGTTCGCCGGTCGAAGCTGCCTCTGTCTTTAGCTCTGGCTCGGGGCTGGTCGCCTCTGTCAAATCCGGCTCCTCTTCGGCCGGCTCGGTCGAAGCTATCGTTGCCTCTGAGTCCAATGGCAAGGTTAACTCTGGTTCATTCTCCTGCACAGCCGGTGGTTCCGGCATTTCTTCAGACGCAGAGTCAGGCAGATCAGAGAAGTCAGTGCCCGGAGGCGGCATCGGTTCATTATCTGCCAGCGCGCTTGCCAGTGAATCCAGTATTTCGACAGAATCGATACCTACGGCGTAGGCCAAGCAAAGGCTGAAGCTGGCGCCACTGGCCAGTGGTTTCACCTTTTTTTGTTCGGCCAGGCGAATGAATTCGTTAAAACTGAGCTGAAGGACCTTGATACCTGCCAGATTTGTGAATAGTAGTTGCTGGGACTGCTCGACCTTTAATACCAGCTGCATGCGCACATTGCCGTCAGATTCGGTATCGACACTGAACCATTGCCCTTCTTCCCAGTCTTTCAGAGGCCCCTGGTTGCGTGCTTCGCCCATAATGAGGTGGTCGCCCTCGACAACGATGGGCTCAATGACTTTTAAGTCCAACGCTTGGCGGCGTAAAATTTTCAAGTGAGTGAATTCGACCAGGCCCATAGCCTCATTTACGGCTTCAGTGTCATGATGCAGGCTCAACAGCCAGCGCCGCATTTCCTTGGGTAGCTGCGTAACCAACGCAAAAATATGCTGCCTTCTTGCGTCATCGACATCCTCCATACTTTGTAACGAATCCAGCAGAGTGGCAGTGGTTTCACTCATTTTCTGCCATTGCTCTGATTCAGGTCCAAATTTCAGCAGTAGTAACTGTGCGCTGGTGTACCACGGCCCTTTGATGAATTCCCCAATTTCTTCTGGCGCGGGATAATTCGCCAGTGCCGCGTTGATCATACGCGCAGCCTCTTGTTTAGCGGCGGTGGTCTTCACCTTTCCAGCCTCGGCCTCGACTACGCGTTGGACCATACGCTGTGCCCGCGCCTGATCACGTTCTGCCGCAGCGGAAAATTCTGCACATATACCAGAGAGGTCAACGGACTTGTTGTCGAACCACTTTCGCGAGTCGTCCACCGCTCGGGTAATCTGCTGCTCCAGAACTGCGCCCACTCGATCCAGTCGTGCTTGCCAGCCGATCGCTCTAGCCTGAATTATGTCCAGTAACTGGTGCAATGGGTGTGCCCCTGGTTGCATGAACCATGGGTCCGTGACTGCAAACGCAGCGGACAATGGTTTGAGGCGACGGACCTGGTTGGCAATTCTGGCCTCAAGTGGAAACTGTTTTTCCCAGATCTCCATTGCTTTGCCTAGCCAACGCAAAATCGCAACCTGTTCGCGTGAAGGTGTGGCGGGGTCCCCCAGGGCTTCGGTCTGTCCCATGACGGCAACCCAGGGAGAGAGACTGAAGTTGTCTATTTTCCTGAGGTACTCGAGCAATTCGTCAACGCGCATGGGATGTGCATTGCTACCCACGCCTGGCGGCTCGCCATAGCGGTCCAGCACCAGCTCGCGCAGTGAACAAGGGAATGGAACATGTTCAGCACCCAGTTTCAGAAGACCAGCTTCCCTACAATCATTCCCAGTAATACCGCCCAGAGTAAGAACAGGACTATAAGCCGCCATTTTGATGGCGGCGGTTGTTCTTTCGAGAACGCATTGTGTTTGACAACGTTGAAGGAGCCGCAGGCCGGGCACTCTCCGAGCTGACCACTTTTGTTTCCGCGGTAGCTGCAATCTTTGCAGAAGAAGGCCATGAGGATTATCGGCTGCTCTTTAGAAGTTGGTCGATTATGCGTTCGAGTTGCTTAAGGTTATTGCATTCGGCGCTAAAATGACAGGCGCTTTGATAGCGTAACATCTCCGAATCACCACTCCCCCAGGCCCTGCGCGACTCGGGATTTAACCAAATAACCTGGCGTGCGCGCTGGTAGATGCTTTGTAATATTTCCAGTTTTGGATCGCCATTATTATTGCGGGCATCGCCCAGCATGATCACGGTGGTATTGCTATTTATGTCATTCATCGCCAATTTGGCGAAATCCAGCAGGCTATTGCCATAATCAGTGGCGCCGCCATACTTCCAGTTCACCAGCTCAATAGCCTTTTCGATAGGATGCTCAGCGAAATACGTGCTAACTTCGCCTAAGTGGCTGGAAAACGCAAAACTACGCACCTTGGGCAGGACATCCTGCAAACTGTAGAGGAACAGCAGCAAAAATTTCGCGTAGGCAGCAACGGAACCGCTGACATCGCACACCGCCAGAATTTGTGGCTTTTCCTTTTTAACTTGCCGCCAATAGGTATTGAACATGACACCGTCATGAGGGATGCCCTTTCGCAGCGTCTTTGCCATATCCAGTCGGCCACGTTTGAGCTGTTTGCGTTTCCGCGAATGCCGAGTGGCCAATTTTTTTGCCATTTTGCGAATGAGTTCGTGTACTTTATGTAGATAAATGTGCTCGATATTGTTGAGGCGGGTCTTGCTGAGTATGTCGTCCATAAACTGCTTCGTTTTGCCCTCGGCCTGCAGCAGGTATTCGCGCTCAACGTAATCGCGCACTTGATCACGCAACCTGTCTCGATAGCGCTGCAGTAACGATAGAGCCGGGCTCTCATCATGCTCCAGAGAGATCACTGTGTTTCGAATCTGCTCTTCCCCCATTGCATCCAAAATTCGACGTGTAAACTGGCCTTTCTGAGTGAACATCTGGATATTCTGCAGGCCAACCCTTTCGGCCGCCTGGTTCATGGCGAGTGTAAGTTCGTTGCGATCATTGTTAAGCAGGCTCTGCATCAGGGATGTTTGCATCAGGGATTGCAGGGCGGGATTGCTCTCGGCAGCCAACTGCAGCGCTGTGGATGGCGAGGTAGCGCTGGCTTCGGTGTTGTTGTTGGTATCCTTGGTTGAGTTCGCCAGGGCTTCTGCAGAAGTAGCATCTATCATATCTTCGGTAGAGAAATCAGCTAGACCCTGCTGAAAAAACTGGTCAAAACAGTGCATGAAGATCACTTCTTCTTCAGGCGTTTTCGCTAGTGTCATCGCCAGTCCGTCGCGCAGTAAACTGCGATCTGAGTAGCCCAGTGAGGTAGCGACTTCAACCGCATCCAAGGTTTCTGCCGGAGAAATCCTGACATCGTGAGTGCGCAACACCTGGACAAAATTCACAAGATTCGACTGCATTGTACGTAGTCCTTCGCGCCTGTTTCCCCGCAGAGGAAATTGATGCCAATCGCAGGCTAAGCCGCCTACTGTTGGGTTAAGCTATCTTTAACCAGCATGTGTAGGTCAGAGTTTGTGGCCTCGATGTCATCTTCATACTTTAACAGCACGTTGAGCGTACTGCGTACCAGTTCCTCGTCCAGATGATCGGCATGCAGAAGTAATAGGCTGCGCGCCCAATCAATGGTTTCTGAGATGGCAGGTGCCTTCTTCAAATCCAGCTGACGCAGTGAGTGCACGAAAGTTACTAATTGTTGGCGCAACTGGTCATCCACGTCAGGTACTCGGCTGCGAACTATTCGTTCTTCCAGCTCTACAGTGGGGAATGGAATATAAAGGTGCAGACAACGGCGCTTCAGAGCATCGGAAATTTCCCGCGCATTGTTACTGGTGAGGAAGACCATTGGGGTCGTTCGCGCTTTTACCGTTCCGATTTCGGGAATGGAAATCTGGTAGTCCGAAAGAATCTCCAGCAACAGGGATTCGAATTCATAATCCGCTTTGTCAATCTCATCGATTAACAAAATGGCACCTTTTTCCTGTTGCATTGCTTTGAGCAGCGGTCGTGGCTCCAGGAATTCTTCTGAGTAAAAAATATCTCCGAACTGGTGTAGTCTGGCAACGGATTCCGCGAGATCGTGCGCACCTTGCAGGAGATCGCCGAGTTTTTCCTTTAGCACCTGTGTGTACAGTAACTGTTTTCCGTACTTCCACTCATAGAGTGCCTTGGCTTCATCGAGGCCTTCATAGCATTGTAGGCGGATCAATGGTGTATCGAGTAACAGTGCGGTGGTTTTGGCCAGCTCTGTTTTACCGACACCGGGTGGGCCTTCGACCAACACTGGCTTGCGTAATTGGAATGCGAGAAATACTGCCGTAGCAATTTTGCGGCTGCAAATGTATCCATGCGTTTCGAATCCGCGCTCAATTTGCTCGACAGAAGCGAGCTGCGGAAAATTTTGTGTATGCACCAGCTTACCTCAGGTTGGAATCGGCTATTGTACGCGATGCGCGTAGCAGGGGCACATGGCTAGCCGCCGGTAGTGTTCATAAAGCGCACAATGTCAGGCGTTTCTTCGAGATTGAAGTGATGCCGCTCCGGTTTGATCGCGATGGCACTGACGATTATCTGCTTGAGCTTGTCGATGCTGTAGTTGGGTTCGCGAAGCACACTGCGAAGGTCGACGGAGTGTTCATTCCCCAGACACAGAAGTAGTCGCCCCTCGGCGGTCACTCTCACCCGATTGCACATATGACAAAAATTGTTGCTATGCGGTGAAATAAACCCGATGCGTGTGGTCCCGCTGCCTGCGCGATAGTAGCGGGCAGGGCCAGCATTACCATCAGGATCGCCCAGCGGATAAAGCTGGTATTTTTCAGCAATTATGTCGCGCAATTCCTCGCTGCTACAGTAACTCAGCGCGCGGTCATGCTCATCGATAAGACCCAGAGGCATTTCTTCAATAAAGGCGATATCAATTCCGCGATGCTGTGCAAAATCCACCAGGTCCAGTACTTCGTCTTCATTGCGTCCCTTGAGTATGACTGCGTTGATCCTGATCCTCTCAAACTGCGCTGCGATAGCGGCATCAATACCTGCGATTACCTGATCCAGGTTGCCGTGCCGGGTAAGTTGGCGGAATTTACGCGGTTGGAGGCTGTCCAGGCTGACGTTGATGCGGTGTACACCCAGACTCCTCAACGTCGCTGCAAGGCGATGTAACTGCGATCCATTACTCGTGATTACCAGTTGGTTCAAGCCTGGTAATTGCGCAAGAGGTTCAATCAGCGACAGTATGTTATTGCGAACAAGCGGTTCTCCACCGGTGAGACGTATCTTTCCCACACCGAGCTCGACAAACGCTCGGGCGACTTCCAGTAGTTCTTCTAGTGTGAGTATGTGCCGCTTGGGCGCGAACGTCATGTTCTCTGCCATGCAGTACACGCAGCGAAAATCGCAGCGATCAGTGACTGAGAGGCGCACATAATCCACTCGACGCTGAAAACGGTCTATCAATACGTTGGGAAGTCTTTTCATAGTAGCGGGAAGTTTAGCTTTAACACGAGAGCTTCTCCAGCACGGGGTTTACTCTCCATATATAGTGGTACACGATAAGGCGCGATTGTTGGGAATGGAGGTAATGATTTGACAGCGCTAGGGAAGTGGGCGTTTTGGCTGGGTCCGGTTCTGGGTGTCGGAGTGGCGGTAGCAAGTATGCTGACTGGGCATGGTTCAGATCTGGCTACTGTGGGGTTTGTTGCCTCCGTGTGTGTCGTATGGTGGGTATTCGAGCCCATTCCCATTCCTGTCACCTCACTGCTACCGCTGGCAATTTTACCGCTTCTGGGGGTGTTGACCCCGGCCGAGGTCGGACAGGCCTACGGTTCTCCTCTCATCCTGCTTCTGCTTGGCGGGTTTTTGCTTTCCAAGGCGATGGAGCACTCCGGGGCACACCGCCGAATTGCTTTCGGCATGGTGAACCTTGTAGGTGCCAGCAGCGCTAGAAGGGTCGTAATCGGCTTTATGGCAGCTTCAGCCGTATTGAGCATGTGGATATCCAACACTGCCACGACATTGATGTTACTGCCGGTGGCGCTCGCGGTCCTGGACGGAGTAGAAGACAGGTCGAACCTTGCTGCACCACTGTTATTGGGCATCGCTTATGCAGCGAGTATTGGCGGGTTAGGCACACCAATTGGGACCCCGCCAAACCTGATATTCATGCAGGTGTTTGAGCAGACTACTGGTCAGAGAATCAGTTTCACACAATGGATGAGTTGGGCTCTACCCGTGGTTGTACTGATGGTTCCTGCGATGGCGATAGCGCTTACACGTAATCTAAGTGGGATCATGCAGATTCAACTGCCGGCGATGGGACGTTGGCAGACCCACGAAAGACGCGTTTTGGTGGTGTTCGTTCTTACAGCGGTCGCCTGGATCACGCGAGCGGAGCCCTTTGGGGGCTGGAGTGCCTGGTTAGGCTTGCCGCAAGCCGATGATGCATCGGTTGCCTTGCTTGCAGTAGTAGTGATGTTTTTGGTACCGAATGGCAAGGGCGGTCGCCTGCTCGACTGGGAGAGTGCGAGTTCTATCCCCTGGGGAGTGCTGCTGTTGTTCTCGGGCGGAATTTGTTTGGCTAAGGGTTTTGTGAGTTCAGGCCTGAGCGAGTTGATGGGGCAATCGCTGGTATCTATTACCACTATTCATCTGTACGCCTTGATGCTGTTCATCTGTCTCGCAGTAACATTCATGACAGAAGCGACCTCTAATACTGCGACCACCGCATTGCTCATGCCTGTACTGGCGGCGGCGGCAGTGGCGACGGGTCTTGCGCCCGAAGTGATAATGGTACCCGCAGCGATGAGTGCCAGCTGTGCCTTCATGCTCCCGGTTGCAACGGCGCCGAACACCGTTGTCTACGGCAGCGGGCTGGTTAGTACAGCCCGCATGGCGAGAGAGGGTTTGTTGATGAACTTGCTCGGAGCAGTGGTGATCAGCAGCGTGTGTTACTTTTTGCTAGTGTGATGACGGCCTCCGATGATTGTAAGGTCGCCTATAGTAAGGCCATGATGGTTTCGGCAGAGCTCACGTCTACACCCGGACCGGCTTCCACATTCAGGTTAGTTACAGTGCCGTCCTTAACAATCATCGCAAACCGCTGGCTGCGAGTGCCCAGACCAAATCCGCTCCCATCCAGTTCCAGGCCCAGCGCAGCGGTGAACTCACCATTACCGTCTGCCAGCATCAGAATTTCCTCGGCATTCTGAGCATTTCCCCAAGCGCCCATAACGAAGGCATCATTCACAGCCATGCAAACTATTGTATCCACGCCCTTCGCCTTGATTTTATCGGCGTTTACCACGTACCCGGGAAGATGAGTCATGCTACAGCCTGGCGTAAACGCACCCGGTACTGCAAACAGCACGACAGTTTTGCCGGTAAAAATATCTTTGGTGGTGATGTCCACGGGCCCTTTTTCGCCCATCGTCTTTAGTGTACAAGCAGGGATTTTATCGCCAGTCTTGATGGTCATGTATTGCTCCTTAAAATTAAGCACGGCTAAGAGTGAACAGGAATAATAGCAGATGACCGCTGAAACGCACTGCCCTCTATGCTGCGGGAGCACATTATCTTTCTACTTCGCCGATCTTCGGAGGCCCTATTTTCAATGCGACACCTGTCGTTTGGTGTTCGTACCCTCTGCTTGGCATCTGAGTCGCGAAGCGGAGAGGGCAGAATATTCATTACACCAGAACAACATAGAGGATTCAGGCTATCGGACATTTCTATCTCGATTAATGCTCCCCCTCGCGTCGCGCCTAGGGCCAGGTTCCCGAGGCCTTGATTTTGGTTGTGGGCCGGGCCCGGCGCTGGCGCAAATGTTCCGGGAAGCCGGCTTCGAGATGACGCTTTATGACAGCATGTTTTTCCCGGATACGCGCGCACTGGAGTACTACTACAATTTCATATGTGCGACTGAAGTAGTTGAGCATCTACATTTTCCGGGGCGAGAGTTGGACCGATTGTGGTCGCAATTGATTTCAGGCGGCTGGTTGGGAATCATGACCAAGTTGGTGCGCGATCCAGAGGCTTTTTCCAACTGGCACTATAAGAATGATCCAACGCATGTATGTTTTTTTAGTTTTGACACATGGCGTTGGTGGGCGAAAATGCGGAATGCGCATCTGGAAATAATAGGGGCAGACGTTATCCTTCTGCAGAGGCTCGACTAGTCCGATTCCGCAACCATATTGAGGTAGATCGTTTCGCACGTGCGGTAGAAACTCAGTTCGTCGTCGCCGAGGTAGGGCGCAACCATGGTTAGTAACTGCAGCACGCCCTGGTGGATGGTCACTTGGGGAGTGCGGTTATCGTGTAAAAGCGCTTCGTAACTAAACCAGAAGGTCAGGTTCAATGTCATGTTGTCAACCAGACCCAGTAATTGTTGGTCTCTGGCATCGATAACTTCCTGGTGAAGAAGGGTTTGGCAAATGGCAAAAAGTGCGGCTCGTTTGAGTTGAAGCAATTGTTTGAAGCCGCGTTTAATGTCTGGATAGCGCTGTAGAATATTATTCAGATTATGGTAAAGAAATCGGTACTGATACATTTCCTCCATTACCACGTAGAGATAGTACCAATTGTCCTCCGCACTGCCTCGATTGGCGCTTAACGGCTGTTCAATTGGTGCGCTTAATGTGTGCCTTATCGCTTGCTCATATTGCTGGAACAGCTCGCCAATAATCTGGTCTTTGCCTTTGAAATGGTAGTAGAGATTGCCAGGACTTATATCCAATTCATTGGCAATGTCTATTGTCGTGGTGTCGGCTTCTCCCTCTTCATTAAAAAGCGCCAGACTGGTATGAAGAATCCGATCCCTCGTTTTCATAAAAGATAGATATCAGACCTTGCGCTTGCTCACTGTTGCTTTTTTTGCGGTCGCGCCTGATTTCGCTCTGGCTGTCTTACTTTTCGTTTTGCCGGCAGCGGATTTACTTTTTTTCACGCTTGGATTACCAACGCCATGCCCGCCGGGAGATTTTTTCACTGCCTTTCGTCGACCTGTATGTGAGCGACTACCCACGCCCTGTTCCGCCAGGGCTTTACTGAGCTTATCCACCTTTCGGCTCAGTTGATCCACTTTTTTTTGTAGAACCAGCAAGTCCTCTATTCTGGCGGGGCGCTGGTTATGAAAGTTTTCCCTTACACGGTTAATTCTTTCTTCTACAGAATTCCTTGCTGCAATTGTGCTTTCCCGGGCATCTTCCTCCAGAGCCGTTCCCGCTTTCACCAGATCGCGAAACAATTTCGGTGGCTCCATTGCTTTTTCGAGTCGTCCCTGTGCTTCCTCTACAGCTTTTCCATAAGCACCCACACCTGCCAGCCAAATATTCTTGGCTATCTCACTGGCCTTGTCGGTGACCTTGCTTTTATCATCACTCATACGGACTACCCTTCAGCAGCTCAGGTTTGGCTCTGGGAAATTTTCATTGACTGGAGTATTAAAGCAGATTGGCGGACAAAAAAAAGGGCCACATAATGGCCCCCAAAAGTCCCTGATGTGTCAGGGAAACTAACCCTGGATGGGATTTGTTTAAGCAGCGGATTTGAAACGTACAGAGTCTTTCAGTTCCTCAAATCGCGCTTTGGCTTTCTTCAGTCGCTGTTCCAGCTTTTTTCGGTCGGTCAGGCTCGCCAGTTCAAGCTTTGGCAGGTCGATTTCCTTGAGCGCGCCTTTAGCATCTTTTTCCAGCTTTTCGCCGCGCTTGACCAACTCTTTGTACATTTTGTCCGCTTTTTTACGGCGCTGTTCGAGCTGCTTCTGTAGATTGTCGAACTGTTCTTGCGCCTGATCGTATGCCTTGCCATAGAAGCCGAGGCCGGCCAGAAGTACGTTGCGCCCTGTATCCTGTGCGCTTTCAGCGAAGTCAGTAGTAGACTTTTTTACTGCTGTCGCGCGCTTGGCTACAGGCTTGCGCTTTGCAACGGGCTTGCGCTTGGTTGCCGGTTTACGCTTGGTCTTGGCGGCGGTCTTGGTTGTTTCTGCCATGAGATATCTCCTAATGGGTCAATTTGGTCAGTGGGAGTCCCCACCGGCAAAATCAGACTACGCAGAAAAATTAGAATAAGCATACTAAAAAAGCGCAACTTATTTGCCAGACATGTTGCTGATTGCAGGTGTAGTAAGCCCCTTCCATATGCCCTGGAGGGAGCTGGATGTTAGAGAGACTTCACAGGAAAAAACATTGATAAGTGCTTTTGATTGTTTACAAAGCCAAGACTAGCCTTGCTATGTGCTACCGGGCCGGAGGGGGCAAGTCACACGGTAGTGTTATTACTGAAGCTCACATTGTGTGCCCCGGTGAAGCTTGCCCTTGATTTGGCTAACAAAAATTTCAGCTGGGTTTTGGTCCTGCAGCGATGATGCTGTCGGAAACATTGAATTTTTTGATGTTCTCCGCGAAGAGACCAGCGAGTTTGCGCGCTTGTTCATCGTAAGCTTCCTTGGACCCCCAGCCTGTGCGCGGATCGATGAATTGCGTGTCAACGCCAGGGATTTCGGTCGGAAAGTCGAGATTGAGGATGTCCAGATGGCCTGTGGGCGCATCTAGCAACGCTCCGCTTTGGCAGGCATTAACTACTGCTCGCGTCACTGGAATTGGAAATCTCGAACCACTCCCGCCCGGTGCGCCTGAACCACCTATCCATCCGGTGTTTACCAGGTAAACGTGGCTTTCAAAATCCTCAATGCGCTTCATCAATAGCTCAGCGTAGTCGCTCGCAGGTCGCGGCATAAATGGCGCACCAAAACAGGTGGAAAATGTTGGGTGAATGCCTGCCTCAGCGCCCAATTCGGTAGATCCAACGCGCGCGGTGTAGCCACTCAGGAAGTGAAATGCAGCCGCTTCCTTCGTTAAAATGGAGACAGGTGGGAGTACGCCCGATACGTCACATGTCAGGAAAATGACACATTTGGGCTCCCCGCCGCTATTCGTTTCCGTGCGCTTTTCAACGTGCTCCAGCGGATAGCAGCAGCGTCCGTTTTCAGTCAGGGTTGTATCGCAGTAATCTGCGTGCCGTGAGTCGTCCAGTACCACGTTTTCTATAATCGCGCCAAAGCGAATCGCGTCCCAGATAACCGGCTCATTTTTCTGGCTGAGGTCTATGGTTTTGGCGTAACAGCCGCCTTCCAAGTTAAACACCGAACCCTTGGCCCAGCCGTGCTCATCATCGCCGATCAAGTAGCGTTCCGGATCCGCAGAGAGTGTTGTCTTGCCCGTTCCGGATAGTCCGAAAAATAGTGTAGTGTCGCCATCTTCCCCAACATTGGCACTGCAATGCATGGGCATCACGTCTTTTTCGGGCAGTAGGAAGTTCTGCACTGAGAACATGGATTTTTTCATTTCCCCGGCATAACGCATGCCAGCCAGCAAAACCTTGCGCTGCGCGAAATTGATGATCACCACACCATCGGAGTTGGTACCGTCGCGCTCTGGAACGCATTCGAATCCCGGAACATTGATGATATTCCATTCCGGCTTGCGACCGGCATTGTAAGTCTTCGGCCGAATAAACATGTTTCGTCCAAACAGCGCTTGCCACGCAGTTTCAGTAGTAACTTTTACAGGCAGGTAGTGGTCACTGTGCTCTCCAACATGCAGGTGAGTTACGAACTGATCGCGAGCTGCAAGATATGACTGAACACGTTCCCAAAGTGCATCAAATTTGTCGCTGTCAAAAGGACGATTGACGCTACCCCAGTCAATGCTGTCTTCCGTGCTGGGCTCTTTTACTACAAACCGATCTGCGGGTGAGCGACCAGTGCGTTGACCCGTGGTAACGAGCAGTGCTCCCGTGTCGGAAAGTATTCCCTCGCCCCGCTTTATCGATTCTTCAATGAGCTTGGAGGTAACAAGGTCGGTGTATTCCTGCACTGTATGGATATCTGCGGTCATGGTGCGTCCTGTTGTTAATATAAAGCGCCGGCTTGATGGGCCCTCGGCGCCATTTCTCGGGCTTCACGGGGCGCTAATTATGTCAGAATCATGCAATTATGCGAAATATATTGGGCATAAATTCAGCGAATTCCGCGTAAGTTTTGATCAGTGTAACGTTTTGGAGAAATCGTGCCCTAAAACGGCCGTCAGGTCTTCGCTAGTGAATTGAAAGGCCTGATTGCAGAATTCGCATTCCATGATGATGCTGCCCATTTCGTCAAGTATTTCTTGTAGTTCTGTAGGATTCAGAGTGGCAAGTGCGCCGATTGTGCGCTCGCGGGAGCAAGTGCAGCGAAACCGAATTTCGCGCGGCGAGAACATGCGTATAGGATCGGCGTGGTAGAGTCGATGAAGTAATTGCTCGCTATGCAACGCAAGCAGCTCCTGGGTATGTACTGTGGCAGCCAACGCGCATAGATGCTCCCAGTGCTGCTGCCTTTGGGACTCGTCTTTGGAGAGCTGAGGAGGTAGTTCCTGCAACAGCAAGCCGCCTGCTTGATGTCCATCTGCAGCCAGCCAAATTCGGGTTTTTAGCTGTTCCGACTGCTCAAAGTAGGCATCGAGGCTGTTGGCAAACGCGCCCTGCTGAAGAGGAACGATGCCCTGGTAACGTTGACCATTAGTCGGATCAATGGTGATCGCCAGCTGTCCATTGCGCAACAATTCTTCATCGTCGTTAGAGATTGCGTGCTCTGCGCCGCGTGCAATGCCGCGAACATACAAGTTATGGTCACATTCAACCATTAGCAGCGGTATTTGTCCCTGTGATCGCACCTGCAGTATTAGTCTACCTTCGAACTTCAGATTGGTGCTGAGCAACACGGCAGCGGCCAGGAATTCACCCAACAGGCGACTTACCCCTGCACTGTACTGGTGTATGGCGAGGATTTCGCGGTATGCCAGGTTCAGGTGTGCGGTTTCACCGCGAATGTCCGCTTGTTCGAACAGAAAGCGTCTGGATTCGTCACCCGACTCAGTTGGGGTGTGGTGTTCTGCACTGCTCATAAGCGGTATTCACGATAAGTAAATTAGGAAACTGCCCTGGATATGACTTTGCGGGGGACCAAAAATTATACCGCGCAGATGATCTGTGCGGGTTCAGTATTTGAGGCTAGGCATGAAAAATTGATTCGCCGCGGGGATATTCATCAAAGAAGTGGCTACAGTAGCTGTCGGCGCCCAAAGTAGCTCTTCCCCTTCTCCTACCGTTTGAGGAAACAGACAATGAGATTCAGTTACCAAATCGGCATGTGCGACTCGGACCATTATCTGCCTTTGGCCAAGGCAGCAGAGCAGGCCGGGTTTCATGGTATCGCCATACCGGACAGTATTTGTTATCCCCAGCAGGCAAGCTCCAAGTATCCTTATAATAGTGATGGTAGCAGGGAATTTCTGGAGAGCGTGCCATTCATTGAAAGTCTGATTGCGGTTGCCGCAATGGCAGCTGTCACCGAGCGCATTCGCTTCGCGACTTTTGTGTACAAACTGGCCGTTCGACAGGCGCCTGTTGTGGCCAAACAGGTACAGGGGATTCAGGCGCTTTCCGGCAACCGCTTTGATTTTGGTATCGGTATCAGCCCCTGGGAGGAGGATTTTGCCGTCTGCGGCGTTCCATGGGAGAAGCGAGGAGCACGATTCGACGAGCAAATCGAAATAATGCGTGGTTTAGAGAAAGGTGATTACTTTGGATTTGAAGGTGAGATGCATCATATGCCTGCCAATAAGATGAATCCGGTACCCACGAAGCCTACACCCTTGCTAATTGGTGGACACACAGAGCCGGCGCTCAAGCGCGCTGCGCGCACCGGTGATGGCTGGATGTGTGCTGGTGCGAATATCGAAGAACTTGAGGCATATATCGGCCGTATTAATCAGCTGCGCGAAGAATATGGAACCTCGGACAGGGCATTCAGGATATTTACCACGGGACAAAATGCCTTCACACCGCAGGGCATAGAGAAATTGGAAAGTATCGGTGTATCGGATGTCATCATCGGTTTCCGCAATGTTTATGCGATGGAAAAAGACAAAGCGCTGGATGAAAAAATTGCCATGGTGAATTGGTATGCGGGTGAATTTATACATGGATGATATCGCAGCAAATACCCCTGTGTTGGTTGGCGTGGGTGCTGTCCAACAGAAAATCGAAGATTATCGGCAGGCGATGGAGCCTGTCGCACTTATGGAGCAGGCCCTGCGGCAGGCGGCTGCTGATGCCGGAAATTTTGATTTGCTGGTGAACGCAGATGAGATATCCGTGCCCAAGAGTATGTGGGGCTACAGCGATCCCGGACGCCTGTTGGCCGAGTCATTTAATGCTAAATCGGCCACAACGCTGCTGGCAGAGTTCGGAATATTACAACAGAGTTTGCTGACGCGTGCCTGCCAGCGCATTATATCGGAAGAAGTGGAGATCATATTGGTCGCCGGGGGAGAGGCTCGATATCGCGCGCAGTGTGCTGGCAGGAATGGGGAAGAAGCACCTGAAACCGTACAATTGGATGTACAGCCGGACATAACGTTGCGACCGGAAGCAGACATGTGGTCCGCTGTGGAGTCTGATAGTGGGCTCGCAATGCCTGTCGGCTATTATGCGATACTCGACAGTGCGTTGCGCTATAAGCAGGGTCTGAGTGTGGAAGCGCACCGTGACCAGATGGCGCGCATGTACTCCGTGCTGAGCGAACTGGCTGCAGACAATCCGGACGCGTGGTCCGATCAACCTGTAACGGAAGAGATGATCCGCGAGCACTCTCCTGAAAATCGTATGCTCGCCTTTCCCTATACCAAACTGCATAACAGTCAATGGAATGTGGACCAGGCAGCGGGCCTGATACTTTGTTCAGCCAGCCGGGCGCAGGCACTGGGGATAGATCGAGCCAAGTGGGTATTCCCGCTAGCATTTACTGAATCCAACTTCATGTCAGTCGTCGCTAGTCGTCGTGACTTGGGTGCGAGTCCTGGGTTTCGTATCGCGGGGCAGGTAGCTATGGAACTGGCAGGTGTTGATTTCAATAAGATTCGCCTCTGTGAGCTTTACTCCTGTTTCCCATATGCGATCCGGGTGCAATTGGAAGAATTTGGAATGGATATGCATCGCAATGTCAGTGTCACTGGAGGAATGAGCTTTGGCGGCGGCCCGTTGAACAACTTTGTGTTTCAGGCAACAGTACGAATGGCTCAGTTGCTGCGCCAGAATCCGCAGGAGATTGGATTAGTAACCACAGTGAGTGGGTTGTCGACTAAACAAGCCTGTGCTTTGTGGTCAGCGACGCCAGGTGCAAATGGTTTGGCTTGTGCTGATGTTACCGAGCAGGTTCGCCAGGTAAGTGAGGTGTGCGAATTGGTGCCCGACGTCAGCGGCAGTGGCAAAGTAGCGGGCTATACGGTTCTTTACCAGGGCAATGAGCCGTGGCGTGCTGTCGCCGTGTTCGACTTACCCGACGGTCGGCGTACGGTGGCCTACAGCGAAAATCCGGATCTGATGGAAACCATGATGACGCAGGAATGTTGTGGCAAAACCTTTCAATTGGAGGGTGGAAAATTCCAATAGGGAGTGGGCCTGCAGTTCAATTTGACCCACGCTAAATCGTGATTCCTTGCTTTGATCTTTCTGCGGATTTAAACCCGGATTATCCCTTGCACGTTAGCTGCGGCGTACGTCGCCGGGAGATTTGCCGGTCCATTTCTGGTATGCGCGCCGAAAGTTGGACGCGTCGCTGAAGCCAACCATGTAGGCAATGTTGGAAAGCGGCAGACGAGTGTTCTGCAGATACCGGGTGGCGTGCTCTGCGCGCACCTGGTCCAGTAGTTTTTGGAATGACTGCTGCTCTTCGTCCAGCCGACGTCGATAAGTACGCGGACTTAGATTCAGCATTTTCGCCAGTTGTGGCATTTGTGGATACTGGCCTTCGAATTTGCGTAACAGCCGTAATGTGCGTGCTGCTATGGATGTTTCCTCTTCCAGATCCGCTAACAATCGGGCGCATTCAGCTTCATAGAGATTGCGTAGTACAGGATTGGATGATGGCAGTTGGGTGCCGAGTAAATCCTGATGAAACAGAATTCTTCCCCGCACACAATTGAAGTGCACATCCCTGCCGAATACCTCGAAATAAAGATCAGAGTGAGCAGGTTGTGGGTAGGGTAGCTCCATGCGCAAACACAGCTTCGGTGTATTCAACAAGCCGCGCAAAGTATTGATTAATGCGCCATAGAGCAGTTCGTATCCGAATTCGATCGATGTTCCGCCCGGAGTGCTGATCATGGTTAATATACACTGGTCATCGATGACTTCGAATTCCAGATGAAGACCCGAGGCGAGGAGGTGGTTGTATTTCATGAACAGATCCAAGGCTTCCCCCAGATCTGTGCAGGTCATGAAGGCTTGCCCGAGTACCGCATGAGCACTTAAATTCAACCGCAATCCCAGCTTCAGTCCTAATGCTGGATCACCTGTCAGAGCCTGTGCATTGGTGACGAGCTGATTGAAGTCTATATCATTGATGCGGGCACCAGCGGTGGTGATATCTGTATTTGCAAATGAAGTGCCGGCGAGTAAGCTTCGGCGGCTACAGCCTCGCCGCTCCAGCATATCGATCAGAATCAGAAAGTACTGGGTGGGTGTGCTAGTGTTTGCCATGCCGCTATTTGGCCATAATTGACTGCAATTTGACAAGACTTTACCTTGCTGCCCGGATGACCAGCGAGCATAGTCAGTCGCTGGGATAAACTACGGAGTTATCACTATGCACGTTGAATGGACTGAAAAGACACCCCGCAAAATCCAGCGTTATGCAGGCGCAGATTTCCCCAGCGACAATCCAGTGCTGGAGGATGTCCTTACCAGTGCTGATGTTGACCACGTTGCGGAGATTTTCCAGACGCCGTTAACTGGCGCATACAATTGGGATTACCGTCTACAGGATGACCGGATCAAGAAACTCTACGACCTGGGAAAGCAGCTAAATTGGGATCCTGAGATCGATATCAATTGGGATCGTCCCTGGCCAGAGGAAGAGCGGGCTCCGGAGATGATGAATCTCCATGATTATGAGCCTTACCTCGCGATGGATGAGAAAACCAAGGATGAGTTTTGGCTGCATATGAACGCTTGGAGTTTGTCCCAGTTTCTTCACGGTGAGCAGGGTGCTCTGTTGGTTGCATCCCAACTTTGCTCTTGTGCCCCCACTTTTAACGCCAAACTGTACGCCGCGTCCCAAACATTTGACGAGGCGCGTCATGTAGAGGTTTTCAATAAGTACTTACAGAAACGTATTGGTATGATGTATCCGATCAATACGCACTTGAAAAGTATTATCGACAAGATCCTAACAGACGAGCGATGGGACATGAAGTTTATCGGCATGCAGATTGTTATTGAGGGCCTCGCTTTGTCTGCTTTTGCGACTGCACGTGAAACGACTCCGGATCCGGTATTAAAAGACGTGGTGTATTTGGTAACCCGCGATGAGGCGCGTCATGTCACGTTTGGTGTGAATTATTTGGAGGAGTTCATCAAGACATTGTCAGATGAGGAACGCGAGGACCGCGCGCAGTTCGCCTACGAGGCTTGCGCTATTAGCCGTGAACGTCTTGTTGCCACAGATGTATTTCGCTATTTTGGTTGGGATGTTGAAGAGGCGCGCAAGAAAGTCTTGGATGGATTCGTGATGTCCACTTTCCGAAACTTATTATTCCAGCGAGTTATACCTAATCTCGGGCGTATTGGTCTGCTTACCGAAAAAGTGCGACCCAAGTTCGAGTCGCTAGGTATTCTGGACTATGAAAACCTGGCTACTGATGGCGATATCGACTGGTCTGCACTTGAGCGTCCGTTGGACACCGAAGAAGCTCAATCCTACGAGCAGAGTATGTTGGCTGAATTTGCCAAGGCACACGAAGCGGAAACTCGTAAAAGTTCGGCCGCCTGATACATGTGTGGTTGATTGTTAAACTTGTATCGGGCGCTCGCATTAAACTGGGATTGCTTGAATTACGAAACAAAAAAGCCGGCGTTATAGCCGGCTTTTTTGTTTGGAGAGGATGCCCCGCGCTACGCTGACAGTGCTTTGACCTGAGCATTAAGGCGGCTCTTGTGCCGAGCGGCCTTATTTTTATGGATGATGCCTTTATCTGCCATCCTGTCAATGACCGGGACAGCGCTTTCATAAGCAGCTTTTGCAGTCTCGGAGTTGCCGCTATTGATTGCCGCATGCACTTTTTTGATCACTGTTCGCACCAGCGATCTGAGGCTGGAGTTGTGCGATCGGCGTTTTTCTGCCTGTCTGGCGCGCTTTTTTGCTTGTGGGGAGTTCGCCACTGTGGGATACCTCGTTCGGGGTCGAAAATCAGGAGGCGCGATTATTCACATTGACTACCCTATTGTCAACCGCGGCTCGACTGGTTGGGCAGTTGATGGGTGATGTATACTAATGGCTAATAGTTATTATTTGGGATCTTTCCCTTGGGTGAGATTGGCAAAAATGGACAATTCAGCAATATCCGCCACGCAGCTTCCCAGCACGTCTGACCGCATTCTTGATGCTGCTGAAGACCTGTTTGCCGAGAAGGGCTATAGCGCCACATCTCTAGGCGATGTGGCAGACCGCGTGGGTATACGGTCTCCGAGTCTTTACAACCACTTCAAAAACAAGGAAGCCCTGTACGAGGCGGTACTGGAAAGATTGTTGACCGATTTTTCGGCACCCTTGGCAGAATTGGAAAGCGGTCCGGTGACCAATGAAAGGGTTTTCCACTGGATGGAGGCAATCGTTCGCCAGCATCATGCAAACCCCAATCTGGCCAGGCTCCTGCAGCACGCCGCGCTCTCCGGCGGTCCGCACACTAACGAACTGATAGATCGGTTGTTCCGACCTTTGTTTCAGCCCGGAGCTAAAATCGAGGGGGGAGATTTTGCTCTGTTTGAAAAAACAGGGTTACAACCCTGGGCTGTCATGGCATTTAATAATCTTGTGATGTCATATGTAACCATGGCGCCAATGTACCGCGATTTGCTGGGTCAGGACCCGTTCAGTGAAGCGGCGCTGGAGAATCAACTCAATCTGATCAGGATGCTGCTGCAAGCAGTTTTTGATTATAAAGAGAGTTGATACGAGTTTTCATTCAGGGAGGTTAATACGCCCTCACCTGTCGTAAGAGGTTTATTGTAGTTCATGCTAATTTCGGATGCGGTGCAAATCTGGCGTGAGCCGGGGGGTGATTATCATGTTGAGTGGCGAGCCAGCCATCCGGATACCCAGGTGACTGTCGAGCCGTTGGCAGCTAATAGCGAAGTGAACACACACTTTGATGATAGGCCAGACATAGTGCGCGTCTCTGGGCTCAATCCGACCAGCCGACATTTCTTCCGGATTCGCGATCAGCACGGCACTGAGGTTCTGGCGGCGGAGCGCAAGTTGGGGATGCAGGGCACACCGAACTTTAGGGATTTTGGTGGATATTCCACCATTGATGGCCGCTCCGTGAAGTGGGGGTTTCTTTTTCGCTCGGGCCATTTGTCGAGTCTGACGGAGCAAGATGTAGAGCTTCTGGCCAGCCTGCAATTGGATCTCGTTTGCGATTTCAGGCGTCAGGAAGAACAGGATGGTGATCCCAGCATACTGCCGAGTACACGACCCCCTAGAATCGCCAGCCTACCAATAATCCCCGGCAGCAACTCGCGATTTTTCGAGCAGACCGAGGGGCATGTTGGCGATCGACAAGCCATGTTTGATTTCATGTTGGAAATTAATCGTGATTTCGCGGAGGCGCAAACGGTCGCCTATGCGCGCATGTTTCGGGAGATTCTGGATGTTAAAGACGCTCGTTTCCTGGTGCATTGCGCTGCAGGCAAAGATCGCACCGGATTCGCAGCAGCGATTATTTTGTTGGCGCTAGGGGTATCAAAAGAGGTGGTAATGCGCGATTACATGCTCACTGCCCGCTTTTTTCATCCGCATGCAGAGATCGAGCGATTAAGACAGAAGTACCAGATGCAGCAGATGGATCCCGAAAGCATTTTTCCGATGTTGGAAGTGCACGAGGATTATCTGGCTAGAGCGTTGCTGGCCATCGAGCAGCGTTATCCGTCGGTGGACGACTACTTGCAAGAAGCGTTGGGTGTGGGGCCAGCTGAGGTTGCGGAACTGCGAGCCCGTTATCTGGCGTGATAACGAGAATGTTAAGAGTCGCCGTGACTAGAGCGACTCTTAAATCAACGGGAATTACTGGGGTGCTTTACAAGCATCTTTTGCAGCGTTGATCTGCTTCTTCTCGCAGTTTTCGCTGGTAGCATCGCCTACACACCACTTGCTGCGGTTGTCCCAGGCGGTCAATTCAGCTTTCTTGCCGTTGGAGCACTTGACGGTGTATTTCGCATAGGATGTGCCGTCATTGGTGGCTGCATTGGCGTTAAACACAATGCTGGTAGGCTTGGCTGCGAAGCTGGCGGCTGAGAAGACTATCAGGCCCGTCATGGCGGCGTATTTGGTTAGGTTCATTGTAAATTCCTCACACTTCACTATTGGAGTTAACACCGATCAAGCTGGTCGGGAATGACCGGATTTCTTAAGACGCTATGATAATGCCAAATGCTTGCAATAGAGAGTTACCAATTCGTAACTATTTGGGTATTTTGGTAACAATATTCTTCCCTAGTCCCTGTAAATATTTATAACATAATGATTTATATAGATCATAATAAAATTCCAACGAGTTTCCGGGGGAAGCATTAACGATTGTTAATACCTCCACAGGTAACATCCTCGAGAGTTGCAGATGTGTGCTCGTCGTAACTCGTTCCAGAAGTTGATGGGCCGTAGAGAAGGTGCAATGGTGCAATCGGCAATTCCGGCGTGAACCTCAAGGCAAAGGAGACCGGCGTCTTGTTTGCCTGCATTGGCCGGATGACTCGCCGCCAGAATTTGGGTATGGTGTGGCGCCCGCGGAAATTGAGACTATTGGTTTGTCCGACACCTTTGCTGACATTCGCCCCTACAAGGATGACGAAGTGGCGGTCGTCCTGTCGAGATTGCTCGATAATGCAGAATTCCTCGATACGCTTGCAGTCTATCGCCTGGGTTGGTTGGCCAAACGTATGCCTGGTTTAGTGCGTCCCTTCGTGCGCTATTTGCTCTCACGCGAAGTGCGCAGCGTCTCAGATGTAAGAAGTATGCAATTGGTGATCGAACGCTATATGGCCCGGATGATTGAAAGCACCACGGGCGGATTCACGGTGTCAGGATTGGAACGGCTTAGCCCAACACGTCCCTACCTTTATATGAGCAACCATCGGGATATCACCATGGATCCTGCGTTCACCAACTACGCACTTCATGGTGGCGGCCATGATACGGCCCGAATCGCCATTGGCGACAATCTGTTAACGAAGCCCTGGGTCTCCGATTTAATGCGTCTTAACAAGAGTTTCATTGTCAAACGGTCAGTGAGTGGGCCGCGTGAACTTCTTTCTGCGTCCAAGATGCTGGCAAACTATATTCAGCATTCCTTGTTGCAGGATGCCGCACCCATCTGGATTGCACAACGTGAGGGCCGAGCCAAAGACGGTGTTGATCGTACTGAACCGGTAATAATCAAAATGTTGTCCATGAGCCGTGATAAGCGAGAGCAGGAATTTGGTGCTCATATCCGCAGTCTCAATATCGTGCCTGTTGCGATTTCCTATGAACTAGATCCTTGCGATGCGATGAAGGCCAGGGAACTCTATCAAAAGGCCACTGACGGTCATTATGAAAAGGGAGAGCAGGAAGATGTGGCATCCATAGCGCAAGGAATCGCGGGTGATAAGGGTCGTGTGCATGTGTCGTTCGGCGTGCCGCTGGACGGAGAACTGGATACGCCCGAGGCTGTTGCCATAGAGGTCGATAGACAGGTTATCAGCGGATATTGCCTGCACCCGACCAATCTTTACGCGTATCGCCGTTTGTACGGCAGCGACGCTGTAGTTCCAAAAGAGTTTAATCTGGAGCCAGGAGATTGTAGTGAAGCGGCTTTTGAAGCACGCATAGATGCTATGCCGGAACCGCATCGACCCTACGCGCTTGGCATTTATGCCAACGCAGTTGTGAGTAAGCTGGCGCTGGCGGCTCGAACCTCCACGCCTTGCTGAGCGAGGACCTCAAAGGCACCATTCGTGACGCCTACAACGCCATAGTCGCGAGCAAATCGCTGACGCCGCGTTGGGGTCAGCGACAGATGATTGCAGAGATTGCCAACACGCTGTCTCGTATTCCATCGCCAGGCGAGGACAAAAGCGACTTACCTGCTGTTTGTGTGATTGAGGCAGGCACGGGCACTGGTAAGACCATTGCGTATGCTGTGGCCGCTATTCCTGTAGCTCAGGCACTGGGGAAACGGTTGGTGGTCGCCACCGCTACTATTGCCTTGCAAGAGCAATTCGTAAACAAGGACCTGCCTGATATTCGGCAAAGCAGCGGCATGGATTTCAGTTATGCGATGGCCAAAGGACGGCGTCGCTATGTGTGTCTGTCCAAATTGGATCGCTTGATCGCTGAGGATCAGGGCGCTTCCTCGTTGATCCCACTGTATCCCGACGAGTTTACGGCTCCACAGGTGGCAGCCGCGCTGCCAGTCTATGACGCGATGTTGGATGCTTTGGGTCGGGGACAATGGGATGGCGACCGGGACAACTGGCCGGAAAGCGTGGCGGAGGACGTTTGGTACACAGTCACGACTGATCACAGTCAGTGCAGTGGTCGCCGTTGCCCGAATGTCGGTCAGTGCAGCTTCTATCGCGCACGTGATGAGTTGCAGAGCGCAGACATTATTGTTACCAATCATGACCTTGTTCTGTCTGACCTTGCGCTGGGAGGCGGTGCTATCCTCGCGCCACCGGAAGATAGTATCTATGTGTTCGATGAAGGACACCACCTGCCCGACAAGGCCCTATCGCACTTTGCAAGTTTCTGTCGCCTGCATTCCACCATTACCTGGTTGCAGGACAGCAAAAAATCATTGTCGCAGTCAGGGGCAACTTTGGTCGTTATTGAGAGCGCCCAGCGATTGCTGCAGTCGTTGCCCAATGACATGGAGGACACTATCGCTGCGCTGCAGTTGGCGGAACAGACGGTTGCCGCGCTCTTTGAAGGCACCCAACCCGATAGCAGGCGGGACGAGCAGCAATTGCGGCTGGAGCACGGTTTGGTGCCGAGCTCGCTGCTTCCGGTGGCGACCGCACTCGCCGGACTATTTCTGAAACTGAGTGGTACCTTTGCTCGTTTGGAAAGCATTTTGGAAGCCGCGCTGGATGATGAAAACGTCGGCGTGGACAAAGCTGAAATCGAGACCTGGCATATTAATGTGGGCGGGATGCTTGGCAGGGCAGAAGCTGCCCTGGCGTTATGGCGCGAATATGCGGTGAGCGGCGAGGGCGAAGTACCGCCCAAGGCGCGTTGGATCACGTTGCTTAACAGCGCTGGCCAGGTCGGTTACGAGCTGCGTTGTAGTCCTGTGCTGGCAGCGGACATTCTGCAAGATTGTTTGTGGTCCAGGGCAGCAGGCGTGGTGGTGACCTCGGCGACGATAACTGCCCTGAACTCGTTTGATCGCTTCAAGTTGCATTCAGGTGCTCCGCCCGACGCCAACTACAAGGTGGTGGCAAGCCCGTTCAATTATGCGAACGCCATATTTACTGTGCCCGCAATGGACTGCGACCCTGGAGACGCACAGGCACACACACAGGCGCTCATCGCTGCGCTGCCAGCAGTATTGTCGCATGCAGAAGGCAGCTTGGTGCTGTTTTCTTCACGTCGTCAGATGCAAGAGGTGTATCAGGGGGTCAGCGGTGAATTTGGCGGCCGAATATTGATGCAGGGTGATTACAGTAAACAGGAAGTTTTGCGCCGGCATAAAGCAGCGATCGATAGTGGCAAGGGTAGCGTTATATTCGGCCTTTCCAGTTTTGCGGAAGGTGTTGATTTACCCGGTGACTATTGTCGTCATGTGGTGATAGCCAAGATTCCCTTTGCTGTCCCTGATAGTCCATTGGAGGCCGCGCTGGTCGAGTGGGTGGAAGCTCAGGGACGCAATGCCTTTATGGAAATCAGCGTACCTGATGCGGCACTGCGCCTGTTACAGGCAAGTGGTAGATTGCTGCGCACAGAACAGGACAGCGGTCGCATTACTCTAATGGATAGACGTATTCTGACCAAACGCTATGGTCGGGCGATCCTGGATTCATTGCCCCCATTTCGGCTTCAGCTGGATTGAGTTGCACAAAACGTGTGACGATAAGCTGTTGCCAATTCGAATTGATCTGCAGTGCGCGGATTGTCTTAATCCACTTCTATCGGTTGCAGCGACTATGCCGATCAAGGGTGGAGCGGGTGATGGGAATCGAACCCACGTATGCAGCTTGGGAAGCTGCCGTTCTGCCATTGAACTACACCCGCGTGTCTGCCGGTGTCGATCGAGGCAGAGGCTGGCGGATTGCAGCGTCAGAATATCCGCATTGTTGCATTTGGTCAAAACTGAAGCTCGCAGGCGTGACGCTGTCGGGTAGTATTGTGGCCTGTTGCAGCATCATGTGACCATGGCATCGTTTTTGCAGCTGGCTGCAGCAGCGGAAAGCGCTGAATTACAATGCACAAAAGGTGAAAATGCATACAGAGATAGCTGAAATATTGATAGACGTAGAAGCGCAACTGCGTCAACTCGGACAGTGGGACAAGATGCCACCAACGGCTGAAGCACTGTCCTCAGAACAGCCTTTTTGCATCGATACTTTGACTTTCCCCCAGTGGCTGCAGTTCGTATTTCTACCTACCTTGTACCGTATGATGGCTGAGGGTGAAAAGTTACCGGAGCGCTGCGGTATTGCGCCTATGGCTGAAGAATATTTTCGCGGTACTGGTCTGGGAAGCGCTGAGTTAGAGGCGGCATTGTTGCGCATCGATGAAATGTTAAGTGCAGGTGGACGGTAGCGTTCGCGCTCCTGGCCTGATTAGCGCAAAACGTGGCTCTCGGAGTCGGTTTTTGAACGTTCATGGGCGCCTGCGTCTGGAATGTCGTGGAATATTCTCTCAATACTGCCCAAGGGAGGTGAGAACTCCCGCGTCGGCACCAGCGAGATGCCTTCGGCGTCTGGAAGCAAGCGCGCCGCATCGATAGCCGCAGAATCCGGCGGTGCATCCCAGAGTCCTGGTTGTCTCTGGTTGAGGTTGAGCTCGACGTTGTTCAGCTTTTTTCCTCTGCCGAGCAGTAGATTAGCATTTCCGAAAATCAAGTTGTTCGCCACCAAAACATCCCCTTTAGCGTGGTTTTTTACCAACGTACCATTCCACGCCTCATTGATCAGGGTATTGTTCACTACAAACAGTCGGTGCTGGCGTGGTGTGCGGGTGTCGCAGCCCTCCGCTCCATAGCCTATGACGTCCACATTCTGTGTGGTGATCGCCTGTTGCATGTCATTGCCGACAATAAAACTCAGTCCACAGTTGGGTAAATCTATGAGGCGGCTGGAGGTGCCATTCGGTATGTCTTCAATGCGGTTATACAGGATGTGATTCTCCAGAGCGCGCGATTTGATCTGGTGTCCTCGATCAGTTCCTTTTACATGGCTGCCGATTAATGTAAAGCTTTTTAACACGCCAATATACAGGCCGTGGCTAAAGGTGTTTTCTCGCTTCTGAAACCAAAAGCGCGACGACTCAATGTTCAGAGTCGCCAGTTTATCCTCGCCAGTCAGGATGGAAAATTCATTGTGGTGGAAGTAGGTGTTACGCAGTGTCAGGTTGCCCGCTTCGTGGCGTATTCCTGCACCGTTTGTATCCTTAACTTTCGCGCCGGAAAACTCGATGTTCTCTATCACGGTATTGTTGCCATGAACAATCCAGATAGCCTTGCCATTGGGTATTAATTCTGTTGATTGAAGATGGGCCATACCACCCATACCGCGGATGGTGAGGTTGTCCTGAATCCAGGATGCGTAGTCATTGATGTATAACCCCGCATCGATTTCGACAGTATCGCCCGCGCGGGCCAGTCGCGCAGCCTCGCTGGGAGTTTTCAATGCGCGCTCGGGGCCTACGCGCAGTATGGTGGGAGAGTAGGAGGCAGTTGCCGCGGCCTGCGCTGGCGTTTGCAAAGTCGCGAGAATAGTAAGCGAAGCAACAAGTACGAACATCCATGCAAAAAAGTGAAAAATGTCAGTCTCTCTAGCTGCGAAACCGTCAAACCGGCGCAAACATCCGTGGTACTTAAGTCCGTCGATCATCAATGATCCCTGGCAATTTGACTATCGAGTCCAGCAAATAGCAAGCACCCGTGAAATCATGACTCGCTGTAAACTGATTGTAGACGACTGCACAGTCAATGCCAGCGGCCAGAGCTGATTGCAGGCCGCGCTGGGAGTCTTCCACTACTAAACACTCTTCAGCCTTCGCCCCGAATAGGTTAAGGGCAAGCAGGTAGGGTTCCGGGGAGGGCTTGGATGACACGTAGTCCTCTCGCGTGAGGACGAAATCCATGTAATGAACTAAATTTCTTGTGTTGTGGATTACTTCGAAGTGGTCGCGTTTGGATGTTGTGACAATACCCATTCGATACTTTTTCGACAATGCCTGCAGGACCGACTCGACGCCTGGAATATCGATATGCTCGCGTGCCAGATAGCGCCTATAGTCGGCATCCCTTTGCTGTTTCTGTTGCGTAATGCGCTTCGCATCAATCCCCGCCGCCCGGGCGAGATCCCAACTTGACTCACCGCGGACCATACGCCGCAGATAGAGTGGTTCGGGCAACACAATACCAAGTTCTGCCAATGCCTTTTGTGTTGCCTTGAAATACCAGAATTCGGTGTTGACCAAAACACCGTCATTGTCCCAGAGGATATATCGTTTCATGTAGTGGTGGAATTCGCCCGGTCGATTGATTGACTAGATTGGGGCGGAGTTTATGTGCCCTGGAGTGGAATGTAGATGCGGATATGTTCACCGGCAATGCGACCGTGACGAGGTGTATATCGTCGATCGGCAAATGCGTGACCCCGGCTGGTTAGTAAATACCTGCCACGGTCAGCTTCTGTTAGTGAAGAATGCGGTCCGATTGCATCTCGGACTGCAGTTCCTTGGTTTTATCCGCGGTGGCGGACTGTTGTTGCTGCATATAGTTACGCAGCCTTCCCACTACACTGGTCATAACGTCAATGGTCTGGCTGATTTGATCCAGGGCCATCAGGATAGTTTCTGTTTCGGACGGGTTCTTGTCGCTACTCGCCATGTGAGATTCCTCTGTTAGAGCTGCTTCTCAACATATTTGTGATGTATTTGCGGCCACACTATGGAAGCGGCCGCTCAAGCGTATTAATCCCAAGTCAGGGCGCCGCCCGTCTGGTATTCGATTACCCGTGTTTCGAAGAAGTTTTTCTCTTTGCGCAAATCCATAATTTCCGACATCCATGGGAAGGGATTCTGTGCGCCAGGATACTGCTCAGGCAGGCCCAGCTGAGACAGGCGACGATTGGCGATAAAGTGCAGGTACTCTTCCATCATCGCTGCATTCATGCCCAACACACCGCGCGGCATTGTGTCGCGCGCGTATTCTATCTCCAGCTGGGTGCCCTCCATGATCATCTGGATGGCTTCCTGCTGAAATGCCTTGGTCCACAAGTGTGGATTTTCCAGTTTGATCTGGTTGATCACATCGATTCCGAAGTTCAGATGCATGGATTCATCGCGCAGGATGTACTGGAACTGTTCTGCTACGCCGGTCATCTTGTTGCGGCGGCCCATGGAGAGAATCTGGGTGAACCCGCAGTAAAAGAAAATTCCCTCAGTGACTGCATAGAAGCCAATCAGATTGCGTAGCAAAGTCTGGTCTGCTTCTGAGGTGCCGGTCTTGAAGTTCGGATCGCTCAACTCATGCGTGTGGCTGATGCTCCAGGCTGCTTTTTTGGCTACCGATGGAACCTCACGGTACATGTTGAACACTTCGCCTTCATCCATGCCCAGAGACTCAATACAGTACTGGTAGGCGTGGGTGTGAATGGCTTCCTCAAACGCCTGGCGCAACAGGTACTGTCGGCACTCGGGATTGGTGATCAGTCTGTAGATGGCCAGCACCAGATTGTTGGCCACCAGGGAATCGGCCGTAGAAAAATAGCCCAGATTGCGTTGTACGATACGGCGCTCGTCATCAGACAGACCCTCAGGATTTTTCCAGGTCGCCACGTCGGCGGTCATGTTGATTTCCTGGGGCATCCAGTGGTTGGCGCAGCCATCGATGTATTTCTGCCAGGCCCACTCGTATTTGAAAGGCACCAGCTGATTGAGGTCAGCGCGGCAGTTAATCATGGCTTTTTCGTCTACCGACACGCGCGCGGCACCCATTTCCAGTGCCTCAAGGCCGGGCGCTACATCGATGTGTTCCGCCGCATCGACAGCTTTGGTATGAGCCGCTAAATCCAGTGTCTGCGGTTTGGGCTCGGCCACTGCCGCCGCTTTCGGAGGCGCTTTGTTTACCTTGAGCGAGGCTGCGGCATTGACGGAGTTGGCTGCGCTGGCCGGCACAGCTTCTTCTTTGTGATAATCATCCCAACTTAACATGGCTTTCACTTCCCGATTTTTCCTGTGTCATTGTTATAGGCATTCTGCGGACGAACCTATTGGCACGCTTCGCAGTCCGGATCATCCAGCGAGCAGGCTGCTGGTACTGGTGCTGGTCCGCTTGTGGATTCTGTACCTTTGGAAACGGCATTCAAGGTACCGGTGTCGATCGTTGACTTCTCTGTTCCGGTCGCTGCCAGCGAGCGCAGGTAATATGTGGTTTTCAGGCCGCTGAACCAGGCCATACGGTAGGTGATATCCAGTTTCTTGCCGTTGGCGTTGTTGATGTACAGGTTCAAGGACTGTGCCTGATCGATCCACTTCTGGCGACGACTGGCGGACTCAACCAGCCAGCGGGGCTCGACCTCAAACGCGGTCGAGTAGATCGCTTTCAAGTCCGCTGGAACACGGTCGATGGCCTGCACGCTGCCATCGTAGTATTTCAGGTCATTGACCATCACCTTGTCCCACAGGCCGCGTGATTTCAGGTCGCGTACAAGATAGGGATTAACGACGGTGAACTCGCCAGAGAGGTTCGATTTCACGTACAGGTTCTGGTAGGTCGGCTCGATGGACTGAGAGACACCAGTGATATTGGCTATTGTCGCTGTGGGCGCAATGGCCATCACGTTGGAATTGCGCATGCCCTGTGCCTTGACTGTGGCGCGCAGAGATTCCCAATCAAGGGTATGACTGCGGTCGACCTGAATGTACTTTTCACCGCGCTCAGCGATCAGGCGATCCAGTGAATCGAGCGGAAAGATGCCCTGGCTCCACAGTGAACCCTGGTAGCTGGAGTAGGAGCCGCGTTCGCTGGCCAGCTCACTGGATGCCTGGATCGCGAAATAACTGATGGCTTCCATGGAACGGTCAGCAAACTCCACGGCCGCGTCAGAGCCGTAGGCCAGGTGCTTCTTGTACAGTGCGTCCTGGAAACCCATCAGGCCCAAACCCACCGGGCGGTGGCGCATATTAGAGGCTTCAGCCTGAGGTACCGAGTAATAGTTGATGTCAATTACGTTATCCAGCATGCGAACGGCTGTGCGCACGGTCTTTTGCAGTTTTTCCAGGTTGAGGCCGTTCTCGTCAATGTGCTGCGGCAGGTTCACCGAGCCCAGATTACATACTGCAATCTCGTCTTTGTTGGTGTTGAGCGTGATCTCCGTGCACAGATTGGACGAGTGCACAACGCCGACGTGCTGCTGTGGCGAGCGCAGATTGCACGGATCCTTAAAGGTCATCCACGGGTGGCCGGTCTCGAACAACATGCCCAACATCTTGCGCCACAGGTTCTCCGCTTTGAGCGTCTTGAACAGTTTGAGCTTACCGGTGCGTGCCAACTCCTCGTATTGGACGTAGCGCTGCTCGAAAGCCTCGCCGTACAGATCGTGAAGATCGGGCACATCGTTGGGTGAGAACAACGTCCAGTCGCCACCGTCGAACACCCGCTTCATGAACAGATCCGGTATCCAGTTAGCAGTGTTCATGTCGTGCGTGCGGCGGCGGTCGTCGCCGGTGTTTTTACGCAGTTCCACGAACTCTTCGATATCAAGGTGCCAGGTTTCGAGATAGGCACATACAGCGCCCTTGCGTTTGCCACCCTGATTGACTGCTACAGCCGTGTCATTGACAACTTTGAGGAAAGGCACAACGCCCTGCGATTTGCCGTTAGTACCCTTGATGTAGGCGCCCAGTGCGCGCACCGGTGTCCAGTCGTTGCCCAGTCCACCGGCGAATTTGGACAACATGGCATTGTCCTGAATGGCGCCGTAAATGCCGTAGAGATTGTCCGGCACGGTGGTGAGGTAACAGGAGGACAGCTGTGGGCGCAGTGTGCCTGCATTAAACAGCGTCGGGGTAGAGCTCATATAGTCGAACGAAGACAGCAACTCATAGAATTCGATGGCTCGAGCGTTGCGGTCCTCCTCCTCTGCGGCAAGCCCCATGGCTACGCGCATGAAAAATATCTGCGGCAACTCGATACGCGTGTTGTTGCTATGGATGAAGTAACGATCGTAAAGAGTTTGCAGGCCAAGATAGGTGAATTGGAGGTCGCGCTCGGGCAGCAGTGCCTGGCCCAGTCGTTCCAGATCGAACTGTTGCAGATTCGGTGCCAGTAACTCCAATTGCACGCCCTTTTCCACATAGGCTGGCAGTGCTTTGGCGTACAGCGTAGTCATGTCGTGCTGGGTGGCGCTATCGGCCACACCGAGAAAGCTCAGCGCTTCGGCGCGCAGGTTGTCGCACAACAGGCGCGCGGAAACGAAGGTATAGTTGGGTTCTTTCTCTATCATGGTGCGGGCAGTGATCACCAGCGAAGTGCTCAGTTCAGATTGGCTGACACCGTCGTAGAGGTTCTTCAGTGCCTCGTCCAGGATTTCTGTTTCGCTGACATCGGACAGCTCGAAGCAAGCCTCGTTGACTATGGTGTGCAAGCGGTCCAGATCCAGCGGTGCGCGGCTGCCATCCGCCTGGATTACCGTGATATTGCCGGCAGCTGCCTGAGTGGCTGGAGACAGTGTCTGTTTGGCGGCGCGTTTCTGCGCCTGCCGCTCCCGGTAGATCACGTAATCGCGGGCGATTTTGTGTTCTCCGGAGCGCATTAGGCACAGTTCCACCTGATCCTGGATGTCCTCGATGTGAATAGTGCCGCCGGAGGGCATACGGCGCTGGAAAGTGCTCATCACTGCAGCTGTCAGTTTGGCCACTGTTTCGTGGATACGGCTGGATGCCGCCGCCGTACCGCCCTCTACAGCAAGGAATGCCTTGGTGATAGCAACTGCGATTTTGCTGGCTTCAAATGGCACCACGGTGCCATTGCGCTTGATAACACGTAATTGGCCCGGCGCTGTGGCGGCAATTGAACCGCTGACGGCTGATGATTGTCTTGGGGGGGTTTCGCCGGCGGTAGTGCCGTCCTGATTGATCTGTGTTTGCATGTGTTCTCCGAAATGCCGGCTTTTGGCTTTATTTGGTGACCGTTTGGAAAAGCACGTATACCCGCAGGTCGCCGTCCGCAACGGGATGACATCCCGATGTCGGCTGGGGGAGGGGAAATCCCTGCTTCAGTGGCTAAGTTGTTGAATTTTTTTGTTCGTACTTTAGCCACTATACCCAATATGTAGGGGTATATGCTTCACTCAGGTACAAGATAATGCGGCTACAGGTGCTTTGCAAGGGAATTAGACTGGGTTTAAATTGTGGATAAGGTGTTCACAGAAATGTGTGTCTGCGCCTACTAACCGCGCAGGCCTTGGTTTGCTTGTGTAGACCAATCTTGGGGTGGGCTGAAACGCGAATATTGCGAGTGTATCGATTAATTTTTTATAAAAAATTTGTGTCATATGCCCAATAATTATTTGGGCGAGGAGCGCGCCGCTGTCTTGCCAGCTCGCGCGCTATTCAACCTCTATTGGCCAGCAGCAGGGTTTCCATCAGTGCCTTCTGTGCATGCAGCCGGTTCTCGGCTTCGTCCCAGATCACGGTATCCGGCGCGTCCATCAATTGCGCGCTGATCTCCTCGCCACGATGGGCGGGCAGGCAGTGCATATAGAGGGCGTCACTGGCAGCCAGGCTCATCAGTTCATGGTTCAGCTGATAGGGCGCGAACAATTTGGCGCGCTCCAGTTGCTCACTCTCCTGGCCCATGGATGCCCACACATCCGTCACGACCAGGTCAGCCCCGCGTACAGCCAAGGCCGGGTTGTGCTCAATCCTGACCCGGTCGCTGTTAGTTGAAAGCAGAGCGCTGCCTGGTTCGAACCCCGGAGGGCAGGCTATGGTCAGCGCAAAATCAAATTGTCGTGCGGCGTTGATGTAGGACTGGCACATATTGTTGCCATCGCCCACCCAGCATACTGACTTGCCGGCGATACTGCCCCTGTGCTCCACCCACGTCTGCATGTCGGCCAATAACTGGCAAGGATGATAATCATCTGTCAGCGCATTGATCACAGGCACGCGGGAGTGTGCGGCAAAGCGCGTCACGATATCGTGGCCAAAGGTGCGAATAACAACCAGATCCACCATCGATGAGATTACACGCGCGCTGTCCTCAACCGGCTCGCCGCGACCCAGCTGGGTGTCCTGTGGCGAAAGGAACATGGCGTGACCACCAAGCTGCGCCATACCTGCTTCAAACGAGACGCGCGTTCGGGTCGACGATTTGGCGAAGATCATACCCAGCACCGCGCCGGGGAAGGCCCGCTGGTCGACCCCTGCCCGGTGTTCTCGCTTCATATCAATGGCGCGCTCGATGATCTGTTGCAGCTCTAGCGGGCTGAAATCCAAGAGCGTCAAAAAATGCCGAGTGTCTGACATCATCTGTCCTGTTCGCTTGGCCAATGGGGTGGAGTCAGTGGAAGTCGCGGATCAGCCTGGCGACACCGCTGACCAACTCTTGTGCTTCCTGTTCACTGATTACCAGTGGCGGTAACAGGCGGACCGTATTACCGTTAGTGACATTGATCAGCAGGCCTGCTTCCATCGCGCGCGTGACCAGTTCGCCGCAATCCTTGCGTAACTCAATGCCCAACATGAGACCCTTTCCGCGGATTTCCTTGAATTGGGCAGCGCCGCTGCACTCCGCGACCAGCGCGTCAGCGATGAATTGACCCATATGACTCGCGCGCTTACACAGGTGCTCTTGTGCGATGGTGTTCACCACTGCCAGTCCGGCTGCGCAGACTAGCGGGTTGCCGCCAAAAGTGGAGCCGTGCTGGCCTGCGCCCAGGACTTGGGCCGCTGCGCCACGCGCCAGGCAGGCACCAATGGGCACACCGTTGCCCAGCCCTTTGGCGGTGGTGACTACATCGGGAATCAGGCCGAGCCCCTGGTGCGCAAAATAGGTGCCGGTGCGGCCATTGCCCGTCTGTACCTCATCCAGCATAAACAGCCAGTCCTGATCAGTGCAGATCTTGCGCGCTGCTTCAAGGTAGTGTTGCTCCAGCACCTTCACACCGCTTTCTCCCTGAATAGGTTCGGCGAGGAAAGCCACCACGTCGGGGTTGTTGGCAGCGATCTGGCGCAGTGCCTCGATGTCATTGCGAGGTGCACGAACAAATCCGGTTACCAATGGTTCGAAGCCGGCCTGTATCTTGCGGTTCCCCGTGGCGCTTAATGTCGCCAGTGTGCGCCCGTGGAATGCGCCCTCCAGCACCACAATGGCAGGTTTTTTGACGCCCAATCGATGGCCGTGCAGCCGTGCGAGTTTGATCGCAGCCTCGTTGGCCTCTGCGCCGGAGTTGCCGAAAAAACAGTTCTCCATCTCGGCGACTTGTGTGAGGGCTGATGCCAGCTGTTCCTGTGCCTCGATGCGATACAAATTGGAAGTGTGGACGAGTTTGTCAGCCTGTTCCCGGATGGCGTTTGTCACCGCAGGATGAGCGTGTCCCAGACCGTTCACAGCAATGCCTGAGATGCCGTCGAGGTAGCGTCGACCGTCAGTGTCGTAGAGGTACACCCCCTTTCCGTGACTAAATGTCACCGGTAACCTGGCGTAAGTTTGCATCAGCGCCGACATGATTCTGGCTCTCCCAAAAACGCAAAAAGGCAGCGGGAGCTGCCTCGAAACCAGCCACTATATCCGCAAGCTGTCAGATTGGCAATCTGAAAGCACAGGCAGGATCACTACTGACCCAGAATGAGTTAAGATAGCGCCCAGGCACACCAGCCCCATCGGGGCAGAATCACACAGGACAGCACATGGACATTCTCGAGACTATCAAAGACCAGATCGCCAAAAACCCGATTTTGCTCTATATGAAGGGCTCCCCCAATCAGCCGCAGTGCGGTTTTTCAGCGCGTACTGTGGAAGCGCTGATGGCATGTGGCGAGCGCTTCGCTTACGTCGATATCCTCAGCAATCCCGATATTCGGGCTGCACTTCCCCAATACGCCAACTGGCCTACGTTCCCGCAATTATGGGTGGGTGGTGAGTTGATCGGTGGCTGTGACATTGTGACAGAGATGTACCAGACCGGAGAGTTGCAAACTTTGATCAAGGAATCTGCCGTCACCGCTGCGTCCGAGTAAGCTGAATTTGGGTATAGCTAATCGCTATCAAGTCCATGCCTACAATTAAATAGGCGATATCAAACACCCTGTGTATTATCTTTGTCGAGCGCGCCACCTCATGGGGAGTTGGCGCGATAGACTGAACTGCAAAGGGAGTAAGAATGCATGGGTGTTTTAGTTGGTAAGCCAGCGCCGGATTTTGATGTGGCGGCGGTACTGGGTACTGGAGAGATCGTAGATTCATACAAGCGTTCCGAGGCGATGGCGGGCAAATACGGTCTGGTGTTCTTTTATCCACTCGATTTTACCTTTGTATGTCCATCCGAACTGATCGCCCTGGATCACCGTATGGACAAATTCCGAGAGTTGGGCGTCGAGGTGGTAGCTGTCTCCATCGACTCGCAGTTTACCCACAATGCCTGGCGTAATACTGCAGTGAAAGACGGCGGTATCGGCGCTGTGACCTACACCATGGCGGCAGACGTCAATCACGATATTTGTCGATCCTTTGATGTCGAGAGTGCTGGTGGAGTTGCTTTCCGGGGCGCTTTCATCATCGATCCGAAAGGGGTAGTGCGCGCCCAACTGGTCAATGATCTCCCCTTGGGTCGTAACGTGGACGAGTTGATCCGTCTGGTAGAAGCCCTGCAGTTCACTGATGAGCATGGGGAAGTGTGTCCGGCGGGTTGGAACAAAGGTGACAAGGGAATGAATGCGTCACCTGCAGGCGTTGCTTCTTATTTGGCGGAAAATGCGGCTGCGTTGTAATTCCGTTCATGCGTACGGTTGAAGCGGGCTTTGTGCCCGCTTTTTTATTGTCGAGTTCGGTCGCCCGCGTGCGCGTGACGACCTATGGCCCCTGATTAATCTCGAGAATTTGCGCTAGTCGATACGCAACCAGTTCCAGGCGATCATTGCCGAAATACATATCGTCGCCATTCACAAAGATTGTGGGAGAGCCGTATCCGCCGCGAGCGATGAGCTCATCCGTATTGGCGCGTAGCAAGTCCTTGTAAGGTTGGCTGGCAATCGCGTCAAAAAATTCCCCTGTGTTGAGACCCACGCGCTCGCAAATGGCAGCAAGCACCTCTTCGCTGGCAATATCTGGCGTATCGCTTCCCCAATAAGTTTCAAATACGGCCCGAGAGTAAGGTATCAGCGCACCTCGTTCTTGTGCAAAACAGGCGCCACGCATCGCTTTGACACTATTGATTGGATGACCTGCGGGCATTTGGGCACGCACGCCACAGAGCCTGGCCCAGTCCTGCATATCCTTTATATAGTATTTCAGGCGCGGGCTGTCCGGGTTGTTGAACATAGACTCGCGCGCTGAGTAAAGCTCCCGATTGACTGCGTTAAAGACGCCACCCACCAGAATGGGCCGCCAGCGGATTGGCAAGTTCAAGCGTTGCGTCAACGGGATAATTCGCGTGAAAGCGAAGTAGGTCCATGGGCTGGAGCAATCGTAAAAAAACTCCACCTCAGGTTGTGTGGTCATGCGATTTCCCAAGACAAATTAAGGAAGGAGCTTATCACAACGTCTTGAACGATCAGGTATAATCGCCGTTTTGCGTCAGTCACAGTTGGTGTGCAATGAACGTTGATCAGTACATGGTCGAGTTGGGTAGCGCTGCGCGAGCGGCATCGCGTACCGTGGCAGCGTCATCGACTGCAGTGCGCAATAGCGCACTGGTGGCGGTGCACGATGCTCTCGACGGTGCGCGCGGTAAACTGGCCGAAGCAAACCAAAGGGATATCGAGCAGGGCCGTAGCAATGCCCTGGAGGCACCACTGCTGGATCGGCTTGAACTGACTCCTGCGCGCATCGACGCCATGCTGGAAGGCTTGCGCCAGGTAGCAGCGCTGCCGGATCCGGTTGGCAGTATCTCAGAGATGCGCAGTATGCCCAGCGGTATCCGGGTAGGACGCATGCGAGTCCCACTCGGTGTTATCGGCATTATTTATGAATCGCGACCCAATGTCACTGTAGAGGCAGCAAGCCTTTGCCTCAAATCCGGCAACGCTACTATTCTGCGTGGTGGTTCCGAGGCGCTGTCCTCCAACTGTGCGATTGCCGAGTGTCTGGTGCAGGGATTGCAGGCAGCTGGACTTCCCTCTGCAGCGATTCAGGTGGTAGCCACTGCTGACCGTGCGGCTGTTGGGCAGTTGATAGCCATGCCGCAATATGTGGATGTCATCGTGCCGCGCGGCGGTAAAGGCTTGATCGAACGCATCAGCAGGGATGCCAGGGTGCCGGTGATAAAGCATCTGGATGGTGTCTGCCATGTCTATATAGATGACGGGGCGGATGACGATATGGCCGTGACGATTGCGGTGAATGCCAAGACGCAGCGTTATGGTACCTGCAATACGATGGAGACCTTGTTGGTGGCGGAATCGAAAGCCGCCGAGTTGCTACCGCGTCTGGCGCACGCTTACGCGGCAGCGGGTGTGCAATTGCGCGGTTGTGCCCGCACATTGAGCATTTTGCCGGGTACCCAGGCGGCAACGGAGGAGGACTGGGGCGCGGAGTACCTGGCGCCGATTCTGGCGGTGCGTGTGGTGGACGGGCTTGATCAGGCGATCGATCATATCAACATGTACAGCTCGCAGCACACAGACAGCATTGTGACGCGAGACCACCTCCGTGCCATGCGCTTCCTGCGGGAAGTGGATTCAAGCTCCGTCATGGTCAATGCATCCACAAGGTTAGCCGATGGTTTTGAGTATGGCCTCGGTGCGGAGATCGGTATTTCCACCGACAAGCTGCATGCTCGCGGGCCAGTGGGCCTGGAGGGCCTTACCACGCAGAAATTCGTGGTGCTTGGCGAGGGGCAGATTCGCACTTGAGTGCATCGCTCGCGCTCGTGACTCCTCTGGTAGGCGTCTTTGGTGGAACGTTTGATCCCGTACATTACGGTCACTTGCGTTCTGCCGTTGAGTTAGTTGAGCGACTGCAGTTGAAACAATTGCGCCTGATGCCCAGTGCGCAACCCCCCCATCGCGATACACCCAGATGCAGCGCAGCTCACCGCGCCGCCATGGTAGAGCTGGCTGTAGAGGGTGAGCCGCGTCTGGTGTGCGATCAACGAGAGCTACGACGCAGCGGCAAATCCTATACCATAGACAGCCTGATAGAGTTGCGCAGCGAACTGGGGCCACAGATTGGTCTGTGTATGGTCTTGGGTTGCGATGCCATTCAGGAGATACCGCAGTGGCACCGTTGGCAGGAGCTGCTTGATTGGGCCCACATAGTGGTGCTGGCGCGCCCCGGGTGGACACTGCCGCGGTCAGGCGCGGTGGCGCAGTGGGTGCGAACGCATCGTGTTGCAGATACCAGTATGCTGCGGCAGAAGTCTGCCGGGTTTCTCGCGTTGCTGGAACTGCGGCCGCTGGCGATAGCATCCACTGAGATACGTGAAATTTTGTCGACCGGGCGGTCTGCGCGCTACCTGCTGCCGCAGTCAGTGTTGGATTATATTCAAATGCATGAACTTTATCGTTAATTACGGGAGCACGAGCTATGAATGACCAAGTAAATCAGTGCCATGGAATCTGAACAGTTCGCAGAGTTTGTCACTGAGAAGCTGGGCGATATGAAAGCGGTCAACACGGTAACGCTGGATGTCAGTGGATTGACCGATGTGATGGATTATCTGGTTATCACCAGCGGCACCTCCAATCGCCACGTCAAATCGCTCGCCAGCCATGTGTCAGCAGAGGCCAAGAAGCAAGGGGTGTATCCGCTGGGCACGGAAGGAGAGGATGCCGGGGAATGGGTTCTGGTGGATTTTGGTGATGTCGTGGTGCATGTCATGTTGCCGGCGACCCGCGATTTTTATGACCTGGAACGCCTCTGGACACTACCTGAAGCTACAATCTGATGCGCATCAGCGTTCTTGCCGTTGGAACGCGAATGCCCGGGTGGGTGAATCAGGGCATTGAGGAATACACCAAGCGGTTACCGCGGGAGCTGAAACCGGTTTGGCGCGAGATACCGCTGGCAAAGCGGGGAAAGGATGCCGCAGCACAGCAATTGTGCGTCGCTGAGGGCGAGCAGATATTAAAGAACATTGCACCCGGCGAGCGCGTGATAGCCCTGGACGTGGCAGGCAAGCATCTGTCGACAGCACGCTTTGCTCAGAAGTTGGAGGCCTGGCAGATGTCCGGGGACAACTACAGTTTCCTGATTGGCGGCCCGGATGGCCTATCTCCTGCCTGTCTAGCCCGTGCGGATGAGCGTTGGTCGCTCAGTGATTTGACCCTGCCACACCCCTTGGTGCGAGTATTACTCGCAGAACAGTTGTATCGGGCTTGGACAATCACGGTCAACCACCCGTATCATCGCGCCTAGTATTCACCCCCTCAACACCGTGGGTTACCAAGCCGTCTAGATGCTACCGCAATTTGATTTAAAGGATCCGCAACTGGAGTCCCGTATCTATGGCTTTCGCACGATTCTTGCGATTGTCCTGGTGGTGGCGCTCCTGGGTGTGATCCTGATGCGGTACTACTCGCTGCAGATTACCGAGTATGAGGTTTACCGCACGCAATCCGAGCGCAACAGGGTACAGTTGCAGCCGCTGCCGCCCAGACGCGGCTTGATCTACGATCGCAACGGTGTGCTGCTGGCAGACAATCGCCCCAGTTATGTGCTGTCGGTCGTGCGTGAGCGGGTGACTGATCTGGACGCTACGTTGACAGAGTTACAGACTCTGCTCCCGGTGTCCGAGAGTGACCTGGAAAACTTCCGCAAAAAGCTTTATCGCAGTCGCCCCTACGAGCCGGTGCCTCTGCGGTTTCGACTGACTGAAAAGGAGCGCGCGCAACTCGCTGTCAACCGTTTCCGGCTGCCGGGCGTTGTGGTAGAGGCGCAGTTGCTGCGTCACTACCCCTATGGAGAGCTGTTCTCGCACGCCATTGGCTATGTCGGTCGCATCAATGAGCAGGAGGCTCAGGAACTGGATGAGACCGATTACCGCGGGACATTCCACGTGGGTAAAGTGGGAATAGAAAAATATTACGAGGACATCCTGCACGGCGATGTGGGTTACCAGAACGTGGAAAGCAACGCGCATGGACGTGTGCTCCGCGTACTCGAACGCATCGCACCGGCACCTGGTAAAGACCTCACCCTGTCTCTGGACTATCGAATACAGCGTGCTGCATTCGATGCATTGGGCGACCGGCGCGGTGCGGTGGTTGCAATCGATCCGCGAACCGGCGGTGTGCTGGCTCTGGTCTCCACACCGGGCTTCGATGCCAATCTGTTTGTCAATGGCATCAGTTCAGCTGATTACGCGGCACTGCGCGACTCACTGGACGTTCCACTGTTTAATCGCGCCATCCAGGGCTCGTATCCGCCTGGCTCCACGATCAAGCCATTTATGGCAATGGCAGGCTTGTTATCCGGTCTTGTTACACCGCAATCCACCGTACCCGATCCGGGCTGGTACAGTTTGCCTGGGGACTCGCGCAAATATCGCGACTGGATTTTGCGTATCAGGGGCACCGGTCACGCTCCACGCGTAGATATGAAGATGGCGATCGCTGAATCCTGCGACGTGTATTTCTACGACCTGGCGCGTCGCCTTACAATCGATCGCATGCATGACTATCTGAGTCCCTTTGGTTTTGGGGAGCGCACTGGTATTGATACGACTAACGAACGGGCCGGTGTTTTGCCATCTACGCGTTGGAAGCGAGCGGCAATGGGGCAGCCATGGTATCCCGGAGAGACCATCAGTGCCGGTATCGGACAGGGATATATGTTGGCGTCGCCATTGCAATTGGCCGTCGCCACGAGTGTGATAGCAAGTAAAGGCCAGCGTCATGTGCCACGCCTGGTGCTGGCAATTAATGGTGAACCGCTTCCCGCCCCCGTGCTGGAGCCGATTGAGGCTCCGGAAGCTTTTTGGGATGCTGTCTACGATGGTATGCGCGAAGTTGTGCACGGGCGCAATGGCACGGCAAAAGCGCTGGCAAAAGGCATTACCTATGAAATGGCCGGAAAAACGGGAACTGCCCAGGTCATCGGCATTGCCCAGAACTCAGTTTACAACGAGGCAGATGTGGCGGAGCGTCATCGGCACCATGGTTTGTTCATAGCCTTTGCACCCATAGAGGCACCGACCATCACGGTAGGGATTATTGTGGAAAACGGTGGCGGAAGTTCCGCTGCAACGCCTATTGCGCGAGCGGTAATCGACGCCTGGTTAGAGGTGGAGCGCGGCTGATGGGTGATTACGTCAGGCAGCTGCCACATCAGGGTTCGCGCGATATGGCAAAGCGCCCCAGTGCAGTCATGCGCTTTCACATTGATGTCATCCTGCTGATACTGCTGCTGGTGCTCAGCGTCTACGGCTTGTTGGTTTTGTACAGCGCGTCGGGCCAGAGCATAGACGCCGTCTATCGTCAGGGGCGGTACCTCGCGCTGGCTTTCGTGATCATGATAGTGGCCGCCCAGATCAGCCTGCAGAACTACGCGCGCTGGGCGCCCTGGTTGTATGTCGTGGGCATTGTGACATTGGTCGCCGTGCTTTTAGTGGGGGTGGGTGCCAAGGGGGCCCAGCGCTGGTTGCAAATAGCCGGTATTCGCTTTCAGCCTGCGGAAATTATGAAGCTGGTAGTGCCGATGGTAGTGGCATGGTTTCTTGCCGGGCGAGTTTTGCCGCCTCGCTTTATGGTGGTGATGATTGCGCTGGCGTTGTTGGTATTGCCCGCTGGTTTAATCGTGGTGCAGCCTGACCTGGGTACCGCATTGCTGATTGCCGCCAGCGGCTTGTTTGTTCTCTTTATGGCAGGTATCAGCTGGCGATACATTTTTGGTGCAGTGGTATTGGTCGCGGCCTCGGCCTGGCCAGTCTGGATGTATGGGCTAAAGGAGTACCAGAAGCAGCGCATCCTCACCATGTTCAATCCCGAAAGTGACAAACTCGGCGCGGGATGGAACATTATTCAATCCAAAACTGCGATTGGTTCGGGCGGATGGCAGGGGAAAGGCTGGCTTCAAAGTACGCAGTCCCGTCTGGATTTTCTGCCTGAGAGCCACACAGATTTCATTATTGCTGTGCTTGCTGAGGAGCACGGCTTGCAGGGCATCATTTTATTGATGAGCATTTACCTGCTGATCCTGTTGCGGAGCTTCTGGATTGGCGTCCATGCACAAACCAGTTTCGGTCGAATGATGGCAGGCAGCCTGACACTGACGTTTTTCGTCTACATCTTTGTTAATATGGGGATGGTGGCCGGCTTGTTGCCGGTGGTTGGGGTTCCTCTGCCTCTGGTCAGTGCGGGTGGTACTTCTGTGGTCACATTGCTGGCAGGTTTTGGTGTTCTAATGGCAATCAGTACCGAACCGCGCGGGCCGAACTCATGAATGCATTACCAACCATCGCACGATGGACCCAATACTCAACGAGAACGAGTCATCACTTATGTCGCATCGCCTGAAAATCATGCTGGTCCTGTCCTCATTACTTGCGGCTTTGTCCTGTGCTGCGGATAATTATGAAGGCAACCCAGCCGCGAGAGTGGTAGTCGAAGAACTGGTGACCGAGGAGGGGTTCGACCGGGAGCAGCTGCTGCAGGTATTTGCCGAGGCAGAGCGCAAGGACGGTATTCTGGAGGCTATTGCTCGCCCAGCGGAGAGAACCAAACCATGGTATGAGTATCGGGCTATCTTTCTCAATCAAAAGCGCGAAGATCAGGGTGTCGAGTTTTTCAAAGAGCATCGAGCAACGCTGGAACGAGCGGAGCGCGAGTTCGGTGTACCTGCAGAGATTATCGTGGCCATTATCGGGGTGGAGACCTATTACGGGCGAGTGGCCGGCAGTTATCGGGTTATTGATGCCCTGTCGACACTGGCGTTCGACTATCCTCCGCGTTCCCCGTTCTTTACCAGCGAGCTTAAACACTTCCTGATTCTCACTCGTGACCAGGGTCTGGACCCGACGGACATGGTGGGCTCCTATGCCGGTGCGATGGGTTTTGGCCAATTCATGCCCAGCAGTTACCGCAGCTACGCGATCGATTTCGACGGTGATGGTGTAATTGACATCTGGAAGAATCCCGTGGATGCCATCGGCAGCGTCGCAAACTATTTCAAGCGCCACGGCTGGCGCCCGGGTGAAACAGTTGTAGTTGCCGCCGATGCATCAGCCGACACGCCTGATTCTATTTTTGTGGCCAGCAGGGATCAGCTGAAACCACAAAAGACAGTGGCGCAGTTTGCGAATGAGGGGGTCGTCGCCAGAGTGAAGCTGGATCCGGATGCATTGGCCACTGCAATGAAGTTTGAGCTGCCCAATGGCTATGAATACTGGCTTGGGCTGCATAATTTCTATGTTATTACTCGCTACAACCAAAGCGCTATGTATGCCATGAGTGTGTATCAACTCAGCCAATACCTGGCTGCCCGGGTGGCACAGTGAGTACACGACTACTCACCTTAGGCACTGCGACACTGTTTTTACTGATGGCAGGTTGCGCCACGCAGCCACCGGATTCTGTAAAAGAACCGACGACATCAGCGGCTTCACCTCCAAAATCGCGTTACGCTGTCACCCATGACTTCGCGCCGCTGAAACCAATAAGCCCCGATGAAGTGGTCGATGCGGTACCAAAGCCCGATCCGATTCTGGCTGTTGGCAATATGAGCCCGTATGTCATCGATGGACAGACCTACGAGGTGCTGCAGGACCACCGCCATTACCAGGAACAGGGAATAGCGTCCTGGTACGGTGCTAAATTCACCGGGCATGAAACGTCCAACGGTGAGCTTTACGACGTGTACCAGCCCAGCGCTGCGCACAAGTCTCTGCCTATCCCCTGTTATGCGCGTGTAACGAATCTGGAAAACGGCAAAAGCATAATAGTGCGCGTGAATGACCGTGGGCCGTTTCACTCCGATCGACTGATCGATTTGTCGTATGCGGCCGCCGTCAAACTGGGTTACATGGAGAAAGGCACCGCGCCGGTAAAAGTCGAGGTGATAGATGTGGTTGGCGTGGAGGACCGGCGGGATGCATCCTACGGGGTCTATCGCTATTTGCAATTGGGCGCCTTCGGCCAAGAGGCAACTGCACGTACACTGCTGCAGGAACTGCAAGCGATGTTGTCCGCTCCGGTCTTTATCAGCCCGGTTGAATCGGGTGGCTCCACACTCTATCGCGTGCGGATTGGTCCGGTAGATGACAAGCAACACCTGCTGGCACTGCAGCAGCAATTGCAGGATCGGGGCTACGAAGCGGGCCAGCCTCTGCCGTAGTTGATCCCCAAGGGCAGTGTTCCAGATCCACACTGCTATAGCTTGGGCAACACGCTGTGGTTAAGCGCAGCTTTTCGGTGATGGAAGCCGGGATTCTTTCGCTTGGGCCTAGCATGAGTTACCATCGCCGCTTGCTAAACTCTTCCCACGGTTTACCTCAGTCATGATTCGATCAGCATGTATTTTAATCCTGTCAATGTTCGCTTTTGCTGCCCAGGCAGAAATCGCGGTGCCTGCGCCACCGCAGTTGGATGCCAAGGCGTATCTGTTGATAGATGCCACCAGCGGTGCTGTCCTGGCGGAGCATAACGCGGATGTCCAGTTGCCGCCGGCCAGCCTTACCAAAATGATGACCGCGTATGTGTTGGCAGAGGAAATAAATGCAGGCAGGGTCAGCGAAGACGACATGGTGAGGATTACCGAGAACTCTTATTCGCAGAACCCGATATTCAAGGGCTCGTCCTTGATGTGGATAGAGCCTGGCACGGACGTGTCCATTGCGGACCTGCAGCGCGGGATTATCATCTCATCCGGCAATGATGCATCGGTCGCAGTGGCAGAACATATCGCGGGTACGGAAGCCGTTTTTGCCGAGATGATGAACAGTAACGCCAAGCGGCTGGGCATGAAGAACACGCATTATGTGAATTCGCACGGACTTCCGGATCCAACCCATCTGACCACCGCTCGTGATCTTGCAATTCTGGCCAAGGCGATGATAAACGATCACCCCAAGCAGTACGCCATCTACAAGGAGCTGGAATTTACTTACAACAATATCCGCCAGTACAACCGTAATACGCTGCTGTTGGAAGATCCCACTGTGGACGGTCTCAAGACCGGTCATACCAAGGAGGCAGGATACTGCCTGGTGGCATCCGCGCAGCGCAATGGGATGCGCCTGATATCGGTGGTCATGGGTACAGACAGTACCAAGGCGCGGAAAAACGATACTGCCAGCCTGTTGAACTACGGTTTTCACTTCTACGAAACCAAAACGCTGTATGAACCGATGACAGAGTTGGCGAAGCCACGCATCTGGAAAGGGCAGGAGGACTATGTCCCGGTCGGGCTGATGAACGCCGCAGTGCTAACTTTGCCGCGCGGCAAGCTCGATAATCTGGAGACCGCAGTATCGGTTAACGACACTATCGTGGCACCACTGGCCGCCGGAGATCCTGTTGGTACCGTGACTGTCAGCCTGAACGGAGAGACGGTGTTCCAGCAGCCTGTGGTTGCCCTCACAACTGTAGAGCAGGCGGGATTTTTCGCGCGTCTGTGGGACTCGGTGCTGATGTTTTTTGCCGAGTTGTTCGGAACCTGATAAGCGCAGCGACGGACAGCGCAGGAGTGGGCAACGTGCAACAGCCAGAACCGCCGAAGATCGAGTTTCCGTGTGATTATCCCATCAAGGTGCTGGGCCGCAGCAGCGCAGCGTTTGAATCGGTAATTATAGAGGTGTTTGAGCGCCACGCCCCCGGCTTTGACCAGCAATCTATTGCGGCAAGAGCCAGTAGCAAGGGCACCTTTACTGCGCTCACCATTACTATTACTGCTACGGGTACAGAGCAGTTGGAAGCGCTGCATCAGGATTTGCTGGCGACCGGGCATGTCACTATGGTGATCTAGCCGGTGTCGATACCGGAACTGGTACAGCGTGAACTGGGGCTTGTCGATTACCAGCCCACGCTGGATGCCATGCGTCAATTCACCGATAACCGCAACGCCGACTCACCTGACGAACTTTGGTTGTTGCAGCACCCATCGGTCTTTACCCAGGGGCAGGCCGGTCGCGCAGAGCATTTGCTAGCTCCCGGCGATATTCCTGTCATCCAGGTCGACCGCGGGGGACAGGTTACCTACCATGGTCCGGGCCAGTGGGTGCTTTACTTGCTGGTAGACCTGCGTCGCCGGCAGCTTGGTGTGCGTGATTTGGTCAGTCTGATAGAGCGCAGTGTGGTGCACTTACTGGCCGAGTTTGGCATTTTCGCGATCGCAGACTCAAATGCGCCAGGTGTTTACGTGGATGGCGAAAAAGTCGCTTCACTGGGATTAAGAGTACGACGTGGGTGCAGTTATCACGGCCTGGCGCTCAATGTGGACATGGACCTGCAACCCTTTGAACGCATCAATCCTTGCGGCTATGCCGGCCTGCAGGTAACGTCAATGGCGAAGATCCTTCCCGATACGGCACTCGATATGGACAGTATTGGCCAGCGGCTCATTGCCACTGTGAGTGAGCATTTGCAGCTGGAAAAGCCAAAGTAGCGACACTGTCGGCAGCGGAGATTATTCCCAGTCCGTAGAACGTCGTCCCCTTTTTCTGCGTCGCTCCACGTGTTCGGTGTGCGAGTGCAATTCGGTTCGCAAGCTTGACGGCGCGCGACGCAGTACGCCCTCCTCTCGTCGGTCCTGATGATGTTCATATTTACAGCTACAGCTAGCCATGTCGCAATCGCTCAGCGGCAATTGTGGGATGTTGTCATCTGCAACCAGGAAGCGTTTGCCAGCAAGGGCCTGGGCTGCTGCGCAGGCGTTGGTGCCTGCTGCAATGGATGTGGCACGAAAGGGGTTTTTCTTCGCTGGAGTGCTTGGGGGTTGCTTGGAGCGCTTGCTGGATTGAGTGGGTTTTCCACGGTTAGGTTTCTTCTGGGACGACCACAGCAGCAGCGCCAAACCCGCGATGGCGATGGCAGCAATTATCAGATATGCGTTGGTTGATAATCCCATAATGGCCCTCGAAATCCTGTGTTGATGTTTTTATAACAGGTGTACAGATGGTATGGCAGGCTGTGCTTTCATACAAGTTCGCGGGAAAGTGCTGGTTAGATGTTGGCGAAGTCCTGCATTCGCCGTTCTCGCCGCAAGGATTCGTACAGCTGCGTGCCATATGCACCGGGCCTTTGGGGTATAATCCCGCCCCGTCGATTTTTGCACCCGTTGTCGGTGCGAGCGATCAGTACCCGCATGGAGATTCAGCCAGGTGTCCAATAGCAAATTGTCCTCTGAGATTGGCAGTCGAAGAACTTTCGCCATTATCTCGCACCCCGATGCGGGCAAGACCACCATCACGGAGAAGCTCCTGTTGTTGGGTAATGCCATCCAGGTGGCGGGAAGTGTCAAAGGTAAAAAGGGCCCACACGCCACCTCTGATTGGATGAGCATGGAGCAGGAGCGGGGTATTTCCGTTACCTCATCCGTAATGCAGTTCCCCTACCATGAGCGCACAGTCAACCTGCTGGATACACCGGGACACGAAGACTTTTCCGAGGACACTTACCGCACACTGACTGCAGTGGATTCTGCTTTGATGGTGATTGATGGTGCCAAGGGTGTGGAAGATCGCACCATCAAACTGATGAATGTTTGTCGTCTGCGTGACACGCCGATTTTCAGCTTTGTGAATAAGATGGATCGGGACATTCGTGACCCTGTAGACCTGCTCGATGAAATCGAGGCGGTGTTACAAATACAGGGTGCGCCGATCAACTGGCCGATTGGCATGGGTTCCGATTTCAAGGGTGTTTACAACTTGTATACGGATACCATTCACCGATATACCCCCGGAAAAGGCAATGTACTGCCGGATGATGTGCGTATCACCGGGCTCGACAGTAACGCGGCACGCGCTCTGCTGGCCGAGGACTATGAAAATTTCTGCGAGGAAATCGAACTGGTGCGTGGTGCCAGCCATACCTTTGACCTCGACGCATTTCTAGCCGGCCGGTTAAGTCCGGTGTTTTTCGGTACAGCTCTCGGCAACTTCGGGGTGCGGGAAATGCTGGATGATTTTGTGCGCTGGGCACCTGCGCCGCTGGACCGCGCTACAACAGACCGTGTGGTAGCTGCGACCGAAGACAGGTTAAGCGGCTTTGTGTTCAAGATTCAGGCAAACATGGATCCGCGTCACCGCGATCGCATCGCCTTTATGCGCATTTGCTCCGGACGCTACCTCAAGGGTATGAAAATGCAGCATGTGCGCATCGGGAAGGAAGTGAAAATTGCCGACGCGGTCACTTTCCACGCCGGCGAGCGGGTGCTGGTGGAGGAGGCGGTGTCAGGCGACATTATCGGTCTGCACAATCATGGCACCATACAGATCGGCGATACATTTACTGAGGGCGAGGCGCTTCAGTTCACAGGTATTCCGCACTTTGCCCCAGAATTATTTCGCCGAATCCGCCTCACCGACCCGATGAAATCGAAACAATTGCAGCGTGGTTTGCAGCAATTGTCCGAGGAGGGCTCAACCCAGGTGTTCTCTCCTCTGAACTCTACTGACCTGATTGTGGGCGCAGTGGGCCAACTGCAATTTGAAGTTGTGGCTTATCGCCTGAAGGATGAATACAAGGTGGAAGCCCGTTATGAGCCGGTGAATGTCTATACCGCTCGCTGGATAACCTGCGATGACAAACGCAAGTTAGAGGATTTCCGCAAAAAGGCCGCGGAGCACCTGTCTGTCGACGGCGGCGGCCACCTCACTTATCTGGCACCGACGCGGGTCAATCTGGCACTGATGGAAGAGCGATGGCCCGACTTGCAGTTCAGGGCCACCCGCGAACACTGAGCTATCAAGCCAGCAGTGTTTCGATATCCTTGGCGATAGACTTGGGCGTGTCTTTAGGGGCGTAGCGCTTGATGACCTCTCCTGAGCGATTGATCAGGAATTTGGTGAAGTTCCATTTGATCCCCTCGGTGCCGAACGCGCCCGGAGCTGCCTTTTTAAGGTACTTGAACAGTGGGTCGGCGTTGGCACCATTCACATCGATTTTGCCAAACATGGGAAAACTGACACCGTAGTTGAGTTGGCAGAATTCCATGATTTGATCATTGCTGCCCGGGTCCTGTTTGCCGAACTGGTTGCAGGGAAACCCCAGTATTACCAGCCCCTTGTCTTTATACTTCTCATACAGTTCTTCCAGTCCACCAAACTGCGGCGTAAATCCGCATTTGGAGGCTGTATTGACAACCAACAGCACTTTACCTTCATAATCCTGCAATGAAATTTTCTTCCCGGCCGGTGTCTGGCAGCTGAAGTCGTACACGGCATTTGTCATGGTGGTGTCTCCGGGGTTAGCTGATCAGGCCATCTGCGCTTGATGGAAATGTAGCTGTTCCATCAGCAAGCCAAGACGTTTGCGTTGCATTTTGAGAGAGTACTCCAGGGTTTTCAATTTGGTGTGCAAAGCGGCGCTCTCCCACTTTTGCTGGAAGTGCAGCTTGCCTTCTTCCAGCGCACCGCTGAGGTGTAGTTTCGTGCGCTCATAGCGCTCTGCCTGCAGTGCAGTCCACTGGTTAATAGAATCCGTAAAAAGCTGATACTCCCGCTCCAGCAACGCTCTCAGCGATTCGCTTCCCTGCGCCTGGGCCAATTTGGAGCGCGCGCGCTCAAAGGCGGTGTCCAGTATCGCGCGCTGTATCTTGAAGTCGGACACCCGGTTCAGATTGCTGGCAAGGCCAATGCGGTCGCACAGCGCTATCATCCACTTGGTGGGGTCCCACTGCCACCAGCGAATGCCATTGCGGTAGTCGGTTTGGAATATGTGGTGATAGTTATGGTAGCCCTCACCGTAAGTGAGGAACGCCAGAAGGCCGTTATCGCGGGCGCTGTTTGTCTCGGTATAAGGCCGGCTACCCCAAAAATGCGCCAGGGAATTGATAAAAAACGTCACATGGTGGTTCACTACCAGGCGCAATAAGCCCACCAGCAGTAGCGTACCGATAATGTCGCCGTGCCAGATACCCAGAAGTAGTGGAAGCCCCGCGTTCATGAATACAGTCAGCGGAACGTAGTATTTGTCCTGCCAGACAACAATAGGGTCGCGTTGTAAGTCACGGGCATTGCTGAAATCCGGCTTGTTGGTATTGTAATCGCGCAGCATCCAGCCCATATGGCTGAACCACAGGCCGCGGCTAGCCGAGTACGGGTCGAGCTGTTCATCGTCCACATGGCGGTGGTGCCTGCGGTGGTCTGACGCCCAGATTAATATACTGTTTTGCAGTGCTCCCGCACCCCAAAAGGCGAAGCCCCATTTAAGTGCAGGACTGGCTTCATAGGATTTGTGGGACCACAAGCGGTGATAGCCGCCGGTGATAGACATGCCGTTGAGGTACAGGAAAGCCAGCGCCCACAGCCACTGGAACGTATCGTAGCCGTGAGTGATCCCCCAGAGCGGTACCAGGATAAGCGCGGCGACAGGCAGGCCGAGGAAGATAACGAGGTTTACCGTATTAAACGGTGGCTTTTTGCTGTGTGTCGTCATGAGGGTCCTTTGGTCCCGTATGTTCTGATGTTCGCAGAAAGGCTGACTGTCCGATAGCAACTGCTTGTCTATGCGCCGAAACAGCACGGAGCATTCTACAGTATCACGAACTTACCTTAAAACCAGCTGAACAGTGGGTGCTTTGTGGCTATCTGACCTTTCTGACAACACGGGTGGTGGGTAAGTTCTGTACCCTGCCGTGCAGCGTGAGCGATTGGTGCTAAAGCTTTTCGAGGTAGGATTGGTATTCCAGCGTGGTAATGCGTCTGCGGAACTCGTCGACTTCCTGTTGTTTGGTCAGCGTGTAGATGCGCTGTAACTCGCTGCCCAGGCCATTGCGAATAAAATCGGATTCACTGAACAGCTTTATGGCGTCCGGCATGTACAACGGCAGCCTGTCTTTTTCCTGCGCATAACCGTCGCCAGTGATCGGGTCACCCGGGGATAGATTCTGCTCTATACCATCCAACATGGCCGACAGCAGCACTGCGAGCAGAAGATAGGGGTTGGCATCTGCGCCCGCCACCCGATGTTCAAGACGCCGCGCCACGTGGCTTCCAGCGGGCACCCTTACCGCTACTGTGCGATTTTCGTAGCCCCAGCTCGGGTAGGTGGGGGCATGGCAACCAGGTTGAAAGCGGCGATAGCCATTGTAGCTCGGTGAAAAAATGGCAACGGATTCCGCCATATTCGCCAGACAGCCGCCAATTGCATTGTGTAGCAGGGGTGAGCCCTTTTCGCTGCCATCGTCGAAAATATTGACGCCGTTTTCATCGAGCACACTGCAGTGCACATGCATTCCGTTACCCGACTCCTGTTCAAACGGTTTGGGCATGAAGCTGGCTATTAACTGATGTTTCGCGGCGACACCCTTGATCAGACGCTTCATCATCAGTATTTGCTTGGCAGCCAGCACCGGATTGTCCACGTGCTGCATGTTGATTTCGTATTGTGAGGGCGCGGATTCCTTGGCTACGCCATCGAAGGGGATGTCCTGTAATTCGCAGGCCAGTCGCAAATCTTCCAGCATGGCCTGATGATGGTTGAGTACATCCAGTCCGTAGGTGTTGCCGCCGATGGGTGATCCTCCCACGGGTGCCGGGCAGGTGTGTAACGGTAATGACTCGTCCCAGCGAACCAGGCTGAATTCCAGCTCTGCAGCGACTACCGGTCGCCAGCCCGCCTCCTGATAACGCGCCACCACCTGTTTCAGCACCTGACGCGGGTCGCCAGCGTAGGGCGTACCATCCGCGTCGAACATCGAGAGCATGACTTGCCCGTGCTGGCCGCCGACCGACCACGGTGTGGGTAACAGGGAGCCTTCAACCGGGCGACATATGCCGTCGGCATCGCCACTGGCAAAAACAAGTTGTTCTACATCACGGCCCCAGATGTCGAGACTCAGTGCAGTTTTGGGGAGTTTTAATTCACCGTCGAAAATGGTGTGGAGTTTGTGGCGGGGAACCCACTTGCCACGCATGACTCCATTGCAGTCGGGGAGCAGCGCTTCGATGGTCGTGATTTCTGGGTGAGCCCGCAGGAACCAATCGGCTTCAAGCGACATGCGTCCACCGTACAATGATCGGTAATTGCGCACTATCCATGCTTAGAGTCGGTCGCTCAATGCCCTACATGGGGCAGGATTAAGTTGATAGTTACGGAGAAAATTACAGCGTTTGGGAGCGTTTTGGCGTGCGCACCCGGCCGCCGCCAATTCATGTCAATCGCGGCGACATGTAGATGCTCAGAGGATCACGCCCCGCCGCTTCCCCCATACATGACATGGCGTTCAGAAACAGCGAAAACAGATCTGTTTGTGAGCTGACATCCAGTTTGCGATAGATGCTCTTGCGGTGGCGACGAACAGTTTCCACCGCGATATCCAGTCGCTCGGCAGATATGTCCGTACCGTAGCCGCGCAGCATGAGTTCCAGCACATCTTTTTCCCGGGGAGACAGCAGGGAAGCACCGAAAGTTCGAAATGCGAGGTCGATCTGGTGGTCTATGCCGGGCTGGATCAAGTTGGTGGCCGCAAAATCATTGTGTTCGGTGTGACTCTTGAGTAGTTCCGATACGGGCTCGGCCAGTAAGTATAGAGATTCATATTCCTGATCACTGAATGGTCCGCGTTCTGCCAGGCGCATCATGCTCAGGTTGATGACGTTGCCCGCCTGTAATTTGGCCAGGTACACTGCCTCGTCGCAGGTGCCGGTATCAGCGTAGTAATTACGGTAGTAGTCAGATTCCTGCAGTTTGCCCATCGTGACACGCGCCAGGCGGTATATTTTTGCTCGCGGTTGGTGCATGGAGGTCTGGTAAAACGGATCCTCGCGGTAGGGACCCTCCAGATACTGGTCTATCTGGCTGCCTACGGCGTGTTTGGGAATGCCGTGGTAGAGGATGCGGGGCGGCAAGTCTTTATGATAAAGCCACACCTGCGGGTAATCGATTCTGACTTGGCCATTGATCGCCTCGACCAGCGTGGGAAAGAACTGCTCGGTACCCAGTGCGGCAATCGCTCGGGAAATGTCCCGATTCCATTTGCTGAGTTGATTAATGTCTGTCATGCGGCCTTATGCTACTTATTGCCAGCGTTTTTACTACATAGTGATCAGGCATCACAGTGTTGTCAAACCCGTGGCTCAACTAATTGTTCCCAGCGTAATATTTCACTACACCACTGCGGCTTGAGCGAACACACATGACACCACAGTCGAGGAGACCTTTGTAGCCAATAATCAGACTACATTCAACAGGCTGCAGCGCAGTTATCACCTGGTTCACCTGAACTGGCGGGATGCGTTATGCTGTAGCGCTGGTGCGGAGGCTACTTTTACCTTGTCCAAAGAAGCGGTCAACTCAGCGTTATACAACGAAGCGGTGCCCTTGGAGTTTACCAAGGCGCTACTGGTGCAGGCGCGTGCATTTAACCGCGATGTAGAGTCCATCCTGCGAGCTGCCCGATTTCCTTTTGACCCCTTGCGGCAGGATGTGCAGACGGTGTTTGTCTCCCGCGAGCAGTATTCACGCCTGTGCCTGGAGCTCATTCGAGAGCTTGGAGATGAGTCCGGCGGCGTAATGCCGGACGTGCAGACCCCCGTGGGTACCACACGCCTAATTGCCCTCAGTATGATCAATAGCTCCACGCTTGCCGCTGCAATGCATCGCGGGATCGAGTTCAATCAGGTCTGCCGTGTGCGCCAGGGTGCCGAGGTGGTCAATCGCCTGGTCGTGGATGAGGACAAGAAGGAAGCCACGCTGAGCTACCTGTGTGGTGACGATTCCTGTGACGTACAACACAGCGTGTTGTGTAATCTGGCCATGTGGATGCGCTTCGCCGGGTGGCTGATTGACCAGCACATAGATATTGTCAGTGCTACCTGCGCAGGCCCTGTGCCGAAGTTCATGGCAGGGATACGGCATTTCTTTCCCTGTCCGGTGGAATATAACCAACCGGTCAATTCAGTCACCTTCAGCGCCCGGCATCTGGACGCTGAACTGGTGCGCGACGAGGAGGATTTGCGGGGATTCCTGAAGCTGGCGCCTTACTATATGGTCATCGAGCCGCAGGCCAGCACGCTCAGCATTACCCACCGCATAAGGCAAATTCTGGGAAACGACTTCCGCGTGGAAATGCCCAGTTTCGAGGAGTTGACGACGCTGTTGAATATGTCGGCCCGCACGCTGCGCAGGCGCCTGGAGAAGGAAGGCACATCGTACCAGCGCATCAAAGACAACGCGCGGCGCGATATGGCGATTTCTATGCTGAGTCGCGATGGCCTGACCGTAAGCGAGGTGGCCGAACAGGTCGGATTTTCTGACCCCAGCGCCTTTCACCGCTCCTTCAAGAAGTGGACCGGGCAATCGCCAGGTTCTTATCGTTAGCATGTCCCCCGGCTCCCGATCAATCTGCCAAGACAGATAGCGGCTGCGGCGGTCCGTCAGCGCAGCTGCTCGCGCAGAAACGTCAGGATGTCGTCCTTTGCAATCAGCTGAGACTCCTCCCCGCGACGGCTTTTGTATTCAACATTGCCCTCAGCCAGCGCACGATCGCCGATCACCACGCGATGGGGAATGCCGATGAGTTCCATGTCTGCGAATTTTACACCGGGGCGCTCGTTGCGATCATCCAGTAGCACCTCTACCCCGCTGGCGAGCAACTGCTGGTAAAGCGCCTCGGCGCAGCGAGCGACCTCTTCAGATTTGTGCATATTGAGCGGCACAATCACCAGTTGGAACGGCGCCATGGAGGCGGGCCAGATAATCCCGCTCTCATCATGATTCTGTTCGATTGCGGCCGCCACAACACGGCTTACACCAATCCCGTAGCAACCCATAATCATGGTGATGCTCTTGCCGTTCTCATTCAAAACCTTGGCGTTCATCGCTTCACTGTACTTGGTGCCGAGCTGGAATATGTGGCCGACCTCAATACCTCGTCGTATATGCAGATGACCCTGACCGTCAGGGCTGGGGTCGCCGGAGACAACATTGCGCAGGTCTGCGACCTGCCCTGGAGCGCAATCTCGGCCCCAGTTGACGCCGGTGAGATGCGCGTCATCCTTATTCGCACCACAGGTGAAGTCAGCGAGCAGCGCAGCACAGCGATCGACTATCAGCGGCAGGGTCAGTCCAACCGGGCCCAGAGAGCCGAATCCGGCGCTGCAGGCGGCGCGCACCTGTTCTTCGCTGGCCATTTTCAGCGGCGTGGCAACGCCGGTTAGTTTCTCGGCTTTAATCGCGTTCAGCTGATGGTCGCCGCGCAGTACAAGCGCAACCAATGATCCTTTCTCCTCACCTTCGACAACGAGCGTTTTAATGCAACTGGCAGCATCGATTCCCAGAAACGCTGTCAGTTCCTCAATGGTCCGTATCCCGGGTGTAGCCACTTCCTGCAGATTCGCGCCCGCGGCGGACCGATCCCCGGTGGGAGCCAGTGCTTCCGCCATTTCGACATTCGCTGCGTAGTCGCTGCTGTCGCTGAATGCGATCGCGTCCTCACCGGAGCTCGCCAGTACGTGGAACTCGTGCGACTTGCTACCGCCTATACTGCCGGTGTCGGCAATCACCGGGCGAAATTCCAGCCCGAGGCGCGTGAAGACATTGCTGTAGGCGCGGAACATGTCCTGGTAAGTCTGTTCCAGGGACGCCTGATCACTGTGAAATGAGTAAGCATCTTTCATTAAAAACTCACGCGAACGCATAATGCCAAAGCGGGGGCGAATCTCATCGCGGACTTTCGTCTGGATCTGGTAAAGGTTGAGTGGGAGTTGCTTATAGCTTTTGATCTCGTCGCGCACCAGGCTGGTAATCACCTCTTCGTGGGTAGGACCGAGGCAAAACTCGCGCTGGTGGCGGTCGTGTATGCGCAGAAGTTCAGGGCCGTACTGCTCCCAGCGCCCCGATTCTTGCCAGAGCTCAGCCGGTTGTACTACCGGCATGCTGACTTCCTGAGCGCCGGCGGCGTCCATTTCCTCGCGAACGATAGCTTCTACTTTGCGCAGAACGCGCAGGCCCAGCGGTAGCCAGGTATACAGTCCGGCGGCCAGTTTGCGTATCAATCCGGCACGCAGCATCAGCTGATGGCTGATGACTTCCGCATCGGCGGGTGTTTCTTTCTGGGTGGCTATTAAATACTGACTGGTGCGCATGTGTACTTCCGCAGAGTTGGACGCTGAAAGGGCGCTTAGTTTACGTGTGAACAAGATGAGCGTACAGAGTGCCCTCGTGCAGAAGTTGCCCTGTGATGGTGCGGAATATTGTGCGACTTCAGCACTCGGTTTGTTGCGCCGCTGATCGTGTTAAAACGGTTTTGGTACTAAAAACATAGGGTATTTTGGCAATCGTAGAAAACACTTGTATTGCAGCGTTTCATGTTTTATACATTCTCCTGCGGCTAGGGGTGACCGTGTTTTTAAGTGTTCAGGAAACACTTTCGTCCGGCGCGCAGAGGGTTCTAATTAAAATTTTTAGGGAAGGTTGAAAACAACATGGCAACTAAAAAAGCAGCTAAAAAGGCTCCAAAGAAGGCAGCTAAGAAGGCAGTCAAGAAAGCAGCGCCAGTGAAGAAAAAGTATCGTCGCTATCCAGCAGAAAATGACCAAGAGTCAAATCGTGGCTAGTCTGTCTGAAAGCACCGGGTTGACCAAAAAACAGGTTAGCTCTGTGATGGATGAGTACGATTCGTTGGTCGAGCGCAGCATCAAGAAGCGCTCAGTGGGAGAATTCACCATGCCAGGCATGCTGAAAGTTACCACAGTCAGCAAGCCCGCCCGCAAAGCTCGCAAAGGTATCAATCCGTTTACCGGAGAAGAGACCATGTTCAAAGCGAAGCCTGCGAGCATTGCGGTTAAGGTTCGTCCGTTGAAAAAACTGAAGGAATTCGCCGCTTCCTAAGGTGATACCGCCGACCAGCTCGCCACGGTGAGCTGGTCACAGTACCACCATACTCAGCGCCTTGCGGTGCAGGGTGTTTTTGCCTCTCCAATTTACCCACTGTTCGCTTGGCCTCTTCGTCGCCATGGGTTAAAATCCGCGCCTCAATTTTCTACGCAAATGCGCGTTTTAATCGTTGGTGGGACCTCTCGATGCCGATTTATGAATACCAGTGTCAGGCCTGTCATGAGCAATTAGAGGCCTTGCAGAAGATCAGTGATGCTCCGCTGGTCAAGTGTCCGAAGTGTGGTGAAGCTGCCCTGAAGAAGAAAGTGTCGGCGCCTGCGTTTCGCTTGAAAGGCAGTGGCTGGTACGAAACCGACTTCAAAACCGGTAACAAGAAAAACCTGGTGGGGGACAGCGCCGGCGACAAATCTGCATCATCCACCGCAGGCGAGAGCAAGCCAAGCGACAGCAAGCCAAGCGACAGCAAATCGGGCGATAGCAAGAAGTCAGCCTAATCCCAGGCCCGCTGTGGGTCTGGCAAACCAATCCAGATGGAATCCAGACTATGCGCAGTCATTATTGCGGCGCCTTGAGTACAACCCAGATAGATGAGACGGTCACCCTGTGTGGTTGGGTCGACCGCCGCCGCGATCACGGCGGAGTGATTTTCCTGGACCTGCGCGACCGCCAGGGCATTGTGCAGGTGGTGTTCGACCCGGACACCGAAGAGCATTTTCAACGCGCTGACAAAGTGCGCAGCGAATATGTGCTCAGAGTGACCGGTCGGGTGCGCGCGCGAACTGAAGCCACCGTAAATTCGGCGATGGCGACTGGCCAGATAGAGGTGCTGGGCAAGGAGCTGGAAATACTCAACAGCGCTGCGACGCCTCCCTTTCAGCTCGATGAATACACCAATGTCGGCGAAGAAGTGCGTCTGCAGTACCGTTTCATGGACTTGCGCCGCCATGAAATGCAGGAGCGTCTGATCCTGCGAGCCAAAATCACCAGTGTGGTGCGCCGTTTTCTGGATGCCGAGGGGTTCCTTGATATAGAAACCCCTATTCTTACAAGAGCAACCCCGGAAGGTGCCCGTGACTATCTGGTGCCCAGTCGCACCCATCCCGGCAAGTTCTTTGCTTTGCCCCAGTCGCCGCAGTTGTTCAAGCAGCTCTTAATGGTGGCGGGCTTTGATCGTTACTACCAGATTGCCAAGTGCTTTCGCGATGAAGATTTGCGCGCCGATCGGCAGCCGGAGTTCACTCAGATCGATATCGAAACCTCCTTTCTGGATGAGCAGGCAATCATGGCTATTACAGAGCGCATGATTCGCGGGCTGTTCGAGGAAGTATTGGGCGAGGAACTCCCCCCATTTCCGCACATGACCTACGCCGAAGCCATGGATCGCTACGGATCAGACAAGCCGGATCTGCGTATCCCGCTTGAATTGGTCAGTGTGGATGACCTCATGCAGCAAGTAGAATTCAAGGTGTTTCGCGGTCCTGCAGACGACCCGGCGGGCCGTGTGGCCGCATTGAAAGTCACCGGCGGGGCGTCGATCAGTCGCAAGGAAATCGACGAGTACACCAAATACGTGTCGATCTACGGCGCTCGCGGTCTGGCCTGGATCAAGGTGAACGATCTCGCTGCGGGCGTGGAGGGCTTGCAGTCGCCCATTCTGAAGTTCATGCCCGATGACATTGTGGCGCAGATGATGCAGCGCCTCGGTGCGGCAGATGGCGATATTATCTTCTTCGGCGCTGACCGCGCACGGGTGGTCAATGAGGCGCTCGGCGCATTGCGGATCAAGGTAGGCGAAGATCAGGGTATGGTGGCGCCGGGGTGGGCGCCGTTGTGGGTGGTGGATTTCCCGATGTTTGAAGAAGATGCCAACGGCCGCTGGACGCCGTTGCATCACCCGTTTACCGCACCGTCCTGTGATGCGCAGCAGTTGGCCGCCAGTCCTGGCCAAGCGTTGTCGCGTGCCTATGACATGGTATTGAATGGTACCGAGCTGGGCGGTGGCAGTATCCGTATTCACCAGCGCGATATGCAGGAAGCGGTGTTTCGTATTCTCGACATCGATCAGGCAGAGGCGGAAGAGAAGTTTGGCTTCCTACTTAATGCGCTGCAGTATGGTGCGCCGCCACACGGCGGTCTGGCATTCGGGCTTGACCGTCTGGTGATGCTGATGACGGGTGCCACCTCGATACGCGATGTGATTGCCTTCCCAAAAACGCAGAGTGCGGCTTGTGTGATGACTGATGCACCTGGGGATGTCGGGGCTGAGCAGCTGAAGGAACTGAATATTCGCTTGCGGCAGAGCCGGGAAGCCGGCGATAAAGCTGAGTAACATTGTTGTTGAGCGTGTTAGCTCTGTGCCGGAGCACGGCGTAAACCCATCCATGGGGGCTCGACTGCAGCATTCATGCTGCAGACTGCCCTGATATCGAAAGAGCACGCGGCACAACTATCTCGTTTCAGGTGAGCGGATTAAACGGTTTCTAACGAAGCGTAAAATCCAGTCGCCCACCTACAGACCAACCCTGTAAATTTGTACATAATGGTCGCCACGAGTCGCCGGCGGAAACAGGCATGTCGCTTATCCTGGGAATTGATCCCGGTTCACAAAAAACAGGCTTTGGCATTATTCGTTATGTGTCGGGCCGTAGTGAGTACATCACCAGCGGTGTGATTCGCCTGCCTGCCGGCGAGTTGCCAGCGCGGTTGCGGATTATTTTCGACAGCGTGACGGAGTTGGTGGAGCTACACAGCCCGCAGGAGCTGGCGATCGAGCAGGTGTTCATGGCAAAAAGTGCCGGCTCTGCGCTCAAGCTCGGACAGGCCCGCGGCGCGGCGATTGTCGCTTGTGCGGTGCAGGGCATGCCGGTGTCCGAGTATTCGGCTCGCCAGATCAAGCAATCTGTGGTGGGTACTGGGGCGGCGGATAAGTTGCAAGTGCAGCATATGGTCAGGGTTTTGCTCAAGCAGCCGCCGGCGCCGCAGGAAGATGCGGCGGATGCGCTGGCTGCAGCACTGTGTCATGCGCACACACGACACAGTATGATCAATATGGCTGGCGCCACAGCAGTGCGTCGGCGTCGAATACGCTGACAAGGCTTAGACATGATAGGCAGAATCAGGGGAAATCTCGTCTATAAGCAGGCTACGCTGATTCTTGTAGAGGTGGGCGGTGTTGGTTACGAATTGCATGTTCCGATGACCACGCTGTTTCAGCTGCCGGAATTGGGCGCAGAGGTTTCGCTGGTAACGCATTTCGTGGTGCGTGAGGATGCGCAGTTGCTGTACGGCTTTATTGAGGAAGCTGATCGCAGCCTGTTTCGCCAGCTGATCAAGGTCAGTGGCGTTGGGCCCAAGCTGGCGCTGACAATTCTCTCGGGTATGGATGCACGGAGCTTTGCCCGCAGCGTGCAGCGTGATGATATTTCCTCTCTGGTTGCACTTCCCGGTGTGGGCAAAAAGACGGCGGAACGCCTGCTGGTGGAAATGCGCGACAAGCTGAGTGACTGGCTGGTGCAGTCTGGGGATGTGTATAATCAAGTGGATGGTGGGGTGATTTCACCGCCGGCTCCGGACATCGTGGCTGATGCGGAAGGTGCACTTATCAGCCTGGGTTTCAAGCCGCAGGAGGCCAGTCGTATGGTGGCAGCTGTCAATGATGACGGCGTGGTCGAAAGCGAGGAACTGATACGTCGCGCATTGAAATCCGTGGTGAAAGCATGAGGCCCTGCGCATGATTGAAACAGATCGGCTGATTGCACCCCAGGCTAACGGCGCGCGCGAGGATGTCATGGACCGCGCCATACGGCCGAAAACCCTGGACGAATACATTGGGCAGCAGGTGGTAAAGGAGCAGATGAGCATTTTTCTGCAGGCCGCCAAGGGTCGCAGTGAGCCCCTTGACCATACCCTCATTTTCGGACCACCGGGTCTGGGCAAAACCACGCTGGCGAGCATCATCGCCCATGAAATGGGCGTCTCGCTGAAAACCACGTCGGGACCGGTGTTGGAAAAAGCCGGTGATATCGCGGCGCTCATGACCAACCTCGAGCCTGGCGATGTGTTGTTTATCGACGAGATTCATCGGCTCAGCCCGGTGGTGGAAGAAATTCTGTATCCGGCCATGGAGGACTACCAGCTCGATATTATGATTGGCGAGGGGCCGGGTGCGCGCTCCATCAAACTGGATTTGCCGCCGTTTACGCTGGTTGGGGCAACCACTCGCGCTGGTTTACTGACATCGCCGCTGCGCGACCGGTTTGGCATCGTCCAGCGTCTGGAGTTTTACGAGGTGGCGGATCTTGCACACATTGTGGAGCGTTCGGCTCATATACTCAAAATTGGTATAGACCCGCAGGGTGCGGCAGAAATCGCCCGGCGTTCGCGTGGGACACCGCGCATTGCCAATCGACTGCTGCGCCGCGTCCGAGACTTCGCCGAGGTCAAGGCACAAGGGCATATCACCGATGAGATCGCCGATCGCGCCCTGGACATGCTGAGCGTAGACCAGAAGGGCTTTGATCATCTGGATCGCAGGCTTCTATTGGCGCTGATTGAAAAATTCGATGGTGGGCCGGTGGGGGTGGAGAGTCTGGCGGCGGCAATTTCGGAGGAGCGCGGTACGATCGAAGATGTACTGGAGCCCTATCTGATACAGCAGGGTTACATGCTGCGCACGCCGCGCGGGCGCATGGCAACGCGCAGTGCCTACCTGCACTTTGGTTTGCCGGGTCCCTCCGGCACAGCGTCCAGCGCTAATCTGTCGCTGGAGCTCGGAGACGGCGACAACTCGTAGTGGCCGGCGCGGAATTTTCACACAAGTTGCGGGTCTACATTGAGGACACCGACGCTGGCGGAATTGTATATTACGTCAACTATCTCAAGTACATGGAGCGAGCGCGCACGGAGTTCATGCGTGCATTCGGCTACGACAAAAATTTTATATTCAATTCCGACCGGATGTTTGTGGTGCGCGACCTGGCAGTAAGCTATATGCTGCCCGCCCGTCTGGATGATGAACTGGAAGCAACTGCCAGCATCGTGCAGCTGCGCGGGGCCAGTATCGTATTTCAGCAGAGCATTCGACGCGGGGAGGAGTTGCTGGCCCGAGGCGAGGTAACTGTCGCCTGCGTGAATAGAGCAGGTATCAAGCCGCGCCGGCTGCCGGTGGCAATGGTAGAGCGACTGCGGCAACTGGAACAAAACGAAGCAAAAGTCTAGGGGGACTGGAGTTGGAAGAACAATTGAGTTTGCTGGACCTGGTATGGAATGCCTCGTTCACCGTGCAGTTCGTGATGGCGATCCTGTTGCTGGCATCGATGGTGTCATGGTACATGATCGTCAATCGGTACCTCTATTTTCGCAATGCCAGTGACGAGATGTACCGGTTTGAAGAGCGCTTCTGGTCGGGTGTTGATCTTTCGCAACTGTACCGCGATGGCAATGACAAGGCCGCCGACGGTCATGCGATCCTTGGTATGGAAAGCATATTCCGTGCCGGCTTCAAAGAGTTTTCGCGCCTCGCCCAGCAGTCTGAAATGGATTCCGAGGCGGTCATCGAAGGCTCGCGCCGCGCCATGCGTGTGGCGATGATGCGCGAGGAGGAGCGGCTTGAGCGCCATCTCGCGTTTCTGGCGTCAGTCGGCTCCACCAGCCCCTATATTGGCCTCTTCGGTACCGTGTGGGGGATTATGCATTCCTTTCGCGGCCTGGCCAACTCGACGCAGGCGACGCTGGCAACCGTTGCGCCCGGTATTTCCGAAGCGCTGGTGGCCACGGCCATGGGCCTTTTCGCTGCGATCCCCGCAGTACTTGCGTATAACCGCTTCGCCTCCAAGGTAGAAGTGCTCAGCAACCGTTATGACACCTTCACAGACGAGTTCTCCGGTATTCTCTACCGACAGGCCTTCGCCCTGCGCTCGCGCGAGAAGAAGGCGAGGTAAGACGCTGTGGCCAGCCATCGCAACAAGCGCAAACCCATGTCCGACATTAATGTGGTCCCCTACATCGATGTGATGCTGGTGCTGCTGATCATTTTTATGGTGACCGCGCCGATGCTGATGCAGGGCGTTAAAGTAGACCTGCCCGATGCCAACGCTGACCCGGTGGAAAATCAGGACAGTGAGCCGGTCATTGTATCGGTGGATGCTGCAGGGCAACTGTTCCTCAATCTCGGCCAGGAAAAGCAGGTGCTGTCCCTTGCAACCATCAAGGACAGGGTCGCTGCGGTGATCCGTCGCAAGAAGGATACGCCAGTGTTGATCTGGGGCGATCGGGCGGTCCCCTATGGCGAAGTGGTCACCGTAATGGTGGCGTTGCAGGAGGCAGGGGCCCCCAGCGTTGGTCTGGTGACTGAAAATCCCGAGTGAATACCTCTATCTATGCCAAGCCAGTGATGCCGCGCATTATAGTGCGGCCTGCACTGGCCACCTTGCTGCTACACGCACTGCTGATTTATGTGCTGACCGCCAATTGGGCCAGCATGGACAGGGAGCGGATCAAGGTTAAGCCGGCGCCGCAGGTGATCAATGCGCGGTTGGTCGCCGCCAGCGAGCTGCAATCGAAACCGAAGCCCAAGCAGGAAGCGCCGAAACCCAAACCGGAACCACCGAAGCCGAAGCCAGAGCCACCGAAGCCCAAGCCTGAGCCGCCGAAGCCCAAGCCAGAGCCACCGAAACCCAAACCGGAACCGCCGAAGCCCAAGCCGGAACCGCCGAAACCCAAGGCTGAAACACCCAAACCAAAGCCAGCGCCAGCAAAACCGGCACCGGAGCCTGCGAAGCCGACACCCAGTCAGCAAAGCAAGAACGACGCGCTCGCCAGAATCGCGCAGGAGGAGCTTGCGTCGTCGCAGCCGCAACAGGCGCCGGCTAGCGCTGCCAAGGGTGAATTGTCGGCCAGCTTCGTCGCATTGATTCAAAGGACCATAGTAAACTATTGGAGCCGTCCGCCGAGCGCGCGCAATGGCATGGAGTGCAAGCTGATGGTGCAACTGGTTCCCACCGGCGAGGTGGTGGGAGTGACTGTAATTAAAAGCAGCGGGAATGCGGCATTTGATAGTTCTGCGGTCAATGCGGTGCGCAAGGCGGGTGCATTTCCCGAGTTACAACAGTTGCCCAGCGCTGAATTTGAAAAGAATTTTAGACGTCTTGAAGTAATCTTTAGACCAGAGGATTTGCGTTACTGATGAAACAACTACTGACTGTATTACTGAGTGTCATGCTGGTTATGGCTGCCATGAGCGCCCGGGCGCAGCTGACCATCGAGATTTCAGAAGGCGCCGACAACCCCACCTCGATAGCCGTGGTGCCGTTTGCCTGGCAGGGCTCAGGTGCGCCGCCGGAAGATCTTGCGGCGGTAATAGACGGTGATCTGGCGCGCAGTGGCCTGTTTGCGCCAATCGCGCGCACCGATATGCTCGGCAGACCCAGCACGGAGGCCGAGGTGTTCTACCGCGACTGGCGCGCGATCAACGCGGAATATCTGGTGCTGGGCCGTGTGTCGGCACCGGAGGATGGCCTGTTGCGCATCGATTACGAATTGTACGACGTGCTGCGTCAGAGCAAATCGTTAACTGGCTACGAGTCCGGACCTACCAGTGATGCCCGTATGCTGGCGCACCGCGTTGCCGATGCGATCTATGAAAAAATAACGGGTATCCCCGGCGCCTTTGCCACCAAACTGTTGTATATCACCGCAACACGCGTGCCCGGCGGCAAGGATTACTCACGCCTGACCATGTCCGACTCTGACGGTGCTCGGCCAATCGTGCTGCTGGAAACCCACGAGCCGCTGTTGACTCCCACCTGGGCACCTAACGGAAAGGAAATCGCCTATGTGTCTTTTGAAACTGGGCGGCCGGCAATCTACCGGCAGGAGCTGGCCACTGGACGTCGTCAGCAGCTGACCAACTTCCAGGGACTTAACGGCGCACCCGCGTGGTCGCCCGATGGCAGAAGCATGGCCATGGTGCTGTCCAAAGACGGCAACCCGGATATTTACCTGATGGACCTGGCGACCAAGCAGCTCACCCAACTCACCAAGCACTATGCTATCGATACCGAGCCGACCTGGATGCCTGACGGTCAGTCGATTTTGTTTACGTCCGATCGCGGCGGCAAACCGCAAATCTACAGTTACGATTTGCGCACCGGCAAGACAGAGCGAATTACCTACGAGGGTACCTACAATGCGCGCGCGCGGGTGTCACAGGATGGGCGCAGCGTGGTGATGGTGCATCAGCAGGAAGGTCGCTTCCATATTGCGGTGCTGGATCTGGTCACCAAGCGGATGCAGATACTGACCTCGACCGAGCTTGACGAAAGTCCCAGTATCGCCCCCAATGGCTCTATGGTATTGTACGCCACCAAATCTGCAGACCGCGGCATTCTAGCTGCGGTAGCCGTGGACGGAGAAGCAAAATTCAGGCTTCCCGCCCGCGAAGGCGACGTGCGAGAGCCGGCATGGTCTCCTTATTTGAGCCGCTGAATTGCTGTAAAAAAACGTCGAAAATTAACCAGGATATAAAGGAAGGACTAAGGATTATGAAACATCTACCTCTCGCTAGTAAGGCTATTGCATTGCTGTTTTCAGCGGCCTTGTTGGTTGCGTGTTCTGGTAGTGACACCAAGGAGCAGGACGAAGCTGCCGCCGCTGCCGCCGCTGCTGCGGCTGCCAAATCCGCTCAAGGTGCAGCAACGTCTGCAGAAATGGCGCGCCTGGAAGAGGCTGCGATGGCTGTCGGCAACGTTTTCTACTTTGAATTCGACAGCTCTAATCTCACACCCGAAGCGATCAATGCAGTCAATGCGCACATCGCCGTGCTCCAGCGCAATAACGAGAACGTGCGTCTGGAAGGTCACACCGATGAGCGCGGTACCCGCGAGTACAACATGGCTCTGGGTGAGCGTCGTGCAAATTCCGTACGCGATTACATGGTGGCCAACGGTATCTCCAGCTTCCGCATCGAGACCATCAGTTATGGTGAGGAAAGCCCCGTCGCTTACGGCACCGGCGAAGCCAACTGGGCTCAGAACCGCCGCGTTGAGTTGAAGCCTCAGTAAACGATGCGCACTATTCTCAGAAACATGCGTGCAACCTGCGGGCTGGTCATTTTGACCGGCCCGTTGTGCTTAATGGCCTCAGCCCAGAACTATGTGGATGTGGAAGCCGAGCGAGCTGCAGCACAAGCTGCAGGTATTAGTCCTTCTGCGAGCGCGAGCACGGCTGTCCCCGCTGATCCTTACGGCGCTCGCCCGGCGCAGGCGTATCCTGCTACCAGCTATGGTGTGAACAACGCGCCGGCGGCAACTTCTGGTGTCGCGCCAACTACTTCGAGTATGTCGACTGCGCAGGCAGTGCCGAGCGCTGCGCCTGCGATGGGCACAAATCAAACAGGTGGGGCTGACCTGGTAGCCTTTTCTTGCAGATTCAGCAGTTACAGCAAGAAGTTATGCGACTTAACGGCAAGGTGGAAGAGCAGGCGTACGAACTTGGCACATTGAAAGAACAGAGCCTGCAGCGTTACATGGACCTGGATAAACGCCTTGGCGGATCCAGTGCATCGCCAGCAGTGACAAACGGCCCGGCGGCGATGAACTCAGCAGTTGCGCCAGGAACCGATGCAATTGACGCCGCTGCGCCATTGGCTGCACCGGCAGTGCGCAACACATCTACGCCCGCCGCAGAGCAAGCCGGCGAGGCTGAAACCTACCGCGCGGCTTACGCGCTGGTAGAAACGCGCCAGTTCGCGCAAGCCATTCCGGCTTTTCAGAAGTTCCTGCAAAAATACCCCGACGGCGCCTATGCCGCCAATGCACACTATTGGCTTGGCGAGCTGTATCTGGTTGTTTCCCCCCCTGATCTGGAAGCGGCCAGGCAATCGTTTGCATTATTGCTTAGCCAGTATCCTGACAACAGCAAAGCACCGGATGCATTGTACAAATTGGGTAAGGTACAGTTCATGAAGGGCAATCGCGAGAAGGCGAAAGAGTACCTGGACCTCGTGATTACCCAGTACGACGGTACTAACAACGCGGTCGTGAAATTGGCCAGGGATTTTATCGCTCAGAACTACTGAGCTGGGCCCCGTGACTATTTCTGCTTCAAATCATACTGCTACCGAGTCCACCGAATCGGTGCAGTCCTTGCGCATCACCGAAATCTTTTATTCGCTTCAGGGTGAAGCGCGCACCGTGGGTTTGCCGACGGTATTTGTGCGCCTTACCGGTTGTCCGCTGCGCTGCGTTTACTGCGACACCGCTTACGCCTTCAGTGGTGGGGAGATGCGCAGTGTCAGGCAAATTGCCGATCAGGTTGCCGCTTATCAGCCCCGCTATGTAACCGTCACTGGCGGTGAGCCCCTCGCGCAGCCCAATTGCCTGTCCCTGCTCGCCATGCTGTGTGACGCCGGCTATGAAGTGTCTTTGGAAACCAGTGGCGCGATGAGTCTGGCGGGCGTAGACCCGCGTGTAGTCACCGTGCTCGATTTGAAAACGCCGGCCTCCGGCGAGTTGTTGCGCAATGATTACGCGAATATTGCGCGCCTGCGCGATCATGATCAGGTCAAGTTTGTGATTTGTGATCGGGCGGACTACGAATGGGCCCGGTTCAAGCTGGATGAGTACCGCTTGCACGAGCGTGTCGCGGATGTGTTGTTCTCACCGAGTTTCGGGCAACTTCAGGGTCGTGAGCTGGCGGAATGGATTCTGGCGGACAACCTTCCCGTGCGCATGCAACTGCAATTGCACAAGCTGTTATGGAACGACGAGCCGGGGCACTAGAACCGATGACTGAACTCAGGCGCGCAGTGGTGCTTGTCTCTGGTGGGCTTGATTCCACGACAGTGCTGGCGATGGCTCTGTCGCAGGGATATGCCTGCTACACCCTCAGTTTTGATTACGGCCAGCGGCATCGCGGCGAGCTGCGCGCCGCCGAGCGAGTTTCCAAAGCGTTGGGTGATGTGGAACATAAGGTGGTCACGCTGAACCTGGACAGTATTGGTGGTTCAGCCCTCACTGATCTCTCGATTGCGGTGCCAGAGGAAGAATCAACCGGAATTCCAATCACCTATGTACCCGCGCGCAACACAGTTTTCCTGTCCATCGCGTTGGGTTGGGCAGAAGTGCTGGGCGCGCACGATATTTTTATCGGTGTAAACGCTGTCGATTACTCTGGATACCCCGACTGTCGCCCCGAATATATCGCCGCTTTTGAAGCGATGGCCAATCTTGCCACCAAAGCGGGGGTGGAGGGGCGGAAAATCACCCTGCACACACCGCTGATGACGCTCGGCAAAGGCGAGATTATTCGCAGGGGAATTGCGCTGGGCGTAGATTATTCACTTACTGTTTCCTGCTACCAGGTAACAGAAGACGGTCTGGCATGCGGAAAATGCGACAGCTGCAGATTGCGCCGCCAGGGCTTCATTGAAGCCGGGCTGGAAGACCCCACTCGCTATGTGTCTCCACCTGCAGGCGCATGATTTTCCTCAAAAAAGCGCTTGAGTTTTTAGCCCAAATCCGTACCATACCGTGCTCCTTCTGGGGCCGTTAGCTCAGTTGGTAGAGCAGTTGGCTTTTAACCAATTGGTCGCTGGTTCGAATCCAGCACGGCCCACCAATTTCACCTTTTTGTATCAGATGCTTAGCGCGATGACGCGCTCAGCGTCCTGTGTCTCAGCACAACCAGTGCCGGAGTTTTGCCGGACTTTCCTTCACACACTCTGTTCGCCGCCTCGATAAGCTCCTCCAACTCCGGCGCTGAGTAGTGTGTAGTGATATCGCCGTTCCTGTGGCCAAGCAATATTTTCCGGGTTTCCAATGGCACTCCTGCCGCGCGTAAGCGACGACCGAAAGTGTGTTTCAGGTCGTGAACTCGGATGGGCATATTCAGCTTGCGCCGAACCGACTTCCAGCCATTGTTGTTGATGCTTCCCACTGGTCGGCCGTAGTAAGTGAAGACGCGCTCCGGGTGTTGCCCACGCACGCCTTCAATCACTGACTTTGCTACCCGATTCAGTACCACCAACCGATCCTCCCGGTTCTTGACCTTCTCTCCTGGAATGAGAAACACCGCGGTGCCCAGTTCTGGCACGTCGATCTCCCAATCCCACCGCAAGCTACAGACTTCGCCGTCGCGGCACCCGGTATTCACCTTGAACAGACACATCCTGCTCAGGTGATCCGGCAGCGCCTTGAACAACCGGTGTTGCTCCTCCCAACTGAGCGGGTAGGGGCGCCTGGCATCGTGCAGCGGCAACAACTGAATCAATGGTGCCGACTCCAGCCAGGTCAAACCGTGCTCATCGCGCCACATCCGGGCGCTCAGGTTGAGTACCCTGCGTACCGTGGCCAGGGCGCCGTTCACGGTCTTGTTCTTCTTGCCCTCCTTCTGCCTTCTATCTATATACGCTTGCAGTGTGCCCATGTGGACCTGATACAACGGCAGCTCGCCGATATAGGGGTCCAGCTCTTTCAGATGGAAGGCGTAGGTTCGGATGGTAGCGAGGTGGGTGTTCTCCTCAAGGAAGCGCGTGGCTGCCTCGCGAAAAATGCGCACCGGCCGTTTACCGAATACTGACGCCTGCCTGATCTGCTCAATCCGTCGGGCCAACATCAGTTCCGCCGTTTTGAGTTCACTCGTTCCAGTGCTTTCGTGAATGCGGTGGCCGAGGACCTGCTTGTCGATATGCCAGATCCCGCCCCGATTCCGTAGCCCGGAGTTTCGATTGCGTCCCATACTTCATCTCCTCGATTAAGTGGGGGACGCCCGTTGCACCGCATATAGTGGTCCACCCAGGCATCCATTTCAAGGCGGTCGAAAGCGACGCCCTGCCGACCGATAGCAATTTCGGTCAGGGCAGGACGCACTTCCCGGTTAAAGCGATTACGGTCCATGCCCAGATAGATCGGGGCGTCGCGGAGTCGGATCAGGCGGGGCTGGATTTGCATCGCTATCGACCCAGATACACCGCAGTAATCTGTTCCCTGACATGGCCCAGCTCCTGGCTAATAATCAGGCGGGCCTGCTGATCGGTGTGTCTTTGCGCACCGCTGAGTACCGCCTTGGAAGGCCCGCCCGCATGTGGCGATGGCCAGCCGGTGAGTTCCATGTAGCGCTGCTGGGCATAGGCATGGCGCAGGCCATGCATTTTTGATAGCCCGGCATTGGCGGTGTGGCGTTCGTAGATTCTCAATTGTTCAATATATTTGCGGCCCCCGGGAATCAGGGAACCCAGGCCGGCCAGTTGCTTGGCTTCTTCCAGCAAGGCGCGCTGCTCAGGGGTACGGATGGGGACGGTGCGTTCCCGCCCGCCCTTGGTCCAACTGGCCTTCAGTTGCAGGTGATCGCCGCGGTCCGCCCAGCGGGGCTGGATCTTGAGGGCTTCTTCTCGCCGTAGCCCAAAGGCCTGTTGCAGGCGCAGGCTCATGCGTACATGTTCATCCTTGACTAGAGTAAGTTGATCTTTCGCCAGGTCTCTGGCTTTGCTCTCCTGGGCCACGAACTGTCGGTCCGGTATCCCATAGAAGTCATTGGCGCTGGCCACCACGGCTCGCCTGTTTACCTTTTCCGCCCACCAGCGCAAACAGCTCATCCGGTTCTTGATGGTTCCCGGGGAGAGGTTTTGTTGCAGCCACTGATCCGCCAGGGCCTGGACATGTTTTTGCTTGAGGGACGTGGCCTTCAATTGTCTGAAGCCCAGGTCATGTAACTGGTTGGCGATGGCGCTGAGCTGTCTTTCCCGACCCACCCGGGTTTCAAAGCTGCCCTCATGGCTGTGCTTGCATAACAGTTTCAGTTGGTAGTTCAGGTCTCGCATAGTGCTGATTCCTTCGGTGAGTGTTTCTGATCACCTGGCAACAGAAGCTGCGCAGGTCCGCCAAGCGGTACGATCACGGGACACCAATCCCGGTTGACCTGAATGTGTCTGGCCCTAGACAACACGGTGTGTTTTCGAATGAAAACTGGCCCGTGCAAACCAACGGTTATCCAGCCAGGGGCTGGGGTGGATTGACCTCCTTATGTGAAAAGAGCAGAACGCACTGACCGCCAGTGGGTTTGCGGGGTAGAAGAGACTGAGGATTAGGTTGGGCACCAGTGCCCAGACATCAACAGCGGTTATGGAGCAGATCCCCGTAACAAGCGGGAGGAATTGGAAAGAGCGGTACCTAGATAATGCGGTACCGCGATAGTTCGAAGATGGACCCGATCATCAATGACCGCTGCGTCAAAAATGGTCCTGACTGACGCGTTCGGCAGATTCAAAAACATCCAGATTCTGCCTACCCCGTTCGCTTGCGCAAGGAGGGGTCTTCCTTACCACTTTAAGCGCAGTGGTAGCGACAAGTGGGCCTACTATACGAACCC
>JAWKZL010000006.1:0-287787 GCA_041396025.1 Halioglobus sp. | reverse complement strand
ACTGTCGCGGTGATGTTATACGCGGGGTGATCAATGCCCGCGCTGATGGCGCAACCGCCCTGCACAGCTGTGATCATCACCGGCGACAATTCAAAGCGCAGGAAATGCACAGAGGAGGTTTTCTGCTCGTTTTCACGCGGTAGATCTTCGTCGGCAATGGCGTAGATGCGTTCGCAATCCTCCACCTGTAACCAGACTTTGTCCTCTATGCCGATCAACCTGGCCAATTGCTGCGCGCGCTCATCGGGGTTTTCGTACTCCAGCATAAAGGTTGCCTTCCAATTGTGTCCGTCGGGGATCAAGGGGCGGTAGGCCTCCAGTTCTTCATTGATCGCATAGGCCTCGAACACCTTTTCAATGCGCAGCATTTCCTGTATCTGGTAGCGAATAGTAAGGATGTCCTCGAAGTAGAGTCTGGCGTGTTCGCCTAGTGCTACTTGCCGGTTCTTTTTGTGCGCCAGAACCTGCGCGCGAAACGCAGGGCGTTGCTCTGAGTATTCTTCCAGCGACCAGAGGTCAGCGCGTGACAGGGTTTGCATGATAATCTCCTTTTAGCTACAGGCCGTAAGCCATGCGCAGCAGCGTCATCGGATGCTCGGCCTTTGCAACTTTCTCCGATAGATTGGCAATGTGGGTCGCCGCCATGGGGCAGTCACTGGTAAAATGATCCGGCTCCTGCTGATCCACTTTGCGCACCACTGGCCGGGCAATCTTCACCGACTTGTCGTGCGTCTCGCGTTTCACCGCGTAGGTGCCGTCGTGTCCGGAACAGCGTTCCTGAGCTGTGACTACGGTGTCTTGAACGAGATTGAGGACATCGCGGGTTTTCAGACCGATATTCTGCACGCGTTGATGGCAGGCCACCTGGTAGGCAATATCACCCAGAGCATGCGGAAATTCAGTTTTCAATGCGCCTCCCTTGTGGCGTAACCACAGGTATTCGAATGGGTCGAAGAAGGCTGCCTGAACTTTTTTCACGTCTGGGTCGTTTGGATAGAGCAATGGCAGTTCCTGTTTGTACATCAATACGCAGGATGGGATGGGTGCGGTAAGGTCGTACCCCGCATCCACCAGTTGCGCCAGAACCGGTATATTGGCTCGCTTGAGTGCATCTACCGAGTCGAGGTCGCCCAGTTCAAGTTTAGGCATCCCGCAACACTTCTCTTTTGGTACCAGGTCGATATGCACGCCGTTGTGCTGGAAGACTTTGATAAAGTCCGCACCGATATCCGGACTGTTGTAATTGCCGTAACAGGTGGCGTATAGCGCCAGTTTGCCAGTGGTCTCGCCTACCGCAACCGGTTCGATGTTGCGGATCAACGGTTTCACCTGTTTTCTCAAGGTGTTGCTGTGAAAGCGCGGGATAGGTGCCTCGTGGTGTATGCCAGCGGCAGACTCCAGTACCTTGCGAAAGCCGCTATTGCTATTCAGCGCGTTGACGGTCACATCAACCAGAGGAATGGAGGTCAACCCGAACACGGTATCGGTACTGGTGAGCAGTCGGTCCCGTAATTTCGCCCCTTCGTTTTTGAATTTAACGGCCTTGGCACGCAGCATCAGGTGGGGAAAATCGACATTCCACTCATGCGGTGGAACGTAGGGACACTTGGTCATATAGCAGAGATCGCACAAGTAGCACTGGTCGACCACTTTGTGGAAGTCGGCCTTGTCGATGCCGTCTACTTCGAGTGTGGGGGATTCGTCGACCAGATCAAATAATGTTGGAAAGGCATCGCATAAACTGACACAGCGACGACACCCGTGGCAGATATCGTAAACGCGCTCCAGTTCATGCTCCAGGCTGGACTGGTTCCAGTAATCCTCTGTTTGCCACTCAATGGGATGACGAGTGGGTGCTTCCAGGCTTCCTTCTCTCACGTTTTGCCCCTTGGCAGATCAACAAGGTAGTGGGTGAAGATGTGGACGGGCCAGACTGACCCGTCCATCGGTGGGTATGTCAGTCGTTCAGCGAATCCAGCGCTTTCTGGAAGCGATTTGCATGGCTTCGCTCAGCTTTGGCCAGCGTTTCCATCCAGTCGGCAATCTCATCAAAGCCTTCGTCCCTGGCGGTTTTTGCCATGCCGGGATACATATCCGTGTACTCGTGGGTTTCACCTGCAATGGCAGCTTTCAGGTTATCCGAGGTGCCTCCGATGGGCAGTCCGGTAGCCGGGTCTCCTGTTTCTTCGAGGTATTCCAAATGCCCGTGAGCGTGACCGGTTTCCCCCTCTGCGGTGGAGCGGAACACCGCAGCGACGTCGTTGTATCCTTCCACATCTGCTTTTGCGGCGAAATACAGGTAGCGTCGGTTGGCCTGAGACTCACCGGCGAATGCATCCTTAAGGTTTTGTTCCGTCTTGCTGTTCTTTAAAGCCATATTAAATCTCCTGGTAGGTGTCATCGTTCACTCGGCTAGGTGTATATCAAAAATAGTACAGTGTTTAGCTTCTGACAAATCAATTGAAACTAATACTCTGATTGTCTACAGCTATCTCAATGGCCGCACGTAAAGAGCTGAGTTGGCGGGCAACTCAGGTTATGACAGGGGACTTTAGGTGTTCGCGGAGCGCATATGTTTGTTCCTGAATCGCATGAAATCATCCAGCACCAGACATAGGCAAGGCACCAGGAACAACGTGATGACAGTGCCAAATAGGACGCCAAAACCCAGGGACACCGCCATGGGCTTGAACAGGCTGGTGGATATCGTGTTATCGGACATCATCGGTACCAGGCCCACGAACGTAGTGATGCTGGTCAACACGATAGGCCGGAAGCGTACGCTTCCCGCCTGGCTTACCACTGCTTGCAGGTCGGCCTCTTCGCCGCGCTGTTTGTTGATGTAATCGACCAGAACCAGACTGGAATTAACTACTACGCCGGCCAGTGCAACAATACCCAGGAGGGAGAAAAACACCAGATCCATATCCAACAGATAGTGACCCATGATGGCGCCGACCACACCAAACGGAATAACGCTCATGATGATCAGAGGCTGCAGGTACGATTGCAGCGGGATCGCCAGCAGGGCGTAGATTACCAGCAGTGCGAGTAGGGCGCTGCTCAAAAGTGCCCCCATCGACTCGCTGCGTTCTTCCGCTTCGCCGGAGAGACCGTAACTGACGCCAGGGTGGCGGCTGAGTACTTCCGGCAGGACCGTGTTTTGCATGGTGGCGATTATTGACTCGGGCGTGGCGATCGTGCGATCGACATCGGCAGTGACAGTAACCACGCGCTGCCCATCCACGCGACGTATGGTAGTGTAGCCCCTGGCAAGTGTTGCTTTGGCGACACTGCTGAACGGCACCTCTATGCCTTCAACCGTGCGAATGCGCATGTCTTCGAGATCGCCCAGAGAGCGACGCTCCGAATCAGGGTAACGCACCATCACCCGTATATCATCCTTGCCACGCTGGATGCGCTGCGCTTCATAGCCGTAGAAGGCTTGCCTGATCTGTTGGCCGAGGTCGCTCAGGGTGAGCCCTAGATTGCGTGCTTCAGGCAGCAGGGTGAGCTGCATCTCCTGCTTGCCGCCACGGAAGGAATCACTGACATCCATCACCCCGTTGTAGGTTGCCAGTGCAATGCGCAGCTCGGCTGCTGCGCTGCGCAGTTCGTCAAAATTTTTGCCGTACAGCTCGATTGAAACCGCCTTGCCGAACCCGAATGCCTCCGAAGTGAAGCCTAGCTCTACGGCATCGGGAATACCGCCGGTGAGTTCTCTCCAGCGATTCGCATACGAGCTGGTGGAAATGCCCGAATAATTGCTGGGCAGATTAAGTTCGATGCCTATTTCTGCAAGGTTGCTGGATGAGGCTGCACCCCCTCCAATGCTGCCCTTGGGAATGAAAGAGCCGATGCTGCTGATGACATGGGCGATTTTACTCGGTTCGCCTTCCTGCAAATCCTTGTCCAATTCCAGGCGCAACCGTTCTGCCGCAGCTTCCATGCGCTTGACCGCGCCCGCAGTTTTCTCGATCGGCGTACCTTCCGGCATGGTCAGAGTAGCGTACAAATGAGTACCTTCCACCGGGGGAAAAAACTGGAACTGCATGCGACCACTGATAAACAGAGACAGCGTCAGGGCAAGAATCACCACCCCGGCCGCTATCGTCAGATAGCGCCATTGCAAAGCCAGAGCAATAGCCGGTCGGTAATAGCGCGTCGCGAGAATTTGCAGTGAATTCGAAATCCGGTCCTGTATGGCCAGCCAGCGATTCATCACACGGTTGTTGCCGGCTGTTCTTTCTACGGCGCGGTGTGCCAGATGCGACGGGAGTATCAATTGCGATTCAATCACACTGAAAGCCAGTGCGGCTATAACGGTATACGCCAGCGGTTTGTAGAATCCTCCCATCGGCCCGGGAATATTCAGAATCGGAATGAAGGTCGCCATGGTGGTGAGCACGCCAAAGATCACCGGCAGTGACACATCGAAAGTGCCAAGTTTGGCTGCTTCCGGTGGTGAATAGCCTTGCTGTTCCAGAGCGTGTGTGCGTTCTCCAACCACGATGGCATCATCTACCAGTATGCCCAGCACCAATATGAAACCCATGACGGAAACGGTACTGATGGACAGGTCTATCAGCGGGAACATCGCCACGGTACCGAGCAGGGCAACTGGTACGCCCGCCGCTACCCAAAGCGCCAGACGAAAACGCAGGAACAGCGTCAGTACCAGCAACACCAATATCAGGCCGCTGCGGGCATTGCGCATCAGCGCGTCCAGTCGATCCACCAGATCCTGCGACTCGTCCTGCCAGATAGTGATGGCGATGCCTTCTGGAACTTCACTTTGTGCCTGTTCCAGATACGCCTTAACACGGTCTGAAATTTGAATGATGTCCTCTTCGCCCACACGGGACACTTTCAGGGAGACTGCCGGATTACCGTCAAATCGTGCCTGCAGATCGGAATCCTCAAAACCGTCGATCACTGTGGCGATTTCCCCCAGCGTGACACTTGTGCCATCAGTGCGGGTCAGTACGACGATGTCCTCGAAGTCCTTGCCGCGGTATGCCTGCCCTTTGGTGCGCAGCAGGACTTCACCACCCTCTGTTTTGATCGATCCGCCGGGAATATCCAGCGATGATCGCTCAATGGCCTGTCCGATGGCCGCGAGCGTTAGTCCATGCCGTCGCAAGGTTTGCTCAGACACTTCAACAGAGATTTCGTAAGGACGGGCGAACTGCAACTCCACCTGTGAAACACCTGGGAGTGCCGCGATATCATCGCGAATACGCTGTCCGATCAGTTTCAGTGTGCGCTCATCTGCGGGCCCGGAAATGGCGATCTGGAATACTGTTGCGATGATGCTCACCTCGGAGGTGATGGGCTGTTCCGTTTCAGCGGGGAATGCGTCTATAGCATCGACCTTGCTCTTGATATTGTTGGCAACTTTGGTCTTGTCGACACCGGCCACCAGTTCAATATTGACAGAGCAATAGCCTTCCGATGCCTGTGAGGTAATTTTGTCTATCCCTTCCGTACCTTCAATCGCTTCCTCAACGCGGACGCAAACCGCAGATTCCACTTCTTCAGGTGCGGCACCGAGGTAGGGCACCCGGACCTGTACCGCGTCGACGTCCAGCGTGGGAAATTCTTCCTGGTGGATGTGCGGTAGTGCCAGCAGGCCGCCACAGACCAGAATCATCATCAGTAGATTCGCCGCTACCGGATTGTGAATGAACCAGGCGATGATTTTTTGCATTCAGGTATCTACCTATTCAATGACAGGCTTGACCAGCATGCCTTCGACAACTGTTTGCAGGGGTGAAACACACACCAGGTCACCGTTTTCCAGACCTTCGCTGATCAGCACATCATCATGCTCCAGGCGCAACAATGTCACCCGGCGAAAATGCAGTCGGTCTTCGGAATCCACGATAAGTACCTGGTTATCGTCGCGCATAGCGGAACGAGGTAGGCGAAAAACATTATCTACCTGTCGACCTCGAATGTCCGCCTGAACAAACATGCCGACAGGTAGCATAGGTGATTCTTCATTGTCTTCCATGTGCACACGAGCCACGCCGTAAAGCATGCGTGATTGCTCATCGACTTCGGCCTCCAGCCGAACCAGTTCACCTTCCCAAAGCAGACGCATACCGCCGAAATCGGCAGACACCGTGACCGGTGGTTGCAGTGGTCGCGGTATTTGCCCGCGGGTCGCAATGGGAAGGCCCAGGTAAACCATCTGATCGGCCGATATCGGCAGGCGCACTTCGACATAGTCTGTGGCGTAGATCGTGCCGATTTCCTGGCCGCGGGTGACAAACTGCCCCACATCCACGTGTTCACTGCGTACCAGCCCGTCGAACGGTGCCTGCAGCTGAGTGCGCGCGAGGTCGCGACGCGCCTGCTCGAGATTGGCGCGGGCCTCCACCATTGTCGCCTCGTTGACCTGTGCGGAACGGTGAGCGTCATCCAATTGTTGCTGGCTTGCCAGCTGGCGCTTGTTCAGGCTCGCGAGCCTCTGCAACTCGTCACTGGCATGCTTGTACTCGATTTCCGAGCGTTTGAGGGCTGCCTCGCTGCGTTCCACCAGCGTTCTGTAGTCCGCATCGTCAATGCGCAACAAGACATCATCCTTGCGAAATGCCCCTCCATTGACCAGATAGGGCGACATCCAGGTGACTCGCCCCGTGACTTCAGGAATGAGTTCGCTCTGGCTGCGCGGTTGTACCGTGCCCTGGGAGCCAATGCTCAGGAACTCAGCCCCAGCCGTCACACGCGTCACGCGCACGGTTGGCACGATGTGTTCGTAGGGTTCGGGAACTATCTCCGGCTTATTGACGCTGATCAACACTGCCAGCAGCAAGCCGATTGCAAGTAATAACAGCGGGTAGACGATTTTCTTGGTCATTATGAATCCGAGGGAGGTTGTCACACCGGTATGAAGTGCTTGCTGGCAGCAATGGCTCCTGGCTCAACCGTCGAGATTGGCGCGCACCACTGCAAGCGCTGCAGTCAGATCATTGTCGGACATCGCCTGCTGCGTAAAATACTTTACCGTGCCCTTGTCGTCGATGATGAATAGCCCGGCACCTGACTTGTCCAAGCCCCATTCGGCAACTCCCCGACCCTTGTCATCGACTACCATCGTAGCCTGTGGATGAAGTCGTTTGTTCTTCTGAAGCTCTGAAACAACCATGCCGGTGGTGCCCCACATTGCAGCATCAAGGTTGAGTATGGTAGTGACCTGCACGACGCCTGGCTCGAAACTCTTTGCTAACAGATCGGTGAATGGCTTGAAGATCTTGCTGTCGCCCATGGTTGCGCCAAAGTATTGCACCACCTGGACCTTGCCAAGATGTGAGTCTGAACGCCACGGAATGAATGTGAAATCGTCGCCGGACATGGTTAGCTCACCGCGTTCAGATATATTCAACACAGGTAATGGTGCGTTGACAGCAGGAGCGCTTGCGAGTGCAGCAGCACACGCGAGCGCCAGTGCGAAACTTAAAACTACGCGCGGAAGGGTCATGCTGTATCTCCTGTGAAATGTTATGTCAGTGTTCTGGAATCGATTTGAGAACTAGCGTCTCGATTTTTTCTTTGCCCGCGCTGGCACCCGTACCACGCCATTGTGTTGCGTGGCGAATGGTCTGGCATCGGGTACCACAACGGGATGCTGTTTGGCAGGTTGTCGACTTGGGATCAACTGATGTCCACCATTGCCGATAAGGTCAGCCCTGCCCATTTTTTTCAGCGCCTGTCGCAGCATCGGCCAGTTGTCCGGATCGTGGTAGCGTAGGAACGCTTTATGTAAACGTCGCTGCGCCAGACCTTTTACTGTGGGCATGCTGTTGCTGTGATGGGTGATGCGTTTTAGTGGGTTTTTACCGCTGTGATACATCGCTGTGGCTGTAGCCATGGGTGATGGGTAGAATGTCTGGACCTGGTCAGCGCGGTACTTGTTGCGCTTTAACCACAGTGCCAGATTTACCATGTCCTTGTCGGACGTGCCAGGATGCGCAGCGATGAAGTACGGGATCAGGTACTGCTTTTTGCCGGCCGCACGTGAGTATTTTTCGAACAGGGCTTTAAACTGATCATACGCACCGATACCCGGTTTCATCATTTTGGACAGAGGGCCGTCCTCAGTGTGCTCGGGCGCGATTTTCAGGTACCCACCAACGTGGTGGGTAACGAGCTCCTCTACGTATGCCGGGGTTTGCACTGCCAGGTCATAGCGTAGTCCAGAGGCGATCAATACTTTTTTGATGCCCGGCACACTTCGCGCACGGCGATAGAGAGTGATCAGTGGCGTCTGGTCGGTGTTGAGGTTTTTGCAGATGCCTGGAAATACACAGCTCAACTTGCGACATTTGGCTTCGACTTCCTTGCTGTTACAGGCCAGGCGCCACATATTAGCTGTCGGCCCACCCAAATCCGAAATTACCCCGGTGAAAGCCGGCGAAGTATCGCGAATCTGTTCAATTTCGCGAATGATGGAATCCTCTGAGCGGTTCTGGATGATCCGTCCTTCGTGTTCGGTGATTGAACAAAATGTGCAGCCACCGAAGCAGCCGCGCATGATGTTCACCGAGTGTCGGATCATCTCGTAAGCAACGATGCGAGCATCTTTATAGGAACTGTGCGGCACGCGCGTATAAGGCAGTTCGAACACCTGGTCGAGTTCGTCCGTTTCCAGTGGAATCGGTGGTGCATTGAGCCACAACTCACGGTCGCCGTGCGCCTGCACCAATGGTCGCGCGTTGTGTGGATTGGTTTCCTTGTGCAGCACGCGTGAGGCGTGGGCATACAACGCCGGGTCACTGCGTACCTGCTCGAAGGAGGGAATGCGGATCACAGCCGGTGTATTTTCATTTTCCATACGATTCAGCAAGCGAACGGGGGCAGCGGCTTCACCCTCCGCACTTTGGGTAGCGCAGGCAGCCGAGGTGGTGTCCACGTAGGGATTGATTGGCTCTGATACCGGTCCGACAATGTCGATACTGGTGGAGTCAATAATGCGCCAGTCTTCAGGTATCCGTTTGCGTACGAAGGCCGTGCCGCGCAGATCGCGAATACTGTGTATGGATTCGCCGGCAGCGAGGCGGTGCGCCAACTCAACGATGGCCCGTTCTGCGTTGCCGTACAACAGCAGGTCGGCGCGACTGTCGAGCAGGATGGAGCGGCGTACGGTATCGCTCCAGTAGTCGTAGTGGGCGATGCGGCGCAGGCTCGCTCGATGCTGCCGATCACCAGAGGTACCTGGCGATAGGCTTCACGCAGTCTTTGACTGTAGACGATGACTGCCCGGTCCGGTCGCTTGTCTCCGGTGTTGCCGGGGGTGTACGCGTCGTCGTTGCGTCTTTTGCGGTCGGCGGTATAGCGGTTGATCATCGAATCCATATTGCCGGCTGCCACGCCAAAGAACAGATTGGGGGCGCCCAGCGTCTGGAAATCATCCGTTGAGGTCCAGTCCGGCTGCGCGATAATACCGACCCTGAAGCCCTGCGCTTCCAGTAAGCGACCGATGACTGCCATGCCAAAGCTGGGGTGATCGACGTAGGCGTCACCGGTGACGATGATGATATCGCAGCTGTCCCAGCCCAGGGTGTCCATCTCCGCGCGCGACATGGGCAATTCCGGCGCGGGGCCGAAACATTCCGCCCAGTACTTGCGGTAGGAAAACAGGGGAGTTGCCATTGAATTCGCGTCTTGGAAAAAACGCGGGGATTATAGCATGCGCCTGTCGGGGTGACAGGCGGCTTTTTTACCGGCTGTTAAAAATCCCAGCGCAGAGTGGCGCCCCAGGTTGGCGGCTCTTTGTAATACGCAATGAATCGTCCGGGCTGTGCGACGGCATCGGCAATCGTCGAAGTAGCCTTGGCGTCGAACACATTGCGGCCCCAGAAGGTGAGGGTGGTATCCCATGGCTCATAGACCAGGCCAGCACGGAGGTTTACCACGTAGTAGGATCCATCAAGCTTCTCTGGATCATTGTTTACATCAGTCATGCGTTCATCCGTCCAGATGTACTCGCCATGCACGAAGCCGCCGATGCTGTCGGTGACCCGAAACTGCTGGTTCGCAGTCAGTGCAACTACATTCTCGGGGTTCCCGGAAACCATGCCGCCGCTGCGGTTGCAGGATCCGGTAGGGACACCGTTAGCATCGTAATTGGTATCCGGGTCGGGCGTGCTGGTTTGCCAGACCGTTCCAGTCCAGCAAGGGCCATTCTCGAAATCGGCGTACTCCGCGTGATTGTAGGCATAACCTAGCGTGACTGTGGTGTTATCGGTTGGTAGCCACAGCAAATCGACCTCGCCGCCATAGGTTTCAGCGGTGCCGGCGTTATCCAGCACGAAACCTGCACCCTGGAAAGAAATCGTCTGCAGGTCATCTGTATCCGTTTTGTGCAGCGCGACATTCAAGCGCAGCGCCTGATCGGGAAACTCAGCTTTCATACCTACCTCATAGGATTCGGCAGTTTCAGGCTCGAATACCGTGTCAGCTGTGGGCGGCGTGCGGTCGGTATTGATGCCGCCGGCCTTGTACCCTGTGCCGTAAGAGGCGTAAAACATCGTCATATCATTCATAAACCAACTGAGCTTTAACGTGCCGGTAACCTTGCTCTCGTTAAAGTCCTCGTCGACATTGGGTCTGGGTGCCAACTCGGTCAAACCCACAAATCCTGGCGGTGCTGGCGTGGGATTCTCGGTGAAAATATTGGTCATTTCCTTGTTTTCATCGGTCCAGCGTAAACCCGCCGTCACAACCAGCTGATCAGTCAGGTGATAATCAGCCTGACCAAAAATGGCATAGCTGTCATGCTTCTGGTCGGCGGTATTCAGCGCCGAGCTACCCGGTGGCAGAAATGACTGGGGAAGGGGAGGGTCTATTTCCAGAAAAGCGCTGGCCAGGATGTATGCGTCCCTTCCGAGTATGGTGTCTGTTGTGGAGTCAAGTTTCTGGTGCTAGTACAGTCCAGTGACATAGTTAACTTTGTCGTTAAAGGCATCACCACTGAAACGAATTTCTGCGAGTACTGTCTCTGTGTGAGGTCATTAATTCTTACCAGCGCATCGATATCGTAGAAATCAGCATCGATCTTGTCGTAGGCCTCATGCTTGCGGTACGCCGAGATGCTGGTCACCAGGAACATATCGGTTTGCCAGTCCGCTTGCAGCGAAACACCCTCGTCAGTGTTCTGTGACTCGGGTTTGAAACTGGTGCTGACCTTGTAGTCGTAAAAATCACTGCCATTGAGAACGGTCCCACCGAGTTGGTTTTGTACTGTCAGGTCGGTGCCGGGCTTCTGGGGAGGCGGAGGGTTCTGAGCGTAGAAGTTATTTTCCCAGTTGCCAACAGCACAGCAGACCTCATCGACTTCAGAGTGATCGCCGATGAAGCGGAGGGTGAGATCGTTATTGGGTGTATACAGCGTTTGAAAACGCAGGCCCCATCGATTCCTGTCGTTGATTGCGTTGTCTTCCTGCACGTCATTACCCACAACATCAATAGTCCCGTCACGGTCCATATTGAAACCGGTCATGCGCACAGCAAGCACATCGTCGATAATGGTGAAAGACTTGGCACCGCTGATATCCAGCAGCCCATAATCGCCTGCACCCCCTTCAAGGTAGCCCGACTCCTCAAAATCAGGAGCAACGCTACTGATAAGAATTGCACCGGCTGGTGTGTTGCGGCCAAACAGTGTGCCCTGGGGGCCGCGAAGTACTTCCACTGACGCAATATCGACCATGTTGTTAATCATTGAACCCTGGCGGGATCTGTAAACGCCGTCGACATACAAGCCGACCGATGGTTCGAGACCGAAGTTCTGTGCGCTGGTAAAGATGCCCCTGATGCCGAACGTCGTGTTGGAAGATGTCTGGGTCTGTTCGACGCTCAGGCTCGGCGCGATTGAAGAGAGTTCAAACATGTCGCGAACGCCGGAGTCTCGCAACATCTCCCCGGTAAATGCGGTGACGGCTACTGGCACATCCTGCAGGTTTTGTGTGCGCTTCTGCGCTGTTACGACGACCTCCTCGAGTACGCCATCAGCAAAAGCGATTCTCGGTAGAGTGAGGCTGGCGGTTGCGACTGCGAGCGTAACCAAAACACGTTGCGGGTTTTTCATAATCGAGATCTCTTATGATTTATTGTTGCGTTCGATAAACTCGGCAACCAGGTTGCGGAGGGACGTTTATAATAGGTTAGCTGCCGATGGTTGTCACCGCCACAAATTCACCAATATTACAGTGCCTCGCAGCGCTCAGGTGCTTTGCCCCGGCCTGGGTAGCACAGATCCACAATTGCGACAGTAGTGTGCCCCAGGATCGCGCTCTACTGCAGAACAGTTAGAACAATTACGGGAGTCTCGCGCTTCTTTTTCCCTGCGTGCCTGTTGCGATACCGTCAGCTCGGCGGTGATGATGCCGGTAGGGACTGCTATCACGGCATAACCGATGAGCATTCCGACCGAGGCAATCGCCCGACCTATTACCGTTTGCGGTGCCAGGTCGCCATAACCGACTGTGGTGATCGTCACGATCGCCCAGTAAATGCTGATCGGTATGTTGTCATATCCGTTTTTTCCATCCTCTGCGACATAGACCAGACAGCCGAATATTGTTGTCAGAATCATCATCAGGGCAAAAAACACGAAAATCTTACGCGCTGATCGACGCAGCGCATTTGCCAGAAAATTGGCCTCCTGTAGCAGTGACAGCAAGCGCAAAACGCGGAATATTCGCAGTATTCGCAGCAGTCGAATGATAAGCAGTGGCGCGGTCTGGGGCAGAAGCAGCGAAAGGTATGTCGGCAACAATGCCAGCAAATCCACCACGCCATAGACGCTCAGGACATACCCTTTGCGGTTGGGCGTACACCAGATTCGCACCAGGTACTCCACGGTAAACAGAATGGTGAACATCCATTCCAGCTGAAGGTAGAGCGTACTGTGCTCGACGTCGAGTTTTTTAACCGAATCCAGCATGATCACTATCACGCTGGAAATAATGATTATAATTAAGCCAATATCAAACCACTTGCCCGCCGGAGTCTCGGTGCCGAAGATGACCTCGTAAAACTTCTCTTGCAAGGGTGTTTGTTGTCGTTTCGACATTCGTATTATTACCGGCAAGTAGTCAGAGGACGCTATGGCCACTATATTAAACGTGGCACGGTTTGTACAACACGCACGTTGGCACAGCGCTGGAGGATGCAATGGTATTACCGATTTATCAGGTAGATGCGTTTACCGAGGAGGTATTCAAGGGTAATCCCGCGGCGGTGATGCCGCTTGAGGCCTGGCGCAGCGACGCCCAGTTGCAGGCCATAGCGATGGAAAATAATCTGTCCGAGACAGCCTATATAGTGAAGGCCGGTGAGGGCTACGAGTTACGCTGGTTTACCCCGCAGCTGGAAGTAGATCTGTGCGGACATGCGACGTTGGCAGCGGCGCATGTGCTGTTTGAACATCTGCATTACAGCGGCGATGAAGTTCTGTTCAGTACCCGCAGTGGTGCGCTCAGGGTGCATCGCAACGGCACGCGACTGACACTGGATTTCCCCGCCACACAGCTGGCTTCAATCGACGTGGACATGGACGTATGCCGCGCGCTTGGCGCTATTGCCAGTGAAGCACTCGCGCCGGTAGATGCAGCAGGTGCACCCCTGTACGTATATGAATTTGAGTCGGATGTTGCGCAGTTACAACCTGACTTTGCCGCATTGCTGGCCACCGGCAGCAAAAATATCATTGTCAGCGCGCCCGGCGATAACTGCGATGTTGTATCGCGCTTTTTTGGTCCCGGAGTCGGTATCAATGAAGACCCCGTCACTGGTTCCGCGCACTGCAGTATTGTGCCGTACTGGGCAGGCCGGCTGCACAAGAACCAGCTCGATTGCAGGCAGATATCGGCGCGCGGCGGCCATCTCGATTGCGAACTTCGCGATGGTCGAGTATTCATGACAGGTTCTGCAGTGACGTTTATGCAGGGTTTTGTGGAAGGGGTATAGACTTGTTTGGGATTGTCGATTATTCGCTTTAGCCATCCCGTCGGGGGGAAACCCTGTTCGGTTGAAAAGCGCGTTCGCTCTCAGGGTTTCCCCCGCCAGCCGGCACTACAAAGCGACTCCACCACCGTCGACAAGCCCTTCATAAAGTACGATCCCGGACCGCCCGACAGAGCCTAAATCTGCGCCACCACGTCCACCATTGCAGCTGTAAGAGTGGCAACATCCTCAGTACCCATCACAAATGGCGGCATCGTATAGACCAGCTTGCCAAACGGACGCACCCAGACGCCACGCTCCACAAACAGGGGCTGCACCTTGCGCAGTTCCACCGGTTCGCGCATTTCAACCACACCTATTGCTCCCAGCGTGCGCACATCTGCAACATTTTCCAGCTCGCGCGCCGGTGCAAGTCCCGCGGCCAGCTCACCATGCAAGCGCTGCACGATGCGTTGCCAGGGTTGTGAGCGTAACAGTCGTATGCTGGCGATGGCAGTCGCACACGCCAGTGGATTCGCCATGAAGGTGGGGCCGTGCATAAAGGCACCTGCCTCGCCGTCACTGATGCCGGTGCTGATACGCTCAGTGCAAAGGGTGGCCGCCAGTGTCATGTAACCGCCGGTCAAGGCTTTTCCCAGACACAGAATGTCGGGCACAACTCCGGCATGTTGCAGCGCAAACAGCTTGCCCGTGCGACCGAATCCGGTGGCGATCTCGTCGAAAATCAGCAGCACATTGTGTTGGTCGCACAGCACGCGCAACTGGACGAGATAGTGCGGTGAGTAGAAGCGCATACCGCCCGCTCCCTGTACGATCGGTTCAACGACAACTGCTGCAATTTCCTGCGCATGCTCCGACAATATCGATGACATTTCTGCCAGCTCGCTTTCAGGGCATGGTCCAGCAAACGGGCAGTTGGGTGCCGGCGCGAAAAATTGCCGCGACAAGGCATTGCCGAACAGGTGATGCATGCCGGTGACTGGATCGCACAGTGACATCGCACCAAACGTATCGCCGTGATAGCCGCTGCGCAGCGCGACGAATTTCTGTTTGGCGGGCTGGTTGACGCTGTACCAGTACTGGATAGCCATTTTCATCGCGACTTCCACAGCAACGGAGCCGGAATCGCTGAAAAATACACGAGTCAAATCAGCCGGAGTGAGCTCAACAAGCAGTTGCGCCAGTTTCACGGCAGGCGGGTGGGTCAGTCCGCCGAACATGACATGTGACATGTCGCGCAGTTGGGATTCAACGGCGCGATTGAGCACGGGATGATTATAACCGTGTATCGCACACCACCACGATGCCATCCCGTCAATCAGTTGTCGGCCGTCCGCCAGCTCCAGTCTCACACCTCTGGCACCGATAACCGGATACACTTCTGCCGCACCGGTGGCTGGCGCATAGGGGTGCCAGATTGCTTCACTATCTGCGCGCTGCAAATCCTGCCACCGATTTTGTGTCATGAATCGCTCAACACATCAGTTAGCGTCGGCAGTACGTTTTCCAGTATCAACGATTGCGCTGCGACGTTCGGGTGCAGCCCATCCGCTTGCATCAGCTGTGCGTCGGTGGCGATGTTGTCGAGCAGGAAGGGCGCAAGCGTGCTGTCGGTGCTTACGGCGACCTTCCGGAAGGTTTCGCGAAAGCCCTTTGTGTAGCGCGGACCATAGTTCGGAGGAATCTCCATCGGCAACAGAATAACCTTTGCGCCGTGGTCCTGGGACAGCGTCACCAGTTGGTTAAGATTGCCTTCCACCGTTCGTAGTGGGAAGCCGCGCAATCCGTCGTTGGCACCCAGCTCAATGATGACCAGGACGGGGTTATGCTCTTGCAGCAGCGCGGGTAAACGTCGCAATCCACCGCCCGTGGTTTCGCCGCTGATACTGGCGTTGACCACTGTGTAGCGTGGGTCCTGTTCGCGCAATACATTCGCCAGTTGCGCTACCCAGCCCTGTTCCAGAGACATACCATAGGCGGCACTGATACTATCCCCCAGTACCAGAATCTTCTGTTCATTGGCCCGGGCCTGACCCGAGAGCGCCAGCAACAGCCATCCAAAAACGAGCGCAGAGCGTATAACGCGGTAAAGGGCATGCTGCATGATCAACTGTAATAATCTCCAGAAACGGGTTCCCATGGCGGGCACCGAACTCCAGATACTGAAAGGGATCACACTGGAAATCAAGTCAGGGGAGTCGGTGGCCATCATCGGTGCGTCAGGCTCCGGTAAGTCGACGCTGCTGGGGTTGCTAGCGGGGTTGGATGAAGCCACGTCAGGGAGTGTAGAGATCAACGGCATTGATCTGGGTGCGCTGGATGAGGACGGCCGCGCACGTTTTCGCGGCCAGCATATCGGCTTTGTGTTTCAGTCGTTCCAGCTGTTACCGGCGCTCACCGCGCAGGAAAATGTGATGCTGCCGCTGGAATTACAGCATCAGGATAACGCGGCGCAACAGGCGCAGCACTACCTGCGACGCGTTGGCCTGGGTGAACGAATGACCCACTACCCGCTGCAACTTTCCGGTGGCGAGCAGCAACGTGTTGCACTGGCGCGGGCGTTTGCATCCAAACCGGCCATCCTGTTTGCCGATGAGCCGACGGGTAATCTGGATACGATTACCGGAGACACCATCATCGATTTGTTGTTTGAGCTGAATCGGGAAGAGGGCACCACACTGGTGCTGGTAACACACGACCAGACACTGGCGCAGCGCTGTCAGCGACGCCTGCGTCTGGACGCCGGTGCGTTGGTGATGGAGTAGACCTGATGTCGATCACTGCGACAAAGATGCTGGTGCGCGATTGGCGTGGCGGCGAGTTGGGTGTGTTGGTGATGGCGCTGGTGCTCGCCGTTGGCGTGGTGTCGGGCATCAGCGCATTTACCACACGACTGCAAAGCGCGCTGGTGCAGGAGAGCCACCGCTTTCTCGCCGCTGATATGGTGGTCAACAGTGGGCGAGAGCTACCACAATCCTGGATTCAGCAGGCACAGGACGACGGCTTGCAGACCGCTCAGACGCTGATATTTCCGTCCATGGTGTACGTCGGCGAAGAGAACATGTCGCTGGCTTCGATCAAAGCGGTCAGCGATGCTTATCCGCTGCGTGGGCAGCTGAACTACAGCAGCGAACCTTTTGCAGCGGTCCAGCCAGTGCATAGGGGGCCAGAGCGGGGCCAGGTGTGGCTGGATTCCCGGCTGTTTGCGCTACTTGACGTGGCGGTTGGCGATCGTATCACTATCGGCGAAGCCGAGTTCGAGGTAGCCGCTGCTGCGCGCAACGAACCCGACCAGAGCTCGTCGTTCTACAGTTATGGTCCACGTGTGCTGATGAATTACGACGATATTCCCGCCACCGGCGTGGTACAGCCTGGCAGTCGTGTTGAATACCGGCAGCTGTATGCGGGCTCGCCAGCGGCGCTTGCGACGTTTGTCGATTGGTTGACGCCGCAGCTTGGCGATGGACAACAGATTGTGACCCTGGATGAAGGGCAACCCGGCATCGGCAGCGCATTGGACAGGGCGGAGAGTTTTCTGTTGTTGGCCGGCAGTCTGGCCGTGGTGCTGGCCGGCGTTGCGGTCGCGCTGGCGGCACGGCGCTTTAGTGAGCGCCATCACGATTACGTTGCCATTATCAAAAGTCTCGGCGCAACATCGGGCACGGTGAATTGGCTTTACGGCAGTAGTTTGCTGTTGCTTGGCGCTGTGGCCACTGTGTTGGGTTGTCTGCTGGGCTGGGGTATGCAGGCTCTGTTTTTCTATTTGTTTGCTGACCAGATGCCAGTGCAACCGGGTCCGAGCGGCTTGCGGCCTTATGCGATTGGTGCCGTCACCTCGCTTACCTGCCTGCTTTGTTTCGCTTGGCCGCCACTGCGTCGACTCGCTTATGCCAGTCCCCTGCGCGTTCTGCGTCGTGATTTGCCGCTGGAAAACCGTCGCGCGATCAACGACTACGCCCTCGGACTGCTGGCTGTCACACTACTCATGTGGTGGTACAGCCAGGACTGGAAACTCACGCTGGCAGTGCTGGCAGGGTTGGTGCTCACTGTTGGCCTCGGGTTTTGCCTGGCATTGACATTGCTGCGTGGAGGTCGTCTGGTGGGGATGAGTGCGGGCAGTATCTGGCGTCTGGCGCTCGCCGGTTTACAACGCCGTGGCACTGCGAATGCGTTACAGGTTGTGATCTTCTCGATGGCGATCATGATGTTGCTGATGTTGCTGCTGGTGCGCACGTCGCTGATTGATGAGTGGCAGGCGCAGTTGCCCGTTGATACGCCCAATCATTTCATGATCAATGTTGGCCCTGAAGATGTGCCCGCCATTGAGGAGGTGTTAGGTGCACATCACATTGTAAGTGAGCCGTTCTTTCCGATGATTCGCGGTCGTATCATGTCGGTGAACGGGGAGGAGCTTGCCAGTACGGACGATGTGCAGGAAGAACGCAGGCAACGCGAAATCAATTTCACCTGGTCGGATGAACTGCCGGCCGACAACCGACTGGTAAGCGGGCAGTGGTGGCAGCCCGGTACAGATGAGGCCCTGGTTTCACTGGAAGAGCAGTTTGCCGAACGCGTGGGTGCAAAAGTAGGCGATACGGTGGGCTTTCTTGTCGGCTCGCAACCCTTGCAGGCGCGAGTAGCGAGTATTCGAGCGTTGCAATGGCAATCCATGCGCCCCAATTTCTTTCTGATTTTTCCACCCCGGCTGCTGGAAAGTTACCCGGCGACTTACATGACCAGTTTTCATCTGCCTGCAGCCGATAAGCGCTTCCTCAACCAGTTCGTGCGTCAATTCCCTACGGTCACCGTGATTGAGATGGATATTGTAATCGAGCAGATTCGCACTATCGTTAATCAGGTCTCGGCGGCGATCAATCTGGTTCTTATTGTTATTCTCGCCGCAGGCGGCCTGGTGCTGGTGGCCGGAGTGCAGGCGAGTGTTGATGCGCGTATTCACGAAAGTGCGATTCTGCGCGCGCTCGGTGCCCGCCGAAACCTGATTCTCGGCGGCCTGTTGATCGAGTTTGCCACGATGGGTTTATTCGCTGGATTGCTGGCTAGCGTTGCGGCCGAGTTCTCGGTGTATATCCTGCAAACTCGGGTGATGGACATGCATTACACGCCGACGCCGTGGATCTGGCCACTTGGCATACTGCTGGGCGCACTGGTAATTGGTGGGCTTGGCGTGTTCAGTTGCCGGCGGGTGGTGTCTACTGCGCCGGTGATGGTGTTGCGGGAATTGTAGGAAACGCATCGCAGCAAAATATCCTGGCGATTATAGAGTTTATAGCGGTATGCGCGCTGCCGCTGGACGGTGACAGTGAAACGAAAACTCCCGCTAAAACAGTGACAACCGGATCTAGTTGCTATCACCGGGAGTGGAAAAACTCAGCCCATCCAGAAAAATCTTCACGCCGAGGTCTACCTGCCGCTGCAGGTCGATATAGCGCTCGAAGAGGCCGGGGGCATCTACCAGTAGTGTAGAGAGGCCGTAGATACTGGACCAGGCAGCATTGGCCATATAGGCGATGTCGTCCATGTGGCGAAAATTACCGCTGTCCACGCCGCGTTGTAAGATGTCCTGCACCAACTGCAGGGTATCGCGGCTGGCTTTGCGCAGCTCCGGGTACTTCTCAGTGGGCTGTACAGCGGGGCCGAACATCAACTTGAATAACTGTGGATGGCGTGCGGCGTACGCCACGTAGGCGTGTGCGAAGGCAAATAATTGCGCCTGCGGGCACTCTCCGGTGGACGCGCCAGCTTCGCGCAACGCGCTCAGCAGATCCCGGTAGCCGTTGGTCGCCATCGCGGCCAGCAACTCGTTCTTGTCGGCGAAATGCCGGTACGGTGCGGTTTGCGATACCCCGACAGACCGCGCCAGCGCTCTCAGGCTCAGCTCATCTACCGAGGTTTCGCGCAACTGCTCGATAGCAGTGCTGAGCAACTCTGCGCGCAGGTTGCCGTGGTGATAGCTTCTCGCTGCCTGATTTTCGTTCATGGCCCAAGCTTAACTCAAAAAAATGGGGTCAAGGAAAGTTTCCCTGACCCCATTGTCGATTCCGTAAAGGGATTGCAGCCAAATCTTATGGCAGCAGATGTTTGACGGCGTCGCGTTCTTCCGCCAATTCCTGCTCAGTGGCGGTCATTTTTGCGCGACTGAATTCACCGACTTCAACGCCCTGCACAATAGTCCATTCACCATTGCTGCAACGGCAGGGAAAGGAGTAGATCAAGCCTTCCTGTATGCCGTAAGAGCCGTCGGACTGCACGCCCATAGACACCCAGTCATCACCGTCCGTACCCAGCGCCCATGAGCGCATGTGTCCAATCGCGGCATTGGCAGCGGAGGCAGCGGAAGATGCACCGCGCGCCTTGATGATCGCCGCGCCACGCTGTTGCACCACGGGAATGAACTCATCCTCATACCACTTCTGGTCTACCAGTGAGATTGCCGTCTTGCCGTTCACCCTGGCATTGAACAAGTCCGGATATTGCGTGGCTGAGTGGTTGCCCCAGATCGTCATGTTGGTGACGTCGTTTACCGTGGTGCCAGTCTTGAGCGCGATCTGTGTCTTCGCGCGGTTGTGGTCCAGACGTGTCATTGCGGTAAAGTTGTGCGGATTGATGTCCGGTGCGTTGCGCTGTGTGATCAGTGCGTTGGTGTTGGCCGGATTGCCCACGACCAGTACCTTGATATTACGGCTGGCGTGATCATTGATGGCTTTTCCTGAACGGAGAAAATAGCGGCGTTAGCCTCGAGTAAATCCTTGCGCTCCATACCCGGTCCGCGCGGACGCGCACCAACGAGAAGGGCGTAGTCTGCGTCCTTGAAGCTGACACTGGGGTCGTCAGTACACACGATGCCTGCCAGCAGTGGAAACGCACAGTCCTCCAGCTCCATTTTCACGCCTTCGAGCGCTTCCATCGCAGGGGTGATATCCAGCAGTTGCAAGATGACGGGCTGGTCATCGCCGAGCATGGCGCCCGAAGCGATACGAAATAGCAGAGCGTAGCCAATCTGGCCGGCAGCGCCGGTAACAGTCACACGAACAGGTTGTTTCATGGGAGGGTGATCCTCGTAGATGGGTTGAAGCGAAATTTTGCGGCGGACATTGTCGGGGCAAACTGGCGAAATTACAAGGCAGCGGGGGGCGCTTGTAGGGTTCTGGCTGCGAGTGAATTGGGAGCGTTGTAGTGGCCAGCGGCAGGCGGAACACCCCACTGGCTCAAGAGGAGGGGCATTCGCCTGTGGGGTGTTCCGCCTGCCGCTGTCCTGACATCGGGGGGGGGTCATGCCGATGAGTCCGCGCCCGAAAGCGATCCCGGCGCGGCGCGATAGAGTTCCTGGCGCGACAAACCCTGCAGAGCGAATACGTTTTTGAGCGAACAGGGTTTGTCGCGCCAGAACGGTTGCGTTCTAAGCGCTCGTGGTTTCCTCGATCTGCAGCGAAGGCTGGGCACAGCGCTGGACTACAACAACGACAACCGCGTAAAATGCCCACCAAATCAAGCACTAACGGCGATCACTGTGCGCGAACTTACCCGCAAGGACAAACTCGAGTTCAACAAGTTGCAGAAGCGACTGCGCCGCAACGTGGGTAATGCCATTGCCGACTACAACATGATCGAGGCTGGCGATAAGGTCATGGTGTGTGTCTCTGGCGGTAAAGACTCCTACGGCATGTTGGATGTTCTGATCAACCTGCGCCAGAGCGCGCCGATTGATTTCGATCTGGTTGCCGTAAACCTCGATCAAAAACAGCCGGGATTTCCCGAGGATGTCCTGCCTGCGTACTTGTCTGAACTGCAAGTACCTTATTACATTCTTGAGAAAGACACTTACAGTATCGTCAAGGAAGTGGTGCCGGAGGGGAAAACCACCTGCGGTCTATGCTCGCGGCTGCGACGCGGGAGTCTTTACGGCTTTGCACAGGAGATCGGTGCGACCAAGATTGCGCTGGGGCATCATCGTGACGATATCGTTGAAACCCTTTTTCTGAACATGTTTTTCAATGGTTCGCTCAAGGCCATGCCACCGAAACTGCTCAGCGATGACAAACAGAATGTAGTGATCCGGCCGCTGGCGTACTGCAAGGAGAAGGATCTGGCGCGCTACGCGCGGTACAAGGAGTTTCCGATCATTCCCTGCAACCTGTGTGGTTCGCAGGAGCACCTGCAGCGGGTGCAGGTGAAGCAGATGCTGGCGCAGTGGGAGCGCGAATATCCAGGGCGCACAGAATCCATCTTCCGCAGTATTCGCCATATTTCGCCGTCGCAGTTGGGCGATCCGAAGCTGTACGATTTTGATAATCTGCGCGTGCAGCGCGATACCAGTCTTCACGTACCGGCGATCCGGGTGGTTAACCTCTAGTGCCGGCCGGCGCCAGCGGGTCGCCTTTGCTGGCGGCCCAATCCCTGAGCCTGGTGCGCGGCGGGCGTGAGTTGTTTCGTGAACTGTCATTTGAGGTCACCGCCGGGCAGCTGTGGCAGATTGAAGGCGCCAACGGTGCTGGCAAGACCAGCCTGATAAGAATTTTGTGCGGACTGTCGCGCTATGGTTTTGAGGGTCGGGTGGAGCGTGTGGCACAGCAGCTGTATCTCGGTCATCAGAGCGCGGTCAAGGCGTTGTTGTCGCCGCGGGAAAATATCGCGTTGCACGTAAGTGGTGGAGGCAGTTACTGCGATGCACAGATAGAGGGTGCTCTTGCTCGTGTTGGGCTCTACGGCTACGAGGATGTGCCCAGCCATACGCTGTCTGCGGGCCAGCATCGACGGGTGAATCTGGCGCGGTTGTATTTATCCAGCGCACCCATGTGGCTGCTCGATGAACCGTTTACCGCGATAGATAAAGACGGGGTTGATGAGCTGCAAAACGCGCTCGCCACGCATGTAAATGCCGGCGGCGCGGTAGTACTGACCTCACACCAGCCGCTGCAGGTGCGTTGTGATGTGCAATTTTTGCGCCTCGACGGGAACCTGCCAGCGTGAGTGCACCAGGCGCCGCGCAGTTTTGCAGCAGACTGTTGCGACGGCAGTTGTTGTTGGCCATTCGTCGACCGATAGAGATAGGCAACCCCCTGCTGTTCTTTGCGATGGTGATCGCGTTATTTCCATTGGGGCTGGGGCCTGCGCCTGCCAAACTGGCGGGATTCGCGCCGGGTATGCTTTGGATTATTGCACTGCTGTCTAATCTGCTGACTTCTGACGGGGTATTTCGCAGCGATTATGATGACGGCAGCCTGGAGCAACTGCTGCTGGCACCGCAGCCGCTGTACCTGTCGGTACTGGCCTATATCGGCGCCCACTGGCTGAGTACCGGCTTGTTGTTGGCGCTATTGTCCCCGGTGTTTGCGCTGATGGTGAACCTACCTCCCGCAGCGCTGTCTACTCTGGTTACCAGCCTGTTGTTGGGCACGGCGGTATTGAGCCTGCTCGGTGGTATCGGCGCTGCGCTGACGGTCGGATTGAAGCGCGGCGGCATGCTGATCTCATTACTGATTTTGCCGCTGTATATGCCGGTGTTGATTTTTGGCACTGCGGCAGTGCAGGCCGCCGTCAATGGTATACCGACGGGACCCTATCTGGCGATTCTGGGAGCGATGCTAAGCCTCGCTATCGCATTGGCGCCGCTGGCGATTGCCGCAGGACTGAGGATAAGTATTGATGCGTAATGAATTCGTATTATGTTGCGGAAAGGATCAAATTTGGTTGTCCGGCGCAGGGCGCGCTGTATAATTCCCGCCGCATGTGGTCCTTCTTTCATAAGCTCGGTTCTCCTCCCTGGTTGTACGTCATCGCCGGCGTCATCGTGCGCTGGCTATTGCCGGTGACTGTCATTGCACTAGTGGCAGGCATGGTCTGGGGCCTGTTATTCACCGCGCCCGATTTTCGCCAGGGCAACAGCTATCGCATCATCTATATCCATGTCCCCGCCGCCGCGGTAGCGCTGGCGGGCTACTACGTTATGGCTATCGCCGGAGCCGTCAACCTGATCTGGCGGATGAAGATGGCAGATGTTGCGATGAAATCGGCCGCCCCGGTCGGCGCTGCATTTACCTTTATCGCCCTGTTTACCGGCGCGGTATGGGGCAAACCGACATGGGGAACCTGGTGGGTGTGGGATGCGCGAATCACCTCGATGTTGATTCTCCTGTTCCTCTATCTCGGCGTAGTGGCCCTGTACGAGGCCTATGACAATAAGGTTGCGGCCGGCAGGGCCTGCGCGGTACTGAGTCTGGTGGGTATGGTCAATATACCTATCATCTACAAGTCGGTTGATTGGTGGTACAGCCTGCATCAACCGGCTTCCATAAAGCTCACCAGCGAATCCACTATCGACAGCAGTATGCTGTACCCGTTGTTGCTCATGATTGCTGCATTCTATGCATTGTTTGCCTGCTGTTTGCTGCTAAACATGCGCGCAGAACTTGTACAGCGGGAAGCGCGTACTAAATGGGTGCAGCAACTCGCGAAAGAGACGGGGAGGCTTTGATGTACTTCGACAGCCTTCACGCAGTGTTGACCATGGAAGGCCACGGCGCATACGTTTGGACGGCCTATCTGGTAAGCGTGACGGTGATTGTGCTGGTGCTGATTGCACCGCTGCGCCGGCGTAGGCGCACCCTGGCGCAACTGGCCGGTGAACTCAGGCGCAACCAGAATCGTGGGGACATCACAATTACGGGAGAACCTTAATGCATCCGGTGCGCAAACAGCGACTTTACCTGGTTCTTTTCGTCATTGTGTTTGCCAGTGTGGCTGTGGGCTTGGTGGTGTATGCACTGCGCGGCAACATCAATCTTTTCTACCCACCGTCAGAGGTGGTTGCCGGAAAGGCGCCGGTTGGGCAACCTATAAGGCTCGGTGGGATGGTTGTTGAGGGCAGTGTCGAACGTGCCACTGACAGTCTGGAAATTCGCTTTGAACTTACGGATTTCAAGTCTTCGGTGCCGGTGGTGTATACCGGCATCCTGCCGGACTTGTTCGACGAGGGACAGGGCGCCGTGGCTTCTGGTGTGCTGAATTCGCAGGGTGTGCTGGAGGCGACAGAGATTCTGGCCAAGCACGACGAGAACTACATGCCACCTGAAGTTGCTGACGCGTTGGAAAAATCCGGGTTCGATCACAAAGGCAATACCAAATGATTCCAGAAATAGGCCACTTCGCGCTCATCCTCGCCTTTTGCCTCGCACTGTTGCTGGCAGTGCTGCCGGCCTGGGGTGCCTGGCGCGGTAACAGCGTTGCCATGGCACTGGCACCAACGCTGGCCATTGGTTTGCTGGTATTTGTCGGCATCAGCTTTGCCTGTTTAAGCAGTGCCTTTCTGCAGGATGATTTTTCGGTAGCGCTGGTGGCATCACACAGTAATAGCCTGCTGCCGCCGATCTACAAGTTTTGTGCGGTGTGGGGCAATCACGAGGGTTCGCTGATGCTGTGGGCGCTAATCCTCTCGCTGTGGACAGCCGCCGTAGCCCTGTTCAGTCCGCAACTGCCGCTACTGGTGCTGTCGCGCGTGCTTTCCGTGATGGGAGCAATTGCTGTCGGGTTTCTGTCGTTTTCGCTGCTGACATCCAACCCTTTCACCCGCCTGCTGCCAGGCATTCCGGCCGACGGCAGTGACCTCAATCCCTTGCTGCAGGACCCGGGGTTGATCATTCATCCGCCGCTTTTGTACATGGGCTACGTCGGTTTTTCAGTCGCTTTTGCCTTCGCTATAGCGGCACTGCTGGGCGGCCGGCTGGACGCATCGTGGGCCCGCTGGTCAAGGCCGTGGACCAACATTGCGTGGGCGTTTCTCAGTCTGGGCATCATGCTTGGAAGCTGGTGGGCATACTACGAGCTGGGCTGGGGCGGCTGGTGGTTCTGGGATCCGGTGGAGAATGCATCGTTTATGCCCTGGTTGGCTGGAACAGCACTGATCCATTCATTGGCGGCGACGGAAAAGCGCGGCCTGTTTAAAAGTTGGACGGTGTTGCTTGCTATTTTCGCGTTTTCCCTGAGCCTGCTGGGCACCTTTCTGGTCCGCTCCGGCGTGTTGACCTCCGTGCACGCCTTTGCGACGGATCCCGCCAGGGGTATGTTTATCCTGGTATTCCTCGCAGTGGTTGTGGGTGGCTCACTGACCCTCTACGCACTGCGCGCGCCCGCTGTTAGCAGCCGCGTCGGATTCGCCTGGGTTTCCAGGGAGAGCCTGTTGCTGTGCAACAACGTGGTGTTTCTGGTGGCCGCGCTGACGGTACTGTTTGGTACGCTGTTCCCGCTGATCGTGGATGCGCTGGGTATGGGCAAGGTGTCGGTTGGCCCGCCGTACTTCAATGCAGTGTTCGTTCCGCTGATGGCGCTGCTGGTGCCTGTGATGGGGCTGGGACCTGTTTCTCGCTGGAAGGGTGATACGGTCAGGCGATGGCGCGCACAAATGGTAATGCCGGTACTGGTTGCGGTGGTGTGTGGTGTCACCCTGCCACTGCTGCATGCCCCTTACAATGTATGGGTCGCACTGGCGGTATTACTGTCCGCCTGGTTGCTCCTTGGCCTGGTGCAGGATGTGTTGCAGCGTGTGCGCGGTGCTTCGAGTACTGCGCATGGGCTACGCAGACTCACTGCCGGCTATTGCGGCATGGTGGTTGCTCATTTGGGTTTCGCCTTCTGCATTATCGGCATCGTCGCCACCAGTCAGTATTCGGTGGAACACGATCTGAAGATGCACCCCGGTGATGCGCGTGAAATGGCCGGATACGAGTTTCGTTTTATCGAGGTGTCAGAGGTGCGCGGGCCCAATTTTATTGCTGACCAGGCGCATTTTGAGGTCACGCGCAACGGCGAGTTCGTCGCCAGTATGCATCCTCAGAAACGGCGCTACCTGGCGTCGGGTTCGGTGATGACCGAGGCAGCGATTGACGCCGGTTTCTTCCGCGATTTGTACGTCGCGATGGGCGAACCGGTCGGGGAGGGCGGCGCATGGGCAATGCGTTTGCATTACAAGCCTCTGGTGCGTTGGATGTGGCTGGGCGCAATCTTGATGGCGGTGGGTGCATTTACAGCCGCACTCGATAAGCGCTACCGACGCACCCGCGAGAGTGTGCACTCTGCCAACAAAGCGGTGCTGCATGGGGCCTAGACTGAAGCTTTTCCTGCCGCTGATACTGTTCACGCTGCTTGCCATGACACTGTTTCGCGGTTTGTCTCTCGATCCTACCGAGTTGCCTTCGGCATTGATTGACCGACCCCTGCCGGCATTCACGCTCCCCGTACTCGGCGACGAATCACAGGTGTCCCAGGCAGATTTACAGGGTCAGGTCTCGCTGTTGAATGTCTGGGCGACCTGGTGCGTGTCCTGCCGTGTCGAGCACCCGTATTTGAAACAGCTGGCGGATCAGGGTATTCCCATATTCGGGTTGAACTACAAGGACGACGATGCACAGGCACTGCTGTGGATCAAACAATTGGGTAACCCGTACCGCATTACGATTGCCGATCGCGAGGGCACTCTGGGACTGGATCTGGGGGTATATGGTGCACCCGAGACCTACCTGCTTGATGCCAATGGTGTGGTGCGCTACCGCCATGTTGGGGTGGTGGATGAAAAAGTGTGGCGCGGCACACTTGAGCCGCTTTATCGGGAGTTGGTAGAAGGGGCTGGCGCACAGTGAATTTACTGAGAACACTATTGGGCGGTGTGTTGCTGTTGCTGCTGAGTGGTCAAGTGCTGGCCCTGATTGAAACCTACGATTTCAGCAATCCCGAGTTAGAGGCGCGCTACCAGCAACTGAGTGAGGAACTGCGCTGTCCGAAGTGCCAGAACCAGAATATCGCAGATTCCAATGCCCCGATCGCGCAGGACTTGCGCAAATTGCTGCACCAGCAATTGGAGCAGGGCGCGAGCGATGATCAAATACTCGATTATATGGTTGCGCGTTATGGCGAGTTCGTGCGCTATCGCCCACGTTTTGGTGGCGCTGCGGCTCTCCTCTGGTTAGCGCCGGTGCTCCTGTTCATGGCAGCGCTGGGCGTGTTGCTGGTCACGCTGCGTTCGCGCGCACGGCGATCTGGTGCCGGCAGCGCAACTCTCGGTGCTGATGAGAAGGCACGTTTGCAATCATTGTTGGATCGTGCGGAGCAGGACTCTTGACCACATTTATTCTGGCGTGTGTAGGCCTGTTACTCCTGAGCAGTGTGTTTTACCTTTTTCCCCGGGCGCGCCATGGTAGCTCGGAAGAGGATCTCGACCGCGCTAACCTGGAGTGGTTCCGGCGGCGTCGTGCTGAGTTGGCAGAGGAAGGCAATGATGTGCTGCAGGAAGACGCCCAGCTGCGTCTGCTGGAGGATCAACGGGTCAGCGAGACCACGCGCACTGTGCAGCGACAAACTTTTCCGGTGTGGATCCTGCTGCCGTTGGTGGCAGTGGTTGCCAGCGCCATGTACTACGCATTAGGGGCTGCGCCCGATGTGGTCATTACCCGTCAGTTGCGCGCCATGCAGCAGGACATGACACCACAGCAGATGCGCACTCTGATCAGTGATGTTGAGGCGCGCTCGGCACAGCGTCCCGACAACTTGCACTACCTGGCTCTGCTGGGCAGTTTCTATATGGGGCAGGAGGACTACCAGGGCGCGACACAAGCGTATGGTGCCCTGGCCACTGCCGTGCCGGGAGACGCGCAGGCGCTGGCATATGCGGCTCAGGCTGAATATTTATCGTCCGGGCGCAAACTCAGTGAGCGCGCGCGACTGCGCGCCGAGCAGGCGCTTGCGGCAGACCCGCAGCAACGTACGGCGCTCGGCTTATTGGGTATGGCCTCATTTGAGCAACAGCAGTACCGCGCGGCGATTGCATACTGGCAGCGCTTACAGGCATTGGAATCGGCCGGTTCCGACAGTGGACAGATGATTGCACAGGTCATTGCCACCGCGCAGCAGCGTCTGGAAGAGGTGGAGCCCGGCGCAATGGCGGCAATGGAAACGGTGCCGGCTGCAGATACCGGGCTCGGCGTTACCGTGCGCGTGTCGGCACCGGAGGGAGCACAGATTGCCCCTGACGATACTGTGTTTATTCTCGCCCGCAACGCTGATTCCGACAGTCGCATGCCGATTGCGGTGCAGCGCCTCACAGGCGCTCAGTTGCCAGTTACCCTGCGACTGGACGACAGCAACTCCATGGCCGGGCAGAAATTGTCGCAAACAGCTGCGGTGATGGTAGCAGTGCAGGTCTCCCCGGAGGGTCGACCCGGCGAGGCTGGTGCCACCTGGCTGGGTCAGTTGGGGCCGATCGCACCCACTGCCGATGAGGCCCCGCTGGACATAGTACTGCAGGCAAAACCGCACTGACTTACAGCAGTTAAAACCGCTGGAGCAACTGCCCACGCGAGGCTCATCGAGCGAATTTTTGTAATTCCCCCGCGCAGGCATAGTGTTGTTCAATGAAAGTAGATACACTACATGTTGTGTTTCAGCGCCGGGGAAATTTCATTAAAAACCGGCGTAAATATATAAAAAACAACAAGATACAACATATACTTAAGGTGATATGCGACTAAAGTCAATCAAACTGGCCGGTTTCAAGTCTTTCGTTGATCCCACTACGGTCAATTTCCCCAGCAATATGTGCGCGGTGGTCGGTCCCAATGGCTGTGGTAAATCCAACGTAATCGACGCGGTGCGTTGGGTGATGGGTGAGTCCTCTGCGAAGAATTTGCGCGGCGAGTCCATGGCCGACGTCATATTCAACGGTTCGGTCAATCGCCAGCCTGTGGGTCAGGCGTCTATCGAGCTGGTGTTTGATAACAGTGAAGGCAGGGTAGGCGGAGAATTCGCCAGTTACGCCGAAATTTCCACCCGCCGTCAGGTCACCCGTGACGGACAGTCGGATTACTTCCTCAACGGCACTCGCTGCCGACGTCGGGACATCACCGATATTTTTCTGGGTACCGGGCTCGGTCCGCGCAGTTACGCCATCATCGAGCAGGGCATGATCAGTCGTCTGATCGAGTCCAAGCCGGAGGAACTGCGGGTGTTCCTCGAGGAAGCGGCGGGTATTTCCAAATACAAGGAGCGGCGCAAGGAAACTGAAAGCCGTATGCGCCGCACACTCGAAAACCTTGAACGCCTGACTGACCTGCGCGACGAACTCGGCAGGCAGTTGCAGCACCTGCAGCGCCAGGCACAGGCAGCGGAAAAGTACACGGAGTTCAAGGCGGAAGAGCGGGAGCTCAAGGCGCAGTTACTGGCTTTGCAGTGCCAGGCGCTGGATACACAGATCAAATCTGCAACGCAAGCGGTGGGCGAGCTGGAGGTCAAGCTGGAGGGTATCCATTCGGAGCACCAGCATGTCGATACCGCGATTGAACAGCACCGCGTAGACCACTCTGACCGCAGTGACGCCTTCAACAAAGTGCAGGCGAATTACTACTTACTGGGTTCTGAGGTCGCGCGCATCGAACAGACGATCAAGCATCAGCAGGAGCGCGCGAAGCAGTTGCAGGATGACCTGAGCCAGACTGCGGCAAACCTGGCTGAAGCGGAAACGCACCTGGGCGATGATCGCGCGAAATTGGCTGGTTGGGAGAGCGAAATCGAGGTGCTCAGCCCCGATATGGCGCGGCTGCAGGCGCTGGAGGCGGCATCTGCGCAGGCATTACTGCACGCAGAAGAGGCCATGCACGAGTGGCAGCACCAGTGGGATGAGTTCAACCAGCATGCAGCCCAGCCGCGTCAGGAGTCCGAGGTACAGCAATCGCGGATTCAGCATCTGGAGCAGGTGTTGCAACGCCTGCAGGGCCGGACCCGACAACTGGAAGAGGAGAAGCAGGGACTGGTGGCAGGCCCGGCGGACGCGGAAGCAGAAGGTCTGCAGGAGCAGCTGGCCCAGGTTGAGCTGACGATGGCCGAGCACGAGCAGCGCAGTGAATCGCTGGTGCAGGGTTTGGCGTCCACCCGCGATCAACGCACTGAACTGTCAACAGAGCTGAATCAGGCGCGCTCGACCCTGCAACAGATGCGGGGTCGTCGTGCCTCACTGGAGGCGCTGCAACAGGCTGCCCTGGAAGACAGCAGCGAAGGAGTAGGTGAGTGGCTGCAGGCGCAACAACTGGCGGACAAGTCGCGGCTGTTGGAGATGATGCAGGTTGACGATGGCTGGCAGCTGGCCGTGGAAACGGTATTGGGTGACTACCTGCAGGCTGTGTGCGTCGAGGATATCGGTCAGTTGGGGCGCTACCTGGGCAGTTTGGAGCAGGGCACGCTGGCGCTGGTGTCGTCCGGCAACGCAACGGTTGCGGAAGCCGGGTACCTGGGGTCAAAAGTGCGCAGCGGCGGGCGTGCCGATACCCTGTTGGCGGGCATACGTGCCGCGGATGATCTGGCGCAGGCGATGCAACAACGCCCTTCGTTGGCAGCGCACGAATCGATTATCACGCGCGACGGAATCTGGATGGGCAGCAACTGGCTGCGCGTCGCGCGACTGAACAAGGGCGATGGCGGCGTGATTCAGCGGCGCCAGGAACTCGAGGAACTGAGTGCCACACTGGACGCGCAGCAGCAGCGTGAAACAGAACTGGCGCAGGAGTTACAGGCGTGCGAAGACCGCCTGAAGCAACTGGAAGAGCAGCGCCAGGACTGCCAGCGTGAGTTGCAGGCCAGCACGCGCCAGCATGCCGATCTCGCTGCCCGCGTATCGGCGTATCAGGCCAAGGCCGAGCAGATCAGGTTGCGCAGCGAGCGTATCCACGCTGAGATTGAGGAAGCGCGCGCTCAATTTCGACAGGAGCAGGAAGCCATCTCCCAGGCACGACGTCTGCTCGCCGAATCGATAGAACGCATGGAAGCAGACTCGCAACGGCGCGAGGAACTGATGTCCAGCCGTGATGAAATACGCGCCACACTGGACACCGCCCGACAGAAAGCTCGCCACGACAAGGACGGCGCACATCAGGTAGCGATGCGCTTCCAGTCGCTGGATACCCAGCTTAGTGCAATGCGCGAAACCATCGCCCGCACTGACCGCCAGGTGGCGCAGTTGCGTGAACGGCAGGAGAGCCTGGTCGCCGCGCAGAGTGAAAATGAAGATCCGTTGACCGCGTTGCACAGCGAACTGGCCGAGCAATTGGAACTGCGCCTGCAGGCTGAGGGTGAATTGACTGCCGCACGGCAATTGGTAGCAGAGGTCGAACATCAGCTGCGCGAGTCCGAGAAGCAGCGCGCCGCCATCGAGCAGCGGGCGGAAACGGTACGTGGCGAGTTGGAACGCCAGCGCATCGCGCACCAGACATTGCAGGTGGAACGCAATGGTATCTTCAAGCAGTTGCAGGACGGCAAGCACGATATGGAAGCGGTACTGGCCACCATGCCCGAGGGCGCCAACGAACCGGAGTGGCAGAATGCACTGGAGCGTGTCGCCAATCGTATTGCGCGTCTGGGACCGATCAACCTGGCGGCTATTGACGAGTACAACCTGCAGTCCGAACGCAAGAATTACCTCGATGCACAGAACGAGGATCTGGTGACGGCGCTGGAGACACTCGAGTCGGCGATTCGCAAAATCGACAAGGAGACGCGCAACCGCTTCCGCGAAACCTTTGAAAAGGTGAACTCCGGTCTGCAGGAGCTGTTCCCCCGGGTGTTCGGTGGCGGCAGTGCGTATCTGGAAATGACCGGCGACGACCTGCTGGATACGGGTATTACCATCATGGCGCGCCCTCCGGGCAAAAAGAACGCCACTATCCACCTGTTGTCCGGTGGGGAAAAAGCATTGACCGCCATCGCGCTGGTATTCTCAATCTTCCAGCTCAATCCTGCGCCGTTCTGTATCCTCGATGAGGTGGATGCCCCGCTGGACGATGCCAACACCGGGCGTTATGCGCGGCTGGTGAAGGAGATGTCCGACAAGGTGCAATTCATCTATATTACCCACAACAAAATCTCCATGGAATTTGCCGATCAGTTGATGGGTGTGACGATGCACGAACCCGGAGTCTCCAGGTTGGTGTCAGTCGATGTGGAGGAAGCCGCTGCACTGGCGGCCAGTTGAATGGGTAGACGATCGGGCGGATAAGACAAGTGGGACTGACAGAATTAACAATTCGGGACTGGATGGTCATAGTTGGGGTCATTCTGATAATGGCGGTATTGCTGGATGCCTGGCGCAGGATTCGTCGCGACAAACACAACAAAGTTCGCATGAAATTAGTCGACCCTGAGGATTTACCGCCTGCGGCGTCGGACGGCATTGGCTGGTTTGGTGAGTTACCCAATGGTGGTGCCAGGGTAGTCGAGCGTGGCGATATTCTGCGTGCTGCTGGCTTTGGCTCAAATCCGGATAAAACAGCTGCTAAAAACAAGGCTGCCGAAAAGGCTGCGAGTAAAGCCGCGGCGAAAAAATCGGCAGTAAAATCCACCCGCAATCCAGCGCCGGAAAAACCACAGGACGATGAAGAACTGCTCTCCGGCATGAGCTCACTATCGGCTGTCGACGAAGGTGAGAATCTCGATTGGCTGGACGGCCTGGTGTCCGATGACGACCATGCGCCGACCGCGCCCGCCGAACCTGGGGAAGGCAAGCTGCCGCGTGGCGAGCAACCGGAAGTGTTCATGCTCAACGTGGTCGCGCGCGATGCCCAGGGATTTCACGGCGACGATATATTGCAGATCTTGCTGGCCTGTGACTTGCGCTTTGGCGACATGAACTTTTTTCATCGCCATGAATTTGAGGCAGGGCGGGGAGCGATCCAGTTCAGTGTTGCCAATATGATGCAACCGGGTGTTTTCGATATCGATAACATGGGCGACATGAATACTCCCGGACTGGTGTTTTTCCTGACTCTGCCGGGGCCGGAAGACATGATGAAAGCCTTCGATTACATGCTCGAGACCGCACAGGCAGTGGCGCGTAACCTCGGCGCGGACGTGCTGGATGAGTCGCGCAGTGCTTTGACTAAACAGTCGATGGAACACAGTCGACAGAAAATTCGTGAACTGGAGCGGCGCCTGCTGGCCAAGGCACGCTGACACCCACTATGCCAACGGCAGAACCTGTGCAGGAAATTGAATCCCTGCGAAAGCAGTTGGATGCCTGGAACTACCAGTACTACGTGTTGGACGACCCTACCGTCCCCGATATTGAGTACGACCGCAGTATGCAGCGCCTGCTGGCACTGGAGGCGCAGTACCCACAGTTTCTTCGTTCTGATTCCCCTTCCCAGCGTGTGGGCGGGCAAGCGCAGCAGCAGTTTCGCCAGATCACTCACGAACTGCCGATGTTGTCGCTGGAAAATGCGTTCAGCGCCGACGACATGCGGCACTTCAATCGCCGTTTGCTGGACCGGTTAGGAGAAGACGCTGCGCCGCTGGAGTTTGCCTGTGAACCGAAACTCGATGGCATTGCTGTCAGCCTGTTGTATCGGGGAGGAGTACTCGAACGTGGCGCGACACGCGGTGACGGTACTACCGGCGAGGATATAACGCACAATGTCCGCACCATCCGCTCGATCCCCCTGCGCCTGCGTGGCGAGGGTTTTCCCGCTGTGCTGGAGGTGCGCGGTGAAATCTATATGCCCAAAGCGGGATTTGAGCAGCTTAATAACCGCGCTCGCGAACGCGGTGAAAAACCTTTTGTTAATCCGCGCAATGCGGCAGCAGGCAGCCTGCGACAATTGGATGCGCGCATTACCGCAGAGCGTCCACTGCAGATGTGTTGTTACAGCGTGGGGTATGTGGACGGTGGTGAGCTGCCATCGCGTCATTCTGAGGTGATGGCTTGCCTGCACAACTGGGGTTTGAGGATTAATCAGGATTCAGCCGTGGTACGCGGTATTGAAGCCTGCGACGCTTATTACGAGGCACTCGCCGCGCGCCGCAACAGTCTGCCCTACGATATCGACGGTATCGTGTTCAAGGTGAATGAGTTTGCGCTGCAGCAGCGACTGGGCTTCGTTGCCAAAGCGCCGCGTTGGGCTATCGCGCGAAAATTTCCTGCACAGGAAGAAATGACACGCCTGCTGGACGTGGAATTTCAGGTTGGACGCACCGGGACCATCACCCCCGTAGCTCGCCTGGAACCGATTTTTGTCGGCGGCGTTACGGTTAGTAATGCGACCCTTCACAACAGTGATGAAATCGTTCGCCTGGGTGTGCAGATCGGCGATACGGTTATTGTGAGGCGTGCCGGTGATGTCATCCCGCAGGTTGTGTCTGTGGTGCTGGATCGTCGTCCGGCCGATGCGCGTGCAATTGTATTTCCTGACAAATGTCCAGTGTGTCAATCTGCTGTTGAAAGGGAGGAGGGTGAGGCTGCGTTGCGTTGTATGGGAGGCCTGGTGTGCGCCGCCCAGCAGAAAGCTGCGATCAAGCATTTTGCTTCGCGTCGCGCGATGGATATCGAGGGTCTGGGGGACAAACTCGTCGAGCAACTGGTGGATGCGGGACTCGTTGTGAATGTATCCAGCTTGTATGCCCTTTCAAAAGCACAGCTGTTACAACTGGAACGCATGGGCGAGAAATCGGCAGACAATCTGCTGGCTGCGTTAGGAAAAAGCCGGCAGACCACGTTGCCGCGCTTCATTTTTGCCCTCGGCATTCGCGAAGTGGGCGAGGCAACCGCGCTCAACCTGGCGCGACATTTCGGCAGCTGGCCCGCGCTTGTTGCAGCCAGCGAGCAGCAGTTGCTGGAAGTAGCGGATGTCGGTCCGGTAGTGGCCGACCACCTCAGGCAGTTTTTCGACTCGGCTTCCAGTATGGCCGTCGTGCAGTCGCTGCGCGACGCAGGCGTGCACTGGCCGGACATCGAAACAGCAGGCTCGCAGCCATTACCGCTTGCTGGCCAGACGTGGGTAGTCACCGGCAAGCTTGAGTCTCTGGATCGTGATGATGCCAAGGCGCGTCTACAGGCATTGGGCGCAAAAGTCGCTGGCAGCGTTTCGGCGAAAACTACCTGTGTGCTGGCCGGCCCGGGAGCTGGTTCCAAGCTGTCTCGCGCCAATGAGTTGGGCGTTGAGGTGATTGATGAGGATGCATTTCTGGCGTTGCTGTCGCAGCACGGTGAGGGCAATTGCGTCGCTTAATGCTGTTGGCTGTGGTGCTGACCGTGAGTGGCTGTACGACCAGTCCGCCAAGAGATGTCAACAATCTCTGCGCTATCTTCCAGGAGAAGGACGACTGGTATGAGGACGCGGCGGCTGCTCGGGACCAGTGGGGTAGCCCTATACCCATTACCATGGCAATCATCTACCAGGAGTCGAGATTCCAGGCGGATGCCAAGCCGCCGCGCAGGAAGCTTCTGGGATTTATACCCTGGCTGCGTCCCTCCAGCGCGTATGGCTACAGCCAGGCCAAGACGACAACGTGGGATGAGTACGAGCGCAGCGCCGGACGTTTCAGTGCCGACCGCGACGATTTTGGCGACGCCGTCGACTTTGTCGCCTGGTACAATTTCCAGTCGCTTAAACGCAGCGGCATTGCGCCGCAAGATACCTACGCCCTGTATTTGGCCTACCACGAGGGGCACGGCGGCTACAACCGCGCAACCTACCTGCAAAAACCCTGGCTGATAACTGTCGCGCGCAAGGTTGAAACCAGGGCGAACCATTATCAGACACAGTTGCTGGCCTGCGAGGAACAACTGAAAAATGGCGGTGGTTTTTTTGACTGGTTTTGAACGCGTGCCGGCTGCGGTAGTTCAAGATGCGACACCAGTCCCATTATTCACCGCTAAGTGTCGGAAAAGTAACGTAATTCCCTCCTGAGCATTAATGAAAAGGCCCTTGACATGTGACACAATCCCTGAGCCATCAATTCGGTGCAGTGCACAACCGATTTTTTATAAATACATAATGAGCAGGGCCAGTGAAACCAACCGACATCAAGAATCCTGAGTATTTCCACAAGGTGGTGGATTGCCAGTACGCCTGTCCGGCACATACACCGGTGCCTGAGTACATTCGCCTGATCGCGGCACAGCGTTACACTGACGCTTATATGATCAACTGGCAGTCGAATGTCTTTCCCGGCATTCTGGGACGCACCTGTGACCGTCCCTGTGAGCCAGCGTGTCGCCGTGTGCGCGTAGAAGAGGAACCAGTAGCGATATGCCGTTTGAAGCGGGTAGCCGCAGACAACAAAGATGACATCGCTGACCGCCTGCCGGCAATTCCGAAAAAGAAGAATGGCAAACGCATCGCTTTGATTGGCGCGGGACCGGCTTCGCTGACCGTTGCCCGCGACCTGGCGCCGCTGGGTTACAGCATCGATATCTACGACAACCAGTTTGCCGGCGGCGGCATGATGCGCAGCCAGATTCCGTCGTTTCGTTTGCCGCTGGAAGTACTCGACGAAGAAGTTAACTACATCCTCAATATGGGCGTCACCACTACCTTCGATATAGAGATCGACAGCCTCAAGGAACTTCTGAACAAGGATTATGACGCTGTGTTTGTCGGCACTGGTGCACCGCGCGGTAAAGGCCTGAACCTGCCGGGACTGGAAGATGCCAGGGCGAATGTTTTCCTTGGCATCGAGTGGCTGGCCAGCGTGGCGTTCGAGCATACCACCAGCATTGGTAAGCGTGTGTTGGTTCTTGGCGGCGGTAACACTGCGATGGATTGTTGCAGGACCTCCCGGCGCATGGGTGGAGAGGATGTGCGGGTCGTCGTGCGCAGCCCGTTTGAGGAAATGAAGGCATCGCCCTGGGAAAAAGAGGATGCCGCCGCTGAGGGCATCCCGATTTACAACAACCATGTACCCAAGGAATTTGTGGTTGAGAATGGCAAGCTCAAGGGAATGTACTTCGAGAAGGTTGAGGCGCATTACGATGATCAGGGCAAACGCACGCTGGTCCCGACCGGTGAAGACCTGGTGTTTATGGAGGCTGACGATGTATTGATGGCGATAGGTCAGGAGAATTCCTTTCCGTGGATCGAACGGGATTTAGGAATTGAGTTTGACAAGTGGAATATGCCTGTCGTCGATAAGAAAACCTTTCAGTCTACCAATGAAAAAGTTTTTTTCGGTGGGGATGCTGCATTTGGTCCAGAAAATATCATCACTGCCGTGGCGCATGGACATCAGGCCGCAGTCAGTATTGATCTGTATTGCCGTGGATTGGACGTGCATGATAGACCGCCACCTCATGTGACGCTCGCAAGCCAGAAAATGGGCGTGCACGAGTGGACTTACGACAACGCTGTTGCCAATGATCTACGCTACGCTGTGCCGCACGCACCACTGGAAATGACACTCAAAGATCGCAAGGTGGAAGTGGAACTGGGTTTTGATGTTGAGACCGGTTACAAGGAAGCAGAGCGTTGCCTTAACTGCGATGTGCAAACAGTATTCGATGAACTGCGCTGTATTGAGTGCGATGCCTGCGTGGATATCTGTCCCACCGACTGCATCACGTTTACCAGTAATGGTGTAGAAGACGAGTTGCGTACACGACTGGAGGCACCTGCCGGCAATCTTGCCCAGGATTTATATATCTCGGCCGACCTGCCAACCATGCGGGTGATGGTGAAGGATGAAAACGTATGCTTGCACTGCGGTCTATGCGCTGAGCGCTGCCCTACATCTGCCTGGGATATGCAGAAGTTTCTGTACAACGTGCGCAAGGCGGGAGAGTGATGATGAGACGTATCGAATCAGTAAACGACTTCGTCATCAAGTTTGCGAACGTCAATGGCACCGGCTCGGCCAGCGCTAACAATCTGTTTGCCAAGGCGCTGTTTCGCATGGGCTTACCGGTATCGCCGAAGAATATTTTCCCCTCCAACATTCAAGGGCTGCCCACCTGGTATGAGGTCAGGGTGAGCGAGAAGGGATATCTGGGACGTCGCGGTGGTATTGATATTGCGCTGTCGGTGAATCCGCAGAGCATGGCTCAGGATATTCGTGAGGTAGAGCCCGGCGGTTACTTCATTTATGACAATACCAAGCCACTGGATCCGCGCTTGCACCGCAATGACATAACTATCATTGGTCTGCCGCTGACGCGCATCTGCAACGAGCAGTATGAGGATCCGCGCCAGCGTCAGTTGTTCAAGAATGTGATTTACGTCGGTGCTCTGGCTGCGTTGTTGGATATGGATTTCAAGGTCTTGAGAGCTCTGGTTGAGGATCAGTTCAAGGGCAAGAAAACTCTGGTTATCCCTAACATCCATGCACTGGAACTCGGGCACCAGTACGTGCGTGCCAATCTGGAACACCCGATCGGCATACGGGTAGAGCCAAGCGACAAGGTTGGCGACAAGATTCTGCTGGACGGTAACACTGCGCTGGGCCTGGGTGCACTGTACGGCGGTGCGACCGTGGCGGCCTGGTATCCGATTACTCCCTCCACATCAGTAGTTGATGCCTTTGAGAAGTACGCTAAGCGTGTGCGCATTGATCCGGGCACAGGACGACGCAACTACGCTATTGTGCAGGCGGAAGATGAGTTGTCAGCCATCGGTATGGCTATCGGCGCCAGCTGGAACGGCGCGCGTTCGTTCACCGCCACCTCCGGACCGGGTGTCTCCCTGATGAGTGAATTTTTGGGCCTTGCTTACTTTGCCGAGATTCCCACGGTGTTGTTTAACGTACAGCGCGCCGGGCCGAGTACGGGTATGCCTACCCGCACCCAGCAGGCAGATATCCTTTCCTGCGCTTACGCATCACACGGCGACACCAAGCAGGTGTTGTTGTTTCCTTCAACACCCAAAGAGTGCTTTGACTTTGGCGCGATGTCTTTCGATTTAGCGGAGAGATTGCAAACCCCCATCATCCTGATGACCGACCTGGACCTCGGTATGAACGATAATATGTCCGAACCGTTGGAATGGGACGACGAGCGAAAATATGATCGCGGCAAGGTGTTGACGGCAGAGCAGCTGGACGCCGGTGTGGAGTTCGGTCGCTACCTCGATGTCGATGGGGACGCGATTTGCTATCGCACTTACCCCGGTACTCACCCTACCAAGGGAGCCTTTTTTACTCGCGGCACTTCGCGGAACGAGTACGCAGTCTATACCGAGAAAGGCGAAGAGTACGAGGCGAATATGCTACGTTTGTTGCGTAAGTGGGACACGATTAACGAGTATGTTCCCGCGCCTATTACCATTGACTGCGGCAGGGAGACCGATACTGGCGTGCTGTTCTTTGGCACCAGCGAGGAAGCGTCGCGCGAGGCGCTCGATTCACTTGCAGCCGAGGGTATCTATATTAACGCGATGCGAGTGAGAGCCTTTCCGTTTAATCAGGAAGTGCAGCAGTATATTGAACGCCACAAGCGTGTGTTCGTGATCGAGCAAAACCGGGACGCGCAATTGCGAACCCTGCTGATGGCGGAGTTCGAGTTCGGACCCGACAAGTTAAAATCTGTGCTGTGTTTTGATGGCACTCCAATCAGTGCGCGCAATATTCGCAAGCAGATCAAGAAACATCTCAACGGCGACAACGTGTTACCGCTGCATCGCCATTCCGCTTCGATGCGAGCTGGAGAATCCCTATGAGCTACCAAGTACCCAAGTTTCGGCATCCGGAACTTCCGGTGAATGATCTGGGTTATACCAGAGCCGATTATGAAGGGGCGATTTCCACGCTCTGTGCCGGTTGTGGCCACGATTCCATCAGCGGCGCTATTGTGCGAGCGTGTCATGAGTTGTCCATCGAGCCGCACAAGATTGCCAAACTCTCCGGCATAGGCTGTTCCTCCAAGGCACCGACCTACTTTTTAGGCAAGTCCCATGGTTTCAACTCAGTACACGGACGTATGCCCTCGGTGGTAACGGGCGCGGCACTGGCTAACCGCGACCTGCTCTATATGGGTGTATCAGGCGATGGCGATACAGCGTCCATAGGAATGGGGCAGTTCACGCATGTGGCCAGGCGTAATCTCAACATGGTCTACATCGTGATGAACAACGGGTGTTACGGTTTGACCAAGGGCCAGGATTCTGCAACGGCTGACCGTGGCTCGGCGAGTAAAAAAGGCGATCCCAATATCTACAGTGCGATTGACCTTTGTGGCACTGCACTGCAGATGGGAGCAACCTTCGTGGCACGCAGTTTTTCCGGCGACAAGGAACAATTGATACCTTTGATCAAAGCCGCCATCTCGCACCGCGGATTTGCTCTGATTGATGTCGTGTCTCCCTGCGTCACCTTCAACAATAATGCCAAATCCACCAAGAGCTATGAATTCGTACGTGAGCACTCGGAGGCCACCGGCACCATTGATTTTGTACCCCTGCGCAAGGAGATCACCACGGAATACCAGCCGGGACACAGCCACGAGGTCACGATGCATGACGGCTCCTCCATCCACCTCTACAAAGTGGATGAATCGCTGAATCCGTTCGACCGTCGCTCGGCTATGGCGGCACTGGAGGAGCATCGCTATACCGGTAACATCCTGACGGGGCTGATTTATATGAATCTGGATTCGCGTGACCTGCATGAAGTGCTGGAGACATCACAGCGGCCACTCAATGCGCTGGATGAATCCGACTTATGCCCGGGTAACAAGATGTTGCTAAATATCAACGCCAGCCTGCGCTAGATACATTGCAGTTTCGCTTCAGGTCGACAATCTGGCGACCTGATTTTGACAGTTTTGTTGCATTCTACCCTCTGCCTGTCATGTAATTGTCACACTTCCCTCCTTTAATACCCACATTTGGGGAGACGAGGGCGTTAGAGCATATGAGCACACACACAGTCTTGATCGTTGACGACGAGTTCGCAATCCGGGACATGCTGCGCATGGCACTTGAACTGGCTGACTTTCGCTGTATAGAGGCAGAGGATATCCAATCGGCCTATCAGCTGATTGTGGATGAGCGACCCTCCATTGTGTTGCTGGACTGGATGCTTCCCGGCGGCAGTGGTCTTGAGCTTATGCGACGCCTCAAGCGCGAGGAGCGAACCCGCGATATGCCGGTCATCATGCTGACAGCCAAAACTGCCGAAGACAATGTGATTCAGGGGCTGGACGTCGGGGCCGACGACTACATCACCAAGCCATTCGCACCGCGTGAGTTGATTGCACGTATCAAGGCGCAGTTACGCCGTACCGGCGCCAATGGCGATAGTGAAAAGATCCAGGTAGCACAACTGCTGCTCGACGGGGAGAGCAAGCGTATTTTTATCGCCGATCAACCGCTGGATATGGGGCCGACGGAATTCAATCTGCTGCAATTTTTCATGTCACACCCAGAGCGGGCCTACACGCGTGGGCAGTTGCTGGATCACGTGTGGGGCGCCAACGTGTACGTAGAGGAACGTACCGTGGATGTGCATATTCGACGCTTGCGTAAGGCTCTGCAGTCCTCATACGGGGATTACAGCAATCTGATCCAGACGGTGCGCGGCACGGGTTATCGTTTTTCTGCGCGAGGTATTGCGTAATGCGGGTCTGCCGCTCTAGATGAGTTGGTTTTCTACAGCAGTACGCATTCTACTACTGTTGGCGCTGTCGGCAGCGCTGGGTTCCATTTACGGCTATGCGCTGGAAGCGGTAACCCTCGTTCTTTTGGGTTTGGTTGCTTTCTGGTTGTACCAGTTGCATCGCGTGCAGATGTGGCTGAATGAGCCTGATGAATCACCTCCCGATGCTTATGGTATCTGGGGTCATCTGCTTGCGCGCATCTATTTTCAACAGCAAAGAAATTCGGAGGCTCAGGCGCACTTGCAATCAACGGTAGAATACTTGCAGGACTGTTTCGCCGCGATGCGTGACGGTGTGGTGATGGTCGACGAGCACGGGGTCATCAAATGGCTGAACCAGGCAGTGAAACCATTGCTGGGTCTTCGTTACCCCGAGGACACCGGACAGACGCTTACCAACCTGGTGCGCTCGCCCGAATTCAACCACTATTTCCTGAGTAGGGATTATTCTAAACCGCTGCAGTATCAGGCCGTGGGCGATAGGAGTAGAATTTTTCTGCGAGTCGAGATTACACGCTTTGGCAAGGGCGAAAGGCTGCTGTTTGTCCGGGATGTGAGCAGTTCGGTGCGTATGGAGCAGATGCGCAGGGACTTTGTCGCCAACGTGTCACATGAGCTCCGTACCCCGTTAACCGTGATCAGCGGCTATCTCAGCACTTTTCTCGATAGTTCGCAGGAGCTGCCACCGCGCTATGTGAAGCCTCTGCAACAAATGGGCCAGCAGGCACAGCGCATGGAGAATATGATAAAGGACCTGCTGTGGCTGTCGCGCATCGAGAGTGAACCGCGCGAAGAAGGGCGGGAAATGGTCGATTTCAGGGGTATGCTGCAGGAGCTGCGTGATGAGCTTTCTGAGGCCTATCCGCAGTCTCAAGTGCTGCTTGAACTGGCGACTGAACACAAAGTTCATGGCGATTATCGGCAGCTCTACAGCGCCGTGTCGAATCTGGCAATTAACGCGATTAAGTATGGTCGCGAGGGTAGTCCGGTCACAATTAGCTGGTTTGCTGACGCGGGTAATTACTTGTTACAGGTACGAGATGAAGGTTTGGGTATAGACTCAGTGCATATCCCGCGGTTGACTGAACGCTTTTACCGTGTCGATGACAGCCGCAATTCGGCGACTGGTGGTACCGGCCTGGGTTTGGCGATCGTAAAACATGTTGCGGCGGCGCACGGCGCGCAACTGCAGATTGAGAGCAAATTGGGTGAGGGCAGCAAATTTACCCTGGTGTTTCCGGAAAGAGGTTGATGTCATGTTGAAAAGAGAAGATTACCAGCAGCATATCTCGGCGAAGTTCAATACGGAGTTGGAGGGGCTGCGCAACCACATGCTGTCCATGGGTGGCAAAGTAGAGCAGCAGTTGACCACGGCCCTGGAAGCCTTATTGAAGATGGACAGTGGTGAGGCTGAGTTGATTGTGAGCAGGGATCGCGAAGTCAATCAGATGGAGATGGCGATTGATGATGAGTGCGCGACGATCCTCGCCCGGCGACAGCCCACCGCAAGCGATCTGCGGTTGGTGATTGCCATTATCAAGGTCAACAGGGATCTGGAGCGGATTGGCGATGAAGCGGCCAAAGTGGCGAAACAGGCAGTCAGGATGTCAGAAGACGCCAAGTCACCCAGCAACTTTGTCGAGATCAGGCACATCGGTACTCTGGTCGGTGTCATGTTGCGCCAGGCGCTGGATGCATTTGCCCGCTTGGATGTCGACCAGGCGGTTGCTGTGGTCAGGGGTGATGCTGAAGTCGATAAGGAGTATGGCAGCGCCATGCGCAGTCTGGTGACATTCATGGTCGAAGATCCCAGAAATATTGGCGGAATTCTTAATGAAATGTGGGCTTTGCGCAGCCTGGAGCGGATCGGCGACCACGCCTGTAACATTGCTGAGCATGTGGTTTATCTGGTTCAGGGGCTCGATGTCAGGCACGGGCGTCTGAGTGAACTGGGCGACAAGGTGGTGACACCGTGAGATTGGCTGCAATGCCGCGACCAGGACTGATTCCTGCACAAATCGGACTTTGTCACAAAAACGTAACAATCCGCACCTAGACTGCGGGGCGAGTATCGGGGATACCCTGATATGACCAGCAATTAACAAAAGGGAGTTCTCACCACGTGAAAAATCATTGGATCGCAGCAGTAGCCGTTATAGCCGCACTGGGCGGTATCAGCCCCACGCAGGCGGCAAATCGAGACAGCGTGACCATCGTAGGTTCGTCAACGGTATACCCCTTTGCAACGGTTGTGGCCGAGCGTTTTGGCCGTTCAACCAATTTCAAGACGCCCAAGATCGAATCCACCGGGACTGGCGGTGGCCTGAAGCTTTTTTGCTCCGGTGTCGGTGCCAATACACCTGATATCACCAATGCGTCGCGGCGGATCAAGAAGAGCGAGTACGACAGTTGCCAGAGTAATGGTGTCACCGACATCATTGAGGTACTGGTTGGTTATGACGGAATTGCGATAGCCAATTCAACGGAGGCTCCCCAGTTGGCGTTGACGCTGAAAGACATTTATATGGCGCTAGCCAAGGATATTCCCGGTCCGGATGGCAAATTGATCGCCAATCCTCACAAGACCTGGAAGGACGTTAACCCCGCGCTGCCAGCTACCAAAATCGAAGTGCTGGGACCCCCACCGACCTCGGGCACGCGCGATGCATTTGCCGAATTGGCCATGGCCGGTGGCGCCAAGGCACTACCTGACCTCGCCGCATTGTCGGAATTAGCTGCAGAGCAGGTTGATGAAATCAAGGCGAGCATGGCCAAATTAGGTATGCCGGCTGGTGTTTATGACGCACTGCAGCAGAAGAATGGCAAGCCACCCAAGGGTGAGGATGTATTTGTTACCGTTGCCTATGCAATTCGTGAAGACGGTGCATACATCGAAGCGGGCGAAAACGATAACCTGATTGTGCAAAAGCTGGAAGCCAATCCCGATGCTGTGGGTGTATTTGGCTACAGCTTCCTGGAAGAGAATGGCGACAAGGTTCAGGGCTCAAGTGTCGAGGGCATCGTGCCTGATTTTGACTCGATTGCCGACGGAGAATACCCGGTATCGCGCCCGCTGTTCTTCTATATCAAAGCCGCTCACGTGGGTAAGATTCCCGGCATTCAAGAGTACGCGACTGAGTTCACGTCCGATAAGGCGATGGGGGAGGACGGCTACCTTTCTGAGCGAGGCCTGATCCCATTAAGTGACGACAAGCTCAAACAGGTTCAGGCGAATGTTAAGAACCTTAAGCGTTTGGAGATGTAATTGCAGTAAAATGCGCTCAGGTTGAGTTGAGTTGGTTCCGGCGTGTCGCTTGCGGCGCGCCGGAACTGTTACAGGACTATGCCATGACCGCGTTTGCGGTGGTGTAAAGGCGGCAGATCGGTAATGCAGACAACGACGATTTTCCTGGTACTGGTCGCTCTGTGCGTTGTGAGTTTCCTGCTGGGCCGTAAGCGCTCGCAAGTCGTCGCAATGCGCCAGGGCAGCCTCGCGTCGCTGCATTCCCTGCCCAAGCATTACGGCTACATGGCTGCGGCCTGGGCAGCGATTCCTGCGCTTTTATGCTTGATCCTTTGGCTCAGCTTTGAATCCAGCGTGTTGTACAGAATGGTCGTCTCAGGCCTGCCCGAAAACATTCAGCAACTGCACACCGATGAGTTGGGCCTCTATTATAATCAGATTCAAAGTTATGCCCGGGGCGCGATCAGTTCCGCAGAGCTCGATCAGGTACAGATAGAGGCAGCGCGTCACTACAGTGCGTTGGCGTCTTCCTTCAGTCAGCTTAAAGCAGCGCTGGTATTTCTTTTGGCGATTCTAGGTGCGCTGCTGGCGCTGCGCAGGATAAGCCCGCTGTTGCGTGCGCGTAACCACGTCGAGAGTCTCATTGAGTGGTTGTTATTCAGCTGTTCCTTTCTTGCCGTGTTGACCACGCTGGGTATCGTGCTTTCTGTAGTGTTTGAATCGATACGTTTTTTCCAGGTGATTCCGCTGTCGGACTTTTTGTTCGGACTGCAGTGGAGTCCGCAGATGGCCATCCGCGCCAACCAGGTAGCGGCATCGGGATCTTTTGGTTTTCTTCCACTATTGGTCGGCACGTTGTTGATTTCCAGTGTTGCACTATTGATTGCCGTGCCGCTGGGTCTGATGTCTGCCATCTATCTCTCTGAGTACGCCTCTCGCGGTTTTCGCGCGGTAACCAAGCCGCTGCTGGAAATTCTGGCTGGTGTTCCCACTGTCGTTTACGGGTTCTTCGCCGCACTGACAGTTGCCCCTTTCATTCGTGAGTTGGGTGAGGGTATGGGTCTGGATGTGGCGTCGGAAAGCGCCCTGGCGGCGGGTCTGGTGATGGGTATCATGATTATCCCGTTCGTTATGTCCTTGTCAGACGACATTATTAACGCGGTGCCGGACAGCTTGCGTGAAGCTTCCCTGGGCATGGGCGCCACCATGAACGAAACGATCCGCAAGGTGGTACTGCCCGCTGCGCTGCCTGGAATTGTCGGCGGTATATTGCTCGCGGCATCAAGGGCCATTGGGGAAACCATGATCGTGGTGATGGCGGCCGGTCTTTCGGCCAAGCTCACTATTAATCCGTTGGAGGCGGTAACCACCATCACCGTGCAGATCGTCACTCTGCTGGTCGGTGACCAGGAGTTCGACAGCCCCAAGACACTGGCCGCATTTGCACTCGGTCTGGTTCTGTTCTTCGTCACCCTGGTTCTCAACGTCGTAGCACTGTTTGTGGTAAGGAAGTACCGTGAACAATATGAGTGACAACAGCGATACAAATACGACTCTCGTCATACAGGCTTCCCTGAAAAAGCGCTATGCCAGAGAGCGGCGTTTCCAGTGGTACGGGCGCCTTGCCGTGCTTTCAGGGTTTGTATTCCTGTTTATACTGCTGGCCGATATCGTTATTAAGGGGACGCCGGCCTTCACCCAGCACTATATCAAGCTGGACGTTAACTTTGATCCCCAGGAACTGGGTGTCAGTCCGGGAGCAACACCAGAAGAGATAGCATCGGCGGACTACGCCGCTGTTCTGAAATCCAGTTTGCGAGCAATGTTCCCTGAAGTCTCCAGTCGCAAGGAGAAAAAACTCTTGTACCGCCTGATCAGCACGGGCGCTGAGTACTCTCTGCGCGATGCAGTGCTGAAGGATCCAGCAATGATAGGCTCACGGCAGGATGTCTGGGTTTTGGCACACGCTGAGAGCGGTAGCTATCTCAAGGGGCAGGTTGATGCCGGGACGCCTGAATCGGAACGCAAGATCAAGGATGTACAGATCAAGTGGTTGAATGAGCTACGGGAGGAAGGCAGAACTGAATCGCGTTTCAACAGTACCTTTTTTCTGTATGGCGATTCCCGCGAACCGGAAATGGCGGGAATAAAAGCAGCGTTGTACGGTTCCTTCTATACGCTGTTGGTGACTTTCTGTCTGGCATTTCCGGTGGGTGTTATGTCTGCGATCTACCTTGAGGAATTTGCACCGCGCAATCGCCTGACCGACCTGATAGAGATCAATATTAACAACCTCGCAGCGGTACCCTCTATTGTTTTCGGCTTGCTGGGTCTGGCAGTCTTTATAAACTTTTTGAGTTTCCCAGATCGGCGCCGCTGGTTGGCGGTATGGTGCTTGCACTGATGACTTTGCCAACCATTATTATCACTTCTCGCGCAGCGATTCAGGCGGTCTCACCCTCGATTTATGAAGCGGCCATGGGGGTGGGCGCTTCGAAGTTGCAGACTGTGTTTCACCATGTGTTGCCGGTTGCCATGCCAGGTATTTTAACTGGTTCGATTATAGGTATGGCACAGGCGCTGGGTGAAACTGCGCCGCTGTTGATGATAGGCATGGTAGCCTTCATCATGGATGTTCCGGGTGGAATAAGCGACCCCTCCACAGTGCTGCCGGTGCAAATCTATTTGTGGGCGGACAGTCCGGAGCGTGGATTCACCGAAAAGACATCAGCGGCAATTATGGTGTTAATGGGTTTCCTGATTTTAATGAACGCGCTGGCAGTGTATTTGCGCAAGCGTTTCGAGCTCAAGTGAGACGATAGATGTTAATTTGCAAGGACCAGACGCAATGACCAGTTTAGCAGGAGCGACACCCAGTGCCAGTATGTCTGGTGAGAGCAGACAGTCTTTGGGTGAGAAAACACCCTTGAATATCAAAGACCACGCAGAAATGAACGAATATCAGACCATAGGTACGCCGTTTGTCGAGCATGCAAAAATGTCAGCTCGAAACGTCAATGTGTTCTATGGCGATAAGCAGGCCATCCTGAATGTGTCACTGGACATCGGGCGCAACGAGGTGCTGGCCATGATTGGTCCTTCCGGTTGTGGCAAGTCCACTTTTCTGCGCTCACTGAATCGTATGAATGACATCATTCCGATCTGTCGAGTTTTCGGCGATATCACGCTGGACGACAAGGATATTTACAAGAGCGATCAGGACACCGTGATGTTACGTGCGCGTGTGGGTATGGTATTTCAGAAGCCCAATCCCTTTCCCAAATCGATATATGAAAACGTCGCCTATGGCCCGCGAATTCATGGGCTTGCGCACAGTAAGGCGGCGATGGATGAGATTGTTGAAAATAGTCTGCGCCGCGCCAGTCTGTTTGATGAAGTAAAAGACCAGCTGGACAAGCCGGGGACCGGGTTATCGGGTGGTCAGCAGCCGCGGCTTTGCATCGCCCGCGCTATCGCAGTCAATCCCGAGGTGATCCTCATGGATGAGCCATGTTCCGCGCTCGATCCTATCGCCACTGCGCGCATTGAGGAACTGATTGATGAGATCAAGGAGAACTATACGATCGCCATTGTCACCCACTCTATGCAACAGGCGGCAAGGGTTTCGCAGCGCACCGCCTATTTCCATCTGGGTAAATTGATAGAAGTCGGTGCTACCAAGGATATCTTTACCAACCCGCGACACCAGCTGACCGAGAATTACATTACCGGGCGTTTCGGCTAGCCCTTGGAGCGCACAACCGGCGCAGCAAATTAGCGAACGGCGCCGCCGCCGTCGACCGAAAGTAACTGCCCGGTGATGAACGATGCCCGGTCGGAGCACAGAAACACCACCGCCTCGGCTATCTCATCTGGTTCCCCTAATCGACCCATGACTGCAGCACCTTCCAGTTTTGGCTTCATCTTGGGTTGTTCGACAAAGTACTTCTCCAGACCGGGTGTGCGTATCACTCCCGGTGACACTGCGTTGATACGAATACCCTGGTTACCGTATTCGGCGGCCGAGCTCTTGGTGAGGATATTGACAGCACTTTTGGCAGCCGCGTAAGCGGTATTGAAGGCCTGGCCACGCAGCGATGCGTTTGAAGATATATTCACGATGGCACCGCCGCCTGATGCCAGCATAGCGCCGATTTCGTACTTCATGCACAACCAGGTATTGGTCAGGCACATTTCGATGGTCTCGTCGAATACGCTGCGCTCGTACTGGTGAATGGGGCCAGAACCCCGACTCACTGCAGCGCTGTTACAAGCAATATCAAGCCTGCCATAGGTCTTGAGCGCGAAATCGACAGACGCCTTGACGTCTTTTTCTTTACTCACATCGCCGTGAATGAAAGCGGCATTGCCACCGGCGTCAGAGATCAACTGTACCGTTTCCCTGCCGCCCTGTTCATTGAAATCCGCCACCACGACTGATGCACCTTCTCTGGCATAGGCCAGCGCAATTGCCCGACCGATGCCCTGGCCGGAACCGGTGACCAGCCCAATTTTGTTATCCAGAAGACCCATAGTATGACTCCTTACAAGTGGGTGATCACAGTGTCGGCTGCGGCGCTCGTAGCGCAATCAACACCATTGGAACCACCAGAATGGCAGCTATCAAGCCCGCCCACAGTCCTTTGAATAGTGCGTACTGCAGTGGGGAGACTTGTTCTACACCAAGCAGGTAAAACGCCAGCAAGGTCAGCGGCGCGATAATCAGCATGCCGACCAAGCCGAATAATAATGAGCTTTTGAACGCGCTCGCCGGAAAGCGGTCAGCAAAGGCTTGTAGACTTGATGAGGTGCCCAAATTGATGGGCTGGAGCTTGCCTTTGTTGAGCTTGCCACGTTGTAACGGAATGACGATGAGTGCAACGATCATCGGTAATAAAAAGCCCGTCGCGACCACGTCCACAACAAAACTGTGTTCGCTGCCCCAGTCCAGGTTCGGCCCATCCTTCAGCAGAAGCCAGGCAAACAGACCGTTGAAAACGGTGTTTGAAATGCCGCTGACCAGGATTTCGTGGCGAATGTGCTCGCTATTCGTGGTTGCACTGTTCATGTAATGGCAGCTCGTCGTTCAAAACAGGGCATGAATTATTGCACGCTCACCCGCTTGCCGACATAGGACCCAAGCGTTCAAGTTAATGGCCATAATCAACCATTCGCGCCGGGCTGCATCAGTTGAATGAGTTTTCAAACGGCGATTTGTGGTAGGATTTGGTGCAGACAGCACCTAAAAATAATGTGTCACATCGACTGGCGGTTTGCTTCGTAATGGCCGAAATCACTGTTCCCGCAAAGAAATTCCAGCGCCTGTTTGATTATCTCGAACGGATCGGCGTTGACGTAGAATCCGTTGCTGTCTCTGTCGAGTTGCGGATCGATCGCATAGCAGCCCTGGATCCTGAGCACTCACTGCCTGCCTGGCACTATGCGCGGTTGTATAAAGAAGCAGAGGGAAGAATGCAGCAACTGAAGCAGTCGTTGCCCTGGGCGGCAGGACTCGGCGGGGAGTCCTTTGAGTTGATGTGCCATTGTGTGGTCGGTGCGCGCACCCTGCGCGATGCGCTGCACCTGGCAGAACGCTTCGATGCATTGCTCTACCCACTGCAGGGATATCGTATGCGCTTGCTGGAAGAGCCTGGCGGAAGCAGGGTCAGGCTGAGTTACGACATCGACGTACTGCAGGCCGGTGAGGTTTTGTTGCCGGAGGATTGGGACAGGGCCAGTTCCGGCGTTGCCGCCGCCCGCGCTTCAGGCCTGCTGGTCTGGCATGCGCTATGCGGTTGGCTTGTGGGACAGGCCCTGGCACCAGTGGAACTGCGTATTGATGCCCCCTTTGTGAGTCAGGAATACCACGACGGTCTGGCACGCACAGTTAATGGTCCCGTGTATTTCGACGCGGGGGAGAACACCTGCAGTTTTGATCGCCAATTACTGGACCGGAGAGTCGTGCACACACCGGAGTCGCTGGAAGATTTTCTGAAAAACAGTGTGTATCACCTGATCGCCATGGATAAGGAGCCCGCCAGTACCAGCGCGGCCATCAAGTCGCTGGTCAGTATCGACCTGCCCCACGGAACGCCATCGTTTGCGCAAGTCGCTGCAATGCTATACATGTCCGAATCCAGCTTGCGAAGACGATTACAAGCCGAACAAACCAGTTATCAGGCGATAAAGGATGAGGTGCGCTGTCAGGTCGCGATAGACAAGCTGCTGCATGAGGATGCGCGTGTGGCCGATCTGGCCGAACTGCTTGGATTCACCGAACCCAGTTCGTTTGTCCGCTCATTCAAGAGTTGGACGGGCTATACGCCAAAATCCTATCGGGACAGGATGCAGGAGCTCGGACGGGTTTGAATTAACCACAGTTTTTCGTTGGGACTGGCGTAGCCAAAACCACATGTGATCGGTTGCTGCTTAAAATTTGCTATACGAATTCCCGTTCCAGAACCTGCACCAGTTTGCGTGCATCCAGAATAGCGCCGTCAATATAACCAACCTCACGACAGTCGCCGATCTGGTGAATACGCGAGGCTATCGTGGATAACTGGTTGCGGAGATTGTCATCCGGTTGGGCGCCCATCGCTATGATGACCTGGCCACAGCCGGATTCGTGGGTTTCGCCGTTGATTTGGTATGTCACCGAGTGAGCGCCGATGTCGATGTCGCACACCGATTTGTGCAATGTAACGCCATGTTCCTTGAGTATATGCAGCACCCTGGCCCGGCGCACGATCGACAGCTCTGGACCGAATGCCGTCGCAGGCTCAAGCACGGTGACTTTGCGCCTGCGCTCGACCAGGTATTCCGCCAGTTCCAGACCCACCAGTCCGCCGCCAATTATCACTACTTCATCGGCGATGGGCATCCACAGTTTGCTCAGAAAACGCATCAGGTGGATATTGCGTAAAAGTTGGCTCCAGCGACCGACGGTCAGCAGCAGTTGTTGAAACAGCGACAGTTTTGCGATCGCCTCGCGGTGGTTACCGAATAAAACACCGCGCAACTCGTCGCCGTCAAAGACATGTCGTTGCGCCCTTCCGGTAATGTCTGGCGCGACACGTTTTGCACCTGTGGCGAGAATGATGTGGTCCGGGTCCATTGCCGCTACCGAAGTTTTGTCAGCTTCCTTATTCAATGAGATCGCAATGGGCAGCGAACGTACTGCATTTGCCAGATAGTGCACAAGTCGTTCGTTTGGCTCATAGGCCAGCCCTGCAATACGTGCGGTACCGCCGAGATCTTTGTCCCTGTCCCACAAACTGACCTTGTGACCTTTTTCTGCAAGCAAGCGGGCGGCCTCCATGCCGGCTGGTCCACCGCCCACAACAAGTATCGTTTTGCTGGTGGTGCTGCGCGCGATGATATTGCCCTCGTACTCGCGTCCAGTGCTGTGGTTAACCGCGCAGACGACAGCATTATTGATGAAGATCTGGCTCACGCAGATGTAGCAGTAGATACAGGGACGGACTGACGCCTGCGCACCATCGCGCAGCTTGTTTGGCAGGTCGGGGTCGGCGAGGAGCGCACGACCCATGGCTACGAAATCGAAATCATCCCTGGCGATACCGCGATTGCCAACTTCCGGTGCAATTCTGCCCACTGCGATCACCGGAATCGAAACCGCCGCCCTGACTGCTTTTGCAAACGGAACGAAACCTGCAGGCTGGTGCACCAGAGGGGCCTCGGTAAACGCGATCGCATGCGCAACGTTGCCGTAGGCACTCACATCAATCGCATCGGCACCTGCCTGTTCACACAATTTTGCGGTTGCCACACAGTCGGAGAGCACAATGCCACCTTCGATGCGAAATTCGTGTGCATCGAGTCTCACCAGGATCGGAAAATCGGGAGTTGTGGCAGCACGCACGGCAGCGATCGTCTCGACCAGAAAGCGCGCGCGATTTTCCGTTGATCCACCGTAACGATCCGCGCGCTTATTGGTGTAGGGAGAAAGAAAGTTGGCCAGCAGATACCCGTGACCGGCGTGGAGCTCAACTCCGTCAAATCCAGCGCGGTGAGCCCGAGCAGCGGCTTTGGCAAAGCCTTCCACCATTGATGCTATATCGGGTTCCGTCATCTCCACATAGTTCGGTCCGCGACCGTCCGGCCCTGCGCCCTTGATAAAGTTGGCAATCTCATCGGACGTCAGGACTGAGGCCATATCACTGCGCGAAGGTTTGATCGGGGAGGGCACGGGAATGGGCCGGCCGGCGGCCGTATCTTCCTGCGCCATCTTTCCACTGTGATTCAGCTGCGCAACGATTTTGGCGCCGTGTTGGTGAATACGGTGTGTCAATCCACTGAGTCCGGGTAGAAATTTGTCATCCGAAAACCCGATGGTATTGGGCATACTGGCGCCGGATGGCCACATCGCAGCGGATGTTTCCAGTATCAGCAAACCGGCGCCGCCTTTGGCGCGCGCTTCATAGTAACTGACCAGGCGCTCGCTGCATTGGCCATCTGCTGCGGCGAAGTTGGTTCCCATTGGCGCCATGATGATGCGGTTGCGCAACGCCATATTGCCGATTCGGCCCGGTGAAAGGAGGTGCGAGTAGCGATTTGGCATGGCAATTTTCCAGAAGAAGATGCAAGCAGAGCGCACTTATCATAGTCGGGCGCGAAATTTCACCAAGCACGCTTGCGATCAAATTGATAGACATTTGCTACCGCTTTCCCCACAAAGCCTTCTGGCATACAAGGGTGGTAACTTGACAGTAATATACTTTCTAGCGGGTTCTCTGTGGCGCAATCTCGTTCGGATAATACCCGGCGTGGATGGATATGTTCATTAATCTGGACTGGTTTGCCCTGTGTAATTTTCCTAGTCTGAGCATACTTGCAGCGAAATAGCAGTGCCTAACTCTTGGGGGGAGATGCCTGCAAAATCCCAGAAAGAGCCGGTTGCCATGCATTGCAATACACTCGCAATCTCCCTGCGCACAGTGCTTTTGCCCTTGAATATACAGTCACAAAAGTAGATGAATGGAGGTCGTCGCTTGTTGCTAGAAGGTAAAGTCGCGCTGGTGACCGGCGCCGGTCAGGGTGTGGGGCAGGGGATCGCCCTAGCGTTGGCCGCCGAAGGCGCTCGGGTCGCGGTGACTGGTCGTACACTGAAAAAGCTGGAGAACAGCTGCGAGCTTATTCGAAGTCGTGGCGGGCAGGCGCTGGCGGTAGTGTGTGATGTGAAGTCACAGCCTTCGCTGCAGCAGTGCGTTGATTGTGTTGTGTCGCATTTCGGTGGGTTACAGATTCTTGTCAATAATGCGCAGGAAGTTCCGCTGGGTACGTTGGATGAGGTGACTGAGGCGAGCTTTGCCGCCGGCTGGGAATCCGGTCCGCTGGCCACCTTTCGTATGATGAAACTCTGCCGTCCGCATCTGCGTGGTGACGGTTGCATTGTGAATCTCGCCAGTGCCGCGGGCAAACGCTGGGATATGAGTGGCTATGGTGCCTACGCCGCTACCAAGGAGGCGATTCGTTCATTAACAAGGGCCGCAGCCTGTGAGTGGGGTGCTGAGGGCATTCGCACCAATGTTATTCTGCCGCATGCGCAGTCGCCGGGGCTGCAATGGTGGATGGAGAACAATCCGGAGGAGGCTGCGGCATTTGTTGCCACCATTCCGCAACGTCGGGTCGGCGAGTGCGAAACGGATATAGGTCGTTTTGTTGCCATGTTATGTTCCGATGCTTCAAGCTATGTGAATGGTCAGAGCATCGGTCTGGACGGTGGCCAGGCCTATCTGGGCTGATCGCATAAAGCCTGTCACAGTTTGCCAGGGTACCGCGAAGCAACTTCGGTTTGATGGCAAATCCTGCTGGCATGACGATAAAGTGGACAAGTGCGAGGTAATGTAAATGAAAACCGTACTACAAACGGAGCTGGAGGGCGGCATTCTGGAGGTTCGATTGAACCGTCCGGAGCGCCTGAATGCGCTCAACGAGGCTCTCACCGGCGAGATTGCGCAGGTATTTCGTGACCTGAATAACAACCGTAATGTGCGCGTAGTGATACTGACGGGTGAGGGCAGGGGTTTTTGTGCGGGTGCTGATCTGCAGGCAGGTGCTACCGACGGTTCAATTCCGGGCACGGAAGGCATGGGGCAGCTTGGGTATGTCTACAAGTATCAGGAGTATCTCGCCGACATGATTCTGGCGATACACGAGTGTGACAAGCCGGTGGTTGCTGCTATCAATGGCGCGGCTGTCGGTGGCGGGTTGGCGATAGCTTTGGCCAGCGACGTTCGTATTGCCAGCGAGCAGGCAAAGTTTGGCGCAGCCTTTATCAAGATAGGGCTATCCGCTTGCGACGTCGGCACCAGCTACCTGCTGCCCAGGATCGTAGGCGTATCGACGGCGTCCGAGATGATGTTGACCGGACGTAATATCAGCGCCGACGAGGCGTTGCGTGTGCAACTGGTGTCGCAGTTGGTGCCCCTCGACGAGCTGGCTCCAGCAGCACTGGCAATGGCCAGGGCCATTGCGCAAAACAGTGAATACGGTGTGTGGATGACCAAAAAAGGCTTGAGAACGAATCTCGATGCCGCTAGTTTGCGCCACGCCATGGAACTGGAGAACCGCACCCAGGTGCTGGGGTATTTTACCGGTTGTATGGAAGAGGCGATGCACGCTTTCCAGAAGGGCCGTGCGCCCAACTGGAAGCCGCTTTGAGAATGTCATGTCAAAATCAACCGTAGTACAGCAGGGCGAGACTGAGGCGCGACAGCTGGAAAGTCTGAAGGCACGCCGACTGGGACCTTATTTGAGCCACAATCCCGTTAGCGCCACACAGATCTGGCAGTGGTGTTCGGTAATGGGGGATAACAATCCGGATTATCTGCCAGGCGATAACCAACTCGCGCCGCCGGCGATGATGCAGATGTGGACCATGCGTGATGTGAACGACCGTTATGCGCCGGGTTCCACTGAAGACCCGCCCTATAAAGTCTTCGATGACATGAAGGCGATGGGATATCCGGCGAATGTAGCCGTTAGTTATGACATTCGGTTCCACCGCTACTTGTGTATCGGTGAAAGGCCAATGCATTACACCAGCGTGGTGAACATCAGTGCGAAAAAGACCACGGCGCTTGGAATTGGCTATTTTGTCACTGAGCGGGTTGAGTACTCCACGCATGAGAATGGTCTTTTTGCCGAAGCATTCATAACCTATTTTCAATACCAACCAGCGACCGCAACTGCGCCGGTCGAAGGTGCGACAGCTGGCGTTCCAGGCGAGCCCGAAATACCGTTGCGGTCCTGCGCGGACGCGCGAGACACCTGGCAACCGGATTTTACAACCATCGATGCACAAACGATTCACAGTGGTATGAAACTGCCAACAGTAACAATACCGATCACCCATCGACTTATCGTCGCCGGTGCGATCGCAACGCAGGACTTCATACCAGTGCATCATAATCTTCCCGCCGCCAAGGCTGCAGGAATGCCCGATATCTTCATGAATATTCTTACCACCAGTGGTCTGGTAGCGCGTTACCTGACTGATTGGACGGGTGCAGGGTCTCGCCTGCTACAGTTAAAATTCAGTTTGATGAAACCTAACTTGCCTGGCGATGTCATGGCGCTGACCGGTGAAGTAACGGCAGTCGAGTGCGAAGATAATACTTCTGCAGTCGAGGTTTCGTTTACGGGTACCAATCGACTGGGGCTTCACACTTCCGGCACGGCCAAACTGGCGCTGCCGAACATCCAAAAGTAGCGATAGGACTTAGTATGCATATATCTCGCTTTACCGACCGCGTTGCCATTGTTACCGGTGGCAGTATGGGAATAGGTCGCAGTACCGTTTTGCAACTGGTCGCAGAGGGCGCACATGTCGTGAGTTGCGCGCGCCGCAAGCCGAAACTTGACGAATTGGCGAAGGCAGCACAGGGGCTGAGCGGCACGTTCACCGGCTTTGAACTGGATGTTGGTGATACGCAGGCTTTCGCACAGTTGATCAACGATACGGCGCAAAAGTACGGCAGACTGGATCTGCTCGTTAACAACGCACCGTCCGTTATTGGAGGAATGGTCGTTGACCAGTCGCTTGAGGATTGGCAGGCCAACTTTGGTATTGGCGTCGACAGTGTGTTTATCGGTGTACAGGCAGCGATGCGCATTATGATTCCGCAGCGCAGCGGCTCCATCGTGAATGTATCCTCAGTGAGCAGTCTGCGAGCAGGTATTGCTTCGGGTGCCTACGGTGCTGCCAAGGCGGCGCTCAATCAGTTCAGCCAATGTGCTGCGATGGAAGCGGCGCCGCATAACGTGCGCATCAATGTGATCGCACCTGGTGCAGTAGACACTCCTGGACTTAATGCGGCCACACTGAAAAATGACGCGGTCAAGAAGATCATTACGGATGCTATCCCGATGCAGCGCGCAGCCACGCCGGAAGAGGTCGCTCAAGCAATCTGTTTTCTGGGATCTGACGATGCGTCCTTCATTACGGGTGTGATCTTGCCGGTCGATGGAGGGAAAACGCCGCAGTTGTACGTGCCTGCGTTTGATATCACGAATCTCGACAATCAGGCGGTTGATCGATAGGCCAGGGATGTTTCGATAGAGTTATATCAGCAGTAGAGTAATGCCGAACCTGTGTGGCATATCGAACTAGTTGTTTTTGCCCGACTCGTCCTTTTCTGCGCGTTCTACCCGACTCGCGATCAATTTGGTAACCCAATTAGATAGAGAACGCCCATCTGCCTCAGCAAGTTTCTTTGCCTTTTTTTTGAGTTCCGGATCAATCCGAATATTCAGTAATTTGGTTTTCGACATGATGAAACTGTGCGGCGAGTCAAGAAATGTGAGTTTATCACATGTATACACATTGTCATTGGTATTTTACATGTGTAGGGTATGTGTATACAAAAGCTGCATTACATACGGGGTGCTTTATGAATTTGCGTGCGGCGCAAAAAGAATTGCGGAGTCGGTCTCCTCACGTTGGTCTTCCAATGTTGGCGTTGGAAGCATTGGTGGTTATTTCCCTTGGCATGGTACTGGTAGGAGTATTTGCCTGAAACCTGGGCAGGTTGCGCTATCCGAGAGCCTTCGGATAGCTGCCTGTTAGCATTATTCTGTCATCTGAAAGTCACCTCGCTGTCATCATAAAGTCACCGACACGTAACAAATCTTACTAGATAGCAGCGATTTGGTTGCTTATCGTCATAAAACTGTCATCTTCATACTTTACTCTCGCTCGCAGTCCGTATGAGCGGCGCATCCACTGGCCAATAATTAGGGAGTACAAAGGATGAAGAAATTTCTATCGATGGCTATGGTCGGCGCTTTCCTGGCTGGCACCAACGCGAATGCACAGGTCCCGGCGGCTGAATGGGAGCAGTTTAAAGCCCAGTTTCAGGCGATGAGCGAGCGTGTCAATGCGCTGGAAGCTGAAAATCAGAAATTGCGTGAAGCAAGTACTCGCGCCATCCGTGTCGAAGATCTTGCTGCGACCAATGCCGAAGTCGCGACGCTCAAGGAGCAGAATGCCGAGTCCTCATGGGCAGAAAAAGTCAAGTGGAAAGGGGACTACCGATTTCGCTACGAGGAAATCGATCAACAGGGTAAGGATAATCGAGAACGCTACCGCATTCGGGCTCGTCCGGCGTTGATAGCCAAGACCAGTGATACCACCGAAGTGGGCTTTGGCCTGGCTACCGGCAGTGATGATCCGGTCTCGACGAATCAGACTCTGGGTGGCGGTGGCACTTCCAAGGATATCAATCTGGATTTGGCCTATGCCACGTGGACCGGGTTAGAAGGGACGGCAATAACCGGTGGTAAGTTCGTGAATCCCTATTACACCGTGCAGAAGAGCCAGTTGATCTTCGACGGTGATTTTCGCCCTGAAGGTGTCGCCCTGAGTTGGGCAAATGATACGTTCTTCGCCAACTCAACATTCAGTTTCGTCGAAAGTGATAGCAGCGTGAGCGATAAGGACAACTACGGTATTTGGGCGGCCCAGGTTGGCGCTACTGTAACGCCTTTCGACGGCGCAAAGCTCACTCTCTCGGCAGGTTATATCGATATTCCGACCAAGGGACAGACCTCCATCTACAATGATGAATTTCAGGGTAACTCCTACGTCATTGATGAGGGTGTTGAGGTTTACGAGTACAACTATGAGCTGGTCACCGCGTCAATCGGCCTTGGACTTACCGTATTTGATCTGCCTCTGAACCTGTACGCAGACTATGTCGAGAACCAGGATGTCAACGACCTCGAAACCGGCTACATGGCAGGGGTGCAATTGGGTAGCGCAAAGAAGAAGGGCGACTGGCAAGTGCAGTACCAGTATGAGGCACTGGATGCCAATGCCACCCTGGGCGTAGTTACTGACTCTGATTTCGCTGGCGGCGGTACTGATGTAGAGGGCAGCACGATATCAGCGAAGTACGCGATCGACGATAAGTGGTATGTGGGTTCCACCTACTATTTTGATAACAAGGTCGGCGTTGATCTTGGTGACGATGCGAACTACAGTCGCTTCCAGCTCGACACGGGTTTCAGCTACTGACGCCAGCTCAATTCGATCATGGTTTTGGGTTGCGATGGCTGCACCGTCCAGTTCTCAGCCGGCAAACTGTTCCGGCTTGCTTCGATATCGCGCTCCGGTACAATGACGCCGCAGCGCAGTTGGGGCATGCTATGAGTCGTTACTGGAGTGATGTAGTTAAATCGCTGACACCTTATGTGCCAGGCGAGCAGCCGCAACTCGAAAAACTGGTCAAGCTCAATACCAACGAAAGTCCCTATCCACCATCCCCTAAGGTATTGGCAGCTATACGCAACGTCAGTGCCGATGCATTGCGTCGCTATCCTGATCCGGAATCGATGTTACTTCGGCGGGCGATTGCCGCACGTAATGACATTGCGCCGGAACAGGTCTTCGTTGGTAATGGATCTGATGAGGTGATTGCGCTGGCATTTTTGGCACTGCTGAAGCACCAACTGCCGCTGTACTTCCCTGACGTGACTTACAGCTTCTACCCGGTATGGTCTTCACTGTTTGATATCGCGTATCGCACCGTACCGGTTGCTCAGGATTTCAGTATCGACCCTGAAACTTACCCGGCAATAAATGGTGGGATCATCATTCCCAATCCCAATGCGCCAACTGGTATTGTGATGAGTTTGGCCGCGGTACGTCAGCTGCTGCAACGAAGTTCGGATTCCGTGGTCGTGATCGACGAAGCCTATATTGACTTCGGCGGCGAGTCAGCAGTGCAACTGCTCAATGAATACGATAACTTGCTGGTTGTGCAGACCCTGTCAAAGTCTCGAGCACTGGCTGGTCTTCGAGTTGGCTTTGCTATGGGCAACACAGCATTGATTGAAGCACTCGGGCGAGTGAAGAACTCCTTTAACTCCTATCCTCTGGATGCAATCTCGCAGCAGGCTGCGCTTGCGTCCATCGACGATGAAGACCACTTTCGCACCAGCTGTGAGCGTGTTATCGCCTCGCGCGAAAGTGTCAGCGCGCGGATGGAATCCTTAGGTTTTCAAGTGCTGCCCTCAGGAGCCAATTTCATTTTTGCCTCACACCCGCATAAATCTGCTAAAGCACTTTTTACCGGTTTGCGCGAGCGCGGCATCGTGGTGCGCTATTTCGACAAGCCCCGTATCGATAACTTTCTGCGCATCAGTATTGGAGCAGAACAGGACAATACTGAACTGTTGAACGCTTTGGCTGAACTGTTGAAGTAGTAGTCGATATGTCGCAATTCAGGACAGGTTCCGACAGGTGCACTGCGCATCCTGAGACGCCAATTGCGCGACAATGCCAGAGTGGGTCACACCTTCTTTAACACCACACTGCCAATGCTGTAACCCGCGCCGAATGAGCACAGCACGCCAATATCACCGCTGTTCAAATCCCTGCGATGTTTGTGAAATGCAATGACCGATCCAGCAGAACTGGTATTGGCGTATTCGTCCAAAATTGTGGGGGCTTCTTCAGCGCTGGCATCACGACCCAGTACGCGACGCGAGATCAATTGATTCATACTGAGATTCGCCTGGTGCAGCCAGAGGCGTTTGATAGCTTTAGGAGATATATCCAGGGACTCTAATTGAGTCGATATCTGCGTAGCCACAGCGGGACACACTTCCTTGAAAACCTTCCGCCCCTCCTGCATGAACAATTTATCTGCAGCTGCAACACCGGATTCGTCTGCGCGGTTGAGAAAGCCGAAATTGTTGCGAATATTGTTGGAGTAAATGGTTTGTAGCTTGGTGTCTACGATCACATACTGCTCGGTACTCGTCGCTGTCGCAGCACTTTCAACGATGACAGCCGTGCACACATCGCCAAAGATAAAATGAGAGTCCCTGTCGCGGAAATTAAGGTGGCCGCTACAGATTTCGGGATTGAGTATCAGCACACATCTGGCACTGCCACTATTGACAGCATCTCGAGCCTGTTGGATTCCGAATGTTGCCGAAGAGCAGGCCACATTCATGTCGAAGCCGTAGCCTGAAATGCCCAGTGCGTCCTGTATTTCGATCGATATGGCAGGGTACGCGCGTTGCATATTTGAAGCCGCAACGATAACAGCGTCGATATCGGAAGCGGTTTTTCCTGCCTGCTGCATCGCTTCCTTTGCCGCTGCCACGCCCATTTCGCATTGGATTGATTGTGCTTCATTGGGGCGTTCGGGCAGGCTGGGCACCAGACGTCGCGGATCGATGATACCGCTCTTGTTCATCACGTAACGTGATTTGATACCAGATGCTTTTTCGACAAATTCGGCGGATGAGGGTTGCAATGCAACCACTTCGCCAGCTGCAATTGCCGCAGCGTTTTCACTATTGAAGATTTCGACGTAGGCATTGAATGAGTTTACCAATTCCTCATTGCTGATGGACTCTGAGGGTGTGTAGAGTCCGGTTCCGCTGATAACGATATCGGGCATGGGTAGCTATTCCAGTTATTGATTTACTACGACACCTGTCGATGAGGAAAAAAGGCCGCCGTGCGGCCTTGGTAGAACAGAGTTACTGCTCGGCCGGACGCTTATCCAGTGGTACGAAGTCGCGTTGGGTGTATCCGGTGTACAGTTGGCGTGGTCTGCCGATACGGTAACTTCCACTGATCATTTCATGCCAATGCGCAATCCACCCTACCGTGCGTCCTACCGCAAAGATGACGGTGAACATGCTGGTAGGAATCCCGATAGCTTTGAGAATGATGCCAGAATAGAAATCGACGTTGGGATACAGTTTTTTCTCGATGAAATAAGGATCTGACAGTGCGATTTCTTCCAGACGTTTGGCAATGTCCAGCAGCGGGTCGTGTTCGATACCCAATTCAGCCAGCACTTCGTCAGCAGCTTCCTTCATCACCTTGGCGCGCGGGTCGAAGTTTTTATAAACGCGATGCCCAAATCCCATCAGTCTGAAAGGATCGTCTTTGTCTTTAGCGCGAGCCACGAACTCGTCGATTTTCGAAACGTCACCAATTTCCTGAAGCATCTCCAGCACAGCCTCGTTGGCTCCGCCATGTGACGGCCCCCAGAGTGCGGCTATCCCTGCGGCGATACAGGCAAACGGATTTGCGCCCGAAGAACCTGCCAGGCGAACAGTTGATGTGGAGGCGTTTTGTTCGTGGTCGGCATGCAGCAGGAAAATGCGATCCATAGCTTTGGCCAGCACCGGACTGATCTTGCTTGGTTCGCAGGGAACGCCGAACATCATGTGAAGAAAATTTTCCGCGTAACCAAGGGTGTTGTTGGGGTACATGAACGGTTGACCGATCGAATACTTGTAAGACATCGCCGCCAGGGTGGGCATTTTCGCAATTAGTCGGAATGCAGCGACTTGTCGGTGATACTCGTCAGAGATTTCCAGGGAGTCATGATAGAAGGCGGAGAGTGCACCTACCACACCGCACATAATAGCCATAGGATGTGCGTCGCGGCGAAAGCCGTTGAAAAATGTACGGATTTGTTCGTTTACCATGGTGTGTCGTTGCACAGTGCCCACGAAGGTCTCTTTCTGCTGCGCAGTCGGAAGTTCCCCATACAAAAGCAGGTAGCAGGTTTCCAGATAGTCAGACTTCTCCGCCAGTTGTTCTATCGGGTAGCCGCGGTGCAATAGAATGCCTTCGGCACCGTCGATATAAGTAATCTGTGACTCGCAGGCAGCGGTGGAGACGAACCCTGGATCGTAGGTAAAAAGCCCCTTTGCAGTTAGACCGCCTACATCCAGTACGTCGGGACCCAGGGTGCCGGAGTAAACTGGAAGCTCAATAGGATCGTCGATTCCTTCGATCGTAAGAGTGGCCTTTTTGTCGGTCATAGAGGTTCCTGGGAAGTGTTCAATCGGGGGGTTCCACTATAAAGTCTCATGGGTTTTTGTCAATTCAACTCGCGCCTAAAGCGATTAAAAACAGGCAATTGAACGAATTGTCAGCCACCCTGTTTGTCAACGATCACCGCAGCTCAAATCCCGTTGCTTTTGCCAGCGACCACCTTGGCAGGTTTGTATTTATCTACGTAAATGCCTATAATCCCGCGCGTTTTACTCTTGCCGTTGCCGCTGCGGTCGACGTCTCTTCCGGCAGCGTGCAAACCCGATTAACCGCCGATCTGGCGATACCATAACGGTACTCATATAGTGAAAGACAACCGACCTGTAAATCTGGACATGATGTCCATTCGGCAGCCTATTACCGCATGGGCTTCTATCACGCACCGCGCCTCCGGTGTGTTCCTCTTTGCGGGTATGGCCGTACTCTTGTGGATGTTGGATGCCAGCCTGGCCGGCCCGGAGAGTTTTGTTGCTTTGCAGGAGAGCCTCTCCAGCCCGCTGTGTAAATTGGTGCTTTGGGCAATAGTGTCGGGTTTGATCTACCACAGTTTGGCCGGTATCAAGCACCTGGTGATGGATACGGGTATCGGTGAAACCATTGCCGGAGGCATACTTGGTGTGCGTATCGTGATCGCCGCTTCAGCGGTATTAATCGTGTTAGCGGGGATATGGATATGGTAACTGCAATTACGAGTATGGGTCGGTCGGGGCTTTACGATTGGATGATGCAGCGGGTAAGCGCTGTGGTTCTTTTGGCCTACTTTCTCTTTCTCGGTGGCGTCCTTGTGTCCGGTGTTGATTATGCGTCATGGAAAGCGCTGTTTTCACAAACCTGGATGCGTGTGTTCAGCTTGCTGGCGTTGTTGTCGCTGGGCGTGCATGCATGGGTGGGCTTGTGGTGCGTTTTCACCGATTACCTGACTGAACGCATGATGGGTGCCCTTGGTAATGTGCTTCGTATTGGTGCACAGATTCTCAGTGGCATCATCATGTTTACGTATATTGTCTGGGGCATCCAGATTCTGTGGGGTTTGTAGGTATGGCTGCTCTTCGCACTATTTCATTCGACGGTGTCATTGTAGGCGGTGGCGGAGCTGGCATGCGCGCTGCTTTGCAGCTGGCTCAATCCGGTTTTAAGACGGCAGTAATTTCTAAAGTATTTCCAACGCGCTCACATACTGTGTCGGCGCAGGGTGGGATTACCTGTGCGATCGCTTCGGCCGACCCCAACGACGACTGGCGCTGGCATATGTACGATACCGTAAAGGGTTCCGATTACATCGGCGACCAGGATGCGATTGAGTATATGTGCAGTGTTGGACCCGAGGCCGTGTTTGAGTTGGAACACATGGGTCTACCTTTTTCACGCACCGAAGAGGGCCGCATCTATCAGCGTCCTTTTGGTGGCCAATCGAAAAACTTTGGCGAAGGTGGTCAGGCTGCTCGTACCTGTGCGGCGGCTGACCGCACCGGACATGCCCTGCTGCACACGCTTTACCAGGGCAACCTCAAGAATCAAACGGTATTTTTCAACGAGTGGTATGCCACTGACCTGGTAAAGAATCAGGATGGTGCGGTGGTTGGTGTGATTGCCATTTGCATGGAAACGGGTGAGACCGTTTACGTGAAATCCAAGGCGACAGTTCTTGCTACCGGTGGTGCCGGTCGTATCTACGCGTCCACGACCAATGCGCATATTAATACCGGTGATGGCATTGGCATGGCACTGCGCGCGGGTTTCCCGGTGCAGGATATTGAGATGTGGCAGTTTCATCCCACCGGCATCGCCGGCGCAGGTGTATTGGTAACCGAAGGTTGCCGTGGAGAGGGTGGCTATCTCATCAATAAGGATGGTGAGCGCTTTATGGAGCGCTACGCGCCTAATGCGAAGGATCTGGCCGGGCGCGATGTAGTCGCGCGATCCATGGTGCTGGAGATTCTGGAAGGCAGGGGTTGTGGCCCGAATGCTGACCACGTCTATCTCAAACTGGATCATCTTGGAGAGGATGTTTTGGAAAGCCGCCTGCCAGGCATTTGCGAGTTATCGCGAACCTTTGCCCACGCTGACCCGGTCAAGGAACCGATCCCCGTGGTACCAACCTGCCATTATATGATGGGTGGCATTCCCACCAATGTGCATGGTCAGGCGTTGACGATTGATGCAAGTGGTGTGGATTCAGTTATTCCCGGGCTATATGCCTGTGGAGAGGTGGCTTGTGTCTCCGTTCACGGTGCCAATCGCCTGGGTGGTAACTCGCTGCTCGACCTCGTGGTATTCGGGCGTGCTTCAGGACTGTTTATCGAAAAGGCGTTGCGGGAGGGTATCGACATGCGAGACGCCTCCGCCAGTGATGTCGAACACGCAATGTCTCGTCTGGAAAAGCTCAATAGTTCCAGTGGCGGCGAAAATGTGGCTGATTTGCGTAAAGAGCTGCAGAACACCATGCAGAATTATTTTGGTGTTTTTCGTGATGGTAAGTTTATGCAGGAAGGCATCGCTAAACTTGCAGACCTTCGCACTCGCGTAGAGAACGCGCAGTTGTCTGACAAGAGTAAGGCTTACAACACTGCACGGATCGAGGCGCTTGAACTGCACAATCTGTTTGAGGTGGCAGAGGCCACGGCTATTACGGCGGAAGTGCGTAAAGAGAGCCGTGGTGCGCATGCACGCAATGACTTTGAAGAACGTGATGATGAAAACTGGTTGTGCCATTCCCTCTACTTCCCGACTGATAAACGGGTCGGCAAGCGGGCTGTGAACTTTGAGCCGAAGACGGTTGATACGTTTAAGCCGAAAGCGCGTACTTATTAAGGGGCCTGAATTATGTTGCAAGTCAGTATTTATCGTTACAACCCGGAGACCGATGCCGAGCCCTACATGCAGGATGTGCAGGTAGATACCGGCGGCAAGGACCTGATGGTTCTGGACGTGATGGAAATGATCAAGGCGCAGGATACAACCCTGGTGTATCGCCGCTCCTGTCGTGAAGGTGTGTGCGGTTCGGACGGTGTCAATATCAGTGGCGTGAATGGTCTGGCTTGCGTCACGCCGCTGTCCAAAGCTGTGCGGGACAACAAACTGGTGCTGCGACCATTGCCCGGATTGCCGGTGATTCGGGACCTGGTGGTCGATATGAGCATGTTTTACGCACAGTATGAAAAAGTGCAGCCGTACTTGCAGAACAACACGCCCGCGCCTGCCATTGAGCGCCTGCAATCCCCTGAAGAGCGGGAGAAGCTGGATGGCTTGTATGAGTGTATCCTGTGCGCGTGTTGTTCCACTTCCTGTCCGTCTTTCTGGTGGAACCCGGATCGGTTCATTGGCCCTGCCGGATTATTACAGGCCTACCGTTTCCTGGCGGACTCGCGCGATACCGCGACGGATGAGCGCTTGGCCAGGCTGGACGATCCGTTCAGCGTTTTTCGCTGTCATGGCATTCAGAATTGTGTCAATGTGTGCCCGAAGGGCCTCAACCCAACAAGGGCGATAGGCCACATTCGGAATATGCTGTTGTCTCGCGCGACTTAGCTTTAGAAATGCCTTGTAACCTATTGTATTATTTGGATTATTTTGGATTGTAGGTCCGCATAAACCACCTGGTGTTGTGGCGTGTTGCCGGTAGACCAAAACGTGGCCTGCGAGCGTTGCCGGAATACACGAAGCATGCATCATCGCAGAGGGGAGTAGATGAGCAGGATTGGTCGATCGCGCGCCGGGAGGCGTCCACATGCAAAATAGCTCGATGGAATTGCTGCGGCAAAGCTCACACATTGCTGGCGGTAACGCCACCTACGTGGAAAATCTCTACGAGACCTACCTGAAAGATCCGAACTCCGTACCCGAACAGTGGCGCGACTATTTCGACAAGCTTCCGATGGTGGCTTCAGAAATCGTTCAACTTAAAGACGTTCCGCACTCAGTAATTCGCGAGCGCTTCGCCCAGATCAGCAAAATGCGGGTGAGAACCGAAGCCACTGTACAGCACGACTCCCAGGCCACTGAATACGAGCGCAAGCAAGTCTGCGTCGTGCAACTCATTTCTGCCTTCCGCCAGCGTGGCCATCAGAAGGCCAATCTCGACCCTTTGGGATTGGCCAAGCGCGAAAAGGTTGCCGACCTGGAGTTAAGTTTTCATCAGCTGTCCCCCGCCGATTTCGATACGGTATTTCAGGCAGGCACGCTGCACATCGGCAAGGCCGATGCGACGTTGGGTGAAATATACGACGTACTGGAGCGCACCTACTGCAACACTATCGGCGCTGAGTTTATGCACATCGTCGACACCACCGAGCGTCACTGGGTAATGCAGCGGATGGAATCGGTGCGCTCCGCGCCAGACTATGGCAAGGTGGTGCGTTTGCATCTGCTCACCCAGTTGATCAATGCCGAAGGTCTGGAGAAGTCTCTGGCGGCGAAATATCCGGGGACCAAACGTTTTGGATTGGAAGGCGGTGAAAGCCTGATCCCGATGTTGTCCGAGATGGTGCAGCGCTGCGGTTCCTATCGGGCACAGGAAATCGTTATCGGCATGGCACACCGCGGTCGGCTCAATGTGCTGATTAACATACTCGGTAAAAATCCATCGGAGTTGTTCGCCGAGTTTGAGGGCAGGGCGCTGTACACCAGCTCAGGCGACGTGAAGTACCACCAGGGTTTCTCTTCCAATGTGATGACGCCCGGCGGTGAGTTGCATCTGGCCTTGTCGTTTAACCCATCTCATCTGGAAATCGTGGCGCCGGTAGTTGAGGGCTCAGTGCGTGCGCGGCAGGAGCGCCGTCATGATGCAATCGGCGACCTCGTAGTGCCCATCGTTATTCACGGTGATGCGGCATTTGCTGGGCAGGGCGTGGTAATGGAAACCTTCCAGATGTCCCAGACACGCGCCTACAAGACAGGCGGCACAATCCACATTGTTCTGAATAATCAGGTCGGCTTTACCACCAGCAAGCAAGAGGATGCGCGTTCGACTGAATACTGCACCGACGTTGCAAAAATGGTGCAGGCACCCATTTTCCACGTGAATGCAGATGATCCGGAAGCGGTTTTTTTCGTCACCCAGCTCGCCGTTGATTACCGGACAGAGTTCAAGAAAGACGTGGTGATAGACTTGGTGTGTTATCGCCGTCGCGGACACAATGAAGCGGACGAACCCTCGGTGACTCAGCCACTGATGTACAAGAAAATCGCTAAACATAAAACCACACAGGAGCTGTACGCAGAGAAATTAGTCAATGAAGGTTTGATTGATGAGGCCGAGGTGCAAGGCCTGATCGACCGCTACCGCGAAGCGCTGGACCGTGGCGCACCACTGGTCAGTAGTTTGGTCTCAGAACCCAATAAAACACTGTTTGTCGACTGGTCGCCCTATCTCGGACACGATTGGACTATGGAGTGCGACACACGGATGGAGATGCAGTCACTGCAAGCTCTGGCGCACAATACCAATGTCGCTCCAGACAGCTTCCCCCTGCAGCGGCAAGTTAGCAAAATCCTCGAAGATAGACGCAAAATGGCGGCCGGTGCGATGCCGCTGAACTGGGGATTTGCCGAGAACCTTGCCTATGCGTCGCTGCTTGAGGAAGGCTACCCGGTGCGGTTGACGGGTCAGGATGTCGGCCGCGGTACCTTCTCCCACCGGCACGCGGTTCTGCACAACCAGAAGGACGGTAGCGCTTATATCCCCCTGCAGCATATCAGCGATCATCAAGCAAAATTTGTGATTCACGATTCTCTGCTGTCCGAAGAGGCAGTATTGGCATTTGAGTACGGCTATGCCACCACGTTACCGCAGGGACTGGTCATCTGGGAGGCTCAATTCGGCGATTTCGCCAATGGAGCCCAGGTGGTTATAGATCAGTTCATCACCAGCGGCGAGCACAAGTGGTTGCGATTGTGTGGATTGACGATGTTGCTGCCGCATGGCTATGAGGGTCAGGGACCCGAACACTCGTCCGCCAGGCTGGAGCGTTTTATGCAGCTTTCTGCCGAGCACAATATCCAGGTGTGTGTCCCCACTACGCCGGCGCAGGTATACCATATGCTGCGTCGTCAGGCGATCAGACCCCTGCGCAAGCCGTTGGTCGTGATGTCGCCAAAGAGCCTGTTACGCCACAAAGAGGCCATTTCCACACTCGAGGATCTTGCCGATGGGCGCTTCTACAATGTTCTGGATGAGACGGATGATCTGGACAAGTCCAAGGTAACACGCATTATTATTTGCAGCGGAAAGGTTTTTTACGACCTGCGTGCAGCACGTCGCGAGCGCGAGCTTGACCACATTGCCATATTGCGACTGGAACAATTGTACCCTTTCCCTGAGGCCGAGTTGCAGGAGATCCTGACCAGCTCCTATCCCAATATTGTCGATGCGATATGGTGTCAGGAGGAACCGATGAATCAGGGCGCCTGGTATTCCAGCCAGCATCACATGCGGCGTGTAATCCAGCGTCACAAGGTGGATGTATATCTGCGGTACGTAGGGCGCGATCCCTCTGCTGCTCCGGCCGCCGGCTATATGGCATTGCATATAGAGCAGATGGAGAAATTTATTGACGAGGCTCTGGGCGACATGCCCTGGGGCTGTTAGCAACACCAGAATTTCTTAAAGGAAACGAAATGGCTATCGAAATAAAGGCACCTGCCTTTCCCGAATCCATCGCTGACGGGGAAGTAGCTGCCTGGCACAAGTCGGAAGGCGATGCAGTATCCCGCGATGAACTGATTGTCGAAATAGAAACGGATAAAGTAGTGATGGAAGTGGTAGCGCCCGCAGACGGCGTTATTACGAAAATACATGCGCAGCAAGGCGACACTATACAGAGTGAACAGCTGCTCGCTACGCTGGAGCAGGGACAGAGTCCGTCTGCGTCCACAGCCGCCAAACCCTCGCCGCCCGAAAAAGCGACGGAGGAGGCTCCCACTGCGGAACTTTTAGGACCGGCCGTCAGACAGCTGGTGGAAAAGCACAAGCTGGATGTGACTGAGATTCCTGCGACCGGTAAAGGCGGGCGCATCACCAAGGAAGATATCCTCAAGTATCTGGCGGTTCGCGACAGCGAAGCAGCGGCTGCCCCTGCGCGTCCAGCCGCCGCCTCTGGCTCGGAATCGACTGCCCCGAGCGGGCTTTCTGGTGAACGGATCGAACGCCGTGTGCCGATGACGCGGATGCGCGCCAAGATCGCTGAACGACTGCTGAACGCCACTCATGAGACGGCAATGCTCAGCACTTTCAATGAAGTGAACATGGCGCCGGTAATGGCGCTGCGCAGCAAATACAAAGAGCAGTTTGAAAAGACACACAATGGCACCCGACTTGGGTTTATGGGGTTCTTTGTCAAGGCGGCCTGTGAAGCACTCAAGCGCTTCCCCGCAGTGAATGCGTCAATCGATGGCAATGATGTGGTGTATCACGGCTACCAGGATATTGGGGTGGCTGTGTCCACTGAGGGTGGCTTGGTGGTTCCTGTGATCCGCGATGCGGATTTTATGAGCCTGGCCGATGTTGAGGCTGCAGTTGCCGCTATGGGGCAGCGTGCCAAGGACAATAAATTGACCATCGAGGATATGACCGGTGGGACGTTCACCGTCACCAACGGCGGTGTTTTCGGTTCGCTGCTCTCCACGCCCATCCTTAACCCGCCACAAACCGGGATTTTGGGTATGCACAAAATTCAGGATCGCCCCATGGCAGTCAATGGCGAGGTGGTCATACTACCTATGATGTATCTGGCGCTGACCTACGATCACCGTCTCATTGACGGCAAGACTGCAGTTCAGTTTCTGGTGGCGATCAAGGATTTGATTGAGGATCCAGCGCGGATTCTTCTGCAGTTGTAAGAAATACGAAACCAGGTGATGTTGCGCCCGCGGGTGCAATGCTGCCATCGTGAAGCGAATCACTTTTGGAAACGACAATGTCAGATAGATACGATGTGGTAGTAATTGGTTCCGGCCCGGCAGGTTATGTGGCGGCTATAAAAGCGGCACAGCTTGGCATGAAGACGGCCTGCGTTGAAAAGTGGCTGAGTAGCAAAAATGACGTGCAGCTCGGTGGCACCTGCCTGAACGTGGGTTGCATACCGTCCAAGGCCTTGCTCGATAGCAGTTACAAATTTGCCGAGGTCAGAGACAGTTTGGGAGTGCATGGTATCTCGGTAAAGAAACCGGAGATCGACGTGCCTGCCATGCTCGCTCGTAAGGACAAGATAATTAAGCAATTGACTGGCGGCATCGCTGGATTGTTCAAACATAACGGGGTTACTGCGATCTCGGGTAGCGGCAAGGTGTTGGCCGGAACGAAGGTTGAGATTACCGACCCTGCAGGCAACGTGCAGGTATTGGAAGCTGGAAATGTGATTATCGCTGCGGGATCGCTGCCGGTCAGTATTCCGCCAGCCCCGGTCGATAACGAGTACATCCTTGATTCCACAGGCGCACTTGAGCTCGTTGAAATACCTGCTCGACTGGGAGTGATCGGTGCCGGAGTGATTGGGTTGGAGTTGGGCAGTGTCTGGCGCCGCCTCGGATCGGAGGTGGTGATGCTGGAAGCGTTGGATGAGTTCCTGCCGATGATGGATGTGCAAATTGCCAAGGAAACAGCAAAGATTATGAAAAAGCAGGGGCTGGATATTCGCCTCGGCGCGCGAGTCACCAAGGCGGAGGTCAAGGACGGTAGTGTAACGGTGACGTATTCAAGTGGCGATGGCGAACACACCGAAGTATTTGATAAGTTGATTGTGGCCGTCGGACGCCGGCCAAACTCCGAGGGTTTATTCACCTCCGATAGTGGCGTGACGCTGGACGAGCGAGGGTATATTTACGTCAACGATTTCTGTGAAACCGAGGCCCCCCACGTTTACGCGGTTGGTGATATAGTGCGTGGCCCGATGCTGGCACACAAGGGCTCAGAAGAAGGCATTATGGCTGTGGAGCGGATCGCTGGTGAGCAGGCGCAATTGAATTACGATTGCATTCCTTCGGTGATCTATACCCACCCCGAGATCGCAGCCGTTGGTAAAACGGAGCAGGAATTGAAGGCGGATGGCGTCGAGTACAAAATCGGGGTCTTTCCGTTCGCGGCTAGCGGTAGGGCATTGGCGGCCAACGAACCCGAGGGCATGGTTAAATTGATAGCGCATGCCGAGACGGACAGGATTCTCGGTTGCCATATCGTCGGTTCATCCGCCGCTGATCTGGTGCAGCAGGTCGTCATAGCTATGGAGTTCGGCTCCAGTGCAGAGGATCTGGCGCTGACGGTATTTTCTCACCCCACCTTGTCCGAGGCGGTGCATGAGGCAGCGCTGGCGGTAGATGGACATGCCATCCACGTAGCTAATCGGCAGAAACGGTAGCGAGATTAATCCGCGTGCGTACAACAGAATAAATCGCCGACGTGCACGGATATTCACTGGCAACTCGGACGTTGCGGTTAGCGTCAGGTCGCCTTCATCAACGACAGTTAGGAAACCACAACGGGATAGAACATGAATCTTCATGAGTATCAGGGTAAGCAGTTGTTTGCCGAGTATGGTCTGCCGGTGTCCAAAGGGTTTGCAGTAGATACCCCTGAAGACGCGGCGGCGGCGGCAGATAAGATTGGCGGCGATATGTGGGTAGTTAAAGCCCAGGTACACGCTGGTGGAAGGGGCAAGGCGGGCGGCGTCAAGCTGGTCAAAACCAAGGCTGAAATTGAGGCCTTTGCCAAACAGTGGCTCGGTAAACGGCTGGTGACCTATCAGACCGATGAGAACGGGCAGCCGGTCAGCAAAATTCTGGTAGAAACCTGTACCGATATTGCCGAGGAACTGTATCTCGGCGCGGTGGTTGATCGCTCGTCACGCCGCATTGTGTTTATGGCTTCCACTGAAGGCGGCGTTGAAATTGAGAAAGTGGCGGAGGAAACGCCGGAAAAAATTCTGCGCGCTAACATTGATCCCTTGGTCGGCCCCCAGCCTTACCAGGGGCGTGAATTGGCGTTCAAACTCGGATTGTCTGGCGACCAGATAAAGCAGTTTGTAAAAATCTTTATGGGTCTGGGCCAGATGTTTATCGACAAGGATCTGGCGCTCATTGAAATCAATCCGTTGGTAATCACTGAGCAGGGTAATCTGCACTGTCTGGATGCAAAAATCGGCGTCGACAGCAACGCGCTGTTCCGCCAGCCTGAACTGCGTGCGATGCACGATCCCAGTCAGGAAGACGAGCGCGAGTCGCACGCGGCCAAATGGGAACTGAATTACGTAGCACTGGACGGCAATATTGGCTGTATGGTCAACGGTGCCGGTTTGGCGATGGGTACCATGGATATTGTGGCGCTTCACGGCGGCTTCCCGGCAAACTTCCTGGATGTGGGCGGCGGCGCAACCAAAGAGCGCGTGTCGGAAGCGTTCAAGATCATCCTTTCTGACGACAAGGTAAAAGCGGTGCTGATCAATATATTTGGCGGTATCGTGCGCTGCGACCTGATCGCCGAAGGTGTTATCGGTGCGGTGGCAGAAATCGGGGTCGAGGTGCCAGTGGTGGTCCGTCTCGAAGGGAATAATGCGGAATTGGGACGGCAGGTACTGGCCGACAGCGGCCTGAATATTATTGCTGCCACCAGCCTCACAGACGCTGCCCAGCAGGCAGTTAAAGCAGCGGGAGGAGCCGCAAAATGAGCATTCTTATAGACAAAAATACCAAGGTGATCTGCCAGGGTTTTACCGGTTCGCAGGGTACATTTCACTCTGAACAGGCCATCGCCTACGGCACCAGGATGGTTGGTGGTGTAACGCCGGGTAAAGGCGGGCAGGAGCACCTTGGTTTGCCGGTGTTCAACACCGTGGCGGATGCCGTAGCAGCAACCGGAGCGGAAGCTTCAGTGATTTACGTGCCGGCACCGTTCTGCAAAGATTCTATTCTGGAAGCGGCTAACAGTGGTATCAAGCTGATTGTGTGTATCACTGAAGGCATTCCGACATTGGACATGCTCGACGTCAAAGTGAAGTGCGATGAGCTGGGTGTGCGCCTGATAGGGCCCAACTGTCCTGGTGTAATTACACCCGGCGAGTGCAAGATTGGCATTATGCCAGGGCATATACATCTTCCGGGCAAGGTCGGCATTGTCTCACGATCTGGCACACTCACCTATGAAGCTGTCAAGCAGACCACCGACGCAGGATTCGGCCAGTCCACCTGTGTCGGCATCGGCGGTGACCCGATTCCAGGATCCAACTTCATCGACATCCTGAAAATGTTCCAGGACGATCCGGCCACCGAAGCGATTGTGATGATTGGGGAGATCGGCGGTACGGCTGAAGAGGAAGCTGCAGCGTATATCAAGGCTAATGTGACCAAACCGGTGGTGTCGTACATTGCTGGCGTTACCGCGCCGAAGGGCAAACGTATGGGGCACGCGGGTGCGATTATTTCTGGCGGCAAGGGCACAGCAGATGAGAAGTTTGCTGCACTGGAAGATGCTGGCGTTAAGACGGTTCGCAGTCTGGCAGAAATTGGTTCGGCGTTGGCTGAGGTTACCGGTTGGTAAAGCGGCTAATCCTTGTTGATGTGCAAGGCTCATCGAATGATGGGCCTTTTTTTTGCTCTGGATTTCGCAGTGACCACCCTCCCTGAGCAGCGAAGGGTTCGCGCAGCACAAGCCGTCAATCTCGCGAAAATCCATTAGCGTCTACATTGTGACCAGGGACAATTTTCCCCCCGGCTCTTGAAATCGTCCCCCCCAACCCCCATATCGATACAACTCAACAATTTCCCTATAAATCAACAAGTTAAATCAAAGAGGTTGCCATGACCGCGGATGTTAAAAAAGAGACCCTGGGCTTTCAGACCGAAGCGAAACAACTGCTTCACCTGATGATCCATTCGCTTTACAGCAACAAGGAAATCTTCCTGCGTGAACTTATTTCCAACGCCAGCGACGCTATCGACAAACTGCGATTTGCCTCACTCGCCAATGAGTCATTGCTTGAGGGACAGGGTGAGTACGCGATTCGCGTCGAGGTAGACAAGAAGGCCAGCACCATCACCATCAGTGATAATGGTATTGGAATGACCAGGGAAGAGGTCATCGAGAATCTTGGGACTATCGCCAAGTCAGGTACTGCCAACTTTCTGGAGAGCCTCACCGGCGATGCGCGCAAGGATTCGCAACTCATTGGACAATTCGGCGTCGGGTTCTACTCGGGCTTTATTGTGGCAGAACGGGTTGAGGTGCATACGCGCAAGGCGGGCGAGCCTGCTGAGACTGGCGTGCTTTGGGAATCACACGGCGAGGCAGAGTTTTCGATTGAGGATAAACCCAAGGATAGCCGGGGAACGAGTATCACGCTATTCCTGAAAAAGGATTGTAAGGAGTTTGCCGACGACTGGCGCGTGCGTAGTGTGATCAAGAAGTACTCCGATCACATTTCGGTGCCGGTGATGATGGCCAAACCTGCCGTTGAGCCAGAGAAAGGAAGGAAGGCTGCGAAGAACGCTGATGTTGAATTTGAATCCGTCAATGAGGCTACTGCGCTGTGGATGCGTCCGCGCACGGAAATAAGTGACGACGAGTATCAAGCGTTCTATAAACACGTTTCGCATGATTTTGAAGATCCGCTTACCTGGAGCCATAACAAGGTAGAAGGCAAGCTCGAATACACCAGCTTGTTGTACATTCCGAAGCGCGCACCCTTCGATATGTGGAACCGCGATATGACACGCGGGCTCAAGCTGTACGTGCAACGGACTTTTATTATGGATGACGCAGAGCAGTTTCTACCGTTGTATCTGCGTTTCGTAAAAGGCGTGGTGGATTCCAACGATTTGTCGCTTAACGTTTCGCGAGAGATTCTGCAACAGGACCCGGCGGTGGAGAGTATGCGCGGCGCGCTCACAAAACGCGTACTCGATATGTTGGGAAAAATGGCGAAGGCGAAAGATGGTGAGAAATATGCCACGTTCTGGAAGCAGTTCGGTTCGGTACTGAAAGAAGGTCCTGCTGAAGATGCAGCCAACCAGGAAAAAATTGCCAAGTTGTTGCGTTTCAGCACGACCCACACCGATTCAGAGCTTCAGGACCAGTCTCTGGAAAATTACGTGTCAAGAATGCAGGAGAAGCAGGACAAGATTTATTACGTTGTTGCGGAAAATTTCAATACCGCAAAAAAGAGTCCGCATCTGGAAGTATTTCGCAAGAAAGGCATTGAAGTATTGCTGCTTTCCGATCGTGTAGATGACTGGTTGATGAATCACCTGCGTGAATTTGAAGGGAAGCAATTTCAGGATGTTGCCCGTGGTGCGCTGGATTTGGGTAATGAATCGGAGGAAGACAAAGCAGCCCAGGAAAAGCTCACTAAAGAGTCTGAAGTACTGGTTGGGCGTCTTGCCAAGGCGCTGGAGGAAAAGGTCAGCGAAGTGCGTGCCACGGCTCGCCTTACGGACTCGGTTGCATGTCTGGTTGTGGGCGACTATGACATGGGTGCCCAGATGCGCCGGATAATGGAAGCCGCGGGACAGGCAGTGCCACAGAGCAAGCCGATCCTGGAAATCAATCCTGCTCATCCACTAGCGATTTTGCTGGACCAGGAGCCCGACGAAGACAGGTTTGCGAATCTCGCACATATCGTCCTCGATCAGGCAACGCTAGCCGAGGGCGGTCAGTTGGAGGACCCGGCCACCTATGTGTCGCGGCTCAATGCCCTGCTGGTCGAATTGAGTCAGGCCTCTCGCTAACCCCGGCACGATCGAATGGCCGTTTGACGCCATCTCGAAACCCTGACCGGGATGCCTTCATTTTGATGCTATTATTCAGCATGGTCAGGCTGATAATACGGACATAACGAGGTGATGACGCTAACTATCTGGCGGCACGGGATGGCAGAGGACGCTGTCAGGGATCGCCAGCGAGAATTGACGGGTTCAGGGCGCGATGATGTGGGTTTCGGTTGTCGCCAGTTCTATCACGCCTGTAAGTCCCGGAAAATTGTCCACCCTTCGCGGATTCTCTACAGCCCCTGGGTGCGCACTGCCCAGACAGCAGAGATTGTTGCGGCAGCATTCACCCACGCTGATCTGGCAGCCGCAGATGTATTGCAGCCGGGTAGTGATGTCGCGAGTGTGGATCTCGCTCTGGCTGGTATCATTGATACGGCGGGCAATGACCTTCATGTGGTGCTGGTATCCCACCAGCCATTGGTTTCGCAACTGGTCGATCATTATCTCGGAGGGTGCGGCCTTGTGCCCGCGTTGCCACCCGGTGGACTGGTAACGCTGTCGCTTGATTTTCCAGCTGCCGATGGCGGTACGCTGTTGTTCTGGGCATTTCCTCCGGAGTTTGAGGTAGGCGTGTAATGACCGGGCAGGGAAGTCTTCGCCCTGCGGTACCGATGCAGTGGCGAGTGAATAATCTTTTGTTGGCTGGGCTTTCCTGGGGTGATTCAGATGAAAAGCCGTTATTGGCGTTGCACGGCTGGCTGGACAATGCCGCCAGCTTTGCCTACCTCGCACCACTGTTGACAGGGTTCCATGTTGTCGCGCTGGATTTAACCGGACACGGTCACAGCGCGCGACGGTCGCTGGATGCGAGTTACCAGATTTGGGATGATCTGCCTGAAATTCTCGGTGTGCTGGACGCGTTGGGTTGGGATTCGTTTTACCTGATGGGGCATTCGCGCGGTGCAATTATTTCGACACTTCTGGCCAGCGCCTTCCCGGAGCGCGTACACAGCCTGGTTCTACTCGATGCGGTTTCGCCAGAAGCTGTCGCCGAGGATAAATTTCCCCAGCAGATGCGCACCGCACTTGTCGATAAAAGACGGCTTCTGTCGCGTGCCAGTAGAACTTTTCCCTCGCTGGAAGATGCAGTGGAATCTCGCGCGGTGAATGGATTGTCAGCGGCAGAAGTCAGGATGATGGTGGAGCGCAATGTGCAGGAATGTCCGGCAGGTGTTGTGTGGACGACTGACCCAAGACTGCGTGGTGCGTCCTTAGTCAAGTTGACTCAGGGACAGATTAGGGCAGTATTGCAGGGATTGAGTATGCCGGTCCTGCTCATGGTGGCAGCGCAATCCCATTTGCATAGAGCAAGTTGGTACGAGTTTGCACAGAGTCTGATAGCGCGTCTGTGGGTTCAAGAAGTCGCCGGCGGTCATCATTTTCATATGGAATCCTGCGTTACCGACGTTGCGCAGAACATTAAGGTATTTTTATCCTCAATATCGCAAGAATTACCAGCATGACCCTCGCTAACTTTTGCAGCAGAAGTCTTTTCTCTGTCCTGACTTTGTCCATGTTCTGGACCGGGCCAGCGGGCGCAGCCGCGCCTTCGGTTGAGACACTCATTGCGCAGTTGAACGAGTATCCCCATACCCGACTTATTACGTCTTCAGAGCAGCAGGTAATCGATCATGAGATCGGCCTCGGTGCAATTCAAAAGGTGCGCGGTGAATGGCATTTCAAGAAAAGCGAGCGAAAAACCGGGACCCTGCAAGCCTACACGTGGCTCATCGGCAATGGCTTCAGTGCAGCCGAAGTCATGAGTGAATTTCTTAAATCCGTTGCACAGGTCGAAGGCACCACAGAATTGTTTAACTGTGATGGGCGAGCCTGCGGTCGCGCGGTGCAATGGGCCAATCGCGTGTTTAACGAGCGCGTCCTTTACGGCAGGGAGGATTTGCAGCGATATCGGGTCTATTCGATAGACTCAGCTCAGCCGGCTCGCCTTCTTGTCTACAGCGCGGAGCGCTCCGAGGACAGGCAGTACTTGCACGTTGAATTGTTAGTAATGGCCGCGCCGTAAAGCCGCAAGCGCGCTCGCAGCTATCGCGGCTACATTTGTAGCAGCGATAGAAACTCTTCGCGAGTTTTGTGTTCACTGCGGAATGTTCCCAACATAGCCGATGTTTTCATCGAAGAATTCTGTTTTTCCACACCACGCATCATCATGCACATGTGTTGCGCTTCAATAATTACCCCCACACCCTCCGCGTTAGTCACTTCCATGATCGTCTCTGCGATCTGCGCAGTGAGTGATTCCTGGATTTGCAGGCGTCGGGCGAACATATCGACGACCCTCGCCACTTTGGAGAGTCCCAATACCTTGCCGGTGGGAATGTAGCCGACATGACATTTACCAATGAACGGTAAAAGATGGTGCTCGCACAGCGAGTAGAGCTCAATATCCTGTACCAGAATCATTTCACTGGATTCGGAAGGAAAGAGAGCATCGTTCACCACCGTTTCCAGTGATTGCCCATAGCCCTGTGTCAAAAACTTGAAGGCTTTGGCGGCCCGTTTCGGCGTGTCCAGCAAGCCTGGTCGGTTGAGGTCTTCGCCAATCGCCGCAATTATTTTTGCCCAGTGTTCTTCCAAGTGAGCGGCTCCAGTCAGGGTTAGGCCCGGCGGCCAAAAGGGCTGAAATAGTAACAACGCATTGGCGACATGGCAAACAGCATGCCGCGCAATGCGGCCATAGGGCCGTCTCGGGATTTTCAGTTACACTGTCACCATGACAGCCAATTCGATATTCAGCGAGCAGACTCGGACCGTAGGGCAAGCCATGCAATATTGCGCCGAGGCTCTCAAAAACAGCAATGTGTATTTTGGTCACGGCACCGACAACGCCTGGGACGAGGCAGCGCAGTTGGTACTGTTTATTGCTGATTTACCAGCCGATTGTGGCGATGAGGTGTTGTCCCAGACCTTGGACAACGCACAAAAGATCCAGCTCGAATCCCTGTTACACCGGCGCATTCGCGAACAGCTGCCCTTGCCGTATTTGTTGGGTCGGGCGTGGTTCGCCGGTTTGGAATTCCTGTGTGACCAACGCGCAATTATTCCCCGATCACCGTTTGCCGAGCTGATCCTCAATGAATTCCAGCCGTGGTATAGCGGACCTGGTCCAACTCGTATTCTGGACTTGTGTTGCGGCGGCGGCTGCATCGGACTCGCTGTGGCGCATTACTTTCCCGAGGCGCGTGTCGACCTGCTGGATATTGATCACGCGGCACTGGAATTGGCGCGCGAAAATACCCGACTCCTGCATCTTGAGGACAGGGTGACTGTCCTGCATTCTGATCTGTTTGATGCACTGACCACGCAAACGTACGACCTCATTCTCAGCAACCCACCCTATGTTGACGAGGCCGATCTGGCTGCCATGCCGGCTGAGTATCACCATGAGCCCGAACTAGCGCTGGGTTCAGGGGCTGATGGCCTCGATATTACGCGTCGTATTCTCGCTTGCGCGCGAGGTTTCTTACGCGACAGTGGACTCTTGCTCGTCGAAGTTGGGAACAGCTGGCCAGCGCTCGAGGAGGCATTCCCGCGCGTGCCATTTACCTGGGTAGAATTTGAGCAGGGCGGGGAGGGCGTATTCATGTTGACCGCCCGTGAGCTGCAAGAATACAGCACAAACAGGGTCGAATAAGCCTATAATACCGCGCTGCGAGACAACGGGGACAACAGGAACACGATGGCGGGGAATACAATCGGCAAGTTATTTACGGTAACCAGTTTTGGCGAAAGTCATGGGCCTGCGCTGGGTTGCATCGTTGACGGCTGTCCGCCGGGCATGGCACTGGATGTGTCGGATATGCAGCATGATCTGGACAGACGCAAACCCGGCACCTCACGTTTTACCACGCAACGCCGCGAAGCAGATGAGGTACGTATTCTCTCCGGTGTCTTTGAGGGTTTGACCACGGGTACGCCGATTGGCCTGATCATCGAAAATACTGATCAGCGATCCAAGGACTATTCCAATATCAAGGACACTTTTCGTCCCGCCCACGCAGACTACACCTATAACCAGAAGTACGGATTTCGCGACTACCGTGGTGGCGGACGCTCCTCGGCGCGCGAAACAGCCATGCGGGTTGCAGCGGGTGCCATCGCCAAGAAATTTTTGTCCTGGCGTTATGGCATCACGATTCGCGGCTATCTTGCGCAGTTGGGGCCCATTGCAGTGCAACGTTTGGACTGGGATGTGGTCGACACGAATCCCTTCTTTTGCCCTGATCAGGATAAAGTGGCAGACATGGAAGCGTTTATGGCCGCGTTGATCAAGAGCGGGGACTCCATCGGTGCGCGTATCAATGTCGTTGCCAGTGGCGTCATGCCAGGATTGGGCGAGCCCATCTTTGATCGCCTCGATGCGGATATTGCTGCAGCCATGATGGGAATCAATGCAGTGAAGGGTGTGGAGATCGGCGCCGGATTTTCATCTATCGAACAGCATGGCAGCGAACACCGCGATCTTTTGACTCCCGAAGGATTTATTGGCAATAACGCCGGTGGCATACTGGGCGGCATAAGCAGCGGACAGGACATTACTGTGAGCCTCGCCCTGAAGCCGACCTCCAGTATTCGTCAGCCGGGTGCTACCGTTGATATTCGTGGTAACGCCGCAGAGATTGTCACGCACGGCAGGCACGATCCCTGTGTTGGTATTCGTGCCACGCCGATTGCTGAGGCAATGTTGGCCATCGTGCTGATGGATCATGTGCTGCGTCACCGGGCGCAGAACATGGATGTGCAGTGCGCGACACCAATACTGCCGGCTTCTGCATCCGACGCCGAAAAACCCTGACCGCCAGAGTTCATAATGCGTAAAACGGACCGTCGTTTTTATCGCACGCTATTGTTGGGGCTGGCTGCTCTGGCTGCGATGGTATGGACGGCGGTAGAGCAGTTTGGCATCCCACGCAGGGATATGGCGGAGCTGTTTTTGGCCACCGTTTGGATTGTCGGTGGCATCATCGGCAGTGCTGCGTTGTTCGCCTTGCTGTGGGTCGCCATACGTAAACTGCTGCACCGGAGTGACCTGGATTAGCATTCGATAACTGCTTTATTCCAGGTCAATTTCCAGAGTCATACTATTGGCGATTTCATCGAGTGTGTCCCAGAGGTCATCGATGTTGGTCGATTCCGGGGTTCGCGCTTCGATGCGGGCACTGAAAATGAGCTCTGCGCTCATTGGCGCGCTGCGCACTTCACTGTCCATTTCCAGTACGTTGATCTGGCGTTGCGCCAGTGCCCTGGAGATCTCGCGCACAATGCCGCGCCGGTCCGGGCCAATCACGGTCAGTGTAATGTCCCGCCCGGGCGCGGGCGTGGCTCGCTGAGTGCTTGTCACCTCGGCCGTCGGTGTGACACGAACGCTGATACCGCTGGCAGCGAGATCGCTGAGGTCGGATTCGAGCGATGGGCCACCGTCCAGTGGCAGGGATACCAGAATCAATCCGGCGAATTTACCGCCCAGTTGCGACAGCCTGCTTTCGTGCCAATTCCCCTGATTTTTTTCTATGACGCTGGAAAGTTGTTCTACCAGTCCAGGGCGGTCATCACCGATGAAGGTGACGATATAGGATGTTTGCACGTTTTCGACTCCACATTGTCCGGTTCAAACCGTATATTAGCCTGCTAGTGCAGTTACCAGAAGAAGCAGAAGCCTAACATGGCAGAATTTGTTGAGGTTCCAGTCCAGCGCCTACAGCCCGATGTGCTGCACGCCCTGCTGGAGGAGTATGCCAGTCGTGATGGTACCGATTACGGGGAACGCGAGTTTAGCCTTGCCGAGAAGGTAGAGCGGTTGCTGGGTCAACTGCAAAGCCGGGATTTGAGGCTGCTGTACGATACCCGGAGCGAGCAGTGGGACTTGGTGCCAGCGCAGCAGGCAGAACTGCTGCTCAACAGCTGATATTATCCGCCCATGTCCACCGAACCCGACCACATTTTAGACGCTACTGGCCTGTACTGCCCCGAGCCGGTGATGTTATTGCACAACCGCATTCGCGACATCGCAGCGGGCGAAACGCTGCAGGTTCTGGCAACAGACCCTTCCACAGAGCGGGACATCCCGCGTTTCTGCCTGTTTCTTGGCCATGAATTGCTAATCCAGGAAAACGTCAACGGCCAGTACATTTACCTATTGCGCAAGCAAGGTGACGTGTGATGGGTTCTCTTGAGTCGTTATTGGAGTCACGATGCCAGGATTTTAGCGCCGCCAGACTGGAGCAGGTATTCAATCGCTGTTTTTACACCGGATGGAATACGCGTTTGTATGGCGGTGCCGATGAACCGCTCTACCGTCCGGCGTCCAGCAGCGACAATTGCCATGCATTGCATTATCGTCACGACTTCTTTGCCAGTGCATTGCATGAAGTCGCACACTGGTGCATTGCTGGCGAGGAGCGTAGACAACAACTGGATTTTGGCTACTGGTACGCGCCCGAAGGTCGCAGCGCGGAACAACAGCGTGCATTTGAAGCAGTCGAGTGCAAACCGCAGGCACTGGAGTGGTTTTTCTCACGCGCCTGTGGCTACCGGTTTCGGTTGAGCGCTGACAACCTGAACATGGACACACAGGAAATGCACGATTCTTCTGCATTTCAACTCGGTGTACTGGCACAGGCAAAGCGCTGGCAAGTGGACGGTTTGCCACAGCGCGCGCAACTATTCTACCGCGCGCTGTGTGTCGAGTTCGGGACTACAGACCCAGCCGACCAGTTGTGTTTTGACCTGGCGGATTTGCAGTGACACTTCACGCAGTGACGAAGAATAGACTGTGATGCTCAGGATTCTGGTAGACGAAAACATTCCGGCGACGCAGCACTATCTGGGCGCGCTGGGAACTGTTACGTGCGTCAATGGGCGTACACTGTCACCGTCGCAGCTCCAAGGCATCGATGTGCTGCTGGTGCGCTCGGTGACGCGCGTGGATGAAGCATTACTATGCGACAGTGAGGTTAAATTCGTCGGCACTGCCACCAGTGGTTTCGACCACATCGATCGAGCCTATCTGGCAGCTCGCGGTATTGGTTTTGCGCACGCGCCCGGCTCCAATGCCAACTCGGTGGTGGAGTATGTATTGGCGGCCATTGCTGCAGTCGGCGAGCAGTTGGAAAACCTGCTGGCCGGCGGTGTTGTTGGCATTGCCGGATACGGCAATATCGGTAAAGCACTTGCGGCGCGACTCGGGGCCCTGGGCATCGAATACCGCATCTACGACCCGTGGTTGGACCAGGGCACGATTCCTCATGCAAGTACGCTATCGGATGTGTTGGGTTGCGATGTTGTCAGTTTGCATACGGAGCTCACCACACGACTACCCTGGCCGAGTTATCACCTGTTGGGGCAGCGCGAATTGCAGAGCCTGCGCCCGGAAACGCTTCTTATCAATGCCAGCCGAGGACCGGTAGTCAGTAATGCAGCGCTGCTTGAGGCGTTGCAAACTGGTCGCGGCCCGGTAAAGACAGTGCTCGATGTGTGGGAGGGCGAGCCACAGGTGAATGCCGAATTGCTGGAGCGGGTAGCGCTGGGCAGTGCCCACATTGCAGGTTACAGTCTCGACGGTAAGGTTTTGGCTACTCGCATGCTGCGCGATGCAGTGTGCGCCCACCTGATGCTGCCTTCGTCAAGTACGGAAAGTCCGCTTGCCCAGGCGCCGCTTCCTGATATCGGGCAGGAATTGTCCGGCGCATCTCTCATCAGAGCACTTGTCCACTGCCGCTACGACATCCGTATCGATGACCAGCTGCTGCGGCAGATCGTCGCGCACGATAAGCCTGAATACGACGTTGGCAAGGCATTTGATGGATTACGCAAATCCTACCGTGAGCGCAGGGAATTAGCCGGCTCCATCGTGAATGGATCGCGACTGCAACCGCAACAGCTTGCACTGGTTCAGGCGCTGGGTTGTGTTGTCACCGGCGCGGGAATGTGTACGTGAGTGCGGTGCTGCATGTGGGCGTGGTGATAAACCCGTTGGCGGGTCTCGGTGGCCGCCTTGCGATGAAAGGCAGCGATGGCGACGAACTTCGTAACCTGGTATCGACATTAGCACCCGTCGATGCATGCAGGGCACTGGAGCGCACAGAGCGCGCATTGCGTATTCTCGCTACCGCAACGCAACCTGTCAGGTTTTCTGCGTGGGCAGGTGTGATGGGAGAGCAGGCGCTAAACCATCTACACATCGTTTCGACGGTACTCGGTAGCGCGTGCGAAGGGCTCACCTCTGCGGCTGATACACGCACAGCGGTACAGGCGTTCGCGGCTGCCGATGTAGACCTCATTCTATTTTCCGGTGGCGATGGTACTGCCAGGGATATTTTCGACGCCATCGGCACGGATATTCCAGTACTGGGCAGTCCCGCAGGCGTAAAAATGCACTCAGGTGTGTTTGCGGTATCACCGGAGGCAGCGGGTGAACTGTTGTTGCGTCTGGCTGAGGGTGGCCTCGTGGGTATCCGTGCACAGGAAGTGCGCGATATAGATGAGCAGGCATTTCGCGGCGGTGTGGTGCGCAGCCGTTTTTATGGCGAACTGATGGTGCCAAGCGAGGGCCACTACCTGCAGCACACCAAAGTAGGTGGCAAGGAAGACCCGCACCTGGCGGCCGCGGATATCGCGGCGTGGCAGGTACATATGATGCAGCCGGGATGCACGTATCTGATCGGGCCAGGCTCAACCACGGCAGCGATCATGGCTGAATTGGGATTGGAAAATACATTACTGGGTGTGGACGTCATTCGCGATGGCAAACTGCTGGTCGCTGATGCGAATGAGGAGCAGTTGCTGCGTGTGCTGTCTGAAGCCCCGGGTGACGCGCGCATCATTGTCACGGTAATCGGTGGACAGGGTCACCTGTTTGGACGAGGCAATCAGCAGATTTCGCCTGCGGTAATCAGGGCGACTGGCTTGGACAATATCATCATAATCGCATCGCAATCCAAAATCTCCGCCCTGGAAGGTCGTCCCTTGCTGGTCGACACCAACGACGCGGAGTTAGATCGGGCACTCTGTGGCTATCGATCGATCAATACCGGGTATGACAATCATGTCCTGTATCGGATCAGTAATCTGTAGTCAGTTGACGAGTGAACGTTAGATTACCGGACGTGATAGCAGATAGCTTACACAGTTCTTGATTGCACTACTTGATCCTTCTTTTAGGGCCGCACGCACGTGCGCGATGTTGGACAGTGACGCTTCCAACAGACTTGGCGGCAAGGCATCCTCCTGCGGGTGTGCCGCTAAATCGGAACGTGATGCCAGTAATAAAAATGCCTTGCGGGTCAGAACGACCTGGTCGAGTGCCTCCTGACGAATGGTGTCCTGGAAGTGGACATAACCGTTTTCGGCCAGCCATACCATGGCGCTGAAACAGGCTTCAAAGCGCGGGTGGTGCAGGCCAAACTCGTCGGGTTGATCCGGTCCACTGATATCCTCCACGTAGAGAATGATCTTACGTGGAAAAATGGAATAGAGCCGCAGGAAAATCTTTGCAACATCGCGATAAAAGTCATCGATGTGGATATCCGCCATGGCCAACCTGCCCCGTAGTTTGCTGAGGCGGGCTAGTGTACGCTATGGTTTTTTGCTGATCCAGCGAGGGCCGATAAATGCACGATAATGAAATCTGGCGTGACAAACTGACGCCTCAGGAGTTTCATGTGTGCCGCGAAAAGGGCACAGAGCGAGCATTTAGTGGTGAGTATTGGGATACTAAGGAGCAGGGTGTTTACCACTGTCGATGTTGCGGCGAGCCACTGTTCTTGTCAGACAGCAAGTTCGATTCGGGTTGTGGGTGGCCCAGCTTTTTCCAGCCGGCAGACGCAGAGGTAATACTGGAGGAGGCTGACCGCAGCCACGGTATGCTGCGTACCGAGGTGATGTGTAAGGCGTGCGGCTGTCATTTGGGTCATGTTTTTGAAGATGGTCCAGCGCCAACCGGACTACGCTATTGCATCAATAGCCTGTCTATCAAACTTAAGCCGGATTCAGGTGAGGGTTAGGGGCGCTTGGAGCGGGAAACCGGGTTCGAACCGGCGACCTCAACCTTGGCAAGGTTGCGCTCTACCAACTGAGCTATTCCCGCGAACAGAGAAGGCGCTTGATGAATGGCGTCCCCTAGGGGGTTCGAACCCCTGTTACCGCCGTGAAAGGGCAGTGTCCTAGGCCACTAGACGAAGGGGACGCAGCTGTCTCCATCAAGAGGCGCGCATTGTAGGAAGACCCGGCGTTTGCGTCAAGCCCCGCCGGGCTCAAATTACTTTGAATATTTTACTGTAAGTTCAGCAGCTTAGCGCGTGAAGCTTGCCAGTTGAAAGTTTCGCCGCGGCTCGCTGCGGCGAGCCTGAGTTCCTCCAGTTGCTGGAATTGCCCGATTTCTTCATCAGCCATGTAATGGAGGCAGTCTCCACCAAAGAACCACAGCAATTGGCGAGGAAATGTCGGTGCAAACTCGGGATAGGTATCAAACAGCCGGGCAGTCAACTCCGGACCCAGGCGGTAGATAGCATCGGAATCACGCGTCAGGGTGGCGAAACCCTCAGCCAGTTCGCGCAAGGGATGATCTTCGGGCAATTGTGCGGTACGCACCATCAGCGTTTCTGAAAAATCAGCCAGCAACGCCTGGCAGTGCTCCCGGTATTGTTTGTCATTCATCGGCGGAGTCGTTTAACGGCGTAAATACGAGTACAATTGCGCGCTTGTTTAGCAACGCAGCTAGTCCATTCGCAATGATACCAGCACTCACCATCGAAAACCTCAGTAAGGTTTATGACAACGGTTTTGAAGCCCTTAAGGGGATAAGTCTCACGGTGGAGCAGGGCGATTTCTTCGCGCTGCTGGGCCCCAACGGGGCCGGAAAATCGACCACCATCGGTATTATCTGTTCACTGGTGGCAAAGTCTGGTGGCAAAGTGTCGGTGTTTGATGTCGACATCGATCAGGACTTTCCTGCCGCAAAACGACATATCGGTATCGTGCCCCAGGAGTTCAACTTCAACCAGTTTGAAAAAGCCCTGGATATTGTGGTCAACCAGGCGGGCTACTACGGGCTCGCACCGAAAATTGCGCGCACCAGGGCAGAAAAGTACTTGCGCGAATTGGGCTTATGGGATCAGCGCGATGTGCCCGCGCGTATGTTATCTGGCGGTATGAAGCGGCGGTTAATGATTGCGCGGTCCCTCGTACACGAACCACGTTTATTGATTCTTGACGAACCCAGCGCCGGTGTCGATATTGAGATGCGCCGCTCTATGTGGGAGTTTCTGAAACGGATTAATGCGCAGGGTACGACGATCATATTAACCACGCATTACCTCGAAGAAGCCGAGGCGTTGTGTCGTCATATCGCCATCATTAACCACGGTGTAATCGTCGAGAACACTTCGATAAAAATGCTATTGCGCCAGTTAAGTCGCGAGGTATTCATTCTGGATTGCGTAGAAGATTTGCCAGAGACTATTGAGATAGACGGTTTTATCGCCCGGCGCGTGGATGACCATACACTTGAGGTTGAGGTTCACAAGGGACAGCACCTGAACCAGGTGTTCGCCACACTGGGTGCGCAACAAATACATGTCAATAGTATGCGCAATCGCGCAAATCGCCTTGAGGAGATGTTCGTGAATCTGGTTGAGGGCGCAGCATGAATCTACGCGAACAGTATGTGGCTTTCCAGACCATTCTCCGCAAGGAAATCAAACGCTACCTGCGAATCTGGACACAGACGTTGTTACCCTCTGCCATCACAATGTCGCTGTATTTTGTGATATTTGGTTCCCTGATCGGCTCCCGGATCGGTGAGATGGGCGGTTTCACCTACATGCAGTTTGTGGTGCCCGGCCTGATCATGATGGCGATTGTGACTAATTCCTATTCCAATGTAGTGTCTTCGTTTTTCGGGTCCAAGTTCAGTCACAGTGTTGAAGAGTTGCTGGTTTCACCGGTTTCCAATGTGGTGATCCTGATGGGTTACGTGGTGGGCGGTGTGACACGCGGCTTACTGGTGGCAATAGTGGTGACACTGGTGTCACTATTTTTTACCCATCTGCACATTCACAGCTATTTTGTCGTGGTTGCTGTGGTCCTGCTTACATCGACCTTGTTTGCCCTGGCCGGCTTTATCAACGCAGTGTTCGCCAACAGCTTTGACGATATTTCTATCATTCCCACTTTTGTGCTGACGCCCCTGATCTACCTCGGTGGCGTGTTCTACTCCATGGATTTGCTGCCCGAGTTCTGGGCCAATGTCTCCAAACTGAATCCGTTGGTGTATGTTGTGAACGCATTTCGCTACGGGGTACTGGGTGTGTCTGATGTCAGCCTGCCAGTGGCATTTGGCATGATTATCGTGTTCACCGCTATAGCGTTTGCGTACAGCATGCACCTGCTCAATTCCGGCAAGCGACTCAGGCAGTAACGCCGTGTCAAAAGGCGAGGAGGGAGGCATGTTGTTGGGCCGGCATACCCCGGTCCTTCTCGAATACGCGCCGCAGATCCTCCATCCAATCCCAAGAATCAACGCGCGTCACCAACTCGGTTTACGCGACGTGCTGCCCTTCTATGGTGTCGATCTCTGGCACGCCTATGAAATGTCCTGGCTCGATAGCCATGGCAAGCCGGTGGTGCGGGTTGGCCGCTTCGGCGTGCCGGCCAACTCGCCTAATATGGTTGAGTCGAAATCGTTCAAGCTCTATTTGAATTCTCTGAACAATGTGCAATTCACCAGTGCGGATGAAGCCCGTAACACCATAGTCGCCGACATCAGCGCCGTGGCGGGCGCTGCAGTCTCATTGGCACTGTTGTCGGTCGATGATGCGTCACTGCGCGGTGTGCCTCTGCCAGGCGTTTGTCTGGATGATGCGGCGGTGGAGCCCTGGTCAGGTGAGCCGCAGGCGCAGCAACTGCGGGTTGATGAGGATTCGGTGATAGAGGAAAAGGTTTTCAGCCATTTGCTACGTTCTCTGTGCCCCGTCACAGGGCAACCCGACTGGGCTACTGTGTGGTTGCATTATCGAGGCCCGGCGATCGAGCACAGTTCTCTGTTGCAATACATCATCGCGTATCGCGAGCATCAGGAGTTTCATGAACAGTGTGTAGAGCGTATGTTCCGTGATATTTTCGGTCAGGGTGTTTTCCAGTTTTTGCATGTGCAGGCCTTCTATACACGCCGCGGAGGGTTGGATATAAATCCCTTTCGCAGTAGTGATGCTGACTCGCTTCCCCTGCCGCGACAGAATCGGCAATAAATCACTGGCAGCAATTTCTCGCCGGGGAATTGAGCCTCGAAGGACTGGCAAGCCAGCCATCTTGTGGTATCATCCGCGCCCTCATGGTGAGGTGGCCGAGTGGTCGAAGGCGCACGCCTGGAAAGTGTGTATACGGCAACGTATCGAGGGTTCAAATCCCTCCCTCACCGCCACTAGTAGCAGCAAAAACTACAATAACCAGTAGTTTGGTTAGAGTTCACCCATACCGTCATTCGCTGATCACGTCCTGCGCTACAGCGTGGTTACGGTTGGGTAAGTAAAAGGCCCGCACAAGGCGGGCAAGACCATTAGGAGTAGCCGCGTCATAACAGAGACCCGGCATTTTTAAAGTAGGCGTGCTTTAAACAACCCGCCATCGGATAACCTGGATAGGGTGAGCCACGTCTCACTCCATGGGCTGACAGTGGCTCAAATGTGACGAGGTTCATATCGCTCGCGCATGGTAAAGAGGTTTCATGCACTTGTTGCCATGGTGTTGCGTTCGCCGTAGAGCGGCATAAGCGGTCTAAAGGCTTCTGCCATGCCCGATGGTCACTTTCGCCTACAAGCGGACATCAAAAAACCTGCCGTAGCGGGTCAGTATGACAAAGGAATGCCTCAGTTTCTCAAGCCAACCCGATTCTCTGAGGACTGATTACGCAGCACTTCAGCCAGTGCCATTTCCATTTGTAGCATCCGTTCATCTTGCTTTGCCAAAGAGTCGCGTAGTAAAGAAATTTCTGCCTTCTGTTCTGTAATCTCTTCGCTCTGCTCTTTAGCCACTGTCGTCAGCACCGCAACGATATCCATCGGTGATAACGATTTGCGGTCGTTGCTGGCAACAAGGTCAGGGACATCCTCGGCAATAAAGCCCACATACTCTTCATCCCGTGAGTTTTTATAGACATACCGAACAGGCGACAAGCCTGCCAGCGCCTCGTTGGCATCCTCGGTGCTCAGGGGTTGGATGTTGTCCTTCAATTCACGCGATGAGGCATTCGTCCAGACGCCTCCCGTGGTCAGGTGGGCACCGTTCCATACACCGATGGCGTCTCCTGCAGCCACCGCACCGGTGCCAATTCCCAGCTTGTTGCTTGCGGCGGTGGCACTCATCTGACCGTACAGCAGCGGCGTGGTGGCATTGTTCGAGATGTAGAGCCTGTTGCTGCCCGTTTCATCTCGCGCCCGCCAGTTGCCCGATAAAGACTTGTTGCTGCCTGTCGCGCTGAAGGCCAGCGCCGTTGCCAATTGCGACATTGTTATTACCGGTCGTGTTGGAATACAGCGCCAGGTAGCCCTGGGCGAGTTGCCGGTGCCGGTTGTATTGCTGTACAGGCTTGACGGCCCCATGGCGTTATTGGCGTTGCCGCCAGTATTGTTCAACAGCGCCGCGTTGCCCATCGCGTTGTTGTGCCACCGATGGTGTTGAGTAGAGCGAGTTGATGCCACTGGCCGTGTTGCTGCTTCCGGTTGTGTTGCTCAACAGCGAATTCATGCCACTGGCGGTGTTGTAGTGCCAATGGTGTTGTTCCGGAGAGAATTGTAGCCACTGGCCGTGTTGTCGTTGCCGGTGGTGTTGAAATAGAGCGAACTAGCGCCACTGGCCGTGTTGCCGGAGCCGGTGGTGTTGAGGTAGAGCGAATCGAAGCCACTGGACGTGTTGTTGCTGCCGGTGGTGTTGCTACGGAGTGAATCGGAGCCACTGGCCGTGTTGCGATTGCCGGTGGTGTTGGCATAGAGCGAATAAGCGCCACTGCCCGTGTTGTCGGAGCCGGTGGTGTTGTTGCGGAGCGAAACGTAGCCACTGGCCGTGTTCCAGTAGCCGGTGGTGTTGTAATAGAGCGAATTAGTGCCAGTAGCCGTGTTGAACCCACCATAGGTGTTGGAATAGAGCGATTTATAGCCACTGGCCGTGTTGTAGTTGCCGGTGGTGTTGGATAAGAGCGACGCTTCGCCAAAAGCAGAGTTATACTCTCCGGTGGTATTGCTGAAAAGTGCGTCTGTGCCGTATTCCGTATTACCGGCTTGAGCCAGCACCTGTGCGGAGCACATCACCAATGCACTGGTGAGACCGAGAAAAATCGCTGTTCTTTGGTTATTTTTCTTCATAATCGCCTTCCTGTGATTGTTGAAATACTGTCGATGCCGTCCACGGTGATTGCCAACGGTTTAGGGTGCTCAGGCTTTCCTGTCGCGCGCTAGCGAGAGCACAGTCCGGAAGGCATCGAGCCGCGGTTTTATTGCAAATAAGAGAAGGCGAGCGTTTCACTGCGAAACGAATAGCAAAGGGAGATAAGGCTACTGCGGCCCCTTGCTTGTTATCAATTATTTGACGTTATACGTCGTGCATGGACACTAGCATGGTTCGCGCCAGAACACAGGAATATCAATGAAATGAACGGCTGCGGTAAATGGTGCTTTTGGATTCTAGTGGGTGTGTAAAAGAATCCCGACAGATACCGGCGGCACCGCTAAAGACCCCCTTGAGGTGGTAAGGGACTAAACCCAGACTTCAGAATGCGCTGCTAAAGAGGGCCGCTGTCGCCTAAAAGCGGAAGTCTTGGCTATACTGGACTTGGCGACCGCTGCCGACTCACAGCGGTCGTGAGCTCAGCCGTCCGCCGACCCCAGATTCACCCGATGGCGATATCGGCTCTCACCTCGTTTTTGCCAATAGGTCCGTGTCGGGATTCTTTACACATATACGCAGCCTGCCCCATGCGGGTGTGTTTGTTGAGTGTTAATCATATGACACTTATAGTTATTATAATATTTGGCACTAATTTCGCATGATATTCGATAATATTTGATCTAAGGGGGAAGACATGAAGCCAATTAGAGTTGCTTTGTTTAGCGTGATGTTGCTACTGGCTACATCTGCGCAGGCGTCGCTGATTCCAGTGAATATGGCTTTTAGTAATGCTGAGTGGAGCGGGTCGTTTGTCTACGATGACACTACTGGCCAAGCGTGGAACAGCTCTCCAGCTATGACCGCATACGCTCTCACCGCACTTAATATCACTGACGGGTTTAGCATACGGACTCTCGCCGAATGGGATTCACTTTGGACCCCTCCAGTAGGCGGCGCTGTGGTTGACACACTCGGTTATGTGGCGTTGTTCGGCTTCGCGTTCGATCCGGCAACCGGCAGTAGTTTTGGGTCAAGTATCACTCATTCGTCCGGAGTGATTTCAGTGTCGATTGTCGGCGGTGTGGAATACACCACATCGGCAGGCGTTCCTACGCCCGCCACCCTCGCACTATTCGGCCTCGGCCTCGCTGGCCTTGGCTGGTCACGCCGCAAGAAAGCGTAAAGCAGAGTTCCTAATGCGTAGCCCACTTCGGTGGGCTTTTTACTGCCTGTAATTTGGACGGCTAATGACCCTTCGTAGCACACAAGGGCTGCTAAATCCTGCTAATTCTGCCCCAGGCTAACGGCCGGAATGAGGTGGGAAGGGACTAAACCCAGACTTCAGAATGCGCTGCTAAAAGGGCAGCTTTCGCCTACAAAGGGACTTTAGAACTCTGCTGCTGTCCAGGTTGATACCGTACTCCCGAAGCTCGCTTCGCCCAAGGCTTTTCACTGTGGGTGACTTATGCCCTGGGACTGCATGTATGCCTCAAATTCCGCCTCGTGACGGGCGACCTCCTCCTTCATTCGCGCTTCGTGCGCTATCTCTTCCTCTTGCCGCCTTTGTTCCATCTCCGCTTCACGGGCCTCGCGCTCCTCCGCCATGCGGGCCTCATGCTCCGCCCGGTCAGTCTCCATCCTCGCCTCTTGCTCAGCGCGCTGTGGGTTATCGTCAGAATCACGGGCGGGTGCAATCGCGCTCTGACTGGCACTGCTGGTCTCCGCCACGGATGCAACCTGGTCTGCACTCATACTTGACGTTTGTGGTTTCGTTACTACTACTTCAGCGGATTCCCCATCACCCGCAAGAATGACAAGCCCCGTCAACCGTTCGCCGTCATCTGCCCATACCAGCGAGTAGCTCAACGCGCCCAACAGGTTCTTTAAGGCCCGTTCAATAGGCTGGTTCTGGATATTGCAGTTGATCATCGGATTTACGCCGACCGGCTTTTGGACGGTCAGCGCCATTTCCTTGCCGAGGGCTGTCAGTACAGAATCCAGCGATTCTTCTTTAGCGACAATGGTCAAGTCGGGGTGATCGTATTCGACAGTGGCAGCCATACCACCCGTTGAAAATAGCAAGAGGGCTGCCTGGCATACTAACTTAAACTTCATACTCTACCTCTGGAGTTGCATTCGGCTCGTCCCTGATACTTTATCATCAATAACGCTGACTCAGTTCGACAGGCTCACTTGAACGTCATCCGTTTGGTAACGCAAGACTTCGGCCATTGCCATTTCCATTTGCTGCATTCGTTCATCCTGCTTGGCCAGTGCACTGCGTAACTCGGTAATCTCTGCCTTTTGTTCTTTGGCCACCGTCGTCAGCACCGCCACGATATCCATCGGCGAGAGTGACTTGTGGTCGTTGGTGGACACCAGCTCAGGTACGTCCTCTGCGATGAAACCGACATATTCTTCGTCACGCGAATTCTTGTAGACATACCGAACAGGCGACAAGCCTGCCAGCGCCTCGTTGGCATCCTCGGTGCTCAGGGGTTGGATGTTGTCCTTGAGTTCACGGGATGAGGCATTCGTCCAGACGCCGCCCGTGGTGAGGTGGGAACGCCGTTCCATACTCGATAAGCGTCTCCTGCAGCCACCGCACCGGTGCCAATGCCCAGCTTGTTGTTCGCGGGGTGGCACTCATCTGACCGTACAGCAGCGGCGTGGTGGCATTGTTTGAGATGTAGAGCCTGTTGCTGCCCGTTTCATTAGCGCCGGCAAGTTGCCCGATAAAGACATTGCTGCTGCCTGTCGCGCTGAACGCTCCAGCACCGTTGCCAATCGCGACATTGTTATTCCCCGTGGTGTTGGAATACAGCGCCAGATAGCCCTGGGCGGAGTTGCCAGTGCCCGTTGTGTTGCTGTACAGACTTAACGGACCCATGGCGTTATTGGCGTTGCCGCCGGTATTATTAAACAGCGCCGCGTTGCCCATCGCGTTGTTATTGCCGCCGGTGGTGTTGCTATAGAGCGAATTGATCCCACTGGCCGTGTTGTCGTTGCCGGTGGTGTTGGAATAGAGCGATTCAGAGCCACTAGCCGTGTTGTTTTTACCGGTGGTATTGCGATATAACGAGCGCGCACCTATAGCCGCGTTGTAGATTCCTGTCGTGTTGGCTGCCAGAGCATTGAAACCAAAAGCAGCATTATCAAAACCTTTCGTGTTCGAGTAGAGCGAGTAATCGCCACTGGCTGTATTTTCTTTCCCGGTGGTGTTTAAGCGGAGGGAATATGCTCCGCTGGCTACGTTGTTGACGCCGGTGGTATTAGAATTCAGCGAGTAATAGCCATTTGCTGTGTTGTAGCTGCCGGAAGTATTGGAACCGAGGGAGAAACTACCACTGGCCGTATTGTAATCGCCCGTGGTGTTTCCGTACAACGAGTAGTAGCCGCTGGCCGTGTTGTCAGCGCCTGTAGTGCTGGAATAGAGTGACTTATAGCCACTGGCCGTGTTGTTGACTCCGTTGGTGTTTGACCAGAGGGAGTAAGAACCGCTGCCCGTGTTATAGCTACCACTAGAATTGTAGAAAAGCGATAGGGTGCCGCTGGCCGTGTTGTTGTTGCCGGTAGTGTTGGAAGCGAGCGACCCAACGCCAATGGCCGTGTTGCTGTCGCCGGTAGTGTTGTCTTGGAGCGCAGAGACACCACTGGCAGTGTTACGGATACCGGAAGTATTCGAGTAGAGCGAATATTCACCAGTAGCCGTATTATCTGAGCCGGAAGTGTTGAAATAGAGCGCACTATCGCCAAAGGCAGAGTTATAGTCCCCGGTGGTATTGCTGAAAAGTGCATTTGTGCCGTATTTAGTAATACCGGTTTGAGCCAGCACCTGTGCGGAGCACATCACCAATGCACTGGTGAGACCGAGAAAAATCGCTGTTCTTTTGTTGTTTTTTTTCATAGCTGCCTTTCCATAGTTTGATTGTATTTGAGGCTGGTAGAGTCTTGGCGCTTTTCGGCCTTATGATCTCACATCGTCGTTTTATAGCCGTTAGGGCGAGTCAAGCACATTTCGTTCCGAATATGAATAACAATAAGTTAATCAACGATCTTAGCACTATGGTCATTTGGACGCGTTTTTGCTGTGTCAATAAAGCTGACATCGCAACGACAGCGCATAAGGTGCCGGAGCGCTGGAATGATTGGGCAGCGGCGAGAGGCTGGAAATGGGTCGGGCGCCGTTGCAGTTAAACCCTACCTATCACAGCAGGGTTGCCCGCGAACATAGACCAAATTGCATCCCGCCGGATAATTTTCCAGCCATCTTTCTGGCGTTCCCATTGGTCTACATACTCGCCGTTGGTGTCATACACTGTGCCTGTTGATTCATTCTTGCCCTGATGGCGGGCCTGAACGTAGGCTCGACTTATCGCCTCGTCGCCCTGCACATCGACAACGATGCTGCCAATCAAATGCTGGGTGTTACCGCAGCAATCCAGATAGCGCGTCATATTGGACCGTAGTGCGCTTATCCCCACTTGCTCCTCACCCGTGCCGTAGTCAAAGCTGATAGTGTTGGAAAAGACCTCGGTGAGGCAATTCCACTCCTTATTGTCCAGAATTCGGGCAAATCGTGATAGTGCGCGCACAATGTCGCGTTCGTCGAGTAGTGTCTGTAAATCCATCAGTTGTTGCCTCCGGGTTCCGCGGTGTGTTCTGGAAATTTCAGTCTCAGTGTCTAAACAGAAGGTGCGATCGCGAAACAGTATACTCTGCGGTGACACGAACATTTTGTCGTTCAGTCAGGAATAAAGTTGAGCTTCGGCCACAGGTGTGGTGCACAAATTCCTATTTGAAATTCATTACACCGGGCTATCGACGGACTATTCGATGTCCGCGCGCGGCTGCCGTACCGGTAATCCCGCTTTTTTGTAGATCGCATCAATGACATCCATGTTGCGCACCGCGTAATCCACACCCGTTATATTAGTGGCCTCACCTTCACACGCGGCCTTGAACGCTCTTAACTGTGCAGGGTAGGTTGCTTCTCCTGCAACCTTTGCTGAGCGGCGCGTGTCACCACTGATCACCGTAAGACGGTTGAACAGTTGTGGAAGGATTGGATTGAGAATATGCAGCTCTCCCTGACTGCCCGTCACTTTTGCTTTCATTTTTAGCAAAGTCCCAGACCACATCGCGGCCGTGACGGTGCCCGTCACACCGTTTCCGAAGGCGAGGTCTGCCGTTGTCCAGCGATCGATCCTGTTGTCGCTGAGGGTCTTCGCATTTGCGCGCGTTACTGCGATCCCGCAATCCGCTTCTGCGTTTGCCAAAAAGCGGACTATCGACACGCAGTAACAGCCGGCATCCATCAACGAGCCGCCTGCCAAAGACCACTGCCATCGAATATTGCTGAACACCGGTAGTGGAAAACACATACTCATTTCAACGTGCTGTACATGACCAATCTCGCCGGATTGAATGATCTGCTGCACGCGTGATGCCAAGGCATGGTAGCGCCAGTGAAATGCCTCCATCACGGTTAAACCGGATTGCCTCGTGACTTCCGCCACTGCTTCGGCTTCCTGAGCATTTGCGGTAAAGGGCTTTTCACACAACACATGTTTACCGGCTTGTAACGCCTTGATTGTCCATTCACCGTGCAGGCCATTGGGCAGGGGAATATAGATGGCATCTATCTCCTCATCGGCCAACAGGGCTTCGTAGTTGCCGTAGCTCTTTGACAGGCCATGTTTCTTTGCGAATTTCTCGGCCTTCATCGCGTCGCGCGCGGCCACAGCGTAGGCCTCTACGCCTGCAACTGAACTGGAAGGTGTAATGATCGCCGTTGGCGCTATCGCCGCAGCGCCTAGAATGCCTATTTTCATGTGTGCTCTCTCTTGTTATGTGCCGGGCTTATTACGGTTGGCTCAGCGAAAGTTGCAGAGTCCGGTTGCCCTGCGTCTCACAAGCGATGTCTAATACCCTGACTGAAGTCGATAACTGTCCGAATAGTAATGGATTATTGAGGAATAGTATGAATCCTGGCCTGCAAGAAAACGTCCTGCTGCTGCAGAATATATCCCAGCAACTATTTTCTCCAGAGCCCGGCATTGCGCGGCAGGGGATAGGGCGATGACTACTGCTTTGGATATCGAAGACATATCGGCCGATTGGTTAACCACTGCGCTCGGGTTTAAGGTGAACTCATTCACCAGTGTAAAAGTGGGCACCGGGCAGACAGGCGCATCTTACCGACTGACCCTGGACACTGAGCATGGTGCGGATTCGCTCATCGCGAAAGTGGCTGCGGGCAATCCGGAAGCACGCAGCGGTGTCGCTTTGGGCTATGCCGCCGAAGTGGGTTTCTACTCGAGTCTGTGTAATTCCGTCGATATCTGTATACCGGCGTGCCTTTACGCCGCAATCTCCGATGACAATCACCGTTTCACGCTGTTGCTTGAAGATCTCGCGCCGCGCACGCCCGGTGTGCAGGCCGAAGGCTGTTCCATTGAGCGCGCGCAGGGTGCTCTGCGCAATCTGGCGGGATTGCATGCGCCCCGGTGGAACGATGCATCCCTGTCAGAGTTGCAATTTCCGATGACGATTGACGACGAAGCCAAGGCCGAGGGATTGGCGCAGGTGACGCAAATGGCCGCTGCCGAATTTGTCAGCCGCTACAGCGCGCTCTTGGGGGAAGAAGACGCCTCTACGCTAACATGTGCGGCCGCACTTATCGGGAAGTGGGCGCTGGCGTCACCAGAACCGTTCGCCCTGCTGCACGGTGACTACCGTTTGGACAACCTGATGTTTGGCGATGATCCGCACGACGTGGTTGCGCTGGACTGGCAAACGATATGTGTTGGTTCGCCGGCGCGAGACCTGGCGTACTTTCTTGCTACCAGCTTGTCAGTGCAGCTGCGCCGCGAGGCGGAAAAAGAATTGGTTGCCGGGTATCACGCTGAGCTGTTGCGTCGCGGTGTAGAGGGTTACAAACTGGACCAGTGTTTTTACGATTACCGTCTGGGGCAGTTGCAGGCAACAATGATTACTACCATCGGTGCCATCTATGCGACACGCGAACGCAGTGACAGCAGCGACGCTATGTTTCTGGCAATGGCCAAGCGTTCCTGCGCGGCCATTCGTGATCTTGCAACGCTGGACTTGTTGTAGCGAATTCCCTCGGCTTAAGCCCTTGCTGCGATCTCATCGCGGCGGCAGACATGTCTGCCAGAGTGCGTGCCAGCCAGTAACAACAGACCGAGAGTGACCAGCGCAAGCAAGCCCGGTTCTGGCACACCAGAGACAGTTTGTGTCACGGTAGGATTCCCGAACACGACGCTGAACTGTTGGTTGTCGCCAGTCGAAGCTCCCCAGCCGACCAGAGCGATCATCTGGAAGCTCGGATTGACGCTCAATCCACAGGGGCCCACAACAGCGCTGGCGCAAATGGTAAAACCCAGCAACTGATTTTGGGAATCGAACGACATATAGGCTTCATTGAGATATCCGTTTGAAGAGTCTAGCGTCACTGGGCCGAGATTGGTTGTCCAGTTGAAGCCAAACGCAGTGACCACCGGTGCGTAGTTAATTCCGGTGGAGGGAACTATGGCGCTTTCATCAATGGTCCAGAATCCGGAGCCCGACAGGAGTTCGGTATTTGTCTGATCGGCTGTCCAGTTGAAGGTGATCTGTCCCGCCTGGACATACTGTGATGCAGTAATGGCCAGCAGTAGCATCAGAACCTTTTTCATTTACTTGCCTCCCACCTCAGTTACCCGCGAATCGGAAAGTTTCTGTGCTTGCTGATTACATACACAAGCAATACTGCCACCAGCTCTGCGCCGGCCAGGAGAAAAATGTTCTGGCTGTCGAATACGGCAGCTAACGCGCGGCCACTGGCACTAATGAAATTGAATGCAAGCGCGACATTTAGCGCAATGACCGCGCCTAGTATTAAAAATGCGATACCGTTATTTTTGTGATCCCAGACCATCCCCTGCCTCTGACATTGACGCCCAACCTGCTCCGGGAGGAGGTGGGGAAGACGCATCTCACTGAACGTAAAGCACACGCAAAAACTGCGCCAACACCCCTTAAGAGCCGGTCTGCTGTAACCGTCAAACAATCAATACGGCCCACTTGTAAAAAAATTGACAAGTACTCGCTGTATTCATTCAAAGTTTATTGCGATTTCTCCTTGTCAGCGGCCGACTGCCGCAACGCCTGTCCGCGCTGGGCCTGTTGAATAATATAGGCCCGGATAGCCTGTGCTTGCTCGGCGCTGACATTCTGCGCGAACGAAGCCATGCCTTTATCCTTGAGTTGGCCTCCGCGTACCACTGCTTCCCAGCCTTTTTCATCCCACAGGTAGGCCGATCCGCGCAGGTCTGGAATCAACATACCGGAGACCGCATTGAGGCCGTGACAGCCCATGCAAACATCCTGGTAGGTCGCAAAACCCTCGGCTATGGTTTGGGCGTTTGCCGTTTGCGCTGGAGGATTGAAGGCCACGGTGGGGTGCCAGGGTACCTCGGGTAAGCTGGCTTTGCCTCCCAACTTGAAAGTGAGTATTCGGCTGACATTGGGCATGCTCTGCGCCTGCACATACTCACCAAAAACCAGTGCGAAAGCGCCGCCCCAACCGACATTGACTGATACGTACTGTTCGCCATCCAGTTCGAAGCTGACCGGCGGTGCGACCACACCGGTCTGGGTGGCGAAGTCCCACAGTTTTGCCCCTGTATCGGCTTTGTAAGCGACCAGTTTGCCATCAGCCGTGCCCTGGAACACCAGATCGCCAGCGGTAGCGAGAGTACCGCCATTCCACGGCCCGTTGTATTCCACGCGCCACGCTTCCTGCTGCTTGATCGGGTCCCACGCCAGCAGGCGGCCTTTCACCAGAGCGCCTATCGCATCGCGTTCCGCCTGGTCATCGGGCAGTCCTCCCACGATGCCGTTTGTTCCTATATTGCTGACTCCGGGATTGTATTTGAAGTGCTCTGGCTGGCCGTACGTCGCAGGTATGTCCAGCACCGGGATGTAGGCGAGCCCGGTTAGCGGACTGTATGACATCGGGTGCCAGTTATGGCCGCCTAGATAGGAGGGATAGAGCAGGAAAGGCGCATCCTTGTAGCGCGCTTCGGGAACCTCGACGGGCCTGCCCGTAGCCAGGTCGACGTGGGTTGCCCATGTGATGTTGATGTAGTTCTTGGCGGACAGCAGTTTGCCATTGGTACGATCGAGCACATAAAAGAAGCCATTTTTAGGTGCCTGCATCAGCACCTTTCTGGTCTCGCCGTTGATTTTGATGTCGGCCAGAATAATGCTCTGTGTGGCGGTATAGTCCCAGCTTTCTCCGGGCGTGGTCTGGTAGTGCCACACGTACTCACCGGTGTCTGGTCGCACTGCAACGATGGAGGAGAGGAATAAATTATCACCGCCGCCGGGGGAGCGAATTTCCTGGTTCCACGGTGTGCCATTGCCGACGCCAAAATACAGCAGGTCCAGCTCAGGATCGTAGGCCATGGAATCCCATACAGTGCCGCCGCCACCGCCGAGTTTCCACCATTCGCCTTTCCACGTGGCAGCGGCCATTTTCATGGCGTCGTTTTCAAACCCGAGGGAGGGGTCGCCCGGCACCGTATAGAAACGCCAGGCCAGCGATCCGTCCGCGACATTATAGGCACTCAAAAAACCGCGAACACCAAACTCGGCACCGCCGTTGCCTATCAGGACTTTGTCCTTCACCACCCGCGGCGCGCCGGTGATGGTGTAGGGTAACGCTGGATCAAAAGTCGCCACCTCCCAGTTGACCTTACCGGTTGCCGCGTCAAGCGCGAACAGGCGACCATCCAGTGCGCCGAAGAACAGCTGTCCTTGCCACAATGCCACGCCGCGGTTTACCACATCGCAGCACGTATGCTTGGCTTTGTCTTTGGCCACTTTGGGATCGAACGTCCACAGCAGTTTGCCGCTGCGGGCATCGAGCGCGTACACCACGCTCCATGCACCGGTGGTGTACATCACACCGTCCACCACCAGCGATGTGGCCTCAATGCCGCGCTCTGTTTTTAAGTCGTAGGACCATACGAGACCCAGCTTGGCAACATTGTCGGTATTGATTTGTGTCAGCGGGCTGAAACGCTGCTCAGAGTAGGTGCGGCCGTGTGACATCCACTCGCCCGGTTCCTGATCCGCGCCAAGCATACGCTTGGCGTTCACTGCCGCAGCCAATGGTGGTGAGGCAACGGCACTGTTCGCCACAGCGGGGGCTGCGTGTTCCGGTGATTCGGCGTGGCTGTACTGTATGGTGGTAAGTAAAGTGCTCAGCACGACAAGCAGGCTGACAGGTGAAAGATTCCTGATCATTTCAGTAAGGCCCTCACTAAAAGTTAGCGGCGTTGGATGGCCGACAAATTATTGAGCTCAAGCATATAGTGTTTGTAATCGCAGGGGAATCGGTATTGAAATTACTGCATATACAGCCAACGAATTGATCTTATGCAGTAACCTCGCCATGCTTTTCCAGTAGTTGCCCCAATACTCGCTTAAAGCAATCCGCACTGCAGGGTGTGTTTCGTTTGCAAGCGGTTAGTGGCAACGGTTTGTTGAAGCAACAGACAGGGAAGTCAATGGATAGCGGGCTGCACTCGTTGGCGCTGGTAGCGCAAATACATCAAATCGCTGTTGATCCGCTGCAGCTGGAGCATCAGTTCGGGCAGGCTGAGCAGTCTACCTGTGAAGACATTCTTCGGGCGGCTGTGGCGCTGGGATTCCGCGCCAGCCGCAGCTCCTGCGCTCCCGCCCAGCTCAACGCCGCACTTCTGCCTGCGATCGCCTGCACACAAACAGGAGAGTATTTTGTTATCGCCCGGTTGACGCGCAGTGCTGACAATTCGTTTGTTTGCCTCATCCAGCGCGCGCATACCAGCACACCGCAGCAGGTCGCGCTGGACGAAATGTCCGCCTTTTGGTCGGGTGAACTGATACTACTCACGCCGCGAAAGTCACAGGGAACAGCGCGCCACAGTTCCTTCAATTTGCGCTGGTTTATACCGTCGCTGGTGAAATATCGCAGGTTATTTGCCGAGGTGCTGTTGGCGTCATTCTTTTTGCAGCTTTTTGCGCTGGTAACACCCCTGTTTTTTCAGGTGGTGATGGACAAAGTGCTGGTTCACAAGGGGTTCACAACGCTGGACGTGCTTTCCGTCGGTTTCCTGGTGGTTGTCGTATTCGAGGCCTTTATCGGTGGCATGCGCAATTACCTGTTCAGTCACACCACCAGCCGGGTCGACGTTGAGTTGGGAGCGAGATTGTTTCAACACCTGGTGAGTCTGCCTCTGGCCTATTTCGAGAACCGGCAGGTCGGACAAACCGTTGCCCGCATGCGTGAGTTGGATGCCATACGCAACTTTATAACCGGTACCGCACTGACGCTGTTGATTGACCTTTCGTTCACCTTCGTATTCATCGCGGTGCTGTGGTACTACAGCACGACGCTGACATGGATTGTACTGGGATCGCTGCCATTCTACGTGTTCCTGTCTCTATTTATTACACCGATGCTAAAGCATCGCCTCGATGACAAGTTTCAACACGGCGCCGCAAGCCAGTCCTTTCTTACCGAGGCGGTAACGGGCATACAAACAGTCAAAACACAGGCGGTGGAACCGCAGATGCGCAGGCATTGGGAAGATCAGCTCTCCCGGTATGTCATTGCCTCATTTCGTGCGGTCAACCTCAACAACGTCGCCAATCAGCTGGCAGGACTGGTAAGCAAGATTACTACCTTGTTGATTATCTGGTGGGGAGCCCATCTGGTTATCGGTGGTTTGCTTACCGTAGGTCAACTGGTGGCGTTTAATATGATTGCCGGTAGGGTAACTGGCCCAATTCTGAAGCTTGTACAGTTGTGGCAGGAGTTTCAGCAGGCTGGAATTTCCCTGCAACGCCTCGGTGACATTCTAAATACACCCGCAGAGCCCGGGTTTAACCCAAGTCGTAGTGCGCTGCCCAAGCTGAACGGCGCTGTGAGCTTCGAGCGCGTGCGTTTCCGCTACCAGACCAAAGCACCATTAGTGATGGATGAGCTGTCACTGGCGATCGAACCCGGCGAGATCCTCGGTGTAGTAGGGCCATCCGGTTCGGGTAAAAGCACGCTGGCAAAACTCATCCAGCGCCTTTACGTACCGGAGGCAGGGAGGGTGCTGGTCGATGGTACGGATCTGGCTATGGTGGACACGAGTTGGCTCAGGCGCAATATTGGTGTGGTGCAGCAGGAAAGTTTTTTGTTCAATCGTACAGTGCGGGAAAATATTGCACTGTCGAATCCCGGCCTGCCTATCGATCGCGTTGTGCACTGCGCCAAAGCGGCGGGTGCGCACGAGTTCATACTCGATCTGCTGGAAGGCTACGACACGCTGATCGATGAACAGGGCTGCAATCTCTCGGGTGGACAGCGCCAGCGGATAGCCATTGCACGGGCGCTGCTCACCAATCCGCGAATACTTATTCTGGACGAGGCTACCAGCGCATTGGATTACGAGTCGGAGCGCACCGTGCAGGAGAATATGGGCACGATCAGCCTTGGTCGAACTGTAATCGTTATCGCGCACCGCTTGAGTACTGTGCGGCACTGCGATCGCATTCTGGTGCTCGAGAAGGGACGCGTTCTTGAGGTTGGCAGCCACGAGCAATTGCTGGCCGAAAATGGCTACTACGCGAGGCTGTACAGCTATCAGAACAGCACTCAGCCCATAAGGCATAGAGTTCGCGCTACTGCTACTTTACCTGCCGCCTCGGATTCACCCGCGTGAACAGCTCAGCCAGGAAATCAGAAGCTGCCGCGCAATCTGGTGGAGTGCTTAATATGCTCTGGGTGTTATGGCGTCGGCGTGCAATCCTGGGTGACAACAGGCTGAGCGCAGAACAGAGACGTTTCCTGCCTGCCGCCTTGGAGGTACAGGACACTCCACCATCACCCGCCGGCCGTTGGCTCCAGTGGAGTTTGTTAAGTCTGTTTTCGCTCGTTGTGCTGTGGGCGTGTTTCGGATCTGTGGATATTGTCGTTACTGCCCCTGGGAGAATTGTGCCCAGTGGCCAGGTAAAGACCGTTCAGGCCTTTGAAACCGGCATGGTTTCAGGCATCCATGTAGAAGATGGAGAGCGTGTTGAGTTAGGCCAGAAGTTGGTGAGCCTTGATCCCACTGTCGCTGCAGCCGATGAGCAGCGGATTTCCCTGCAAATTCATCACCTTTCGCAAGAGCTGCGCTGGCGACGTGCGCTGGATGCATGGCTTGCTGGTGGTGAAGCCATGCAGAAACCTGCGCCTGCGAACGTTGTTCAGTCGAGTGGTATTTCTGGAACGAGCAGGCTGTATGATCAACATGTTGCACAGGTTTCCGCACAGTTTGAAAGTATTGAACGGGAGCGAGATGCAACCCGAGCAGAGCTGGCCATGGCGCAAGCCGAAAGTGACCGCGTTGCAGCATCGCTGCCTATCCTGAAAGATCGCCTCGCCGCCTATAAAGCCCTTTATGAAGCACAGTTCGGTGCCAAGGTTGCCTATCTGGAGATTCTGCAACAGTACACGGCTATGCAAAAGTCTGTACCGGTGCTTGAGGCCCGCGAACAGCAACTGCTGGATACTCTCGCCGTTCTCACTGCGCGTATATCTGTAGCTCGACAAGAACACCGTACGCAAAATCTGCTTCACATCGCGCGAATCGAAGCGGAAAAAACCTCACTGATTGAGGAGGGCAAAAAGGCAAGTCAGCATTATCTGCAACAAGTGCTCACCGCGCCAGTGACTGGTACTGTGCAACAGATTTCCATCCATACCATTGGCGGCGTGGTAACACCTGCTCAGGAGCTAATGAAGATTGTACCCGAGCATGCGAGTATCGAAGTAGAGGCCTTTCTGCTGAACCGCGACATTGGATTCGTGAAAGAGGGTCAGCCGGTGGAGATAAAGATAGACGCCTTCAATTTCACCAAATACGGTCTGGTAGAGGCGCAACTTCTGGATATCAGCAATGATGCAGTGGAACATCAGCATCTCGGTTGGGTGTATAAATTGCAGTTACAACTTTTTAAGGACAGTATTGATATAGATGAGAAAGCTGTAAAGCTGAGTCCCGGTATGGCAGTGACAGCAGAGATAAAGACGGGGACACGGCGACTCATAGAGTTTTTCCTATCGCCCTTACTGCGCTACCGACAGGAAAGTGTGAGAGAGAGGTGAGGCAGTGAGTCTGCATAATCAATTGGAGATCGCTTAGTGAGGTACATACTCCTTACACCGTTAGTGGCTATCAGCATCCTGGTTGTATGGATATCAGGCACTTTTGCATACCAGGCGTACTGGGATAAAAAAGTCGAGGAAATGTGCGAAAAAGATGGGGGTAGGGTTATTTATGAAACCGTTGTCTTGCCGAAGTCAGAGTTCGATTTACTTCTGCTCAGCAATGCACACATTAGCCTCCCCTATATGGCGACCGTTTCACCTCAAGACCAGTATGCGTATTCCCCGAGTAGCGAGGCACTGGCACACGGAATTTGGGGGCTAACGGTTTTCAGGCGCACGACCGAAATTATTCGCTTAAAAGACAAGAAAGTTCTCGCGAAGCAGACAAATTATTCAAGAGTTGGCGGTGATTTCCCGTTTTCGGCGTCGCATAGTACCGCTTACAGCTGTCCCAAATTTGATGATCAATCTTGGTATAGGAGTATTTTTACTCAAACTGACTAAGGGAGTAGTTGCATGGATGCAAAATTCTTATATCAATCTGCGGAGTTAGCTTTTGCAGCGTATGCCGATCTGACAGCGGGCGATTTGACGAGTCAGATACGCTCTCTAGAGGATAGAAAATTCTCGGAATTTCAGGCGGCAGATTTTGCCGGCCGAAATTTGGTCATTGTGTCGACTTATACAGATATGAACACGAGCTTCAGTGCGACAGTCCTGCAGAACATACAAAGCGGGGAGCTCTCATTGGCAATCAGAGGCTCAGACGCAGAAGACTGGATCACAGCAAACCCTGATATCGCATTCCGGGGTGCAGCCTACGGTCAGATTGTCGAAATGTACAACTGGTGGTCGAGAGTTAAGGCCGCTCCAGGTGAACTAGTCGATCAGTATTTGATCGCCAGCTATTCGGAGGCGGAATTTCCATCGTCTTCGAATGCAGTCTATCTCTACAGCAGCAGCGCTATTGCACCGGTGCATTACTACTTGGAACCCGCTGCACAAGCTTCTGCTGGCGGCGAGTTGTTTGCTCACAGTGACGGTCGCCTGCTGGTTACGGGTCACTCCCTGGGCGGCCACTTGGCGATGGCGTTCGGCGCTCTGTTCTCAGACGACACAGAAGACGTAATCGCCTTCAATGCCCCGGGTTTTATGCATACCTCAAGTAATCAGGCGTTCTTCGCTGCTCTCGGTGCAGTAACGCTGCCATTGGGCGACAAAACGACTAATGTCGTTGGCAAAGCGTCACCAGCAGATGGCGAGGATTGGAGTGTGATCGCCGGGTTGCATTCCCAACCGGGAGAGATTGTGCGGATTCCTATTGAGGACCAATGGTTTACTGATGAGCCGTACCCGGATTTCCCATCCTACAATCACGGTATGCAAGCGCTGGTTGACGCCACGGCTGTTTACAGAATTCTGAATCAGCTGGATCCTGCGTTCGATACTGAGAAATATGAACTGCTATTCAAATCCTCGAGTAACAGCGAATATAAATCACTTGAACGTATTGTTGACTCTGTTTCACGTTTGTTAGGCATGAATATGTCGAATCTCGGAACGGGTAACAATCAGAGGGATGACCTCTATACTGCCATTTACGACATCGAACATTCCCCGGCTTACTCAGGATTAAGTACCCTCGGCATTACGATAGATACAGCACTCACAGGACTGGACCCGAGAGACAGTTTCTCAGCATTTCTAGCCATTGTTCATTCATCCCCAATGGTAATTCATCCTGATAATTCAGCATCGCAGTCTGAGTTTGAGGCATTGCATTCGGAGATTACGGCGTATTGGCGAGCAGACCAGAGTTTAGCCGACAGTCAAAGGCATTTTAGCGATCAATTCATCGAGGACAAATTGCTGATGCGATCTGTTTTGTTGGCAGCAAATCTCGAGGATGCAGAACATGGTCGCCTGACCCAGAAAATCAAATTTTCGATTCTGCAATCCAACGCTGCTGACTCGCTGAGTTTTGATGGTGACGCCAGTGGATACGACGGTTCCCAGTACACCTTTCCCTCGGCGTATGATTCCGAACGAATCCGATTCGTATTCGGCTCCGAACTCAGTGAAGATTCTTCTGAAATCATCGCATCCGATAATGACGACCATCTTTATGGTATGGGAGGCGATGATTTTATCGAGGGATTGGAAGGCAGTGATCACATCGAAGGCGGCCTCGGTAACGACCGTCTGGAGGGCGGCCAGGATGGCGACGTACTGAGGGGCGGCGATGGCGATGACACCCTGGTTGGCGGAGGGGGCGTTGATAGCCTGAGCGGAGGCTTGGGCGTTGATCATTTCTACTGGGAGTACGGAGACGGCGACGACGTTATTGTCGATTACGACGACGGTGCGGACAGAATATTTGTCGACGGGTTTGATCTGTCGGCAGCGGAGTTTCAGCGCATCTCGGTGGACTCGCCCTTCTATTCGTCTGACACTCACCCAGCTATTGTGCTGCATTTCGACGGCGGAGTATTGACGATCAACATCGGTAGTGGCGATCTTGCTGGGAGTATCACCGCTACCCAGTACGCGCCGACCGTTGGTGCGAACTACGGCATCCATTTACCCGACTACTCGGTGGATCAATACCCCGCTACCGATATTGCCGTACAGTCACTGGGTTTTAGCAATTCGCTTTCCGGGATTCAAATTCGCGCCCAGGCCTATGATCGATACAAATTTGCCCTGGCGGGAGTCGACTGGTCGTCGATATCTATAGCATTTGATGCCAGCGCGGTATCAAATTACAGCGGCGGTGAATTGCACGGATTATTCGGCGGCGCATTTGAAGGAGGGCCTCAGGATGATTTGCTGCTGGGGGATGATGGCCAGAATGCATTTCACGCGTGGGCCGGCGACGATTTCGTGGATCTTAAAAAAGGCGAGGATTTTGTCGAAGGTGGAGCAGGCTCAGACGTGCTGTTTGGTGGAGATGGCAACGATATACTGTTCGGAGCATCGAGATCCGGTTTGGTAATGCAAGCTGTTGAACTGCCTGATTATGAGCAGTTCTTCGCCTCTATGATTCACGACACTCCTGAGGATCGTAACACTATCTCAGGAGACGCAGGTGATGACTATCTTTCCGGCGGAGAGTATACCGACTACATCGACGGTGGTGCTGGCTCCGATCATATTTTGGGTGGCACAGGCGAAGATGCTATCAGTGGCGGTACTGAGGCGGATTTTATCTTTGGCGATTCATCGCTGGGTATTTGGTTGGAGGAAGTCACCCCGGGACAGACGAGCTTGTTTGCAGGCATTGCGTTCGCAGACGGCACAGACACTGTTGGTCTGTACGACGACGTGATACACGCTGGCGATGGTGACGACTACGTATGGGGAGAACTCGGTGATGACGTGATTTTTGGCGAGTCGGGGCAAGACTATCTCATTGGCGACCGATTTCACGACTACAACTATTTTCTGACCGAGTTTCCTGCATACGGCGATACATCGATAGAGTTGGACGTGGCGATGCACGGCGACGATAAACTTTATGGCGGTGCGGGTGCAGACATTTTGCGAGGACTCGGCGGCAGGGACTTGCTCGCCGGAGGAGCAGACAACGATATCTTGATCGGTGGTGCCGGTAACGATGTTTATCTGTTTCAGGCCGGCGACGGGCAGGATTCGATTGATGATACCGAGGGGGAGCACACTCTCGTCTTCAGTGGTGTCTCGGCAGATGACCTTCATATCGCCTTTTTGGGCAGTCAGGTCTTTGTGGGTTGCGGTGATGATGAGGGGTTTTTCCTCGCCCGCAGTGAATGGAACAATATCAACATCGCGCTGGACACACCCGATGCCTTACTGGATAGAGCCCGTCTGGATACCGTCTACTACGATACCAGCGGTATTCCTCTTCTGGCGCTTAGCGGTAGTCATACACTGAGCGAAGCAGATCGGGATGCACTGTTTACTGTCGAAGCCAGTGACTACCAGAGTCCAACCATTATCGTGGGTGCGGAAGTTGAGCAGGTTCGACTTGAAGGTAATCCCGACGATGCTGGCGCAACACTGCGAATTATCAAGGGTGATACCCAGATACTTGCTGAAATCTCCGCGACCCGGTTGGCTGATGGACCGGATTTCGTACAACTGCCTTATGGGGTGAATCTGGGTGTCACTGGCCTTTCGGGATTCATAACAGGCTCCAATGAAACCGATTGGATCATTGGCAGCGATACAGCCGATGTAATTAACGGTTATGGTGGCAACGATGTTCTGGAGGGGCGCGGAGGCAATGATCATATTACCGGTGGCATTGGTAGAGACATTCTGCTCGGTGGAGAGGGCGACGATACGCTGAACGGAGTAGCGTCCTCTTACGAGGGCGACAGTTTCATCGGTGGCAGAGGTAACGACCTCCTGCTGGGGGGGCGCGGCTCGGACGTATACACTTTTGCGTCAGGCGATGGCCAGGATCAGCTGAACGACTCACAGGGTGCCCATTACTTCGAGTTTGCCGCTAGTGTGGAACGCAGTTCCGTGATCCTTTACTACACCGACGCCAGTGAATCGAGTGTTCGGCTCGAATACGGATCAGGTGATGCGGTGACGACGGAGGGAAACTTTTCGGCTTCGTTAATTAGCGGCGTAAAGGTGGATGGGATGTTTCTGCCGCTCGTGCATCGCTCGGACCTGGAGGACGGCACTTTCTATGATTCCAGATGGAATGATGTATTCGAGACGGGTGCCGGAAATGACACCATTAATATTCGCGGCTATGGCACGGACGTGTTTCGATTCAGCGCGGGAGATGGACAGGACCTGATTAATGTCGGTAATCATCTCCCTGGACAGCCGCTGAAGGGTGAAATCCGGTTCAGTGCCAACGTGGACCTGGACGCCATCAACTTCCGCTTTGCGAACGGCGATGCGGTCATCGAATACGCTCCCGGCGATCAGGTAACCGTCCACTCAGATACATCGACAGCACCCCGTGATAATTCCCTGGTGCGTTTCACGCTAGCCTCGGAGGCAGACCCCGACTGGATTCCTGTGATGCGGGTGCTGGAATCCGGTGGCAATTTTTATGGCACCTTCGGGACTGATCATATTATCGGCAGTGACGGCACTGAAATGATTATCCCAGGGTATGGCAACGACATCGTGGAAGCAGGAAATGGCAGCGACTGGATCGTGCTCAACGATCTGTATATACCAGCAATCAGCGGCAGTATTGGACAAAAGCATATCAGCGGGCAGGGCGGCGACGATATCATCATGACACCCCTGTATCAGGGCTCTGTCTTCCATTACAACGTGGGCGATGGTGACGATACGATTCAGCTTGATTGGTCGTATTCTGAGTCACACCCTTACTATTTCGCCGCAAATTGGGGGGCATCACTCGGGTATTTCTCGCCTTATGGCGATGACGTCCTGGAGTTTGGACAGGGCATAGCATTCTCCGATCTGCAATTTATTCGCTCGGGAGATCATCTCAGGGTTTCTTTACGGGACGGTTCCGGCAGCGTTACCTTCGAGGAATTTTTCCATGCCTGGGAAGTTGATCGGCCACCCGAGGCCGCCAGTGCACTGTTCGAGTTGATGGATAATACCGCGAAACCTCAAGTGGACTCCCTGTTGGAGCCGGCAATATTGGCAGCGCTTCCCGCGACTCCAATCCGTTACCTTCGATTTGCTGACAACACGGTCTTCGATATGGCGTCGGAGTTGGCTGGCGTTTTGCAGGAGTCGGAGGGCAGTATCATTGGTACGGAGGACGATGACCAACTTTACGGAACCGACGCGGATGATGTCATTCTGGCCTTGGGCGGGGATGATTACATCGAGAATTTTAGTGGCAGCAATACAATTGATGCAGGCTCCGGTGATGATGAGATCAGGGTAAGCGGAGACAATATAATCCAGGCTGGCCCTGGAAATGATTACATCGACGCGAGCGGAAACACGACTATCAACGCTGGTCAGGGCAGTGATTTTCTGTGGCTACGCGAAGGCCATCATGTCGTTCAATTTGGGCCTGGTGATGGTCATGACGATATGCTGTTTCGGGTTGGTCCGAACGCGGGTACAACGGTTGTTGAACTGACTGCTGGACTGACCCTTGAAGATATAAGGGTATATCAATATTCCCTGGATGGCGGCGATTACCTGGAGGTCCACTTGCCAGCAACCGGCGATGTACTAACGATCAAAGCGTTTGTCGCCGATGAATCTGGTAGCACCTACTCGCCGCATCCCCACGCCACGATCACGGAACTACGTTTTTCTGACCACACCGTCCTTACCGGCGAGCAACTGTTCGCAATGGTGTCTGCTCCTGCCAATACAATCGTGGGTAGCAGTGGCAACGACACGATTACAGGGACAATGGGTGATGATCATATTTTCGGACACGGTGGCGACGACATAATGCGCGGTGGGGCAGGCAATGATTTCTTCTATATCGAGGGAGACAACCAAGGTGCCGATCGCATTTTTGGCGGCGAGGGCATTGATACCATCATGGCATATGGGGTTAACAGTAGGATTTCGCTAGTTTCCAGGCCTATCAGCGCCAGTGTCGAAATAATCGACGGTGGGGCAGACGGAGCCATCCTTGCCGGGACAGATGCCGCAAATACACTCTATTTTGCGAACTCCCTGTTACTCAATATCTGTCAAATTGAGGGACGGGACGGTGATGACAGGATCTGGGGTTCCCAAGGTGATGATGTGATTATCGGTGGTCTCGGCAATGACATCTTACGGGGTGAGTCAGGTAACGATATGTTCATCGTTGAGGGCACAGGCCAGGGCAGTGACCGCTTCATCGGCGGGGACGGGCAGGATATCGTGGTAGGCGGTACACAGGACGATACATTCTCGCTGGCGGCGATGTCCATGAAATTTGGTACAGAGGTCATCGACGGTGGCGCGGGGCACAATACCATTGCGGGGAATGGCGATGACAACTTCCTGAATTTTTCCGCCACTGAACTGGTGAGTATTGCCAGCATCCACGGCGGCGCTGGAGACGACAAGATCAGGGGATCGCAGGGTAGTGATGTTATTTATGGCGATGCTGGCGATGACAAACTCCGTGGTGAAGCGGGGAATGATGTACTCAGCGGAGGTACAGGCGACGATGTCCTGTTTGGTGAGGCAGGTGACGATGTGTATCTGTTTCAACTAGGTGCAGGCCGCGACCGCATCAACAATAATGATGGCGACGTCATGGCGGTTGACCGTCTGTGGTTCACCGATGTCGATTATGATGAACTTTGGCTGTCGCGAAGTGGCAGTTCGCTGCTTATCGATGTGGTGGGTACTGAGGATCAGGTACGAATTAACGGTTGGTTTGGCAATGATGAGGATCAGGTGGACATAATCTATGCGAGAGATCGCGCGCTGATGCACAATCAGGTTGATCAACTGGTTAATGCAATGGCTACTTTCGATGTTCCAAGCGGAGCCGGAGTCGTGATACCGCAGGTAACACGCGAGGCTTTGGAACCCACGCTAACCTCCGTCTGGCAGGCAGCTTAGGCCAAAGCGCCAGGCATTTCATGCAGAATGCCCAGCTGAGAGGTTCAAATGAGTGTTTGAATCGGGTGAGAACTCTACAGCGCCAGTTCAGCCATTTCACGCAGAAGATTGACATCGCCACTAACCAGCAGTGTAGTGACGGGTGAGTTTTCCCAGTCCTTCAGTTTTTCGCGGATGCGATCGCGCGGACCCGACAGTGAGATTTCATCCGCGAACTGATCGGGCACTGCGGCGACGGCCTCGTCGCGTTTACCTTCAAGAAACAGTTTTTGCACGCGGTCAGCTTCCTCGGGAAAACCCATGCGTGCCATTAACTCTTTGTGGAAGTTGTGTTTTGCTGCACCCATGCCACCAATGTAGAAGCCCAGCATTGCCTTCACCGGATACAGGGCCTGCTCCATATCATCATTGATATTCACCAATACCAGTGGAGCAATTTCAAAGCCCGGCATGGCCGGCTTTAATTGTTCGGCATAGACCTCCTGACGATACGGTGAGTAGTATAGCGGCAGCCAACCGTCGGCAATCTCTGCTGTTTGGGTGACATTTTTTGGGCCCTCCGCGCCGATAAAAATCGGTACGTCAGCACGCAGTGGATGCGTGATAGATTTAAGCGGTTTGCCCAGTCCCCAGGAACCAGGTCCGTGATACGGCATAGGGTAGAACTCGCCATCGTTGGTTACCGGTTCCTTGCGGGCGAGTATCTTGCGAATAATGTCCACGTATTCCCGCGTGCGGGTGACGGGCTTGCTATAGGGCTGGCCATACCAGCCTTCTACTACTTGCGGGCCCGAAACACCCAGACCGAGAATCATGCGGCCTCCTGACAGGTGATCGAGGGCCAGTGTTGCCATGGCGCAGGCAGCCGGTGTGCGGGCCGACAACTGGGCCACTGCAGTGCCCAGGCGTATGGTTTTGGTGTGCGCGCCTATCCAGGCCAGCGGGGTAAAGACGTCATTCCCCCATGACTCTGCGGTCCACACCGAGTTGTAGCCCAGCCGTTCGGCTTCCTGTGCCATTTCTATATGTGCGTTGCCCGGTGGCAGTGCACCCCAGTAGCCAAGCGCCAAGCCCAGAGAAAGTTTTGCCATGGTATGTCTCCTTATTCGAGGCGTAACTGTACGCCATTGCCGCCGGGAATCGAAAGTATTTTCGGGCCAAATTCGCTGACTTCGCCGATCAATTGTATTTTCATTCCACGGTGGCATTGGATAGACTCTGCCGACCCCAGGGGACTCCCGAAGCCAGGTAACTAGCGGAGCAAGTAATGAGTGAACTCACCCATCTCGACAGCCAGGGCGCTGCCCGCATGGTTGATATTGGCGATAAGGCCGTTACCGATCGCATAGCAGTTGCAGCGGCCGTCGTAACCATGCAGCCACAGACTCTGGCATTGCTGGAGCAGGGTGCGCATAAAAAAGGGGATGTGTTGGCTGTAGCGCGTATCGCTGGTATCCAGGCGGCTAAAAAATGTGCCGACCTGATTCCGCTGTGCCACCCGTTAATGCTCAACTCGGTCGATATCAGCTTCGAAATACAACCGCAATCCAGCAGTGTCAGTATTCAATCGTGTTGTAAAGTGACAGGCAAAACGGGGGTTGAAATGGAAGCGCTGACGGCGGCATCAGTAGCGGCGCTGACGATTTACGATATGTGCAAAGCGGTGGATCGGGGGATTGAAATTCACGGCATCACGCTGCTGCGCAAGGAAGGTGGCAAGTCGGGCATCTGGCAGCGCAATTCCCGAGACAGCAACTGATGTTAAGGGTGCTTTTCTTTGCGCGGGTACGCGAGCAATTGGGCTGCGCTGAGTTGGCACTGCCGTGCTCGCCGGATACTGGGGATCTGGATTCGCTGCAGGAGTTCCTTTGCGCTGAGCGCGGTGCCACCTGGCGCAAGGTGCTGACACAGAGCAATATGATTCGTGCGGTCAATCAGGCCGTGGTCGCCGGCAATTGCGTGCTGCACGATGGCGATGAAGTGGCGTTCTATCCGCCCGTAACCGGTGGTTGAAGTGCAGGCGCAAGTGACGATCCACGTGCGCGTGCAGCACGAAGATTTCGATACAGCCCAGTTGCAGGCGTCGCTGCTGGGTGGCTCATTCACAGAAGGCGCGATAGCGACATTCACAGGGTATGTGCGCAGCGACAACGAGCGCCGTACAGTTCAGACGCTGGAATTGGAGCACTATCCCGGCATGACCGAGCGCAGTATCAGTGAAATCGTGCAGCAGGCGGCGTCCCGTTGGCCGCTGCTCAGGGCATCGGTAGTGCACCGCGTGGGCGTATTGGGCGTCGGTGAGCAGATCGTCTGGGTGGGTGTGTCATCCCGGCATCGGGAGGCTGCGTTCAGTGCCTGTGAATTTATTATGGACTTCCTCAAGACACGTGCGCCTTTTTGGAAAAAGGAGCACGGTCCTGACGGTGAAAGCTGGGTCGACGCGCGTCAGCACGACAACGACAGAGCAGATCGCTGGGGGCGTGATAGCGCGGAATAGCCTGAATAGGGGATGTCTACCGAGCCTGTGATCGGCTCCAATGAGACACTGCAGATAATCAAAATTAACAAGCTGGAGAATGCAAACCATGAGTTTAGAGGGGCGGGAACTTAGAAACGCGTTGGGACGCTTTGCCACGGGAGTGTGCATTATTACTGCCGTGTCGGATACACAGAAGGCGCTGGGAATGACGGCTAATTCGTTTTCCTCCGTGTCTCTGGACCCACCGCTGGTTCTGTGGGCGTTACAAAACAATTCCGACGTGTATGACGTGTTTTCCAGTCCGCGCCATTTTGCTATCAATGTACTGAGCAGTGAGCAGCAGGCATATTCCAACCAGTATGCCAAAAAGGGCCAGCATGAGTTGGATCCTACCCATTACCGGCCTGGTAAGTACGGTGCCCCGATTATCCGCCATGCCCTGGCAACGTTCGAGTGCGAACTCTATGCGACCCACGAAGGTGGCGATCATCTCATTATTGTTGGACGCGTCACCGATATGAGCCAACGACCGACAGGGGAGCCGCTACTGTTCTACTGTGGTCGCTATCGCGAATTGCACTGATTCGACCGTCAAATTTACGTAGTGTGCACAGAGGGTGGTCTATTGTTCGGATAAGCCTTTATACTGGACTGCTGGTAGTGCGAGAGTCCCCTTTCCATGAAATTTTGTACCAGTTGCGGTAATACAGTCATCCTGAGAATCCCTTCCGGGGATGATCGGGAGCGTTTTGTCTGTAGTAGCTGCGAACTGATCCACTATAGCAATCCTCGTGTCATTGTTGGCTGCGTGCCAGTTTATGAGGGCAAGGTTTTGCTGTGTAATCGCGCTATCGAACCACGTAGGAATTACTGGACACTACCGGCAGGCTTTATGGAGAACGGCGAGACCTCGGTGCAGGGCGCTGCACGCGAAACCTGGGAAGAGGCCCGGGCGAGGGTTAGCAACATCGAGCTTTACCGTGTGTTTGATGTGCCCTACATCAGCCAGGTCTACATGTTTTACCGTTGCGACCTGGACAATGGAGAGCACGCTGCGGGTCCGGAGAGCCTGGAAACAGGTCTCTATCAAGAGGACGATGTGCCGTGGGACAGAATCGCGTTTCCGGTGGTGTCGCAGACCCTCAGGGAATATTTTTCCGATGCCAAAATCGGGCAGTTTCCGGTACGGGTATCGGCGATCGAACACCGACCGCGACAGAGCTAGGCATTGCAATTTTCAGTGAGCCGAGCCCAGCGGTTATGCGCGGCGCAAGTCGTACTCACATTTAAGGAGCAAGGTATCATGGCGTTTCCCAAAATTGGTGCTGCGGCACCAGCGTTTACGCTACTGGATCAGGACGGCAAAAAAGTCAGTCTGAAAGATTTCAAGGGCAAGCAGAATGTGGTGCTGTACTTCTACCCGGCGGCAATGACCCCGGGGTGTACTGTGCAAGCCTGTGGGATACGCGACAGCAGGAAGGCACTGGCAAAGCTCGACACTGTGGTCCTCGGCGTGAGCCCCGACCCGGTGGCGAAACTTGCACGGTTCATCGACAAACAGGCATTGAACTTTACCCTGCTCTCGGATGAGGACCATGCGATTACAGAGAAGTATGGCGCCTGGGGCCTTAAAAAGTTTATGGGCCGAGAATTCATGGGTGTGCTGCGCACGACCTTTATTATCGGTAAGGATGGGCGTATTAAACACGTGATGGACAAGGTAAAAACAAAATCTCACCACGACGATGTCATGGCCCTGATCCGGGAACTGGGACTCTAGTCCCTGCGACATGCTGGAATATTTGTTCGATGACGCGCCCGAGTCAGGGCAACTGCGACAGATCGTACCGGGCATTTTTTGGCTGCGTATGCCGCTGCCGATGGCGCTGGACCATATCAACCTGTACCTGCTGGAGGATAGCGATGGTTGGTGGATCGTCGATACCGGGATAGCGATCAACCCAACGCAGGCACTCTGGGAGAAAGTCTTCGAACAGCACCTGCAGGGCAAGCCAGTAAAGGCAGTGCTGTCCACGCACCATCATCCCGATCATACCGGCATGGCCGGCTGGTTGTGCGAGCGCTGGCGGGTGCCGTTTTATATTACCGAAGCTGAGTACTTTACCGGGCTTTCCTTCAGCAGGACTTTACCCGAACACTACAGTTGGACCACGGCGTTGCATATGCAGCGCTCCGGTTACACCCCGCAACAGGTTGAACAGTCGCGCGACCAGTTCGGTGGCTTTGGCTCCATAATCAAACCCATGCCCACCGCCTACCGTCGTCTGGTCGATGGTGCGTTCCTGACGATCAATGGCAATCGCTGGCAGATCGTGGTTGGGCGGGCACTCGCCGGAACACGCCTGCCTTTACTGCAGCGCGCTGAATATCCTGATCTCCGGCGATCAGGTGATTCCGCGAATCACCTCCAACATCAGCGTGTCCGGCGCCGAACCTGAAGGTAATCCGCTGCGTGAGTGGCTGAACTCGCACGAGCGATTCCTGGACTTGCTCCCGGCCGATGCGTTGGTACTACCTGCACACAACACACCTTTTTATGGCTTGCACGAACGCCTGCGTTACCTGATCGAACACCATGAAGAGCATTTACTGGCGCTGGAGGAGGCCTGTGTCGAGCAGCCACTTTCTGCGATGGAGCTATTGCCGGTATTGTTCAAGCGGCCGCTGGAGGGACATAACCTCGGTCTGGCGCTGGGCGAGTGTATCGCGCACTTGAACTACCTGCACCAGCGTGGACAGATCGAGCGCACGGTGGACGCGGAGGATTGCTACCGCTACCAATCGGTGGATGCCACGCTGCCCATGCGCTTGCGCCAGCAGCGCCACGCGGCCGAGGATTCATCTCCTATGCAGGTATAAAAAATCAATTAATACATATAGATACATTAGTTTATTAAAGCTATAAGTAGTTTTAGGTTGTATTCGGATTAACCGTATTAACAGGATCGCACCCCATGCCCATGCCCTCCGATATTGGTGTCATCGACCTCATGCTCGCCATCCCGGGAGACGACAGCAGCAGCTTTTACGACTGGATCAAGCCCCTGCTGATGGATCGCGAGAGCCATGAGCTGTTCAGTATGCCGGCGCAGTACATGTTCAAGGATATCCCGGACACCAGTGGTGAAGTGGACCCGATTGCGTACACGCTGGCGCAGATGGACAAACACGGCATAGAGCGCGCGATGATCGGTCTGGGATTCAGTGACCTGCAGGAAAAAGCACTGCGCGCCCACCCGGATCGGTTTTTTGCCTCGTATGAAGCCAACCCCAACAGGGGCATGGACGAGGTGCGCAAGATTGTCGCCATGCATGAAGAGTTCGACATCAAGGCGGTTACCGCTGCGCCTGCGATGATCTGCCCGCCAGTGCCGGTCAACGATAAGAAGTGGTACCCCATTTACGCCAAGCTGGTGGAGCTGGATATTCCTTTCTGCCCTTGCATGGGTGTGCCCGGTCCCCGCGTACCGTTTGGCCCACAGAAGGTGGAATTGCTCGACGAGGTGTTGTGGTTTTTCCCTGAACTGCGTGTGGTCACACGCCACGGCTGTGAACCCTGGACAGACGTGGCGTGGAAGATGATGCTCAAATACCCAAATCTTTACTACATGACCAGCGCGTTTGCACCAAAACACTATCCTCCGGATATTATCGACTTCGCCAACAAGCGCGGCTCCGGACAGGTGATGTACGCCGGGTATTTTCCCATGGGCCTCTCTCTCGATCGTATATTCAGTGAGATGCCACAGGTACCGTTTCGCGATGAAGTGTGGCCGAAATTTCTGCGCGAAAATGCCATCAAGGTTTTTAAACTCAATCAATAAGACAGCGACATGGAATACATTTCTGTAGAAGAGGCTATCGACGCACCCGGCCTGCGACTGGTGCTGTCTGCGGGCGTGCCCGGACCGTGGGGTGAGGCCGCGAAGGCGATGCTGGCTTATAAGGGCCTGGCATACACCCCGGTACGCCAGGACGGCGGTGGTGAAAATGCCGCGTTGCTCAGTTGGACTGGGCAGACATCCGCGCCTGTGGCGGTATACGACGGCCTGCCGCCTGCCTGTCATTGGTTTGATCTGCTCATGCTGCTGGAACGCCTGGCACCTGAGAAGCCGTTGGTGCCGGTTGACTGTGGCCAGCGAGTGGAGGTTTTGGGCCTGTCCGGTCTCATTATCGGGATGGATGGCTTTGGCTGGCATCGTCGACTGCAGATGCTGGCGCCAATGCTGCAACTGGACAAGCCGCCCGAGATGATTGTTCGTCTGGGTGCAAAGTACGGCTGGTCGACACAGGCTCTGGCCGCCGCTACCGGTCGCCTGCAGGGCATCAGTACCTACCTCGATGCCACCATGGCGAGGCAGGAGTCAGCGGGTAGTGATTACCTGGTGGGCGACAGTGTCACAGCGGTGGATTTCTACTGGGCCAATTTTGCCGCCATGCTCAAGCCGCTGCCCGATGCCGACAACCCCATGCCGGGCTATATGCGCACTTCCTATGAAACGGCGGACGCCGAGACGCGCGCATGCCTGACACCGCGGCTGGAAGCGCACCGCGACCGGATGTACCAACGTCACATTGCACTACCACTGGATTTCTAAAGGAGGAATCAACATGCTCTCGCAACAGGAACTCTCGGACCGTTTTGAAATTCAGGACCTGGTTTTTCTCTACGCCCATCTTATTGACAGTAAGCAATTCGATCGCTTGCGCGATGAAATTTTTACCGCCGATGCCTACATCGACTACAGTGCGATGGGTGGCAGTGTCGGAGATCTGGAAGAGACGATCACCTTTCTCAAGGCATCCTTGACCGACCAACTGTTTCCCAACAGCCAGCACCTTAACGCCAATGTGCAGGTGCAATTGCAGGGCGATACTGCCACCGGTCGGGTAATGTGTTTCAATCCGATGGAAATGGGTGTGGGTGAGGGCAAGAAACACACCTTTTTTATGGGCCTGTGGTATGTGGATGAGTATCGTCGTACAGACAATGGCTGGCGCATCGCCCGGCGTGAGGAAGTTAAAAGCTGGGTGTTTGCGGCCCCGGATTTCATGAATCTATAACCTCAAGTACAGGAGTCACAATGATCGAGCTCTATACCGCACCGACACCCAATGGCTACAAAGCCTCTATCGCGCTGGAGGAGATGGGGATCCCCTACAATGTTCACACCATCAACCTGATGGAGGCGCAGCAGAAAACGCCAGAGTTTCTGAAAATTTGTCCCAATGGTCGCATTCCGGCGATTGTCGATACTGACGAAGACCTCGCCGTATTCGAATCCGGGGCGATCATGATTTACCTGGCCGAGAAGTGCGGTAAATTTCTGCCGACGGAGGTGAAGGGGCGGTCGCGAGTCATTCAGTGGCTGATGTTCCAGATGGGCGGCATTGGCCCAATGATGGGACAGGCCAACGTCTTCTTCCGCTACTTTCCGGAGAAAATTCAGCCGGCAATCGATCGCTACCAGAACGAGGGGCGGCGATTGTTCGAAGTGCTCGATACGCAGCTGGCGGACCAGGAGTTTCTCGCCGGTGATTACAGCATCGCCGATATGGCGAACTGGTCCTGGGTGCGCACCCACAATTGGTCCGGTATTTCAATCGAGGGCCTGGATAACCTGTCGCGCTGGATGGGTGCCATCGCTGAGCGACCCGGTGCGCAGCGCGGCGTCAGGGTGCCTGTCGATATCGCTGAATTGATGGACGCCAAACGCGAAGAAGACGCCACAGAGTTCGCTAAAAATGCGCGTTCGTTGCTGGTCAGTAGTAAAAAGGACGTCGAATAGTGCCTGGAAATGCTCCTATTATTAGGTTTAGAAAGATTATATAAATTATTGATAAATAAAATTTTATTATGACTTTTATGTCATTAATGTTCGCTGGTTCTGGGGTCGGCCCAACTCTCCGGCAGATACTCCAGCTGTAGTTTACGGACTGCATCGCGCAGTTTGGCTTCGAGGGTATCCAACTGTTGTTCGCCGATTTTGGCGGCGTAGTAGCTGCGCACCTGTGCAACGACCTCAAGGCTGTCCGCCGCGAGGTCTACGCCGCGCTGCGTCAGGCGAATTTCTTTGGCGCGTTTGTCGCCGCCGTCGATATCTCGTGCAACATATCCCATGCGCTCCAGTTCCTTGAGCATTTTACCCATGGCCTGTTGCGTTACCCTCGCACGCTCGGCCAACTCGGTAACACGCACAGCACCCATTCCCAAGTTTGCAAAAACAGCGCTGTGTGATGGGCGAATGTCCGGATAGCCGCGATCTTCCAAGCCCTGCCAGATACGCCGTTCGTAATCGCGTGAGAACTCGCGCAACAGCCGAGACAAATTGTTCGACAGGCCGTAGGCAATTGCCTGGTTTTTCTCAGCAGCAGTTTTATTCACGAGCTCCTCCAACGTTCCTGTTCGACTGTCGGACGTTCTTCATTGTAGTCTTAAATAGTCAGCTGTCACGCTGGAGATGCGTCCCGTGCCGTTTGTTGCTTGAGGCCGGACGCGTCCGTTACACTGCGGCGCGTTTGCAATGGCTTGGATCGGCGATGACGAAGATAATTACCTGCAACACCAACGGCATCCGCTCGGCTGCTGCCAAAGGATTTTTCGACTGGTTGCAACAGCAGCAGGCCGACGTGGTGTGTATCCAGGAAACCAAGGCGCAGGTTGATCAACTCACCGACCCGGTGTTCAGTCCACCGGGCTACCACTGCTTCTATAACGATGCGGTCAAGAAAGGGTATAGCGGCACCGCCCTCTACACGCGGGTTAAGCCGCAGCGACTGACGACGCGGCTGGGCTGGGATCCTGCTGATTCCGAGGGGCGCTATATTCAGGCAGATTTTAAAGGGCTGAGTGTTGTATCACTGTATATGCCGTCCGGTTCCAGTAGCGAAGCGGCATTGCAGAAAAAGCTGGCCTTCATGGAGGAGTTCATGCGGCACTTGCAGACGCTGCGACGTGCACGTCGCGAAGTCATCATCTGTGCCGACTGGAATATCTGCCATCAGCCGATTGATCTGAAGAATTGGCGAGCGAATCAAAAGAATTCCGGTTTTCTGCCCGAGGAGCGAGCCTGGTTGGATGCGCTGTACGATGAAGTTGGCTATGTTGATTCCTTCCGTGTGATCAACGACGAACCGGAGCAGTACACATGGTGGTCCAATCGCGGGCAGGCATGGACTAAAAATGTGGGGTGGCGGCTCGATTACCAGGTAATCACGCCGAATCTGGTCGATAAAGTAAAGGCTGCTGCAATCTATAAAGACGAACGTTTTTCTGATCACGCGCCGCAGATTATGGAATACGACTTCGAGATTTCTGCCTGACCCTTCGAAGTGCAACCACTTGCCTAGAGATTCGTTATCCAGGCGTCTCACGAATTGCGAGATCGTGTGAAACCCTGTAAATTACTCGTGTTTTCAACGCTCCTTTACGAGCCCAGCATAAGAGATTGTCTCCATGAGCCTGTTTATAGCCAGTGCCCAAGCGCAGGACGCCGCTGCCCGTTCACCCGGCGGCGATATGTTTCAGATAGTCTTCCTGGTAGGACTGTTTGCGCTGTTCTATTTCATCGCCATTCGCCCGCAGCGCAAGCGGCAGAAAGAACACACAGAGATGGTGTCCAAACTCAACAAGGGCGATGAGGTCGTGACCAGTTCCGGTATTCTTGGCCGTGTCACTGCATTGGACGACAATTACATGACGATAAATGTCGCCAACAATGTCGATCTGAAATTCCAGCGCGTTCACCTGCACGCTGTTCTGCCCAAAGGCACGCTGAAGTCCATCGGCTGAGGATGGCTCTGCACTATCCGCGCAAGATAGACCTGGCCCACACGCCAACCCCCCTGCAATACCTTGAACGCGCTTCGCATGAGTGGGGCTGCGGTCATCGCCTTTGGGTCAAGCGCGACGATCTGACCGGTTGTGCGCTGAGCGGCAACAAGGTGCGCAAGCTGGAGTTTATTACTGCCTACGCTATCGACAATGGCTACGACACCCTGATTACCTGCGGTGGTCTGCAGAGCAACCACTGCCGCGCCACGGCACTGGCTGGCGCACAGCTGGGGTTGAAAGTGCACCTGTTATTGCGCGGCGAGGAAACGGCCGACCCGGAAGGCAATCTGCTACTGGACCATCTGGCAGGTGCGGTGGTGACCTGTTATCCCCTGAAGCAGTATGTCAATGAACTGGACGCTTTATTTGCACACTGGTCAGCGCATTATGCGTCGCAAGGCCGTAAAGTACTGATCATTCCCACGGGAGGCAGCGATGGGATCGGCGCCTGGGGGTATATTGCTGCCTGTGAAGAGCTGGCGCACGATTTCCGCTCTGCCGGTATTGAGCAGGCGCATATCATTACCGCGACCGGTTCGGGCGGTACACAGACTGGACTTACACTCGGAGCCGCGTTGCACCAGCTTCCGGCAACTGTCTGGGGTGTGAATGTCTGTGACGATGAAGCCTATTTTCTCAACAAGGTTGCCAGTGATACAGCGCAGTGGCGACAGCGCTATCCGGACGTGCCACCGGTGGAGATCACGCCCCGGGTGTTGGATGGCTACGTGGGCAAGGGATACGCCATTGCCGATGCCGCGACATTTCAACTGATCGCAGATTTAGCGCGCCTGGAAGGGCTTGTACTCGACCCGGTCTACACGGGTAAGGCATTTGCCGGCATGGTGGCGGAAATTGCAGCAGGTCGATTCTCGGGGTGCCGCGACTTGGTATTCGTGCACACCGGTGGAATATTTGGCCTGTTTCCACAGCGCCAGGGGCTGGGGTTTGTCGGTACATCGACTGGTGCCTGATTATAAAAACGACTAAGGGGTTGTAACGATGGAACTGCTGACGACTGTCAATGAGTGGGCCTGGGGTCCGGCGATGCTCGTTCTGTTATTGGGCACCGGTATTTACCTGACCGTGGGTTTGCGTTTTATGCCGGTGCTGAAAATAGCGGCGGGCCTGCGCCTGATGATGCACGGGCGCAAGGGCCTGGGTCCTGGTGACATCTCCCCGTTTAGCGCTTTGATGACAGCACTGTCAGCCACCATTGGTACCGGCAATATTGCAGGTGTGGCGACGGCGATTTTTCTCGGTGGGCCGGGTGCGCTGTTCTGGATGTGGATGACGGCACTGGTTGGCATGGCGACCAAGTACGCCGAGGCGGTCTGTGCGGTGCGCTTTCGTGAACAGGACGAGGAGGGCAACTACAGCGGTGGCCCGATGTATTACATCAAGAACGGCCTGCACCGGCGTTGGCACTGGTTGGGCATTGCGTTTGCAATTTTCGGCAGCCTCGCCGGTTTTGGTATTGCCAACATGGTGCAATCGAACTCCGTTTCAGAAGTCATGCACGATACATTTTCTGTCCCGCCTCTGGTGACCGGCCTTGTGCTCATGTTTCTTGTGGGTGCGGTGATACTCGGTGGTGTGCGTCGTATCGCTGCTGTCGCGAGTTGGCTGGTGCCGTTTATGGCCCTGGGTTATGTGCTGGTGTCACTGACCATACTCGTTATGCATGCCGCCGAGGTGCCGGCGGCAATTGCGACTATCGTACACAGCGCATTCAATCCCACAGCGGCAACCGGCGGCTTCGCCGGTGCTACCGTCTGGGCTGCGCTGCGTTTTGGAGTTGCCCGAGGCATTTTTTCCAACGAAGCGGGCCTCGGCAGCGCGCCGATTGCCCATGCTGCGGCGCGTACCAACCAGCCGGTGCAACAGGGCATGATCGCCATGCTCGGTACGTTTATCGACACCATTGTGGTGTGCTCCATGACCGGCCTGGTGATTGTGATCATGGACGTGTGGCCCACGGGAGTCAGCGGTGCCAGCCTCACCTCCCTGGCATTTTCCAATGCGCTCGGGGGTGGGCAGTATGTGGTTGCTATAGGTCTGTGCCTGTTCGCATTTACCACAATGATAGGCTGGTCCTTCTACGGCGAGCGCTGCGTGGTGTTCCTGCTGGGCACTAAAGCGATCTTGCCATTTCGAGTAGCATGGGTGTTAGCCGTGCCGGTGGGGACGGTGTTCCATCTCAATACGGTGTGGCTGATAGCCGATACCCTTAACGCATTTATGGCTATACCCAATCTCATCGCTTTGATCCTGCTTGGTCCTCTGGTATTTCGGATGACGCGAGAGTATTTTGCGGAGGCTTCCTCGGCATCGGGTTGAGACGCTGGTCTCGAAAGTTTTCTTGTGCTGGATCAGGGTATGGTCGGCGTGTTTTCTCTAGAGTGAGAACTGGGTCGGGTGTGATTTTCTGAAAAGCGGGAGCATTAGTAGTGGGTGACATTCTCAGTAGCGTAGAAGCCTGCGTGGACAGAACCATTGCCACGATTGGTAACAACCTCGTGCTGGCAGCGCCACTTGGCCTTGGTAAGCCGGTGCAACTGCTGAATGCCTTTTATCGCAGGGCTGTCGCCGATTCGTCGCTATCCCTGCATATCGTGACAGCACTGTGTCTCGAAGTTCCCAAGCCCGGAAGCGAAATCGAGGCCAGTCTCTCCGGCCCCATAATGCAGCGTCTGTTTGGCGACTACGAAGAACTGGCGTTCCTCACCCCATACCGCCAGAACAGACTGCCGGAGAATATTCGTATCTCTGAGGTGTATTTCAAGGCGGGTTCAATGAAGAATAACCCGATTGCGCAGCAGAACTATATCTCCAGTAACTACACACATATTGTGCGCGACATGCTCGCCCTTGGCGTTAATGTGTTGGTTCAACTGGTGGCCGCCCGGGATACGCCCAGTGGCTTGTCGCTCAGTCTGTCCTGTAACACTGACCTTACCGTAGAGATTTTGGACATACCGCGAGACACTTACCAGCCCTTTATGCTGCTGGCCCAGGTGCATGATGAGCTGCCTTTTATGGAACTCGATGCAGAGGTTTCTCCCGACGTATTTGATCTGATCGTCCGCAATCAGCAGTACAACAAGACATTGTTTGCCGTGCCGAATGCCGCCGTACCATTACAGGATTACGCTGCCGCGTTGCACGCCAGTAGTCTGATTGTCGATGGCGGTACGCTACAGGTTGGTATCGGTGCTTTGGGTGACGCGGTGGCGCATGCCTGTATTGTGCGTCACAGGCATAACAGCGACTACCGTAAGATTTTGCAGGAGCTCACGCGGCAGCCCACTGCGGCGGCAGAGGACGATGGTCCGTTTAATCAAGGCCTGTATGTATCCACAGAGATGTTTGTGAACGGGATGCTGCACCTCATTGAGCAGGGCATCGTCAAACGCAAGGTTTACGATAATCTGCTGCTGCAGCAGGGCATCAACCAGGGGCAGATCGGCGAGATTATAGATGAGCGACTGTATGACTACTGTCGTCGCTGTGGTCTGCTCCCCGCCAGACTCGATGCACAGTCATTGTCGACACTGCAGTATTGGGGAATAGTCGCCGATCTTGTGGCGTTATGCGACGACGTATTGCTGATAGACGGTGAGCGTTACGACAACAACACGGGCGATACTGAAGTACGCGCGGCCCTGCTGCGCGCGGTCAGTGGGCAGGCGTTGCGCAACGGCCGGCTGCTGCACGGTGGATTTTTCCTCGGCCCCAGAGATTTCTACGACAAATTGCGCCTGCTTGATCAGGAGCGCAGCTCGCAAATATGCATGACCGGCGTGCGGCGCACCAATCAACTCCTTCTCGATTATCCGCTCTACTGTGCACAGCGGCGCAACGCGCGCTTCATCAACACCGGGATGATGGTTTCGCTCAATGGTTGCGTTGCATCCGATGCGCTCGAAGACGGCACCGTGATCAGCGGAGTGGGGGGGCAATATAATTTTGTCGCCATGGCGCACGATCTGCCCGGTGCACGATCTGTACTGTGCATACGCAGTACGCGTGGCCAAGGTAGGCAACAGCAGTCCAATATCGTACCGTTCTATGGCTACACAACGATCCCCAAACACCTGCGCGATATTGTCGTCACCGAATACGGTGTGGCAGACCTGCGCGGGCAAAACGACTCTGAAGTCATTGCCAGGCTGATCAATATTGCCGACTCGCGTTTTCAGGACTCGCTGCTTGAGTTCGCCAAAACACACGGCAAGATAGCCCAGGACTATGAAATCCCGGAGTCCGCCCGCGACAACACCCCCGCACGGTTGCAGCATACACTCGCGCCGTTTCAGAGTAATGGACTTCTGCCGAACTACCCCTTTGGTACTGAACTTACCGAGCAGGAACTCGCACTCGCCGCCAGCCTGCACAGGATTAAGGCTCTGAGCGAAGAACCCGGACAATTTCTCGCCACCGCCTTCAAGGCACTCTTGCACAAAGCCGATCCGCACGCCGCCAAACCGTTCCTGGAGCGCATTCAGTTGGAGCACCCCGAGACCACCAAAGAGTTTTTGATTCAGCACTTGTTGCTGCTGGATTTACAGGAGCGTGGCCTACTGAAGGTGAGCTGATGGCTTCTCTGCATGCGATCCGTTTCGAGCCTCCACCCCCGCCATGAAGACACAGGCCACCACTGGCGGGCGAGCAAACAACTGAGTATGCTTAGGCCATGCCCACCCCCCAGAACGACAAGCTAGTCATCGCCATTTCCTCGCGGGCGTTGTTCAACATGGACGATAGCCACGAGGTTTATCAGAAGGAAGGGTTGGAAGCCTATTCCATCTACCAGGTGGCGCGTGAGGATGAGCCGCTGGAACCGGGTGAAGCGTTTCCCCTGGTTAAAAAGCTCCTGAAGTTGAATGCCGCCCTGCCTGCAGATGCGCAGGTGGAAGTGGTCTTGCTGTCGCGCAACAGTGCCGATACCGGTTTGCGCGTATTCAATTCTATCCAGCACTATGAACTGGACATCACGCGGGCCGCATTTTGTGGCGGTGAGAGTCCATGGCGGTACATCAATGCATTCGGCTGCAAATTGTTCCTCTCCAATGAAGCACAGGACGTTCGCCATGCATTGGAGTGCGGCGTAGCGGCTGCCACGCTGGTCTCGCGTCGCGGCGGAGGTACCGACAGTGAGCAACTGCGCTTCGCATTCGACGGCGATGCCGTACTGTTCTCCGACGAAGCAGAGCGCGTGTACAAGCGAGAAGGGCTCGAAGCATTTACCGCCAGCGAAAAAGCTGCTGCGCGTGAGCCGCTTGGCGGCGGCCCCTTTAAACCATTTCTCTCGGCCCTGCATCGACTACAGCAGGCATTTCCACCCACGGAAGCACCGATTCGAACGGCGCTGGTCACCGCCCGTTCAGCACCGGCTCATGAGCGCGTAATCCGTACTCTGCGTGCGTGGAATATTCGCATTGACGAGTCGATCTTCCTGGGTGGCTTGAACAAGACTGAATTTCTTCGCGCCTATCAGGCAGACGTCTTCTTCGACGACCAGCAGACACACTGCGCTTCGGCCAGCCCACATGTTGCTACCGGACACGTGCCCCATGGTGTTGCCAACGCCTGAGCGCTGCCGCGATACCGCGTATTTGTTTTGATTTGGCAAAATTTCTGGTTAATGACTATTCTGCATAACCAGCACACGGGCGAATTGATAGGAAGGCCTTGGCTTACTCGGAGGTTGGAATGAAACTTCAGCAGTTGCGTTATATCTGGGAGGTTGCACACCACGATCTCAATGTTTCAGCCACTGCCCAGAGCCTGTATACCTCACAACCGGGTATCAGCAAGCAGATTCGACTGCTGGAGGATGAACTGGGTGTTGAGATATTCGCGCGCAGTGGCAAGCATCTTACGCATGTGACACCCGCAGGTGAGGACATTATCAAGGCTGCGGAGGAGGTGCTGTTCAAGGTTAAGAGTATTCGCCAGGTTGCGGAAGAATACGCCGACGAAAAGAAAGGCAGTCTCTCTATTGCCACCACTCACACCCAGGCCCGCTATGCCTTGCCCTCGACGATCAAGGCGTTCATCGAGCACTATCCGGACGTCTCCCTGCACATGCACCAGGGCACCCCGTTGCAGATTTCGGAGATGGCCTCCGACGGTACCGTTGATTTTGCCATCGCGACCGAGGCGCTGGACCTGTTCTCCAATTTGATCATGATGCCCTGTTATCGCTGGAACCGTTGCATTCTGGTCCCCAGGGACCACCCACTGGCACAGGTATCGGAACTCACGCTGGAAGAGGTCGCAGCGCAACCCATTGTCACCTATGTCTTTGGCTTTACCGGGCGCTCCAAGCTCGATGATGCCTTCATGTCCAAGGGCCTGGTCCCGAGGGTTGTGTTCACTGCCACAGATGCCGATGTGATAAAAACGTACGTCAGGCTTGGACTCGGTATCGGGATTATCGCGGCTATGGCCTACGACGAAACCATCGACGCAGATCTGGTCGCGCTGGACGCAAGTCATTTGTTCTCCAGCAGCGTGACGCAGATAGGTTGTCGTCGCGATACATTCCTGCGCGGTTACATGTACGAATTTATCGAGGATTTCGCGCCGCACCTGTCCCGGGATTTGGTGACAGATGCGTTTGGCTGCCAGAACAAAGCTGAACTGGCGGATTTGTTCTCGCATCTGGAACTGCCCGTTTACTGATAATTGATCGCGCAAATGCATGCCCGGTACTTGTGTCACGTGTGCCGTGCTGTTTAGACTGTCGCGTTGAATCGCTAACGCATCCTGCCATAGGAGAATTACACGTGGAACTGGCCTGCCTGGACCTGGAAGGGGTGCTCGTCCCGGAAATCTGGATTGCCTTTGCCGAACGCACTGGTATCGACGCACTACGGGCCACCACTCGCGATATCCCCGACTACAACGTTCTGATGAAACAGCGCCTGGGTCTGCTGGATCAGCACGGATTGAAAATTGACGACATCCAGGAAGTGATCGCCACACTGCAACCTTTGCCGGGCGCCATTGAGTTTGTCGACTGGCTGCGCGAACGGTTCCAGGTCATTATTCTGTCAGACACATTTTACGAATTTTCCCAACCGCTGATGCGACAATTGCACTGGCCGACGCTGTTCTGTCATCGGCTGGTGACCGACGAGACCGGCCGTGTAGTGGACTACAAACTGCGCCAGGAAGACCCCAAGCGCGCTTCGGTGAAAGCGTTGCACAGTCTCAACTATCGCGTATTGGCGGCCGGTGATTCTTACAATGACACCAGCATGCTATCCGAGGCCGACGTTGGATTCCTGATTCACGCTCCGCAGAATGTGATCGATGAATTTCCGCAGTTCAAATCGGTGGCGAGCCTGGCAGAGTTGAAGGTTGCGTTTGTCGAGGCCAGCGACCGTCAGTTGACGCTGTAGTAACTGTTGATTCTCTTTTCGGTGCGATAGAACTAGGGCTAGGGGTTTTCGTAGACCTCCAGCGCCGCGAGCAACTTACCCACCTTGTCGTGACACTCCTGATACTCCTGCTCCCAGAGTGAATCCGCGACTATACCGCCGCCACCCCAGCACTGTATCTGCCCCCGATCACATAACAGGCTGCGAATGGCGATATTGCTATCCATGCGACCATCTGCGCTGATATACACCACCGAGCCGCAGTAAGCCTTTCGCTCATGCGTTTCCAGTTCATCGATGATTTGCATCGCGCGCCGTTTTGGTGCGCCGGTGATAGAACCTCCCGGGAAGCTGTCTCGCAACAAATCCCAGACATTGCGATCAGGGCGCAATTCACCTGTGATGGTGCTGACCAGATGGTGCACGGTCTGAAAGCTTTGTACATCAAACAAGCGATCGACATGGATACTGCCTGGCACACAACTGCGCCCGAGATCGTTGCGCAACAGGTCAACGATCATCAGGTTTTCCGCACGATCTTTCTGCGAGGCACGCAACTGTCGACGCGCCAATTCGTCTGCTACGGGATCGGGGTCGCGTTTGCGGGTACCTTTAATAGGCGACGTTTCCACGCGGTGACCGTGCAACGACAAAAATCGCTCTGGCGACAGGCAAAGTAGAGCTGCGTCGTGTTCCAGCGACAGGAAGGCCGAAAAGGGAGCGGCGGCGACAGCGCGCAAAGCGCGGTAAGCTGGCCACGGATCGCCAGTGAATGTTGCACTGAAACACTGCGCAAGGTTGACCTGGTAACAGTCGCCGGCGCGGATGTAGGACTGTATTTTCTCAAAGGCTGCACAGTACTGTTCAGCTGTGAAATTGGATGAAAAGCGTCGCTTTAGTGCGAAGCGTGTCGCCGCAATGCGCGCGGGCTGGCGCAATCGTGCCAGCAAATCGCGCCGCTGTGCGTTGTTGACACGAGGTTGTGATACCAGCGTAGCGCGCTGTAGCAGATGGTCCTGGATGATGCACCAGTCGTAGGCATGCAGCTGCACGGCAGGGCGCGCATCCACTTCCGAGGTGATCCCAATGTTGTGTAGGCTCTTGCCCAGATCGTAGCCGAGGTAACCGAGCAGACCACCGCAGAAGGGTATTTCGGGCGATACCGGTTGTACCCCGTGAAAGTGCTCGGTGTGGAATGCCTCTAACTGTGCAAAAAAGGCCACGCATTCGGTTTCACCGGCGCCGACCCGCAATGTCGGCAGTTCTGACATAGAGGGTTGTGCAGTGAGAATATCGTAGCGGCCAGCCGTCGCAGACGGGAAGCTGCTGTCCAGGAACGCTGCTCGGGGGAGGTCGCGGATGCGTTCAAACAGCTCGCAGCTATCCGGACAGTAGGGTATGTCCTCCAGATGGACGGACTTGCTCACATTGATGTGCCGTGGGCATTCATTGGGGTTGGTCCCGTTGCGGGGTCATGCAGTATAGCCTGAGTTGATCGCGCCCCGGATTTCACTGTCTGAGTGCACTCTGTCCGTTAGTTTAAAGTCTTAATCTGCGCTGAAATAACAAGCATCTGCATTGATCTGGCCAGATAATGTCGCCTCCGCTCAATTGACTTTGCAGGTCCGGCAAATTACTGTATCAGCCCTAAAATTTGGCAGGTTTGCATCCTAAGCCCGGCCGCCAAGACTTGCAACCAGCATGCCTCCAGTTGAGTAATGCGGACCCTCCATCGCCCCCGCGGGGGAATCTTTGGATCAAGGAATATGACGAAAAACAACGGCAATACATTGAACGCAACGCTGACCAATCCCTTCGCGGAGCACGCTGAACGCGAATTTCGCGTACCCGGACAGGTGGACTCTGCTCCCGGCGTGTACGAGGAATCTTTGAAAGCCGGTTGGGAACTGCAACAGCGACCCCACCAAACTGCGGGCGTCAAGAACATTCAACGCCAGCACCAGAAGAATCGCATGACCATCTGGGAGCGCATTCGCTACCTCAGCGATGAGAAACCAACCGTTTTGTACCAGAACTGGGGGCCCAACCTGGATGGCGCTTCACTGGTCACCGCTATCATCAAGGTCAACGGGCGCGACGTGGCTTTGTACGGTCACGATTTTACCGTGCGAGCCGGTTCGATGGACGCCACTAACGGCGCCAAACTGGCCCGTCTGTTCGAACTGGCAGCGAAACAACGCATTCCGGTGGTGGGCATCAACGACAGTGCCGGTGCTTTTATCCCCGCAGGTGTTGGAGGACTCGACGGTTACGCGGAGGCCTTCGCCGCTCTGCGCCGGATCAGCGGCATTGTGCCGAGTATCATGTGCATGTTCGGCTTCAATGCCGGCGGCGGTTCTTACCTGCCGCGCCAGGGTAGTTTCCTGATTCAGCCCAACGAGACCTTTTTCGGTCTGACGGGCCCGGGTGTGGTCAAGTCGGTGCTCGGTGAAGATGTAACACCGGACGAGTTGGGCGGCCCCGGAGTGCACAGCCAAAGTGGTGTCACCGATTTTGTGGTGAAAGACGAGGTTGCCGCGCTGAGAAAAGTGCGGGCGTTGCTCGATTACCTGCCTGGCTACAACGGTGAGCTTGCCCCTACCAGGCAAGCTCAGATCCGGTCGATCGCAAAACCTGGGATATTGATATTCTGTTGAAGAAGGCGTTCAACTCACCCACCGGATTCAATACACCGATAGACATCAGCATCCTGATCCAACAATTGTGCGATCACGGTGATTTCCTCGAGATCCAACCGGACCGCGCACGTAACACGATTACTGCTCTGGGGCGTATGGCCGGAAATGTGGTCGGTTTCGTGGCGAACAATTCTGCCGTTGCTTCCGGTCAGATCGATATCGATGCCGCGTACAAAAACGCGCGGTTCATTCGCTTCTGTAACCTGTACAACATCCCGATAATATTTTTGGAGGATACCACCGGCTTCCTTCCCGGTAAGGATCAGGAGAGCAGGGGTATTATCCAGGCGGGCCGGGCAATGCTCGATGCTATTGTGGATTTGCGGACACCGCGCTTTCTGGTGCTGGTGCGCAATGCTTTTGGCGGTGCGTATGCAGCTTTCAACAGTTTTCCTGTGGGTGCCGATTTTGTTGTAGCGTTACCGACGACTCGTGTGGCAGTGATGGGTCCTGCCGGTGTTGATTATGTGTATAAGGACGAACTGCGCAAGATTCGCGGATCTGTTGCCGCCAAGGTGCAAGCAGAGACAGATGCCCAGGTTAAGGCCGGTCTTTCAGAGGCACAGGCAAAAGCAGCGGCAGAGAAACTCGTCGCAGACTGGGTGAAGTCCGAAGAGGCGCTATTAGCTACGCGCTATACGCAGGAATTGATGAATCCGAACGAGGCGCTCAGTCTTGGTTCGATTTCACAAATTGTAATGCCCTCAGACCTGCGTCAGGTGCTGGCGGAAAATATGGCATTTTACCTGCGCCGCTATCAGCCAGAACCGTTGCAGTCTGTGCAACGCGAATTCCACTAGACCGCAATAGCGGCGTCAATACTGTAGAGGAAGACCGGAGTGTCTAACGAATTTTACCTGAACAACCCTCTTATCCACCGTGATCGTCGGCTGGGAAGCGGAAGTACAGCATGGGAACGCAAATTTGACTGTACCCACTTGCGTCCACTGATTATCTGTCGCGGTCCTATTCGCAAGGAGGCGATGGATGTGTTCACTGAGATGGGCATCCTGCACTTTGGAATTTTGCTGTCGGAAAAGGATTCCATCGTATATCGCAACGCGATTGCTCCGGAACTGCGCTCACTGACCAATCCCGACCGGGTTCATCGCGTGCCGGACTACAGTGGCGCCAACAAGGAAGAGCGTGAAGAGCGTATTAAGCAGATTATCAGCATCGCCCAGGACAATAACTACAATGCTATCTTCGCCGGTTACGGCTTCATGGCCGAGGATGAGACCATGGTTGCGGCCATGGAACAGGCGGGTCTGAACTTTATCGGACCCTGTTCTCGCACTGTACACGATGCCGGACTCAAAGATGAGGCGAAGCGCACCGCTCTGAAATGTGGTGTTTCAGTGACACCGGGTATCGACAACGGCACGGCACTGACATTGTTGAAAAAATACCCCGATGTCGCTGCGTTGCAAAAGCTTGTTGTTGAACACCAGCTGGACGTTGCTGCAGACAAGCTCAAAGATAAAGCGGTCAGTATCGAAGACAAGGCAGATTTGGTGCTTGCTGCGTCCTATAAGAAAGGCATAGACCTGTATACCGTTGACGAACTGTGTGCAACGCTCACAGAAGCAGTGGCAAAAATGACAGCCGATTATCCGCAAAACCGCGTGCGACTGAAAGCGATCAGCGGTGGTGGAGGCAAGGGCCAACGTATTATGGGTATCGGAGAGTCCGCGCGCACAGCCGAGCTGGTGCGCGAAATTCTCAATGAGGTGAAAACGACAGGTGTGGGTGACAACAAGAATGTCCTGGTCGAGTTGAATATCGAGACGACACGTCATCAGGAGATTCAGGTAATTGGCAATGGCCACTGGTCAATGTCGATGGGCGGACGCGACTGTTCGCTGCAAATGCATGAACAGAAACTTCTGGAAGTGTCTGTAACGGTGGAGTCGCTGCAACGGGCACTGGCCCAGGCCGAAGCCAGCAACAAGGCCGAGGAAGTGCGGGTCCTGAAGCAGGAACTACTGACGCTGCAGGCGATGGAGACTGAAGCAGAAAATTTCGGTGCGGCCGTGGGGCTGGATTCAGTGTCGACGTTCGAGTGTATCGTTGATCGCGACAAGCATTTTTTCATGGAGATGAATACACGGATTCAGGTAGAGCATCGCGTCACCGAATTGTGTTACTCCCTGAAATTCACCAATCCTGAGAATGCCAACGAGAGTTTCATTGTTGAATCGCTGGTGGAAGCCATGGTGTTGCTGGCAGCCCACGGTGAGAAGCTGCCAAGACCGGAACGTCTGGTGCGGATGAACGACAGCGTTGAAGCCAGGCTTAATGCCACCAACCAGGCGTTGCAGCCCCATGCCGGCGGCGTGATAGAGGCCTGGAGCGATGCTATCGAGGGAGAGATTCGCGACGACCAGGGCATTAGCCTGCACAATCCCGACACCGACGTGTTTATGAAATACACGCTTGCCGGAGCCTACGACTCCAATATCGCGCTCTTGCTGACGGTGGGCGATACCCGTCTTGAAACCTACCAGCGTATGGCCGAAACTATTCGCCAGACTCGCATGCGTGGTCGTGACCTCGCCACCAACCTTGAATTTCATTACGGACTGGTAAACTGGTTTATCGGGCAGAATATCAATGCCAGGCCCACCACCCGCTTCATTGTGCCCTACCTCACAGCAGTGGGTGAGCTGAAACAACGGGCGAACAATCTGGATCCGATGTATGCCTACAACCAGCTTTGTCAGACTGCGCTGGCCGACCTTCACAGTGACGCCAGGAGGGCGCTGTCAGAAGCGTTACAGTTGAAAGAAACGTTGCTGTTGCGGCCAGTATTGAAGTTGCTGGAAGAGCCGCATATGTTGAGCGGTTGGCTGAGCATCAATCGCGATTGTTACACCATGATCGACGGCAAAATCTGTTGGAACGAAAATCCAATGGAATTACTGGCAGAGACTTACCATTTTCTCAACATGGATTATCTACCCGGGGACAAACCACCGGCGGCAGCCATGATATGGGATCACGACAACAAAATTTTGCAGGATGCGCTGTCGTTTTACAGCGAGCTGAACGAGCGTATCGGTGCTGCTGACTGGCTGGAACTGTGCTCTATACTTGACTCCGATGAGGCACCAGAAGGCATAGAGGCTGAGCTTTGGCTGCAGGTTCGCGCATCGCACCGGGGCTTCCAGGCAGGAACGGATATACTCGCCATACTGCCTAGTATTGCGGAGTCGACCGGTTTCTATGGGCTGACTGTAAACCCGGACCTGAGCATTGATATCCCGCAGCGACTCACAGACGAAGCGTTGCAGGCGGCCATGGCAAAAGTACTGGTGCCGCCACCAGTCGCGCGCTCCGATGAGATTCTGGCAGTCAGCGGTGGCATGTTCTACTCGCGCGAGACGCCGGCACACGATGTCTATGTCAGGGAAGGCGATCACTTCAATGCGGGCGATCCGTTGTTTATTGTTGAGGTGATGAAGATGTTCAACAAGGTTTATGCGCCATTCTCAGGCACAATCGCGAAGGTACTGGTCGATACCGATGGCAGTATCATTAGCAAGGGGCAAGCTATTTTCAAGATTGTTCCCGATGAAATCACCGTAGAGGTTTCCGCAGAGGAAATCGCTGCGCGTCGGCATGCGGCGACAAACCAATTCCTGCAGCAGTTGTAAAGAGGGCGACACATGATCACTGCGTTAGACCATATAGCTATTGCCGTACCTGACCTTGAGAAAGCCATTCAGCGATTTGTTGCCGACTTTGGTTTGCCGCTCGGTGGTACCGAGGATGTGGAGTCTGCGAAGACTACAGCCGCCTTCCTGCCACGACCGCCAACCAATATTGAACTAGTGTATCCGCTGCGAGGCGAGGGTCCGGTTGCCACCTATTTGGAAAAGAAGGGAGGGGGGCTGCATCACCTGTGTTTTCGCTCGGATGATATTGACGCAGATTTTGCGAGGCTTAAGGAAAAGGGCTATCAATTTCTCGCTGATGCACCTACACCTGGTGCGCATGGTTCCCGGGTTATTTTTATACATCCCAAGAGCTGTGACGGCGTATTGATTGAGCTCAGCCAGCCTGCCGCGGAGCATTGAGGTTTTCCTATGAGTAACAGCATCTACGACAAATCCAGTTCAACACCGGAAAACTGGAAAAAGCTGGCTACCGAACAGTCCAGGGGTAAAAGCCCCGATACGCTGGTATGGCATACAGCGGAAGACATCGCAGTAAGGCCGCTGTACACCGCAGCCGACCTGGCATCGCTGGAATACACTGACACCATGCCGGGCATGTCGCCCTATGTGCGCGGTCCGCAGGCCACCATGTACACAGGAAGGCCCTGGACGATACGGCAATACGCCGGCTTCTCCACCGCTGAAGAATCCAACGCATTTTATCGCAAGGCGCTGGCGGCCGGTGGGCAGGGAGTTTCAGTTGCATTTGATCTGGCCACCCATCGCGGCTACGACTCTGACCATCCGCGCGTGACCGGCGACGTAGGCAAGGCTGGCGTTGCGATTGACTCGGTGGAGGACATGAAGATTCTGTTCGATGGTATCCCGTTGGACAAGGTCTCGGTGTCCATGACCATGAACGGCGCCGTGCTGCCGGTGCTTGCCGGCTATATCGTAGCGGCAGAAGAGCAGGGTGTCGCGCAAAAGGAGCTCACCGGTACGATCCAGAATGACATTCTGAAAGAGTTTATGGTGCGCAATACCTATATCTACCCGCCCGCACCTAGCATGAAAATTATCGGCGATATCATCGCCTACTGCTCTGCCAATATGCCGCGTTTCAACACGATTTCCATTTCCGGCTACCATATTCAGGAAGCGGGGGCGAACGCCGCACTGGAACTGGCCTACACGCTCGCCGATGGCAAGGAATATATCCGTACGGCGATTGCCGCGGGCCTGGGTATCGACGATTTTGCGCCGCGTTTGTCCTTTTTCTGGGGCATCGGCATGAACTTTTACATGGAGATCGCCAAGATGCGTGCGGCGCGGCTGTTGTGGGCGCGCATCGTAGCTGAGTTTGAGCCGAAGAATCCCAAGAGTTCCATGCTGCGTACACACAGCCAGACTTCCGGTTGGTCGTTGACAGAGCAGGACCCCTACAACAATGTTGTACGCACCACCATCGAAGCGATGGCAGCGGTATTCGGCGGCACGCAGTCGCTGCACACCAACGCGCTGGACGAAGCCATTGCCCTGCCGACTGAATTTTCGGCACGTATCGCGCGCAACACCCAGCTCATCATCCAGGAGGAAACCGGTATCACTAAAGTGGTCGATCCCTGGGGTGGCTCCTACATGATGGAAAGCCTCACCCAGGACATAGCCGATAAAGCCTGGGAATTGATCGAGGAAGTGGAGGCCGCCGGTGGCATGGCCAAGGCGATTGAAACCGGTATGCCGAAAATGCGTATCGAGGAAGCGGCTGCCAGGAAGCAGGCTCGTATCGACCGCGGTGAAGACGTCATTGTGGGCGTCAACAAATACCGCATAAAAGAGGAAGGTAATGTCGAGATCCTGGATATCGACAATGCCGCAGTGCGCAAATCGCAGCTCGCGCGACTGGCGAGTCTGCGCAAAAGCCGCGATGAAAGTGATGTTGAGGCTATACTGGAAGACATTTACCAGTGCGCTGTCAGCGGTGAGGGTAATTTGCTGGCGCTGGCCGTTGAGGCGACGCGTCGACGAGCCACAGTCGGGGAGATCTCTTTCGCCATGGAGCGGGAATTCGGACGATTCAAGGCCCAGGCACAGACGGTGTCTGGCGTGTACGGAGCAGCGTTTGAGGAAGACGCCAACTGGCAGGGCATCAGCAAGGATATAGACGCTTTCGTTGCCGAGCATGGCCGCAGGCCGCGGATGCTAGTGTGCAAAATGGGTCAGGATGGCCATGATCGCGGTGCCAAGGTTGTTGCTACAGCATTTGCCGATGTTGGCTTCGATATCGATTTGTCACCCATGTTCTCCACGCCGGAGGAGGTTGCACGTCAGGCCATCGAAAACGATGTGCATGTCGTGGGCGCATCCTCGTTGGCCGCCGGGCATAAGACGCTGGTGCCAGAGCTGGTACAAGAACTGAAAAAGCAGGGTGCTGAAGACATTATCGTGATAGCCGGCGGGGTGATTCCCAGGCAGGACTACGACTTCCTCTACGCGGCTGGTGTTAAATGTATCTTTGGCCCGGGGACGCCTATTCCGCAGTGTGCCAGGGAAGTGCTGGATGCGGTAAAGGCGGCTCAGAACTGAGCTGATTCTCCTCGGTTTGCCACGCTGCGGTAGCGTCTGTATTAGTCAGGACACGCTGTAAACCGGGCGAGGTCGGCCAACGGAGGACAAGCTAATCAGAACATTAATAACACGCGGTGCAATGGACGACCTCCTGGCCACATGAACAACTTCAACCTCCAGGAACTCCTCAGTGGCAATCGGCGAGCGCTGGCGAAGGCGATTACGCTGATCGAAAGTACCCTTGATACTCACCGTCAGGATGCACAGAACGTGCTTGAGCAGGTGCTGCCGCACAGCGGGAACAGCATCCGCATTGGCATTACCGGTGTACCCGGCGTTGGCAAATCGACCTTTATCGAAGCCTTCGGACTGTACCTCATAGAACAGGGAAAACGCGTCGCCGTGCTTGCCGTCGACCCGAGTTCACCGATCGCCGGTGGTTCCATCCTGGGTGACAAAACACGCATGGAAGAATTGTCCCGCCGCGAACAGGCGTTTATCCGCCCGACGCCCGCTGCCGGGGCACTGGGTGGTGTCGCTCAAAAGACCCGCGAAACCATGCTGCTTTGTGAAGCTGCTGGTTACGATGTAATTTTGGTGGAAACCGTGGGCGTCGGCCAATCTGAATACCAGGTTGCAGGAATGGTCGATTTTTTCATGGTACTCATGCTGCCTGGCGGCGGGGATGAGCTTCAGGGCATCAAGAAAGGCATTATGGAATTGGCCGATGCGCTGGTGATCAACAAGGCAGATGGCGACAGTGAGAAACTCGCGAGCATGACACAGCGACAGTACAGCAGTGCTTTGAGCCTGCTGCGCCACAATAGTTTCTGGACACCACGCGTAATGACCTGCTCAGCGATGACCATGACCAATATCGATGCTGTTTGGAGCATGATAGTGGAGTACTACTTTGAGGCCGTCGCTCAATCAGCCTTTGTGAATAAGCGAAGACAGCAAAATCTTACCTGGATGCGACAGCTGCTGCATGAAATGCTGTTATTACAGCTATCACGAAATCCCCGCGTAAAGGCAATGTTGCCGCAACTGGAGGAGGCCGTCGAGCGGCAGGAGATTACTGCATTTGCCGCTGTCAGAAAGATCATGGAAGCGCTATAGGCAGTAGTCACCGATGAGATTCTTTGCGTTGGAAAAACTGATCAATCTATATGACGGCTACCAACGCCGGTTCAAGATCGACAATCTGCAATTGTTACTGGTTCAGGAGCTCGGAGAACGCCTTTTGTTCGAGGCCAACTGTCCGCACCGCGGGCATCCGTTACATACAGCAACCATTGAAAACGGCATCATTCGCTGCCCGTTACATCAGTATGAATTCTCCTCACGCGACGGACGCCTGTTATACAAAACAGAGGAAACCTGCCGGGCATTAAATGTATTTCCCGTTGTATATGAAGGAAGTGAGCTAGGATTGATGCTGGATGACTGAGGTACATGCGTAGCAGTGCATCCGCGTCAGTTGACCTCGTCAAGCCGGGTATGCTTGCCTGAATAGATCCGGTGAGAACCTTGATTTCATTGAAAAAGACGATGGCGACAAACAGAATCAATGCAATCAACACACTACTGAAGGGATAAAGCATTTCAGTTTGATTCATAAAGTTTGTCAGGTTCGCTAGGGATGTTTCTTGGCGGTGGGCACTACAGGCGCCGCGCAATGTGTTGACAATAGCGGCAACGGGAAATACCGGATAGTCAGTGTTGCCTGTCTACCTGACGTCAGGGGGTCAGGTAGACCAGGGCAGGGACGAGACAGGGAATTGTTTGAAAAGCCGTAGAGTTTGCAGTAGTGAGGGTCTTTATCTGCGATCAACCGGGCCAGGTCCAGCATGACCTTGCACTGCTTCCACGAGGCGTCATCCTGCATTTTACCGTCGACCATCACTGCACCACTGCCATCCGGGAGAGCCGCCAGGACGCGCTTGGCCCAGGCGACTTCCTCAGCTGGTGGGCTGAATACCTGCTTGGCGATATCGATCTGGCTGGGATGCAGTGACCAGGCGCCAACACAGCCCATCAGGAAGGCATTGCGAAACTGATCCTCGCAGGCCAGCGGATCGTCGATAGCGCCAAAAGGACCGTAAAAGGGTAGGGCGCCAACACTGACGCAGGCGTCAACCATACGACCAAGCGTGTAGTGCCACAGGTCTTGCTGATGAGTGGCGCGTGCGGCGTCGGGATGTTGTGGATCAGGGTCGTTGCGCACCAGATAGCCCGGGTGTCCTCCACCGATGCGGGTGGTTTTCATCCGTCGCGATGCGGCGAGGTCGGCAGGTCCCAGGCTCATGCCCTGAATACGCGGGCTGGCATTGGCAATTTCCTCGACGTTGGCGACACCCAGAGCGGTTTCCAGCAGGCAATGCAATTGGATCGGCTTTTTCAGGCCGACTTGCGCCTCCAGTTGCGCCAGCAGCTGGTCTGCAAAGTGAATGTCCCATGCACCCTGAATTTTTGGCAACATGATGACGTCTACTTTGTCGCCTGCCTCCGTCACGATGCGAGTGATGTCATCGAGAAACCAGGGACTGTCCAGGCTGTTGATGCGTGTCCACAACTGCGTATCGCCAAAGTCGTTGTCGCGGGCGATTGCGATAAATCCTTCTCGAGCGGCAATCTTGTTGTCGATGGCGATAGCGTCTTCGAGGTTGCCCAGCAGAATATCAACCCGCTTGGCAATGTCCGGTGCCTTTTCCACCATTTTCGGATTGCTTGGATCAAAGAAGTGGATCATGCGCGAGGGGCGCACTGGAATCTCCCGCAATGGCTGCGGTGCGCCAAGCGCCAGGGGACGAAAAAAATCACGGGGACTGCGCATAGTTCTCTCCTGCAAATAGGCTATTTCTGAGTGTCTGTCGCGGGTGCATTCAGCTTATGCCGCAATGCGTCGTATTGTGAGAGTGAATTTGAATCCGGCTGCCGGAGCTTATTTAACAGGGCCTGTTCGCCTCCCAGTCGTTCGATACCGAAACTGCCGAATTCCTCTTGTAGACGTTTAAGGATCCAGTGGGCCTGGTAGCTCTGTCGTCGCGTCGATAATTGTTGCTGAGTAAGCAGGTGCCGGTGATGCTGAGCCATTATATCGGCCAGCGTTTCGATACCTGAATCGGTGGTGGCACTGGTAGCGATCACCGGAACCTGCCAGCCACCGTCCGGATGCTCTCGTGTCAGTGCAGAGCCCAGTTCTGCGAGTGTACGACGTGCAACATCACCCATATCCGATTTGTTGACGACGAGAATATGCGGTACCTCAAGAATTCCGGCTTTAAGGAACTGGATGCTGTCGCCGGAACCTGGCTGCGCAACATAGCAGGTGGTGTCGCACATGCGTGAGACGTCGACTTCGCGCTGCCCGACGCCGACCGTTTCGATCAGTACGATATCGAAGCCTGCCAGCATTACCTGGCTCATTGGCCAGACTTCGGCGCTAAGTCCGCCAAATTGCCCGCGATTCGACAGGGAGCGCACGAAGACACCGTCGTCCTCTGCGCTGGTTTGCATGCGCAGTCGGTCGCCCAGCAGCGCGCCGCCACTGATGGGACTGGACGGGTCAACGGCCAGCACAGCAACACGCAATGCGCGCTGCCGCCATACACGGATCAGCGCTGCGCTCAACGTGGATTTTCCTGCGCCTGGCGGACCGGTGATACCGATCAAGTGTCCCTTCGGCTGAGGGTAATCGCGTTGCAACTGTGAAAGGAGTGCCGCGGCCCGTTCGCGTGGTACCTCTCGTCGGTCGTCAAGCAGATTGAGTGCATCTGCCAGCGCAGCCCTTTCCCCACGTGCTACCGCAGCGGCCAGTTCAACGCACGCGATGTCCTGTGGCCGGTGCATGCCCGGCTCAGACACTACTCGACAGGCCGTTGGCGTCGCGAATAATGGTCACCATGGTGTCCATGATGGCGTTCATATCGACATCCTTGGGAGTGAATACCGCTTTCAGTCCCTGTGCCTTTAAGCGGCGCGCATCGTCTTCGGGGATGATACCACCGATCACCAGCGGGATATCAGACGCACCGATCTTCTTCAATTCCTGAATAATGTCTTCGACCAGTTCAAGATGGCTGCCAGACAGTACCGAGAGACCGATCAGGTGAACACCTTCTTCCTGGGCAGCTCGCGCAATCTGCGAAGGCGTAAGGCGAATGCCGTCGTAGACAATTTCGAATCCTGCGTCGCGCCCCTTAACGGCAATCTGCTCAGCGCCATTACTGTGCCCGTCGAGCCCCGGCTTGCCGATCAGCAGTCGCAGTGGGCGACCCAGTTCCTCGCCGGTTGCATGCACGCGCGCGCGAACAGCGATCAGAGCATCCGAACCGCCCTGGTTCGGCGCAGTGATGTCAATGCCAGTGGGTGCGCGGTATTCGCCGAAAACCTGCCGCAAAACTTCACTCCACTCGCCGGTGGTGACGCCCACGCGCGCGCACTGGATAGACGCTGCCATAATGTTACTGCCATCGCTAGCGGCGGAGCGCAATTGCGCCAGAGCGTCGTCCACCAGATTCTGGTCTCGCGAGGCGCGAAATGCCAGCAGAGAGTCAATTTGCTCGCGCTCCGCTCGCGCATCCACCTTCATGATGCCGGACTCTTCACCGGCAGTGAGCGGTGATTCAGCGCTTTCCTGATAGCAGTTAACGCCCACGATCTGCAGCTCACCGCTCTCTATGTTGCGCATGCGCCGCGTGTGGCTCTGCACCAGTTCCCGTTTTACATACCCGCTCTCGATACAAGCCACCATACCGCCGTGGCTTTCCACACGTGCCATTTCCGCCTGCGCGCCGGCAATCAGTTCTTGCACCTTGGCCTCGACCACTGGTGAGCCATCCAGCAGATCACCGTATTCCAGCAGGTCTGTTTCCAGTGCCAGTACCTGTTGCATACGCAACGCCCACTGCTGGTCCCATGGCCTCGGCAGTCCCAGCGCTTCATTCCAAGCCGGGAGTTGTATCGCCCGTGCGCGGGCATTCTTTGACAGTGTCACCGCCAGCATTTCCAGTACGATGCGCTGTACATTGTTCTCCGGTTGCGACTCGGTCAGGCCCAGGGAGTTCACCTGCACGCCATAACGAAACAGTCGTTGTTTGGGATTCTCCACACCGTAACGCTCGCGAGTAAGTGTGTCCCACATGCGGCCAAATGCGCGCAGTTTGCAGGTCTCCTCCACGAAACGAATACCGGCGTTGACGAAAAATGAGATTCTTCCTACAACGTCGCTGAACACATCAGCCGGAATTTGGCCGGCAGCTTTCACTGCATCGAGGATGGCGATTGCCGTGGACAGGGCATAGGCCAGTTCCTGTGTCGGTGTAGCGCCTGCTTCCTGCAAATGGTAGCTACAAATATTGGTCGGATTCCATTTGGGAATATTCTGCACCGTGTAGGCGATCAGGTCCGTAGTCAGGCGCACGGACGGCGCGGGTGGGAATATGTAGGTGCCGCGCGAGAGGTACTCCTTGAGCACATCGTTCTGGGTGGTGCCCTGCAGCTGTGCAGGGTCTACGCCCTGGCGTTCTGCTACCGCCACATACAGCGCGAGCAGCCAGGGTGCAGTGGCATTGATTGTCATCGAGGTGTTCATCTGCGCAAGCGGAATCTGGTCGAACAACGCTTCCATATCGCCGATGTGGTTGATCGGTACGCCGACTTTGCCGACTTCGCCGCGCGCCAGCGGATGGTCGGAGTCATAACCTGTTTGCGTTGGCAGGTCGAACGCGACGGAGAGGCCCGTCTGACCGCGGCTCAGGTTCGTCCTGTACAACGCGTTGGATGCTCGCGCTGATGAATGTCCTGAATAGGTGCGCATCAACCAGGGTCGATCACGTTTCACAGTATCCTGGCTCACAGTGTAGATCCTCAGCGGGGGCGGCGCTTGACCAACAGGCGCCGCTCGATTTCAAAGATTTTATCGGCGATTTTATCTTTGCCGAGTTCACGTTTGCTGTCTTCCTTGATAAACAGGTCAGCGCCGTAATTCTCCAGCGCAGTGGCAGCGGTAACATTTTTCACACCGATCAGTTGCATGGTGATTATGGCGTACTGGTCGGTACCGGACGCAGGGTCAACCGCCAGAATCCGCGAGAGTGCACCAACGGTATCCCCGGCGAACGCGGGTTGCGTGTGATAGCCCTCTGTAAAACCTAACTCCCAGACCGCGTGCTCGCTGACATCGCGGCTCGCCAAACCTTCCAACCAGGCGAACACCAACCCGCCATAAACGATAGGCTCGCCGCTCATCTTTCCCGAGAGTCCGCTGGAATACAGGCGATCAAAATGCAGCGGATGACTATTGCCCACCAGATAGGTGAGTGCCATATGCTCGTCGCTGATGGTGCGACCATTGGCGTGGACGATGATCTCGCCAGGCGTGAAGTCTTCCGCGTAAGTGTTGGGTCCGGTAAGTCCAGGTTGCACGGGTTTCACGGTCAGCGGTAGCTTAAGTTGTGGCGTAGGCTCACCAGGAAAGTCCACATTGACCTTCGGCGCAGGGGTCGTCGGCAGGCGATCACCGCGCCAGCCCACCATGATCTTTCGCTCGTATTGCAGCACAACCACGTTGTCCTGGTTTACACCGACAGTGCGAATTCGTGTGATTCCGGGTTTGTCAGGCCCACGATCCTTGCGCTCCAGTACTTTGGTGAAACTGCGCAGTGTGTCGCCGGGGTAAACCGGCGCAAGGAATTGCACCTGATAGTAGCCGAGGTTGGCGATAGCCTTCTCAGAGTCGTTTTGTACGCCCAGCGAAAGGGTGACGTTGAATACCATTTGCGGGCTGGCCAGCAGATCCTCAAAGCCGTGGGCGCGCGCGTAGGGCGCGTTCAGGTACAGTGGATTGGCCTGCATAAACGTGCGGGCGAAGTCCAGCATATTGCTGCTGGTGAAGGTGAAACCACGCGGGTGTTCAAAGACCTGTCCGGGATCCAGTTCATCCAGATAACGGCCATACTGGGGCCTGCGAACATTGGCGATGTCGATGGCGACCTTAGCTGACAACTCGTCCTGCAGGCTCAATTCAAGCGATAGGCTCATGCGTCGCCTCCGTCATCTGCCTTTTCCACCAGCGCTCGCGCGATTACCTTTAGCGCAAGCGTTTCTTCAGCACCTTCAAAGATAGACAGCACCCGCGCATCGACAAAGTAGCGACTTACCGGCGTCTCCTCGGCGTAGCCCATGCCGCCGTGAATTTGCAGCGCTTCGCGGGTGAACCATTCGGCGGTCTTGCTGGCGAACAGTTTGGCGGCGCTGGCTTCCATATCGCCAGCCCCGGTATCCATCAGTTGCGCGACATCGTAGGTAATCTGGCGACACGCCAGCAGCAGGGCGGCCATACGCGCCAACTTGACCTGGGTGAGTTGATATTGCGCTATCGACTTTCCGAACACGATACGCTCGCTGGAGTAGGACAGGGATTTTTCAAACGCTGCCCGCATCAAGCCCACGGCGCGTGCGGCAGTCTGGATACGTCCACCGGCGAACCCCGCCATGGCGTAGTAAAAGCCGTTGCCCTCACCGTCATTACCGCCGAGCATATTGCCAGCGGGGACAAAGAAATCGTCGAAGAACAGTTCGAAGGAGTGCATGCCGCGATAGCCTAGCGTGGCAATAGCGCGCCCAGTCAGTTTGCCACCACTGTCTTGCGCCACTTCGAATGCGTGCCCGTCGCTGGAAGGCTTCTCAACCAGAAACATGGAAAGGCCGCGGTGTCCCAGCGCTAAATCCGGATTGGTGCGCGCCAGTACCAGTAGCAATCCGGCCTTGCCACCGAAAGTGCACCAGGTTTTTGCGCCGTTGAGCAGCCAGCCGCCCTCGGTTGCAGATGCGCGCAATCGCACACCCGCCACATCGGACCCGTAGTTGGGTTCTGTTACTGCGATTGCACACAGCGGTTCACCTATTGCCAGTCGCGGCAACCAGTGCTTTTTCTGCTCCTCGGTTCCACCCTTGAGCAGCGCGCGGGACAGAATTTCGGGCCGTGTAATAAGGCTGCCCGCTGCCCCGAGAGAACCGCGAGATAACTCTTCGGTGACCACGATCATACCGAGTGTATCCTCCTGGTCATCCTCCTGCAGGCCGCCGTAGCTGGCCGGGATAGAGAGTCCAAACATCCCCATCTCCTTCAGCGGTTCCAGAATCTCATCCGGGATTATCAGGTCTTCGCGATGGATGTGCTCGGCCAGCGGCGCAACAACATCGTCAGAAAATCGACGAAATGTATCGCGCATCATCGTGTGGTGTTCGCCGAGACCATCGGGGCCAAGCTCACCTTTGCGATCGAGGACAGAGTGGCCCAGGTTGGCGATGTTGCTTACCGCGAGCTGCTGCTGCAGGAAAGCGGCCATTGCCGGGTCTAATTCGATAGCATTGATAGCAGCAAGCTCAAGTCCAAAATCGGCAGGGCGTGTGCGCAGTCGGTTCAGCGTATTGCACACAGTTTCTGCACAGAAAAGATTAGCCAGACGCGTGGTGAAGCTGTTTTCAGCTGAATCATGCGCCTCCAGTTGCGTGGCGTGTGTCAGCAAAAACCGCGCTGCGGTGCATTCCGACCAGCTGACGGCCAGGTCGTAGGATGCTTGCTGGTGTTCATCCAGCTTCGCCGGTGACACGCGACCAGCCTCGGTAGTGCGAGATTTCAACGCGGCGGCTGCCGTATTGATCAATTGCATTGTGGCCGCCAAAACCGCGACCGCCTGCTCGAGCTGCCGCCCGTTGTTCAGGGATTCCTTTGACATGATTGATCCTGTTCTCTGCTATTGCGTGGGCCGCTCCGCGATCCCACAGGAACCTGCAGGGTGTGAAACGGTTTAATCATTCAAACCGCCAATTTTAGAGGTTCATCCGGTATTAGACAACTACGACCAACCCTGCAACTGTATACGCACACATGACATTGTGGATCAGCTCGCACTCTTGCCCCTGTGCTATGGCGTTCTGTATCCTTGGCGGCCTCAGTGATACAGCAACTCCCCGCCAAGGACTCTCGATATGAAGATCAGACCGCGCCGCTCACTATTGTATATGCCAGGCTCCAATCCACGAGCGCTGGACAAGGCGCGATCGCTGCCTGCTGATGGCCTTATCCTTGACATGGAGGATTCTGTGGCACCCGACGCCAAGGCGTTGGCGCGAGAGCAGATAGGCGCAGCATTGGCGCAGGGCGGCTACGCGCACAGGGAGTTAATTGTGCGTATCAATGCATTGTCGACTGACTGGGGCGCGCAGGATATCGCGGCAATCTGCGCATTTTCCACGCCACCGGATGCGGTGTTGATTCCCAAAATCGACACCGCCAAAGACGTGGTGGAGGCAATTACTGCGTTTGAACGTGCCGGTTGTCCTGACAGTGTGGCAATGTGGATCATGGCCGAAACCCCGTTGTGCATCCTGAATATCGCTGAAGTGGCGGCCGCGCACCCTCGACTTGCAGGTATGGTAATGGGCACTTCCGACCTGTCAAAGGATACACGGGTGCGGCATACACCCGATCGTCTGGGGTTTATCACTGCCTTGAATCTTTGTGTCTACGCTGCCAGAGCGCATGGCCTGACGATTATCGATGGTGTGCAACTGGACCTGCAGAACGAAGAGTTGTTGCGAGCATCCTGTGAACAGGGCCGCGATCTCGGTTTCGATGGAAAGAGCTTGATTCATCCTAATCAGGTCGCGGCGGCCAATTCAGCTTTTGCACCGGATGAAAAGGAAGTGGCGGCGTCACGAGACATCATTGCCGCATTTGAGCAGGCAACTGCGCAGGGAAAAGGTGTGGTGGTTGTGAACGGTCGACTGGTGGAGAATCTCCATGTCGAGGAGGCCAAGCGGCAGTTAGCATTGGCTGAGGCTATCGCTGAACTCGGCTAGCGATCGCGAACGGGATGCCATTCAACGCGTCTTCTAATGCGATATCCTGGGTCGATTAGATCGCCAGTGACCTCAGTTCTATATCCTCCTCGCTGAAGCGCCACAATTCTTCGAATAATTCCAGGTGCCTGTGCGTGGATGCACGGGAATCCGGTTCGTAGAAAGCATCATGGTCGCTGCCGCCGGGCTTGAACAGTACACCGTCCCTGTCGCGTATCACTACCGTTTCGTTGTTCCAGTTCGGATGCTCCTTCAATTTTCGTAATTGAATGGTGCTCGGCAAACGACGCGCCAATTGCAGCAGGCGGTGGCCGCGGGTAACCAGCAAGCGAGAGTCGTTGATCAGTATGCGTACCTGGGTTTGTCGGCTGCGGCGCGCAAGGGCGCTCAGGGCATCAACGAGATCGCTGTGGTCGAAAGCTGCGTGATCCAACTGCGGACTCAGAATGCAAATATAGCGCGTAGCGCTTTGGCACAGCGCAACGGCGAACTGGTTGAAGGGAACGGGATACTCAATCCCGCTGGCAAACTCTTCATTGGACATGGATGCACCCGCTCTGCAGCAGTGTATCAAGCAGCCTGAGAGTATCGGGGTTGGCCAGCGCATTGTCCAGATGCTGCCCTTGCAAGGAACGGTGGCCACATAACTGGATCAGGCTCGGTAGCACGTTGGCATTGCAATTATGGCTCGCGCCATTGGCAAATACCGTTATCGAATCAGTGTTTTGCTGCCATGCTAATTTTGCTGCCGGAGACAGCTCAACGAGTTGCGGACCCTCCAGCAGCAGCGCGCGAGCGTGACCTAACTCCCGCGATTCAGGTTCGAAGTCATAGCGTGGTTCGGTGACCAGTTCGCCAAACCAACGATCGTGTGTCGCGTTATCAAGCACCTGACGCAGTTGCATTGCGGCGCGTTCGAGGTCATCGCGCGATAGTTCGCCAGGGCGTGATGCCTGATCCCTGCCTGCATCGCCAAAAAACTGCTGCGAGTCCAGGTGCAAAAGGACATCGTCTGTGCAGCGCGATAACATATCGGCGATTCGTGGCGCGCGAAAACCGATTGAAAAAGTCGTGCACTCACTCTGGGCAATACCCCAATGTGCTATTCCAGGAGGAACATACAGAACGTCTCCCGGCCCGAGCAAGTGTTCTTCCACACAGTCGAAGGAGTCCAGAATGCGCAGCGCCTCGTGCTCCACTAGCGGAGTGTTGCTATTGCAATGCTGACCCAGCCGCCACAGTCGCTGACCTTCTCCCTGTAACAGGAAGACATCGTAGTTGTCATAATGTGGTCCGACGTTGCCGCCATCTACCGCATAGCTGACCATGATATCGTCGGTTCGCCACTGGGGAATGAAGTTGACCAGCTGGAACAGCGCTGCGACCTCGGGTACGAAGTGATCGACGGCCTGGACCAGCAGTGTCCATGGTTGATCGCGCACAAAATCAGCGGCGTCGAACGGACCGTGGTGTACTCGCCAGACGCTGTCACGCTGTTCGATAATGCGCGATTCGACATCCTCTTCCAGCGCCAGTCCTGCGAGCTCATCGCCAGATAATGGCGGCACGAAACTAGCGATCGCATTTTTGATGAGCAGTGGCTTGCACTGCCAGTATTCTGCCAGGAAAGCGTCGGTATCCAGATTGAGCCGCCATCCGCCAGTCATTATCGTGCTTACTTTATCGCACTGGCCTGATCAATGGCATTGCCGATATAGGTAGCAGGCGTCAGCGCCAGCAGTTCCTCGCGGGCAGACTCCGGAATATCCAGTGTCGCAACAAAGGCCTGAATCACCTCGCGGCTCATATTCTGACCGCGAGTCAAGGCCTTGAGCTTTTCATAGGGTTGCTCGATAGCGTAACGGCGCATCACTGTCTGTATCGGTTCGGCCAGTACCTCCCAGCTGTTATCGAGATCGTGTGCCAGGCGAGCCGCGTTCAGTTGCAACTTTCCGATACCTTTGAGGCAGGACTGGTAGGCAATAAGGCTGTATCCGAAGCCAACCCCCATATTGCGCAGCACCGTGCTGTCGGTGAGGTCACGCTGCCAGCGACTGATGGGCAATTTAGCACCCAGATGAGCAAGTATGGCGTTTGCGAGGCCGAGGTTTCCCTCCGCATTTTCGAAATCAATAGGATTCACTTTGTGCGGCATAGTCGAGGAACCCACTTCACCGGCCACTGTGCGTTGTTTGAAATATCCCAGTGAAATATACCCCCAGATATCGCGGTTAAAGTCGATCAGGATGGTGTTGAGCCGTGCGATTGTGTCGAACAGTTCGGCGATGTAGTCGTGCGGTTCGATTTGGGTGGTGTAAGCGTTCCAGCTGAGGTCGAGTCCTTCGACAAACTGTTTTGCATTGGCTTGCCAATCAACCTCGGGATAAGCCACGATGTGCGCATTGTAATTGCCCACTGCACCATTGATCTTGCCCAGAAAGGGCACTGTTTCAAGCTGATCAAGCTGGCGTCGCAGTCGCGCGACTACATTGGCCAGTTCCTTGCCCATGGTTGTCGGGCTTGCTGTCTGCCCGTGTGTGCGCGACAGCATTGGCGCAGCAGCGGTGTCGTGTGACAGTGCTGTCAGTGCATCCACAATCTGCAGCATGTTCGGTTGTAGTACACGCTGAACACCGTCACGCAACATCAGTGCGTGAGACAGGTTGTTGATGTCTTCAGAGGTACAGGCGAAATGCACAAACTCGGAAATCAATTCAAGCTCGGCATTGCCGGAAAGCTGTTCCTTGATGAAATATTCCACCGCCTTGACGTCGTGGTTGGTGGTTCTCTCAATGTCCTTGATGCGCAGGGCATCGGCTTCGCTAAACTCTTCTACTATGGCATTCAAATAACTGTTCGCCGCGTCTGATAGCGCAGGTACCTCAGATATTTGATAGTGGCGTGAAAGACATTGCAGCCAGCGAATCTCTACCAGTACCCGGCGCTTGATCAATCCGAATTCACTGAAAATCTCGCGCAAAACCGTCGTTTTTTCACCGTAACGCCCATCGATAGGCGAGACCGCAGTCAGTGCTGAAAGGTCCATGAAATTCTCCATCCTCGAAGGAGGTGATGTTACACCACGCCCAGCCCGCGTGACAGGTTCTGCGAGGCGTGCAGCAATTTTCTGCGCTGAAGCAGCAGTCGCCAGCGATGCCCACCCAGTTGGCGCCAGAGAAAAGCGGAGCGTACTCCCGCCAGCAGCAGTGCGCGAATAATATCGGCATTTTTGGTGTTCTGCAGATGTTGCGCGCTGCCATTGACCTTGATGCGAAATTTCTGGTGACTGAGTGTATCCTGGTAAATGCCGGAAATGCTGTGGCACAAGGCACCCACATCGTTGGAAAAATGTTCTGCGCGAAAACTGGTGTGTTCCAGTCGAGCGTGAACGACCGCCATCATAGCTTGATCGGCGGCAAACTTTCGTTCCAGATAGAGCAAACTGAATACATAGCGCACCAGGTCGTGGTTTTCCCGTGCGTTCTTATCGGCCAGCAGGTTGCTCAGATTGTGTAGTCCAAGCTTTACCCCCGGTATTCCACCGAAGATGTCGGCTGCCGTATCGGGACTAAAAACAAAAAGACTGTGTATTGACGGCTCGAGAAATTCCAGCGGGTAACTGCCGGTCTTGGATATCTGGTCCACCAGGCGCGCCGCCTGGGCGACGCCCGCCAATGCGATGGTTTGTTGTTCCAGGTTGGAGAGTGCAGGTGCATTCATCTATGGCGCAGTCCGTTCAATGACGCCGCCGCCAAGGCATCGGTCGCCCTGATAAAAAACTACTGACTGACCGGGTGTAATCGCTCGTTGCGGCTCATCAAACGCTACTCGGTAGCCGTGTTCGTTTGCGTTAGTGAGCAGGCATGGCTGGTCCTGTTGCCGATATCGTATTTTGGCAGCACAGCGCAGTGGCAGCGGTGGTTCTTCCCCGGCGACCCAATATATATCACGCGCAAATAACTGTGTTTTAAACAGGGCAGGGTGGTCGTTGCCCTGCACCACCGACAACACGTTGTTCACCAGATCCTTATCCACGACATACCACGGCATTTCATTGTGCTCAGCAAGTCCGCCAATCCCCAGTCCCTGGCGTTGCCCGATGGTGTGGTACATCAAACCCTGGTGTGTTCCTAGAATCTCACCATCCAGGCTGTGGATTTCACCAGGTTGCGCCGGCAGGTACTGTTGCAAAAAGTCCCTGAATCGTCGCTCACCTATGAAACAGATGCCGGTGGAATCTCTTTTCTGGCTGTGGCGAGGCCATGCGTAAGGGCCAATTCCCTCACCACTGGTTTTTCGATCTCTCCTACCGGGAACAGCGATTTTGTATAATTCTGAGTGTGCAACAGCATGCAGGAAATAGCTCTGATCCTTGTTGCAGTCCAGACCTTTGAGCAGAGTGGCTTTGCCGTCAGAATACCCCAGCCGAGAGTAGTGCCCGGTAGCGATAAAGTCAGCATCGAGCAGCATGGCGTAGTCGAGAAAGGCCTTGAACTTGATTTCACGATTGCAAAGGATATCAGGATTAGGTGTGCGGCCGGCCTTGTATTCGGCTAAAAAGTGCTCAAATACGTTGTCCCAGTACTCTGCGGCGAAATTGGCACCATGCAGGCGGATACCTAATGTGTCGGCAACGGCCTGTGCATCGGCAAAGTCCTGTCTCGCAGTGCAGTACTCGGTGCCATCGTCTTCCTCCCAGTTCTTCATGAACAGGCCTTCCACCTGAAAACCCTGCTGCTGGAGTAGCAGCGCGGCAACCGAGGAATCGACACCGCCGGACATGCCGACGATGACTTTGCTACTCCTGTTGCTGTTGCGGTTTGTCGTCATGGATATTGTACGAGTTCCAGTGGATAACAGACGCCCTGGCGATGCCGTTCTATCACAGCCAGTGCCAGCGGGCTGCGCATTCTAGCAGACCGCGCTATGATTTCCTCGTAGCTTAGCCAGTGCACAGCGTGGATATCCGGGTCCAATTTTGCATTTTCAACCCTGTGCAGCGGTGTGCCCAGAAAGGTGGTGCGGTAGTAAGTGATACCGAGTTTTGGCGCTGTGTGCAGTGCAATGCTTAGCACCCCAGTCAATTCCACCTGCCATCCGGTTTCTTCCATGGTTTCGCGCAGAGCGGCCTCCAGCAGCGTTTCTGCTTCTTCGAGATGTCCTGCAGGTTGGTTGAACACAAGATCACCGGTTACTTTGTCCGCTTCTTCGACCATAAGGTATTTTCCGTTGCGCTCAATCACACAGGCAACTGTGACATGCGGTTTCCACTGATCCATTTAGCGTCTCCTGCGGGCCTTCGCCTGACTGCCCGGCTTGTTTGGCATATGCACGGTCAACTCACGGTACTGGCCCGGTTGCAGGTCTTCAAGCGACCAGTCTCCCACGCGAGTGCGCAGCAGTCGCAACGTTGGAAAACCTACGGCTGCGGTCATACGGCGAACCTGTCTATTGCGCCCCTCGCAAATGGATAGTTCCAGCCAGCTGTCCGTCACCGTCTGTCGCTGGCGAACGGGCGGGACTCTGTCCCACAGACCGATTGGAGCCGGCACTCGTCGCGCTCGTGCCGGCACGGTGGGGCCATCCTTGAGATTAACCCCCTCACACAATTGGGCGATTGCAGTATCGCTCACCGTACCTTCCACTTGTACAAGATAGGTCTTCCACAACTTGTTTGCGGGGTTGGCAATGCGTTGTTGCAACAGACCATCGTCAGTGAGGACTAACAGGCCTTCGGAGTCAAAATCGAGACGTCCGGCAACCTTACAGCCCGGTGCTTTGAGGAAATGAGCCAACGTGGTGCGGCCCTGATCGTCAGTAAACTGGCTCAGTACATTGAATGGCTTGTTCAATAGGATCAGTCTGGCCATGCGTAAAGCTGTCGCTAGTTTAAAAATAATACGAGGTAGCACGCGAGCGGAGGTCGGCAATCGTGTTACAATTTGTGCCGCTTTCTCAGGGGTTGAATCGCGATACCCCTGACTTCCAAGAACCCCTGCAGCTACGGAGTACATTATGGGCTACAAGCATATTCAGGTGCCTTCTAAAGGTGAAAAAATTACCGTCAATGAAGACTTCAGCCTGAACGTCCCTAACAATCCTATCATTCCCTACATCGAGGGAGATGGTATCGGCGTTGATATTACGCCGGTCATGATCGACGTAGTGAACGCCGCCGTTGCAAAGGCCTATGACGGCAGCAAGACCATATCATGGATGGAGATCTACACTGGTGAAAAGGCAGCCGAATTGTACGATGGCGACTGGTTTCCCGAGGAGACACTGGACGCGATCAAGGAGTATCTCGTGGGTATCAAGGGGCCACTCACCACGCCAGTGGGCGGAGGGTTTCGCTCGCTGAATGTTGCCCTGCGTCAGGAACTGGACCTCTACACCTGCCTGAGGCCCGTGCGCTGGTTTGAGGGCGTGCCATCGCCGGTCAAGAATCCGGGCGACTGCAACATGGTTATTTTCCGTGAGAACTCGGAAGATATCTACGCCGGTATCGAGTATCAGCCTGGATCGCCAGAGGCGCAGAAGGTTGTCGACTTTCTCATTAACGAGATGGGGGCTACCAAGATACGCTTTCCCCACAACGTTGGCATCGGCATCAAGCCGGTATCGGAAGAGGGCACCAAGCGACTGGTACGCAAGGCCATTCAGTACGCCATAGATCAGGACCTGCCATCGGTAACCCTGGTGCACAAGGGCAATATCATGAAGTTCACCGAGGGAGCGTTCCGCGACTGGGGTTACGAGCTGGCGCAGCAGGAATTTGGCGGTAAATTGCTGGACGGCGGACCCTGGGTGTCGGTCAATAATCCCAACAATGGCAAGGAAATTGTTATCAAGGATGTTATCGCTGATGCGATGCTGCAGCAAATTCTTACGCGACCCAGAGATTACAGCGTGGTGGCAACACTGAATTTGAACGGCGACTACCTCTCCGACGCATTGGCGGCACAGGTAGGTGGTATCGGCATCGCGCCGGGGGCAAACCTCTCTGACACCATAGCACTGTTCGAGGCGACGCACGGCACTGCTCCCAAGTACGCGGGGCAGGACAAAGTGAACCCTGGTTCGCTGATTCTCTCTGCCGAGATGATGCTGCGTCACATGGGCTGGAATGAAGCGGCCGACCTGATCATCGATGGCATGAACGGCGCGATCCAGAATCGCACGGTAACATATGATTTTGAGCGTTTGATGAAAGACGCGAAGCTGCTGAGTTGTTCGGAGTTTGGCAAGGCAATTATTGCTTCAATGTAGTTTTGTCGTAAGTCACCGAAAAAGGCTCGTGGCGACACGGGCCTTTTTTCGCTCAGTCGTGCCAACATGGATGAACTTGTGGCGCGTTCGGAGAGGGTGGATTTCTCACAACGCGCAGGGACAATGGAAATACCATTGCTTAGAGAGCATAGCCCTGAATGCAACGTAGGTTTTTAGGTATCAATTGGCTTACTCTCCCGGAGCCCGTCTTTCCCCCCCCTTGAAAAATCGTATAATAGGAACCATTGAAGCTAATGGTTACATACGTATACCTGAGAGTACTCGAGTGAAACTGATCCACCTGACCGGTCAATGGCGTATGAGTAAAGAGAAGGAAGATTCCTCCGGCGGACTTGCTCTGGAGGAATCCAAGCCGGAACTCAAACGTCCGTCGTTGTTCAAAGTAGTGTTGATCAATGACGACTACACACCGATGGAATTTGTGGTGGAGGTTCTGGAAATATTTTTTCGCATGAACAGGGAGCAAGCCACCCATGTTATGCTGACAGTGCACACACAGGGGAAGGGAGTCTGCGGCATCTTCACGCGGGATATCGCGGAGACGAAGGCCGGCCAGGTAAACCAGTACGCCCGAGAAAACGAACATCCACTGTTATGTGAAATCGAAGCCCTAGAGGGTAGGCCCCGGAGCGACAACATGCTGAGCAAAGACCTGGAATACACCTTAAACGATGCCTTCAGGGGAGCCAGGGCTAAACGCCACGAGTTTATGACGGTAGAGCACCTGCTGTTGGCTTTGTTGGACAACAATGACGCGATTCGCGTATTGAAAGCCTGCGGTGCCGACATCGGTAGTCTGCGCGGTGATCTCGTGGAGTTTGTAGACGCCACAACACCGCTTATCCCCGAGGACGAAAGCCAGCGCGATACGCAACCTACATTAGGATTTCAGCGCGTGCTGCAGCGCGCAGTATTTCATGTCCAGTCCTCTGGAAAAAGCGAGGTAACGGGTGCCAATGTTCTCGTCGCTATATTTTCTGAGCAGGAAAGCCAGGCAGTTTTCTTTCTGAAGACGCAGAGCGTGGCGCGCCTGGATGTGGTCAATTATATGACCCATGGTATCTCCAAAGTTGCGAACGACGGTGAGCCGTCGGATCCGGGCCAGATTGGTACCGAGGAGAATCGGGGTGAAGACGGCGAGTCCAGTCCGCTCGATAGTTTTACCACCAACCTCAATTTGGAAGCTGCCGCAGGGCATATCGACCCGCTCATTGGGCGTCTTGATGAAGTAGAACGGGTTGCACAGATATTAGCGCGTCGCCGCAAGAATAATCCGTTGCTGGTCGGCGAGTCGGGCGTGGGCAAGACCGCGATTGTCGAGGGATTGGCGAAGAAAATTGTCGACGGCGAAGTGCCGGATATACTCAAGGACAGCGTGGTCTATTCACTGGATCTGGGGTCTCTGCTGGCGGGTACCAAATACCGTGGTGATTTTGAGAAACGCTTCAAGGGCATGCTTGCTGAGTTGAAAAAACGCGACAATGCGATTTTGTTCATTGATGAAGTGCACACCATTATCGGTGCCGGAGCCGCTTCTGGTGGTGTCATGGATGCCAGCAATTTGCTCAAACCCTTGCTCAGCTCGGGCAAACTGCGCTGTATCGGATCTACCACGTTTCATGAGTACCGCGGCATTTTCGATAAAGACAAGGCGCTTAGCCGCAGGTTCCAGAAGATTGATGTCATGGAGCCCAGCGCTGACGATGCCTACAAGATATTAAAGGGCCTTAAATCGCGGTTTGAGGAGCACCATGGCCTGCGCTATACCGATAAGGCGCTGCGCGTTGCAACGGATCTCTCTGACCGTTACATTTCTGACCGATTCCTGCCGGATAAAGCCATCGATGTGATCGATGAGGCCGGGGCGTATCAACAGTTGTTGCCGCCTTCAAAGCGTAAGAAAGTGATTGGTGTAAGCGACATTGAGGCAGTGATAGCCAAGATTGCCCGTATTCCACCGAAGGCTGTTAGTCACGACGACAAGGAGACCCTGCAGAAGCTGGAGCAAAACCTGCAAATGGTGGTGTTCGGGCAAGATCAGGCCATCAGTAGTCTGGCGACCTCTATCAAGTTGGCGCGCGCCGGACTGCGTGCTGGAGAGAAACCGATAGGTTCGTTTTTGCTGGCTGGCCCTACGGGTGTCGGCAAGACCGAGGTGACACGGCAATTGGCCCGTCTGCTGGGGTTGGAACTGATTCGCTTTGACATGTCGGAGTATATGGAGCGACACACCGTGTCCCGCCTCATTGGCGCACCTCCGGGCTATGTCGGATTTGATCAGGGCGGACTACTGACAGATGCAGTAACACAGCATCCCCATGCAGTGGTTCTGCTGGATGAAATTGAAAAAGCGCACCCCGATGTTTTCAACCTGCTATTGCAGGTAATGGATCACGGCACGCTCACCGATAACAATGGCCGCAAGGCGGATTTCCGCCATGTGATACTGGTGATGACTACCAACGCCGGGGCTGAGAGTATCAGTCGCCGCACTATCGGTTTTACCTCTCAGGACCACAGCACTGATGGCTTGGAAGCGATCAATCGCATGTTTACTCCGGAATTCCGCAATCGTCTGGACAGTATTGTGCAGTTCCAGCCCTTGGCCGAGGATGTGATCCTCACGGTAGTAGACAAGTTCCTGACGGAACTGCAGTGTCAGCTGGATGAGAAACGGGTAACCCTCGATGTGGATGTTGACGCTCGCCTGTGGCTGGTAGAGAAAGGTTATGACATCCACATGGGCGCGCGGCCGATGGAGCGCGTCATCCAGGAGCACATTAAGAAACCGCTGGCCGAACTGGTGCTCTTTGGCGCACTGTCACAGTCCGGTGGAACTGCGCTGGTTCGCCTCAATCAGGCGGAAAACAAACTGGAAGTGACGGTAGAAGAGGAGGAGGCCGAGCTCCAGAAGAGCTAGGCGGAATTATCTTTCGCGGTAGGTGATGCGGCCCTTGGTGAGGTCATAGGGGGTTAGCTCCACTCGAACCTTGTCTCCAGTCAGGATGCGGATATAGTTCTTGCGCATCTTCCCTGAGATATGGGCGGTCACAAGGTGACCGTTTTCCAGTTTTACTCTGAAGGTAGTGTTAGGCAGGGTATCAATGACCTCGCCTTCCATCTCGATCTGGTCTTCTTTTGCCATCAGGCGGCAATCCTCGATTAAAAAGAGGCCGCATTTTGCCTGAATCTCGTCGCGAGCGCTAGCGCAATCTGCCACGCAGGAAGCGCCGGGCACCGCTTTCAGTCAGGCCTGGCGAAGTATTAGATTAAGGTAGTCCAGCGACTGTTGGTGTATACCTGAAGGGGGCGGTAGTCTGATTTGTAGGACATTTTCTGGCATTCGCGTATCCAGTAGCCCAGGTACAGATACTCCAGCCCCATCGCGCGCGCATGCTCAATCTCCCACAGGATTGCATACGCACCCAGGCTCCGCTTACTTTCTTGTGGGTCAAAAAATGTATAGATCGCAGAGAAACCGTCCTCGAGCTTGTCCACTACAGCCACCGCGATAAGTCTGCCGCCATCATAAAAGCGGTAATACTGGGTGCAGTCCCATACGCTATTCAGGAATGCCTGGAATTGCTCGCGGTCAGGTGGATACATATCGCCATCAGAATGCCGCAGGCTGATATAACGATGATAGAGGTCGAACGCATCGTCATCATTAATATCGTCGGTGCAAACCACTCTCAGGTCCTGATTGCCACGCCAGACGCGTTTTTGTCCGCGCCGCGGTTCGAAGGTTGCCACTTGTATGCGAGCTGGCACACAGGCATTACACTGTGCGCAGTGGGGCCGGTAGATGTGGTTGCCGCTGCGGCGAAAGCCGAGTACGGAAAGTTTGCTGTAAAGTTTCTGGTCGACAGGTTGTCGTGGATCTACGAACAAGGTCGTAGCTTCCTGATCCTGCAAATAGCTGCAGGTGTGGGGGTAGGTGGTGTAAACCTTAAGATCCCGCAGGGATGACGTCACAACAAATCTCCACAAGAGGCAGGTAACTGCCAAACAACACTGTCAGGTTCGACATCGACAGTTTGCTTAAGACGTCGCTCGAAGTCCAGTCTATCGATGTTGCACGCCCCCAGTGAGTTCAGATGTGGATTTTCCACTTGGCAATCAATCAGTTTGAAGTTGCTTCGCCGGAGGAGATACACCAGCGCTACCAGAGCCACTTTGGAAGCGTCACCCACGCGACTGAACATGGATTCGCCAAAGAAGACCTGTCCCATCGCTACCCCATACAGGCCACCGACCAGTTTCCCTGCACTGTCCAGAACCTCAATCGAGTGCGCAAACCCCAGAGCATGCAACTCTGCGTAAGCGGCGATCATCTCCGTGTCTATCCAGGTCCCGCCACCTTCGCTACGCGGTCTGGCGCACTCTCGCATCACCTGCGCGAACTGGTGATCCACGGCCAGTCTGAAAGTGTTCGATTTTAGCGTTTTACGCAGCGAACGCGAGATATGTAACTCGTTCAGAAACAGCACAGAACGCGGATTTGGCGTCCACCAGAGTATGGGTTGCGGCGCTTCGTACCACGGAAAAATTCCGCGCCGATAGGCACTAAGGAGGCGTTGCACTGAAAGCTCACCACCTGCCGCCAGCAGCCCATTGGGATAGTCCAGCGCCTCGCTGCTGGGGGGGAAGTCGGCATGCCTTTGCAGGAACGGGACTTGTCGCATCGCGGGGACGTCTTACAGTGCGTCCAGGTATTTCTCCGCATCCAGTGCCGCCATACAGCCGAACCCGGCAGAGGTCACCGCCTGACGATAGATATGGTCAGCGACGTCGCCGGCGGCGAAAACACCCGGTATGCTGGTAGCGGTAGCATTGCCATGCGTACCACTGTGAATGGTGAGGTAGCCGTCTTTCATATCCAGTTGACCGACAAAAATATCGGTATTGGGTTTGTGTCCGATAGCGATGAAAACGCCAGCAAGTTCTTCCTCACTGATTGTTGCATCTTTCACAGCTTTCACTCGCATACCGGTCACGCCACTGCTGTCTCCAACAATTTCATCGAGTGTGTGGTTCCAGAGTATCCTGACCTTGCCTTCCTTCTCCCGCGCGAACAATCGGTCCTGCAGCACTTTTTCCGAGCGCAGCGAATCGCGCCGGTGAACCAGCACAACTTCTGAGGCGATATTGGCAAGGTACAGCGCCTCCTCTACCGCAGTGTTGCCGCCGCCGATAACCGCCACTTTCTTGTTGCGGTAGAAAAAGCCGTCACAGGTGGCACAAGCACTTACACCCCGACCAGCGAAGGCTGTTTCACTGGGTAGGCCCAGGTACTGCGCGGAAGCGCCGGTGGCGATTATCAGGGCATCACAGCTGTAGCTGGAGGTGCCGTTGAGGCGAAACGGTCGCACGCTCAAATCCACTGACTCAATGTGGTCGAACACCACCTGGGCGTCAAAGCGCTCGACATGCTCCTGCATCTGTTGCATCAGTTGTGGGCCCTGCAGATCGGCCGCGCCTCCTGGCCAGTTTTCGACCTCGGTAGTGGTAGTCAATTGCCCGCCCTGTTGAATTCCGGTGATGACCACAGGTTTAAGGTTGGCCCGCGCTGCGTAAACGGCAGCCGTATAGCCGGCCGGGCCGCTACCCAGGATTATCAGGCGGTGGTGTTTAATGTCGCTCATGAAATTGCTTCCTGCTCAATGTTGTTGATAACGGCACTGTTGCGGCCAGAGCTATGCAGCGCATGTTCCTGCGCTGGTTCAGGGTTTTCCTCGTCCCTTGCCCGCGACGAATATGGCGCCTTGGCCCAGCCAACTCGTTCTGTATTGGGGCGGACTATGGTACTTTAAAGGTCAGCTCGCTACAAAGATCAGAGTCAGTTTAAATAAACTCCATAACCCTTTGAAATAAATCATAAATGAGTTCACAATTACTTCTTGCTATGAACTCGATAGCGGGGTCCTGCCCGGACGTTTCCCCGCTGCGCACGGACCGCAAGGACAAACCAGATCGTGCCCAACAGTACTAACACAGACAGCGAACTCGGGTCGCGATTCCGCGAAGGTGCGTTCATCGGCGTGACGGCTGTTTGCCTGTACCTGCTGATGGCATTGCTGACCTACAGTGCCCGTGATCCCGGTTGGTCGGCCACCGGTAGTGGTGCCCCGGTAGGAAATCTGGGAGGGCCGACTGGCGCCTGGCTGGCGGACGTGTTTTTCTCGTTAGTGGGTTACGCCGCCTATCTCTTCCCGTTGTTACTGGCCTACCGGGCGATGGTGTTGCTGGTTCAGCGTCGACGCTACAAGGGTTTTGACTGGACCACCTTTGGCATTCGTGCGCTGGGTCTGGTGCTGGTAATGATTGCAGGAACTGCCCTCGCCGCCATGAACGACTCTGGCGGTTCTCCACTGCCCCAGGGAGCGGGAGGGATTCTGGGGCAGGCAATCAGTAGTGGCTTTACGGTTGCGTTCAGCGCCGTCGGCAGCCGACTCATCCTGCTGGCGATTTTCCTCTTCGGTATGACGATTTTCACCGACCTCAGCTGGCTTGCGCTGCTGGAGAAACTGGGAGCGTGGAGCATCGCCAGCTTCGCCACTGTCCGCGCCCGGCTGACGCAGGGCTTCGGTGAATTTCGTGACGCCCGCAGGCGCGAGAAAGCCGTCGAAGCGCGCAAAATGGTGATCACTGAACACGTCGAAAAAACACGCAAGCGACAGCCTCCCAAAATAAAGTCGCTCAACGCCCCCGTGGAAAAAAGCGACCGCATTGAGAGGGAGAAGCAACAAACCCTGTTTGAGGCGCCAGCAACCGGTGACCTGCCGCGACTGGAATTGCTGGATGAACAGGTAAAGGATCCCGAACGGGGCTATTCCAAGGAAGCTTTGGAAGGCTTGTCGAAACTCCTCGAACTGAAGCTACTGGATTTTGGCGTTTCCGCCGAGGTGGTGGCAGTGTATCCGGGCCCCGTTGTCACCCGCTTTGAGATACAGCCTGCTGCGGGCGTCAAGGTGTCGCGCATCTCCAATCTGGCAAAGGACCTGGCGCGCTCGCTGGCTGTCATCAGTGTGCGGGTGGTGGAGGTGATTCCGGGGAAATCCGTGGTGGGGATCGAGATTCCCAACGAGGACAGGGAAATCGTCAACTTTCGCGAAGTGCTCTCGTCCAAGGCCTTTGAGCAGTCTAAATCGCCGCTGACTCTGGCTCTGGGCCACGATATTTCTGGCCTTCCCGTAGTCGCCGACCTGGCAAAAATGCCACACTTGCTGGTTGCCGGAACCACGGGTTCGGGAAAGTCCGTCGGTGTAAATTCCATGCTGCTGAGCCTGCTCTTTAAATCGGGTCCGGCCGATGTGCGATTGATTCTGGTCGATCCAAAAATGCTCGAACTGTCAGTGTATGACGGCATTCCTCATCTGCTGACACCGGTTATCACCGACATGAAAGATGCTGCGAATGGCTTGCGCTGGTGTGTTGCCGAAATGGAACGTCGCTACAAATTGATGGCATCGCTGGGCGTGCGAAATCTCGCCGGCTACAACCGCAAAGTGGAAGATGCGCAGCGTGCAGGCTCGCCGCTGACGGACCCATTGTGGAAGCCTGATCCGCAGTTTGCCGCTGCTGATGATGAGCAGACCGCGCCAGCCCTGGAAAAATTACCCAGTATCGTGGTGGTGATTGACGAATTCGCCGACATGATGATGGTGGTCGGCAAAAAGGTAGAGCAACTGATAGCGCGTATCGCGCAGAAGGCACGAGCGGCTGGTATTCACTTGGTACTGGCGACACAACGTCCCTCGGTGGATGTGATCACGGGCCTGATTAAAGCCAACGTGCCTACGCGTATCGCCTTTCAGGTGTCATCCAAAATCGATTCACGCACCATTCTCGACCAGGGTGGTGCGGAACAGCTACTTGGGCATGGCGACATGCTGTACCTGCCGCCCGGAAGTGGGGTCCCTAATCGTGTACACGGCGCATTCTGTAGCGATGAGGAGGTACATCGGGTGGTCGCAGACTGGAAGCGTCGCGGTGAGCCGCTTTATATAGAAGGACTGCTTGATGAGGGCAGCAATACGCCGGTCACTCCCGGTGAACTGCAGTCTGAAGCCTCTGAACAGGATGATGAAAACGACAGTCTTTATGATGAGGCCGTGTACTACGTAACCCAGAGCAGGCGCGCCTCCATTTCCTCAGTGCAGCGCAAACTGCGCATTGGTTACAATCGCGCCGCGCGTTTGATTGAAGCTATGGAGGCAGCCGGGGTTGTCTCCGACATGGGTACCAACGGCCAGCGTGAAGTACTGGCGCCACCTCCTCGCGAAGCCTGAACGGCTCGGAATGACTATGAAGCGATATTTTCTTGCCCTGTGTCTGGGACTGATGCCTTGTCTTGTGCATGCCCAGGTCGGGACCGATGTTGACGATTTGCTCGCTGCGCTCAAGCCCATAAAGCATTTGCAGGGCAGCTTTACGCAGCGCCAGTACGGACAGGATAACCAGTTGCTCGCCGAGTCCAGCGGTAAGTTTCGTCTTTTGCGACCGGGCTATTTTGCCTGGGAGATCAGCAGTCCGGACGACCAGTTGATTGTCGCCGGGCCGGAATTTATCTGGCACCACGATCGTGATCTGGAAACGGTGACTCGTCGTCCTGTTACCACAGATGCGGAGATGACACCGCTGCAAATCCTTGGAGGAGACGAAACCGCCTTGCGTGAAAAGTTTCAGGTACAGCGCAAAGCCAAAGGTACTTATGTACTGACGCCACAGTCATCCGATGTCGGGTTTAAACAGCTGACGCTGTATCTGGATAAGTCGCGGCTGACGGGTATGGAAATCCAGGACAACCTGGATCAGAGTGTGGTCATTAAGTTTAGCGATCTGGACTCGACCAGTAAGCTCACTAGCGCAGATTTTGCCTTCACACCGCCGCCTGGTGTGGATCTTTTCTACTATGACGAATGATCTGTTCCCGACAGACGATAACCCAGAACGCCAGCTGACCCGGATGCACGAGGTTGGCTATCAACCACTCGCTGCCCGGTTACGCCCACGTACACTCGCAGACTATGCCGGCCAGGGCCACCTGTTAGCACTCGGAAAGCCCTTGCGGCAGGCAATCGATTCCGGACAATTGCACTCAATGATTTTTTGGGGTCCACCCGGTGTCGGCAAGACAACGCTCGCCAGAATGGCTGCGGGTCAGGCCAATGCGCACTTTCTGCAGTTGTCGGCGGTACTCAGCGGGGTCAAGGATATTCGCGAAGCGATCGCCAATGCCAGGCAGCACAAGACACAGGGTCGCGACACGGTGCTGTTTGTCGACGAGGTACACCGATTCAACAAGTCACAGCAGGATGCGTTCCTGCCGTATGTTGAAGACGGGACGTTGATTTTTATAGGCGCGACAACCGAAAACCCCTCATTCGAATTGAATAATGCACTGTTATCACGCGCTCGCGTCTACAAGCTTCGGCCGCTGGAAGCCGGTGATATTGAATCGGTCCTGGAGCGCGGACTGGCTGCGCTGGAAGGTAAAGTCACAGCGGATGCGGGCTGTCTGGCTGTAGTTGCCACACACGCTGACGGTGATGCGCGCAAGGCGCTGAACCTTCTGGAACTGGCAGCGGACCTCGCCGAGGAAGGCAGGATTACCAGCCATACTCTGGAGGAGGTGTTGCAGGCTTCGCTGCGCCGTTTCGACAAGGGCGGCGATCTGTTTTACGACCAGATCAGCGCCTTGCACAAAGCAGTGCGCGGGAGTGCACCCGATGCTGCACTGTACTGGTTTTGTCGCATGCTGGATGGCGGTTGCGATCCGTTGTACATCGCGCGTCGCGTCGTGCGCATGGCGAGTGAGGACATCGGTAATGCCGACCCGCGTGCACTGACGCTCGCGCTCGAAGCATGGCAGGTACAGGAGCGCCTGGGCAGTCCGGAAGGGGAGCTGGCCATCGCGCAGGCAATTGTGTATCTCGCCTGCGCTGCAAAGAGTAACGCTGTGTACAGTGCATTCAACGCTGCGCGGGCGGACGTGGAACGCGGCAGTACAGATGAGGTGCCACTACACCTTCGCAATGCGCCCACGGCATTGATGAAGGAGATGGATCACGGAACTGGGTATCGCTATGCCCATGATGAACCTGAGGCCTATGCCACCGGGGAGAATTATTTCCCCGAGGCGCTGCGCGATCGCCAGTATTATTTTCCAGTAAATCGCGGCTTGGAGCAGAAGATTCTGGAAAAGCTCAAGTACCTGCGTGAACGCGACAAAACCAGTACAATGCGACGCTACGATTGAACCGAATTCGCAGATCATGAAATACCTTTTATTCATCGCGTTGGGGGGAGCCGGTGGCGCTGTATCACGTCATCTCCTGGCGAACTGGGTGCACCGCCTGTGGGAGGGCAGTTTTCCCGTGGGAACGCTGTTGGTAAATACACTGGGTTCATTTGTAATCGGCATTGTGTATGTGCTAGTGGTCGAGAAACAGTTGGTGCACGCGGATTGGCGGGGTGTGTTGATGGTTGGCTACCTGGGAGCGTTCACCACATTTTCTACCTTCTCTCTGGAAACGATAACGTTGCTGGAAGGCGGTCATACGATGCAGGCTACGACCTACATGATCGGTAGTGCGGTACTTTGCGTGTTGGCTGCCGGGCTGGCTATGCAGTTGACTCGCGTTGTCCTCTAAACTTCGCCGCGCATAATTTTTCAGTAATTCGCAATACAGGAACTGGCAGGATGTTGGATATCAAAGCGGTCAGGCAGGATCCACACGGCGTTGCCGACGCGCTTGCCGCACGAGGATACACCTTTGATGTGGAACAATTCTGTGCGCTGGATGCGCGTCGCAAGCAGGCCGATATAGACAGTCAGAATTTGCTTGCCGAACGCAAAAGCGCATCCAAGAAAATCGGCGTAATGGTCGGGCAGGGGATCAGTGTGGATGATGCCAAAGCCCAGGTAAACGAAATACTGGAGAAGATTGCTAGTCAGTTAGAGGAGCTGACCTCGCAAGCCAAAGTGGCGCAGGACGCACTGGAAGAAATGCTGCTGGGCACCCCGAATATCCCGGCAGCAGATGTGCCAGACGGAAGTAACGAATCGGACAATGTGGAATTACTTCGTTGGGGCACGCCGGGAACCTTCGATTTTCGGGTGAAGGACCATGTGGAACTGGGCGAGGGCTTGCAACTGCTGGACAGCGAAACAGCCGTAAAAATCACAGGCTCGCGATTTAGCGTAATGTATGGCCCGCTTGCCAGGCTCCACCGTGCGCTGACACAGTTTATGCTGGACCTGCACGTTAAGCAGCATGGTTACACTGAAGTCTATGTGCCCTATATCGTCAATCGCGAGTCACTGCAGGGAACCGGGCAACTACCCAAGTTTGAGGAAGACCTGTTCAAGTTGCGCGCCGAGCAGGATTTGTACCTTATTCCCACTGCGGAGGTACCCGTTACAAATATTGCTCGTGATCGCATTTTCGAGGACGCGGAACTCGGCGAGCACGGTGTCAGATTCACCTGCCATACGCCGTGTTTTCGCAGTGAAGCGGGTAGTTACGGCCGTGACACCCGGGGCATGATTCGCCAGCATCAGTTCGAAAAAGTGGAGTTGGTGCAGCTGGTGCGTCCGAGCCAGTCCGGCGACGCGCTGGAGCAATTGACGGGACATGCCGAGACCGTGCTGCAACTGCTGGAGCTTCCCTATCGCAAAGTGGTGTTATGTAAAGGGGATATGGGTTTTGCCGCACGTAAAACCTATGATCTGGAGGTGTGGCTTCCGGGTCAGGGCACGTATCGGGAAATTTCCTCTTGTAGCAGTTTCGGCGACTACCAGGCGCGCCGCATGCAAGCCCGGTGGCGCAATCCAGCAAGCGGAAAGCCGGAGTTGCTGCATACATTGAACGGCTCGGGTTTGGCGGTCGGGCGCACCTTGGTGGCAGTTATGGAAAACTTCCAGCAGTCGGATGGCAGTATTGCAGTCCCGGCAGTATTGCAACCTTATATGGGTGGTATCACTGAGTTGGGAGGCTAGCTCTTGTGGAGTTTCTGCCGGTCTGCCTGAAACTTACCGATGCGCCGGTGCTGTTGGTGGGTGGCGGGTCGGTAGCGACCCGTAAGGCGAGACTCCTGTTGCGTGCGGGTGCCAGATTAAAAGTAGTGTCGCCTCAGATAGCGACCGAATTGGAAGCGCTTCTGATTGCATACGGTGGTGACTGGCAACAGGCTTGCTACCAGTCAGGCGATCTGCATGGCCATCGTGTCGTTGTGGCTGCAACACCTGATCAGGCAACCAATGAACAGGTGTATTCTGAAGCCACCCAATTGTCCATCCCGGTCAATGTGGTCGATAATCCAGCATTATGCACATTTATTTTTCCTTCCATTGTTGATCGTGATCCGCTGTTGATTGCCATTACCAGTAGCGGTCGCAGTCCGGTACTGGCGCGAATCCTCAGGAGGCAGATTGAAGCGCTGGTACCTGCCGCTTACGGCAGACTGGCAGAATTTGCCGGGCGCTTTCGTCAATTGGTCAAGCAAACCATCCCGCAGGAGGCAGTACGTCGCCTGTTCTGGGAGCAGGCTCTGGAGGGCACCCTGGCCGAGCATGTGCTGAGCGGCCGGGACGAACAGGCGGAACAGCAACTGCGGCAGCGCTTGCAGGACAGCAGCGCGGTGCCTGTAGGAGAGGTCTATCTCATCGGTGCCGGACCAGGCGACCCGGACCTGCTGACGTTCAAGGCGGCACGCCTGCTGCAAAGCGCCGATGTCGTGCTTTACGATCGGCTGGTTGCGCCTGCGATTGTCGATTTGGCCAGACGCGATGCGCAGCGCATCTATGTCGGGAAGCGGCGCGCCGACCACAGCGTACCGCAACCACAAATAAACCAAATGCTGGTAGAACTGGCACAACAGGGGCTGCGAGTAGTGCGGCTTAAGGGCGGTGACCCCTTTATTTTTGGCCGCGGTGGCGAAGAAATTGATCTGCTGGCGCACCACAAAATTCCTTTTCAGGTGGTGCCTGGAATCACTGCAGCCAGCGGTGCCGCTTGTTACGCGGGCATTCCCCTGACCCACAGGGACTACGCGCAGTCTGTGCGCTTCGTAGCTGGGTATCTCAAAGGCGATAGCGTAGACCATGACTGGCGCGCGTTCGGTAGCGCCAGTGAGACGTTGGTGTTTTATATGGGTCTGCTAGGCTTATCGGTGATCTGTGAACAGCTGCAGGCGCACGGCAGATCACCCGATACACCCGTAGCGTTAATAGAGCGCGCTACCCAGTCACAGCAGAAGGTATTAGTGGGAACTCTGGCGACGATGGTTTCAGTGGTGGAGCGCGCCAAGCCTGGCGCGCCTACGTTAATCATCGTCGGAGATGTCGTCCGTTTGCACCAGACTCTGCGTTGGTACGGCGAAAACGACTAGTTTACCGCCTGTTTGTCGTGATTCAATGCGAAGCGCTGTTGTTGTAGAAGCAGGGTATCAACCAGAACGTGACCTGCTTCGTCGAGTAGCACGTCATCCTCATCCTGTTCGCTGACCTCTTCCTCGTCCTCATCGTCGAGCGCAGAATTCTCTGCAAGGGCATCGGCTTCGTCATCGTGCTCCAGTTCTGTCAGTAATTCTTCACCGAGTGCCTTGCGTCGTTTGTTTTCGATTTTCAGAGCTTTCTCTTCCTGGCTGTCACGAAGTGCAATACGCGCCTTCTCGTTCAGCGGAAGTTCCTTGATTTTTCGGGTCTGTTGCGCCAATGCAACTTGATCTTCCAGATAGATAAAGTCGGGATTGTGGGCGCTGCGCTCATGAAATTGCGCCTGCAGGGCAGGTAAAACAGTGCTCATATCACCATAATTACTGTGACGAATCGGGCTGATATGATCCCAATTCAAGGCATGATCAAGCGCACTCTCGCCAATTTCTTCCGTGTCATAAATAGACGGAAATTCCACATCAGGCACCACGCCGCGGTGTTGCGTACTTTCACCGGAAATGCGGTAAAACTTGCTTTCTGTGATCTTCAACTGACCTTCTGTGAGGGGAATCAGTGTTTGTACTGTCCCCTTGCCGAAGGAGCGATCACCCACGATCACTGCGCGTTGGTAGTCCTGCATGGCACCGGCAAAAATCTCGGATGCAGAGGCGCTGAGTCGATTGACCAGAATCACCAACGGACCGTCATAGTAGGGACCCTTCAGTCGCTTACCATCGCGCCAGACGCGACGCGAGGAGTGCCGAATCTGAACCGTTGGGCCGTACTCGATAAACAAACCGGTCAATTCATTCGCTTCCTGCAGCGAACCGCCACCGTTATTGCGCAGGTCGATGACTACGCCGTCAACACCTTCGTCCTGTAATTCCTGCAACAGGTTTTTCACGTCACGAGTCGTGCTCTTGTAATCCTTTTCACCGCGACGCATGGCATCGAAGTCGATATAAAAGGCGGGGATATCGATCACCCCGACCTTTATGACTTCATCGCCTTCCTTGATGTCCAGTACTTTTTTCTGCGCTGACTGTTCTTCCAGTTTAACTTTATTGCGTACGATGGTGATGACTTTGCGTTCGTCGGTGGATTTTGACTTGGCTGGAATGACTTCCAGGCGCACAACGGTATCCTTGGGGCCACGGATCAATTCAACGACCTCATCCAGTCGCCAGCCGACGACATCCTCCAGTGCACCTTCCTGGCCTTGGCCCACGGCAACGATTCGGTCCGCGGGATGCAGTTCGCCCTGCTTGTCTGCAGGGCCTTTGGCTACCAGGCTGCTCACCTTGGTGTATTCATCTTCCATTTGCAGCACGGCACCAATACCTTCCAGCGACAGGCTCATATTGATATTGAAGTTTTCGGTAGAACGCGGTGACAGATAGTTGGTATGCGGGTCGTACAATTCCGTCAGCGCATTGGCGTAGATCTGGAAGACGTCCTGGCTGTTGTATTGCTTGACGCTCTTCAGTTGACTGCTATAGCGCTTTTCGAGGGTTGGAACGATCTCCTCAGCGGGTTTATCTGCCAATTTCAGGCTGAGCACCTGGTTTTTCAGTTGCTTGCGCCAGCGGTCATCCAACTCGGCATTGTCCTTGGCCCACTGCCGATCATCTGCGCTGAGGGAAAACGTTTCGTCGATATCAAAATTCATCGCCGCCACCGCTTCGGGCAGCGTATCGATGGTCTTCGTCAGCCTGTCCTGCAGCCGCTGGTGGAATCGATTGAATATGGCGTATGCAGCATCGAGTTTGCCCTGCGGCAATTGGTCGTCCATCACTGTGCGGTACTGCTCGAAATCCGCTAAATCGGATTGCAGAAAGAACATCTTGTTGCTGTCCAGACTCTTGATGTAGTTGTCCAGATGCTCAGACGAGAGTTCATCGTCGTACGGCAGTTTGGCGTAATGCCGCTCCTGCAGTTGCTCGACCAATTCGATGATGGTGTCCCGCTCCGCATCGTTGTACTCAATAAGGCTCCATGCGGGTAGCGATAAAGCGTAAAGCACTGCGGCAGAAACCAGCAGGCGAATAGCGTTACCTGTGCGACGTTTTGTATTCAAAATAATGTTACCTGAGCTGTGCGCCACTGAAGTGGCATTACACCGCATGTAGCGGGTTCAAAGTTACAAGTAGGATTCTACATCGGACATAAAGTTCATTTGCACCAGAGCGATTTCGCCCAATGGCCGACATGCTGCTTAAGCCCATTATAGAACAATAACTTGGCGAACCCATGTTAACGCCAATTGTAAATATATGCCGCCTGTTTCGCAGGGAAAAGTGCAGAAAACGGGCGCTGTGGTTTGCGTCACAGTTTTATTAATGGCACTCTATGTGCCAATAAAGGGCAGGGCTTGGATGACCGCTGCCAATGCTGTCTTCGACCACCGCTGTTTCCCTTTTCAGGAGAACCTCTCGACCATGCCTGCGGACTATATTCTCTACGGCGCAGACCACTCGCTCTATACCGGAAAAGCCAGAGCCTACATGCGTTACAAGGGCTTGAACTGGGAGGAGCGAGTCGCATCGCGGGAGGTCTACAAGCACAGAATCCTGCCCAAGGTAGGAGCGCCTATTATTCCGGTTCTGGAAACCGCTGCCGGAGACTATATTCAGGACACCACAGACATCATCGACTTTCTGGAGGCGCGACATCCCCTGTTCAGTGTCTATCCGGAAACGCCTCTGCAGCGTCTGGTCGCCCTGTTGCTTGAGTTGTTCGGCGATGAATGGCTAATCATTCCCGCCATGCACTACCGATGGAGCGTCCTCGAACAACAGCGTGACTTCATCATGGCTGAATTTGGCAGGTTGAGCGTACCGGAGGCCAGCCATGAGGAGCAGATAGCGATTGGTGAGAAGACTTCCAGGGCTTTCAGCGGTATGGTACCGGCGCTGGGGATCACCGAGGCAACGATTCCCGGCATTGAGGCCGCCTACCTTGTCTTGCTGGAACAACTCAATGTGCATTTTGCCCACTATGATTTCCTGCTCGGATCTCGTCCCAGTATTGGGGATTACGGTCTCATAGGCCCGCTCTATGCCCACCTTGGCCGCGACCCGGTGCCCAAGGCACTGATGCAGGAACGTGCCCCATGTGTGTACGCCTGGGTAGAGCGCATGAACCATCCCCAGCCATTGTCCGGAGAGTTCCTCCCGAATGATGAGATCCCCGAATCACTGTTACCGGTGTTGTCAACAATGTGCCGGGATCAGTTGCCTGATGTGCTTGACGTCATCGCGCACAACAGCGCCTGGCTCGAGGCTAATCCGGGGGGCAGCATTCCGCGCTTTCTCGGTATGCACGCGTTTACCAGTGGCAGCGCGACTGGAGAGCGTGTTATCAGCAGCTATGCACAGTGGATGTTTCAAAGGCCCTGGCTGGCTTACCAGTCGCTGACGGGTAGCGACAAGGAAGCTGCCAACCAACTACTCGAAAAAGTCGGTGGATTGGCGGCACTGAATACCGCGATTGGGCATTGGGTAACTCGCTGCAAAGGGCAGTTGGAACTCGTCGAGGGACAACAACCGCAGCTTAAGCGCTGAAACAGGAGTACGCGATATGAAATTTGGCCTGATACCCGTAAATGTAGGCGTAAAGCGCGTCGAGCAGATCGTCGGGCTTGCGCAATTGGCAGAGTCTGTCGGTGTGGAATCGGTTTGGACTTTCGAGCATGTCATGGTGCCGGAAGACTATGCGTCCAGGTATCCTTACAACGCAGACGGCAAGATGGGCGCGCGCCCCGATACCAATTTTGTGGATCCGCTCATAGCGCTCACAGCGATCGCTGCCCACACCACAACGCTGCGATTGGGTACCGGGGTCAACATCGTGTCGCAGGCCAATCCGTTGCTACTTGCCAAACAAGCCGCAAGTCTGGACTTCGTATCGGGAGGGCGTTTTATGCTCGGTGCCGGAATCGGGTGGCTGAGGGAAGAGTTCGACGCTATGGGTGTGCCATTCGAGCGTCGCGGAGCGCGGTTTGACGACTATATTGTGGCCATGCGCAAGGTCTGGTCCGGTGAACAGGTGGAACACCATAGCGAGTATATAAACTGGTCAGGATTCAAGAGCTATCCGGTGCCGCAGGCAAAAACAGGCGTGCCCATTATTATGGGTGGCACCAAGGGGAAGATTTATGAACGCGTTGCCCGCCACGGCGACGGCTGGTTCCTGCCCGTGGACACTGCACCTGCGCTGGTAGAGAAGCTGGCACCGCTGAAAGCAGCCTGTGCCGAGATTGGCAGAGACCCTGGCAGTGTCGAAATCTCCTGTATGTGGAATATGCAGGGCGGCCTCGATGCCATCAAGGCATTCGAAGCTGCCGGCGCTGCACGAATTATTGTGCCCGTGTTGGGGTTGGGTAAGGACCCGGCGGCGGGGCTCACTGAGGTCGCCAACAACATCATCGCCAGATTTTAAGAAACTGCGCCTGCGTTAGCTGGCGCCAGGCGGCTAACGGGGTGCTGGATCCGATAGCAAATGCCTGTTCACTGGTGGCTTACTGTAGCTGTGCCACCACTTTCTCCAGCTCAGAGGCCATGCCTGCAAGCGCTTTCTTACGCGCAAACAGTTTGTTAGCTGCATAGGTTGCTTGTGGCAGCTGCGCCAGTTTTTCGGCGACTTCCAGTGCCCGCGCATCGAGGGTCTGGGGCTCGACCACTTCATCCAGGAAACCCACTTCAATAGCCTGCTCCGGGTTGAATACCTCTGCTTGTATCGCCACACGTGTCATAAATTGTGGTGGAATTCTGGAGGCCGTGAGCTCCAGCAGGGTATGCGGCAATTCCATGCCAATCGCGGTTTCAGGGAGAGTGATTTTGTAGCGTCCTCGGCTGCCGATCCGGGTGTCACAGGCCATAATAATGAACGCGCCCATGGCGATTCCGTGCCCCGTGCAGGCCGCTACGGTCGGCAGTGGGAATCCGTAGAGACGAATCAACAGTTGCAAGCCTTTGTGGACCATCGAAAACCCCGCCTCATCACCTTTCTTGAATTCTCCGAGGTCAAAGCCGGCGGAGAAGATTCCCTCGCGGCCGCGCAGGATTACCGCGCCGGGTGTCTCTTCCTCCGCCCGGTCCAGCGCGGCATTTAATTCGTCGAGAAAGGTATGGCCAACGACATTGACCTTGCCATCGTCCATGGAGATGACGGCGATGTTGCTGCGCATTGAATATTCCATACTGTGGCACACCCTATCAATTTAACTTGTGGTGGGGAACGCGGAGCGCGATGTAACATTAAGCCTTGCCAACAAATGGCACATATGGTGTCATTAGAACGGCATTCGCGCAAGCTCTGCGGGAATTACAACCTGCGCAGGATGACTGGTGCGCAGCTACCTTTACTCACCTACAAAGGATTGCCGCATGATTGAACTCTACACCGCGTCCACGCCCAACGGCCACAAAGCCTCCTGCACTCTGGAGGAATTAGGGATACCGTATGAGGTTCATGCAGTAGATCTCAGTAGTGGAGAGCAGCGCAGCGACAAATACCTCGCAATTAATCCGAACGGCAGGATTCCTGCGATCATAGATCGCGCTGCGAACGATCTTGCTGTGTTTGAATCCGGTGCGATCATGATCTACCTCGCCGAGAAAGCCGGCCGCTTGTTACCCAGCGACAGCGCTGGACGCGCGCGTGTCCTCCAGTGGCTGATGTTTCAAATGGGCGGTATCGGTCCGATGATGGGGCAGGCCAATGTATTCTTCCGTTATTTCCCTGAGAAGATCCAGCCAGCCATTGACCGCTACCAGAATGAGTGTCGCCGGCTGTTTGAAGTGCTCGATCGACGACTGGATGAAAGTGAATGGCTGGCGGATGACTACTCTATTGCGGACATTGCCAACTGGTGTTGGGTCAGAACCTACAAATGGTCGGGAGTTTCCCGCGATGGTCTGCACAATCTCGATCGTTGGCTGTCGGTGATGAAGGAAAAGCCCGGTCTACGCAAGGGTATCGAAGTACCGATAAAGATTGAGAATATCCTCGATGACGCAGAGGCAGCCAAAAAGTTTCAGGAGAATGCCGGCAAGATCGTGCAGCGTTAGCCCAATGCCCATACAGGAGGCCAGGTAATGGCAGAGCAGTTTAAAGAGCAGGGCGGTGCCGCCACCATGGACCCAAGCTCCTCGCTGCGCTGGGCCACCTCAAAGTTGATGACAGCCTTGTGCCGACCGCAGCGCCTGGCCAGACAGCGCGTGAAAATTGAGAAGCAGCGGGTGAAGTCCGGTGCGCCGCATATTGTCGAATATTTCCATCAGGTGGATGACGGTTACAGCCAGCTCGCGGCGCAGGTGTTGACAGCGTTGGCGCAGCGCTATGACATTCAGATGGTGTGTCACCTGGTGACGGGGCCGCAGGGTAAGAATGCCGCAGAACCAGAATTGCTGTTGCAACTGTCGCGTTACGATGCCTTCCATGTTGCTGCGGAATACGGACTGACTTTTGCGCGGCACGATGCCCGGTTACAACCGGCACTGGTGACTCTGGCGGCAGGGATACTCGCGGCCCAGGATGCGCAAGGCTTCGTTGCGCGCGCTGCCCAGGTAGGTCAGGCGCTGTGGGCGGATGACGAAGCCGCATTGCGTCAGTTGGCGGAACAGTTCGGTTGTGCGACGGACGCGGTAACTGCGCAGCGAATTACCGCCGGCACGCAGCGACGCGAGGAACTCAAACACTACTCCGGCGCAATGTTCTATTACGGTGAGGAGTGGTATTGGGGTGTCGATCGGTTGTATCACCTCGAGCAGCGTCTTGCAGCGCTCGGTGCTGACCGCCAGCCTGACGCTCCCGCACTGGTGCCCAGACCAGCTGTAGAGGCAGGTCCGCTAAAGGATGACGGCGGACTCACGCTGGAAGTCTACGCCTCGCTGCGCAGTCCCTATACGGCAATCAGCTTTGATCGCGCGGTATCGTTGGCCAGAGACACCGGTGTGAACCTGCAGGTCCGACCGGTGCTACCCATGGTCATGCGAGGCGTTCCTGCGACCCGGCAAAAAGGCATGTATATCTTCTGGGATACCGCCAGGGAAGCGCGCGCAGCAGGAGTTCCTTTCGGCAACTTCTACGACCCCATTGGCAACCCTGCGCGGCGCGGCTACTCGCTGTATCCGTGGGCAGAGGCGCAGGGCAAAGGCGTAGCGTTGATCAGCGCTTTCCTGCGTTGTGCTTTTGCCGAGGGCGTAAATATCAATCATGACAAAGGCTTGCGTAAAGTAGTGGAACAGGCCGGTCTCGACTGGGCCGCTGCAAAATCCCATATCGGGCAACCCGGCTGGGAAGCGCTGTTGGAGAACAATCGTTTGGCGATGTATGGGGCCGGGCTTTGGGGCGTGCCGAGTTTTCGTTTGCTCGATGACTCGGGGAAAGAAATTCTGGCACTGTGGGGACAGGACAGGTTGTGGCTATTCGCCAGAGAAATTCAACGCCAACTCGCCGCGCGTAAATAGGATGCTAGCTATCGAGCCTGCGAAATTGCGTCGAACCCGGGACAGCGCTGGGACTCGCGGCAGTCTGTCAGAACAGGCCGGGGTAGTCGCGCCAGTAGTACTGGTTCTGGGTGTCGCGCCAACCAGCGTAGATCGACGGCCAATCCAGGCCTGCGATTCGCCAGCCGTGATGTGGCTCCAGATTGGTCGAGAAAACCGGTGCACCGTAGTCGCAGAAGCGCGTATCGACGCTGACGCGCACTGTGTCGGTGGTGGTATTGGGCTCAGCCTTATGCACGGTACAGGAATGGAAGATCAATACATCGCCAGCCTCGACATCCGACACGTGCCAGGTAGTTTCATCGGCGTATATTTCGCATTGTACGCCGCCCACGCCCTGTGTGCTGAACACCGGCCGCACACCGCGTTCATGCGACCGGGGTAATACTTTGACTCTGCCCATTGCCTCGGTCACATCGTGGAGAGCGACCCAGAATCCGGCCATCGTTGGCCCGGCGTTGTGAGAGTGCGCGTCCTGGTGAGGTGGTGTTTCAAAACCGATCTTGCCCGGTGTGGAAATGCGCGCCATTTTCATGGGATAGACGAAAGGCGCAGTGCCGGCCACCTGTTCCATCAGGGCCAGTATGTAGGGCTGGTGGAAAAATTGGTGAAACACCTCCAGCGATTGTATTTTTGGGTAGATTTCGTCCCAGGCAGGATCGGTTTCAAAGAAAGGTGTGCCCAGCAGACGCGGTGCATGCGAACCATTGTGCTTGATATGTGGATGCGCGGCCTGCAACAGCGCGTGCAGCAAGCTCTGGCATTGCTGTGCCGGCACATAACGCTTGATCAGCAAATAACCCCACTGTGCAAAGCGTTCGCGCAGCACTTGTGGTCCTTCGTCTACCTGCGACTCGATGTACGGTTTGTTAACGGTCGTAGCAAGGTCTGCTGCGTTCATAAGCAAGTTGAAGTGCCTCTTCATATCGTTGGATTATTATTGAACGGCATATACAATCTTCGCGCGCATCATCATTCAACTATTTCACTAAGGGACCTCAATGAAAACGCGAATTACTGAACTGCTTGGTATTGAACATCCTATCATCCAGGGCGGCATGCATTTCGTCGGCCTCGCTGAGTTGGCTGCTGCCGTTTCCAATGCCGGTGGTCTGGGCATAATCACTGGGCTGACGCAGGGTACCCCTGACAAACTGGCAAAAGAAATCGCGCGCTGCAAGACCATGACCGACAAGCCATTCGGCGTGAATATTACCTTCTTACCCTCGCTCACTCCACCGGATTATCCTGGCTTGTTCAGGGCGATTATCGATGGCGGTGTGAGGGTAGTCGAGACCGCCGGGAACAACCCCGCGCAATGGCTGCCTATGTTGAAGGAAGCGGGTATCAAGGTTATCCATAAATGCACGGCTGTGAGGCACTCTTTGAAGGCGCAGAGCATCGGTTGCGATGCCGTATCAGTTGACGGTTTCGAGTGCGGCGGACACCCTGGCGAGGATGATATTCCCAATTTCATTTTGTTACCCCGGGCAGCAGACGAGTTGTCGATACCCTTTGTTGCCTCTGGCGGTATGGCCGATGGTCGTAGTCTGGTAGCGGCCCTTGCTCTGGGCGCGGAGGGCATCAATATGGGCACACGCTTTATCGCCACCAAGGAGGCGCCCGTTCATGATAATGTCAAGCAGGCTATTGTTGCTGCCAGCGAGTTGGATACCCGACTGGTCATGCGTCCACTGCGCAATACAGAACGTGTTTTGACCAATTCCGCCGTCGAAAGGCTGTTGGAGAAGGAAGCTGCACTGGGCGATAAGCTGCGGTTCGAGGATATTGCCGAGGAGGTGGCCGGTGTTTACCCCAGCATTATGCAGGGCGGTAAGATGGACGCCGGTGCGTGGTCCTGCGGCATGGTTGCCGGTCTCATACACGATATTCCCAGCGTTAAGGAACTGATTGATACCATCATGTCTGACGCTGAACGCATCATCCATCAACGCCTGAAAAATTTTGGCTGAACGGTATATGACTGATTTGGCTGCACAGCATGCGACAGCTGCAGCGGTGCATCCGGGCAGCGGGTAACGGCAGGACCTCCCATGGCAGAAAAAGCACTCAAGGCCAATGGCATCGAATTGGTCTACGAGGAATTCGGTGACCCGGAACAGCCGGTTATATTGCTGATTATGGGGCTGGGCACGCAGATGATCGCCTGGCCAGAGGCTTTCTGTCACGGTTTGGCGCGACGTGGCTACCGGGTGATCCGCTTTGACAATCGCGATATCGGGCTGTCGCAAAAAGTGGACGGCGCGCGTGTGCCTCATCTGTTGAAAATGGCGACATTTGCCCGCTTCAATCTGCCATTTCAAGTGCCCTATACCCTGCATGACATGGCCCGGGATGCAGTTGGCCTGCTCGATGCACTGGATATTCAACGGGCGCATATCGTGGGTGCGTCGATGGGAGGCATGATTGCACAGCTGATGGCGGCCGACTTCCCGCTACGAGTGCTTTCCCTCACCTCGATCATGTCCACTAGTGGTCGTAAATCCTTACCTGGAGCCAGACCCGGCATTGCCATGCATATGCTACGTCGCCCCGCTGGTTCGGGTGTCAGTGCATTGCTGGATTTTTCCATGCGTACCTGGCGATTGATCGGGAGCCCGGCGTACCAGCCCAGTGATGAAGCTCTGCGTAAAAAATTGGCACAAAGCTACCAACGCTCCCATTATCCAGCAGGTCATACTCGACACATGGCGGCGATCATGGCCAGCGGTGATCGTGTTGATGCATTGCAACGTATCAGGACTCCCACACTGGTTATCCATGGCAAGGCCGATCCGCTCGTTCCGGTACAAGGTGGTATAGATACCGCGAGGCTTGTGCGCGGTGCGCAGCTAAAGGTGATCGATGGCATGGGACATGATTTGCCAGAACCACTATTGCCTGAGTTAGTTGAGTTGATCGGTTCGCACATTGCTGCGGTGTCAACCCGGCCAGCGGAAGATGAAAAAATCGCAGAACCGGTTGCATGACAGTGCTAGTTTTACAGCGACTGTAGTACAAAAAAGCTGACGGTTTCAGATCGAACATGAATTACACAGTTAACCCAAAAGGAGGAACACAATGGATACACGCTTGAGCGAAGAAGATCTGCGCTTTCAACAGGAGGTGCGGACGTTTCTTAACGAGTACTGGACTCCCGCGTTGGCGGCTAAGTGCAATAACCGGACGACCATGAAGGAGGGCGTTATCGAGTGGCAAAATCACCTGTATAACAAGGGTTGGATAGCCCCACACTGGCCGGTTGAGTATGGCGGTACCGACTGGAGCGTTACGCAATCGTTTATTTACAACTCTGAGCGAGCCGTTGTCGGCGCACCGGAAGCAGTGGCGTTCGGCGTAACCATGGTCGCCTCCGTGATTATTGGATACGGCAATGAACAACAGAAAGCGAAGTTCCTGCCACGGATTCTCAAAAGTGAGGACTGGTGGTGCCAGGGATACTCGGAGCCGGGTGCCGGTTCTGATCTCGCCTCGCTGAAAATGCGCGCAGACCGCGAAGGTGACGAGTACGTTATCAACGGCAGTAAAATCTGGACCACCTATGCGCAGTACGCCGACTGGATTTTTTGTCTGGTGCGAACTGACAGTTCCGGACGCAAGCAGGAGGGCATCACGTTTCTGCTGATCGATATGAAAAGTCCCGGTATCACCGTCCGCCCCATTAAAACCATCGACGGCTTTCACCACTTGAATGAAGTGTTCTTCGACAATGTGCGCGTGCCATCGGAAAATCGCATCGGCGAAGAGGGCAAGGGATGGACATATGCCAAATCTCTACTGGTACATGAGCGACTTTCTATAGCTGAAGTAGCCGATTCCAAGCGAGCGCTGAAAGAGGTGCGTGAACTGGCGCGCGCCGAAATTAACGCCGGCAAGAGCCTGCTCGATGACGCGCTTTTCGCCAAGCGACTGACAGATATCGAGATAGACCTCATGGCGCTGGAGTTTACAGAACTACGCGCACTCGCTTCCATTTCGGAGGGCAAACAGCCCGGCCCTGAATCCTCGCTGCTGAAGCTACAGGGCACTGAAATACAACAGGCGATTCAGGAACTGCGCATGGATGCAGCGGCCTATTACAGCGGCACGCTACAGGGTGAATTAAGTGCAGAGCAACTCGGGCATAGTTATGCGGACTCCGCACAAAAGCTGTATTTCAGAGGTAGAGCCTCTTCGATTTACGGTGGCTCAAACGAGGTGCAAAAGAATATTACCGCCAAATACGTACTGGGTTTGTAGGAGAGTTCGCCATGAATTTTAATTTGAGTGAAGAGCAGGGCCAGATTCGCGACAGCATTGCGCGGTTTGTTGCAGAAAATTATTCCTTCGACCAGCGCAATGCGATCGTCGCTGAGTCACAGGGGTACAGTGAGGCCCACTGGCAGCAGTTTGCGGAGCTGGGTTGGCTGTCCATTCCATTCGCAGAGGAATACGGCGGTTTTGCCGGGGGTCCGGTTGATACCATGGTAATTATGCAGGAGTTTGGCCGCGGATTGGTTGCGGAGCCATTTCTGGCGACAGTGTTGTTGTTCGGTGGGCTGTTGCAGGCAGGAGCTAGTGACGCGCAGCGCAATGACATTATTCCTCGCATCATTGCCGGAGAGGTTCAGGGCGCCTTTGCTTACCTTGAGCGCCAGAGCCGCTATGCGCTTACAGATATTCGCACCAGTGCACAACTCAACGGCGAAACCTGGGTAATAAACGGCGAGAAAACAGTGGTCCTTAACGGCGGTGCCGCGCAACAGATTATCGTCGCGGCTCGTACTTCGGGCGAGCAATTTGACGAGGCGGGCATTACGCTATTTTTGGTGGACGCTGATAGCGCCGGCCTGGAGCGTATCGTGTACCGCATGACAGACGGCCAGCAAGCGGCGAATATCAGGCTGACTGACGTAGCGGGAGCCCAGGTGATAGGGTCTGTAGGCGAGGGGTATAGTTTAATGGCGCAGGTGATGGACGATGCCCGCCTGGCAATCTGTGCGAATGCACTGGGCGCTATGGAAGCACTGAACGAGCAAACCCTGGCGTATTGCAAGACACGCGAACAGTTCGGTGTTCCCATCGGCTCCTTTCAGGCACTGCAGCATCGCATGGTGGATATGTTCGGGGCGTGTGAAAACGTCAAGTCGCTCTTATACCGCGCTGTATGCGCATCGCAGGAGAATTCCCCCGATGCAAAGCGCAGTTTGCTCGCGTTGAAAGTCATGACCGGCCGAGCAGGACGATTAATTGGTGGCGAAGCCATTCAGTTGCATGGCGGGATGGGGATGACGGACGAACTGTCGGTGGGTTTTTACGTCAAACGCCTGATGATCATCAATACCCTGTTTGGTGATGCTGACTATCACCAACAGCAGTTTGCTGAGTTGGTGAACGCAGCTTGATGCGCTTTTTGCACAATAGCGTGCAAAGCACCCCGCTTGGAACGTGAAGGGGGCAAGATGATACTTGAAGTGGCAATACTCAATGTTAAGCCGGGCCAGGAGCGTGAGTTCGAGGCAGCATTTGGCAGGGCGCAACTGATCATCTGTGAGATGCAGGGTTATGTATCGCACCAATTGCAACAGTGTATTGAAGAGCCCTGCCGCTACCTTTTATTGGTGAATTGGGAAACCATGGAGGATCATACTGTCGGCTTCAGGCAGTCCGGGCAGTACCAACAGTGGCGGCAATTGTTGCACCACTTCTATGACCCGATTCCTGAGGTGCAGCATTACAGGGGAGTGTTTGAAAATTCGCTCTGACTCGAAATCGGTCTTTGACGGGCATGCAGATTCCGCCAATTACCTGCGTCAATTATCGTTCCGGTACATGCAGGACGGCTTTTCCATCGTAGACGCCGCCGGTGTGCATGTCGATGTCAATCCCGCCTTCTGTGAGATGACAGGCTTTTCTGAGGCAGAGCTTATTGGCGCGCTACCTGCCGAACGTTACTGGCCGCCAGAAGAGCATGAGCGTATCGCTAAAGCGTTTGCCGAGACCTTGCGTGGTGAATTTGCTGACTTGGAATTGATCTTCAAGCGCAAAAATGGCGAACGTTTTCCGGTGATAGTAAACCCGTTTGCCATAAAAGATCAGAGCGGAACCGTGATGTATTACGCGGCAACGGTCAAAGATATTACCCAGCGCGTGCAATTGGAAGCAGAGCTGCGCGAAAGTGAGGATCGGTTCCGGGCGCTGTTTGAACATGCCGGTGATGCCACCATGATCATGGAGAATTGGCAGATCATTGACTGCAATGAGCAGACACTGCAACTGTTCAAGATTTCTCGCGAACAGATTCTGGCTACTCCTACGTTTGATTTTTTCGTAGCAACGCAACCTAACGGGCGCAATTCACGGGATTTCTTCATCGAAAAGGTGGAGGCGTCACGCTCGGGTGAGCCACAATATTTCGAATGGAGTGGAGAAAATCTTGATCGTTTGCAGGTTTTCATCGAAATCACTTTAAACACCGTTATCGCCGGTGAGCGATCCTATGTGCAAATCACGGCGCGCGACATTACTCAACGCAAACAAATGGAGCGTGCGCTGATCGAGCTGAATGAGAGATTGGAGTCGCGCATAAAGCAGCGTACCGATGAGTTGGAGGCAGCCTGCGCCGAGCTGACGCAGCGCAACGCCCAGTTTCGAGCGCTGGCGGCACAGCTTACCGAAGCTGAAAATGATGAGCGCAAGCGGATTGTCCAGGTACTGCATGATGAGCATCAGCAACTGCTGGTAGCGGCCAAATTCAGGGCCGAAATGCTGCAGACAGACACCATGGCACCCGCGGTGAGGGATATCGGTCAGCAAGTGGTCGGGATTCTTGATCAGGCTCTGGAAGCATCCCGCACCCTGACCATGGAACTCGCCCCGCCGATTCTCTACGGCTATGGATTGGTAGTCGCTTTACAGTGGTTGGCGCGCTGGATGGAGGAACATCACGCTCTGAATGTCACCATCAAGGGCACCCTGCCGATGGTCACTCTACCGAGCGATATCAGTACTCTGACTTTTCAGGCAGTGCGCGAGATGTTGCTGAACGTCGTCAAGCACTCAGGGGTAAATGCAGCCGGTGTAACGGTGGCGTTATTTGAGCAACAATTGCTGGTGACGATCACCGACGATGGTGTGGGATTCGATGTCTCGGCAGCCCTGGGTTCAACGCGTTCCTTTGGATTGTTCAGTATTCAGCAACGACTGGAAGCAGTGGATGGCCGTCTGGAGATTGTCAGCACTGAGGCTATTGGTACAGAGGTCACCCTGACAATACCGCTGGATGGCACGGACAGCCAGTTGTAAAGGGTGGTGATGTGGCGAGCTTTTTAGCGCACAGCACTCGGTAAACGAAAGCGATGCAAGCACGTAACTTCAACGGCTTGCATCGGGTGCATCAACTACATACTGTCAGCGGTGAGAATAATGTCCTTGGAGCCGGCGGGTAGCGAGAATGCGGTGCCGTCCTGGCCGAGTGTATAGTCTGGAAAAACGTCCGCTACGCCGCTAAGCCACGCAGCTTCGGCGCCGGGAACCATCAGCGGAGGCACTATATGGTAATAGAGCAAGTGACCGACGCCAGCATCGCGTGCGATCTCAGCCGCTTCTACCGGTGTAGCGTGATAATCCACAATGTCGTGGGTAATTTTCGCCAAACGCGTCGCCCCCACCTTGGTTGCGGTGTCATGCATTAAATTGACCAGCGTTTGCGATAGCGCTTCGTGTACCAGCAGATCCACGCCCTCTGCAAATTGTTGCAAGTTAGCGGATTTTGCCGTATCACCACTGATTAACACCGTGCGATCCTTGTAAGAGAAAAGGTATCCCACTGCTGGCTTAACTGGATCGTGGTCGACTGCAAAGGCCTGAATGTTAACATCGTCCTGATCGAACACGGTCACCAATTGGCCCTGTGCAGGCAGTGGGAAGGGCCGGGCAACCATGCCAAAACCACTCAAGGGGGCAACAGTGTCGCCATGGTGCGCATGGCGATAAATGGAATCCTGGGTGTAGGCTGTGTTAAAGCCCTCGACCACCTGTTGCACTCCTTCAGGACCAATCACGGGTAGAGGCGCCGTATTCCCGTTGTTGACCCAGCGAATAGTTGCCATTTCGCCCAGTCCGTCGATGTGGTCAGAGTGGAAGTGCGTTAGCAGGACTGCTTCAATTTTTCCGGCGGGGTAGCGCATTCGTACCAGGTTACGCAATCCGTTGGTGCCGGCATCGACAACAAACAGGTGGTGGCCAGCGTAGACCACAACGCAGGCGCCCGAGCGTTTGGGATCGGGCAGGGGGCCTCCCGCACCACACAAGGCGATATGCAGACCATCCGGCAGGTCGTCTGTGGTATTGCTGGTCATGGCCACCTCTGCTCCCTTGGCCATGATGCGCAGTGCGATTTTGTCTCTCTGCGTATACGCAACTGCGGCTATCACCAACACGCCGATTAGCAGTACAACGGACTTTTTCATGGGGATACTCCTTAACAAACAAATTGAAGACTTATAAACGCGTTGCTGAGTGCTTTGCTCAGGTTGTTGATGCCGTGCCCGACAATTTTTGCTGCAGCCTGTTCATGCCGGCAATCCAACGGTCGTAATCGGATGTCTTGCGTTGCATATAACCTTTGACCTCGTCGTGTGTCAGGATCAGGAAAGCCTCGCGTTGCAGATGTTCAACTACGATGTCGGCAAGAAGATCAGGTTCCATCATGCCGTCGCCGCTTGCAGCCTTGGTACTTTGATCATTCGGATCTGCGGTCATTGCGGTGCGTACCGCCTGAGGGCAGAGCAGGGACACCTTGATACCTTGATGAGCGTAGGTCAGCGCCAGCCACTCTGCGAAGCCGACGGCAGCATGTTTGGTGGTACCGTAGGCGGCCCCGCCAATCTGGTTAAGCAACCCAGCGGCAGAAGCGGTATTGAGCAGGTAGCCACCACCGCGCTGGATCATACGCGGCACCAGATGGCGCGCGGCGTACACGTGTGCCATGACGTTGACTTCCCAAATAAATTGCCACTGCGCGTCAGGCGACTGTTCGCTGGCTCCTACTGCGACGCCCGCATTGCTGCAGAAAAGGTCAATGTCACCGACGCTGCTTTCTGTTTCATTAATGACACGCAGTATATCTTCTTCTTTCGTAACATCCGCATGCATGGCGATACACCCGAGTTCTGCAGCGGTGTTATGTACAGTATCGGCATTGATGTCCACAGCGACCACGGCACGGGCACCTTCGGCGACGAATCTCTTGACCAGCGCTTTACCAATTCCGCTTCCGGCACCTGTGACCACGACGACTTTACCTTTCAGGTGCATTGACTGTTCTCCAGTTACACTGTCATTTTGTTGGCATAGTATATGCCGTATTATGTTCTGTCATGTTAAATAGCGTCTGCTGCTCAATCTACAGTCGTTCGGTTATTGGCACAGTGGGTACCCAGAGAGTGTCGCTAACCAGGGCGCTGTCGATAAAATTCTGAAAGTACTGACTGCTGATCAATTCGGCGAGATAGTGGGCACTGGGGTAGTACACGACAAATACCCGATCATAGCGGGCGAATTCTTCCAGCGCTACGGAGCGGCCAAGGTGTAGCGGACCGTAAGCCAGAGCAGCCATACGCGGAATTAATCGACTGCCAAAACTCTCCACTGTGCCGCGAGAGCCTGCGTTGCTGTACTTCACGAGATTGAAGACCACCAGCCCCTCCCGGTTAATCTTTTGTAGTGCGCGCAAACGGCTCACACGCGAGCGCCAGAGCTCAAGTTCAGGCGCAGTTTCAAACTGTGAAGAAGCTTCCAGCGGTGGAACACGCCATTCCCCTCTCAGTAGTAGTTTCATCAGGCGTCGCAACAAGTATTGCGGAACAGCCGCACTGGTTTTTCGATTGCGCCGCATACCGTGCAGGTAGCTGTCGGCAAATAGTGCTCGGGCGTCCTTACTTTCCGTAGTGTTTCGGACCTCTTCAAACGCGGCTCGCGAGCGGTATTCAAATAGCAGTACACCATCCCACTGGCGATCGCCGAGCTGTTCAGAAGGCATAGTAAAAGCGGCCTGGCCGGCGTAAATCAACCGTGCCTTGCTGCCCGATATCACCTGCTGGGTGTAGCGCCTCGCGCAATCGATGACCCTGCTACCGCTTTTCAGTTTAAAGAACACGATGACATGGAATACGCCACCAGGATGCAACTGGTGCTGGCGATCCTGGGCATAATTGCGCCGGATGCGCAGGTAGCGCCACTGTTGCCACAACATTACTGACGCTGTAATGATCAGCACTGCTGCAATAGTTTTCAGCATTTTCCTCTGACGGGCCTCGGTTTCGGTAAATTGCCAGACCGGGAACTCATAGCGCTGTACGACGGTTCCGGAATGGGTATCTCGCAGTGTAGACGCAATGGCTGTGCGCTTCAGTCTATTTGTGACACCCCGATCTCTGGGTTAATTTTCCAGCGTCTCACTCACTGCGATCCTGAATCGCAGTAGATCATTCGCAGTTGAATATTCAGAAACGGTAGTCAGTTACATGATGACATAAAGTGTGTCAATATATGTCAGGACCCACTGAATATTTCGCAACGCACGCGGTATATCGCATAGGAGAAAGACGCATGTCCACCCTGAAACCATTAAAGCTGATTGGCGGCACTGGCTCACCTTACACCCGCAAAATGGTGGCATTGTTACGCTACCGCCGCATTCCCTACAGCATTATCTGGGGCGACCCGGCGGCGACACTTGATGCACTGGGAATCGAAAAGCCTCGTCCCATTTTTCACCCGACATTTTTATTTGAGTCGGAAGACGGTGCGGTGCACCCGGCGTGCGATTCCAGTCCAATCATCCGGCGCCTGGAGACTATCTACCGTCCGCGTTCGGTAATACCGACAGACCCTGCGCTCGCATTCATCGACTACCTGATCGAGGATTTCGGTGACGAGTGGTGCACCAAGTACATGTTTCATTACCGGTGGTATCCAAAGTCTGATGCCGATAATGCCGGTACGTTATTGCCACTGGGCATGGATATTTGCATACCTGATGAGTTGCACCAGACGTTCAAACAGGTGTTCACAGAGCGACAGGTAGGGCGCCTGTATGTGGTGGGCTCCAACGACAGTACTGCGCCTATAATCGACGCCAGTTACCGGCGATACCTGGCCGCCATGCAAGCGCATCTGGCGCAGCTGCCGTTTATGCTGGGACAGCGTCCTGGCGCGGGCGACTTCGCGATGTTTGGCCAGTTGACGCAACTGGTGGGTTTTGACCCGACACCGCGTGCCATCGCACATGAGGTGTCACCGCGCACGGTAGCATGGGTCGATCGCATGGAAGACCAGTGCGGTTTAGAACCACAGGACAATGACTGGATAGCACTCGAGGAAATTCCAGATTCGCTGCAGGGACTGCTGAGTGAAATCGGACGGGTGTATGTTCCTGCGCTGCTGGCCAACGCCAAATCGGTCGCCGCGGCCGAGAAATCCTGGGAAGCAATGATTGATGGCGTGCTTTGGACCCAACAGACGTTTCCCTACCAGGCCAAGTGTCTGCGTTGGATTAACGAACAGTATCAGGCACTGAATAGCGCGGATCGCGCCCGCGTCGACCGGGTGTTGGCCGGAACAGGTTGTGAAGCGATGCTCTCCCATAGCTGATCGATAAACACCACAATCATCACAAGGAACTGGACCAAATGACAGCAGCTATCAAAAATCGCGTCACTGCAATGACTGGTACCGACTACCCTATTATTCAGGCTCCGATGGGCTGGATTGCCCGCGCACAACTGGCCTCAGCGGTAAGCAACGCCGGCGGTATGGGAATCATCGAAACATCCTCCGGTGAACTCGACAATATCAAGGCTGAAGTCGCAAAGATGCGGCAACTGACGGACAAACCGTTTGGTATGAACGTTGCGCTGTCGTACGTCAAGGGCAGCAATATTATCGACTTCGTGATCGATCAGGGTATCAAATTTGTTACCACGTCTTCCGGTAGCCCTAAGGTTTGCACGGAGGCTTTCCAGCAGGCCGGCATCAAGGTCTTTCACGTGGTACCAACGCTGGACATGGCAATGAAAGCGATGGACGCGGGTGTCGACGGCCTGGTCGTCGAAGGCGGGGAGGGCGGTGGCTTCAAGAATCCGAGCCCGGTTTCTACCATGGTTTTGCTGCCGCTCATTCGCTCTCGCGTCGATGTACCGATCATTGCAGCTGGTGGCATGGTTGACGGCCTGTCTATGGCCGGTGCATTTGCGATGGGCGCCGAGGGTGTGCAGATGGGCACGCGGATGCTCTCCTGTGCCGAATCGCCAGTGCACGATAACTATAAACAGGCAGTCATAGATGCTGCGGAAACCGGTACTGTGTTCCTCAACCAGGAATCGCGACCCGCACTGCGTGCATTGCGAACTGCCCGTACTGCCGCATTGGCACCGCTGGGGCAGTTTACTGTGATGGAGCATATGGCGCAGTTGCAGAGCCTGTATTTCGGCGGTGATATGGAAGCGGCGATTCCATTATGCGGTCAGGTTTGTGGACGGATTGATTCGATTAAGTCTGCGCGCGAGATTGTTGACGAAACCATGGCGGGCTTTCGTGAGGTGATGCGGGCGTTAGCGCAGCAGTATGCGGCTTGATATGTTGCGCGACATGTTGTTTTGAGAGCTTTCGAATTTTAGGTGCGGGTGGAGTGGGCACCGTAGGCTTTTCACCGTACCTCGCTATTGCAGAGTCCGGGAGAGCACCAGCCTGAAGAGCGAATGCATTCTCTTTTTGAGCGAACAGGCTGGTGCTCTCCCGGACGGCTCTCAGAGCACTAAAGCAATTCCTCAGCCATCAGCTGCATCGCTTCCGGTTGAGCAGTGGTCAGACACATCATATCCAGCGAACCACGTCGCTGTGCCTCTTTCCAGTTTTCCAGCCGCTCCCGAATGCGTCCTGCGGGTCCGATCAGGTTGGTGCGATCGATGAGATCTACCGGAACAGCCGCCGCTGCCTTGTCTTTTTCGCCGGCCAGATAAAGGCTCTGTATCTGCGCTACCGCATCGGTGTAGCCCATGCGTTTGGCGAATTCGGCGTAGAAATTTTTGCCTTTCGAACCCATGCCGCCCAGCTGACGTGCCATAGTAGGCTTCATCATCGTGTGCACTGCGCTTACATCATCGTGCAGAATTACGTTAACAAATGTGCTCACGGTGAAATCCTCGCGTCGACACCGGGCACCTTCACTGGCGAAGCCTTCTGCGAGATGGCGATCCACGGTGTTTTGTGTATCGGTTGGGTCAACGAAGGACAACAGCACGCCATCGGCAATTTCGGCCGCGAGTCGCAAACCGCCCGGGCTGATAGAAGCGAGAAAAATCTGTTGCTGGGGATTTCCGTGGGCGACGCTTTTCAGCGGCTTCCCTGCGCCAGTCGTATTCGGCCCGGTGAGCGGCAACTGGTAGTGGTGGCCATCGTAACGTAGTGGTTCCTCGCGCTTCAGGATTGTGCGTACGATATCGACATACTCACGTGTCCTCAACAGCGGTTTATCGTAGTTAACGCCGTGCCAGCCTTCCGCCACCTGCGGTCCCGAACTTCCCAGCCCGAGAATAAAGCGGCCATTGGACAAAGCGTCAAGCCCGATCGCTGTCATCGCTGCGCATGCCGGTGAGCGTGCTGGCATCTGCATGATGGCGGTACCAACTTTTATGCTACTGGTGTGCGCCGCGATCCAGGCGGCGCTGGTTACGGCATCGCAGCCGTAGGCCTCCGCTGCCCAGATGGAGTCAAAGCCCAGTGTTTCGGCCAGTTCGACAATCTTTAGATCGATGCCCGGTTTTGCGCTGAAGGCATTCTGAATCAAGCCTAGTCCCAATTTCATTGTCTGCTTCTCCTCGGAATGTGCTGCTATATATCACGGCTGAGCCTGTGGGCAGCAAACGGCGACTATACTATAATGACACAACTTGTGCCCATATCTTTGGGCCCAGTGATGCGCGTCGCTTTGAGCGCAACTAATGAGTCGGAGACCATGAAGTATGACCCAGTGCAGTGAACTGTGGGTAGATCGCACCAACCTGAGGGTAAGCAAAAAGGTGGTCACCGCACTGCCAGAATTGTCCGCCGGGGAAGTGCTTGTGGCGATCTACCAGTTCGGCCTGACCGCGAATAATGTCAGCTATGCTGTCGCCGGTGATGCCATCGGCTACTGGTCATTTTACCCGGCAGAAGGCAATTGGGGCAGGGTGCCGGTATGGGGTTGCGCCGAGGTCATTGCCTCACGCTGTGAGTCCCTGCCACTCGGTGACCGGCTATGGGGATTTTTTCCAATGGCAAGCCATACCACGTTACAGCCGGGAAAAGTGCGCGACGAACAGTTCATGGATGTCAGCGAACATCGCAAACCGTTACCGGCCTTGTATAACGCCTATAGGCGCACCCGCGCAGAGCCCGCATTCATGCAGCAAATGGAGGTGGAGCGATGTCTGCTCTTTCCGCTCTTTGCAACTTCGTACATGTTGTATGACTATCTTTTAGCCAACAACTTTTTTGGCGCTGAACAGATTTTGATTGGCTCGGTGTCCTCGAAAACAGGCTACGGCCTTGCCAAACTGTTACATAACGACAAAAACGTTTCGCAGCGCATTGTCGGACTCACTTCTGCAACCAATGTTGCCTTCGTCAATGACCTCAACTGCTGTGATGATGTGGTGGTTTACGAACATGAGGCAGACATTGACGCGAGCCTGCGGGCGGCGTACATCGACATGTCAGGGGATGCTCGCTTGACCGTTGCGTTACATAACCATCTGGGCAGCAATATGGTCGAGAGTACAATGGTTGGCGCAACGCACTGGGAAGAGCAGGGCACAACCGGGGAGTTACCCGGCGCCAAACCCACATTCTTCTTTGCTCCTGGCCATATCGCCAAGCGCGAAGCCCAATGGGGTTCGGGTGTCATTATGATGAAGGCGATGGTGGCCTCTGCTGAGATCGCGCAGGAAATAAAGGGAGAGTTGAATGTCGAGTGGATACGCGATCTGCCGTCACTGGCCGGGTCGTGGAACGAATTGCTGGACAATAAAGTGTCGCCCTCGCGCGGCTTGATGGTGTCGTTACTGTAGGTAATGAAATCATTGCAGTCATCGCAAAAAAATTTTCGTTGCCCAAGGCAACTCTGATATCACAACGGAATGACCGTTGTTGAGGTAATCATGAAGAAAACTCTGGCTGTAGTATTGGTGTTGGCGATTGTCGGCTATGTCGGCTGGATGAACCGGGTCAACCTGTTAGTCTGGGGATTGCCGATTGTTAAAAATATTACTGATCCGATAGCGCCCAACGTTCCAACCGAATGGCCAGATGGACCGGCCACTGCAGACCAATCGCCGGATCAGCGACCGCCCAACATTATTTTAATTCTTGCCGATGATATGGGTTTCAACGATATCTCTCTTTACAACGGTGGCGCTGCGGATGGTAGTGTTCTAACACCGCACATCGATGCGATTGCCCATGAAGGGGTGATTTTTGAAAATGGCTATGCTGCAAATGCAGTTTGCGCTCCTTCGCGTGCCTCTCTGTTGACCGGGCGTTACTCGACGCGATTTGGCTTCGAATTTACACCGTTCATGAATATCGGTGCGACTATTTTCCAGTGGATGTACGATCTTGATCCGACGCCGTTACCGCTGTTTATCGACCACGCCAAAGCCAAGGCACTACCGCCATTTGAAGAACTGGGCATGCCAGCCAGCGAAGTCACCATTGCCGAGGTGTTAAAGCAGCGCGGCTACTACACAGCGCATATCGGCAAATGGCACCTGGGCAGCCTGCCTGGCATGCGTCCGGAGGATCAGGGATTCGATGACAGCCTTTATCTGGCGGGCACGCTGTATCTGCCTGAAGGTGATGCCAATGTAGTGAATGCCAAACAGGAAGGCGAAGGTATCGACCGCATGGTCTGGGCCACGGCGCGCTATGCCGCCCAGTTTAACGGCGGGAAGAAATTTCAGCCTGGTGGATATCTGACCGATTACTACACTGACGAAGCGATTAAAGTGATCGAGGCGAACCGCAACCGGCCATTCTTTCTCTATCTGGCTCACTGGGGCATCCACAATCCCCTGCAGGCTACACAGGAGGACTACGATGCATTTCCTCACATTGAAAACCATGCATTGCGTGTTTACGCAGGGATGATTCGTGCACTGGATCGCAGTGTCGGTCGTATAGAACAGGCTTTGAAAGACAATGGGCTAAGCGAGAATACCCTGGTTGTGTTCACCAGCGATAACGGTGGCGCAGGGTACATCGGCTTGCCAGATATCAATAAACCTTACCGGGGGTGGAAACTCGACCACTTTGAGGGCGGTATCCACGTACCCTATATGGCAAAGTGGCCGGCAAAAATACAGCCCGGCAGTGTGTTTGTCGAACCCATCCACCATGTTGACCTGTTCCAGACTTTTGCTGCTGCCGCTACTGTAAAGCCACCTACCGATCGTAAACTTGATGGCGTGAACCTTATGCCGTTTGTGCAGGGACACGTTAGTGGCAGTCCGCATGAAACCCTTTTCTGGCGCGAAGGGTATCAGCAGAGCGTACTGCACAACGGCTGGAAACTGATCCGTGCTAATCAGCCGGACAAAGCCCCCGGAACTGCGCAACGCAAGTGGCTTTTCAATCTTGCTGTCGATCCAACAGAAAGGCGCAATCTGGCGGAGCAACATCCAGAAAAAGTGGCTGAGTTGGAAGCATTGCTCGCCGAGCACAATGCGCAACAAGCGCCACCCATGTGGCCAAGCGTGGTGCAGGATGCACAACTTATTGATAAGCCGGGCGGGGTGCCGTATGAGGACGGCGACGAGTACATTTACTGGCCTAACTGATCCCGCGGTTTCACACAGCACCGCCTTATCAGGACATTCTTCAACAGGTCAATAGTTCGCGATCTGTTCCTATCTGTACGTCTTGCATAAATCTAGCCGATTGCCTGGTGGGGGAGTACGCAGTATTCGCCTCGACCTGCTGTGGGTAACTGTGTGCCTAAATACCTTATTTAACATAATATATATTATGCGCATATTGGATAAGTCAGGCAGCGCTGTGGATAGACGGTAATTTAAGGGGTTCTAGGCTGTTTTTTTGCTGTCTTCAGTAGCTTCAGCCCAGGACTGTTCTGCAGTTCCTTGACTGCTATAAGCAGAGATTCAGGTGATATGAGCCTACTCATACCTCGCTATGGCGAAATGGATTGGGCTATTTAAATGTCGACACTGAGATGGTCATGCAAATTACTCGCGGTGGGACAGCAACTGCGCCCGGTCGCGATCACTACGCATCAGCGTCACGCCATGGAGACATAAAATAAAATATTTATGTTAAATAGAGGCCTGACTCACCTTGCTTGCAAAACGATGCATACCGCAGAAACGCCGCAATATCGCTCTCGTGAGTTGTGTTTACTCTGGTTTGCTGCCAACAAGGCTCAGGTCAGCGCGGTGTCGAGTTCCTGGATTACCGGACGACGTCGTCGCCGTGTGCGCGCCGGTATCATGCCGCGCATGGCTTCGAGTTTGCCAAAACACAGTAGTTTGTCCCCCGCCTCCAGCACCCTGTCGGCTTTCGGGTTAGGTATGACTTTGGCACCACGGTATAGCGTGAGTACGTTGACATCGCTTTCAGCAAGCCCGGTTTCGACGATTTTCTGCCCTACGAACTTCGAGCCTTCCGGTACGTAGATTTCGCTCACGCCGTAGCCTTTACTCACTGTGAGCCGCTGTCGCACATCGATTTCCGGAAAGTCGACCTGTGCTGCGATGTATTCAATGACCGCTCCGGCAACATCGAGTCCGGTACACGATTCAATGCCCTCCAGACCGGGCGATGAGTTCACTTCCATCACCTGTGGCCCATCCTTGCCTTCCAGCATGTCGACACCGGCAACCTGTAGACCGAGAATTTGTGTGCAACGCACAGCCGTTTCGCGGTATTCCTCACTCAGTTCTACCGGCTCGGCGATCCCGCCCCTATGGACATTGCTGCGAAATTCCTGTCCTTGCGCGACCCGGCGCATCGCTGCTACAACCCGGTCGCCGACGACGAAAGCGCGAATATCCCGCCCCTTGCTTTCGGCGACAAACTTCTGGATCAGCACGTTTTGTTTCTGGCTTTGCAGCAGCTCAACAATACCTTCCGCCATCTTCACTGACTCTGCCAGCAGCACGCCGATTCCCTGCGTACCTTCGATCAGTTTGATAACAACAGGTGCGCCCCCTACCCTGTCTATTGCCGGCAAGACATCCTTGCGGTCGCGTACAAAGGTGGTCCGCGGGATCCCCACATGGTGACGGCTCAGAATCTGCAAACTGCGCAATTTGTCCCGCGAGTTGGTAATGCCGTGCGCGGTGTTGGCACAAAAGACATCCATCTCCTGAAACTGGCGCACTACTGCTGTGCCGTAATAGGTTATGGAGGCACCAATGCGTGGCAATACAGCGTCGTAGTGACTCAGCTGTTTCTGGCGGTAGTAGAGATCGGGAGAGCCGCGGTCGAGATCTATGGTGAACTTCAGTGTATTGAGAACATCCACGCTTTGATTGCGCTGCAGGGCCGCTTCCTTCAGCCGGCGCGTGCTATACGCATTGGGCGAACATGACAGAATGGCAAGCTTCATTGTTGATCACCTCGGGAATCTGGAAAAGGACACGCAATGGCGAGTGGCGGGAGCGAGCGCATTCTAGCGCTGCATTCACTCGGGGGCAGCATCATCAGAGATTTTTTTACGCGATCGCTCGCATACTCATGTAACCGATGTATGTTAGCAGCATCACAACGGAAATCTGTCGGTTCATAGTAGCGCGACAGTAGAAGAATACCAGTAGCAGCACCACTGAGAACGCCAGGGTCATCAGGATATCCATAATGCCGCCTTCGGGGATCGTCAGTGGCCTGATCAACGCGCTGATTGGCAGAACAAACAGGCAGTTGAAAATATTGGATCCGATCACGTTGCCAACGCACAAATCCGATTCATTTTTGAATGCCGCAATGAGTGAAGTGACCAACTCGGGCAGACTGGTGCCAATGGCAACGATGATCATACCAACTACCACTGGTGACATATTGAGCAATTTCGCCAGTTCAGCGCCATTAGTGATAGTCAACTGTCCGCCCAGCGTCAGGCCGGCAATCCCGACGCCGACATAGATCCAGTCGCCGCGCAAAGTCTTTGCTAAGGATGGCGGAATAAGGCTTTTAATTTCTCGCATGTTGTCAAACAGGGGATCCTGACGTTGCTGCAGGACATCGCTGATCGTAAAGTAGACAAAAATACAGAACAGCAACAATAGAACAATACCGTCTGATCGGGAAATTATTGCATCAGTGTCGAGCAGAAATCTGTCCAGCGTCATGACAAGCAGTACGGTAGTGCCCAGTAACAGCAGGGGAAGTTCGCGGCGTACAATTTGGCCTTCGATTTTCACCGGCTTGATCAGTGCAGCTGCACACAACACCAGCCCCAGATTGGCAAGGTTGGAACCGACTACATTGCCAAAAGCCAGTTCGGTTTGATTGCGAATCGCGCCGATAACATTGACCACAAGCTCTGGGGCGCTGGTACCAAAGGCGACAACCGTGAGACCAACCAATAATGGTGAAACCCCGTATTGCTCAGCGATACCGCTGGCACCGCGCACTAAGGCAGTACCGCCGCCAAGCAGTAATAGCAAGCCAATCAATAATAGAAAAAATGTCACGCGATACTACCTCAGTAATACAGTGTGCTGCGTAAAGTTGTCAGATGATTGGTGCATTGTACAAATCATCGATATTGATGTCGTCGACTGACGGTTGCAGTTCCTCCTGAAACTGAGCGACATCCTTCAATACGGCGGCGACATCATTACCGTAATGCGCTATGTGGAACGTGGCATCGCCCTCATACACCAGTGGCAGATTAGTGCGCCCGATGACGATACCGTCGCTGGGCGCCGTTATCGGTATCTCGCTCGAGCCCAGGGGATCGGCAACCATCGCGATCACCTGCCCTGCTGTTACCTTATGGCCGAGCGGTACCAGCGTGCGCAGCACGCCGCTCGCGGTCGCTCTGATCCAGCTTGTCTGTCGGCTGATCATAGGTGCAACCGGTTGCTGCTTGCGCTGCGATTTGTTCAGCATTCCGATACAGCGCATCACATTGATAATGCCCTTGAGTCCAGCACGAATATACAGCTCCTCAAATCGCAGGGCTTCTCCGGCCTCGTACAGTATCACCGGGATACCAGCCTCCTGTGCGCAGGCGCGCAATGAACCATCGCGCAATTGTGCGTCCAAAGCCAGTGGCACGCCAAAGGCCTCCGTCATCGCCAGCACACCCTGCTGATCAAGGTCGGCGCGAATCTGTGGGAAATTGGACCGATGCCGTGCGCCGGTGTGCAGGTCGATACCGTGTGTGGATTTCAGTACGATCTCATTGAAAAATGTGTGTGCAACACGCCCTGTCAGCGAACCCTTGGGGGAGCCGGGGAAGGAGCGGTTGAGATCGCGTCCATCCGGTAAATAGCGGCTGTGATTCACAAAGCCATAAACGTTGACGATGGGAATGGCAAGTAGTGTCCCGCGCAGGTTCCTCAATGCCTTGTGTTGCAATAGCCGGCGTATCACCTCCACGCCGTTGATTTCATCACCGTGTATTGCCGCGCTGATGAACAGTGTCGGCCCCGGGTGTTTGCCGCGAACAACCTGTACGCACAGCGACAGGTCATCGTGCGTGTACATCGGAGCCACCGGTATATGGACGACTTCGCGCTTGCCCGGAGCAATAGTCACTCCGCCAATTTGCAATAGTTCCGGTAACGCTTTCTTAGCCACAGCTCGGGTTATTCCTGGTGTCCTTGGGTGGGCTTACCCTGCAAGTAAGATCGTCCCGGATAAATCACGTATTTGCCGCGCAGTGCAGTTCTGCCCAATAGCACCCTGAACATCATACTGTCGCGATCAGTCAGGGTGACTTCACAGCGAAACCGGTCGTTGCCCAGCGCGATCTCAGTATCAATGACATAGCGCAGTTCTTCATGTCCACCAGAATCACGCACCAGACGTTGGTCTCTAACGGCGGCCTCGCAGTCTACCACTACACTCGAATCGCCCTGCACCGGGTGAATCGCAAAACGGACCCATGGCTGGGAATCACGCTGAAAGGGTTCCACCCGGAATGCATGCAGCGCACTGGTGCGAGCGCCGGTATCTATTTTTGCTTTGATCTTTTGAATGTTAAGCCCGGGAAGGCCAATCCATTCCCGCCAACCAAGCGGTTTTTGCTCACTCATCCGGCCAAATCCTTATGTACATCGCAGATCGGTTTCACCAGATAATTTCCCCGGCACCAAGCACATACAGCCTGTCAGCGACCAGTTTCCGAATGTGTTTGGCATCGTTAAGTGTCAGTGTCGCCTCCAAAATAGCTTTTGCATCCTCAAGACTGATACGCTGCAGCAGCCATTTGATCTTCGGCAGTTGCGCCGCACTCATGCTCAGGGTGCGAACTCCCATTCCGACCAACAAGACTACGGCGATAGGATCGGACGACATTTCACCGCACAAACTCAACGGTAGGTTCGCCTTGCCGGCGATCTCGATGACCCGCTGGATTTCGTGAAGTACCGCGGGGTGTACGTGGTCATAGGACGCAGCCACCCGTGGATTATTGCGATCGAGCGCGAGCAGGTATTGGCTGAGATCATTGGAGCCGATAGAAATGAAATCCAGGTGTTCTCGCCAGGATGCCAACTGCGAGATCGCTGCCGGCACTTCCACCATGATACCCACTGGTGGTTTTTGCAGGGTAATCCCCTCTTCCTGCAACTGCAGAAGCGCATCGTTTAGCAGCTTGTGAAACTCAGTAAGCTCTCCTGTGCTGCCCACCATAGGCAACATGATGCGCAAATTCGTCCTGCCTTGTGAGGCGCGCAGCATGGCGCGAATCTGGCTCATAAACAGCGAACTGTTGTCCAGGCAGAAGCGTATGCCCCGCCACCCCAGTGCAGGATTTTCCTCAATAATCGGAAAGTATGGCAGTGGCTTGTCACCACCGATATCGAGTACCCGCATAAAAACAGGTTTCTCGCCATAAGCTTCCAGTATCTGGCGGTACACACCCAGTTGTTCATCCTCCGATGGGAACGTTTCACTGACCATGAAGGGAATTTCTGTGCGGTACAGTCCAAGGCCTTCAGCGCCAGCCTGTAAACCCGGCGAGATATCGGCCAAAAGACCGCTGTTGGCATACAGCCTGATCCGGGTGCCGTCTACTGTCAGAGCCGGCAGATCGCGCAGCGACTGCAAGTCACTCTTTAACTGCCTCTCAGCATTCAGTGCGCGGGTGAATTCTTCCAGTACCGACGCATTTGGCCGCAGGATAACCTGTGCGGTATTGCCATCAACGACCACGCCATCATCATTGGCAATGCCCTTGATCTCCCCGACTCCCATCACCGCTGGTACGCCCAGCGCATTCGCCAGCACCGCAGTGTGTGACAGATTGGAACCCTGGTAGCACACAATCCCGGCGAGCATTGCAGTCGGAATCTGGGCGATGTCGGAAACACTGACCTGCTCACCCACCAGCACCAGCGGTGCATCGGGAATACCCTCATGCGGGCTCGTGCGCAGACCACGCCAGGTGCTGTAAAGCTTGTTGCCCAGGTGCCTGATGTCCTCGTGCCTGGCTCGCAAGTAAGGATCATCCATGGCCAGAAATACGTCGGCATGGTGATGAATGACGCGCTTCAGTGCCCCCGGAAGGTGGTGCCCTTCCTGAATTAAGTGCGCAACGCCGTTGACCAGGGAAGGGTCTGACAACAGCAGGCAGTAGGCATCGAATACGATAGCAACATCCTGCGACAGCAGGTCACCCAGCCTTGCCTGTTCGCGCTTGACGTCGTCCAGAACGGTTTTTACCAGGGCATGCCATTCCGAGAGCGTCGTCTCGATATCCTCGCACGCACCATCGGTGACGGAGTAAAGGTCGACATCATCGCACAGCCGCACCTTGCCAATGCCGATCCCCGGTGCGCCCTTTATGCCCTTGAGTCTGTGGGTGCTGCTTTTATTGATATCCTGCCAGATAGAGTCAGTGGCAACGACCAGTGCCAGCTGGCTGCCCAGGGTCACCAGTACGGCCGACTCGTCGGCAGACATCTCACGTGCTTCGATGCTTTGCGCGACCAGCACTCCGATCACGACACCACTGCGCACAATAGGAACACCAAAAAAGCTGCTAAAGCGCTGTTCTTTTGTTTCCTGGACCCGGTAGAAAGCTGGATGCCGGTCGGCGTTGGCGATATTAATGGGGTGTCTCGATTGTGCGACCAGTCCGACCAGGCCTTTGCCGGCGGGTATGCGCACGCTGCCTACTGCTGCCGGGTCCAGGCCACGGCTGGCAAGTAGCGCCATGTCTCCGCGTTCATCCACCAGATAGAGGCTGCATACGTCCAGGTTCATATAACGCTGGATGGATTCGACGATCACCGATACCTGTGCAGACGGTGTGTCTGCCTCTGCAGCGGCCTGCACAATGCGCGTCAATTCCAGAATTACGGACATATTCCTAACCGTGTGACCCACTCCGTCTGCAGCGGAACTAACTTCTTGCGTGCCACCCGCCATGTCTTTAGGCTAGATTGAAATCGCATAATTCAACGTGAACCGGCAGAGATACATTAATAACCTCAGGGAATATAACACATGATCAGGGCGCTTTTACTATCCGCAGACGGTGAGCACACTGAAGGAGATGAGCGACTGGTGAGTCAGTGGCGTGAGTCTCCGGACAGCCACCTTTGGCTTGATATACAGGACCAGGTCACACCAGAAGTTCGCACACTGCTGCAAAGTCTTGGCTGTAACGATCTGGCAATTACGGATTGTTCCCGCACACGCCATCCACCCAAAGTGGAAAATTTCGATAGCAACTGCTTTATCCTCTTTCGCGGCATCAACCAGCTGGACGATACCCTGACTTTGGTACCGCAACAATTGGGCATGTGGGTGGGTGGAAATTTTCTCATCACCGTGCATCGCGGTCATTCCGTCAGCATCGAACACATGCTGGAAATTGCCGTAACAGATGATCGACTGCGCTCGCCCAATGTGTTGGCGCTGGATTTATTACAATTCGCCGCGGGTCGCTATCTTGAGAAGCTGATGTCCGCAGAGGAGAGAATTGGTGATCTTGAGGACGAGTTATTGGGGCTCAACTCCAACGATGCGCTGAAAGAGCTGGTCGCCTACCGCACCCGCCTTCGTAAACTGCGCCGGATTTTCAACTATCATCACCGCATGGCCGAGACCATTATGAACGACGGCTGCCATTACCTTGGTACGGGTGATGATGATTCTTACCATATCAGGCGCGATTTATTCGATCGCTGCGAACGACTTCTGAGTCTGTGCACTCTTTACTATGAACTTTGCGGCGACCTGGTCGACGGCTACATATCCCTGACCTCACATCAGCTCAATAACACCATGAAGCTCCTAACCATCATCACCGCCATTTTTGTACCTATTACATTTGTTGCCGGGCTGTACGGCATGAACTTCGACAATATGCCCGAGCTACACCACGAGTACGGCTACTTTATGGTGCTCGGGGTAATAGCTCTATTGGCATTGGGAATGGTGTTGATCTTCAAACGCATGCGCTGGCTATAGGCCGTTCTAGTCGGAGATCGGCCAGCGTGGGTCGTTGATATAAAACGCAAAACGCTGCTCGATCAGCTGCTGCGTCAGCCCGTATTCGGCCAGGTTGTATTCGTGTTTGCCGTGCTTCCCCTTGGGATTGGCGTCGATATGCGCCTGCATTGCCGCTCTGGCTTTTTCATCCAGCGGCAGATCGAAGGCGCCATAGACTTTTTCCACGACAGCCATGGGTTGCTCGACGAATTCGCGCTGCGAGCAATCCACGAATAATTCCGGTGGCAGTTTGGCGCGCGCTGCAAGACCTTGCTCCAGTGACATCGCGTACCACTCCATGACAGCGCGGCCAATTTCGCCGGCGTCCAGATGGCTGAGGTCGCCCGCGTACATGCCCATCACGACTTTGTTCATACTGTTGATACTGGGCACCACCAATACAGGGTCGCGGTGACACCAGACGAAACGGGCATCTGGAAATACCTTGAGGATCGCATCAATACCCCACATATGTGCTGGTGCTTTCAGCATCCACTGCTTACCCGGATTGCGCCAGTTCAGCATTTGCATCAGGCGTTTCTGGTAGGCATACATGGGCACCAGATCCTGTTGCAACAGCCAGCTGCGATAGGGCTCGAGCATGATCTCAAAGCCCAGCATCACACCGTTGAATGCGTAGGCATGCAAGAGCACGCACTCCTCCGGCGTATCGGCGTCGATGTAGTGAATCTTGGCGAATTCGGAGTTGCGGGTTTGCTCCAGCGCCTTGACCAGATAAGGATAGCGTGGGTCCTCCTGTCCGGGCCTTGAATCGGGCCACGGATCGGGGAACTGCACTTCCCATTGCAGCAGGCCACGATTGTCCGGCGCCGCCACCAGCAGGTTCAGAAGTGCGGACGTGCCGGACCGCGGCAGGCCGGTGACAAAGATCGGGGCCTTGATTTCCTGCTCGGCAATCTCTGGAATTTTCTTGAAGGCGTCTTCACACTTGAGCCGGGTGGCCAGAAGCATCACCACGCGGTCGCGGCAGCGTTTGCGCCCCTCCGGCTCCTTGATGTGCCGATCGAAAGTCTGCAGCAGTATTTCCAGGCCTTCCCGAAATGGCAGGTCGCCAAAATCGTCGAAACCGGTCTGCCCTTTCGCCTCGGCGATCAGTTCATCTGCATTGTAACTTACAGCCGCTTCTGTCATTTGAGCTCCGCCAGTTTTGCCACACGGGTGTTCAGCAATGGGTGTTCCTTGGCGCCGATCCAGCGCCAGCACATGGTGCCCATGGTGTGACCTGCTGTTTCGATCCAGTTGGGTACACCCGGGTCGGTGTGGGATACCACCACGCGCACGCTGCCATCGCTATTGTAATGGGCAGTATGCTTGTTCACGTGAATCGTGTGGTGGCGGTAGTCCAGCGATTCCATCCACCAGTTGTCGAGCTGGAAATTCCAGGTCTGGCATTGAGGAATTTCCGGCGCATCGATGATAAACACCTCGTCTTCGGCCAGTTGCCAGGCGCTGTGAAAATAGAAGATATTGGGGTCGCCACCAATCAACTGGCAGTATGCCTGATCCGCAGGGGGCAGTTGATTCAGTGTCGGCATAAAGCTCTCAGACCAGTTTTCGAACATGGTGGCAGAGCCCTTCACAAAACCTATAGCGCCCTGCAGTCCACGCTCCAGCTTCTCAGCTGAGAATGGTTCAGGGCGATCATCCTTGGCGCCAATACGCTCAATTTTCAGATCGGCAGGCTTTTCGTTGATGCGATCCTGGAAGGTCTGGCGCACGTTGACGGAGTTGGTCTCCGCGCCCATTGGTAGCCAGTTGCCGGGCTGCTTATTGCGGCTGAGGATGATTTCCAGCTCACCATTGGGTCCTGTTTCCATCTGGCGCGAGTCGATGTGACCAGTGACCTCCATGGTGCCGCCAGACGCATACTTGTTGATGATGGTGCTGATACCCAGGTAGTCGACGCTGCCGCGATTGCCAACGATGCGGTAGTCGTACTTTGGACTCAGTGGTGCACTCTCGTAGCGGTTGTCGGGGTTGTCTGCGCCAAGCTTGATGGTTTCATGCGCACCGCAGCGTAATTGCGGAAACAGTGGGTCGCGGAATTCCAGAAAACTTTCCAGTCCACCGCGCAGCAGGCGCGACAGATAGCGGTAGCCTTCAGCCTGGTTGAACGCATCCTGAGGTGCCATGGGGCTGCGTACGATCTTGCCCGCTTCCTTGAGCGCATCGCAGAACTGGTCCCAGGTGGTTCCATCCAGCACTCGGTTTTCGACATCTGATTTCGACATAGGAATTCTCTTTTCATGGGAGATAAATTGTTGGCCGCGCCAGTGATACCAAACGCCCACAACAGACGCAAGCGCAACGCGCGTAGCGGCGCCTGATAACGCGCAGCGAGGCAAAAAGGTCTAGGCCATTAAACCAGCAGAGGTACCAATTTTTGCCTCTTCGACAAGTTCAAATGAACCGGCAAGACGAATATCCCTGGATGAACTGCCCACGCGTGCAGTATACGTACCGGGCTTTGCACGCCACTCGTTGTGTTGCGGGCAAAAAATAGTCAGATCGGACATCGGTACGGTCAGCGTAACGTGCCGCGATTCTCCCGGTTGCAGCCACACTTTGACGAACCCTTTGAGGCTTTGCGGCGGTCTGTCATCGCCAGGCTGCTCGTCGACCACATACAACTGTGCCACCTCAGCGCCTTCACGCTCGCCAGTATTTTCTATGGTAAAAGAGAGCGTCAGGATAGCCTCTGACGACAGCTGTGTAGCGTCCAGTTGCAGAGCACTGTAGGTGAACGTGGTGTAGGACAGTCCGTGACCGAAAGGAAAAAGGGGTTCGATGTGGTGTTTATCAAAATGCCGGTAGCCCACCATCAGTTCTTCACTGTAGAGCACTGTGCGGCGGTCACCGGGAAACGTGCGCGCCGAGACATGTGCGGGACAGTCACCCAGGCACCGTGGGAATGTCACTGGCAGTTTGCCACTGGGGACGCTGTCGCCAAACAGTATCCGGGCAATCGCCGCGCCGCCCTCCATGCCCGGGTACCAGCACCCAGAATCGCAGGCACTTCGTCAACCCATGGCATGGCGATGGGGCTGCCATTGATCAGCACTACTGCGGTGTTGGGGTTAGCGGCCAGTGTATCGCGCACCAGTTGGTTCTGGGACGGCGGTAATTCGAGCTGCTTGCGGTCTTTCACCTCGGAGTCCAGCCCAGGCCTGTGGCTGAGGCCGATAAATAACAACACGGCATCCGCTTGCTCAGGGTCGGTGACAAACTCAAAGCGATTGCGATTTTCCTGATGCAATCCCTGCAGCGGTGTAATTTCAGCAGGTGGCCAGACCCCAGCACTACCGCCCCACAACGGCAGGCAGTTGCGCTTTTTCAGTTTGGGACCGATAACGGCAATTTTGCGAACTCTCGACGCATCCAGCGGCAACAGCCTGGCGTCATTTTTCAGCAGGGTCATACCGGCCTCGGCCATCTCGCGCGCCAGTTCTCGGTGCTGCGCAGTATTGCGCTGCGCGTGCGGAGAGGCGCCATCAAGGTGGCCGGTAAGTACCATTGCATTTAGCAGGCCGCGCAGGTTGGCGTCCAGTTCCACTTCACTGAACTGACCGGCATTGAAGCTGGCAAGCAGATTTTTTTCACGGTAGCGCGAGCCCTTGCCCGGCATTTCCAGGGTAAGCCCGCCCTTGACGCAAGCCGCAGTGCTGGTGGTCCCGCGAGCGGCGAACCAATCGGTGACGACAAAGCCGCGAAAACCCCACTGCTCGCGCAACTTGTGCTTGAGCAAGTCCTGGTTTTCGCAGGCGGGAATGCCATTGATCGAGTTGTAAGCGGCCATCACTGCCCACGCATCGCCCTGTTCTACTGCGGCCTTGAAAGCAGGCAGGTAGATTTCCTGCAGTGCCCGTTCGCTGACCTCGGCGCTGATACGCATGCGATTGGTTTCCTGGTTATTGGCTGCAAAGTGCTTGATACATGCGGCCACGCCCTGTGCCTGCACTGCTTTGACTACAGGCACTACCAGACGCGCGTTAAGGTAAGGGTCTTCGCTGAAATACTCGAACGTACGTCCGTTCAACGGCGTACGCGCGATATTGATCGCCGGGCCGAGAATGGTGCGCGCGCCGACTGCCCTGCACTCCTGCCCCAGCGCCTCTCCGAAGCGGGACATGAGCGCTTCATCCCAACTTGCCGCCTGCGCTATACCACTGGGAAACGCCGTACATCGTTTACCGCTGGAGTGAAAGCCGACACCGCGGGGGCCATCAGTAAGCCTGAAAGACCGGATGCCTAACCGGGGCAAAGCCTTTGTTTTCCACAATCCCTGCCCGGCACACAGCGACAGCTTTTCGTCGAGGGTCAGGGCCTGCAGCAGTCCGTCCACCCGCGCCTGCAATGAGTCTGTACTGATCAAATCGTACCCTCTGCAAGTAGTTTCACAGCGTAGTCGCAGGCTCTGGCAGTGAACGCCATATAGGTAAGTGAGGGATTCACACAGGCCGCAGACGTCATGAAGGAACCATCGGTAACAAACAGGTTGGGCACATCGTGGGCCTGGTTGTGTGCGTTGAGCACCGATTCACCCGGATCAGCCCCCATACGGGCCGTGCCCATCTCGTGAATGCCTTCACCGGGCATGGACATATCGTCATTGCCCAGCAGCGACAATACGGCCCCTGCGGCCTTGAGCAGTCGATCCGCCTGCAGTTTTGCGTCGCGACGGAGCCTTTTCTCGTTTTCACTCCACTCAAAATCAAACACCACCTGGGGAATCCCGTAGCGGTCCACCTGGCGCTTACTCAGGTACATGCGGTTGGATTCGAACGGCAGGCATTCGGTGAATCCGGCGAGCGCGAATACCCATGGGCCCGGTTTGCGCAGTGAATCCTTCAGCGCTGCGCCAAAGCCTTTGGCGTTGAGACCCGTTTGCCAATCGACCCGCAATGTTGCGGTTTGATAGCCGTAACCGCGCACGAAATCGGCATCTTCATCCTGCCCGTTGAGGTTTCTGAAGCGTGGGATGTAGAGACCCGTAGGTCGATTACCGTGGTAATAGCTGTCCATATTGTCCAGGAACAAGCCGGCTCCGCTGATGCCCAGCGTGTGGTCCATCATGTAGTGGCCCAGTACCCCGCTGCTGTTGGCGAGACCATTGGGAAATGCTTCGCTGGCGGAGTTCATCAGAATCTGGGTGCTGCCGACAGTCGATGCACACAGGAAGAAGATTCGCGCTGAAAAGGTCATACGTTCTTTGGAGAGGGCATCTATCACATGTACGCGCGCGATCTTGCCTGTTGCGCTGTCGTACTCCAATCGCTCGACCACAGAGTTGGCGCGTAGCGTCAGGTTGCCTGTGGCTCTGGCGGCCGGCAGGGTGGAGCTCTGTGAGCTGAAATAGCTCCCGGTTGAACAGCCGCGCGGACAGGGCCCGCAGTAGTGACACGCACTGCGCCCTGGCAGGTCTTCGGTGAGGATGGCGACCCGTCCATTGGTCAGCGTGACATCCGGGGCGTGTTTTTTAAGTCGCGCGTGAATAGTCTCCTCCAGCGCAAACCACGGCATGGGCTTCTGGAATTCGCTGTCCGGTAACTGCGGCAGCCCCTCCGCCTTGCCATTGATACCGACAAATTTCTCGACATAGCTGTACCACGGTGCGATGTCCTTGTAACCGACTGGCCATGGGATACCGTGCCCGTCGGTGGCGTTGGCCTTGAAGTCCATATCACTCCAGCGATACGTCTGTCGCCCCCATATCAGGGAGCGGCCGCCCACCACGTCGGCACGCGCCCACAAGAATGGCTTGCCCTCATCCATCGCGTAAGGATTTTCCAAATCGTTGTTCCAGAAGTGTCGTGTGGCTTCGTTGAACGAGTGGGTGACTTTGCTCTGCACCGGGTACTCTTTTTCATAGAGTTCGCGGGGCTTTTTACCCTGATACGGAAATTTCCAGTTGGGCGCGTGTTCACCGAGATAACCAGTGCCCGCTGCAAGTGGTTTGCCGCGCTCCAGCACCAGAACTTTCAGCCCCTTTTCGGTCAATTCTTTCGCGGCCCAGCCACCGGAGATGCCGGAGCCGACCACAATGGCGTCAAAATCGTACTGCGTACTTTCAATCATGGGAGTCTGTCACCTGTTTATAGTGGGCTGGACCAGGAACTTTCGTCGCGCGCCAGCGGTAAATCGCCGTCGAAGAACATCGGCATCGGGTTGTAGCGCAACACCTGCGAGCCACCGGCCTCCGAGGTAAAGAAGCCCCACACAGTGAGTTCCTTGAGCTGGCAGATGAACGGCGCATCGCTGACGAATTCGCGCATGATATTTTCGAGGTCATACCACGATGAATCTGACGCGTCCTCTTCAAGCGCTTCCATGATCGCAAGCTGCTGTTGCTCACTTAATAGATCGAAACTGCTGCCGTACTCCTGCGGGATACGGGTTTCGATATCCTTCAGCCCTGCTTCAAAAATCGCTCGCTCCTGGGCATTCAACCAGTGCGCCACCATCAGCTCGATATAGTTGGGTACCCCGGCGTCAATCGCTCCTGGTGTATCTGTTCGTGGAATCACCACTTCCGACATTGCCGCAACAATTTTGCGCTGCTCGGGGGTGAAATAGTCCACCTGATTGGTGTTGTAGTTGGGAGCATTAGCCAGAAACCCCTGCTGCTCCTGTGTCAAGCTGAAACCGAGTTGGCTGGCGCTGGCACCCGAAATCAGAATGGCAGCGCACTGTAGAAATTCGCGTCGATTCATAGCAATCCCCCTACTTTTTACGCAGCGTTCTAATCGCTGCCGGAATTAGAATAATGGCTGCGGCCACCGACACACACACCAGCAGCCGATATTCGTAAACACCAAGGTAGTACCCTGCCGCTTTGAAGGCACTGTAGCCCCAGTAAATCGGATCGAAATGCGTCATGTGGTACAGCTCGAAGAACATCGCGGCAGTCGCAGGTAGCAGAAAGTACAGGTACAGAGCAACCGCCAGCGCGATTATCCAGCGGCGAGGTGATGCGAGCATAAGGCTTACTCCAGTTGGACTCATTACAGTGTGTTGTTCCTGCGCATACTGTTGTACCAGCCTATAGACGTGCGCGAATAAATTCGATGCCGCTGCAAAACACCTCCTCCTCGGAGGTAAACGCATTGCGCCAGATGTTGGCAGCCACTGCCAGATTCCGGTCCGATGTACCGAACGCCTCGATCACCAGCCAGCCGTTGTACTGCATTTCATGCAACGCCGCGAAATTGGCGTCCCAATCCACCTGCCCGGTGCCCAGCGTGCCGCGATGGCTCTCGCTCAGGTGGACATGGTTAAGCACGTTGCGAATATGCAATAGTGACCTGTGCGGATCGGGGTCCTCGATGTTCGCATGGTGCGTGTCATAGTGTACGCCCACATTGTCCAGCCCCACCTGCTCTACCATCCGACGGCACTCAGCAGACGTATTGATCAGGAACACTTCGAAACGGTTGAGAAATTCCAGCCCCAACTGCACCCCCGCCCCCAGCGCATAGTCGCCACAGGTGCGCAGGTAGTCGGCACACCAGTGCCACTCCTGTTCGGTGGGGCTCATCCCGGTGAAATATTTGTGCGCCTGGTAGATGGCTCCGCCAAGGAAACTGGCACCGATGAGCCGGGCGTCATCAATTGCTTTTTTCAGGTTGTCGACTGCTGCGATGCGCACTGCGGCGTCAGTCGAAATCGGATTGACGTCGGCCCCGACAAACGCCACCGCAGTGCGCTCCAGACCGAGATCATCGCAAGCAGCGGCCATGGTTGCCAGATCGCCCCGTGATTGCCCGACTAGCGGAATTTCCACGCCGTCGTAGCCCACAGCGGCCAGGTCGGCGAACACAGGAATGTGCTGTGGTGTGATCTCAACGCCCCACAGCAGCATATTCATACCGATTTTTACCTGCATCTGACTCACTCCCTAGCGCTGTGTGGTCACTCCGGATGCTCCCATGGCCTGGATCTGGCTGCCGCCTCTGCGGCGATCAAGCAACCAGATAACGCCGAACACCGGCAGCAACAGCAGCGGAATGATGGCGACAGACTGGAAGGACTCTACCGACGCGTAGCGCACTGCCGCAGCCATCGCATCGGGTGACAGTGTGGCGAGTTGATCTGCGCCACCGGCCGCTTCGGCTTTTGCGGCATCGAAAATTGCGCCCATGCGTGGCAGTACGAACTGGATGGACATGCCGCCGGCAAAGCCCATCAGTCCCATTGCCATCGCCCCGCCGCGTGGAAAACGTTCCGACACTATCGCCAGCATGGTCGGCCACAGGTAGCATACGCCGATTCCCCACACCGTGGCGGCGGCAAATGCCAGCACCGGCGAGTCCGCCAGGCTTAGCAGGTAGAGACCGATACCGGCCGCCAGGCAGCTTGCAAACATCAGCCCCACGGATGAAATGCGAGCCACGATCGGGCCGGCAAAGTGCCGCATCACAAACATCAGCGCGCTGACATACACTAGCAGCACGATGCCCTGCATGCCGACAATATTGGATAGCGAGATATTCACCCACTGCCCTGGCGCAAGCTCAGCTGCTGCAGTCAGGAACATGCACACCCAGAACACCCAGAACAGCGGTCGCTTCAGCAATTCAGCAAACATCTGGCCGTAGCTGACGCCCGCCGCCACGCGCTCAGTAACCGGAAAGGTTGAGGACGCCACCATCCATGCCAGCACCAGTGCAGGCAGCATCAATACCAGCATGTTCAGCTCCCATGGCAGCCCCATGCTGGTAATCGCAACACCCAGTAAGCCGCCGACCACAATGCCGGCCGGCCACCAGGCATGCAGGATATTCAGACGGTGGGTTTTTTCCTCCGGGTACAGTGCCGCTACCATCGGGTTCGACGCCGCTTCCACTGCACCCCAACCCAGACCGGTCAACAGCAGACTCACCAGAATAACCGTTTCAACGCCGCTGCCCACCGCCATTACTGCTGCCACCAGTAGTCCGACAGCACCAGCAATGTAACCCAGGGCGGAAAGCAGCAGCATGCGCTTCATACTGATCAGGTCAACCAGTGCACTGCCAAACAACAGTGTGAGCGCAAAGCCGGTAAACGTAGCGCCCAGTGCTTCGCCGACCATCGCGGCAGAGTTTGCAAGATCGATCTTGTCGTAGATCTCGCTCTGTAGGTTAGGCGCGATGTTGGCCCTGATGGCGAATCCCAGCCCGATCATGAAGATCGACAGGTTGCCTACGTGATACAGGCGTTTACGATCCAGTGGTTGCTCACTCATGTTGCCTTCTCCCTGTTATTGTTGTTTTGCGCAGAATTAATCGAGCCCCAGAAGGCGGCGATTGCTGGCCTCGTCGGTTGCGCCGCCGGCAAAGTCATCAAAGGCGCGATCGGTGGTGCGAATGATGTGGCGGTTAATAAAATCCACACCCTCGCGCGCGCCATCCTCGGGATGCTTCAGACAACACTCCCACTCCAGCACAGCCCAGCCTTCGTAACCATAGCGTGCGAACTGACTGAAGATAGCACTGAAATCAACCTGCCCATCCCCCAGTGAGCGGAATCGCCCCGCGCGATCCGTCCAACTCTGGTAACCGCCATAGACACCACTGCGGCCATTGGGATTGAACTCGGCATCCTTCACATGGAACATCTTGATGCGCTGGTGGTAGAAGTCAATGAACTGGATGTAATCGAGTTGCTGCAGCATGAAATGGCTCGGGTCATACAAAATATTACAGCGCGTGTGATTGCCGGTCGCGTCCAGAAAGCGTTCAAAGGTCACGCCGTCGTGCAGATCTTCACCGGGGTGAATTTCATAGCACACATCGACGCCGGCTTCGTCAAATGCGTCCAGGATGGGCCGCCAGCGTTTGGCCAGTTCTGCGAACCCGGTTTCCACCAATCCGGGTGGACGCTGCGGCCAGGGATAAAAAGTGTGCCACAGCAGTGCGCCTGAAAACGTGGCGTGTGCGTTGAGTCCCAGATTGCGACTCGCCTTGGCCGCCAGCAGTAATTGCTGCACTGCCCATTCCCGACGCGCAGTGGGATTGCCGTGCACCGCAGCGGGCGCAAAACCATCGAACTGTTCATCGTAAGCCGGGTGCACTGCGACCAACTGGCCCTGCAGGTGCGTCGAGAGTTCGGAAATCTCGACACCGTGCTGCGCGCAGATGCCCTTCAACTCCTCGCAATAGCCCACGCTTTGCGCCGCCTGCTCCAGGTCGATCAGGCTGGCTTCCCAGGTGGGAATCTGTACGCCTTTATAACCGAGATCACCGGCCCAGCGGCTAATGTTTGCAAGGTTGTTGAACGGTGCCTCCTGGCCGGCGAACTGTGCCAGGAAAATTGCCGGTCCTTTCATCTTTGACATGCGCAATTCCTCTGTTTTTCAATGTTGTTCAAATGCGTGCCATTTGATGTCGCTGGCACTGGCTGCGACCGCCAGCTCGATAAATGTCATGCCGCGGATCGCCGCTTCGATACCGGGGCAGTCTGCAGAGCGCGCATCGACCGGCTGCTGGGCTTCTCGGGCTTGAATCTGACCGGCGAACGCCAGGTAAATATTGGCAAACGCCTCCAGGTAACCTTCGGGATGTCCCATTGGCGTGCGTGTATTGACGGTCGCGAGTTCGCCGAGATAGGCGCCCCCGGTGCGCAGCATCTCGGTGGGGCGGTCGGGCCATTTCAGCCACAGTGTATTCGGCTCCTGCTGCTGCCACTGCAGTCCACCGCGCTCGCCATACACGCGAATACTGAGGGCGTTTTCCTCGCCGACGCTGATCTGGCTGGCGTGCAGCACGCCGCGCGCGCCGTTATCAAAACGCAGCAGCACGGCGCCGTCGTCATCGAGTGTTCGCCCCGGTACGAATGCGCTGAGATCCGCGCAGATTTCGGTAATGCGCAGTCCACTGACATACTCCGCCAGATTGGCTGCATGCACACCGATATCGCCCATGCAACAACTGACCCCCGCCTGCTTCGGGTCCAACCGCCAGGTGGCCTGTTTGTTGTCTGCATCCTCTTCGCGACGCGCCAGCCAGCCCTGCGGGTATTCGACCACGATCTTGCGAATCTTACCCAACGCACCCGCCGCTACTCTGGCGCGGGCTTCCTTGACCAGCGGATAGCCGTTATACGTGTGGGTAAGCCCATACAGCAGCCCGGTTTCCTGCACGATATCGCGCAGTTGCAAGGCCTCCTGCAGGTTCAGCGTGGCGGGCTTGTCTGAGAGCACGTGAAAGCCATTGCGCAATGCTGCTGCGGCAACGCTGTAATGCAGATTGTTGGGGGTGACGATGGCGACGAATTGCATACGTTGCGCAGCGGGCAACGCCGCTTCCTGCTCCATCATGCTGGCATAGTCGCTGTAAACCCTGTGCGCAGGCAGAAAAAGTGCCGCGCCAGAGCGTTGCGCGCGCAGGGGATCGCTGCTGAAAGCACCGCAGACCAGCTCGATCTTGCCATCCAGTGCCGCCGCCATACGATGCACGCTACCGATGAAAGCACCCTCCCCGCCACCGACCATGCCCATTCTGATTTTTGCCATGTCTTTCATCCGTGGTTTTTGCGCATCAGAGATACTGGTTGATCAGGTTTTCGTACCATTCCTGTTTGCCGCTGGCATGCGCAGGCTCGCCGTTGCGAGCGGCGATCTCACTCAATGCGGCAAGATCCAGCTCGCCGCGCTCGAACCGTGCGCCATCGCCTGCATCAAAACTGTGATAGCGCTGCGCCTTGCGCTCCAGCAATGGTGAGTTCTCCCGCAGTCGCCATGCGATATCGAGTGCCCGGGCAAAGGTGTCCATGCCGCCAATATGCGCGAGAAAAATATCTTCAAGTTCCACTGACTCGCGGCGCACCTTGGCATCGAAGTTCAGTCCGCCAGAGCGCAGCCCGCCATCTTCGAGTACCACCAGCATTGCGTGGACAGCATCGTACAGGTCGGTGGGAAACTGGTCGGTATCCCAGCCATTTTGCGGGTCTCCGCGGTTGGCGTCGATGCTGCCCAGCAAACCTGCAGCAGTACACATTTGCAACTCGTGGGCGAAACTGTGACCTGCCAGCGTGGCGTGATTGGCTTCTACGTTCAGCTTGAAATCACCGGCCAGTCCGTAGTGACGCAGAAAGCCGATCACCGTCTGCGCATCAAAGTCATACTGGTGTTTGCTCGGCTCCATCGGCTTGGGTTCGATCAGAAAAGTGCCAGTAAAGCCTATACTCCTGCCGTAGTCGCGAGCCATTTCCAGAAAACGTGCGAGATGGTCCAACTCGCGCCTTGTATCGGTATTGAGCAGGCTGGAGTACCCTTCGCGTCCACCCCAGAAAACGTAGTTTTCGCCACCGAGCGCTACTGTTGCATCCAGTGCGGCTTTGACCTGCGCCGCAGCGTGGGTCACCACTGCGAAGTCAGGATTGGTGGCGGCGCCGTTCATATAGCGCGGATGCCCGAACAGGTTGGCAGTCCCCCACAGCAGTTTCAGTCCACTCGCGCGCTGGCGTTCACCGGCCAGTGCTACCATCGTCGCCAGGTTGCGCTCCGACGCCGCCACGCTATCGCCCTCTGGCGCCATGTCCCGGTCGTGGAAGCAGTAATAAGGTACACCGAGCTTGCTACAGAATTCGAAAGCTGCATCCATACGTGCGCGCGCCGCTGCCATCGGATCACTCGATTTATCCCATGGTAAAATCCGCGTATCCACACCGAACGGATCGCTGCCTTTGCCGCAGAAGGTATGCCAGTAGCACACAGCAAACCGCAAATGTTGCTCCAGCGTTTTATCTCCCAGCCGGCGGTCACAATCATAGAACTTGAAAGCCAGTGGATTGTCCGACTCACGCCCCTCGTAAGGGATGCGACCGATGCCGGGAAAGTATTCGCGGTCTCCGGAGAAATACGGTTGTGACATAACGGTGATCCTCGGTCTCAGTCCGTGTAAAACGGTGTAACCAGATCTACGTGGCGCAGGTATTTCTGGTAGTAGTCTTTGTACACCGACACCGCTTGCGGATCGGGTGTAGCGCAGCGCTGTGGATCCATCGCCAGATGCGTATCAACCAATGCCTGAAGCTGTGTCTGGTCACCCTGTGCTTGCAGATAGGTCCACAGGGCTTGCAACGCTGCACCTAGCGCTGCGCCTTCATCCACTTTCTGCACCGTCACAGGCAGATCAAAACAATCCGCGACGATCTGGCGCCAGACGCCACTGGCAGCACCACCGCCGGTCACTCGCACTGTCTCGCACGTGTGGCCGCAACGGGCCAGTGCATCCAGCCCCGCCCGCAGCCCGTAGACCGCTGATTCCATCGCGGAGCGCAGCAGATGGTCAGGCGAGTAGTTGTCCTCGTCCAATCCGAGAATACTGCCTTTGCCTCGCGGCAGGTTCGGATAGCGTTCGCCGTTGAAAAACGGCAGTGTCATCACGCCTGCAGAGCCAGGGGGAATTGCAGCTGATCGAGCCTCCATTTGCTCAAGATCGACGTTGAGTATGCGCCTGGTCAATTCAGTTGATACGGTGCAGTTCATGGTGCACAGCAGCGGCAGCCAGCCACCTGAGGAAGAGCAGAATGCCGCTAGCGCGCCGTCAGTGTCGATAACCGCTTGGTCGGTACTGGCGAACAAGGTGCCTGAAGTACCCAGACTGATAGTCAAACGACTGTGACTCACTGAACCTGTGCCGATCGCGGCCATCATATTGTCACCGCCACCGGTGGCCACCGGTGTGCCCGCCGGCAGGCCCAATTGTGTGGCGACCTGTGCGCGCAATTGGCCGATGACTGTACCTGGCTTGGCCAGTGGTGGCAGCTTGGTACTCAGGTCATGGTCCTCGTCCACAGCCGAGAGCATACCGCTATGCCATTGGCGTCTGCGAATATCGAGGAGTCCCGTACCCGAGGCATCGCCGCACTCCATCACTCGCTCGCCGGTGAGATAAAAATTGATGTAGTCGTGGGGTAACAGAATGGTGGCCAGCCTGGCGTAATCTTCGGGTCGGTGCTGCTTCAGCCAGCGGATCTTGGACGCAGTGTATCCGGGCAGGATGGCGTTGCCGACCTCAGCGATGCAGTGGTCTCGCCCGCCGAAGTTCTCGGTAATCTCTGCGCATTGCACATCTGTGGCTGTATCGCACCATAATTTGACGGGCGCAAGTACCTGCCCGTCAGCGGCCAGCGGCACGAAGCCGTGTTGCTGTCCTGACACGCCGATGCCCTTCACCGCATTTTTGTCTCTCGCACAAAACTGCTTGAGGCATTGCTCCAGGGCTGTCAACCACCACTGCGCCAACTGTTCGCGGCTGCCGTCAGCGGTGCTGGCAAGTGTAAGCGGCGCACTGTGTAGATCGACTACATGGCGCGAATGTGCGTCATACAACAGCGCCTTGACACTTTGCGTGCCCACGTCGATTCCCAGGAACATGGCTGTGTTGTGCTCTCGATACGCCGCATTACGCGGAGATTGTAGTTATTCTAAGGGTGCGCAACCTGAACGGGCGGGTCGCCTCCACTCAGCAAGCGCTGCTGCCGCTGCCATTGGGATGTTGCGCCCTGAACGAGAACACGTCTTGGACATATTCATTTATAATTAGAATAAATTCGGCCCGAGCGCCATCAAATGACAAAGCTGCAGTATCCTTCCCTCGTCGGCGCTGCACAGAATTTCGCTGTGCTAGACCTGATTCCCGATACCCACGCCTGGATCAAGGATACCAACGGTCGCTTCGTATACGGTAACCGCCTGTTTTTTGAGCGCTTTGGCATCAGTTCACTGCAGGGCTTACTGGGCAAGACCGACCACGACCTCGCACCGGCTGCTCTCGCCGATAAATACACCAGCGACGATGCCCAGGTGCTCGCTGGTGCCGTGATCAATAACCGCCTGGAACTGATTGTCGCCCTGCAACAGGTAGGCGATTGGTTTCTGACGTCAAAGTGGCCGGTGTACAACCTGCAGGACCGTATCATCGGCACCTTCGGAATCAGTCGACACCTCAATAGAACCGAGGGGACTGCGATACCCTTCCGCGAACTGCGTGCGCCGATCGATTATATCAGCAGGCATTTTGCCGATAAATTGTCAGTGGATGAACTGGCCGCAGCCTGCAACATATCGGTGAGTGCACTGGAGCGACGCTTCAGGAAACACCTTAACAAAACGCCACACCAGTACATCAATGACGTGCGATTGGACCACGCGCGGCAGTTACTACTGGAAACAGACCAGTCCATTGGCACTATCGCTGTGGAAACAGGCTTTGCTGATCACAGTCATTTCACCCGCGCGTTCGCCGGCAAGTTCGGTCTCAGTCCCAGCAGCGAACGTCGCAAAAGGAAACCGTCTCAGCTGGCGTAGGCGTGCTCGAATGCATCGACAAAGTCCTGCAGGCGATCTGCAGGTAGGTCGTTGATACCCGCCGCGCCGGCGCGTCCGCCTCCGGTTGGGAACTGCATACACAGTTCTGCAGCGCCGCGTTTATTGTTCATCGGTGCGCGCACACTGATCAGGTAATTGCTGTTGTCCTTCAGCGTCAGTACGGCATGCGCACGCGCGGGATTATTGGTGGCAAGATCGTTGCTGTACACACCGCTCACGCGCCGCGCCCAGGCCTCGTCGGGTAGAAGGAATACGGCTGTCGTCTGGGTGCTCTGCAGTGGCCGCAACGCTTCTGCCTTGGCCATGTCTTCCCGGTAGCCGGTACTGAGCTTGTCGAAATCCGGTGAGTTATGGACAAAATCGAGTGGCCCCTGCGCTGCATACAGCTTCAAATACAACGCCTGCGGATCGAAATGGAGATCTTCAATAGTCGGCCCGTAACCGTTGTAATTGATATAGGTCCCCAGTTCTTCCAGCAACGCCAGATCCTGCGCTGAGATATCGAGACCTTTGGCCAGTGCGTGTGCCGTGTCCTTGAGATTATCGCCAAAGGCTCCTGTTACCGCCCAATCAAGGTGTCGACCCTTGAGGTAGCCGTTGACCAGTGCCGCGGTGCAGACATCAGCAGCTTCATTGATAATCGCAGTGAGTTTGGCATGCTGCGGGATCTCGCCGGGGAAATGGTGATCCACATAAAACACGGACGCACCGGCGGCCAGCACCTTTTCCAATGCGGCGCTGTTCTTTTCCATCGCCACGTCGAGAACGGTAATCTGGTCTCCTGCTGCGGCGTCCACTTTACCCAGCAGGTTGATGTCCCGCTTGACACCAGTGATCAGTTGCGCATCCCTCGGTTCGGCCTTGCGTAATTGCAGTAGCGCGCAGATGCCGTCTGCATCGCCGTTAAACAGGTCGTAGTTCATATCTTCACCGAAAAGCTGGGAACCCGCGTGTTGCCACCGGGCTCCGGGTTAGGTTCAGTTGTCAAGCGACTGGTAGTAGTCGGACAGGATTTTCGCCACCTCGGGACGGGAAAACTCCGGCGGTGGTGCAATCCCTTTGCCCAGCATCTCCCGCACGGCCGTACCCGACAGGATAACGAAATCCTCATCGGTATGATCCGGCACGTCGCACATCATCACCACCTTGTTGAGCTTCTTGCTGTAGGCGGTGTGATCGGCCTTGAAGATTTGCAGTTCCAGTGCATCACTTGGAACTTCTTCGTCGAAAATAGTCTGCGCGTCAAAGCCGCCGTAGTAGCTGCCCACACCTGCGTGATCGCGCCCCACGATGAGATGGGTGCAGCCGCTGTTCTGGCGGAACACGGCATGCAGTACCGCTTCGCGCGGCCCTGCATACAGCATGTCAAAGCCGTAACCAGTGACCATCACAGTGTTCGGCGGGAAATACAGCTCCACCATCTTGCGGATCGAGGCATCGCGCACATCAGCGGGAATGTCACCCGGCTTCAGTTTGCCCAGCAGCATATGAATCAGCACACCATCGGCGTGCAACTGCTCCATGGCCATGCGGCACAGTTCCTCGTGTGCTCGGTGCATGGGATTACGGGTCTGGAAAGCGACCACCTTCTCCCAGCCGTGCTCGGCAATCTCATTGCGGATCTCCACAGCAGTTCGGAAAGTGTCAGGGAAGTCGGTCTGGAAGTAGGAGAAGTTCAGCACTTCGATTGGCCCAGAGAGCATGGTGCGACCGAGTCCTGTAAAGGTGGCCACGCCGGGATGTTTTGGGTCAAGCGTGCGAAAGATCTTCTCTGCCATGAAATCGATCTGCGTGTCGCTCACCTGCTCTACTGCGTCAATTTCCATAATTGCCAGCACTGGATTGCCCTTCACGTTAGGGTCACGCAGCGCGATTCGTGTGCCGGCTTTCAGGCCGGTCTCGTTGGTCATATTGACGATGGGCACGGGAAAGAACAGGCCGTCGACGGTGTGCATTTTCTCAGCAATGCTGAGTGAATCTGCCAGATTCATATAGCCAGTCAGTGGATTGAAATAGCCGCCACCAAGCATTACCGCATTGGCCGCTGCCGCAGAATTGAGCAACAACGAAGGCAGTGTATCCGCTTCCGACAACAAGGCTTCGCGTTTTTTACTGTCGTACACATACAGCGGGTTGAGCTGGTCCGAGCCGTGTGGCTTGATCATTGTGTTCTCCTGGTTACCTGCCAATTACTTGTTGATGATACCGCGGTCGCGCAACACGCCGAGAATGACCTCTACTTCTTCCTGCAGGCTCTGCTTATCGGACTGCAGGTGTATTTCGGGTTTGGAGGGCGCTTCGTAGGGATCGTCGATACCGGTAAAGTTCTTGATCTCGCCGGCACGCGCTTTCTTGTACAGGCCCTTGGGGTCACGTCCCTCTGCGGCCTCCAGTGAACAATCCACATAGACCTCAATGAAGTCCATACCCGCCTCTTCGTGCAGTGCGCGCACCTGGTCGCGATCGGCTTTGTAGGGACTGATAAAGCTACTCAGCGCCACCACACCAGCGTCAACAAACAGCTTTGCAACCTCACCGATACGGCGAATATTCTCCGTGCGATCTTCGGCAGAAAATCCGAGATTCTTGTTAATGCCCATGCGCACATTATCGCCGTCCAGTCGATAGGAGAGCACGCCCAGCTCATTCAAAGTGCCTTCCAATTCCACTGCCACTGTGCTTTTGCCACTACCGGACAGTCCAGTGAACCAAAGGGTCGCGCCCTTGTGGCCCAGCATTTTGCTGCGATGCTCGCGTGTAATGTCGCCTTCATGCCAGTGTACGTTGGTCGCTTTTTGTTCCGCCATGTTGGAGTTCTCCTACGGGATGATTGTTACAGGCTACCTTGAACTGGCCGGCCGTGTGTCTGCTGGCGGACAAGGTTACGGCCTTCTGCTCTCCATGTAAAACAGGATATTATGGATAAACTTACCGGTTTTTCCGGTTCGGTATGTGACTAACCATCGGTGCTGAAGGCCGATATCGGCGATGGAAGCAGGTTCGATTATGAAGTTTACCCTCAGGCAGTTGCAGATATTTCTCGCAGTGGCGAAGCACCAGAACATATCGAAAGCGGCGCAGAGTCTACACATGTCGCAATCGGCTGCCAGCGAAGCCCTGCTAAACCTTGAGCACACCTATAAAGTACAGTTGTTTGATCGCGTCAGTAATAAACTGGCACTGAACGCTATCGGCCACACACTGCGCAAGGAGGCACAGAAACTGCTGGCGCACTGCGAGAGCTTCGAGGAAATTCTCACAGACCACACAGATGTCGGCCATATTAAAGTTGGTGCCAGCTTCACCATAGGAAATCATCTGGCGACCCGGTACCTTGCCGGCTATCTGGCGAACTATCCTGACGCTGATGTACAACTGGATATCGCCAATACACCCGATGTAGTGGCGCGCGTGCTCAACTTCGATGTCGATATCGGCATGATCGAGGGTGAGGTCCACCATAGGGAACTGGAGCTGATCCCTTGGCGAGAGGATGAGCTGATTGTATTTTGCGCAGCCGACCATCCATTGGCGCGAAAAAAATCACTGACCAATAAAGACATCAGGGAAGCACTATGGATTTTGCGTGAGCCTGATTCCGGTGCCAGGCAGACATTTGACAGAGCGCTGGCCGGGCTGCTGCCTGATATCAATATCTACCTGGAGCTGAAGCACAATGAGGCAATCAAGAACGCTGTCGAATCCGGGCTGGGTATCGGTTGCCTGTCGCAGATTGTGCTGCAGAAAAACCTCGCCAATGGTGATCTGGTGCCTCTAAATCTGCCGCGACGCAATATGCGCCGAACTTTTTACTTCGCATTGCCGCGCAAGCGCTTTGCGCTTGACTCTGTTGAGTCATGGATGCGCACTTGTCGTGAAATGGACTGCTAGTAGTTCCTGCCGTTCTGTCCGCGTTGCCAGATCTTCAGAAAGACCCTCTCCAACGCGTTTTCGGCGGCAAGTCCTAACTTCTCCTGCCAGTTTTTCTTGTGCACAAAACGCACTTCAAACACATCCCAGTCAGCTAGCCTCTCCTGTACAAAGGCATCGCTGGTTTGTAACGCATCCACCAGCCCCTCGTGTAATGCGTTCTGACCGTACCACACCTCCCCGGTCGCCACTTTCGCTATATCCAGCGATGGTCGATTGGCACTGACAAATGATTTAAACAGGTTGTGGGTTTCCTCCAGCTCCTCCACAAATTTTTCCCGACCCTTGTCGGTGTTTTCCCCGAACATAGTCAGTGTGCGCTTGTACTCTCCCGCTGTGAGCAGTTCGAAATCGATACTGTTTTTTTGTAACAGGCGGTGGAAGTTCGGTAGCTGGGCTATGACGCCAATAGAGCCCAACACGGCAAATGGCGCCGAGATAATACGGTTGGCTACGCACGCCATCATGTATCCGCCACTGGCGGCCACCTTGTCCACTGCAACGATCAGTGGGACTTCGGCATTGCGGATACGTTGCAATTGACTCGCAGCCAGGCCATAGCTATGTACCATTCCGCCTGGACTTTCCAGCTTTAACAGGACTTCATCACCGCTGCTGACCTGGGGTAGAATCGCGGAAATTTCTTCTCGCAGATTGTCAGTAGCATTGGCACCGATGTCGCCATCAAAATTGAGCACATAGAGACGCTTGCGGCGGGCATCGGGCGCGGATTCTGTTCCCTTCTTCAGCTGCTTTTTAGCGGCCCTGGCCTTGGCTTTTTCGTCTTTCTTTTTTGTTTTGCGCTGTATTTTCACTACTTCAGGATCGTCCACTGCCTCGCGGATGGCGTCACCTATGTGCCGGTATTTTTCATTCAGGTCGCGTATTTCGATGTGTCCCTCGTGCTGCTCGGTCCGCTGCCGCGAGCTGAGTGCCACTATGGCGGCTATTACTACCAGGATGGCGGCAACCAAGGTGATTGCCTGGGCAAGAAACAACCCGTATTCATAGAGAAATTCCAAGAGCTTACTCCAGTGTATTACTTCAAGGTGTCAATGTAGTATTGGATCAATTGCCCGGAAATTGAGGACGCGGGTGGAATCAGTGGCAGGTCGCTATAGTGGAACCAGCGCGCGTCAGCAATCTCGATGGCATCGCAGACAATCTCGCCCCCAGCATACTCCGCGAAAAAGCCCAGCATAAGCTGGTTGGGAAACGGCCATGACTGCGACCGGAAATAGCGCAGGTTGGACACCTCGACGCCGACTTCCTCTCGCACCTCACGTATCAACGTGGCCTCGGCCGTTTCGCCGGCTTCAATAAATCCGGCTAGTGTGCTGTACATCGGCTGTGGAAAATTGGCATTGCGCGCCAATAATAATTCCTCGCCTCGAGTAATCAACACGATTACACACGGTGCTATACGCGGGTAATTGATTACCCGACAAGGGTCACAGCGCATAGCGCGTTCCTGCGTATCAACTGTCATGCGATTCCCGCACCGGCCGCAGAACTGGTGATCCCGCTCCCAGTCAAGCAACTGCGAGGCACGACCGGCTAGCGCGAACAACTGCTCGTCGACTCTTCCCAGGATATGGTAGAGGTTGCCTTTCTGGTATTGCAGCGGGTCGGGCTGATCGTGAGAGTCGATTTCCAGTACGTAACAGGGTTGCTCGCCCCAATAACCGAGGAACTGTCTGCGCACCTCCGTCCAGCCGCTTTGCTTTACCTGCTCGCGCGCGATCAGGCAGCCAGTCCGCGAGCGCATATCACTGAGTAGTTGCCCTCCCTGGAAAACAATGAGCAACTCGAAGTCACTCTCCTGGGGTGGCGTATTGTCCGGTCGAAACATCGCGGCTCCAATTGGATACAACAAATGGCCGGCTATAGTATGTCTGCCCGCTCGCAGGAGCAAGATCAGCGCAACTTCCGCAGGAAACGCGGCAGAGCGAATTGCACCCCGGGGGGGGTCAAAATTTGGGAAACACTATTCGAATAACGTAGAATGCGCGGCTCTACCTGCGGACAACACTCATGACACAAACGCTGCACTACGCCCTGTGGAAGAACTTCCTCGGTCCTTCGCCTGACTGGTACAAGAAAACACTGATTGCATTTTTGCTACTCAATCCGGTCGCACTGGTGCTGCTCGGTAGTTTTGTCACCGGCTGGCTACTGATAGCTGAGTTCATTTTTACACTGGCGCTGGCACTGCGCTGCTACCCACTGCAACCCGGCGGTTTGCTGGCTATTCAAGCAGTCTTGCTGGGGATGACCTCACCGGAGATGGTGTATCACGAAACGCTTGCCAACTTCGAGGTCATCCTCTTGTTGATGTTCATGGTTGCAGGTATCTACTTCATGAAAGAGCTGCTGCTGTTCGTCTTCACTCGCATCTTGCTTAACGTGCGCTCCAAGATAATCCTGTCGCTGCTATTTTCACTGGTTGCAGCGTTCCTATCCGCATTTCTGGATGCCTTGACGGTGACAGCCGTTCTGATCAGTGTCGGTGTCGGCTTTTATTCTGTGTACCATAAAGTTGCCTCCGGCCAGAAGCACAACGACTCAGACCATGACCACTCGGTTGATGATGCTGTCGGTGAATTGCATCGCGAGGATCTGGAACAGTTTCGCGGTTTTCTACGCAGCCTGATGATGCACGGGGCGGTTGGCACGGCGCTTGGCGGTGTGTGTACGATGGTAGGCGAGCCGCAGAATCTTTTGATCGCAACCGTGGCGCAATGGGATTTCATAGAGTTTGCCCTTTACATGGCGCCGGTAAGCGTGCCGGTCTTGATCTCTGGCCTTGTCACCTGCGTATTGCTGGAGCTGAGTGGCAGTTTTGGTTACGGCGCAAAGTTGTCCGACAACGTGCGCCGCGAACTGACGGAATTTCAGGAAAAGATGGAGCGACAGCGCAATACACGCAGCAATGCGCGTCTGTTGGTACAGGGCGCTGTCGCTGCAATTTTAATTTTGGCTCTGGCACTGCACTGGGCGGAAGTTGGTCTCGTCGGGCTCATGGTCATCGTGTTATTGACGGCGTTCAACGGCGTGGTCGAAGAGCATCAGCTTGGCAAGGCCTTCGAAGAGGCGCTGCCCTTTACAGCGCTGCTGGTGGTATTTTTTGCCATCGTGGCGGTGATTCACGACCAACATCTGTTTACGCCAATCATCACCAGCGTACTGCATATGGAGAGCGGTGTGCGTCCATCCATGTTCTTTCTCGCCAATGGCCTGTTGTCGATGATCAGTGACAACGTCTTCGTCGCAACTGTGTACATCAACGAGGTTAAAGCGGCGCTGGATGCCGGGGCGATTACCCGCGAGGAATTTGATCACCTGGCCGTAGCCATCAACACCGGAACCAATCTGCCGAGTGTAGCCACGCCGAACGGCCAGGCCGCATTTCTGTTTTTACTGACTTCGGCGGTGGCGCCGCTTATCCGACTCTCTTATGGACGTATGGTTATTATGGCCCTGCCCTACACCGTGGTGATGGGCGGGGTTGGCCTGCTGTGCGTAGCCCTGTTTATCTGAGCGCTGTGTTACTGCGCGGCGCTCGCGGTCTCAGACTTGCGCCACAACACCTTGCCGCCGCACGCTGCGGCGATTGCGTCGAGCTGCGCCCTGTGACCGGCCAGTTCGTCCGCTGTGGCTCGAATGACAGGCAGTGGAGCCCGGTTCTCTGGCAGTGGGATAGTCTGCTCGATCAATGCCTGTCCGTCGTTATCTGTTCCTGAGTCGGACAATTGCAGCGCTGTCTGACCGCCAGTCATAGCCAGATAAACATCTGCCAGTATCTCAGCGTCCAGCAGCGCGCCGTGCAGGTCTCGCTGCGAGTTGTCCACAGTATAGCGCTGACACAGTGCATCCAGACTGTTGCGTTGGCCGGGGTGTTTAGCGCGCGCCATCACGAGTGTGTCGGTAATCGTGCAGCGATCCTCTATGGTGCCGTGTCCCTGTAGACGCTGTAGCTCGCTATTCAGGAACCCCACATCGAAAGGCGCATTATGGATCACCAACTCCGCGCCCTGAATGAATTCAAGGAAACCGGCTACGACGGATTCAAACGTCGGTTTATCTGCCAGAAAGTCATTGGTAATACCATGTACTTCTATCGCACCCTGATCGATCTCTCGACGGGGATTGATGTACTGGTGGTAGTGATTGCCAGTGAGCTTGCGGTTCACCAGCTCCACACAGCCTATTTCGATAATACGATGGCCCTGCGAAACCTCCAGACCAGTGGTTTCTGTATCAAGTACTATCTGTCTCATAACACTTTCTTTTCCAGCGGTTTAGGTGCCTTTCCCGATAGTATTTGATCGAGGCCGCGATTGGCCAGTTGGTCTGCGCGTTCATTCTCGCTGTGACCACTATGCCCTTTTACCCAATGCCAATTCACTTCATGACGCTGGTTCTCCCGATCCAGTTCCTGCCACAGGTCGACGTTTTTGACGGCTTTGCGCCCTGCGGTCTTCCAACCTTTCTGTTTCCAGCCAGCAAGCCAGCTGGTGATTCCACTTCTGACATACACAGAGTCAGTAGTGAGATCGACAACGCAAGGGCGCGAAAGGGCCTTCAGTGCTTCGATGGCGGCCTGTAACTCCATACGATTATTCGTCGTATTGGCTTCGCCACCGAACAACTCACGCTCTACGTCACCATATCGCAGAAGCGCGCCCCAGCCGCCCGGGCCGGGGTTGCCGCGACACGCGCCGTCGGTAAAGATCTCTACTCTCTTCAAGCTGCTACATTTCCTTTCTTGCGTCGCTTATCCGGCTTTTCATGCGGCGAGCGCGGTGTTGGTGTCGGCGCTGGAGTGGGATTTGGTACCAGTCCTATCAAGCGTCTTCCGCGAGACAGCAGTATACGACGCGGCCGGTGCAGGCCGACAACCTGTTTGGTCGCATGCAGAATATACAGGCCTGCAAGCGGCAGATTGTGCTGTGCAGCCCAGCGATCTGCATACACCATTGCGCGGCGTAAGCGTCCGCTACCCACCGGCGGAACCCCGTAGAGTCGGAATGTGTCGAGTACTTCACAGCCCAACAGGTGTAACCAATCAGTGAGCCGATGTTCGCTCACCGGTTGGTAGTGGGACCACAGCGGGTCACGTATGGCTTTGCGCAAGGCGAGCTTGCACCCCAGCAGGCTATACGGGTTAAAGCCAACGACGAGCAGCTGGCCCTGCGGCCGCAGGACGCGCTGGATTTCGCGCAATACCTGGTGAGGATAGGCGGCAAATTCGAGGCAGTGGTGCGCAATGATAGCGTCGACACTATCGCTCTCCAGCGGTATCTCGTCTGGCTCTGCTATTAGCCCAATGCCCTCAGCCGAGTGTTGGGCGCAGTAAATACGGTGATTGATCGGGCTGCCCTGACACAACGGCCTACCGCCGCTCAAACCGAGCTGCAGGATGTGGTAACCGAATGCAGTGTCGAGTGAATCCTGAATCGCGGTGCGTGTAGACTCCAGCAAGTACTGGCCATTCTCGCGGGCGTACCAACTTTCCAGTAACGGTAGGATGTCTGTTCGTCCGTGCTGCATGACAAAGTGGTTTCCCGCTGACCTAGGCTTTGGATCATGGCAAATCGTGCCGTTCGCCAGTGAACTCTGGCGTCAATACTACTGTATTTTCATTTGATTTGAACTTGTACCTGCGCCGCCGATCAAAGGGTCGGCGGCGACTGTAAAAGTACCGCCAGCGCTTGCCAGCGCAGCCATCCTGCGCTGTAATACTTTGGTGTCTTAAGTACTGTAGCGACGGGGGCACGCTGGAAATCAAGCACACCGGAGGCAAGGGCAGCAGCGAAGTGCGGCCAGGACAAATAGACAGTCCAAAACGTTGAGATAACGCTGGCACTATCATCGAATGGCAATAGAATGCGAATGTCATGATTAGAAAAGGACATTAAAATCAGTTATTTCAACTACTTACTGAGACTATTTATAGTCATTTGTAGCATTTTACTGGGCGCTTGCCAGTCTCCGCTATACCCTCCTGGCGTCGGTTTTGTGGCGGATTCTTCGCCACAGGTATACAGGTATCCGGGTGCTGAGAAACCCGGCAAAACCCTCAACGAGACATCCCAGACAAGGATTCGACCACCCCTCCCCCATCCGTGAAGCCCATCCAAAAGCAGCCTGACGACCTGTGGGAACGTATTCGGCAAGACCTCAGTTGGCAGGACACGCAGAGTGCGCGTATCGACAAGGAGCGGGAGTATTTTCTGCGCCAGACCAACTATATGCCGATAATGGCGGATCGCGCGGACTACTACCTCTATTACATCGTCGAAGAAGTGCAGAAGCGCGACATGCCTATCGAAATCGCCCTGATTCCCCTGGTCGAAAGCGGCCTCGACCCGTTTGCCTCTTCTTCTTCGGGCGCAGCTGGCCTTTGGCAGATTATGCCGGAAACCGGCATTCACCTCGGGTTGGAGCAGGACGCCTATTACGACGGACGCCACGCGGTTCGCGATTCCACTAAAGTCGCGCTCGATTATCTGGAAACATTGCACAAGGAGTTCAACAATGACTGGCTGCTTGCTCTGGCCGCCTACAATTCCGGTGCTGGTAATGTCGCTAAAGCCCAGAAGGCTAATGAAGCTAAAGGACTGGCAACCGATTACTGGTCGCTCGACCTGCCAAGCCAGACGCATGAATATGTGCCAAGACTGATTGCGCTGGCGCAGATTGTGGCGGACCCGGAGCAGTACGACGTGGAGATTCCGGAGGTCGAGAACGCACCCTCTTTTGAAGTCGCCGACACCAAAGGCCTGCTGGAGCTTTCCCTGGCTGCGGAACTGGCCGGCGTGGATATGGACACCCTGCGCGCCCTCAATCCCGGCCAGCTGAGTGAATCGATCTCACCTTTCAGACCGGCAGAGTTATTACTGCCGGTAGGTACCGTGAACCGCTTTGAACACAATATTGCCCAGCTGAGTCCGGAAGAATTGGTACAGTGGAAGACCTACCGCATCAAGCCTGGCGATAGCCTCGGCGAGATTGCCCAAAAGTTCGATACGCAAGTGGCTCTGCTAAAACAGCTAAATGGAATCAGCGGAAGCACCATCCAGGCCGGCGATACGCTGAAAGTCCCTGGAGAGCCGAAACCGCCTGTCGCGGCCGATACGTTGGAGACTGAGGGCTATAGCGTGCGTGAAGGTGACTCGCTGTACAACATCGCCAACCGCTACAACGTCTCGATTAACGATATTGTTGCCTGGAATTCGCTGAACCCAACGGCATACCTGCGCCCCGGACAGAAGTTAAAACTGCGTCCCAAGGGTGGCTGATACCCAGGAAAGAATGGATGAGTTGTGACATTGACGGCCCGCACCCGAGTCGAGATGGCATCGCCATTCGGCAGTTTTACCCTAAACCGCTACCCTCTTCATCCCGACCAGACTCTGTTGGCATGGTGTAGTGCTGATACACTGTTGCTGGAGGAAGTCTGGCGCCGTCAGGTCCCGGGAGCGGGCACACTTGTCATCAATGACGCATATGGAGCTCTTAGCGTAGCACTGTGTCCGCAGGCGCTGTGGACGGATTCGAAACTGTCCGCGCTAGCTCTTCGCAGTAATGAACAGATCAACTCGACTGTGCACACACCGATAATCTGGAGTACGCAGTTACCTCCCGCATCGCCGCAACTTGTGGTTATGCGAGTTCCCAAGCAGCGCCCATTCTTCGAGTACCAGCTCCAGCAACTTGCTCGCGCACTTCCCGAAGGCGCAGTGCTGCTCGCTGCAGGCATGGACAAACATCTGTCCAGGCATACCGCGCAGTTGCTAGAACGCTATATCGGGCCGACCCAGCGCTGCCGTGGACAGCGCAAGGCACGCCTTTTCACTGCGGTCAGGGATGCGCGAATATCAGCCCTTGGCAATGACATCGCCAGATACCACTGCGAGGAACTGGATGCAGAGGTACACAGTTTGCCCAACGTTTTCAGTCGGGAAAGACTGGATATCGGTACACGCTTCCTGCTGGCGCAATTTCACCGATTGCCACCGACTGATAACGTCCTGGACCTGGCGTGTGGCAGCGGCGTACTGGGCCTCGCGGCTTATAAGCACGGACTTGCCCGCAGGGTAGGTTTTTGTGACGAATCGGCTATGGCTATTGCTTCAGCCAAACTCAATGCGGGTCGCATTTTTGCCAATTCCGCAACTGCCTTCAACTTCTACCACAGCGATGGTTTAGCGGAATATTCCGGGGAACCTGCATCGCTGATATTGTGCAATCCACCGTTTCACCAGGAGCACACAGTGAACGACCTCGCAGGAGCGCATTTGCTGCAACAGTGCGCGCAGCATCTCCCCTGCGGAGGACACCTCTGTATGGTCGCCAATCGCCATCTGGACTACATGCCGGTGCTGAAACGCGATTTTCAGCAGGTGGAGATACTTGCGGTCAATTCCAAGTTTAAGGTCGTCCTTGCGCGCAAATACTGATTCATTTGCCGTGCACTTCAGCCGACCAGTAATTCCTCTACCAACGCAGCTACTTCCAGCGTAGCTGCGCCCCGCCGCTGGTAGTGAAAATATCTCGTTATTTCGCTCAGCTGGACGTTAATCTCCATGGTCTGAGCGCCATACAACTGCGCTTCCTGCACGAATCCTGCTGCTGGGTAAACCACCCCGGACGTGCCCACAGCAATGAACAGGTCGCATGCGCGCAGATGAGCGGAGATCATTTCCATGTGGTAGGGGATTTCGCCAAACCAAACGACATCCGGCCTGAGAGCGCCACTCGTATCACACTGCGGGCAGCGACTGCTGCCATTGTAGTCCTGTGTCACCGGTAGCGATGCTGTGCAGCGCTGGCACAGCATGCGGTTAAGCTCACCGTGCATGTGACACACCTGGGCACTGCCGCCCCGCTCATGTAAATCATCCACGTTTTGGGTTACCAGAAATACTTCACCGTGAAACTCATTCTGCAGTCTGGCCAGCGCACGATGCGCAGCGTTGGGTGCGACCGACTGCAACTGTTTGCGGCGCGCGTTGTAAAAGCGGTAGACCAACTCTGGATCGCGACTGAAGGCCTCAGGCGTTGCAATCGTCATTGGATCATGGTTCTCCCAAAGGCCCCCTGAATCGCGAAATGTTGCCAGACCAGACTCTGCAGACACGCCGGCACCGGTCAGAATGACAATGTGTTGGAAAGGCGCTTCGCGAAGCATTACGGATCGGGTCTCACTTTGGCAGGTAGGTCCAGTTCCGGAAGTAGGTGCAAGTATCCTAGTGATGAGAAAAACAAACCGCAGCGCAGAGGCGCGATGTTCAATTCCCTGATCGCATCACGGTAGCACCGTAACTGGTCCAGATACAATGCACCCTGTCGACGGGTGAAATCGTCAAGGTGTTCATCGCCTGCAGGCTGACCGTTTTTGTAATCGATGATCCATGTTACGCCAGTATTCGTATCGGTAAAGCAGCGGTCTATGACGATGTCCTGGATGTGACCGCGAGAATCAACCGTGGTAAGCGCCCATTCGCTGTGCGCATCATAATGATCTGCGCAAAGAACCCAGCGACCGGTGCTGTTGGGCTGCAAACAGCACGAAACCGAACGCATCACTTCCTGCAGCGCACTGTCCAGTTCGCGCCCCCATATGCCTAGTCGTTGCAACGCCCTGCGCCAACGATTTTTATCCTGTGTGGAAATCTCGGTCGGCAATGAAGGTCGCTGTGACAATTCCTCCAGTGCCTGATGCACTACGGAGCCAATGCAGCGTTCTGTGCGATGTTGCGGCTGTATCGCCGGTACCGCGGTGGACGCGGTCGGGTTCTGGGTATTGGGCTTCCGCGCGGCTGACTCTCTGAGCTCCAATCGCAGTAGTGGTGGAAAACTCACGGAGTGCGAATCGTGCCTGGATTGTTGCAAGGCAGCGCTGGTGTGCATCCGCATCTGCGCGCTGAACGTTGGCCATATCCGGCGCAACAAGCTCTGGCTGGATGGCTCTCGCACCTTTCCGGTATTCTCATCCAATGCGATGCAGGCCGTTAGCAGGAGATTGTGAATTGCACGGGTAGTTCCTACATATAAAAGTCGAGTGCTCTCCAGAATCGCCTTCTGCTGACGATTCGTGCGCAGGTAATTGTAGAGGGTGGGCATATTGTGAGGACTGTGATCGTCTGCTGCCAGTAGAAAGGATCGGTCTCCACTGCTGTTACTGTGTTCATCCCACTCCAGAATTTCACGCGCATCTCTGGCAGGCAACCTGTCCAGTTGCGGCAGAATCACCCTGTCAAACTCCAGGCCCTTGGCTTTATGCAACGTCAGCAGTTGCACTTTGCTGCCAGGATCGCCGGCCGCCAGGTAATATTTGGGCAGTCGGGTCATCAGCCAGTCGAGATCCAGTCCCACCCCTTCCGTCTCAGCAACTTCCAACAGTTGCAGGAACGTTTCGGCGTCGAGGAGATGATCTGTGTGCGCTGCACAGCAGGGGCCACCCAGCCCGACCCAGGTCTGCTCGATCCACACCCTCAAGGAGAGCCTGTCGCGCTTGGCACGCGCACGGCTCAGAGCGGGCAAAATGCGCAGCAACCGGTGCCTTCCATCTTCGCTTAATTGCTGTTGCAGGTGCTCACTCTGCAGCGTCAACCAGATTGGGGAATTCCCCGGAACACCTCCATAATTACTGATAGACAGCAGATCGCTGAGCTGTAATCCACACCAGGGCGCGCGCAGTAATGCCATCCAGGCCAGACGGTCTGTGTCATTGGCCAATGCACGGCAGAGCGTTAGCAAGTCTGCGACGACCGCCGACTGCGACAGCGTTTCGAGTTCAGGTGCGTTGTATGCGATACCGATATTTTTGAGCTGTGAAATAATAGCCTGCAAATGACTTCGACTGCGCCCAAGCACGGCAATTGACTGCTCTCCTGCTCCAGGCTGTCGGCAATGTATTGACAGATGAACGCGATTTCCGCGGTTCGCGCTGTTTCTCCTGTAAAGCCATGCAAGTCAACCGCATCTGCTGAAGTGGCCGGGCGTAGCGCTATTGCGTTGCTGTAGCGCACTTGAGAACGAAGCGCGTCATCCCGGGCGGGAAATGCCAGCTGGAAAGTGTTGTTCACCCAATTCACTATCCCTGCGTCCGATCTGAAATTGCACTGTAACGCCAGATGTCGCAGCGTGACGCCGTTAAACCCTTCTCGCCGGGCTTTGATAAAGAGTCCAACATTGGCGCCTCGAAAACCGTAGATAGACTGCATGCCATCGCCAACGATCATCAGTGTCCGCGGCTGGGAAGAGTTTGCATGGTTGTGTTCCCCCCATCCGCGTGTCAGCTTATGCAAGAGCTCGTACTGGGTAATGGCGGTATCCTGAAACTCATCCACCAGAATGTGTTCGATCTGGTAGTCCAGTCGCAGCGCCAGTTCCGTTGGGTTGTCGTCCTCACCCAACGCTAACAGAGCTGATTGCGCAATCTGGCTGTGATCCACCACGCCGTGTTTGCGAAATACCAGCAGCAGTTGAGCGGCCAACACGGGCAACACCCGCGAGAGTTGCAGAACAAGGCGCCAGGAATCACTGTCAGCAGAAAAAACGGGTAGCGAGGTGATGCCAGCCAGTCGTGTGCGCAGCCCGTCGATCTTTTGCAACTCACCCATAAGCGCTTTCCACAGTGCCTTTTGCGCCTGGGCTTTGCCCTTATCGGGGGGGAACCCTTCATTTTTAGTGATTATCTTGCGCCACTGCCCAGTGCCGGTCAGCAGTAAATTGCGCACGCAGTACCACTGCGACAGATCATTGGCCGCATCGCCCGGAAAAACCAGCGGAATCTGTGCAGTCAGATTGGAGGCGCTGAACTGCAGTAACTCCAGCAACTGAAACTGATACGGCTTGAGTAGTATTCCCAGCTCTGCCAGTTCATCCCGAATCATGCCGTTCACCGTGGTGAGAAGATAAACCTCCGACTCTCTGGGCGAATGGTGCACACCTACGTAGTCTCGCCATTGTTCCCTGCGGGCAAGCATACCGACAAGTAACTGCTGCAAGCGGTCCCAATCGTTGTCAAAGTGCAACATCAAAGCCGCCAAGTCTGTTGCTATCGGATGCTCTTCCTCCACCAGTTTGTAGAGCTCAAGCACTGCTTCGGCATACAGTGCTGAAGTGTCATCGAGCACCTCCGCTTGGCCTCCAAGCTGACTGAGCACTGGCATCCGTCGCGTCAATCCCGCACAAAAGCTGTCAATTGTCTTGATGTTAAAGCGCGAAATATCGCGCAGCAGCGACCAGCCCCCACGTTCACTTGCAACCAGTGCTTTCTCGGCAAACGCACGCGTCACCTGTTGATGTGCGCTTGAGCACGTTTCGCCAGCGGCCGCTGCGTTAAGTGCCTGCATTACGCGTTCCCGCATTTCTGCGGCAGCCTTTCGGGTGAAAGTGATGGCCAGCACCTGCTCTGGCCGACTGACTCGGGACAAAAGGCAGAGATAGCGCTGTATCAGCAACTCCGTTTTGCCGGAACCCGCCGGAGCAGAAACACAGAAACTGCCCATAGGATTTACTGCCTCGGAGCGCGCAAGCTCATCGGGTATGCTAGTCACTCTGTTTGTTCCGGTTCGTTAATGGATGCGGTGTCAATTCGGCACAGCGCTTGCAAGCCACAAGCTGTACACACGGAGGGGGTGTGAGGATCGACGCGCGCTTCTCCGACAATAAATTCGTTTGCCAGCCCTTCAAGGATGCGGCGCCAACTTTTTTTCAGGTTTTTCCAGTCCTGATCGACTGAGCCCGTCTTTTGCGACAACGCGATCTCTGTGCTGATTCCGGCTGCTGCAACAACGCTACCGAGGCCCGTATAACGACACTGCCGCGCACGAACCTGGGCAAACGCCAGCACTGAGACAGTATCCTGCTGTGCTAACGCGTAGAGCGGCAGCTGGGGATTGGCTGGTCGCTCGCCCAGCCAATCTCGGATATTAGTGGCGCCCGACTTGTAGTCGATGACCATATGAGAACTGTCGCCCAGTTGATCAATGCGATCTGCTCGAAGACGTATCTTCAATGTCGCTAGCTGAAGCTCTAGTTCGCTCTCTGTGGCTATTACCGTGAATGGTTCGCGTAGTCGCTTTACCGCCAGCCACTCATGGAGCAATCGCGCCAGACGTTCCTTTTCGAGCGACCAGAAGGCTTTTCCCTGTCGGCCCAGCTGTCTTGTTGTCAGGTCTTTAATAGCGAAATCTATCGCAGCGACTACAGCCTGTTCCTGCTGGCTCGCTGTCAACTTCAGGAGCGTCGCAGAGTCGCCCAGCTGTTCCCAAATGGCTGCTAATACGGCATGTAACAGTGCCCCGCGCTCGGCTGCTGACAATCCGGTATAGAAATCAGGTAATGGGCTCAGCTGCAACCGATGGGTAGCGAAGGCACGAAACGGGCACTGTGACTGGTGTTCCAGCAGACTGCTGCCACCTGCATGCAGGTTTCCATCCTCGCGCTGCAGTGGCGGTGCTTGCCGATCTTCAATCGCTACCAACGCTGCTTCCCTGCTGGATGATATCCATTGCATGGCGACAGCCGTTGGTTCGGCAATTACTTGTAGTTTAAACTCGGTAATGAGCGCGCTGGGTAATTCGGGTATACCGTCCAGCTGCCGGCAATAACTGGCGTGTAGCGTGCCGCTCTTTCTTGCGTACTGATCAATCAGGCCGCTGCTGAATGCCAGTTCGCGCTCTGAATTTGCATGCGGCATAGCAAACTGCGTCTGAATTGCGACAGGAATGAAGGGATTTGGTTGCGCTGCCGACGGCCAGGTCGTCGCCTGCATACCGCATACCCATAGATGATCAAAGGACAGGCCTGCTGCTTCCAGAGGTCCCAGAACCTGAATCGGACTGTCTGCCGTTTGCGGTTGAAACACCTGACGCGCGCAACAGTCACGCAATAGTGCCAGCGCTTGCGCAAAGTCCATCGGCCGACACACCGCATCGAGCGCCGAGAATTCATCAAGGGTGCGTAGCCACAGATCCAGTTGCTGGTACTCCAATGAATCGAGTGAATCCTCGCCACTCCAACCCCACAACGAAAGTATCTCGTTGAACTGTGCCACCCAAGCTGACGGTAAAGCCTTACGCCGCCTGGTCAACATGCGTGACATGGCGCGCAACTGCCTGTGCAACACAAAATCTATCGCACTGCGCATTGAAGCTTCGCCGGCCAGGTCACACACGGTACTGACAGAGAGCCTTTCGCGTCCGTGACTGTATAGTGCTTTAACAAAACTTTGGGTCACGACATGTTGTGTGTCTGCTGATATCAGAAACCGTGAATGCAGCAAATGAACCACTGCCGAGACAGTAATCTCTTCCAATCCTGTTGCCAGTGCTGCAAACGCATCGCGAACCAGAGGTACGTGGAGCAACGCGACACCGCTGGAAAAGTTTACCGGTAGACTGTTGTAGTTCTCGCCCAGGCAATCGAACTCGCGCCGCAACAGATACTCCAGGGACGCTCGATCGCTGTTTCCGTTACTCAGTACGATACCGATAGTAGTAGTAGGCGATACCCGATGTTGGCAAACAACCCAGGATGCCAGTGCCTGTAGTTCCGCTCGTTTACTACTGAACGTATGTAATAAACGCTCTCCGTGTGTATGCGTCGGAACAACTTCCAGCCACTGAAGTGTCACAGCCGAAAGCGCTGCTCTTACCAATGGAGCAATCTGGTCGAACTCTACTAGCGCTACACGGCTCACGGGTACCAGACCGGTTACGTTTGCCAGCTGTACCAGACAGTCTGTAGGTGTGCAAAGTTCAGCAGCTTCAAGTCGCTGCGCGAACATCTTCAGCCATTGCATAAACGTGCCGCAATCGCGCTCGAAATGAAATAGTTGTTGGACCTTTGATAAACGTGTGTCCACTTGCCATCTAAGTAGCAGTTCGCGCGCGTGATCAGCGATCTCTGCGATAGATTCCGTACGTAATAAATGATAATCCGCGTTGTCGTCTGAGTGTGTGGTGATAACTTGCCGCCACACCTCCAGAATCTGGGCGTACCCTAACGGCGTCACTTGTGCAACGAGCTGTTTGCTGGCGGCTACATCCCACTGCTGGAGCAGCCAATCTTCCACCGCGTGGACCGGCAGCGGCTTCCACACCTTGGCACCGGCTGCTAGACGCTGAGCATCCCATTGTGCCTTGATGCGGCGAGCCAGTCGTTGATTAGGGGTGAGGAGGATAAAACCTTCCTCGATCAGTGCTTCCAGCGAACTAATATCGTAAAGGCCCTGGGCCAAATCAAACTCCTGTGGCAAGGCAAATATCCCAGCGACGCCTACACAAAGCGCAGCAACTACTATAGACTTTCGCGCCCGGATTCCAGCAGTTGGCTTGCTTTGCCTGCAACAAGCGCACTGTGGAAAGGACAGGAATTACTTTATCAGGTAAAAGACGATGAGCAACATCGAAGTGCACAATGTCAATGTAGACTCCCAGGACATACTGATCACGCCAGAGCAACTGAAACTGGCCTTGCCAATGAGTGAGTCAGCTCACGATGTATTGTTGGAAAGTCGCAAGGTAATCCAGAATATTCTGGATCGTCGTGATCATCGAATCTTTGTCGTGGTCGGCCCCTGCTCAATTCACGATACTGTCGCGGCAATGGACTATGCCAGACGTCTAAAAGCTCTGGCGGACGAATTATCAGACACCCTGTATATAGTGATGCGTGTGTATTTTGAAAAACCGCGCACCACGGTAGGCTGGAAGGGCCTGGTGAATGACCCTTATCTGGATGACTCCTTCAAGATAGAAGATGGATTGCATATCGCTCGCAGGCTGTTACTGGACATTCTGGAATTGGGCCTGCCCACGTCTACTGAAGCGCTGGATCCGATTTCACCCCAGTATTTGCAGGACTTGATCAGTTGGACTGCTATTGGCGCGCGCACTACCGAATCACAGACACACCGCGAGATGGCAAGTGGACTTTCCAGTGCTGTTGGCTTCAAAAATGGTACGGACGGTAGTTTATCGGTAGCTACCAATGCACTGAATTCTGTTGCCAAGCCACACCGGTTTCTGGGGATAAACGGCGAGGGTCAAGTGTCTGTATTTACCACAAAGGGCAATCCCTACGGGCATATCGTACTGCGGGGCGGGACCAGCGGTCCGAACTACGATTCTGTGAATATCAAACTGTGTGAGGATGCATTGGAGAAGGCGGCCGTGCCGCGCAATATCATGGTCGACTGCAGTCATGCAAATTCCAACAAACAACCGGAACTGCAACCATTGGTCGTGGATAATGTTGCCAATCAGCTTATAGAAGGCAATACATCGATCATCGGACTGATGATCGAAAGCAATTTGAAAGCCGGAAATCAGTCTATCCCAGTGAATCTCGCTGAACTGGAATACGGAATGTCAGTAACTGACGGTTGCATTGACTGGGAAACTACCGAAAAATGCCTGCGTTCAATGCGCGAGAAGATCAAGGACGTTTTGGCAAACCGCAGCTAGGGTTTGCCATCGCTCTCTCCACCCCTGTTGCTGACGCTACACAATTTGCCTAATAGTACGCTTGTGAAGTATCGCTGTGGTCGGTGGTATCGCGCACACCTGCCAGTTGTGGGATCTGTTCAAGCAGGGTCTTTTCCACTCCACCTTTGAGGGTTTGGTCCACGGCGCTACAACCCTGGCAACCGCCGCCAAATTTTAATATCGCAACCTGCGATTCGGTGATTTCGACCAGGCTGACCTCTCCACCGTGAGCCGCGAGTGCCGGATTCACCTCGTTGTACAGCACATAGTTGACGCGATCTTCCAGTGAACTGTTGTCGTCCACCCGAGGCAGTTTGGCATTTGGGGCCTTGATCGTAAGTTGGCCACCCATGCGATCCTTGGAGTAGTCGACCAGCGCATCTTCCAAATACGGTAGACTGCGCGCCTCAAACCAAACTTTGAATTTGGGCAGCGCTTTTTCCTCATCGCCTTCCTGCACGTCACCCTCTCGGCAATAGGCAATACAGGTCTCCGCTCGCGGTGTACCGGGTTGATTTATGAAGACCCTGACTCCCAGCGCATCGTCCTGTTTGGACAGCAGCTCAGCCAGGTAGTCCTGGGCTGATTCAGTAATGGTAACCATCGCAATATCCATTCCGACTAATTTACTGGGTTATTATACCCAACTTGCCTGTAAAGTGTGAGCTATCACATGAACCGATCTTCAATGACACGCACAATCTGTTAGTATTGTAGGCCTTTTTGGCGTGGAGAATCTCCTCCAGGCCTCACGGTAAGGCATTCTTAATGGTCAGTAAAAATTCAAAACCGGGGCCGCTGGAACAAGCCCTGGCACAGCGTATCCTTATAATCGATGGGGCCATGGGCACCATGATTCAGGCAGAAAATCTCACTGAAGCGGACTTTCGCGGAGAGCGCTTTGCCAACCATGGATCTGACTTGAAGGGTAACAACGAACTGCTCAGCCTTACCCGACCGGACATTATCGCGAAAATACACCGCCAATACCTTGAGGCGGGTGCCGACATAATAGAAACCAATACTTTTGGCAGCACATCCATTGCACAGTCGGATTATGACCTGGGCACTCTGGCAGCAGAGCAAAACCTTGCTGCAGCGACTATCGCCAGGCAGGTAGCCGACGAGATGACTGCCAGGACGCCCGAGCGCCCCAGATTTGTTGCCGGTGTTCTGGGCCCAACCCCTAAAACGGCGTCAATTTCACCTGATGTGAATGACCCGGGTGCTCGTGGCATTACCTTTGATGCGTTACGCGATGACTACGCAGATGCCGCACGGGCACTCATCGCTGGTGGAGTCGATCTAATAATGATCGAAACTGTATTTGATACGCTCAACGCCAAAGCTGCAATTTTTGCCGTCAAGCAGGTATTTGATGAACTGAATTGCGAGCTTCCACTCATGATTTCTGTCACCTTTCCGGACATTAGCGGACGCGTACTGTCCGGTCAAAATCCGGAGGCATTCTGGAACGCGATCGCGCATGCCAAAGCATTAATTGTAGGTAGCAACTGTGGGCGGCCTTATCGTGAAATACGCCCCTTCGTAGAGGAACTGGCGAAGGTCAGCGACTGCTATTTCAGCGCACACCTGAACGCCGGCCTCCCCAACGCTTTTGGAGAATTCGATGAAACCCCTGAGATCATGGAGCGAGACTACAGGGAGTTCGCAAGCAGAGGCTTTCTGAATCTGGCAGGTGGCTGCTGCGGAACTACACCCGCGCACATACGTGCAATCGCCCATGCCTGTGAAGGCGTTACACCGCGCCCCCTGCCGACACATGAACCCGCCTGCCGCCTGAGCGGCCTTGAGCCATTCAATATCACCTCAGCCAGTCTGTTTGTGAACGTTGGTGAGCGCTGCAACGTGACAGGTTCGGCCAAATTCAAGCGATTGATTATGGACGGCCGTTTTGATGAAGCGCTGGCAGTAGCCCGCACGCAAGTCGAGGATGGGGCGCAGGTAATCGACATCAATATGGATGAAGGCATGCTCGATTCAGAATCGGCCATGGTCACTTTCCTTAATCTGATTGCTTCTGAACCGGACATTTGCCGTGTTCCCATCATGGTTGATTCTTCAAAATGGAACGTGATTGAAGCCGGGCTTAAATGCATTCAGGGCAAGGCCATCGTGAACTCCATCAGTCTTAAAGCTGGTGAGGTGGAGTTTCTCACACAGGCGCGTTTGTGCCAGCGTTACGGTGCAGCAGTGGTAGTAATGGCCTTTGATGAAGATGGTCAGGCAGACACCCTGCAGCGGCGTAAGGATATTTGCAAACGCTGCTATGATCTGCTGGTTGGTAAATTGAACTTTAATCCCAATGACATCATTTTTGATCCCAATATTTTTGCCATCGCTACAGGGATTGATGAGCACAACAATTATGCCGTTGAGTTCATCGAAGCCACGCGGTATATCAAATCTGAGCTTCCAGGTGCGCTCGTTTCCGGCGGCGTCTCCAATGTGTCGTTCTCGTTCCGCGGCAACGATGCCGTGCGCGAAGCAATTCACTCCGTTTTCCTGTATCACGCCATTAAGGCTGGTATGGATATGGGAATCGTAAATGCGGGACAACTGGCCGTATACGACGAATTACCGGCCGACCTACGCAATGTCGTCGAGGACGTCATTCTTAATCGCACTAAGGACGGTACGGAGCGCTTGTTGGCTCTGGCCGAAAGCTATCGGGATACAGGAGGCAGTGAAGGGCGGGTTGAGGACCTCAGCTGGCGTGAGCAGGATGTAGAAAAACGCCTCGCACATGCTCTCGTCAAAGGTATAACTACCTGGATCGTTGAGGACGCTGAAGAAGCCAGACTTAAGTTTGATCGTCCGATTGAGGTAATTGAAGGCCCCTTGATGGACGGTATGAATATTGTGGGTGACCTTTTTGGCTCAGGTAAGATGTTTCTGCCCCAAGTAGTAAAAAGCGCGCGGGTCATGAAGCAGGCTGTGGCACATCTGCAGCCCTATATTGAATTGGACAAGGTGGGCGGAAATTCAACCAACGGCAAGATCCTGATGGCCACTGTCAAAGGCGATGTTCACGACATAGGAAAAAATATCGTCGGCATCGTTTTGCAGTGTAATAACTTCGAGGTAATTGACCTGGGCGTCATGGTGCCATGTGAGAAGATTCTACAGGTTGCAAAGGACGAAAATGTAGATGTTATCGGACTTAGCGGACTGATCACGCCTTCGCTGGACGAGATGGCGCATGTTGCTAGTGAAATGCAACGACTCGAATTCAATGTGCCTCTCATGATCGGTGGTGCGACAACTTCAAAAGCGCATACTGCAGTCAAAATTGACCCGCAGTATAACCGGGATGTGGTTGTCTATGTTCCAGATGCGTCTCGCAGTGTCGCAGTCGTCACTCAACTTGTAGGTTTGGGTAAGGAGAAATTTGTTCGAGAGCTGCACGAGGAATATATCTCCGTGCGCGAGCGTGTTGCCAATCGCAAACCACGCGAGAAAGAGCTCTCTTACGCCGCGGCAATGGAAAACGCTACGCAACTCGATTGGAAAACGTATACTCCCCCGCGCCCGTCATTTATCGGCACCCGAGTTTTTGATGATTTCCCGGTCGAGGAGTTGCTGGATACGATTGACTGGACACCTTTTTTTATCACCTGGGAACTCGCCGGAAAATTCCCGAGAATTCTGGAGGATGAGCTTGTCGGCGCACAAGCCCGTGAATTGTATGCGGATGCACAGAAAATGCTCACGCGAATTGTTGACGAGAAACTGTTAACTGCTAAAGCGGTCGTTGGTTTCTGGCCGGCAGCCAGAGTCGGTGCTGATGACATTGTGGTATATAGTGACGAATCACGTAGCAACGCTATTGCTACCTTACATCATTTACGCCAGCAAACTGAGAAGCCGGATGGAAAACCCAATGCCAGCCTTGCTGACTTCATAGCTCCTGAAGAACATCACGCTCTCGACTACATTGGTGGATTCTGTGTGACTACCGGACACGGGGTTGATGAACTGGTCGCTCAATTTGCTGCACAGCATGACGACTACAACAGTATTCTGTTGAAATCACTCGCAGACCGTCTGGCCGAGGCATTCGCTGAATACCTGCATAGGTTGGTGAGAAAGGAACTTTGGGGTTATGCTGAAGGTGAGTCCCTGACCACCGAAGAACTGATCAGCGAGCGCTATCGCGGTATTCGCCCCGCTCCCGGATATCCTGCTTGCCCCGATCACACCGAAAAAGCGACACTGTTTCAACTGTTGGATGCCACCAGGACCTGTGACGTCAGTTTATCGGAGAATTTCGCCATGACCCCGGCCTCGTCGGTTAGCGGTTTTTATTACTCTCATCCTGAATCGCGTTACTTTGCGGTGGGAAAAATTGGTCGCGACCAGGTGGAAGCTCTCGCACAACGTAAGGGACAGTCGGTAGGTGAGATTGAGCGCTGGTTGCGTCCTAATTTAAATTATTGATCAAAGGAAGTCGAATGACACACTCAGAGGAAAAGCCTGCTGATTCGCCGGAACCACCGTCGAAACTGAACCCGATGCAAGTTGTGGGTAGTGTTTTCGCTGCGGGCTTGGGAGTGCAAAGCAGCAAAAACCGCGAACGCGATTTCAAACAGGGCCGCATCGGCATTTTTATAGCTGCGGGTATTATATTTACTCTGGGATTTATAGGCGCGGTAATTCTAGTCGTACAAATAGTACTAAAGGGTGCTGGAGAATAAGCGTCAGAGCACCCTTCCCGCTCGTCCTAAGTGGGCATGCCGGAAAGCCACACGTACATTGTAAGTACCACAATGGAGATAATGGCTACCGTGGCGATGGCATCGGCTACGCCATCGGAGGCGCGTTCCTGATTAGTTTCGTCTGACATTTTGGGCTCCAAAAGTGGGGGGTGTCCTGGCGGGGCATTATACCAATTTTTGCTTTATTCCATAGTGTCGCGTGCAGCCTTGTCCCGATTCATGAATTGCACTTCCAATTTGTCTAAGCTTATGAATATCAAGACTATTTATTGGAGTCTATTTTCTGCTAAGGTAGCCCACTTTTCGTCCATACGCAGCTATCGGCCAGCGCATTAGCAGGATGGGTACATGTACATTTACGACCAATACGACCAGAAGATTGTTGATGAGCGTGTCGCGCAGTTCCGCGATCAGACTGCTCGGTTTCTGTCAGGCCAGATATCAGATGCGGAGTTTTTGCCATTGCGGCTGCAAAATGGCCTATACCTGCAACGGCAGGCTCCGATGTTACGTATCGCCGTACCCTACGGCCTGATGAACAGCGCTCAATTGCGCAAGTTGGCGTCGATTACCCGAAACTATGACAAGGGTTATGCACATATCAGTACTCGTCAGAATATTCAGCTGAACTGGCCGGCGTTGGCGGAGGTTCCCGATATTTTGGCTGAACTTGCCACAGTCCAGATGCATGCCATCCAGACCAGCGGCAACTGTGTGCGAAATACTACGACCGACCAGTTCGCTGGCGTGGCCTGTGACGAACTGGAAGACCCCCGCCCCTATTGCGAGATTATTCGGCAGTGGTCGACCCTGCATCCCGAGTTCGCCTTCCTGCCGCGAAAATTCAAAATTGCCGTATGCGGATCAATGGAAGACCGCGCTGCCATTCATCATCATGATATCGGTATTGAACTGGTGGCAAACGATGCAGGCGAGATTGGCCTGAAAATTCTGGTGGGTGGTGGTCTTGGCCGGACGCCGGCTATCGGCGCGGTGGTCTGTCCGTGGCTGGATAAAAAGCATATGTTGACCTACCTGGAAGCCATACTCCGGGTCTACAACAAGCATGGACGCAGGGACAATAAGTACAAGGCCAGAATCAAGATTCTGGTGAAGGCCATGGGCGTTGAGGCGTTCACTGCCGCGGTGGAACAGGAATGGTCAGCACTTAAAGACGGCCCGACGACCCTGACCAATGAAGAGTTCCTTCGAGCTAGCTCATTCTTTGAGTCTCCTGCCTATGAGCAAATCGATACCCAGATCGCTGCTTCGGAACTTCAGACACAATGTGAAAAAGACCCGATTTTTGCCAATTGGGTGAAACGCAATACACAACGCCACCGGGTGCCGGGTTATCGAATAGTCAGCATATCCCTGAAGGCGACCGGGTATGCTCCTGGGGATATTACAGCAGAGCAACTGGAACTGGTCGCAGAACTCTCGGATTGCTACTCTTTTGGCGAAGTGCGCAGCACGCATGAGCAGAACCTGGTTCTCGGCGATGTTCAGATCTCCCAGCTCTACACCTTGTGGCGACAGCTTCAGGGGGCTGGGCTCGCGACAGCTAATATCGGTTACCTGACCGATATCATCTGCTGCCCTGGCGGTGATTATTGTTCACTTGCCAACGCCAAGTCGCTTCCGGTCGCAGAGGCGATTCAGGTTCGCTTTGAGAATCTAGATTACGTGTATGACCTGGGCCCATTGGAGTTAAATATAAGCGGATGCATGAACGCCTGTGGGCACCATCATATCGGACACATCGGTATTTTAGGCGTGGATAAAAAAGGGCAGGAGTACTATCAGATTTGCCTCGGGGGAAGCCAGTCCAAGGATGCCTCGATTGGTAATATTCTGGGTCCATCCTTTAAGCAGGAGGACATGCCTGACGTGATTGACACTATTCTCTCGACCTATGTGGAATTGCGCGAGGAAGAAGAGCACTTTCTGGATACCTATCGACGTGTCGGTATCGACCCATTTAAGGAGCGGGTATATGCCTCGGCTGATTAAAAACGGCGAAATCGTCAATGACTCGTGGATAGCAGCGGACCCCAATAACGCGGGTGCGTCAGCTGGTCGGATTTGTACCCTGCAACAGTGGCTGCAACTACCTGACAAAGAAGGCAGCGCAGTACAGTTGGAACCAGGGGAAGAGCCCACGGCGCTACTGGATAGCCTCGATCTGATACAGCTCGTGGTTATCCATTTCCCGGTGTTTACCGACGGGAGAGGCTTCTCCTATGGCCGTAACTTGCGAGAGCACGGCTATCGAGGCGAACTGCGCGCTAGTGGTTATTTTCTCCGGGATCAGCTGACCTATCTGCGTCGGTGCGGATTTGACGCCTTCCGGTTTGATGACGATTCACAGTTGGAAGGAGCTCTGGCAAGTATGAAGGACTTTACTGAGTACTATCAAGCATCCATCGATCAACCATTACCTTTATTCCGTCGTCGCCCTCAAAGCACGCACTGAGTTACTATCCACACAGGGTTGGTGTTAACTCTGCAGTTGGTCAATCGGACGCAGCAGTAAAATGGATTTCAGCAGTATCACTTTTTCCTTTTTCCTGATTTTTAGCGGCGCAGCAGTATTTGCATCGCTTGCCCTGTATACCCGACAACCACTCATCATTGCCTACATCGCTTTAGGTGCCTGCATCGGTCCTTACGGCTTGTCGATGGTCAAGGATCTCCAACTTTTGTCTGACATTGGCCATGTTGGAATCATATTTCTGCTATTCCTACTTGGGTTAGATATGCAGCCGCAGGCACTCTGGTCGACGCTGCGCAAATCTACGGTGGTCGCCGTCTTCAGCTCTGCAATCTTTTTGGGAGTAGGCTCATCGGTAGCTCTACTCTTCGGGTATTCAACCCAGGATAGTTTGGTTATAGGTGCAGCGATGATGTTTTCCTCCACCATCATTGCCATCAAACTGCTCCCTACGACCGTTTTACATCACCGACATATTGGAGAATTGATGGTAGGCCTGCTCCTTCTGCAAGACCTTTTGGCTATTATCGTCATCATGGTACTTCTGAGTGCTTCCAAGGGCGCCGAAAACAGCATGGCGGGCGAGCTCGTTATGTCATTCCTTAGTCTGCCTCTGTTGGCGGGTAGTGCACTGGCGATGGTGCGATTCGTACTGCTACCGCTTATTACGCGCTTTGATCGATTTCATGAATACATATTTCTTCTGGCTATTGGATGGTGTCTTGGGGTCGCAGAAGCCGCTACAGCGCTCGGCTTGTCAGCAGAAATAGGGGCGTTTATTGCAGGAATTACGATCGCTACCAGTCCGATCAGCCAGTACATTGCAGTCAATCTCAAGCCGCTACGTGATTTCTTCCTGATACTGTTTTTTTCTCTGTGGGCGCGAGGTTCGATCTGGCCGTATTGCATCAGGTTCTGGCCCCAGCCCTACTCCTATCGATACTGATACTCGTCCTCAAGCCAGTGGTGTACCGTTACTTGCTCAAGGGTGTCAGCGAAAAACGGATTCTGGGCTGGGACCTAGGTTTCAGGCTGGGGCAGACGAGTGAATTTTCCTTGCTCATTGCGTATGTTGCCGTTGGTGGGGCCCTTAGTTCCGAGCAAGCTTCGTTGTTAATTCAGGCCACCACTATCATTACTCTGCTCGTCTCCTCCTACATCGTAGTGTTGAATTACCCTACCCCGATCGCCATATCGGATCGTTTGCGCAGGGACTAACCGGGAGGCAAAAAAAAGCCGATCAAGTTGACCGGCTTGTTGTGTAATGACAAAAGGCTTATAGCAACGCTTCGAACTCTGGCAACGCTACAAACAAGTCGGCCACCAACCCATAATCCGCGACTTGAAAAATTGGCGCATCTTCGTCCTTATTGATAGCGACGATTACTTTTGAGTCCTTCATGCCAGCCAAATGCTGAATGGCGCCGGAGATACCGACGGCAATATACAGATCAGGCGCGACTATTTTACCGGTCTGCCCGACTTGCATGTCATTGGGTACAAAACCTGCGTCAACAGCTGCTCTGGACGCTCCAATTGCGGCCCCTAGTTTGTCAGCAATACCATCAAGAAGTTTGAAGTTTTCGCCATTCTGCATTCCTCTACCACCGGATACTACCACGGAAGCTGAAGTCAATTCGGGTCGCTCAGAGACAGCAACCTCTTCACTTACAAAAGAGGATGTGCCCGCATTATGTACAGCGCTTAATGCTTCTATTGCTGCAGAACCACCAGTGCCAGCAACAGCGTCATAAGCGGTCGTGCGGACAGTGATCACCTTCTTGGCATCGGCGCTCTTGACAGTTGCGATGACATTGCCGGCATAGATTGGGCGCTGGAAAGTGTCTGCAGATTCTACTGCAATGACGTCGGATATTTGCGCTACATCCAACAGTGCGGCGACGCGAGGCATAAAATTCTTACAATTGGGCGTTGCTGGCGCAAGAATACTGTCATAGCCGGCCGCAACTTCAGCGATAAGCAAGCTGACATTCTCCGCCAACTGGTGACCGTAAGCAGCGTTGTCTGCTACAAGTACTTTGCCAATGCCGGGAACAGCAGCTGCGGCAGAAGCCACTGCACTACAGTCTGAGCCGGCAACCAGAATATCGATGTCTCCGCCCATTGCCTGTGCTGCGGCAACAGTATTCAGCGTGGAGATTTTCAGGCTGGCGTTGTCGTGTTCTGCAATAACCAAAGTGCTCATGAGATTACCTTTGCCTCGTTCTTCAATTTATCGACCAATTCCTGGACATCCTTAACTTTGATACCTGCCTGCCGAGCTGCCGGTGGTTCTACCTTCACTTGTGTAAGGTGGGAAGTGACGGCTACTCCAAGGTCTTCAGGAGTGAAGACGTCGAGTTGCTTCTTCTTAGCTTTCATAATGTTGGGCAAAGAAGCGTATCGCGGCTCATTCAGACGCAAATCTGTAGTGATAATTGCGGGCAACTTCAGGCTTACGGTCTGCAAACCGCCGTCAATTTCACGGGTGACATTGACTTTATCCCCCGACAACCACCTTGGATGCAAATGTACCCTGCCCCATATTTGCCAGGGCACCCAGCATCTGTCCTGTCTGGTTGTTATCGCCATCGATCGACTGCTTGCCCAGAATCACCAATTGAGGTTGTTCCTTGTCGACAACGGCCTTAAGCAGTTTGGCAACTACCAATGGTTCGACTTTCCCTTGAGTCTCGACCTGAATCCCGCGGTCCGCGCCCAATGCCAACGCTGTACGAATTTGCTCCTGGCAGCTTTTATCACCCACCGATACTGCGATAACCTCAGTTGCTATGCCGGCTTCTTTGAGTCGCACAGCTTCTTCAACAGCGATTTCACAAAAAGGATTGATAGCCATCTTGACGTTGTTGAGATCAACATCGCTACCATCAGCTTTGGCGCGCACCTTCACGTTGTAATCAACGACGCGCTTTACGGCAACAAGAACCTTCATGGATTCTCCATAGACTTTTTCAGTTGAGTTGAGGGGGCTGCAGAAATAAATTTCGACTAAACGCCTGCAAGCTAGGCGGGGTATGTTGCCCACAAAGTCGCGCGGGGTCAAGGGTCATAGGGAAGTCGCTGTGGATAGTGGCGGTTCTGGACGGTTCTTTTGCCCTACTACGGATTTATAGTTTTTTATCGTTAGAAATTATATACTTGCGTCACTTTCTAAGATCGGCCCGAGATCCCGGACCAGAAACCAAAGCAAGAGGACAGCGCAGTGGAACGTGAATCAATGGAGTTTGATGTTGTGATAGTCGGTGCTGGTCCTTCCGGCTTGTCTGCTGCCTGCCGAATCATGCAATTGGCGCAGGAGAAAGAACAGGAAATCACGGTTTGTGTCGTAGAAAAAGGTTCAGAAGTCGGGGCCCATATCCTTTCTGGCGCAGTGCTTGAGCCGCGTGCGCTGAATGAACTGTTTCCTAACTGGAGAGAAATGGATGCTCCTGTTAACACACTCGTTAAGGGCGACAAGTTTTTCTTTTATCTGAATCAGCAGAGCGCGATCAAACTCCCCAACTTTATGATCCCAAAACCCACCCACAATGAGGGAAATTATATCGTTTCTCTGGGAAATGTTTGCCGCTGGTTAGCTCTGCAGGCGGAAGGGCTGGGTGTTGAAGTATATCCCGGATTTGCCGCCGCTGAGGTGCTTTACCATGCGGATGGGCGAGTGAAAGGTATCGCTACTGGTGACATGGGCGTTAGCGCCACTGGAGAGCATAAAGACAGCTATATGCCTGGTATGGAGCTCCATGCAAAGTACACACTATTCGCTGAAGGTTGTCGCGGCCACCTTGGGAAGCAGTTAATAGAAAAGTTTTCACTTGATGCCGGCAAAGATCCACAACACTACGGTATCGGCATAAAGGAAGTCTGGGAAATTCCTGCAGACAAACATGAAGAGGGTCTGGTGATACATGGCTTGGGGTGGCCTCTCAGCGAGTCTAAATCAGGTGGCGGCGCGTTTATGTACCATGCCGAGAATAATCAGGTCTACATCGGCCTGATTGCCGATTTGAACTACAGCAATCCACATATGAGTCCCTATGAAGAGTTCCAGCGCTGGAAACACCACAGTGAGACTTTGAAATACCTGGAGGGGGGTACTCGGCTCGTGTACGGTGCCCGCGCCATCGCTAAGGGAGGGTTCAATTCTCTACCTAAAATGCATTTTCCAGGCGGGCTCTTGATTGGATGCGATGCGGGCACTCTGAACAGCGTAAAAATCAAAGGTAATCATACTGCGATGAAGAGTGGGATGTTGGCAGCCGAGGCAGTGGTTGAGGCTCTGGCGCAAGGTGAATCCGCACCTGCGGATCTTGCTCTCTATGCAGAAAAGATTCAGTCTTCATGGCTATACGAAGAGCTCTACACTACGCGTAATTTCTCTGGTTTCATGCATAAATTTGGCATTCTCATAGGATCTGCGATGGTATGGATTGACCAAAATATATTCGCAGGAAAATTGCCGTTTACCCTGAATGACGACAAGCCAGATTATGCAGCTTTAAAACCTGCTGCGGAGTGTAAGAAGATTCAATACCCCAAACCCGATAATAAGATCAGTTTTGACAAGTTGTCCTCGGTATTTCTGTCAAATACGAATCATGAGGAAGATCAGCCGTGTCACCTTACATTGCTAGATCCCGCTGTCCCGCTGGCAAGGAATTTGCCATTATTTGATGAACCCGCACAACGTTACTGTCCTGCGGGTGTCTACGAAATAGTGCAAGACGATGCCGGCCAGCGATTTCAAATCAACGCGCAAAACTGCGTGCATTGCAAAACGTGCGACATCAAGGATCCTTCTCAAAACATTGTTTGGGTGACCCCGGAAGGCTTTGGCGGACCTAATTACACGAACATGTAAAGTTACCAGTTCTGGAAACTAGCTAAATCGTTCAGTCACCGGAAAGACTGAACTCATAGCTCCCTGATTTGAGTATAGCTTTGTCACCCCGATAAATTGCGCGTTCAACCAAGCGATACCAAACAGCTCGTGTGCAGAGCGCTGTCAGTCCGTGGGGTAATCTTATTGCGGCTATGTTTCCCACTTCAGGATCGAGAAACAGGGGATGAATCTGATTTACCGTAAATCGGAGACCAGTATTTAACGTAGCTTCAAGGACAATCTCACCAGCGACATTTTGCTCATCGAAGTCGACGATTCGCAATGGGTGACCTTCCACCTGTATACGCCATTTCTCGACAGGCGTGACCAGGTAGAATGACCCATCCTCCTCGCGTCGCAAAATACTGGCGAACAGGTTTATTAATTTCTGACGCTCAATTTTGCCACCATCGTGGTACCAAATTCCCTGTTCGCTGATGCGAATGGGGAGTTCGCCACTCAGCGGAGGCTGCCAGAGATGCAGGGGGGGACGCTGATAATCCCTTATGCCACTACCAAGTTGAGCTTCCAGGGAATCAAGCTGTTCTTTCATTGTCCGACCTTTGCTTTCGGCACACACTATGCTAGAAAAGTGGCTTAACCCAGCGCCAAGGCCAGCATGCTTGTTGAACTATTGTGCGAGCATTTACCATTTATCAGCATGAATATTTTCGAGTATGTTGACTGTGTAGGATCAGATTCGGTGACCGCCAACACCCCAAGGGCGTTGCGAACGCAAGTTACTACAACGCACAGCAGATATACGACTTAACCGGCGCAATCGCCTATCAGGCGAACATTGATCACACCTTCAAGAGCTCGCATCCGAGAAAGCACTTCTAGGCTCGGTTGCGTGCCTACATCGATGAGATTGTAGGCGACTTCTTCCCGACTTTTGTTGAGCATATCAATCACGTTGATATTTTCATCAGCCAAAATAGACAAGACGCTGCCCAATATCTTGGGTACGTTATCATTCGTAACCGATAGGCGACAGCCAGTTACGCGATCCAATTGCAGAGACGGGAAATTGACCGAGTTACTGATATTTCCATTTTCAAGGAAATCACGAAGTTGATCAGCGGCCATTATGGCGCAATTATCTTCTGCTTCGTCAGTGCTGGCACCAATATGAGGCATGAGAATCACATCATTTCGACCAATCAAGGCTGGAGTCGGGAAGTCTGCGATGTACTTGCGCAGGTGGCTGCTATTCAATGCAAGGAGTAACGCGTCCTGGTCGACAATTTCCTGACGGGCGAAGTTAAGCAGACAACTACCTGGTTTCATGGCACTCAGGAGCTCGGAGTTGATCAATCCACGAGTGGAATCGAGGACTGGCAAATGCAAACTGACATAGTCGCAGCGAGCGAAAAGTGCTGATAAAGTGTCTGCCCTACGCACTTGACTGGATAGCCTCCAGGCGGCCTCCACAGAAAGCGCAGGGTCGAATCCGACAACCTCCATACCCAAGGTCAGAGCCATTTCGGCGACGAGTGAACCGATAGCACCAAGACCTACAACGCCCAGCGACTTGCCAACTAATTCACTGCCCTTGAATTGTTTCTTAGTCGCTTCTAGCGTTCGGTTTAATTCAGCCCCATCTGTAACGGCACCCAAAGTGCGCACATAGTCGATGCCCTCTATAACGCCGCGTGAGCCCAGCAATAGTCCTGTAGCCACCAACTCCTTCACGGCATTGGCATTCGCTCCAGGAGAGTTGAAAACCGGAATACCGCGCGCAGTGCATGTGGCAACCGGGATATTGTTAACTCCCGCGCCAGCTCGAGCTATCGCCAATACACTCGCAGGGATATCCTCTTCTCGCAATTTGTAACTACGCAATAAGATGGCATCCGGCTTGGAAAATTCGCTGGCGATCTCAAAGCGGTCGCGAGGAAGACGGTCCAGTCCTTTCAACGAAATCTGGTTTAAGGTTAGAATTTTTTTTAGCATGATTATCTCAACTAAGTTTAAGTTACAGCACAGTTATTTCAGCTGACTCACGCAACCCGGTCTGAAATTCGTTGTCGATCAAACTTCCAAATTCGCCGCTGAGCAAACGCTGTAGTTGTACTTGTTCCTCCAAAGGAAGAGATTTGTAATCCCCTGCATTGACTCGAAGAAGCTCAATAACAACAGCATCTCCATTTGGCATTGACAGATAATCTGTAGTTGACTCCTCGTCACTCGGTGCTGGCAACTCAAAAATGCGTTGCAAAACCATTGGCGGCACAGATTTATTCGCTCGCGTTACACCGAGCTCCACTTGAATATTGTATTCCGAGACTTCTGGCAGTTGCTCCATTTCCGTGCCGCTATGTAATTTTTCCAGAATATGAGCGGCCTCTGTAGCTACTGCCGCGCGGGCTGTCTCCTCGGCAAGAGCTGCTATTACATTTTCTTTAACTGCGGCTAATGGTTTTACTTCAGCAGCGTTGTGGTTTCGTACGCGTAACACCACAAACTGGTCACCCTTGAGTTCTATGACCTCGCTGTTATGTCCAGCTGAAAAAACGTCGTCGGAAAATGCCGCTTCAAGCAGGGCCGGGTTAGAAAATAAACCTTCATTCTGTGAGCGCGTTACTCCATTAACGCTTTCTATCGTAAGCCCAAGTTCCTTCGCGGGGTATGCTAGATCTTCTGAATTAAATGACAAATCTTTGAGCGATTCGACACTGCGCACCAGCGCTACTCTAGCTTCTTCTGCCTGGATACTCTCCTCCAGTTGCGCACGCATTTCTTCAAAACTTGGTTTCTCTCCCTGCTTTCGCTCGGTTACCAACAATAAATGCATGCCCGCGTCTGTTTTGACGGGTGCAGAGACAATACCGGGCTCCAGCGACGTTAAAGCTGACTCAATTGAATCTGGAAACGTCTGGCCGCTCGAAAACCCAAGATCCCCACCTTTATCGGCTGACCCCCTGTCGTCAGAATACTTCTTGGCAACCTCTGCGAAGGAAGTACCGTCGGCCAGCTCTTTTTGAGCTTGTGCGATACGCTCTGCAACACTACTTTCACTGTTGTCCTGAAACAGAATATGAGAAATGCGATTCTGCGTTTGATACTGGGCGTCCAATGCGGCAGCTTCATAGGCTTCGCGTATTGCGCTTTCTTCCACTGGTTGGCGGAAATCGTCAAGGGTTAACTTGAGGTAGTCGATATCCACTGATTCCGGTGTTCGAAAAACGTCTTGATGGCTCTGGTAATAGTTTTCAATCTGTTCTTCGGAAAACGCTGCACTGGCGCCGAACTTTTCTCGAGGTATAGTCAAGTAACGCAGATCACGTTGCTCTGCCATTATTTGCGCGTTCACTAAGAGTTCCGAAGGTGTTACGAAGTCGCTTCCAGCAATACCACTGCGCAGCTGATTCAGGACAATATCGTCACGTAGGCTATCTTTGAATAGGCTGGGCGTGTATCCGGCGTTGGCAAGTACGCTTTTGTAAGCACTGGGCGAAAACACTCCGTCGACCTTGAACTCATCCATGCCAGCAACTACTTGGCCAATCTCAGCTTCGGAAATACCAAGTTTCAAAGCCGATGCAGATTGCATCAGGAGTTCACGATTGATGAGAGCCTCAAGCGCCTGAGGTCGAAGCCGGTCTTCATCAAGCAAAGCTGGGTCAAAATTCTCTCCCATCATGGCAATCAGGCGACGCCTTTGTGTATCCAGCGCTACTTGTAAATCCTGGGGATAAATAGATTCCCCATTCACTTCTGCAATCTCATTTCCGCCACCGCTAACCAAAATTGATTCGATGCCAAAGAATGCGAATGTTACAACGATTACGCCCACCACAATTTTTGCTGTGGTACCTTGAATTTGTTGACGTATGTCTTGAAGCATGAGCTCTACTCTCGAAAAGTAAAAAAAAAGCGCACGAAGAAGTGCGCCTTTTCTACTGGTATCTGATGTCACACGTTAAGTAGATCTGGATCGCTACGCATCTGAGTGACTATTCTGAAACAACCCGAATCAGGAGTTAACGGCGTCCTTCAAAGCTTTTCCCGCTTTAAAGCTAGCTACCTTCGAGGCTTTAATTTCAATGGTCGCACCAGTTTGCGGATTTCGTCCACTACGAGCATTTCGATTCTTGACGGAAAACGTTCCGAAACCCACTAATGCAACCTGCTCTCCCATTTTTAATTCGTTCGTAATACTATCCAGCACGGCATCCACCGCTCGACCAGCGGAAGCCTTTGGTAAATCTGCCGCCATTGCAATCGCGTCTATCAGTTCAGTTTTATTCACAATTATCCCCTCGAAAGTTATTACTGCGGAAGTTGTATGTTACCTCTAAGTAACATGGAGTGCGATTATTATCTATCCGTCGCTCCCAAATTCCAAGAATTGCCGCATGGATATCAATACAGTGACTACTCCAATAAGACCATACAGGCAGACTAAAGACTCTATACCAGAGCAGGAATGTGGGTCAATAATGTTCGCATTTGTTAGTGTGTATTTAAACGACTTTCCTCTTCTTTACTGTTATCTGCAGACGCTGCTATCGAACCCGCGAGAAACTCCTCATCACTCAGTGGTTTCGGCATATACTCAAGTGCGATACTAAGCACCTCGTCAATCCATTTTACCGGACGAATATTCAAATTCTCTTTGATATTGATTGGTACCTCTTTCAGATCACGTTCGTTTTCCTTGGGAATAATCACCGTCTTTATACCACCCCTTCGAGCAGCAAGAAGTTTCTCTTTCAGGCCGCCGATCGGTAAAACTTCACCACGTAGCGTGATTTCGCCAGTCATTGCTACATCAGATCGCACGGGGATACTCGTTAGGACAGATACCAGGGCGGTGCACATTGCAACTCCTGCACTAGGTCCATCTTTCGGGGTTGCCCCCTCCGGAACATGAATGTGAACATCGCGACTTTCATGGTAATTCGCAGGTATACCCAATATCTGCGCTCGACTGCGCACCACAGTAGTCGCAGCCTGAATGGATTCCTGCATGACGTCTCCGAGCGATCCCGTCTGTACGTGACGCCCTTTCCCAGCGACCGCAACAGCCTCAATAGTGAGTAACTCACCGCCCACTGAAGTCCAAGCGAGACCGGTAACCTGGCCTACTTTATTGGTTTCCTCTGCTATGCCATAGTTAAATTTTCTTACGCCAAGTAAATCTGGAAGCATTTCAGGGGTCACAGTCGCACCAACGGAAATTTCTCCCAGGGTCAATCCTTTTACGATCTTCCGGCAAACTTTAGCAATTTCTCGCTCCAGCGCACGCACACCTGCCTCGCGAGTGTAGTAGCGAATTATATCGATCACCGTGGCCTGTGAGATGACTAATTCAGTGGCGCTCAGGCCATTGAGTTTAGTCTGTTTGGGGATTAGATAGCGTTCAGCTATATTCATCTTTTCGTCTTCCGTATAACCCGGAATACGGATTACTTCCATTCTGTCCAACAGCGGTACCGGGATGTTCATGGTGTTTGAAGTGCAGATAAACATGACGTCTGACAAGTCATAATCCACCTCCAAATAGTGATCATTGAAAGCATGATTTTGTTCTGGGTCTAGTACCTCCAGCATCGCGGACGCAGGATCACCTCGATGGTCCATGCCCATTTTGTCTATCTCATCCAACAAGAATAGGGGGTTCTTGACCCCTGCCTTGGACATTTTTTGCAGTAACTTACCGGGCATCGATCCGATATAGGTACGACGATGGCCTCGTATCTCAGCCTCATCGCGAACCCCGCCAAGCGCCATTCGTACAAACTTCCTGTTGGTAGCTCGCGCTAGCGACTCCCCGAGAGAAGTCTTACCCACTCCGGGAGGTCCGACAAGGCACAATACCGGCCCTTTCACCTTACGAACCCTTTTTTGCACCGCAAGATACTCGAGGATTCGATCCTTTACTTCTTCCAGGCCATAATGATCCTCGTCCAGGATTGCAGCGGCACGCTTAAGGTCATGTTTCACTTTACTGCGTTTAGTCCAGGGAACGCTGACCAGCCAATCAATATAGCTTCGTACGACGGAAGCTTCGGCTGACATTGGTGACATCATTTTGAGCTTGCTCAGCTCAGATCTAGCTTTTTCGGCCGCTTCAGTTGGCATTTTCGCTTTTTCAATTCGGGCCTGGAGTTCGTCCAGTTCATTTGGTGCTTCATCCATATCGCCCAGTTCGCGCTGGATTGCTTTCATTTGCTCATTTAGATAATACTCACGTTGACTCTTTTCCATCTGTTTTTTGACACGTCCACGGATACGCTTTTCGACCTGGAACAAATCAATCTCCGCGTCCATGAGTCCCATCAGGTGTTCCAAACGCGCACGAATACCGGAAATCTCCAGTATGTGTTGCTTCTCAGCCAGAGGTACACTCATATGAGCAGCAATGGTATCCGCCAGACGTCCTGGTTCATCAATGCCTGTCAATGAGGTCAGTACTTCTGTGGGTACCTTCTTGCTTAGATTTACATATTTTTCAAATTGTGTGATGGTTGAGCGTAGTAGTGGTTCTGCTTCCCGTTCCGGAATTTCATCGGTAGCAATCTCTGTGACGTCAGCAATGGAGAAAGCCCCTTCATCATCAACATTATCAATCACGGCTCGATAACTTCCTTCCACTAAAACTTTGATAGTTCCGTCTGGAAGTTTGAGTAGTTGCAGGATATTGGAAACGGTTCCTATCCGATAAATTCCCTCTGCTGAAGGGTTGTCGTCAGTAGCGTTGCGCTGAGCCACTAACAAAACTTGTTTGTCATTGGCCATGGCATCTTCCAGCGCTTCAATCGATCGCTCTCGACCCACAAAAAGGGGCAGGACCATATGTGGGTAAACTACCACATCACGCAATGGCAGCAGCGGAAGCTTGTTTATAATGGAAGAACCCATATAAATCTCCGGGTTATGTTGTAAAAGCGGCTGTAGAGGATCTATATGGGGGTGCGCTACCAAAATACAAGCGCGAACCTACCCGATAAATGCCCGGCCCAAGTCAAAAACTAACACTGGACGGGAGCGCAGTATTTGAAATTCTAGTCGTCGGTTGAGGCAACCCTTGCAGTCGGCTCATTGTTCAAATAGACCAAGAGAGGTTCTGAATCTCCGCGAATCACTGATTCGTCGATTACCACTTTACTGACGTCTTCAAGTGAGGGGATGTTGTACATGGAATCCAGTAGCACTCCCTCAAGAATCGAACGCAACCCGCGCGCCCCGGTTTTTCTCTCCATGCCTTTTTCTGCGATTGCACGAAGGCCATCCTCACGGAAATCGACCTCGACGCCCTCCATTTCAAACAGTTTACTGTACTGTTTGGTTAGCGAGTTTTTGGGTTCAGTAAGAATCTGAACCAACGCATCCACATCCAATTCTTCTAAAGTTGCTATTACTGGCAGGCGACCCACAAACTCGGGGATTAAACCATAGTGAACCAAGTCTTCGGGCTCCAATTGTGACAGCAACTCACCGACATTGCGTTTTTCGTCCTTGCTTTTGACTTCAGCGCCGAAACCAATCCCGCCTTTCTCGGAGCGATTTCGAATTACTTTTTCCAGCCCCGCAAAAGCTCCTCCACAAATAAACAGAATGTTCGATGTATCAACTTGCAGAAACTCTTGTTGGGGATGCTTGCGACCACCTTGGGGAGGGACTGACGCTATCGTGCCCTCTATCAATTTTAACAACGCCTGCTGCACGCCTTCGCCAGAGACATCACGTGTGATCGACGGGTTATCCGATTTCCTGGAAATTTTGTCGATCTCGTCGATATAGACTATGCCGACCTGGGCTTTCTCAACATCGTAATCGCATTTCTGTAAGAGCTTCTGAATGATGTTCTCGACATCCTCGCCGACATATCCGGCCTCAGTGAGTGTGGTCGCATCAGCGATAGTAAATGGTACATCGAGGAGTCGTGCCAGAGTTTCCGCTAGCAAGGTTTTACCACTTCCGGTTGGGCCAACCAGCAATATATTACTCTTGCCTAATTCGACATCATCACGACTCTTGCCATGACGCAGCCGCTTGTAATGGTTATATACAGCCACTGCCAACACCTTCTTGGCGCGCTGCTGCCCAATAACATAGTCATCCAGTATCGCTTTTATTTCTTGCGGGACAGGCAAATGATCCTGCTTGGCTCCGCTGCTGCTTTCCTGGACTTCTTCCCTGATGATGTCATTGCAAAGATCGACACATTCATCACAAATAAATACTGAAGGCCCCGCAATTAGCTTGCGGACCTCATGTTGGCTCTTGCCACAGAAGGAGCAGTACAGCAGTTTGCTGCCATCATCACCCGATTTAGTGGTTTTGTCGCTCATCCAACTGTCCTACGTCTTAAAGTGTGTCATTTACGCCAGTAGACGGGTTCAAGATGATGTTTTTTGGCGCTTTTTGCAAGTCCCTGAGGGAACTAAATCACGTTATTTGGACTTATTCCCCGAGGTATTTGAAGCCGTGGCTCGACTGCTTACTACTTCGTCAATCAGCCCGTATTCCTTGCTCTGCTCGGCATTCATAAAGCGGTCGCGCTCTGTATCCCGCTCAATATTCTCGAGACTTTGACCGGTATGATCAGCCATAAGTTGGTTGAGGCGTTGACGAATAATTAGAATCTCCCTCGCTTGTATGTCTATATCGGTAGCTTGCCCCTGAGCCCCACCGCTTGGCTGGTGAATCATGGTGCGCGCATTGGGTAGGCAAAAACGCTTGCCGCGAGCCCCTCCACACAGCAGAAAAGCGCCCATGGAAGCTGCTTGCCCAATACACATCGTGCTCACATCTGGTTTAATAAACTGCATTGTGTCGTAAATCGATAGCCCTGCAGTTACAGAACCACCCGGAGAATTGATGTATAAATGAATGTCTTTGTCCGGATTCTCTGATTCCAGAAACAGCAGTTGGGCGACGATCAAATTCGCCATGTGATCTTCAACAGTACCCACGGCAAAAATAACCCGCTCTTTCAACAATCTGGAATAGATGTCATAGGACCTTTCTCCACGCGCAGTCTGCTCCACTACCATGGGGATAAGTCCCAGACTGTTGACTCCGTTTCTGTTCCGTCCATCAAATTGCGTTGACATGCACACTACCCCGAGTGAAAGATTTATTCCGATCCTGTCCAGGCAAACAAAAAATACTTTGGCAAAACAATTCCCGACAAGTGCATTATTGCTGAATGGCGTCCTGATAGCTGCACTCTTTAGTCACTATATTGGCGCTCTGTAGCAGTTTTTCAACCACTTGATCCTCTAATACCTTTGATTCGATTGCCGACAGCTGCTGTCGGTTGGACAAATAGTAGTCAATCACCTCTTGTGGGTTCTGGTAGGTAGAGGCCATTTCTTCAATCGCTTCACGTACTTTTTGTGGATCTGCTTTAAGTTCATGGCGCGAAATATACTCAGCCAGTACCAATCCTAACTTGACTCGTCGTTGTGCGTTTTCGGAAAACATGTCATCTGGAAGCAAAGACGCCAGATCCAGGTCGCGGTTCTGCATGCCGCCGTATTGCTGGAACATTTGATTGCGCATAGTCGATATTTCTTGTTCTACAAGGGTTTTTGGCACTTCGAGTGATTTATGCGCTTCGAGCAAAGCATCCATGACTTGTTGCTTTAGCTTTGTTTGGATTGCGTTTTTCAGCTCGCGAGACATATTCTCGGAAACTTCTTTGCGGAACTGTGCTTCTCCACCCTCCTCCACGCCATATTTCGAAAAAAGCTCCTCATTAATATCTGCCAAGGCAAGTTCCTGAACGCTGTTGACAGTCACGTTGAATTCTACAGCTGCTCCCTTGAGTTCTTCATTGTGGTAATCATCGGGAAATTTCAATTGCAGCGTCTTGCGCTCCCCAGCTTTCATGCCGACTATACCGTCTTCAAACCCGGGTATCATACGGCCTGAACCCAGTTCGAGTTCGCTGTCCTGCGCCGAGCCTCCTGGAAATTCCTCACCATCCTTGGTGCCGACATAATCGATTTTGACTTTGTCGTTTTCTGCGGCGCTGCGCTCGACTTCCTGCCAGCTTCCCTGTTGCTTACGGAATACATTGATAATTCGGTCAATATCTTCCTCTTTTACTTCAGCACTCGTCTGTTCAATTTCAAAATCCCGTATTTCGATGAGTTCCACATCCGGAAACACTTCAAATGTCGCAACATATTGCAGTTCTTTACCGGGCTCCAGGTTTCTCGGTTCTATACTTGGCTGACCCGCGGGTCGAAGCTTTTCCTGAATAACCGCTTCGCGAAAAATCATTGAGCACTTCGCCAAAACTTCTTGGCGAATGCCCACGCCACGTTGGCGCATAACCTTCATCGGGACTTTGCCTGGACGAAAGCCCGGCAGGCGCGCTTTCTGTGAAGCTTTCTGAAGACGATTATCGACCTCCAGGTCAACCCGCTCCGCAGGTACACCTACGGTCAGACGTCGCTCCAGGTTTGAAGTCGTTTCGATAGATACCCTCATATATTTCCTCGTATGACGATAGTTACCTTGCGATTATGTCGCTTGGCAATTTTTTGAATTCACCGTTTTACAAACTCGGTAAAGGCTTCACCAGCCATTAATTTGGTGCGGAAGGAGAGACTCGAACTCTCACACCTTGCGGCACTGGAACCTAAATCCAGCGCGTATACCAATTTCGCCACTTCCGCGAAATTGCTTCCAATAGTTGAATTAACATCGCTGCATGACCACTATTTCACAGGCGACTAATGCGCTCTATTTCAAGCACAATAACCGCTAAAAATGGGGTTGCCACAAGGGCGAGAATTCTGCCACAAACGCGCCACTGGTACAACCAAATAATGGCTGTCATGCCAGTAAATACGCGGAGTTTACCGCCGAATTCCGCAGCAGCTTTTAGTGTGGTAGTGGTACAGCGACTATTTCCATCAGCCGGTCAGGCAAGCAGGAGTCGAAACTTCTTACTGCCCACGCAGCCATTCAGTGACCTCTAAAGCAGCCGAACCGGGTATTTCCGCATACTCTTTTGCCAGTTGCCTACGCAGCAGTCATTGCCATGCAGAAGGTCCCAGTCCTGGAATACTGTTTGATCGCGAGATAGTCATTTGCCAAGTTAGGGAGTCCCAGATACTGCTGCAGCAGTGACTCTGGTATTGCGCCGTTGCCATATAGTGCCGCCAGCCCGCCGGGAGTGCGGGCAATGACGCAGCCTGATTCATCGGATTGCAGAGGTGCCCCGATAGGGTTGCAGTGGCTGAGTTAGACGTTCGACAATTTCCGTGTGTACAGGAACTGGCTTCGTACCGCACCATCATTAACCGGATAGTTATCCCAGAGGAGTACAGGGCGCCCTAGTTGATCTGAAATCGAGTATATCTGCTTTATGGCCGCTGAACAGACGTTATTGCCCGTCAGAAAATATCAACACCGTCGGGGAGTTCTCGGCCTAGCTGAGGCCAATAGTTCGCCGGCATGGTTCCGAAAAACTTTTCAAGAATAGGGTCAAAAGAATAGTAGGTAGGACACATAAGCACGCGAATTTCTGGAAGCCACTGGCAAACATCTCCGACTATTTCCGCCTGACGACTGGCAAGGGACTCCAGGTCTCCAGGCATATCGTCAAACAGTATGGCCATAACCGGCAGCGATAATTCTGCTAATCGCAAGACCTTTCGCCTGAGTTGCTCTTTCTCCGGTGCTCGATAATTTCGGTACAGTTCAACTGGGGATAGCCCCACGCCCCGCCATGCCATGTCTACTGTATACGGAAGACAGCATTGACAACTCCTTTCAGAGCGTCAGCAGGCAATCTCGCCAGCGCCTTCGCAAAAGGGATCCTTTTGGGGCAATAAATACTGGTATTTAGACCGACCTGCGAAAGATATTCTGCATAGGCTAACCGCGTATCAAGCGACCAGCATCGACCGTAAAAGCCTTCTATAACGCCGGCCAGAAACTCCCTATTTGCCATTTTCCATCTTTTATATGTCTTTTAGATATATATGATATATTTTTTATCGCTAAATATTTTAAAAAAAACTCGCCTACGTGTGGAAAAGTACCAATATTAGGCGATACTTAAGACGTGATCACCTATCCCCTAGTTACTCTCGGGTGGTTGCAGGGCATAATTATGCTCTCTTACGGAAGCAATTCCTTTATGTTTCACTCTAATGGTCTTGGTGGGTCCCTTTTTCAGGACCCATTTTTTGTTCGAAAATGTGCAGTATCGGTTTCCAGTGCGCGTCTGGCAACGTACGCCGCTTTTGGATCTAGTTACATCGTATCATGTTGGAGGCGATCTGAAGAGAGAGCCTGCCAAATGGTTTTTTCTATTTTTTGTGTTGGCAGCTGCATCTATGTTCGCTGAATTGCACACCTATTCCTGCAGTACGATTACCCTGCGCACCTCTGGGAGTAACCCAAACTACTTTACCGGAGATAGGAATTTTTTCTGACTCGTCCATGAGGGTCAAAAGCATAAATACTTCATCCCCAATATCGTATGGCTTATTTGTTGGAACAAATAGACCTCCATTATCAGAAAAGGCATGTAGGCAGAATACAATACCGCTTTATCTTTTATGGTAAGCGACAAGATGCCATTTCGGCTGTTTTGCTTTAAATCACTCATATGCCACCCTTGCGATTTTGTGACCAGATATTATCACCAACTCAATCGACACCCAAACACCTAACATACTTCGATAACAGAGCGTCCGAAAGAAGTTGTTTATTGGGATTTGCCCCCGCGCCTAAAGCTCGTCGAGTGTTTACGATTTCATCTAACAAACGAAATGTCCCACGTGTTGTTTTAGTACTCAACTGATTGGCAGCGAGCTTACTCATACGATGCTGTATATCTGTAAGGAGATGTTCCAACAAAACATCCACTTCCGTGTCGCCCAAAAGTGCACTGGCCTGTGGCACATCGATTGCGCCAGCGAGCAATGCGTCCAAAGCATACCGTCTTGAGGAGATTGTCTCCGCTTCGCCCGTATGATAAATATGCTGCGCTAACAAAGGTAACTGCTCTGAAAGAGAGAGCAACCTTTGGCTCTCCTGCGGATCTCCGGTAAGCATCCAACCATGCGAGGGATGTCATAGCATCCGGCAATTGCAGTCGAACAGTACGACATCGGGAACGAATTGTGACTGGTATGCCATCCATACGATCCATACCAGTATCGAAAAGTATCTTTGGCGGGTTCCTCCATGGTTTTTAGCAGTGCATTGAAGGCATTCAGATTCATACTGTTCGCAGGGTTAAGTAAGATAACTTTACGCAAACCAAAACTAGCCGTCTTGCTGGCGAAACGGACTAGACTTCTAATCTGTTCAACTTTAATAGTACGGCTTTTTGCGGTGGGTTCTACGAACAAAAAATCGCCGTGGTTCCACTCCCATAATTCACAAGCATGACCGTGCCCTGCGCCAAGATCCCTGGGGCTCACTGAGAGCAATAGTCGCGCCAACGCCACCATGGCGAACTGCGAGAGCCCCGTAAATCGAGGCCCGACGAGCATCAGAGCATGTGGCAGCCGGCCCGCTTGGAACTGGTCATTCAGTCGTTCCCATTCATGCTTCTGCCATGGCAAAGGAGAACTGATTTCGGGGAGATGATTCAGTTCCTCCAAGAGCCTGCGAGCCTCTGAGTCCAACAGGTAAGTAGTTCGCCGCCGAACCTTAAGATTTCTACTTCCACCTCGTTCAGTGAAAGACTGGCATCAACAACGCGATAACGACCTCCACTATTCGTTGCCTGCTCAAGATAATTCATGCGCACCCGTTCAAAAAACTCCAGCGTTTCCTGCTCGATTCGATCCAACTCACCCCTGTTCCTAGCACGGGACATACCTATCTGAACTGGCCCATCCAGCAACAGTGTGTAATCGGGTCGTAGCTCGCGCTGCACCATTTCTTCTAAACCCCTTACGATTTCAGTGCTAACTCCCCTGCCCCCACACTGGTAAGCATAAGTTGCATCGGTAAATCTGTCACACAGTACCCAGCTACCCGCTGCAAGCGCAGGTTCTATCACGTCATGAATATGCTGCGCACGTGCCGCGAAAATCAGCAATAACTCGGTAATAGCGCTTACATTTTCCTGGCGATTCCGAAGTAGCAAATCCCGAATCTCTTCACCAATTTTGGTTCCCCCCGGCTCTCGAGTGGTGACTATGTCCACCCCGTTACGACTGAGGAAATCTCTCAGGAGATTCACGCCTGTGGACTTTCCGACGCCCTCACCTCCCTCAACCGTGATGAATAGGCCTCGCTTATTCATCTTTGATCTCTTGCTTCGGTTGAGAACGGTAGTTTTTCTTACGTTGAATCTGAAACTCCTTCACTGCTTGGTTGTGTTGCGCGAGCGTGCTGCTGAATTTGTGAGCTCCGTCGCCTTTTGCTACAAAGTAGAGAGCATCACCCGGATCTGGATGTAAAGCAGCGTGTATCGCTGCTTTGCCAGGTAAAGCAATGGGAGTCGGAGGCAACCCAGAATGTTGGTAAGTATTGTAGATATTGCTCTCCTCGTTGAGGTGAGTACGCTGCAGATTGCCATTGAAATCAGCACCAAGACCATAAATAACAGTAGGATCTGTCTGCAGAAGCATTCCTAGTTGCAACCTTCTAACAAAAACACCCGAAATTTGCGTTCGCTCTTCGGGAACACCAGTTTCACGCTCAATAATGGAAGCCATTATCAATGCTTCATATGGATTCTTATAGGGTAACGGTTCAGCTCGCTGGAGCCATTCTTCCTGCAACACGCTCATCATCGCTGTATTTGCACGTCGCAGGATACTAAAGTCGGTGTCACCCTTTGCATAATGATATGTATCAGGAAAAAATAGCCCTTCAGTGTGCAGCTGGGGTTTTACCAATGAGAGCAGTTGGGGATCATCTGGACCAGACAATACTACTTTAAGTTTGTCCTGCTCAGCTAAAATATCGAGCGCTCTGCCCAGTGTAATCCCCTCGGGCAGGGTAACCTGATACTGGATTACGTTGCCACGTTGTAATAAAACAAGCAGAGCTTCCGCTGTTATCTGATGCGACAGCAGGTACTCTCCCTGCTTAATCTGCTGGTCCAAACCCGTCCACCGAGCATATAAAATTAATAGTCTGGGGTGGACCAAAACGCCTGCAGCATTCATTCGCTCGGCAACGCTCCGCAAAGACTCTCCCGGAGCTATTGTCAGTGTAAAACCTTGCTCTGGAATTAGCAGGGGTGTCCCCCACATCTGCCGTACTTCTCTAACGGCAATGGCTCCAAGTAAAGCCAAGCCTAGCAGAATCACGATCAACTTCTGCATCAAGAAACGACTTTCAAGTATTGCTGAAAAAGCGAAGCACACACGCTATGATCTTCCCAAGTCCGAAGATTTAAGCGTGCTATTGGCCTAACTGTATGCAGTGAATTGCTATAAAAAACTTCATCAGCGCTTTCCAGATCTGATAGCGTCATCCTGGTTTCGCGCACATTCAAACCTATAGAGGGTGCCCATATTTCCATGATAAGACGACGTCGAGTACCCTCCACGCCGCACCTATCGAGTATTGGAGTACATAATTCCCCCTTGCACATGAGGAAGATATTGCCCGCTATTACGGAAACCACCTGTCCCAGATCATCAAGCAAAATGCACTCATCCACACCCTTTGATTGCGCCTCAGTGGCGGCAATGACCTGTTCGAGCCTGTTTGAATGTTTGATCCCCGCAAGGAATGGTTGATTGGATAGAAATATTTCAGCCACACCAAGCTTAGCGGGTGAGGGCATCATCGCGTGGTCCGAATCGAGCTGCGTTATTCGGATGAGGATACGTGGTTTTGCGTTAAGCAGAGGGGTGTAACCGCGCGGGCCAACGCCTCTTAATACGCTGATCCGAATGACTGCCCACTCCCAATTCCGTGCCACGGTCTCCGTTGCGACTCGTAATTCAGCGCGAGCATTCTGCAGACAATCTGGTATAGCCAACGCCTGCAAACCCCGACACAAACGTTCCAGATGATATTCTTCAAAAAGCGGTTGACCCCGATGAACCAACATCGTTTCAAAAAGGCCGTCCCCGAAGTCCAGACCCCTGTCTGGCAGCGGCAATGCCGACACTTGCGATCCATCAAGCCATATTGTGTCTTGCCTGGACACGATTGCGCTAGTCAGTCAATTTTACTGAACAGTAGTGATCCGTTAGTGCCACCAAAACCGAATGAGTTGGACAGCACACTGTGGATTGAGCGTTCTTGTGCGATATTGGGGACATAATTGAGATTACATCCTTCGTCTGCCTGATCCAGGTTAATAGTTGGAGGCGCCACTTGGTCACGCAGCGCAAGAACAGAAAAAATAGCCTCAACAGCTCCGGCGGCACCCAACAAATGACCGATCATGGATTTAGTTGAGCTGACGGCCACTCGTGCAGCAGCACTTCCTAAAACACTTTCAATTGCTCGACTTTCAGCCAAGTCCCCTGCAAGTGTCGAAGTACCATGCGCGTTGATGTAGTTGATCTTATCCAAAGCAACACCTGCATCTTTAATTGCGTTGCGCATTGACGCAGCGGCACCTCTTCCATCCTCAGGTGGAAGTGTCATGTGGTAAGCATCTCCGCTCATACCGAAGCCGCACAATTCGGCGTAGATTTTGGCACCTCTTGCTTTAGCAGATTCATATTCTTCGATCATCAGCACTCCAGCACCATCACCCAGCACGAAACCATCGCGATCTGTATCCCACGGACGAGATGCAAGAGCCGGTTCTGAATTGCGAGTAGACAGCGCACGAGCAGCTGAAAAGCCACCGAGCCCGACAGGTGTCGTTGCCATTTCTGCGCCGCCAACGAGCATCGCATCTGCGTCACCTAAGGCAATGAGACGGGCTCCTATACCAATATTGTGCGTACCTGATGTACAGGCTGTAACAATTGCCAAATTAGGGCCTTGCAAATTGTATTTTACTGACAGGTTTCCGGAGATCATGTTGATGATGGAGCCGGGCACAAAAAAAGGCGAAATCCGACGAGGTCCAGATTCTCTTATGATTTCTGTATTCTTCTCGATCTGACCAATGCCGCCTATACCGGATCCTATAGAACAACCAACTCGCGGCGCATTCCGTTCAGTCACCTCCAAGCCGCTGTCCTCCATGGCCTGTATGCCAGCGACCATGCCGTACTGTACAAATACATCCTGCTTGCGCGAGTCCTTAGCTGGCATGTAAGCGGATACATCAAGACCTTTAACACTGGCACTGAATTGCGTGCTGTAGGCTGAAGTATCAAAGCTAGTAATTGGCGCGGCGCCGCTCTTGCCTGCCAGAATGTTACTCCATGTTTCGGCTACTGTGTGACCAACAGGACTAACCATTCCCATGCCGGTGACGACCACTCTTCTGCCAATCAAAAATATCCCTCCTTTACGACCATCTTTTAGTAGCTGGATAAAAAAGAAAAGCCGCTCTACCTAGATAGAAACGGCTTCTCGGCACTCCATATTGATCAGGAGAGATTGTTGTTGATGTATTCGATCGCCAATGCCACGGTAGTGATTTTTTCTGCCTCTTCATCGGGGATTTCTGTTTCGAACTCTTCTTCCAGCGCCATAACTAATTCAACCGTATCCAGTGAGTCCGCTCCCAAATCTTCCACGAATGATGCTTCGGTTTGAACTTCCTCTTCTTTGACACCGAGTTGTTCAGCAACAATCTTTTTAACACGTTCTTCGATGCTACTCATTTTGTCTGTCACTCCTGCAGTTTTTTTAGTGCTGATTCTAATCCGATTGAACGGTCTGAGCGCGCAGTTTACTCTGTTTTTCTGGCGAGTAATAAATTTTTTTTAATAGCTCGGACATGCAGCCGTTTAATCTTTATTAATCAATTATTTATCCCATATACATACCCCCGTTTATATGGACGGTTTCCCCTGTAATATAGCTTGCTAAATCACTGCACAAATAGCTCACCAATCCGGCAACTTCTGCTGGGGTGTCGAGCCTGCCTAGCGGTATCTGCTGCAACAAACTATCGCGCTGATCTTCGGGCAGCTTTCTGGTCATATCAGTATCAATAAAACCTGGAGCAACACAATTTACCGTTACAGATCGAGACCCTAATTCTCGCGCAAGTGCTCTGGAAAAACCTTGAGCGCCAGCCTTCGTCGCGGCGTAGTTGCTTTGCCCTATGTTACCCATAGAGCCGACTACTGAGGTTATGTTCACGATTCGGCCCCAACGGGCTTTGGTCATGCCTCGCAGGCAAGCCTTGCTCATTCTATAGATGGCACTGAGATTCGTTTCGACAACATCTCGCCACTCATCATCTTTCATCCGCATTAAGATATTATCCCGGGTTATCCCAGCATTATTTACGAGTACCAATGGAGCGCCAAATTGTTTTGAGATTGCTGTTACAACGGTATCCACACCGGACTGGTCCGCTACATCAAGCGTCATTCCACAGCCAGAATTTCCGTCGGTTGCGAGGTATGCTGTTATAGTTTCAGCACCTTTGTCGCTGGTAGCTGTTCCTACAACGATAAAACCGTCTGCCGCGAGTGCTCTTGCTATCGCTTTCCCAATGCCGCGGCTTGCGCCCGTGACCAATGCTACTTTTGCTTCATTGCTCATGCTCCGGTCTCCTGTGCTCTAATGTAGTTCATTTGCTGTAGCGATAAGATCTTCCGGATTTTCCAGCGCGTAGCTCTGTAGTGATTTATTGATGCGACGATTCAGGCCACTTAGCACCTTTCCAGGACCACATTCCACAATATGGCTCACGTCCGAATTGATAATAGTCTGAATACAATCGGTCCAGCGTACCGGGCTATAAATTTGTTCGACCAGTAGTTTGCGAATGGCTTCAGGATCAGCTTCCGGCTTCGCGTTTACGTTGTGCACGACCGGAATCTGAGGTGACATTATCTGTATGTCGGCAATCGCATTAGCCAATTTATCACCGGCGGGTTTCATTAACGCAGTATGAAAAGGCGCACTCACCGGCAGAGGCATAGCTTTCTTTGCTCCCGCCTCTGTGAGGGCAATGATGGCCTCCTCCACGGCCGCTTTGTGCCCCGCTATCACGACTTGCCCCGGAGAATTGAAATTAACGGCAGATACAAGGTGCTCTTGTGGTTTAGAGATTTGCTCACAGATAGCTATGACGAGAGGATCATCAATACCTAAAATAGCCGCCATTGCGCCCTGGCCAACTGGCACGGCGTTCTGCATAAATTCGCCGCGCTGGCGTACCAGTTTCAAGGCATCATCAAAGCCCAGTGAATCGGCACACACCAGAGCGGAAAATTCTCCCAGACTATGCCCTGCCATGATAGATGGTTTAATCACGGTCGTTTGTTGCCACGCTCGCCAGAGGGCTACGCTGCACGTCAATAACAGAGGCTGAGTAGTAGCCGTCAGATTCAGGGCTTCCTGTGGGCCATCCTGGATCACCGACCACAGGTCATAGCCTAAAACTTGCGAGGCTTCAGAGACTGTGTCCCTGACTGAGGAGAATTTTTCACAAGCTGCAGCCAACATTCCGACCCGTTGTGAACCCTGCCCTGGAAAGACAAATGCGATGGGGTGTTTAGACATGGCTGTGATCCACCTAATGTTATAGATTTTTTAACCGAAACCATCCAGCAATCGACCGACAGCCGCAAAAACGGATCGGTTGAGTGAATTGTAACTGCAGGACTGGACAATCGTAGACTGAAAGACGCAGGATTTTTTCAAATTCAGCGTTGATCACGGTTCAGGGCATTGTAGAATCGAGACTTGAATGGCTGTCGGAACCAGAGCATAAAGCACACGCGGAAAACAGGTCTCCGCGTTTTCGCAGCTTGACTACCCCACGGGTCCGCAACAAGGCGGGTAGAATATTGTTGGGATCAGTCGTCGCGACCAGTATCGATCACTTTTTTCCCACGATAGAAACCATCGGCAGTGATATTATGCCTCAGGTGGCTCTCACCGGATGTCTGATCTACAGACAGCGTTGAACCGCGCAGTGCATCGTGTGAGCGACGCATACCCCTGCGAGAACGTGTTTTTTTACTTTTCTGAACAGCCATTACTTTGACTCCTAGTGCTTTTAGTACTTTTTGCCGGGCTTGAGTTTTCCCAACACGTTAAAGGCTTTGGCTTTTCTTCTCCCGTGCCCCTTAGCGACACTGGATCGGAAAAGTCGTCGATATTCACTTTACAGGCATCTGAACTATGATAGCTAAAGGCTGGCAGTGCCAGAATCAACTCATCTTCCACTACTTGCCACAAATCACACGGCAGGTCGCCCAATATGAGCGGGTCCAGATGCTTCGGCAGATGGGCAGCTTCCTGATCTGTCCATACCACCGCCAATGTACTGTTGCTGCCAAAGTGCTCCGTCATCGGTTCAAGACACCTCTGACAAGTCACGGCAACGGCCGCTTCAATGGCTACCGACATCAGATAATGACGCTCTTCATCACGAGAAAAGGCCATTTCAACAGAAATGGTCCCATCGTCACTAGCTAAAAGAGGGCGAACGCGCGGCAAATCCAGTGGTTTCAGGAAGCCGCTCACCCCACTCCCGCGCACGGCTGCTTTGCGAACATCCAGTGTGGTCGGTAATCGGTCAGCCAACATAGGCGCGCATCATAGGTGTGGATTGTTTACTTGTCAAAAAAATCTTTAGAATACAGACAGTTCTTGAAGATTCTACAGGACGGATAAGATCAATGGATATTATTCTGGCATCCACATCACCCTACCGGCGAGCGCTACTTGAGCGCCTCAGACTCCATTTCAGGTGCGAATCGCCCAAAATTGATGAAGTACGGCTGCCACAGGAAATGCCAGAATGTATGGCAAAACGTCTGGCTCTCTCGAAAGCAGAATCAGTAGCAACGGCTAATCCAAGTGCTCTGGTTATTGGTAGCGATCAAGTTGCTGTAGTCGATGGATCTATTTTGGGCAAGCCTGGTGGTTTTAATCAGGCTGCCAAACAGTTGCGTGATAGCTCAGGCCGGAATGCCTGCTTCTATACTGCAGTGGCTCTCGTTTGCGTAGATAGGGCGTTTTTGCGGTTCCACGTGGAACCGTATAATGTAAAGTTCCGGCTTCTCACCGAGACACAGATAGCCAATTACCTGGCTCTGGAAGAACCGTATGACTGCGCCGGGAGCTTTAAAGTTGAGGGCTTGGGCATTGCGCTCTTTGAGTCTTTAAATGGGAATGATCCAACCAGTCTGGAAGGGCTCCCGCTTATCACGCTCACGAAATTTTTGGCTGATGCGGGGGTAGATATTCTGGGCAGTCAAGCGCCAAAGTTAATGCCTGATGTCGCAATATGATATTAATTTATATACTTTTAAATACAATCACTTACGAAGTTTTATTACTATAGATTCTAGATTCTTATCCAGCGGTGCCATAAAGGTGTAATCTTCCCCACTGGGCAGTTTGAACCTCAGTTTGGCTGCATGTAGAAACAAGCGCTTTAATCCAATCTCGCGAGCGAATTCTTCAGTTCGGTCATTGCTGTACTTCTCGTCACCCAATAAAGGGAAGCCGGCGTGTTGTGCATGCACTCTAATTTGATGAGTTCGCCCGGTAAGTGGCTTAGCTTCAACCAGGGTGGCCCCACGTAACCGTTCAACCACGCTAAATTCGGTAACCGCTTTCTTTCCGTCCTGGCTGACACGCACCATACGCTCGCCTGACTGAAGGACATTTTTCTCTAATGGCGCGTCGATCACTCGAACATTCTTTGGCCAGGAACCCGCAACCAGAGCAAGGTATCGTTTGTCGACATGCTTCTCACGTAATTGACGGTGGAGTTCCCGCAGCATTACAGCTCGCTTTGCAAGCATGATAAGCCCGGAAGTATCACGGTCCAGCCTATGCACCAGTTCAAGATATCGGGAGTCAGGGCGCATCTGGCGGAGGCATTCAATTAGACCGAAGCTCAAGCCGCTTCCCCCATGAACGGCCAGACCAGCGGGCTTATCCATCACAATGAGCCGGTCATCTTCGTAAATGATACGGTGCGCCAACTGGTCAAACTGGTTTCGCGGAATCCTGGCTGGACTGCCTGTAGCCGCTAGCTGCAGCGGCGGAATACGGACCAGATCTCCCTCAGAGAGTTTGTAGTCCGCGCGCACCCTCCCCTTGTTCACACGCACCTCGCCCTTTCTCAAGGCTCGGTATAAACGCGCTCGCGGCACGCCTTTCATTTCACGTGTCAGGAAATTGTCCAACCTTTGGCCTGAGGAGTTGTCATCGACAGTCAAATAGCGCGTGCGGCCTGTTTGTGGGGGGTCAGCGTTATCGGACATAGGCCATACAAGTCGTGTCAATTGTGTCCATATACTGCTATAGTTCCAGCGTGGTTGCATGCATCCTGGTTCGGAAGCCGGGGTGAATGAATAGATTATGCCCTGGCGATTGTTTGGGCCCGCGCAAAAAACGCTCGGTTCCGCCAGTTCAACTACACAAACTTAATGGATGTCGACGTCTTGGCCTAGCACTGGAAATCCCAGTCACGAATATCCGAAGGCTGCGCCGACAATGAAATGAACCTAGCAGAAGCACTGCCGGGGCAAAGATTCAGCGTTTAAAGAACTATCAGTGTTGTCGCAGACCACAGGTGCAGCGACACTAGCAAAAAGGCAGGTTCAGTACCACAAACTTTACCGCCTGAAGGTGTGATAATCACTGGGTTACCGGTGATTGGCATTGGCACAGTACTACGAGGTCAGCAGTTATGGAGCTGTTGACGGCCCTGGGTAACTAATTGAAATACTGGGTATTTTAATTAGTTTGCCACTGCCATCCTAACAAGCACCGACTTTCAAAGCGATTATCTGTCCCGCCAGGCCTGCAGCAGCAAGGCAATGGCACTATGAAAAAAATGTTAATCAACGCAACTCAACCCGAGGAGTTGCGTGTAGCAATGGTTGATGGGCAACGCCTGTACGACCTGGACATCGAAAACCGCACCCGTCTGCAAAAGAAAGCCAGCATCTACAAGGGCAAAATTACCCGAGTGGAACCTAGTCTGGAGGCAGCATTTGTTGACTTCGGTGCGGAACGTCATGGTTTTCTTCCTCTAAAAGAAATTGCGCGTGAGTACTTCTGCCGGAAACCCGGTAGCGACGGCCGTTTAAAAATCAAGGAGATAGTCAAAGAGGGAACGGAAGTTATCGTTCAGGTGGATAAAGAAGAGCGAGGCAATAAGGGTGCTGCTCTGACAACATTTATCAGTCTGGCGGGGCGCTACATGGTACTGATGCCCAACAATCCGCGCGCAGGAGGCATCTCTCGACGGATCGAAGGAGAGGACCGCACTGAGCTGAAGGAAGCTCTCGGCGTACTTGAAATTCCTGAGGGTATGGGTGTAATTATCCGTACCGCGGGTGTGGGGCGCGCCGCGGAAGAACTTCAGTGGGACTTGAACTATCTACTGCAACTTTGGGATGCAATATCCAAAGCCGCAGAACAAGCCAAACCCAAGGAGCTCTTGTTCCGGGAAAGCAACGTAATCATCCGCGCAGTGAGGGACTACCTCCGAGATGATATCGGACAAGTTTTAATTGATTCGCAAGATGCCTATAAGCAAGCCTGTGACTTTGTCGCCCAGGTTATGCCCAAATACACATCTCGAATTCAGCTTTACGACGATAATATCCCGCTGTTCAACCGTTTTCAGATTGAAAGTCAGATTGAAACAGCGTTTGAACGCGAAGTCAGACTGCCATCAGGCGGCTCTATTGTAATCGATCCTACAGAAGCGCTTATTTCCATCGACATAAATTCGGCCCGGGCAACCAGGGGCGGAGATATTGAAGAGACAGCGCTGAACACCAACCTTGAAGCCGCCGATGAGATAGCTCGTCAATTGCGATTGCGCGATATGGGCGGTCTGGTAGTCATCGACTTTATTGACATGTTAGCGCCAAAAAATCAGCGCGCCGTTGAAAATCGCATGCGTGACGCGTTAGAGATAGATCGCGCCCGTGTGCAGGTTGGTCGTATTTCTCGCTTTGGGTTACTGGAAATGTCGCGTCAGCGACTGCGCCCTTCTCTGGGAGAAACCTCAGCCATTGTCTGCCCTCGTTGCACGGGTCAAGGCACCATCCGCGACACCAAGTCTCTGGCGTTGTCGATTTTGAGGTTGCTGGAAGAGGAGGCGATAAAAGATCGCAGTGCAGAAGTCCGTGGCATAGTTCCCGTGGATGTTGCCGCTTATTTGTTGAATGAAAAACGTTCGGCCCTCAGCCAGATAGAGCACGACACTAAAGCACGAATACTGGTAATCCCGAACCCAAACCTTGAAACTCCTCATTTTGAGGTACATCGCCTGAGGCATGATGAGTTGGATGGTGAGCATGAAGTGAGTTACGCAGTCGATATCACTGTGCCCGATGCTGAAACGATAAGCGACATTCACTCTCCGGCCGCACCTGCTCAGCAAGCTGCAGTGCAAGGTATTCCGCTTCAGGCGCCGGTGCGTGAGGCTCATAAGCAACAAGCCCGCCCGACGACAGTACCCGATTCGACAGAACTGCGCCTGCCGTCGTCGAAAACTGAACCTGCAAAAGGTTTATTGTCCCGCCTGCTATCTGCTCTCTTCAGTACCAAACCGTCTGCGCAAGTCACGGGATCGAAATCCATTCATCCCGAGAAGGCTGTGCAGAGCCGACAGCGGGCGGAACCAGCGAACCAAACGCAATCGAATGGTCGCAGTCGAAATCGTCGCCGAGGATCGCAATCCGGGCAACAGACAGCGGCGCAAGTTCCAGTTAAAGAGCAAGGTAACGAGAAGGCTGCCCGCAGCCCAGACCAAAAAGCTCAGCCGAGGCGAGAACGCTCGAGCGATACCACTCGCAATCGCAATGAGGGCAACCGCCGTAACAACCGACGACGAACGCAGGACGAAAAACCGGAAATAGCAGAAGTTTCCCAAACATCGATCACTGCAGACGCTCCAGACGATCAAGGCAAGCCGCGCAAACGTCTAAATGATATGAAGCGTACCGAACCTCAACGCCGGCGCCGAAATCGTGGGCGTAAAGCCGAGGGTGCGAATCCCGCTGACGCTATGGACCATACTACAACGCATGACGAGGTCATATCTGCGGATATCACTCTACCGACTCAGATTGAGGATAACGTCATTCCTATGTCGGTAGGAGAATCGGACAACAACCCAATTACTCCTTCGAAGCTACCCGTGAGGATGTCGGAAGTCGACGCGCCAATAGAGCTCAGCGCGGTGAAAGACGACGATGGATGGGAACAAGTACCTGCCGCCCCCGCTCCGATTGCTACTGCCGAACGGGCCCCAGAACTGAAGCAGAAGACAGATAATGCGATAAGTATCATGCCGCAAACTGCGCAGTTGCCCCAGCCTGATAACGCTGACGGTATTACTGCCGACGGCAGGGCGCGCAATGATCCGAGAATAGATTCCCGTCCGGTCGGTGTTGTAGAAATCGTAACTTCTCACAAACCATTATTCGGCGCGGTAGTGGCCCCACCAGCTGAGCACAGTGGTCGAGTAGAGCCACGCGCCAGCAATGACCCACGTGGCTCCCGGTCACAGGCTGCGATGGCACAGGCAGCGGCGCAGTCCTGAGTATCAGGTCATAGACGGGATACAGGATGCGTCAGTGCCTCTTGTGTCCTGCCTGCATAACGGTATAATCCCGCTCGTTTCGCGCGGCGCTCTGTTTGCGTTGTCTGCGAGTATCCGGTGGGCTGGCTGAGTGGTCGAAAGCGGCGGTCTTGAAAACCGTTGAGGGTTTATCCCCTCCTAAGGTTCAAATCCTTAGCCCACCGCCACATCCCACGAAAGGCCTATTAACGTAGGCCTTTTTTTCATACATAACACCAGGAAAAACCCCAGCGGCACGCTTTTTTGTCTTGGTTGACTTGGTTTTTGAATCTTTCACCCTTATTATCTGTCTAACGCATCGTGGCACATATTAGTGCGCAGAACGACGGAGAGAACTATGCAGGACAATCATTTGTACAGCACCAATTCGATCGGTATCGAATCAGCGCTAGGTACAAACAAGGTTTTGAAAAATACCTATTTGCTGTTAGGTATGACTTTACTTTTCAGTGCGCTTACCGCCGGAATATCAATGGCTGTTGGACTCGGTCAGGGTGCTGCTTTGGCACTGAGTCTTGTGGGATTTGGTTTACTTTTCGTAGTGCATAGATTAGCGGACTCCAGCAAGGGGCTGCTGGCTATTTTTGCCTTTACCGGTGTGATGGGTGCATCGATTGGCCCCATGCTTAATTACTATCTCGCCATGCCCAACGGCCCTGCTCTGGTAATGCAGGCGTTAGGTGGTACTGCGGTGGTATTTTTCGGCTTGTCTGCGTACGCCCTGACTACACGTAAAGACTTCTCCTACATGGGTGGATTCCTGATGGTTGGTCTTATCGTGGCAGTAGTTGCGATGATCGCGAACCTGTTTTTGCATATCCCTGTATTGTCACTCACCATCTCAGCAGCAGTCGTGATGATTATGTCTGGCCTCATCTTGTTTGATACGAGCCGCATTATCAGCGGAGGTGAAACAAACTACATTCGAGCTACGGTGTCCCTATATCTGAATATCTACAACCTGTTTATCCATTTATTACGCCTTTTGTCTGCTTTCAGCGGTGATGACTGATTTCAATTGCGCAGTGACAAAACCCCGGTGCCAGCCGGGGTTTTTTATTTGCGGACGGCCGTATCATTGATCTACTCCCTGTTGGTATTGTCTTCGCCTGCTTCAGGCCATAGTTCACGGAGCGCGGCTCTGTTTGCACGCAGTCTGATTGCACGCGGACACAGCCTTCATCGGGTGTTCTTTCTGGACACTGGTGTGCTGAACGCTGCAGCAGGAGCAGTTTTTCCGCAGGATGAATTAAATCCTACGGAAGCCTGGATATCCCTTGCAGAACAACATGCTGTGGAACTCACAATCTGCATTTCTTCTGCATTGAGGTATGCCATGTTGGATCAGGAAGAGGCAGATCGACACGACTGTCCGGGCATGACAATCCACCCGTTATTTTCAGTGTCAGGATTAGGACAACTGATCGATGCGAGCGCCAACTCTGACCGGCTGATTACCTTCGGAGGATGAACGTGTCAGCCAAGCAAAAGAGGAAAATATTACTGGTGTTAAGGTTTTTACCTTATGGCTCCAGTATAGCCAAAGCCGCCATTGATGTTGCACTGGCCAGTGCGGTATTTGATCAAGAGGTTGATCTATTGTTCATCGGTGATGGCGTTTTGCAGTTATTACCCGATCAAGACGGCCGAGAGGTAGGAAGCAAGAGTCTTGGACGTCTGCTGTCATCCCTGCCGCTATATGATATTGACCACGTCTATGCTGACGCCGAGGCCATATCACGTTTCAATTTGGATCCGACCAATATGCTGCTGGAAGTTCGCATGCTTAGTGAATTGCAAATACATAACCTGATGCTGCAATACGATCATCTACTTGGGCTATGACCGCTATGATTTTGCATATGCTTAACGCTTCACCTTCAAGCACAGCATTTAGAGATTGCGTTAAAGTGATGCAAGCAGGCGATGCGATCGTATTAATGGGAGGCGGAATATATGCGATGCTCGAGGGCACTGAAGCGTTTGCAGCATTGACTGGTAGAGGTGTCAAAATCAACGTGCTTGCCGCCGACGCGAAAGCAGCAGGAGTCGTTGTCCCACCGGGCGTCGAAGATATCGATATGGATGGCCTGGTGCTGCTGACAGAGCAATTTTCCCGTCAACTGGCCTGGTATTAACACTCATGCTGCCGATGGATTCCTTCGACAGAGAAGGATTTCTACGCAACCTGGCTGACTGGTCGCCCGGGGTCGCTCACCAGATCGCTGCTGCGGAGAATATCGAGTTGACGTCGGCGCACTGGGAGGTAGTGGAACTACTACGAGATTACTATCTAGAGTACGACAGCTCCCCTGCCATGCGTCCCCTGGTAAAATACTGCGCTAGAAAACTCGGGCCCGAGAAAGGTAAAAGTATTTACCTCATGTCTTTATTTCCCGGCTCGCCGGCTAAGATTGCCAGCAAGATCGCGGGATTACCTAAACCAGATAACTGCTTATGACATCGTGCAAAGATGGTTACAACCCAAAAGCACTAGCCATTGAACACCCCTTTGCTCGCTACATAAGAATTCTCGGCAAGGGGAAAACCGGTTCACGCTCGCTCACGCAGGAGGAGGCCAAAGAGGCTTTCTCCATGATCTTGCATGGAGAATCGGAGGACTTGCAAATTGGTGCATTCCTGATGCTATTGCGTGTAAAGGAAGAAACACCCGAGGAGCTGGCAGGCTTCGTTCAAGCCTGCCGCGAGAATATGCTGCAGCCACCGTCAGGATTGTACTGTGATCTTGACTGGTCAGCCTACGCCGGCAAGAAACACCACCATCCCTGGTTCATCCTGTCTGCAGTATTACTGGCGGATGCGGGATATCGAATCTTGATACACGGCGCTGCTGGTCATACGCAGGGCCGCCTCTACATGGAGGACGGCATGTGCCAGCTGGGTCTGTCCGTAGCTTCCAACTGGACAGATGTTTCTCTGCAGCTCAATCAAAGTAATTTGAGCTATTTTTCGCTTCAACATTTTTGTCCTACGCTGGAATCGCTGATGCAGCTACGGGCATTGTTAGGGCTTCGCTCGCCGGTGAATACGCTCAGTAGATTGATAAATCCACTGCATGCCAACGTCAGTTTGCAAAGTGTCTTCCACCCCTCTTATGCACGATTACACCAAGAGGCGGATGCCATACTTGATCAACCGCGAGCGTTAGTGTTTAAGGGCGAGAGTGGTGAAATTGAGATCAAACCACAAGCCGATACTCGAATCAGCCTGCTTGAAAATGGAAAAATTCATGAGCTGGTCTTACCGAGGACCATACCAAACCGTGTCGAAAGCGTGGGCACGCCTGGCATTGAACCGCTACGAGACCTCTGGAAAGGCAATGCCATTGATTCGTATGGCCTGCACGCCACTCTGGCTACTACTGCGACAGGCCTTCTTGCACTGACACCTGGATTGGATATTCCATCGGCTCAGCATCAAGCTAGAGAACTCTGGGAAAACCGCAATAGCTCGAGGTTGAACTAGTGCCCTTGTCTCGTGTGAGGCCTGAGGAGTATGAGGATCTTCTTAAGAAGAAAGTGAATCTCGTTTGCTCTCAAATGGAACAATTTGCTTTGCCAACCCCGCATATCTGCCCTTCACAACCGCTGGGATTCCGTCTACGTGCAGAGTTCCGTATCTGGCATGAGGGTGAAACCGTAGACTTTGTAATGTTTCGTAATGACCAGCCAAGGGTCCCTGTCCGCATTCAGGAGTTTCCGATTGTGGACGAGCGAATTCAACATGCAATGCGATGTTTGCGTGACATACTAAATTCCAATGAGTTCCTGCGACGAAAGCTTTTTCAAGTCGAATTTATCACCTCACTCGCCGGCGATCTGTTGATAACCCTGATATACCATCGAAAGTTGGATAAACAATGGGAGAAAGCAGCGCAGCTATTAAACGAAGAACTGCGAGCCAATGCGCTAACAGCGTCCATCATTGGACGCAGTCGAAAGCAGAAACTGGTGATTGGCAAGGATTACATAGAGGAAGTTTTAGCCATTCACGGAACTGACTATCGCTACAGGCAGTATGAGCAGGCCTTCAGCCAACCTAATGGATTGGTCAATATAAAAATGATTGAGTGGGCCTGCTCACAGTCGGCAACGCTGGTGGGGGACCTACTGGAGCTTTACTGCGGCAACGGAAATTTTACACTGCCGCTGGCACAATATTTTGAAGCCGTAGTAGCAACTGAGCTTTCCAAAACATCTATTCGCGCAGCACGCGAGAATATCGTTGAGAATGGCGCGAAAAACGTGCACCTGATTCGCTTGTCAGCGGAAGAAGTCACACAAGCCATAAACGAGGAACGAGTTTTTCGTCGCCTAAAGGAATTGCCCAAACCGCTGCATGACTTTGATCTGAATACTCTCTTCGTCGACCCGCCGCGAGCGGGGCTGGACGATCACACGGTCACAATGGCCACCAGATTTCCGTGGATAATATACATTTCCTGTAATCCCAACACTCTGGTAGGAAATTTGCACACACTGCACAAAAGCCACAGCATTGAGCAATTTGCACTATTTGATCAGTTTCCCTACACCGATCATATGGAATGTGGGGTATTGCTAAATCGACGTTGAAATTTTACTGGAATACGCTAGCAGCGAATACCGAAGGCCAGCAAACCTCTACCGAGAACCTCGTCCAACTTGTGAGCATCGGTGGAGCTGACGTCCAGATGACGCAGTTCAAGCTGCTGATACAGTGCCCGCTTGCGTAATTTTTCCGACAATCGGCCCACAGGCGCGCTTTCCTCCCAGCAATCAACGTAGACATTTCCTGCGGGAATATAGAAATCTGCGTATAGCAAATCTTCGGTGGGCAACGCTCTTTCGCAAGCGTGAGCAAGTTGTGCCAAATAGAGCCAGTTACACACTTGGAGTTGCAAACGCGTCCTGACCGAATGCCCATCTATGCCCTGGCACTCAACTTCTGCGCTATCGGATGCAGCAAACAGCTCGGGCTCAGTATCGTTGGCAGGATAAGCATACATTTGTTCGGATTGACGGCTCAACTCACGATGAACCACGGGATGGTCAATAATCTCATGTGGCCATGTAACGTAGAACGCACCACTGTTGACGCTTTCGTCCTGTAATCCACCCAATGTTCGTCCCAGCTTTGTCAATTCCCATCCAAGTAATGTGTGTTGTTGCAGGCCTAGTTCGGCCAGTGCGCGATTAATTTGTCGCGCGTGTAGTTGTGGATAGTAGCGACACATGGAGGCTGCTGTGATACGTTGATTCGATTCTATTGCCTGCAGCAATGGATGATTTTCTAGCTGTTCAGGCCAAACAATATAAGACCCGTAGCGACGGCTCTTTTGATAACTTCCGCCCTCAAACTCACCCTTTGGAGTTAACGCCCAATTTTCCTTAGCTCGTTGTATCCATCCGTAATCCTTGAGCGTTACAAAAAGCTGTTGCGCCGGGATATTGAGCTTGCGTGCTAAAGCGGTAGTCGAGAGTTTTTTGTCGTCCGGCTGCATGGCCTATACCTGAGTAACAAGCTTCCGGTATCGGGTATCCAACGCACTGTAGAGCTGATCAGCAAAATCGGGGGCGTTCTTGTCCAGCGAGTCAACCAGTTCCAGCAAGTGCTCGTTATCCTCCCTCCCCTCCCAGTTTTTAGTATAGCTGCCATTCTTATAGCCGTTGTCCTGGCGAAAAAAGTTAAGGACATTCTTGCTGACGTAGGCACGATAAAGCTGATCGAAATCGAGGTTGGTTGCGTGCAGTAGTTCCCAGAATCGGGACGGGGAGAAACCGAGAGTCTGCAGTGAGTCGAGTGCCAATGCTTCTGTTGCTTCTCTAACGCCAAGTCCGGAGGGCTTAAAGCCCATCAGTTCGTTCTCGATCGCGGTTGCTATCTGTTGAACGCTTTTGCCATCCCGGAACAGCGCAGACATTCCGAAATGCCAGATGTCGACGACCTCCAGCTGTACCTGCTCTAGATCCGCATTTTGCTTCTTCCACCACTTGTAGCCGTAGTGCTCGATCAATTCTCCGCATTCAATCCAGATTGCCCTGTACCACGCGAAATTCTGCGCAGTCCAGTTTTCATGCACACGGGAATTCATTCTGTCTTGCATTTGCAGCATATTGATAAGCGCTTGTTTCACGCGTTCACCTCACAGTTTGATCTGGCTGGAGATACTGCAGCAGACCTCTCGCAGATTGCAGTCAAACAGGCCTAAAAGAATTGGAAAATATTTGGTGCGAATGGCGGGACTTGAACCCGCATGGCCGTTAAGCCGTCAGATTTTAAGTCTGATGTGTATACCAATTCCACCACACTCGCAGGATCTTGCAACAATTATTCTTGAACTGAAACTTCAACTAATCCTTGGATTTCTAATATGTCCAAGGGGGCGAAATCATACCATAGTTCCCCTACACGGCGGCAATCTCTAAGTCGTTCAATCGGTTTTTCCAAGTGACTAGACGGGGGCCTCACAATACGTCCATGTTACACTGAACATCACATAAAAGTGCATCCAGAGGCTCTATATGACACCGCGTCGTGGGGAATTCAGCTCTCAGTTTGGCTTTGTAATGGCAGCATCGGGCAGCGCAGTTGGACTGGGTAATATCTGGGGATTTCCAACGCAGGCGGCGAGCAATGGCGGGGCCGCTTTTCTGCTGGTGTATCTCGTTCTGGCGTTCATCCTTGCCTATCCAGTGTTGATGGCGGAGATAATTATTGGTCGCCATGCACACTCGAACGCCGTGACCGCTTTACGAAATATTTCGTCCAATCAAATAGCTGCGAGATTGGGTGCACTCACCGGAATCGCCGGAATCATCGTCGCCAGCCTGATACTAAGCTTTTATGCGATTGTAGCTGGATGGATGATTGCATTTTTCCTTTCAGGAATTGCACACCTTTCAGGCATGAATGGTCTAGCAAATTGGCTTACAGCTTCCGGACTGTGGCGTAACCTGATTTTCACAGCTGTATTTATGTCTCTGACGATCGCCATTGTTACCGGTGGTGTAAGAGAAGGCATTGAGCGCTGGTCGGGAAGACTCATGCCGGCACTACTCATTACGCTGCTCGTACTTGTCTTTTACGTGCTGACATTGGATGGCGCGGCAGCAGGATTGAAAGTATATCTTTGGCCGGATTTCTCGCGCGCGCTGGAGCGGGGCCTGATAATTGACGCGCTTGGTTCAGCCTTCTTTTCTCTCTCGCTGGGAGTGGGAACAATGTTGATCTATGGCTCTTATCTCAGTGACGATAAAAATTTACCGATGCTGGGAGGTATTGTAACCCTTGTGGATATACTGATTGCTGTGCTGGCGGGCTTTCTGGTATTGCCCGCGATGTACGTCGCACTAAAAAGTGGGGTCGACATATTCGGCCCCAACGGAACCCTTCTGTCAGAGGACACCCTGATATTTGTTGTATTGCCTGAGTTGTTCAAAACAATGGGGGAGACGGGCGTGCTTGTATCGATCATGTTTTTCTTTCTCATGACGATAGCAGCTCTAACCTCTTCGATATCAATGCTGGAAGTCCCGGTTGCATATGCAGTAGAAGCACTGGATGCAACCCGCCGGCCTGCATCTATCATCATTGGCATCGTCATAGCTTGTTTCAGCGCAGTTATTTTGTGTAATTTCGATGACCTCTTTGGTCTGGTTGTCACACTTACCACCCGCTATAGCCAGCCGTTACTGGGGTTTGTTTTCTGTATCTATGTGGGTTGGATCTGGCAGAGAAATACGTTGTTGCAGGAGCTGAGAAAAGGTTACTACAATGTCGGCGACAGCTGGTTTTGGAGAATTTGGCCGTGGTATGTCCAGCTGGTGTGTCCGTTGATTATTACAGCGATTTTTTTACAGTCGATATTGAATTAAGGCGCTCTCGCTAAACTGGCTTGCCTGATTATCTCAAATTGATCTCTCCACTTTCGACAATTCGTTGAGTCGGCATAAAACCTGTAAAATCAATTTTCGCAGAAAAACGGTATTCCAGCGGCTCGGTGTCGGTTGTGCCCAAGCTTGCCAGAAGCCGCAACAATTCGAGCAACTGTAATCCAGCCTGCAGTGTCACTTCGCCTTCGCCGTATCCTGCAATTGGAGGAATGTCGTTAGCGACACCCGTAATTACTTCCCTGTCGAGTAAGGCTATGGAGTAACTGATTCCCGCTATATCCAACGGTTCCTTATTCGGATTCAACACTTTCAGTGTAATCTCAAATTTCGGCGCACCTCCGACAGAGGGCACGCTTCGAAAGCTAACCAGGCTGATTTTGGGTGGGTCAAACTCAGGAGTGAGCGCTGCACAACCTGCCAACAATGAAAAAATGACAAGCAAAAACGCCCGGTAATGCGAGCGACTGTGCATCAGGGGGCCTTCCTGTTATAGATGGCCAGGAAGAACACGAAGTAACCTAGGCTACCGAACGCGAACACGATCGCTACCCAATCACCCGTTTTAACATACACAAAGGCGCTCAGCACAAACAACGCCATGGTTAATAGTAAGCCGGCAAACCGGCCGACTCTGGACATCGGATGTACCTCTTTTAGGAATTGGTGTGCGGTACTAAGACTCTACTTTCCAAAAGATACCAGATGTATAAATGGAGGCTCGGGTCGGAATCGAACCGGCGTACACGGAGTTGCAGTCCGCTGCATGACCACTCTGCCACCGAGCCTTATTAGGGAGTTGGAGCGGGAAACCGGGTTCGAACCGGCGACCTCAACCTTGGCAAGGTTGCGCTCTACCAACTGAGCTATTCCCGCACTAGCTGCGTTTTACCACCGCCGTGGTCACTTGAATCGAACGGGTAATGACCCCGTTCCAACCCTGTAAGCTCCGCTACAATCTATGAGCCGTTACTGCACAACCTCGCCGCTACTGTTGCCTGCGCCTGCGTCGCGCTTATTGTATGCACCGTGTTAGTGGAGTCAAGCAGAATACTAATTATTTAGCGCAAGCATTTGAATTAGAAAGACTTATTCTGATCTTTTATTATCACCCATGCCGCCTTGAGATAGATTGACATAGACCACAATGTCAATACGGCCGAGATGTACAACACCAGATAACATAACGCCAAAAGCCAGCCTTCGTCTGCCACTGGATCGATTGCCAGTAGACCTGTAATAGCGAGCATCTGAAAGACAGTCTTCACCTTCCCGACGTAGGATACGGCAACAGAAGTGCGTTCTCCCAGTTCCGCCATCCACTCGCGCAGCGCTGAAACTACAATCTCCCGCCCAATAATCACACACGCTGCCAGGGTAAAGAGCAGCGTATCGTGTCGCTCGACCAGCAGTACCAGCGCGATCGCCACCATCAACTTGTCAGCCACCGGGTCCAGAAATTCTCCGAATGCTGTCATCTGCCCGAGGCGACGCGCAAGGTAGCCATCAAACCAGTCTGTAATCGCCGCCAAACCAAAAATAACTGCTGCGGCCAGCAAGTGATTCTTAAATGGTAGATAGAAGACCACCACCAACACGGGTATTAGTAAAATCCTGATGATTGTTAAAATATTGGGAATGTTAATCGGCAAGTGCGTCAATGTCCGTGTCAAGTGGAAAGAGGCTTGCGATAACCCCCCCTCCAGGCTCAGTCTGTATCTTATTCTACGGAGGAATGCTGTCACCGGAAAGCAACATACTGTGTATGTTTTGCTTGTTTTTGGTGGAGAGCGCTCGCAGGTAGGGGAAGCGAAGGTGTGCATACAGCGCTTTCAACTGCTCAGGAACTATAGGCTGCCTTAACGCTCTAATGCTTGCAAGCACACGTCAGTTTGTTTTACATTTTTCAGATAAAAAAGAAGGAAGTGACCGTAAGCTGTTGATTATATTAAGCTGGTATAGTTATTGCGTAATACAGCCTAAACAGATCCCGGGCGCGGAATCAGTAATAATAATGAATAGACACGTTTTCGCTTTGCTGTCTTTACTTTGCCTATGCCTAGGAGGGTTGGTCCA
>JAWKZL010000005.1:0-364686 GCA_041396025.1 Halioglobus sp. | reverse complement strand
AACTACCTACCCCGTTTGCTTTCGCAAGGTGGGGTCTTCCTTGCCACTTTAAGCGCAGTGGCCGCGACAAAATTCTGTACTGGGGCCGATTATACGAACCCGAAATACGGCTGTCACAGAAAACGCGACCTGAATCTGGCGTGGTTTTTATCGCACGCTTGGCGCTTTCATAGTCAGGACCTGGTCGGGGAAGAGACTTCTGGGGTGCCGAGTGCAATTTCGAGCCCGCATATCCTCAAGTTTAGGTGCTTGATGGAGTGGGTCCAGTGGAACCACCCCTGAATACACATGCAGCTGAAGTGTTGCTGAATTTATTGCCGTAGCGCGCGGGCGCCCACGTCACTACCCGCTGCGCGGGGCAGTGACGTGGGTGTTCTCTGCCTGGTCGATACTAGGTCTCCTCTCTGATGCCCTGTTTGTCATTGAAATATAGGAAATACAAATGGGGGATCGTGAGCAAATTCCCTTCCAAAGTTTAGTAGCTGAACCTGAAATGATCATCGATGGTTGGGGGTTATAACGTCATGGTACCGGGTAATGTCGAGCATAAGGCCGACTAAGATGAATGCTACGTGCGAGTCTCTGGATTACGGCAGCCGCCCCGTGTAAAGATGGGCTCATGAGAATCTACGGCATTGATTTCACCTCGCGCCCAAAACGCAGCAAACCGATCACCTGTATGTGCTGCAACCTGGAAGGAACCACCTTGCATGCGGGAGAATTACAGGAATGGACAAGTTTTCAGGATTTCGAACACGCCCTCACCCAGCCTGGCCCATGGATAGCCGGTATAGACTTTCCATTTGGGCAATCGCGCAAATTCATCGAAAATATCGGCTGGGCACAAAGCTGGAACGGCTATGTCGCCCACATCGCCTCAATGGATAGAAACACCTTCCGTAAGGCTTTGGATGATTACCGCGCGCCCAGCCGCGAAGGCGATAAGGAGCATCAACGGCAATCCGACATCAAGGCAGGCTCAATCAGCCCGCAAAAACTCTACGGCGTGCCTGTCGGGCTGATGTTCTATGAAGGCGCACCGCGCCTCCTCAGTTCCGGCGTCACGATCCCACATATCCACAAAGGCGACCCGCAAAGACTTGTTGTCGAAGCCTATCCAGGCATTCTGGCACGAACACTCATCGGGCGGCGCAGCTACAAGCAGGACACCAAGAGCAAACAGACAACCGATCACCTCAAAGCCAGAGGAGAAATGCTGCACAAAATAACGAACGGCGCTTTGCAGCAAAGCCATGGACTGAGCGTCATTGCCGCCCAAGAGCTCGCCAATGATCCAGGCGCGGATCACCTCGACGCACTGCTCTGCGCCATTCAGGCTGCCTGGGCCTGGACGAACAAAGACAAGAATTTCGGAGCCCCGACTAACCTCGACCCAATCGAGGGGTGGATAGCTGGTCCTGCGTGCTGAATTTTGATCGTCGAACTTGATCTAGGGAAGAATGAACACGCACTCAATCGGGCAATATTATTTGGCTCAAGCCATAAAATTTATAGAATGACTCTTCCAGGTAAGTATCGTTTTCTGCATTTTTCATGTAAAAATTGAGCTGGACTAACCAACAAAGAGAAACGTTGTGTTCCTCGCAAAACTTTTCGATTCGATCTTTAGAGACCGTAGTACAAACTCCTAATCCTGGTGGTAAGTCCGCTGGCCAAAAATCTAGTTGATCAAAATCCCAATATACTGTCTCGGAAAGAATAGTGTCTTCACACTTTACATGTAGCCTACTCTCTTGTGCCAGAAGAAGTGGCTGTTGTTCAGCGATATAGGGTGCAGCAATCCTAATTCCTCTATACATTTGCTTCGATTGCCACCGTGCTATTGGATCGGCACGGAGTGACAATACGACGGGTACAAATACGGAACCAGCTGACGTTATAGCGTGATCATTAATATCCACTTGAGTAAGTGGGCCAGCGAGAGTTGTGGACAATGATTTGTTATGAGCACTCCTTAGTCGTCGAAGCTGATCTGCTACTTCCTCGGGTTCAATTTCTCCGTTACGTTCTATGTTTTTCTGAAATAGGGCATGGATAGTGAGATCGTAAAAGCTCTCGACATTTGCTTGCTTATCGAAACAGACTGAAACAGGCGCTGAAGCGAATCCAAGAATTGTTCCATCAACTTCGCTAGAAAGACTATCGTAAATAAGCTGGAAAACATGTTCCGGAGTTCTATCTATATCATCCTCGTTTGCAGGTAATACAGGCCAAAATCCGGGTTTCTTAGTAGTGCCAGCTTGCCAACTACAAAATTCAACGGGACAGAATGAAAGAGCGTGAAATATCATTTGTGGCTTATCAATATATCCATTATTAAATGCCCAAGCCAATGCCCTTAGATATGCGGAGCGAAAAACCTCGGATTGAGGAAGATCAAAAATTGAAACTCGTGTTGGACTTGCTCGGTCAATGAAGTAGTGAGCATACGGATAACGCGCATCTATACCCTCTCTCTCGTAAAGGCATTCCACCTCATACGCCCATTGGCGCCGAAACCCCCTCACACCTCTTCCCTCAAGAGTTTCTGCATGTATATCGTGAATAGGTGGGAGAAGACTTCGCTTGTAGTCTGTGAAGTAATCGGGAGTCTTGTAGTCGCGCGCAACATTGCCTGAATACAAGCTCGCATAGTCGGGCTCAGGATTTTCGATTGCGCCAGACATTTCGTTAATAAGTTTCCAAGACAATGCCGAAGGAGCGGGAACCGTGTCGATTAGCCTTTCCAAATCCCCATCGTCGAATACCTGATTTCCAAACAAACGGCATCTATAGAATAATACGATGGCTGTTACAGATTGAGATTCGAATATTCGTGTAGTAAGCCAGGCCCAATAATAGTCCTTCACATTCTCACGGGAATCATCGTTAAAAGAAGTTCTGCAGCACGGCGGCTTGCTCTTTCTCTAACATCCACTTCAGGCCACTCAATACGGTAGAAAAGTATGGGTATGAATCCAAAAGTATTTTCAGGAGCCTCTACCCACGGCGAATCTGGAAAATCCATATTCCGTGTGCGTTCCAGCGTGAATTCCACAAGCATATTGCCGAGTTCCACAACCAAATTTAGATGGCCCAGCGTCAAAAGATAGCGGAATAGCCTTGAAAAGCCGATGGAGGGTGCATGCCCGGCTCTTGAATATGCATTAGTCGATAGCGCGGTGTTCTTAATAAAATCTAGCCACTTTTCAGGCCAGTGTGTAGCTATCAACTGAAATCGCTCGTTAGCTTCAGCCCGATTTCCATGCATAGACCATCCGTAGTTATCAGAATGAGCACGGTGTAAGGCTTTGAAAGCTGCGTCTTTCCCCAAAATCTCAAGTGTTAGTTGAACCAATATCTGGTGAAACAGTTCAACTCTGAACGGCAAGTATGAATCCTTCTTCAGTTCCGACTGCATTGCTTGTAAGATCGCCGGCTTCTGACCCGTCTGGCTTGACCAGTAATCAAACCAAGATTGAAATTCGTCCATGTTTCCGATACGGTTTCGGTTAGCAAGAGCGCTAAAAAACTCATCTAGTTTGGTGGGCAGAAAATCAGAAACTTCAATGGGCTCATCTGGCTCTTCATCCTCAGAACTTCTGGAATAGCTCCTTTCCTTTCGAGGAGAATATGTTTCTACTATTGCTGCATTTATCGAATCATCTCGGTCAACCGCGTTGACAAAACGTGACAACATGTTGTCGCTGCGGTACCACTCATGTTCATCTATATAGCGCTTATAAAAGGCTGGGAATCTCGCAGGCTCAACATATAATAGAGCCTCTCCGAAATTGACCTGTACATGATCTGTTTCATCTCCATCAGTGATATCTGTAACCTGGTCAATAAATGGCCCGAGACGATGGAGCCAATCCTTAACATTCGGTATACCAACTTTTGCGCAATCAAGGACTATATCTGATAGTCCAAATAGGAAATGATCCTTGTGAAAATTAACAGCGAGTGCGTCCTGGATTCCTAGACGCGCGTATTTTTCTGCTAGTTCACTGTCGCCATGTAGAGTAGAGATTTGAGCGAGTCGCATATAATCTTCGTACCGCTCATTAAACTGCTTAATGGTTCCAAACAGCGCCCGCTCTTCTATTTCGCATAAATGACGAAGAGCATCTGTAGAAAGGAAGTTTCCCGCTCGGCGTTCAATGAGATGATCTAGCCATAATTCCTTTCGAAAATGCTTTGCAGAAGATACTGTGAGTAGTGCGTCCTGATCGAGGGTTCGACCATTTCCTAATAGTTGCAAATCAAAAGAAATATCAATCAATGCCCATTGAAAGTACCGGCAGAATCCGCCTTCAGAGAGGTGATGAATATCGCGTGGTGCATCAACACATTTCAACTGGTCATAAAGCCAGTCTGCTGTAGGAATGTTTCCGTCGCGTACTCTGTCTGCCGCAACATTGGCAACATCAGCAATATGCACGCAGGTATCATGCGCCCAGGGGGTCGATTTCTAAGCTGTTAAACCATATATCCTCGTATGGCCCTGTAGCGTGGAGATGAAGCGATAAGCAGGAAAAGAACGTGTCGTAATAAAAGGCAACTAATTCCGGTTGCTCTCCATATAGTTCCGTTCGGCTCTTAGAAAAAACTGTACAATCAGGTGTGGGCGTGTGAGTAACTGATACACGATTGCCTTCTACAAAAGAACGAATTTGCATCAGTGGCGTCATGCATATCGATTCGCACAATTGCCAACTGCTTATACTGATAGATTGATACCACGCCAATTTAAGAAGAGCTCTCGCTGCGATCCGCGCTTCTTTAGGTTGAAGATCGAATTTAGCGATGTTCTGGAGCGACTTTGTTGCGGTGAGCGATACTAGTCGATAGAGGTGCGTAGAAAAATCTTTTCCGTCTCTATCATGTCTGCGCGTCCAATTTAGTAGTCTATCAGCGTCCTCAAGTTTCAGTGAGGCAACAATATCTAGATAGCAGGAAGAGCTCCACTGATCACTATGTGCTCGGATAGAGTCAGGAGAATGCTTATTGATATACTCCTTTTCAAAAAAGTTCTTAAAGAGTTGTACTTTCTCTATTTCACCAACTTCACTAAACGCCTCTGCGCACATTGCCAGCTCCTTATCGCTCAGTTCATGAGGTTCCGAGAGGAGCCGTGCTTGTAAAGATGGGTCGGACCAATCAAATTGAAGCTGGCAGTACAACAATCGATCGAGGCCATTTGTTTGGTATTCGTTGGCAGAGTGCGCATAGTCACACATCAAATTAAGTTGCAGTGTGCGCACCAGGTTGTTGTTATCAAGCGCAGCCCAGGCCGCACGCTGCAATATTTCTACTATTTGATATAGCGGGTAACCCCTCAACAAAGCTTCTGAAAGCCAAATCTCGTTAGGTCCGTCGATTAAGGGCGTTGAATCTCCAGACATATGCCGAGTAATCCAGAGATATGACCAGCGCCAAAGCTCAGCGCCCGATTTTCCAGCCAAGCGATAATGAGAGGATAAGCTTGTTGTACTACTACCTCATGCTCCGGTAACGAGCGAACGTACTCCTGAAGACTCACATGGTAAACCGAGAGCCCGATTTGATCCCGCCTAAGAAGATGGCGAATTCGACTTTCGATTTGGCTGATCGCCGCTATAGTTCCATACCTATCGCCGCTTAAACACTCAGATAACGCACCAAGTGGCCATTTGAATCCACAGGCACAAAGAATATGAATCATGATGAGCCCGCTTTCATCGAGCGTGCGCATTAGGTTTGCATAGTATTGTTTGATGTCATTATTCGGGCAGGCAGGGAGCGAGGATATTGTTGTATCGTTTACAAGTTGTTCCGTGTCTAAAAGCGCTTGTAGTGTGTAAGTGATGTGTAGCGGATACCCATTTGATTTCTCGAACAATGATACAGCGATCAAATCAAGACGATATGCACTATTGTGTTCCTCTAGGGAAACGCCAATCAAGCTGGCATTTAGTTCTGTCCAATTCCTGACGGCCACCGAGTTCATAAAGGGAAGCTCAACCCAGAGATCATTAGGAATCGCGTTTAACAGCGAGTGAGGAAAATATGACTGATCTACATCTCGCGTAGCCAATATTAGAACTACGTTATTGGGTACAGGCAGTAAGTAATCTACTATTCCCAAAAGTGGTTCACAGGTGCCACGATCTCTGTATACATGATCCAATCCGTCAATGATTATTACGAAGGGCGTTCCCATGTCCCTATATGTAGAACCGCATTTGTCGATCCATTTTCTAAGGTGCTTCGGATCAGGGTTCTCGTTCCCTAATTCACCAAGAGTTTCTGCATGGTACTTTTGAATCTGACTCATTAGTGATTGCGATACTACTGACCATGAGTATCGATCTCCACTTGTGTCATTCTGAGACAAAAAATAGTGATGACGAATAACCGGTATACTTTGTTGCTCAAGTTCATCTTTTAAATAGCTCAGATATGTGCTCTTTCCTGAGCCAGGCGCTCCTCTGAGCATTGTCACGGGCTGTTTTATTTCTACAATTCTGGCTTTGAAAGCATCATGAAAACTGTCGTCAGGAAGAACATAATCATCTGGAATATGAAACCCTTGAAAAATGTCTTCAAGTACATTCCACCGCGCTGCTGAACGCAACTCTGCGAATGAAATGTGCCTATTTTTCAGTTTCCCCCATTCGCGAATTTTCTCTAAAAGATTGTTGAAGCCATGCTCATCGCCACCCAATGTCTTAAACCGTTTAAAAAGTGCTTCTCGTTTAGCGCTATAAGTTGGGTGGTTTGGGAAGAACTGGAAGGCCGAAAAGAATTCAGACATTTTCTCGGCTGAACCAATATGTGACGAAATTAGCACTTTTGTATCTGCGGAAATAATTGAGATATTTACGCGACCACTTTCGTCGAGACACGCCGCAAAATCACTATCTATTTCTCTATTTGTGTAGACAGAGGCTTCGTGGCAGGTATGTTTTTGTGATAAAGAACTAAGAGAACTGGACCATTTCTCCATCAGGCTTTTTTGTTTTGGTTTTTTCGGATCTTTTTCGAGCAGCCAGTCCCAAGAAAGTTTATTTTCCCCAGTATTAGATGTCCATTTGATCTGTCTAGCCACGAACGCATCATCACTTCGTAATGCGGTAACATCATCTAAAGAGCCCGCAAAGTCGTCCGCTTCAAATCGAATCCAGTTGTAACGGTCTGGATGTTCGAGCCAGTCGATCGCAGTTTCCATTCCAAATAGGTCCTGATATTCATCCCCTGACCTGCGAATTCCTGACCTATTAAACAAAGACATCTTGATTATATTTCCCTATCGCAAATAGTATCTCTCATTAGTTGTGTGCTTGAGTCGCGGCCACTAAGCAGCGAGTTGGGCTGAAGAACGATTATAAGAGGCTAGAAACATCTATCGTATTGACTCTTATGCGTTCGCATTTGCACGATTGGAAGTTCGCGCATGCATGAGTAAGTGCGTGAATATTGCATCAGTTTTCTCATCAACTTCTTCCGGTGCAAAGCTTTCAGGTAAACCTGTTTTATCGTTGTACAAGAAGTCCTTGATTTTCACTTTAATCACATCACGTGTGCTCTGTTTTGCAGCGAAATCTTGAATCCGTTCTAGCTCCTCATTAAGCGTCTTGTACAGTCCTTCAGCCACCTTCTTAATGCGATCAATTTCCTGCTTTGAAAGATCAGGTTTAAGAAGCAGGTCAAACAAAGCCAATGACTCCTCTGACAGCCCTTCCTTAACAGCTCTACGCTCTTCCTCACTCAGTTCATCCACCAACTTCAACAGGGCTTCAAAGGTCGCCTCGATGGTTACGCGGTCTTTTTCGCTGTTATATTCTTCGACAATGTCCTCATAGTGCTTTTGGAAGTTTGTCCGCGTCGGGTTCTGCATAAGCATTTTGAGAAGCTTTCTCTCAATGACATCCTTCAATGATTGCACCGTGGTATTCTTGGCCGGTGATTGCTCGAATTCCTTCCGCAGCCGTTCAAAGTCGATCCTGCTGATATCATATAATTTGGACGGTTCTGACTTGACCGATCTTGGCTCAATGCTGTCTTCAATAATGGCGTGAAGCTCACGTATGATGTCGGATATGTCCGCTTTATCAACATCATCCTGGAGGCTCTTATAGATGATATTGATCGCATCATAAGCGGCGCGGTAATTGTTGATCGCCCTGATCGTTAGACACGCCTTGAACTTCTTAAAGACTTCACGGCAGATAATCTCGAAGCGCTTGCGGGTTTCATCGTTCTCGTTAATTGCTTCTTTGGCGTCGATAATGGCTTTGTTGCGCGCAAAGCTTGTCTTTTCGAGTACATCTTCGAGCCTGAAATTCTTGGCTTCTAGGAAGGCACGAACGGATTCAATCGTTTCTTCAAGATCAGCAAGCAGTTCTTCCTCGGGCCGAACTCGGATCAAGTTCAGTGGAGGCTCACCTCACCACCGCCTTCGCCGGTATAGCCTGCAAAGGTTGCAAGCGCTTTACGGAGATTTTTGAGTATCCCGCAATAATCGACAACAGCCGTTATTCTTGCCTTCCGAGACACGGTTAGCGCGGGCGATGGCCTGCATGAGGGTATGGGCCTGGAGCGGCTTGTCGATACAGCTTGGACATGGTTGGTACGTCGAAGCCGGTCAGCCACATAGCGCAGACGATAGCAACTCGAAAGGGTGATCTTCCTTCTTGAATCGCTTCTCTGATGTCGATGCGCTTGCCATCGGGAGTTTCAAACCCTTCCAATTAGACGCCTGTGCGGGGTAATGTCCTGGCCCCATTTACGGAACTTTCAACTTCTCCCGTTCTTCACTGACAACGACAGCCATGATGGTTTCGTGCACTGATGCCAGTTTGCGCTCCATATCCATGATGGCTTGCTCATCGGCGAGCTTTTCACAGGTCTTTTTTAGCGCAGCGATCTTGTCCTTCCACTTGCCTAGAATGATCTCCTGCATCCGTACGCAGGTGATCTTATCGATACATACTAGCATCGCTTTGCCGGTCTCACCGCCAATGGCGTAGTGATCAACAAAGTCATCGGCAATCTGCTCCAAGCGGCTTTTAGCGGTAATGATGCGGTAGTCGCGTGTTCGCGCTCTAAACGCTCTGAAACATCCTGATCTTCAATCTCCAATTCTTTCCAGCTTGGCTGCGATTTTCTCGTTGAGGTCATTGCGGCGAGGCCGAGCCTCGCCCCTCGCGTCGTAGTAAAGCGGTACGGTGGCTTTGTCTTCAACAGCCCGCTGAAAGTCGTAAGTCGAGACATAGTTCCCAAATACGCGGCGGGTAATCTCGTCGTCCTTAAAGAGCGGCGTTCCTGTAAAACCGATATAGCTGGCCTTAGGCAGCGCGTTCCGTAAGTTCAACGACAAGCGGGCCATAGCCAGTGCGGTGCGCTTCATCGGTAATGACGATAATGTCATCGCGCTCGCTGGAGTATGGCCTGGTCCACGTCCTTATTGAATTTCTGCACCAGCGTAAAACAAAGGCCTTGTGCTGATTGAGAAGCGCCTGCAGATGATCGCCTGATCCGGCGCGGCAAGGGTCCTGGTCGTTATCGACGAGGCCGCACCCTGCAAAGGTGTTATAGATTTGTTTATCCAAATCCTCACGGTCGGTACAGATCAGGAAGGTAAAGTTACCGCCGAACTTACGGTGAATTTTGCGGGCAAAGAAAACGATGGAGTAGGACTTGCCCGAGCCCTGCGTATGCCAGAACACGCCGAGCTTGCCCTGGAGCTCCTCACGGTTCTTCACGGCCTCGACAGCGCGATTTACGCCTATAAATTGATGGTTACGGGCGACGATCTTAACCAGCTTGCCCCTTACTCTCATCAAAGAAGCGTGTAGTTTTCAAACAGATTCAGAAAATCTCGTTTGATGCAGATACCTTTGAGCAAGGTCTCCATATCCACCACAACGTCATCCTCGGCCAGGCGCTTCCAGTCATTAAAATGTCCAAACTTGCTAGATATCGATCCAATTTTGGCATCCACACCATTACCCAAAATCACAAAGGCATTGTGGTGGAAGAGGTGGGGAATCGTGTCTTTATAATCGGATAGGTTTTGCTCAAAAGCATGACGGATGTCTTTGTGAATGGTCTTGCACTCGACAAACATCAAGGGAAGGCCATTTACAAATCCAACGATGTCGGCTCGGCGGCGGTAGATATCACCCCGCACCCATAACTCACGCACGCACAGGAAATGGTTGTTTTCAGGATTATCGAAGTCAAAGACTTTGAGGCGCTTTTTTTCTAACTCGTTTTTGCTATTGGTGGAACTGAACAAGGACACCGTTTTTAACGCGCTCATAGTGTTCGCAGTTAATTTGAAGAGTGTTTTCGCTGACGGGGGCTTCGGTGATCTGGCGCAGCGCATCTTGATAGGCTGCATCAGGCAGACCCGATTAAACTTTACAAGTGCTTCGCTGAGATATCGGGTAAGCACGACGTCTTTATCAGAATCTCTGCCGAGCGTACCTTCCTTGCCAAAGGTTTCATTGTTATAAGCGAAGACGCCTCCTCCAGCCTAAGTGCATTTCCAAACACCGGGCCGTAGTCGCTTGAACCAGCGTATCTTCATTGAGTGAGCCATCAGACCAATCTCCCCATTCATAAGTTTTGGGAGAAGAATATCTCTTGCACTATTCAGCTTTGATACTTCTAGCGACAGTATTCTGATCTGAGTAAAATCTGATCAACGAAATCTACAAATTGCTCTATCAACGGTTTTGAGGGCATAAATCCATGTCGTAGTTTTTTACAATGTCTTGACTGATATTATTCTGCGCTGCTCCTTTGGACCGGCCAATCAAGCCTGTTTTATTTTCTAATAGAAATAAGTACGCGTGAACATAGTGCGCCAGCTCGGTCTTGGCTATTAGCGCGCAGCAAGCTTGGTTAGGAGGCAGCTTCAGCTACAGTATTCCAAGTTCACCAATTGTTGCGCCATACATAGCCAAGAGAACCGTTTTTTCAGGGAATAGTTTGGCCGATGATTTTAATATTGCTTCCTTATAATTTTTTCAGAAGTTTCAAATATAAATCCATTATTTAACTCCTGTGTTTTAACCCAGTTTAATTCGCCAGTATAAAATTCAGGATTTTACGGCTTGGCGTACCCCCAGACGATGTTTGATAGAAGTCGGATATAACTCCTTTTGTCCACCCTCGGGTACGCCATCAATAATTTTGACATGCTCGTGACCTGGGAAGCGGAAACGGCACAAACCATTCCTTGTAAAGCTGCCGCGCCGACTCCTCTAGCAATTCAATCCGCCGTTTGTTGTTGTCAATGAGGTCGTCATACGCTGCAATAATACTCGCTCGTTTTTTCTGTTCCGCTTTTTGGTGGAAGATTTTCCAAGGGCAGCTTGCGTATATCCTTCATGTTTACATGGCCAACGTGTACGCCAATTTGGTTCTTGAGCAACGCAGCCTGCTGTTTTGGCGCTACGAGGAAATACGTCAAAAGTCTGATCAATCAGATCAGGATTTGGGCGGATATGAATGGTTCTCTGTCCTAAAGCAGTGCGGTTCATCAGATTTAATGATTGCAACATTCCCAGCGGGAGCTTCTCTTGCCATTATTAGATCGTTTTTCTGAGGAACGGCTCGAACCGTCCATTTATCGTATGTCTCTTGTGAAATTCGATAAACGCCGTCTAAGTTAAAACGCCCTTTACCAATATTGGGCGTCCTTATATGGAAATCCCTCTTCCTGAATAGGAGCAGTTTTGTGAAGACAATCTAAAATGAATTCTGTAACGCATGAGAGTGTTGGAACAGTTTGTGTCATATCCCCAACTCCTCAAAATTCTTTTGGATTTGGGTGGCGAGTGTGGCAGCTTCTTCGTTCAGACCTTTCAACTCGATATGAATATCGCGCAGTGTTTCTTCAAAATCGAAATCCTCGTCTTCTATTTCCGGTGCAACGCCGACATAGCGCCCAGGTGTGAGGCTCCAGTCATTGGCTTTGACTTTCAATATCAACGAGCTTTACCGCCTTCGACATCACACAACTCGGCATCAGGGAAACGTTCTTGCAGCCAGTGGGCGTGTTTGAAGATATAGCGCACTTGCTTTAGATGTTCGACGGCGGCTTTACGTTGATCGTCCAATTCTTTAATCGCCTTGTTCAAGCCTTTTCCATTGCTGTCCTTTGGCTTGCTTTTCAACGAATTTGTAAAGCTGATCAATCTGTTTGATAAGATCACGGCTAGTCTCAGCGATAGGTTCCAGCTTTTTAGCGGCGGCGATGAGGCCTGTATTGTCTTTTGCAGCGCCTTTCCATGTCTTGCTCTCTGACTCAATCGTGGCCTCAAACGCTTTGATATCACTGCTCAATAATTGAAAGGCTCTTTGGTTTCCTCATCCACCTCTTCGAGCTTGTCCATTAAGCTAGCAAGGCTGGCAATAAATTCATCCATTGGCACTTTGGCGGACTGTGCGTCATCCAATGTGCGCCTGAGATAACTTTCGATCAGCCCCAAGAAGCGCTCTTTCTGGCCGCGATAAAGCCAGACGATTGGAAGTCAAGTTAGCCAGTTGTTCAGGCGAGAAGTCGTAAATCTTACGTGTGACCTTTGTATAGACGTTGCGTGCATCCAGCATCAGCACCTTGTCTTTCATGTGCGCTGGCTTGTTCTTATTTAGGAACCACAGCTCACAAGGCACAGTGCGGGTATAAAAGAAGTTGGAGCGGATCGCGACCATCGCGCCCACATGACCGGATTCGACCAGGCTTGCGGCGCACTTCGGCTTCCTGTCCTCCGGCGCTTGAGGCCTGCGAGGACATGACAAAGCCTGCGCGGCCTCTTTATTGAGGTAGTTATAAAAGTATGAAAATCCAAAGATAGTTACCGTTTGAGACTGAGCCCTTCTTATTGACGCCAGGAAGGCCAAAGGAAGGCGCGGGTCATTCTTGATTTTCTCTGCGTCCACGTCATCCATTGTTGAAGGGCGGGTTTGCCATGACGAAATTGGCTTTACCGAGAAAATCATGCGGGTCTTCGTAATAGGTGATGGCTTTTTGGATTTTCCCTTCAAGCCCATGGACGGCCAGGTTCATCTTGGCCAGCCGGATGGCTGTCGGATTTTCTCCGCGCCATAGAAGGTCGCCACATCCTGCGGGTTCTTGTGCATCTTCTCGATGGCGGGCGCTTTGCACGAACATGGGCCGCCAGAGCCGCAAGCGGGATCAATGACTGATCCGTGGTCGTGGCTCTCGATAAAGTTGACAATCATCTGCACCAATGAGATCGGCGTGAAGAACTCACCGCCGTCATGGGCTTTTTGGTCAGCAAAACTGGTCAGGAAGTATTCATAGATACGCCCGAAGATATCGCCAGTCGCTTTTTTGAGAGCAGGATTACTGAAGGTGCGGATGATTGCCCAACACGTCGTTATCGAGTTCCTGATATTCACTCTTTGGCAGGATGCCCCTTGAGGGTCTCATAGTCATCCTCGATAGTATCCATAGCGGCGATAACGGCTTCGAGCGCGGTCTTCACCGTCCGGCAGATTGACCAGATGGTCGAATTGGGCTTGGGTTTGAGGAAGATTGTTTCCTTTACTGGAGAAATCTTCTTTGGTGAGAGGGACGGTCACGCCGCCGCGTGATGGCAATGATGCTTCGATCTCCGGCTTGACGGCCAAATAGCGGCTATAGGCATGGCGGAGAAGATCAGTCCATGACGGCAAGGAAGTACTCGTTGCTGGCGTAGTTGCTGTTGGCTCTGAGATTGTCCGCACTGCCCCAAAGCCGTTTTTCTATGGCTTCGATATTTTCTAATTGTGCCATCCGGCGATTACTCCATTGCCTGCTTCTTCTTCATCCAGCGCTCGATATCATCACTCTTGAACCGCCAGCCTCTGCCGACCTTAAATCCTGGTAACTTGCCCTCAGCGGCCAGTTTATAGGCCGTCTTCTCGGCGAGTTTCAGGTACGCGGCGACCTCTTTTAAGGTCAATATTTGGATCAGTCATGGCATTCGAGCGCTCATAGAACCAAAGCGAGAATATGGGTAAAACGTAAAGCCACAACCAAAAAGCTAGTGGCCGATAACGTGCACTATTTTTTTATGACATCCTTCGCGGCATGCAATCGGTGCACGGTATCCACATGTTTACAGGATAAATTGAAATTTGGAGCTCGAGTATCTATATAAATAGATCATTGTTCTACAATAATCTATAATAATAGATCATATATTGACCTAGGAAAAGTTGATCTAACATTATAGATATATGAGGTTATTTGATCTGTATATATAGATCAATATTAGTGATATGGATACGATAGACGAGATTTCAAGGACATTAAAGGCCGCCCGTGAAGCCAAGGGGCTGAGCCAGCGCGCGCTTGCCAAGATGGCAGGTGTGCCGCAGAGCCATATCTCCAAGATCGAGAATGCTCGGGTGGACCTTCGAATATCCAGTCTGGCCCAGATTGCCCGTGCTCTCGACCTGGAACTTACCCTTGTGCCGCGCAAGACCGTTCCGGCGGTCAAATCAATCGTGCGCAGTGGCAGGCCTTTAACAGTAGAGCGGGTCGGGGCATCACTGGCCAAGGAGCTCAGCAAGCTGGAGTCGTTCGCCGATAAGATCGCGCAGCAGAGCTCTTTAAAGAAGTTGCCCAGCTCCAGAACTGGGATACATGACCTGACCAGATTTCAAATCCCGACTCCTACCTTGAATCCGTGGAGAAGATGAATAGGCAGTTAAAAGAGGGTCTATAGAGAGCGAATTTCCAAGCGTCTGGTCGAATCTCTGGACAGTGTGCAAAAACTGCAATGAACTCATCTACCTCTCAGAACAGCTCCGACAGGTGACCCGCTCTGCCTACAGTCTGGAGGACGATAATGGCTGAGGTTTCAGTTTTAGAAGTCCTCTTGTATAGCGAGCCCATCGGTACGCTCACGCGGGTGGAGGGTGACCGCAGTCTGTTCGCCTTTAATGAAGACCATATTGCCGACCGGAACAGGCCTGTCCTGGGGTTGGGATTCAAGGACAAGTTTGGTGAGTTGCTGACGGAGTTCAGGCCGTACCAAACGCGCGTCATGCCGTTCTTTTCCAACCTGTTGCCCGAGGAAAGGTTGCGTCGCAATTCTGGCCGAGCGGGCAGGGGTCAATTCCGAGCGGGAATTCTTCCTGCTCTGGGTGTTGGGTGATGACCTGCCCGGCGCGATTACGGTCCGGCCTGCTGATGGCGAGGAGTGGCCGCCGGACGCAGGGCAGGCGCTGGACGAGGATGCCGCGCGTGAGCGCGAAGAAAAAGCACTGCGCTTCTCGCTGGCAGGTGTGCAGCTGAAGTTCTCTGCCGTCACGATGGCCACTGGCGGGCTGACAATCCCCGCCAAAGGGGTCGGCGGCTCCTGGATCGTCAAGCTCCCCTCCGAGAAATACGTTGGTGTGCCCGAAAACGAATATTCCATGATGACGCTAGCGCGCAAGATCGGTATGAATGTGCCCGCGCTTGAGCTGATTGATGTCGCTGATATTGGCGGTTTGCCGCGGGATGTGGGGGCGATGGCAGGCAAGGCGCTAGCCATCGAGCGCTTTGACCGGTTGAGTGATGGGAGTTCTGTGCATATTGAAGATTTCGCGCAGATCTGATGTCTACCCGCAGGACAAATACAAGAAGGCGAGTATATCGGTATCGCGGGTGTAATTGCCGCCGAGAGGCCGATGCGGATATCGGCGAATTCATCCGGCGAATGGTGTTCAATACGCTGATTGGTAATGCCGACATGCATATCAAGAACTGGTCGGTCTACTATCCGGACAAGCGTACTGCACGCTTGGCTCCGGCCTATGATTTTGTATCAACGATACCGTACATTGCCGATAGCGGAGCGGCGTTGACGGTCAGTCGCACTAAACGCTTGACGGCTTTGATGAAGCAGAGCTAGTTCATTTTGCCGGGCGGGTGGGCTCGCCAAAGCGCTTTCAGCTGGATACCGCCAGGGAGACCGTGGAGCTGTTTCATCAGCACTGGGCACAAGAGAAAACACCCACTCCTTACATCTGATGTATCTACGATAGACAAACATCTGGTAACGGTTCCAATTGCCGACCGGTCTTTGGTGATTGGGAACAGCTATGATGGACAGGGAAGGGCATATAGCTTGGAAGCAAATAGAAATTATTAATCAGTTCCGCGAGGACCTTCTTCACTATCGCGGGAGGTCGAAAGTTCGGTGGCGATGGGCCACTTCGATATCAACAAAATATGCGAAGACGTATTTTGCGGTATCTTCAAGGAGCTTTACGGATTCAAGAACCTAAGGAACCTTTAATGGCGAGGAGCGGCAGAATTTTCCGGGCATTGATCTTGCGGATGACGATGCGCGCGTCGCCATTCAGGTCACCTCTGACAAATCACTGGACAAGATCAAGGACGGACTGGCAAGATCATCAGGCACGGCCTTCACGAAAAGTATGACAGGGTCATCTTCTATATTCTGACGCGCAAACAGGGCAGCTATTCTGCGCAAAGTATTAATAAGGGCCGCTGACGACAAAATCGCCTTTGATGTGTCTGGTGGACATCCTGGATTTTACCGATCTGGCAACGAAAGCTGCTGGCGCGTCTCCAAGGAGTTTGAAGAAGGCCGCCGATATACTGGTGAATATACGCGCGGTTGTGGGGTAGGGCTCGCCGAAGAGGATTTGACCCGCCGCAGGAACCCACCGGAGACTCTCGCAGTCAATCTCTTGAAGTGTATTTTCCGCAGACACTCTTATATTGCAGATCCTGCCGGAGGTTTTCGACGGCAAGAAGGTCAGGAACCAAAGGAAAGAAGTTGGTAGCTACGTCAGAAAGCAGGAACGTAGTGTCCCTTCAGATTATGGAAGCGAGCGGTAGTAGGCTCATCACCTTTCACAATCTCGAAGAGAGTAATCCGTTTGCCTTTCTCATTGATGAAGGGACAGTCGAGCCGCCTGCCCCTGGTGACTATTACAGCATTGATGCCGATCATGAGCGTGTCTTCAAGTCTCTGCTGAGGTTCAGCCTGCAACACAAACTTTTCAAACACCGCATCAAGTGGGAGCACAATGAGGGGCTCTTTATATTTTTGCCGATCAGGGACCCCGACAACATCCGGGTGGAGTCATGGACCGGGCAGAAGAAGTCAAGGCGGATGGTCTTCCAAAGGAAGTACAAAAATAATGAACCAGAAAAAGTACTATCGACCAGGCACTTTGCGTTCTCCGTAAGTTTTCTGACCATCGGTGATGAATGGTACGTCTCCATCACGCCGGACTGGTTTTTCAGCTTCGGCGACGAGTACAGATACTCGCACTTTGGTTACAAGCTTCGGCGGGGCTGGAAGCGGATGGAGAAGAACAGGTCGGTGTTTGATCAGTTCCGGTTCCTGTGTGCCTGGCTCGCTGACCTGGATTCTGAAGACCTGTTCTCGGATGACGCAGACTCAACACCACCGCTTAGTTTCGAAACATTGTTGAATTTATAGGCGCTCCTCGTCTTAACGAAGAATTGTGGGAACCGCTGGTGGTCGTCGATGAAGATGATCTGGAGCAAGGGAGGCTGGGCTGGCGAGTCGAGCACTTGCCGGAGCCGAGGCTTCTCTTGCGAAGGGTACACATATCTGTCCCAGGCGCGGGATCGCGGAATATGGCGTCTACGACCAGGCACAAGAAACCCGCCGCAATGCCATCTTTATCGGCGGAATCGGGACGTCGAATTGTGTCGACTTGCTCGCAAATGGGTCGTACGGTGTCGCGGCATAATTGCGGCGTCCTCAGACGTTAAGCAGGAAAATCTGAGATTGCCGTTTTGCGGCTTCAATACCGGCAGCGGCTTCGGTGCGGACATCAAATTTTCAGGCGACTTGTCACGGACGCTGAAAAATTCCGAAGTCAAAGAGATTCTGGCGATTAAGAATAGAAAAGAGCGTGTCCAGAAAGCCATCGATTATTACTACGAGAATATCAAGTTCCTGGCCCAGAACCGGCATGTTGATGTCATCGTATGTGTCATATCGGAACCGCTTTATAAGGTCATCGCAACGGAAGAAAGATCCAGCGAGGACACACTTGAAGCAGACGAGCCGAAATATGAGGAGCTCAATTTCAGGCGCGCCCTGAAGGCTAGGGCAATGCCGTTCGGCAAGCCCTTGCAACTCATTCGTCAGGCCTCACTCGATGAAGCCAACGTGTCGGGGCAGCAGGACGACGCAACTAAAGCATGGAATTTCTGTACGGCCTTGTACTATAAGTCAGGTCCGACGATTCCCTGGAAGCTGGAACAGGACAGTGCCAGAGCGTCATCGTGCGCAGTAGGCATATCCTTTTACCGGAGCAGGGACCGACAGACCCTGAGTACCAGCCTCGCGCAAATATTCGATGAGCTGGGAAATGGTCTCATTCTTCGCGGGACACCTGTTGAAATCGATAAAAAGGATCGTGTCCCGCGTCTTAGAGCGGAGCAGGCGCATGATCTCCTAACGGCAGCCCTGAATGAGTATCGCATTGCCTTGCGAACGTACCCCGCCCGAGTTGTCATTCACAAATCCTCGAATTTCAGCGAGGAGGAAATCGAGGGGTTGGAAGCGGCAGCTCGCGAAATGAACATCGATGCCGTGGATTTTGTCACGGTCATGGATTCAAAGCTCCGTTTGTTCCGGAATGGCAACTATCCCCCGTACAGAGGGACATTCGCCTCGCTTGATGAGCATCGGCACCTGCTCTATACGAGGGGGTCGGTCTGGTACTACCAGACCTATCCAGGCCTCTACGTCCCGCAGCCGATAGAACTGCGGATTGTTCAATCAGAAGAGTCACCTTCCTTCCTAGCAAAGGAAATACTCGGCCTGACCAAGATGAACTGGAATAACACGCAGTTTGATGGGAAATATCCGGTCACGCTCGGATGCTCGCGTAAAGTCGGTGAGATCATGAAGTACTTAACGGAGGGAGATACGCCCCAAATCCGGTATGGTTTTTATATGTAGCTGGAGAGGTCTATCTTCAACCGTGGAATTTAAGCAGGTGGTTCTCGGCGGCAGACATGTAGTCGTAATCCAGTAGATCGCCACTGCCGGACTTTTGCCGGAATCAGTCCTGCTTTGTTGTGCATTTCGGTGCAACTTGCAACGGGCGTCACCGATAAAAGTTAAATTAAAACAACTAATTGGAAATTGACTGGTCGACTTTTAACCAATTGGTCGCTGGTTCGAATCCAGCACGGCCCACCAAATTTCGTACTCAATCTAACCAGCAAGGTGCGCTTCAGGTTCCGGGTGCCCACGCTGCATTCCTGGTCCAGCAGCGCGAACAGTGCGCATGACGCGTGGATATAACGGTATTGCCCCACTTCATTCGGGGCATATACTGACCACGATGATGTTAGAGGGCCGGACGGTGAATCTCGACCTGCACCAGGGAACGGCAAGACTCAGGGCTTTGCGTGATGCCCTGTCGGCACAGTATAAGGAGGAGGACCTCCACCGGCTGCGGGTCACAATTCGGCGTATGCGCAGTGTGTTACGCAGCAAACGCGGTGACAAAGCCCGCAAGCTGCGCCGACGGCTCAGTGAGCTGGCGCATACCACCAACAGTGCCCGTGACTGGGATACCTTGTATACCAGCTCCAGCACTTACCTGGGCCCGGACCAATTCAGTGATCTGCAGTTATCGCTGCACGCGCGGCGCGAACATGCCCGGGCGCATGTCTACAGAATGTTCCATTCGAAAAAATGGCAGACGACACTAGGGCGCTGCGACACTCTCGCCGGGAAAATCGATCTCGAAGACGCAGACCTGCGCCTGACGCCGGGCAAGCTGAAGTCCAGGCTCAAGCGTGCCATCGCTGCTGCACGCAAGGCCGTGGAAAGAGACAACGACAAGCACTGGCACAAACTGCGAATCGCCATCAAGGAGCTCCGTTACGCACTCGATTCCTGTGCAGACGAGGCGCAAGCCCACTCAAACTCGGCAATATTGCGCGAGTGCAAAACCCTGCAGGCGCTGCTGGGAGACTGGCACGATACGGTAGTACACCGGCAGTTACTCAATACATTGGCAGGCGACGGACCGCTAAATCCCGCGACACCTGCAGGCAGTGCTGCAGACGAACTACAGCGGGTTCTGGCCGACCAAGGGCAACGATCACTGGCGCGGGTCCGGAAACGGCTGCGCAAGGGTGTCCTGGAAGCGGCTACTGTCAATGTTAAAGGGCACGACTGAACCGCGCCGTAATCACAACAGGGTTGCGACTGGCTCGCGGTTGATTCGTGTCATGTCGCTGGGTCAGCAATTGTGGTCTGATCTCCTCTTAGGCAGCTGTGCAGGCGATCCGAATTGGAGGATGCCATGCGAGACGTTGTACACTTTTTTGTGCCCACGTAATTACAGCCCGATGACCGGCAAGGAAAACGATGAGAGCGATGGTACTGGAGTCTGCCAACACGGCACTGCAATTGCGCGATGTCGCAGTGCCGGTGCCGCGTGCGGGTGAATTATTGTTGCGGGTCAAGGCCTGCGGCATCTGCCGCACCGATCTGCATGTGATAGACGGTGATCTGACACAGCCGAGCCTGCCACTGATACCCGGCCACCAGATTATCGGTGAAGTCATCAGCATTGGTGGTCGGGTACAGGGGTTTACTGCCGGACAACGCGTCGGAGTGCCGTGGCTGGGCGGTAGTTGCGGTCACTGCTGGTACTGCAGTCACAGCAAGGAAAATCTCTGCGATGAAGCGCGCTATACCGGATACCAGATCAACGGCGGGTTTGCAGAGTATACCGTTGCGGATGCGGCCTACTGTTTTCCGATCCCGGTGCAGTACAGCGATCAGCAGGCAGCGCCGCTGTTGTGTGCCGGGCTGATCGGTTATCGCGCCTACCGCATGTTGCATGCCTGCGAAACGATAGGCCTGTACGGTTTTGGCGCGGCGGCCCACATCCTGATCCAGGTAGCGAGGTACTTCAGGCAGGCGGTGTATGCCTTCACCCGGGAGGGTGATACCGAAGCACAGGCGTTCGCGCGACAACTGGGGGCCTGCTGGGCGGGCGATTCACTGCAGCCCGCCCCGGTCCCGCTGGACGGCGCCATCATCTTCGCGCCGGCCGGAGAACTTGTGCCGCAGGCGCTGCGCTCAGTGCGCAAAGGAGGGCGTGTGGTCTGTGCCGGTATTCATATGTCCGACATCCCCTCGTTTCCCTACGCTATTCTATGGGGCGAACGCGAGCTGTGCTCGGTAGCGAACCTGACTCGTGTCGATGGCGAAGAGTTTCTGCCGTTGGCCGCCACCATACCCGTGGAGACCACGGTGCATGTCTACCCGCTGGAACAGGCCAATGAGGCGTTGGAGGATTTGCGCTACGGGCGTTTCAATGGCGCCGCGGTATTAGTGCCTTGAACGGCGGCTCGTGAAGGGTCAGCGGGATAATTCCTCAAGTGCCAATCGGGTCCCTCGCCTGATTGTCCTGCGCAACCTTCGTTGTCATACTTGGCGCCGCGCAGAAATTCCCCCGGGGATCCCATGTTGTTACGCACAATTAGCATCTTCTTACTCGTCTTTCTACTCGGCGCATGCAGCGACGACGTAAACAAGGCGAAGCAACTGCTCGACGAAAACACCCCCAACCGCTCGGAAATCAATTACCGCGACATTCACACGTTTGACGGGGATGTAGTGTGCGGCGAGTACAACGCCGAGTTGTTTCGCGGCAGTAGCAATGACGACTACTTTCGTTTCCTCACTGTGGGCCAGACGCTCTACGTGCGGCCCAATACTCAGCAATGGGATATCTTCTGCAGTGATACACCGGCCGAGGCCCTGCTTGAACAGACAGGCATAGGCCTGTTTGATGCGGGCAATACGGAATTGGCGAAAATCACGCAGGACCTGTCGTCACTTAGCCTTGCACTGGAAGCGTATTACAAGGCGCATTTCGTTTACCCCACCGGTGAGCAGGGTTTGGAGGCCCTGGTATCGCCACCTGCAAACCTTGCCGCACCGAGCGCGTATCCGCAGGGAGGCTACCTCAAGGCAATTCCTCTCGATCCCTGGGGTCGCCCCTACGTGTACGAAGAAGAGCAATGGGGAAGAACAAAGGGCCATTTCACCATTTCCACAACAGGCGCTGATGGAGTGGTCGGGGGTGGCGGAAAGAACGCCGATGTCAGCACCGCTGTCCTGCCATACCTCAGGCATATCGCAGACGTACTTGAGCAGCAATAACCTGGACCTGCTCACAGCGCCTACGCTGCCCAGCTCCACCGCATTTGCAAGTCAACCGCTTGTCCGGTGTCCTGACACTTCACAGTGGAGGGACAACTATCATCTTTACCAATCACATAACCTTAACCGTAATGACTTTTTCCGGTCATTCATGCTCCTTACATTACTTCGCAGCACAACCTGGCGATAAAGCGAACGGCTGAAGCTGCTGTCTGTAAGAGTTCCGCCTAATCCGGAAAACGCGTTACCGGTGAGGTGAGCTCCATCTCCGGGCATTGTGCGACTCGCTTCTTACAAAAAAGTCCTAACTCGGAGTACAACCTATGTTGCTTAGAAAAATATCTGTAGCGGTTGGTATCGCGCTGGCCGCTTCTCACGTAATCGCCGCATCGTCCGGGGCGACACATTTTGACAGCTTCACTGCATTGGTCGGCAATACCGATGCCGGCACTCTGCCTGAGTCGGCGCCCTTTCGCCTGTCTTCGGATGAATTCCGGCAGGTAAATATTGTCGCCAGGGACCCGCAACAACTCGACCGTTTTGACTCGGGTAACTACGATATGAACACGGTCAACGAAAACGGCCCTGAAGCGGGTAAATACCTGTTTTCACCATTTGAAACCGGCCAGGGCGGCATACAGCGGACTGACCTGCGCACCATGCAGACTACGACGATCTGGCAGGCGCAAAACCCCGGCGATCAGGTCTCCATGGATGCCTCCCGCTGGACACCCTGGGGCGCCTACCTGACGGGCGAAGAGTCCTGGAGCGACCCGGGCCAATCAGTTAGTCCCTATGGCAGGCTTTACGAGGTCACCAATCCGCTGGCTGACCCGCAGGATATCGTCATAAAGCACCGCAATATTCTTCCGCGTGTCGCGCACGAGGGCCTCACATTCGACAAGGACAATAACCTGTACTTTATCGATGAGCGCAATGGCAGTCACATATTCCGCTTCAAATCCAAAAATCCCAACGCCAGGAACGGTGACAGATTTTTTGCGGCAGGCGAGATCTCGGTACTGCGAGTTGGCGATGGCAAAATGAAAGAGGCGACGGGCAAGGCGCAGTGGATTCCTCTGACCAACATGAATGGCAAGCCCCTGAACGGTACAGTGCTGGTGCACGACGGCGAAATTGACGGGCGTGCCACGCCAAAACTTCCAAAGTTTCTCGGCACCGGATTCGATCGCCCGGAAGACCTGGAAATCAAGACAGTGAACAAGAATACCCAGATGCTATTTGTTGCCACCACAACCAATCACAAAGTGTTTTCAATTGACCTCCGGCGGATGGAAGTCAAACTTTTTGCAAGCCGCGACACCCTTGATATTGCAACTGGCTTCGCAGCGGGCGACGAGTTTACCAATCCTGATAATCTGGCGATTGATGCCGACAACAATATCTATATTGTTGAAGACCAGCCCGGTGGCGTGGAAGATACCTGGTACGCTGTTGACAAAAACAACGACGGCGTAGCCGAGTATATGGGCAAGTGGGCAAGCCTGAACACGCTGGGTGCCGAGGCGACGGGTTTGTATTTCGATCCATTCAACCCCCACCTCGCTTACATCAATGTGCAGCACCCTGATAGCGGCGTCGATCGCACCATGATGTTTATGGCGCCCCCCGTTTCTCAGGGCAAGGGCAAATAGCGCTCGTAAGGCCTTCGACTTTAACAAGGCTTATTTGCAGTCCCATGTTTCGCTGCCAATCTGGCAGCGAAACATGCTGTATCTATTGCATCCTCCGGAATCGATAAAATTGTAGAGACTGCCCCCCGGCACGGCAGCAACAGAATCCGTTGGAAAATTTCTACCCACAACAGGCTGTTTGCCGGTTACCGTCGTTTCTGTGTTGCGAACCTCAAAAGGTATATCGTAGCGTCGCTCCATAGGTCCTCGGTGGGGTCAGGAAGTAGGCATCCATGCTGGTGACGGGAAAGGTGGCGGCCGTCAAACCGGCGTATTTTTCGTCTGTCAGGTTTTTCCCCCAGACAGACACGTTCCAGTGATCATTGCGCCAGCCGAGATTCGCGTTCAACTGCTTCCGGTCCTGGACGTCGCGGTCCTGGTAGTCGGCGGAGGCAGTAGTCAGGTGGTCGCCCATGTAGCTGAAGTCCGTGCGCAGGTACACCCCGCCGTCCGCCAGCGGAAAAAACACGGTAGCAGAGACATTGCCACTGTACTGTGCGGCAAACGGCAGGTCATCGCCTTGCTGTGCCCCGGCGGTGATTCTGTACTTGTACAAGTACATCAGGCCTGCGCCCAACGTAAGATTTGGCAGGGGGACGGCCTGTACATCCAGGTCCAGTCCCGAGGTTTCGACAGAGGCCTGGTTGGACACCAGAGTGCCGATGCCGGTCGCCAGTTGCTGCTGGAACTGGAAGTCATCGATCTGTGTCAGGAAGGCCGAGGCGTTGATCCGCAGCCGCGCATCCAGCAGCGTGGACTTGGCGCCCATCTCATAGCTGATGGTCGATTCGTCCTCGAATTCCCGTTGCTGCGGTGTTCCATTCACTGTGTTGAAGCCACCGGACTTGGTTCCTGTGGCTGCGCTGGCAAACAACATGGTTTCGTCCAGCACGTCATAGCTGACGTTGACCAGCCAATTCACATCGCTGTTGTTGCGGGAAAAGTCGTCATCGATTGGTGTTGAAACTGCTGTGAGAAATGATTGCCCGGTAAGTGCCGCCGATATCGCGGTGGAGTCAACCGCGGTGAACAGGTCGGCATCCTTGCTCTCGTCTGTCCAGCGCAGGCCGCCGGTGAGACGCCATCGTTCGCTGATATGCCAGGTGGATTGGCCGAAGACGGCAACGGTTTGCGTCTCCAGTTTGTCCTTCACTCTGAGCGAATCCCCCGGCTGGGCAATAAACGCGATGTTGGGAACGCCTGGAGGGAGTATCTGACCCAGATCCGGCTGTTGATTGGCCTGACTGATAAAATCCTCTCCCAGAAACACGAAAGGATTGTCATCGCCCACCTTATTGGTGGACTGGAAGTAGAATACCCCCAGCAGGTAGTCCAGAGAACTGCCGGCTTCCGATGTGAAGCGGAACTCCTGCGAATAACTGTCACCGCTGCTGACTGCGTCGATGTAGGACATGACGTCAAGTTCCGAGCGGTCTACATCGTAGCTGGTGCCGCCGTCTGAATCCCCCAGCGCGGTTATTGACTTGAGCGCTCCCCAGTCCCGGTCATAATCGATAACCATGGATAGGCTGCGGGTCTTTACGTAAAAATCATTGTCGACGTTCACCGCGATTTTGTGATCATAGGGATTGTTTTTGTCGGGCGGCAAACCCCGCGCAACCAGTTCCTCGTTTACCGACGCGCCCTGTGACGCATCGGCGGCGCAGCATTTCGAATCGCGATCGACGTAATTACCGGTGATCAGGATGCTCAGGTCATCTGACGGTTCGTATAACAACTTGCCGACAATGTTCCAGTCGTTCGCGCTGTTGAGGTCATCGCCAGAACTGTTGATGAAGTAGCCGTCGCGCTCGTTGATGTTGCCAGAGAGTCGATAGGCGAGTGCAGGCGTAATGGGTCCACTGGCCGCAACGGTGACCATTCTCAAATCATAGTCGCCGACGGTTGATTCCAGATAACCTTCAAATTCCTCGAGATTGGGCCGCTTGGTGAAAATACTGATGGCACCGGCGTTGGTGTTCTTGCCGTACAGAGTTCCCTGCGGGCCTTGCAGTACCTCGATCCGCTCAATATCAGTCAGATCCGACATGCCCAGGCCGGAACGGCTGAGATAGACGTCGTCGACAAACAGGCCAACGGAGGGCTCCAGCGCCGGGTCCGACTGGGAGGTGCCGATGCCGCGAATACGAAAAGCAGCGGTGAATGGCTGCGTGTTGACGCTGATATTCAGGCTCGGTGTTAACAGCGCCAAATCGGAGACATTCTTGATCCCTGCTTCCTGAATGATCTCCTCGCTGAATGCAGTGACCGTGATGGGTACGTCCTGTAGATTCTGCGCGCGTTTGTTGGCGGTGACGATGACCTCCTCCAGGGTGCCGGCTTGCGCAAAAGCTGCGCTTATTGCGTAGCAGATCGCGATCGCCAGAAGTGAGGCAGCGTTACGATGAATTGCGGTGTTTACTTTGCTTCTCGCCATGTGAAAATCTCGATCGTAAAATGGTTATTGTTATAGTGGCTCGATTGCCAGCCGCCTGTGCTTTTTATTTTTGGCTTTGCCAAAATTGATACTGGTGGTTAATGCTAGCGCGCCGCTTGACCCAATTGCTGATAAGCAGATGCCGCGAAATTGCAAGCCGGATCCAGTCGTATCACCTGCTCGAAACAGGGGGCGGCCGCTGCATGATCGCCGTCCATTGTGTGCAGTACACCGAGGTAGTACAGAACGTAGATCTCATGGACTAGCAGCAGGCAATCGCGCAATCCTTCTATTGGCAGTGCCGGCAGTTCAATAGTTTTATGATCAAGCCGCTGTCGCAGCGATTGCAGCGCCCTGATAGCGTGGGGCCGGCTGTTGGCGAAATCGGGGAAAGCGACATTTGCGCGTGCCAGTAGCAGGGTCGCGTCCGGTTGATCGATCGAGGGATCGCGGGGCAGTTCCAGGAACAGCTCACCGGCACGTTTCATCAATTCGGTTGGGTCGGTAACGCCGCCCTGTTTCGCCGCCTTGAGCAGTAGCGAGAGCATGCGTGCCTGCAGTATCGCAGTGTGTTGTACTTCGCTGTTCTCTAGCCGTGAGCCGCACTCGAAGGCCTCATCGACATTGTTTTGCAAGCCCTGTGCCAATGCGATGAATGCGGTGGCAATGGCATTTCCTGGTGACTTGGCCAGTGCCATTTCCGCGATGCTGATAACCAGACCATACTCACCCAATAGCAGGCATGCGAAACACAGATCATGGGTATCTTGCGGCCGCACAGGGCTGGCCAGCAGTTGATCCCAGAGTCGGGATAGCATCCCGTCCACGCCGTGATACTTGCGAAATAGGGAACTCGGTCGATAAATGGTATCGAGCAATGTAGAAATGGCGCGCTCGGAATTGTCGATCACCTGTTGGAACCGGTTCCTGATTCGCCGATTTTTTTCAGTGATCATCCAGCGGTTGATGATACGGTCGACATCGGTAATGTTTTCGACTGTGTCGTGGAATTTCATCGTGGGCCGCTTTATAGCGATTAGCGTCTCCACTTCGAGATCGGCCAGCTCAGCCAACTTTTTTTGCGCGGTCTCGAAGAATGTCAGCGGCACACCTGCTGAGTATGCCGCCCACAGAAGCGCGACCTGCGGACCTTCGTTTTCGCTTAGGTGATCGGTTTTTTCCAGCAGAGAAGCTTTGACCAATAGCTGCAGGAATTCCTCGGGAAGGTTAAGTTTGCTAACGGTTCCAGGGTTGTGTTTAAGCGGAATAATAGTGTTCTGGTTGTCGACACCATGCTTTGCTGAGAGCAGATCGATTTCGATGTTGCTGGTATCGTACTGCGCCTTGCGGAACAGCGTGGCAATCTCCGGTACTGACAGCTTGGTTTGATCCTGGAACTTTTGTGCCAACTCAATCAGGGCCAGGTGGTTCTCGTTATAGAGTGCGAGCTTCGGCCTGGGTTTTTGCGGTGGCGGCAACAAGCCCGTGCGCAGATAGGATTTTATCCTGTCGCGAGATACCCCGGAGGCGGCCACCACCTGAGAGATGCGGTAGGTTGCGTCACCACTGGCCGATAACGCCTGCTTCCTGCCGCCCATGTGTGCTATCCCACCTGGAGCGCAGCGACATCCGGATAGTCATCGCGCCACTGCTCGATCAGTCGGCTCTGGTCGATGTCGTTGGGGTGAAAGCCGACCTTCAGGTACCGCTTGAACTCAGGTGCCGCCCAGCGCCTGAAGCCGCCAACGCCCCACATGAATTTCCAGGCATCGCGGATGTGTTTCAGCGAGGGGATTTTGCGATCACACCATAAGAGGTTCAGCTGCGCGATGCCCATCTGTATCCAGAACATGCGGAAAATAATCCTGGCTACTGCAATGCGCTGCTTTTCGTTGTGCACAGTTGCCCGATATACGTCAAAGGCTACCGCTTTGTGTTCGATTTCTTCCATCGCATGCCAGATCAGCATTTCTCGCAGTGGCGAGTGGTTGCTACCTCCAATACCTGCCTCGGGATTCTCCAGTACCCACTGGGCCAGGGTGGCGGTGATATGCTCCAGCGCCGCCGTTACCGCCAGTTGCTGGCCGGGGTTGAGCTTGCGTCGCGCGATGCCGATACGCCTCGCGAACCGCCGCCGTACACGTTCCATGGCGATGCCCAGCGTCTCGGCCCGCTCGTTGAATTCCTCGTGAATGCGGCTGTGATGGGCTTCCTGGCCGATAAAGCCACGAATTTGCGCTGACAATAGCGGGTCATGAATATCCTTCTGGTAGTGCCGGACGGTGTCGATAAAGAACCGTTCGCCGTCGGGAAATGACGCTGACAAGGCGTACATCAGGGTGCTGAGGATGGGATTGTCGCGGAAAAAATATTTTTCGTTAAGCTGGCCCATATCGAAGTCCATCCTGCGTGGCTTGATCGGCCTGCTATTGGGTACTGTCACTGCTTCTGTCATGGTTGATCCTCCTGCACCTGCTCGGCGCTGCCGTGTTTCGGCCCGGGATTAGCTGGTTTGTACTCAGGTTGCTGTATTGCGTGCGCCTTGAACAACACCCGAGTTTTGGGGAGCTGGGCAGTTCGCCAATTTCATAGATAAATTAATTATCCATGCTCTGGGCCAAGTAAACTATAACAATTGGCAACGGTCAACTCTTTAACCCTGGACTGTAAAACTGCACGCGGGGTGCGACATTCACCGACAGGACATTGTCCCAGGTGTGATGGGGAGGTTGGTGCTGATCAAATAGCGTCATCGTGTGCCCCTGTGCATTACTCGTCGCATTTTGTAATAACTCCCCAATGCATGAGCGTGCTCCCTCGAGGCGAAGGCAACCTGGTACAGGGATAGGCTTGAGTTGGACAGTGCGTACTGAGCGATCCTACAAACATTCCGCCGCACAAATTATCGATAAATATCTTGCCCTGGTAGCATCGATAAGGTAAAAACATCAGAGCTCGAAGTAACATAATTATAAAAATATTTGACGATGTGTCGCACTTTGTAAGTGCAAAGCTCCGAGTAGAAAAATGAGTAAAGCGTCATCGCTCGACGACTATGCAAGCGCGAAGGATGACTTTCAAGATACTGAGACACCGTAGCGAGAACTGGTCTCACATAATAAAAATTACTAAATTCATTTACCTTGGTTGAACGAGTGAAAAAAATCCAAATAGTGGCGCTGGCCTACGTAATACTATTGTGCATTCTTGCCTACGGTTATTCAGTGGGAAGATTCAAAGTGTTTCCCTATAGCTATATCGAACCACTGGTGCAGAATTTTCAAGCGTTTTCAAAGGGTGATCCTACCGAGAAGAAAACCACGCTTTTACAGAAGTTTAAAAATGATCTCGGATTATCTCCTGATCGTTGGACGCACGATTACCCGCCCTTGGCGATTGAAGGCGCTGCGCCGTTAGACTATGCCGGGTTTACTCGGCGCGCAGAACCACCTTATGTCTTTGTCGATCCAAATTACGCACAGGGTTACCGTGTTATTGCAGGTGTTCTGAATCTCCCCGACACGTTATGGGGTGCTGTGCTACTCAATTCCGACGGGGAAGTCGTGCACGATTGGCAACTTACGACTCGGCATCTTGAGAAAGACGTCGAGGACCATCGTGAGGCGTTGTATGGCATGCATGTGTTCCCGGATGGATCTATCATTTTTAATATGCAGGAGTACAGCGGCGGTCTGGTGAAGGTGGACGCCTGCAGTAATGTAGTGTGGAACCTGAAAGGTAAATTTCATCATGCTGTGTCTCCCGATGAGCACGGTTATTTTTGGACATTTACTGGCAGCCAAGTGGCGTTCGATCAGAACCTTGCCAGAGTCAGCGTAGAGACCGGAGAGATTGATCGCGTGATTGACATGAAGGATGTGCGCACTGCAAATCCTGATTTGCACATTTGGCAATTGCAGGATGACTCATTTAAAGATGTGAATAAAATGAAGCAGAGCGGCAATATGAGTCACGGTAACGCGGTGGCACCGCTGCCCGCCGACCTGGCAGACCGGTTTCCGGGCTTTGCTGCCGATGATCTGGTCATCAGTTATGCGACCACTAACCTTGTATTTGTGCTCGACCCGAAAACACTGAAGGTAAAATGGTGGCGAGTAGGAATAGCGGGATTTCAGCATGATCCTGATTGGGAACCCGATGGCAAACTGGTGATTTACAGTAATAATCGCAGAAGCGGGGCAGGCGCATACTCTTCAATTGTCGCCACAACGCCTTCTACAAATGAAACGGAAGTCATCTTCAGAGGCGATACAGTGGGTTTTTCCAGCCCTGTGAACGGCAGGCATCAACTAACACCTTTTGGAACTCGGATGATTACCAGCTCCCGGCAAGGCTGGGCGTTTGAAGTTGATAATAATGGAAGCGTTGTGTTTTCCTTTGTCAATAATGCGGATCTCACCAACAAGCGCGCGATGTTCCTGTCGTCAGCATGGCACTTCAGCGAAGACTATTTTGAAAAGGAATTTTGGCAGCGTTGTTCGAAGGATACGCAGGGTTAAGGCAAAGGCCCTTCAGCATCCGGGTGGCGGCTTGTTGTACCAGATAGAACTTGTCCATGATCTCTCCTGTACGGTTTTGGGCGTGTCCGGATCACAGCATTGCGCATATTCACTGGGAACTGATCCCGGATCAGCGCAGTTTATCGGCTCAGCAGATGCGACACATTGGCGCTGCATCCAGCGGCAGCTGGGATTTTCCAGCACGCGTACATAATAATAAGCGTCCTGATTGAGATCGAACTGCGGGTCCTGCCACAGCTGGCATAACTGCGCGAAACCGGAACCACTGGCTGCGCAAGTGTTGGTGTCTACGCTGGCGCCATTGAAGGGATCGCCGGCCACATCAAACACCTGCTCATGTTTGTCGCCGTTTGCATCCGTCCAGCCCTTGATGATCTGGATGCGCTGTAGGTCATTGCCGGGATGATTCTCGGTACCTGTGTCCTTGAACGCGGAAACAAAAAACTGTGGCGTCGTTTGTCCCGCAAGCGCTATGGGCAGCACAGAACCCATTGGAACGCCATTTTCATACGCGACCTCTATATTGTTTGGCAGCGAGCAGATGTCGGACGGCAGGTCCCAGCCGGCAAAAAAGCGTACTATGTGCCGCGGGCCACTGGTGGCGTAGGTCTCTCGCCGCTGCATGGCATCGAAAAGCGCTGCACGGCTGTTTTGTGTCGCCCACATCACCGCCAATCCTCCGGGATTCAATTCTGGAGAGTCGGTGACCCCGGTCAGCACGGGAGGGGTCGCTATGTGACCGGGGTAGGCGGCCGATTCCTCCACCAGCCCCGGCGTGCCCAGATGCGTATCCGTACTCCCGATCACTCCGAACATGAGGGGGTTGGCGCCGACAGCGGTTTTCAGGTGCAGTCCTTCGGTCAGCGCCCAGCGCACGGTACCCTCCACTTTGGGCTCGGTAGCGCCAATCCACGGGGCAAACAAGTGTCCATAGGGAAGGAGTTCGAAACCGCACATCTCGTCATTCGCCGAGAACAGGCATTCCGACTGCCCCTTGTGTTGCATGATCTCAATCAGCGGCTCAAACCGGGCGCGGCGCTTTGCGTAATTCAGGTCGTAGGGTGCTCCGCCGGGCCTGTACGCTTCGAACATCATCCCCTGGCTCATATTGGAGTTATGCGGGATTGTCAGCACGTTGCAGTGGTTGTCGCCATCCACCAGGTTAAGGCAATCGCCCTGCAGCGTATCCCACAGGACTTCCGGGTATTTCACGACCTGTGCGCTCACTACCGCCGCCGGAACCACGCTGTTCCGAAACAGAACATTGCGGTGCAGGTTCCGCGCCTCAATTTGTCCAAACTCGTTTATCGCGTAGGGCGCCCGGCTCCACTCATAGCCGACAAACGTGGTGAATGTGCAGTCTGCACTTCTGTCATAGTATTGGGCGGCCGCATCCTGGGTGGTTTGCCAGGCAATCGAATCGACATCCTCCGCATGGTCCGAAACCATAGCGAAGTCGAGCGGCCGGTCTATCTGTGCATAGCGCAGTGGATCACCATTCACATCACGTGGCTGCAAGCCAACCTGCTGCCCTTTGGCGAACTGGTAGGCCTGTTCCGGTGTGGTTCTAGTACCGAGGCCAAATGCGTCCAGCGAAAAAGCCGTATGAATATGCAGGTCGCCGAAATAGGGATTGCGCAGTGGATTGAAGTCATTGCAGGTGTTCCCGGTACCGTCTCCGTCATCGAGCGCCCAGGAAGTCTGTGTCAATACGCTACAGCATGCGGCTAGCACCGCGCCCAGGAAAAGGTGTTTCATTATTATTGGCTCCTTGCCGTTATGTGGCTACCGCACGAAAGGGCTATTGCATTCTGTAAAGCCACTATACTCTCAATACACTGCAGATTTTCGCTTAAGGAATATAGCTCATGTTGGAAAAACTCACCAACTTGCAAACTGGTTCGCACAAGATTGGACTTTCTATATTGCCTTGTGAGCAAACAGGTATTTTGCCTGCCTGAAGTGCCAGATCCCCACAGAGGCATCTGGCGGGTGAAGGCACCCAAGGCGCTCAGGTTTAATCTCGTTTTCGCATGAAATGAAAATGGAGAAGCTGAAACAGTGTAAAGTCAGGCTGGATATATGGGTAGTCGCAATTTTAGTGTACCTCGGTTACTGATCTGGAAATTCAACAAATGATTATTCCACGTACACAAACACGATGAGGCCCAAGATGAAGAATGTCATCGCTTTGCTAGCAACTGTGGTATTTTCAATGGCTGCACTTGCAGACAATCAGGAACCTAGAACAGATCGAGTCCTAACTGCTGCGGTAGAGGCAATGTCTGATTATGCGGGTGAAAGGACATCGAGTAATCGCGAGTTTGTTCACCTCGTTGCAGAGAGAAATGTACGGATTACGATCGACAATATTCGTAAGAAAAGCCCGATCGTGGCGTCAATGGAAGCTGACGGCAGCATAAAGATAGTGGGCGCATTGTACGACCTTCATAGCGGTGAAGGTGAATTCCTGGATTGAGAGCGTTACGTCATGTTGAAAATCAGTATATTGGTTTGCTTATCTGTTGGTGCGCTTCTTGGTCTGCACGGTTGCTCCGATGGCAATAACAACGGCAATACAGATTCACTGACCGTCAGTTATGACGAGTTGGGGCCATACCCGGTAGGCAATACGACAATAAGCGTTTTGAACGCCAGTGAAGGCAGGGTTTTGAACGTGGAAATCTGGTATCCCGCGCAAAGTGCTGGAACTACGCTGTCCATTCAGGATTTCGCTGCCAACGAGGCCGAGCGTGATGAGTTACTCTCGCTGTTGGAAACTGCGCCCGGACAGTGCACGCGACGTGACACATCCTCAAGCCTCGCACCGCAGCCCGCTGCCAGCCCGGCAAAAATGCCGTTGGTCATCTTTTCACATTGCTATGAGTGCACACGGTATTCTTCCTTTTCTCTTGCCGAGCGGCTGGCAAGTCATGGCATCGCTGTGGCCGCACCCGACCATGCACGCAACACCCTGTTTGATTCCGGTGCAATGCTCACGCCAGAATTTCTCGCAACCCGAGCCAGTGATGTTGAGGCCGTGCTGGATGAACTGTTGATAGACAATTCGCAAGCGTTACCTCAGTCATTACAAGGGCGATTTGATGCAACACGGGTCGCCGTTGCGGGACACAGTTTTGGCGCTGTTACCGCTGGCAAAGTATTGCAGGACGATGCGCGATTCAAGGCCGGATTGATCATTGCCGCGCCTTTGCAGAGTCCGGTTTTTCCCGGAGTTGCGATGGCCAACATCACTGAGCCGCTGCTGTTTTTGATAGCAGACGAGGACAACAGTATTGGAGTCCTTGGCAATGCTGTAATGCGAGCCAACTATGACGCCGCAGTAGGACCTGCGTGGAAAGTCGAGGTCGCGGACGCAGGTCACTGGTCATTCTCCGATATCGCAGGCATAGTGCCGGCATTTAACGCAGGTTGCGGTGACGGCATACGCCAGACTGTACCTGGCGAACAGTTCACATACCTGGACAATGGTCTTGCGCGTGAGATCACAGCGGGCTTTGGCGTCCGTTTCTTCGCTGCACAGCTACTGGGCGATCAGGCCGCTGCGGAGGATTTGGAGAGCGCCTTATTTCCGGGAATCGTGGATGTGCAGGCAAAGTAGACTATTTATTAGACTGCCCCGTCGCCGCTAGCCGAGTCAGTTCACGCTTGGCAAAGCCCGTTTTTTTAAGGAATGGGCAGTTTGCTTGTCCCTGCTTCAGGTGACTCATTGATTTAGTCATGAATTTGGCTAAGCTTGTGGGGTTCCGACCGATCGCAATGATCGAGAAACAGATAAGTTAGCCGAGTTACCACAGGAGTTGAGTATGAATAAACCCGCTGTTGCCGTTTTGTGTCTTTGGGCGCTGTCCGGCGCTGCCGTTCCCGCATTGGCGCAGGACACTGATCCCAACCAGTGCCTTGAATGCCACGAGCCATCCGAGGATTGGGCAGGAATGACGATGGAACAAATGATTACCGCTGCCAAAAATCCTGACAACAAGCGGCATGCCGATCACAAAGCACTCACCGACGAACAATTGAAGTTGATTATCGGCACGTTGTTGCCACCGAAATAATCTGTTGCCTATGGCGGTGGCCTGATCTGGCCACCGTCGTCAGTCCCATCCCGCGATCAGGGGATGTCGTGTACCTCGGCCACATCGGCGACTCTGCCAGTACCGTGGCAGACAGTGCAGGTCTCCAGCACTTCACCTGAATCTATCGCCGCCTGTGTGGTAGCGAAGTTGCCGCCCTGGCTGACCATATGCGCAGCAGCCGTGTTGTCATCATGGCAGGAAGAGCATACCGCCGTGATTGGCGTTGTTACCGTATCATCCAGTGGGCTTTGTAAATCTGCACCCGTGTTGACGGTAGTTGCCAGGACACCGTCAGGCAGTGGCAGGGTGAATCCGCTGCTGGTATGGCAGGTGACGCAATTCGCCAGATTACCGGGATACTGTACTTCCTCTTCGCCAAAGACATTGACGCTGCCACGGAATCCGACGATTGTTAGCGGATTTTCGCGTATTCCCGCAGCGTGAATGCCGTGAATCATTGTCTTGAAGTCGATCGAGGCCTCACGTTTACCATCGGGAGCCGGTGGATCAGCTTGATCGCGCACCTCAATGTCCGTGTTGCGTGGGTTGTGGCAGGTGACGCAGCTGTTAATGTCGTTACTGCGGTTGCTGCCGTGCAATACCAGGCTCTGGTGGCAGCTCAGGCAGTTGCCCAATTCCACCGATGTGCGACGCGGGCTCGCTTTTCCATTGGGTTCGTCGATGGAAAAGAACGAGTGAACGTTGGTGAGTGGCACCGTGGCCGGTGCGGCGCCATCCTCCAGTATCAATGAAAGGCGGCCTTCGATCACTGCGCCACCGCTGCCGGTGGCGGGAATAAAGGGACGTTCACTACCGTCCGGGATGGCTACCGGCATGGTGACGCGGAAACTGCCATCGCCATTGGGTACGGCGCTGCTAAGCGCGCTGGCAGAGACTGAACTGGCGTTCTCCTGCTCGTTGCCGGTATTGGTGTAGTCCGTGGTGTTCCAGGCCGTGCGTACATTGACGGACGCGCCGCTGAATACCGGGTCGGTGAGAATGTCGTAGTCCTCTCCCGTCTGCGGGTTGCTGATGCGGAAGCTGACCGAGGGTTTTTCACCCGGCCCAGTGTTATCCACTGCCAGTATTTTAGCGAGGAAGTTGGCGCTGGCCTCGGTGGTTAGTATTCGATGGCTGTTCTGGATGCTGCCGGCTATCCCTGCGGTGGAGTGACAGCTGGCGCAGTTGCTGTCGTCAGTCTGGCCGCCGGCGTGCTTTGAGAAATCCATCGCGTCATGGCAGCTGCCACACGCAGCCTGTGTAGCGTAGACGGACCAGTTGTCGCCCTGGGATGTTTGTGTCAGTGAATAGTTCAAATCCGCTCCGGTGGCAGAGCCGACATGGCAGTTCACGCAATTGCGAATGTCCTGCGGGAACTGCACATCGGAATAGTCGTGAGGGGTGTTGCGAAAACCGTAAATCACATACGGTTTGCCGGCTCTTACACTGGGCAGGTTCGCGCCGCGATGAATCTTGTGGATCATCACTTTGAAATCGACAGTATTGGTGCTGTCCGGATCAACTGAGCCGGCGTTGTGACAGGTGACGCAGTACTTAACTTCCTGTCGGCCACCGCCGTGCACGGCCAGCGGATCATGGCAGCGGTTACAGTTAGCAGTTGCGGCGATATCCATAGACATCAAACCGTTGGTGGCCCCCGTGGCAGGTATCCAGTCGTGGTTGGGGTTGGCTTTGCCAGGCGCGTTATCAAACTGGATTGCCACCCGGTGGGTCAGGTTGGGGTCGTAGCTGAGATCCAGACCCTGTGCCGTTGCCTGCTCGAGGATATCCTGCGGCAGATTGGTCAGGCTGGTGGCGTAACGATAGCTGTACTGGCCATTTCCCAGATTCTTGAACTCACCGAAAACGCCATTGGCGCTCTCTGAACTGGCCTGCAGCTCCGGTACTTTCCCCACCCCGACTTCAGGTTGCGCGATGATATTGAAATAGGACTGCCAGGTGCCGGTGAAATTGCCCAGAGGACTGCTTTCCAGCTTGGCGATGACAAAACGTACATCCGCTGCGGTGAGGTCGGTAATTGCGACATTGTTGCCATCGCTGAGCTGGAATTCGATGAATGGCTGGCCGTCTTCATTGATGATCGCGCTGGAGATGAAGGCGTTAAGCACTTGCGCTTCTGCGTAGGGGTTTTGCGCCGGGAAGGGCGGTAAAGGCTCCGGCGGAATCGGCAGATTGGGTGGCTGCGGACCTGCTTCCACACCCGGAGCACTATTGCCGCCGCCGCCGCCGCAGGCGGCGATGAGGCCGATGAACCCTGCCAGGAACAAAGCGCGTGTGTATGTAAGCATTTTTTTCTCTCCCGGGTGCTACTGCCAGCTATAGATTACTGATGCACCCACATAGTGAATATCTTCATTGGGATTGGTCTGCCCAAAGGTTAAAACTTTCGCAATGGTGTCTGCCTGCACATCATTCCAGGCCCAGTCGTCAGTCTTGTAACTGTAGAACTGGTAGTCCAATTGCACCGACAGGTTGTCGCGCAGTCGCCACAGACCACTGGCGACCAGGCGGTGTAATGTGGTGTTCACGTCCGGCAAATCGGACGCCGTGACGCTGGCACCGGGTTGTGTCGTCAGGTGTTGTTCGTTGCGGGTATCGACATAGCTGTAATCAAGCTTCAATTCCACATCCGGGGACAACTGCCACTGCAGGTTGGCGCCGAGGGTGATGCTGGTGTCCGTGCCGTCGCTCTGCCAATCCTGCTGCGGATCACTGGCCTGAGGCAGCGGAGGGTACACCGCGAAGGCATCTTTTTCCGGTCCACCGCGGAATGTGCGGCTGTACTGGTCCGTCTCGTAGACGTCGTAGCCTGAGTAAACGCTGCCGGAGAGAGTATCTGACATGGCGTAACTGGCGCTGATGTGCGCGCGGTACCACTGTGACTCCGTCAGTCCCAGATCGCTGGCATCGTAGTCGTCATCGCGCCACAGCAGGTTGAGGTTAAGGTTCCAGCGCGCAGTGGGCAGGTAGCTGAAATCGGCGTTGGTCTCCCAGCGCTCGCGATTGGCCATATAGTATTTCATCAGCAGCGGGTGGTTGATGTAGCGCTGGTTGTCCGGCGTGGCATTGATCAATTCGGTGTCGAGCAGAGCGTAGTAATCCTGTGCCCACTCGTAGTCGTCCGCCGCCCTGTCGCCGTACATAAGCTGCAATCTGCTGCTGAAGTTCGACCACGGTTGTATGCGATAACCGAGGGTGTAGCGATCTTCCTCGGTTTTTTCGACCGGTGCGTTGCGCCGTTCCACCTGCTCATAGGCGTATTCGAAACTCAGCTTGCTGTGCAGCGGCAGGCGGTAACCGGCTTCGGCGCCGGCGGTCTGGGAGGTGAGGTCGTGATCGGTGTTGTACACGGTCATCGGCGAATTCGGTTGATTGCTGCCGTCGCCGCGCACGTACAGATAGCCATCGCGGTCAGTATCGTAGTTCCGATCGCGCAGTTTATAGAATACCTCTGTGCTCAGTTTGGGTGCCGGGTTCCACAGCAGGCGCGCATTGCCGGTGCTGGAGGCAACCTCGCCGTTAAAACGCTGCGCGTACGGGCACGTTCACTACCAACGCTTGATTGACAGTGTAGGGTGCATAATTCTGATCCTGCGCTGCAACGGCGTAGCTGCCATCGAATTGCAGTCGCAACTGCGGGGAAAACAGATATGTCCCGCTCAGTCGTCCGCTGGTCTGGTCATTATCGGGTGCCAGACCCAGTCCACCCGTGCCAGCTGGATAGGCGACATCGGTGCCGTAGGAGCTGTAGGGGTTCTGCCATACAAGTAGCTGGTCATTGTTGTCGAACTTTGAGTAAGCCACCTGGCCGTTCAGGTGTAAGCGGTCGGCATCGTAGGCCAGACCGATATCAAATTCTGTGGTGCCATAATCCACCGGCGTGCGCAGCAATACAGCATCGGCGCTGGAGCTGTCGATGTAAATTCCCGCACCGGCGTCCCCATGCCCTTCCTTGTGCTCGTATGACAGGTTGCTGCTGACACTCCAGTTGTCATCGATTCTGGCATTGATGCCGATATACGCCTTGTCGCGATTCAGCACCCGATCAAAATCGCGCAGTGCGCCGTCCAGAGCAGTGAAGTCGCCGGTGGTCTGGCCACTCACCCAATTCGCTGGCAGCGACTGCGATACGTTGCCCTGGAAGGGAGTCTGGCCGCTGTCGTTGCGCACCTGTTGTTGTGAATCAAAGCCCAGCGTAATGCGCAGGCGGTCCGCACGGCCCCAGATCGCCTCGCCCTCGCGAGTATCCAGCCCGAGGTTTGACAGGGATACCTGCCAGTAATTGTCACTGCTGTGAAAATCCCGCCACCGCAGGTCCACGATGGCGGTGGGGCCCTTTTCACTGAGACCGTTGTACTCGCCAAACTTGTAATTGTCGTCACTGGTATAGCCCAGACCGAGTCGCACGGCATCGGTGCTACTGCCATCAAAGTTGAATGGTCGAGGCCTGCCCTGAAGTCCCAGCGGCGAATAGGACAGAGTGTCCTCGCTGGTTTCGCTGGCGTCCTGCGACACTGCGCCGGCCGCCACCAGAGCCAGTAAGCTCGCAGCGGTCAGGGGAAACAGGTGGCGGCGGCGTTTGTTCATCGAGTCAGCCGCGCTCCCGACGGGTGATTGGAGCCGTGCACCTGGCTGTGGCAGTTCATGCAGTTCTTACCCAGCAGATTCTGGTTGGCGGAGCCACCCGGCAAGCCTTCACTGCCATACGGTACGCTGGGGTGGAAGGCTGCTACGTGGCACTGTTGGCACAGCGCGGGACCTCTGGCGGTGAGCAGGCGCTCATTGACTGAGCCGTGCGGTCGATGACACAGGGAACAGTCTTCCGCAGCAGGCGGATGCTCCCACAGGAAGGGGCCGCGCTTATCCTGGTGGCAACTAAAACAGTTGTCGTTGAGCGTCGCCTGTCGCAGCGCGGCCTCACCGAGACTTCCGTGCGGATTATGGCAGTCGACACAATCTGTCTTGCCCTCGATAATGGGGTGGCGCGAGGGCAGTTGCAACTCGGCGCGGACCTGAGTGTGGCAATTCAGGCAGAGTGCCTGTGCCGCTGTGCCGTTCAGTACCGGGTCCTCTGGGGTGTGTGACTGATGACAGTCGTTACAGGCCAGATTCTCCTGTTGGTGCGCGCTGCCCATCCAGTGCAACTGCTCCTTGTTATCGTGACAGCTCTGGCAGCTGCCGTTGCGGGTTTCCACGTCCGAAGTCCACAGCGGCCCGAAACTGATATCCACCGGGTTTTTCTTGCCGCGACGATCATGCGCTTCACTGGGTCCATGACAGGAGGTGCAGGCATTTGCCCCCCCGCCATTCAGGGAGCCGTGCACCGTCTTGAAAATCTGGTGGACGGCGGACTGCTTGTCTGGTGTATGACAGTCAAGACACCCCGGCTCATCTTCCGCCCACGCAGTAGAAGCCACCAGCAGTGCGCAACAAAGAAAAATAAATAACCTGACGCTGCTTGCCGTCATAACGCCGCTTCGTACCACCGTGAACACCTTTCTGAATTTTTAGTATCGGTCACCAGGGGTCATTAGTGCACCTACTCACTGGATTCACTCTTGCTCTTATTGATCTATATCAAGAGTGCATTACATTAAACGGTTCCGCTAACTCTCCGGGTGCGCAATTCCCTCATGACAGTCGATGCAGGATTTGTCTTTCATGCGGCTGGGCTGGTGAAAACGCTGCGCCATTTTGCCTTGCAGTTCGGGCCGCATGCGCTCCATATTGTGACAGTCGCGGCACTCCTGGGAATCGTTTGCCTGCAGGCGCGCAATCTCCCGCGCTTTCATTTCGGGTAAATGGGCTGCGTATTTTTCCGGTGTATCTATCACACCGGTAAGAGTTCCCCACACTTCCCTGGCAGCTTCTACTTTGCGAATCATTTTGGGTACAAATGCTTTTGGCAGGTGACAGTCAGAGCAGGTGGCGGTCACGCCGGTACGATTGCTGAAGTGGGAGGTGGTTTTCAGCTGCGCGTAGGGAATGGCTGCCATATCGTGGCAACTGATGCAGAACTCCTCGGTACTGGTGGCATGCAACGCAGTATCGAACGCTATGAGGCCAACCACGCCGAGCACGATGCCGAACACCAGCAGCGTGAGTACGGAGTACTTTACCGAGGGTCGACGCAGTCGGTCGAACCATCGCTTGCGAGGAGTTTCATCCATGTTCAATGTCCTTTCCTGTGCTTTTACTGACCCGCCTCAGAAGATAGTCGCGTCGAGCGAGACATGCAATATCTGGTTCAGGTCAGAAAAACAGAGTATCCAGCAGCACGCCAGCGAGAAACAGTAAGGTAAAGCGCCGTGTGTGGCTAAAAGCGTAGGCGGAAAACCACAGCGGCCAGACATGGGCCGGAAAGGTTTCGGGGCGAGTCTCCGGTTTGCTCCGGGCAAGTACCTGGAACAGGGCCGGGAGCATATGCGCGTTGACCAGCACCAACAACAGGGGCCAATGAAAACTACCGGCCACTACCAGAGCGATGCACAGTGCATATTGAGTACATATCATGCTGCCAATCGACAGGCGTGCCCTGCGCTCGCCGATGATAACCGGTAGCGTATGCACGCCTTTGCCCTGGTCTGCTCGAAGTTTGTCGGTGTGCTTGCCAAACAGCACAGTGGTGGGTCCCAGCGCAAATACCACACTCAGCCAGGCTACATCCGCGCTCCACGCGCCGGCCAGGACATAGTAGGTGCCTCCCACCATCAGCGGGCCCCACACCAATAGCACGGCGGGTTCACCCAGGCCGTAGTACTTCAGCGGCCAGGTATAGAACAGAACAAAAAATGCACCCGCCAGCATCAGGTCCAGCGTCAGGCCCGCGCGCTGGAATACCAGCCAGCCGCCAAGTAGCAATGCGACGATGGCGGTGACGCCCACGTAGCGCCAGAACTGGCGTTCATCCATCAGTCCATCTTCCAATACGTGTACGCCGTACTGGTTGCGATAGTAGTTGTCCTTATCAATGCCGCGACGGGAGTCGGTGTAGTCGTTGAGGAGATTATTGGTCGCGTGCGCAAACAACAGGCCCAGAACCGTGGCGAGCCACAGGTCCCACTGAAAATAGCCGGCCCGCCAGGCCATCAATCCACCCAGCGCGGCGGCGGTGAATGTCATGAACAGGACAGAAGCGCGACAGGCAATCAACCATTTCGCCACTGGATCCAGTACTTGCCACTCGCTGTGCGATAGCTTGGGCATCTGATCCAGCGCACGGCCCCACATTTTTACATCAATCATGCTGCAGCTGACTTCCTGTGCTTATTCGCAAACTCTCGTGGAAAGTATAAGCATAGTCATAACACAGTTGCGAGTACGTATTCGTCATCACGCAGCTTTGTTTTGGTAGTATCATCAGCGGCGTTGAAATTGAATGAGGGTATCACTATGCCAGTGTGTTTCCGGAAACTCGTGGTGTCAGCACTGTCCATAGCGGCACTGGCAGGCTGCGGCGACAACAATACTGAGGTCGAGATCGCAACCACTCGACCGGTCAAGCTGTTCACAGTGGAGGGTGGTTCTGCCGATACGGTGCGCACCTATCCCGGCAAGGTAGATGCCTCTCAACGCGCAGAGCTGTCATTCAGGGTGTCTGGCCAGCTGAAAGAACTGCTGGTCAAGGAAGGTGACCTGGTTGAGGAGGGGCAGGTGCTGGCGAAGCTCGACCCCGCCGATTATGAACTGGTGCTGGAGGATCGCCAGGCCACTTTCGACAAAAACCAGAAGAATTTCAACCGCGCCAAAGAGCTGGTGGCGAGCGGAAATATTTCGCGCCTGGATTTCGATCGCATGGAGGCGGAGTTCCGCTCCGCTTCCGCCGCCCTGTCCCAGGCCAGAAAGGACGTGGAGTACACAGTATTGGTTTCACCCTTTCGCGGCCGTATCGCGCAGCGCGACGTGGAGAATTTCGAAGAGATAGCCGCCAAGCAGCCGATCCTGACGTTGCAGAATATCGATCAGCTTGATGTTGTCATCAACATCCCGGAATCCGTGGTACGCAGTGTGCGCGGCGCGTTTAAGCGTGACACATTGAGTGACGGCAGTGCGCGACCGGAACCGCAGGCCCTGGCGCAGTTCGAGGGACGGGGCGATGAGAGTTTTGTGCTCCAGCCCAAGGAGATTGCCACCAAGGCGGATCCCCAGACACAGACGTACAGGGCGACCTTTACCATGCGCGCACCAACCAACTTTCCCGTGTTGCCGGGCATGACCGCTACCGTGGCCCTGGACCTGAGTGAACTGACGGTCGTGGAGGCAGTGAAGTGGGTGCCGCAGCGCGCAGTGCAGGCAGACAGCGGACTTCAGTCCCGGGTATGGGTGCTGAACCCGCAGACCATGACGGTATCGTCGCACAAGGTTGAAGTCGGCCGCATGTCCGGCGGCATGATTGAGATCCGCGACGGCCTGTCCGGCGGCGAGGAAATCGTTGCCGTAGGCGCGGCTTACCTGGCCGAAGGCATGCCGGTTTCGCGTATGGCGAGTTCGGAACAGGCGGTACCACGCGCGGACGACCCGTCCTGATCACTGCGGCGACAACGGAGCTTCCACGACATGAACATTGGTGAGTATTCAGTAAACAACCGCGTCATTTCCTGGTTGTTGGTGGTGATTATGGTTGGCGGTGGCCTGATCGCCTTCGAGCGCATGGGCAAGTTGGAAGATCCCGCGTTTACCATCAAGTCTGCGAAAATTCTGACCCGATATCCCGGCGCTTCCGCCCGCGAGGTGCAGGAGGAATTGACTTACCACCTGGAAGACGCGATCCAGAAGATGCCGCAGGTGAAGCGCATCAAGATGTCGGTTTCGCGCCCCGGACTGTCAGATATTCTGATCGACTTCAAGGACGAGTACAAAGCCGCGGACCTGCCGGATATATTTGACGAGTTGCGCCGCAAAATCGCTGATGTGAAACCGCTGTTGCCTCCCGGTGCGATGGCGCCGATCGTGCTGGATGATTTCGGTGACGTGTATGGCATTTATCTCATACTGAACGGCGATGGCTACAGCTGGCGGGATCTTTACGATACCGCAGACGCTATCAAGAAGGAGCTGGTGCTCGTCAACGGTGTGCGCAAGGTGGTGATTGACGGCGAGCAGCGCGAGGTTGCGTACCTCGACATTTCACGCACCAAAGTTGCGGAAATGGGCCTCGATCTCAGCACGATCGCCAGCGTTTTGGGATCCCAGAATGTGGTAGTGGATGCTGGTAATGTCCGCGTTGGCGATGACTACATACGTTTTAGCCCTACCGGTGATTTTCAGTCGGTACAGGAAATTGGCGATGTGCTTATCAGCTCTACCGACAGGAAGCTGATACGCCTTAGCGACTTCGCCACCATTACCCGTGCGTACGAAGAAGTACCCAACAAGATTTACTATGTGAACGGGAAGCCCGGTCTCAGCATCGGTATTTCCATGGCCGCCGGCCAGAACGTGGTGGTCGTTGGTCAGCAGGTCACGCAGAAGCTTGATTCGCTATTGCCGGTGATACCGATTGGTATGCAACTGGATTCCGTCTACAACCAACCGCTTGAAGTACAGACCTCGGTGAACGGGTTTCTGATCAGCGTGGGCGAGGCGGTGCTTATAGTACTGATTGTGCTGCTGGCATTTATGGGATTGCGTACGGGGCTCGTGATCGGCGCGGTGCTACTGATTACGGTGGCAGGCACGCTGTTCCTGATGAATGTATTTGGCATCGAACTGCAGCGGATCTCGCTGGGCGCCTTGGTCATTGCGCTGGGGATGCTGGTGGACAATGCTATCGTGGTGGCCGAGGGCATGCTGGTTCGCATGGATTCCGGTATGAAGGCGGCGCAGGCCGCCTCCGAGGCAGTGGGCAAGACCATCTGGGCTCTGCTCGGAGGAACGGTAATAGGGATTCTCGCTTTCTCCGCCATCGGCCTGTCGACGGACAACACCGGTGAATTCGCCAGCTCCTTGTTCTATGTGATCCTGATTTCTCTCGCCCTGAGCTGGATAACCGCCATCAGTACCACGCCCCTGCTGTGTGCACTGCTGTTGAAGCCGGGCACCGGCGGCGGCGACAAGGACCCTTACGCCGGTCGCGTATTTCGCATATACCGCGCTATTGTGGGGTGGGCGATTGATTTCCGCTGGCTGACTTTGAGTGCGGTCGTTGCGCTCTTTATCGCATCCGTCATCGGCTTCGGCTCGGTCAAGAGTGGGTTTTTCCCTGATTCCAACACGCCGATTTTTTTCGTCGACGTGTGGGAGCCAGAAGGTACTGATATTCGTACCACGCGCGATGATACGCTGCGCGTCAGTGCGTTTCTGCGAGAGCAGCCCGGCGTGGTGCAAACCACATCCGTGATTGGTGGGCCGCACCAGCGCTTCACGTTGGTGTATGACGCCAAGGAACCCACGTCAACGTATGGCCAAATTATTGTACGAACCGAACGCAGGGAGCAGATGCACGAGGCGATGCAGGCCACACGTCGCTTCATGCAGCAGGAGATGCCGTGGACTGATCCCATTATCAAACCGTTGCGCATTGGTCCGGGACGCGATGCCAAAATTGAGGTACGTTTTTCCGGGCCGGATCCGGTGATATTACGTCAGCTTTCGGAGCAGGCAGAGGCCATCATGCGCGCTGACCCTGATGCCACTGACATTCGCAACGACTGGCGCTCGCCGATGAAGGTTGCCACCCCGGTGTTCAATGAGCAGGTCGCACGGCAACTGGGTGTCGATCGACAGGAACTGGGTGACGCGCTGAAGTACGCGTTTGATGGGATGCCGGTGGGGAGCTACCGAGACGGCAACCGCTTGCTACCAATTCGCATCCGCGCACCTGCTGCGGAACGCAGCGACATCGATGATGTGCGCGATATTCAGGTATGGAGTCCGGTCTTGCGTCGTTCGGTGCCAGTCTCCCAAGTGGTGTCGAACTATGAAACTACCTGGGAGAACTCTGTGATTCGAGGGCGCAATCGTATGCAGACCATCATCGCCTCCGTTAACCCGTTACAGGGTTTGGCAGCGCCGATGCTGGAGCGTCTCCGGCCGCAGATCGAGGCGATAGAATTGCCCCCGGGCTATCAATTGGAGTGGGGCGGGGAATATGAGGATTCACGTAATGCGCAGGCCGGTTTAGGCGCTTCCCTGCCGGTGGGATTCCTGCTGATGATTCTCACCAGCATTTTCCTGTTCGGCAAACTTCGCCAGCCGCTGATTATCTGGCTGACAGTGCCACTGGCTATTGTAGGAATCACTTGGGGCCTTCTCGCCATCGGCGGTGCCTTTGACTTCATGTCATTGCTGGGTGCTCTGTCGCTGATAGGCCTGCTGATCAAAAATGCAATCGTGCTCATTGAGGAAATCGACCAACAGATTGACAGTGGAAAGGAGCGTTACACGGCACTGCTCGATTCCTGCGTGAGCCGGATGCGACCCGTAGTGCTGGCCGCCGCCACAACGATTCTCGGCCTCATACCATTGCTGTCGGATGTGTTCTTCGTGAACATGGCGGTTACCATCATGGCAGGATTGGGCTTCGCCAGCGTCCTCACGCTCACAGTAGTCCCAACGCTGTATGCGGTGATTTTCGGCATCAAAAAGCCCGCAAGCACTAATTAAAGGCTGTTGGCCTGCGCGTGCATCCCAACAGGGACGAGGAGCGCTCGACCAACCTGAAAACCTGACCTCCAGAGAGGCGCCGATGATCGTTTGCGGCGCTACTCTTTGGGGGCGGTTACCTCGGCCCAATGGTTTGCAATAAGTGCCATCAATGTATCGCGCTGCTCGGCATCCAGCTTCTGTGTATTGGCGAGCAGCAACCCGCGCACACAAATTGTTTCCACTGCTTTAGCGTGATCAATGGCCCCCGGTTTGACCTTCATGCTTTCATAGACTGCCGCTCCGCCGGCCGTTTTTTGCGTCAGATTTGCAGCGCTGATGTCGACAAACTGATAGCGGTCGGGATTGGCAATGACCATATCAATCTCTGGTGATCGCTCATTGGGGCCCTGTACCACCATCACAGCTCGCTCAATGTCGGTTAGCGGGTGAGCAAAATCGGTCATCATCTCAACGGCGTTGCCATACGTCACAGTGATGTGTTTCAGTTCAGGCATCAACGAAGTCATGTAACTCCACGTGACCCGCATACCACTGCTCGCGCTCTTGATGCCCAGATGCAGGCGGGGTGCTGCCGCCATGTCATCGATAGATTCAATATCACCTTTACCGTCGCTGATAATGAACACGCACTCGTTACCAATGTCGGCCAGTGTATCGATTACCCGGGTCGCATTGGGATGGTCATTGAGGTAGTACTGCAACGCGTCTGCCTGGGCGAAAGCCAGACTGACAGGACTACTTTGATCTACAAGATTCCTGAGATTATTGATCGAGCCAACGCTGGCGGCGTTCTCTACGCCAAGGTCCATACCAGCTGCGACCCTCTGCAAGCGGTTGGCGGCATTCCAGTAGCCGCCGCCCTCCACACCAGAGCTGATGACGATGGGTGTCCCAACGGCGTTGGTATTACCCTGTGAATGGGTAAAACTGGCAACGGATCCCAGCAGACAAACCAGAAGTGTATTTTGCAAGCGATGTTTCATGGCGTACTCCATTTAGTTTTTCACAATGGCCGGTCCGTGCTACTGACGGGATGCTATCGCTACCTGGGCTGTGGCAACGTGCAGAGGGGCAACGTCCTCGACGCGAAATGAATCGCCAAACTGCAGGGAGATCACCACGTTGCTCAATGTCTTTCTGAATTGCTCAGGAACAGCGATGTGCAATGTTCTGCTAATGACTGCGCCCGGTTCCAGATAATCGATCTCAAGCATCTGTATTTGCGGCTTATGCACTATCTCGCCGGAATCACTGCGCAGGATGTACACAAGCGAGCATGGCTCAAGCGCAGTAAAGTCGAGGGTATAGGATCGGGTGTTGGAAATCATCACGCTCACCTGTCCGCGCCCGTCATTATCCAGTGCAAAAAAGCCTTTCGAATACAGGTTTAGGGAGCGCGCGATTTCTGGTGCTCTGGCCAGGGTTTGCTGCTGTGGAAATTCCTCCCGAACTTTCTCAAGAGACACCAGCACAGGTTCATACGTCCTGTCGCCTTTGAGGGAGGACTGATAGATGGCGACATCCTCGTCGTAAAATTGCTGGAGTTCCTCGACCAGATCAGGTGCCATGAAATCAGTTGCTGTTATTCCGCTTACAGCGTCCAGTTCGACCGGCAGAGCATCAACATAGCGTCCGTAAACTGCGTCCGCACTGCCTGCTTCGCTATCCAGGCTGGTATTGTGCCTGCCGAGTTCAATCTCCTGCCCTGTCAATGCAGACAGCTGATCTGCTAATTCGGGGAGTTGCTCCATGGTGAAGACATCGTCGTATCGATCCACGCCTGCCAGGAACATTGCCTGTGGAGCCCAGTGCGGGTCGAGGCCAGCGGGATCGGATGACAACAGATACTCAATGAACTGGCGGAAAGAAATGCCACTGGTCAAATCGGGATCCGACTCATTACGCACGGTGCGAACCACATCGAGTGTGTGGACGTGATTCCGGTTGTCCAATCGATTGAGCAAAAATTTTTCGGTATAGGCACTTATGATCCTGCTAACCGGCTCGCGTACGACTGCAAATTTGTAGTACTCGTCGCTGGCCAGCACCTCGCGCACAGTATCCAGATCGTAATCTTCCAGTTGTACGCCGGTTACGAAGGCATCCGTAACGCGGTGCACGCCCTGCTCCAGAATTATGTTGGAATTAGGTATATCCGAAAGTTCTACCAATACGCGTGTAAGGGATGTGCACGCGCATTTGGCAATGGGTGAATAGAGAATCTTCTGATTTTTACTGATGAAAAATGAACTCAGGGGAGCGGGCAGGGGTGTCGTCCTTCCAGGCGTGAAATACTCTGCCACCGTCTGTTGCCATTTTTCATTCAGGCGCGGCTGAATATGCGGTCGCGTTAACAGCACAAATTGTTCCTCATGATTTAAGCGCAGGATATCAGACTCCTTCCAAAGTAGGGAGCCATTGCCTGCGACTTACACATTGGCGATCGCACCCTGGTGCTTTCGTTTACTGAATCCGCCAACGCAGCACTGCGCTCGCCACGCTAACGGTGAAGGTGCCGATCAGAATCATCGGCCACAGGTGGTGCCAAACTTCCGCCGCGGTCATCGCCTGAAGAAAGCAGCCGTGCACGATGATCAGGATGTGTTTCAGCGGGTTGATCTGCGAAAAATGCTGAAGCGCCTCGGGCATATTCTCTACCGGGGTAATGAATCCCGACGTGATAAACAGAGGTACAGTGAAGGTAAACAGGCTCATCAGAGCCTGTTGTTGCGTATTGCAACCGGCTGAAATCGCCAGACCGATACCGGAGCAGGAAAAGACGAATACCAGAATAGCCAGAAACAGCATCAGTACATTGCCAGTGAAGGGAACCTGGAAGGCAAATACCGCCAGCAAAAAAACGATACTGCTGGATATCATGCCCGCTAACACTGGTGGCAGCGCCTTACCGAGAATAATTCCGACAATGCTCACCGGGGATACAACCAGCTGATCCAGTGTGCCTAGCTCTCTGTCACGCGCGACACTGAGAATGCTGATGGACATGGCGGGAAGAAACGCCAGAGTTGCCACCAGTGCAGGCACGATAAACCAGCGGTATTCCAGATTGGGATTAAACCAATTCCTCAGCTGCACCTCGGGTGGCGCAATATCGGTTCTCTGGGCTAACAGTTCAAACTGCAGTTCGCTGGCAATGGTTTGCAAATAGGACAATGCCACTTGTCCGGCATTGGCGCGCCTGCCGTCCACCAGCACCTGTATTGATGCTGGATTCCCGGCTGCAACATCACGAGAGAAGTCGGCTTGAATATCAATTGCCAGCAGCACATTGCGTGTATCGATAAGTTGTTCCACGCTGTGCAAAGAGGGCAGGTAGATGACCTTATCAACGAAGCTGGAAGCCTCTACCCGCTGTACGAACTCGCGTGACCAACGCCCGCCGTCCTCATTCACGACCGCCACGCTGACATTGTGCACTTCCATGGTTGCCGCCAGCGAAAATACCAAAAGCTGGATAACCGGCATGCCCAGAATCATTGCGCGTGATGCAGGGTCGCGAAATAGCACTATAAATTCTTTGACTACGGTGTATCGCAGCGCGCCGAACATCAGTCTAACGTCCGCCTGGAGGTGAAGAATGTCAGTGAGAACAGGACAGTACCGAGACTGAATAGCGCCAGTAGATTGGGTATTAAGTCTTCCCATAAATCGCCCGCCAGAAACACGGTTTGCAGGCTGGCGACAAAATAGCGAGCCGGAATGATTGCTGTAATCCATTGCACCGGTTCAGGCATGCTGCGAATCTCGAACACGAAACCCGATAACAGCAGTGCTGGTAAAAACGCAGACATTACGCCTATCTGGGCAGCGACGAACTGATTCGGTGCCAGTGTGGAAATCAACATACCTTGCCCGAGCGCTGGAAACAGGAAAACGGCTCCCACTAATAGCAGGGTGCTGATATCGCCGCGTAGTGGTACACCAAATAATGTAGTCGCAATCAGTGTGCAACCACTGATGGCACACATCCCGAGAATAAAATAGGGCAGCAGCTTGCTTAGAATTATTTCCGCATTGGTGGCCGGCGTCGACATCAGTGCCTCCATCGTGCCGCGCTCCCACTCCCTGGCGATGACCATTGCAGTGAGTAGAGTACCTATGATTGTCATGACAATAGCGATGGCGCCTGGTACCACCACCTGCCGACTTTCCAGCTCGGGGTTGAACCAGAAGCGCGGTTGTAGTTCCAACGGCGGCGATGCACCCTCGGGACCCGATGCCTCGGCCAGCCAGCGCGAAAATGTTCCCTGTACGTATGCTGCAGTAAAATTGGCTGAGTTCGGCTCGGAACCGTTGGTGATTACCTGTATCTGGACAGCGCGATGTGGATCATTCATGCGCTCATCAAAATCCTTTGGGATAACAGCAATGACCTGCACGTCTGCATTGACCAGGCCGTGTTCAAAGGCCTTTCGATTCCTGGCCGGATGCACCTGGAGGTAGGGCGTACCAGCAAATGCCGCCGCCAGATCGCGAGCGTAGGGTCCGTCGCTCTCTAATACCAAACCCAGCTTGACGTCTTTCACATCGAGGTTGACGCCAAGCGAGAAAAAAAACAGCAGTATCGGCGGCAGGATAAATGCAACCAGTAGCGCCGAGGGATCGCGCAGCACCTGCCAGCCTTCTTTGATAATCATCGCTTTGAGCCGACGGCCGTTCATGCCGCATCCTCCGCGAGTCGTGCATTCTGCGCTTCAACCAGGCGTATGAATGCATCCTCCATCGTCGGGTTTTCAAGTTCCGGTCCGGCGACGCTGGCTTTGAGCGCATCCGGCGTATCCAGCGCGATCAGTTGTGATTGATTGACCAGAGCGACCCGATCACAGTACTCGGCCTCGTCCATGAAGTGCGTGGTGACCATAATGGTTACGCCCTTGCTGACCAGGCCTGTAATATGTGTCCAGAATTCGCGGCGTGTTTGCGGATCGACTCCCGATGTCGGCTCATCCAGAAACAATACCTTGGGACGATGCATCAGCGCGCAGGCAAGCGCCAGTCGCTGTTTGAATCCCAGTGGCAACACATCGGGTGACTGACTCAGGTAGGGTGTCAGTTCAAAGACCTCCACCATTTCCCTTATGCGTTGTTGTCGCTCCCTGCCTTTGAGGCCATAAACGCCGGAGAAAAATGCCAGATTCTGTTGCACCGTCATCAAACCAAAGAGGGAAAACTTTTGCGCCATGTAACCCAACTGGCGCTTGGCGTCTGCACCGGCGATACGCAAGTCCAGCCCCACCACTTGCGCAGATCCAGAGCTGGGCTTGAGCAGGCCACACAACATTTTGAAGGTCGTGGATTTCCCGGCGCCGTTGGGTCCAAGCAGGCCAAAAATTTCACCTTTGCCAACTGTGAAACTGACATCGTCAGTCGCCGTAAAATCGCCGAATCGCTTGGTAAGATGCCGGCATTCGACCATGATATTGCGACTGTCAGTGATCGGAGGCATGCGCTCGGCGACTTCCGAGTAACCCCCGGGACCACCGCCCAGCATGTCAATAAACGCGTCCTCGAAGCGAGGCGCGACCGCTTGCAGATGTGCGCCATACTGTAGTAACAGCTTCTCGAGCGCTTCTGTTTCGGCATGTTCTGCTAGCACCAGTCTGACCGCTGCGCCCTGGATTACCCCATCGCGCACGCAATCCAGATCGAGTGCGGCTGTGAGTAGTCGTCGCCTGTCACCGGCTATTTCGACGGCGAGGTAGCTGCGACCATCCAGCCGTTGCGTGAGATTTTTCGGGGGACCTGTGTACAACAGCTGTCCGTGGTCGAGCACCAGTACGTCCTCGCAGCGCTCGGCTTCATCGAGATACGCCGTGGACCAGACTACGGCCATACCCTCGCTGGTCAGTTCCTGTACCATTTGCCAGAGCTCCTGCCGCGACACCGGATCGACGCCGACACTGGGCTCATCGAGCAGCAAGACTTTTGGTCTTGCCATCAGTGCGCAGGCCAAACCGAGTTTTTGCTTCATACCCCCTGACAGGGCACCTGACAAACGGCGGGTAAAAGCCTCCAGCTTGGTAAATGCCAATAGTCGTGCAAATGTCTCCTGCCGCACGCGACCCGTCAGGCCGCGCAAATCTGCGTATAAATCCAGGTTCTGCTTCACTGAAAGGTCTTCATAAAGTCCGAACCGCTGCGGCATATACCCGATGAGTTCGTGGATGGCGACCATGTGGGCGGATACATCGAAGCCGGCGACCGACGCCCGGCCGGTCGTAGGTTTCATCAGTGCCGCCATGATGCGCATCAGCGTCGTTTTCCCTGCGCCATCGGGTCCGACGAGCCCGGTCAGTGTTCCTTGATAAATACTCGCCTCGATATTCTGCAGCGCAATCGTGTCATCAAAGTGCTTGCCAACGGATTCCAACTCTATGGCCGGGTTCACGTCTTATTCCTTCAGATGAATGGTGACAGGCATTCCCTGCCGCAATCCCGGGTCGGCGTCCGTCACCACTATGCGAAGGCGGTAGACAAGGTCTGTACGCAGCGCCGCAGTTTCAACACTCTTGGGCGTAAACTCTGCCCTTGGAGAAACGAATCCCACTTGCCCGGTATAAGAGCGGTCGCCGCCATCGGTAGTGATCAACACCGCAGTACCCGGCACAACCTTGCCCAGGCCTGCCTCGTCCACGTAAGCCCGCACATATATTTTTTCGTCAAGTGACAGCGTGTACACCGGTGCGCCGACACCTACCATGGCACCGGGCTCAAGTACTCGGGTCATAATGGTTCCCGCACTTGGTGAGAGCAGTCGCGTATCACTCAACTGGGTAGCCGCTTGGTCGCGCTGCGCTGCCGCGGCAGCAACAGCAGCCTGTGCTTGCACGATCTCCTCGCTGCGGAAACCTTCCTGCGCAAGATTCAGTGCTTCGCGTGTCTGGTCGAGCCGCGCTGCCCACTGGTCGCGAAGGGATCGCGTCTGGTCCAGTTGGCTCTGGCTACTGAGCTTCTCTTTCACCAGCGCTGCCTGACGCTGGAATTCATGTTCCGCATTGGCCAGGCCCGCTTCCGATTCCGCAACACGTGCCCTGGCCTGCTCGATTTCCTGGGGCCTTGAGCCGGTATTCAACAAATCCAATTTCGCTTGTGCCTCGGCAATCCGCGCCTCGGCAACCGCCAGCGCCTCACGTTGCGGCCGATCATCCAAGGTCGCCAACAGATCGCCTGGTTCTATTGCGTCGCCCTCTTCGAAGAACATATCTTTAATCCGTCCCGGCACCCGAAAGGCCATTTGCACTTCACGGATGTCGACGTTGCCATACAGCGTGAGCGTGCCGCTACCGCTGCCTTCGCGAATGGCATGGAAGCCGAGATAGCCACCTGCTATCAGCAGTCCCAGCAAGAGAACCAGCAGCACCTTCTTTTTCATTGCGTCACCTCGGGAAACTGGTTGTAAACAATGTGCTTTAATTCGCGCAGTACGATCTTTTTATGTTTTTCGTCCAGCTGCGACCAACCGAGAAATCGCTGTGTCGCGGCGGGCGCGTAGACAAATACCAGTACCTGCCCGATACACAACGTCGCTCGAATGCGCGCCGCCTTGCCCTTTACCGCCCCCCCGGACGCGCCGCTAATCAACAAAGCCAGCACCGTAAGAATGCGCGACATAAAACGTTCGTAGATGATTTCAAAGGCGGGCGTGGGATCCTGTTGCTCACGCGCGATAATGCGCGACCAATCCCGCATCTCTTTCAGAGTGAATTGATCGAGGATGCGGCTAAACAGCAGGACCATGGCATCGACAGCAGCGCGTCCCCGCAGAGGCATTGCGCTGCCGAGCTCATCCAGTACGGGTACCAGAGAAGCTTCCATTTTGTCCGAGATGGCCGCTATCACCGCTTGGTATAGCCCGTCTTTACCACCAAAGTAATACTTGATCAACGCCACGTTGGCGCCTGCGGCAGTGGCGATCTCCCGGGTGCTGGCGGCATCGTACCCGGTCTGTCCAAAAATGCGCGTGGCTGCGCATACGAGCGCTTCCCGCGTCTGGTCGCCGCGACTTCTGGCAGTTGTTTTCATGGCATACAGGGTACGCCTTCGACAATTTTAATCAATCGTTTAATTAATAACATGGGCTCGCGAGTGCAGCGCGTTAGCGACTGAATCAAGGCCAGCTGACAGAGGCGCTTTCCTCCCAGCCATAGCGTACGGCCCTTGCCTCGATTGCACTGTTCTTGTCGAGGGTGATCGGAACGCTATAGAGTTGCCACGGTCCATCGTCGATGCGGTACTCCAGCGAATGTCCTTTTTCAGCCGGTGTTATCACCAGGGCACCTTCCTCCACTGCGACCGTGGGCGATGGCGTCACCTGCCGCTTGCCGTCAGGTTCGAATCTGGCAACCATGGCGGATTCAGGTTCCTCGCTCCAGTCACCGACGCGCGCCAGCCACGTGTCCATCTCAATGCGCATACGCTGCAGCGCACTCTGGTACTTCGGATCGCCACTCACATTGTGAATCTCGAAGGGATCCAGAGCCAGATCAAACAGGCGCTCCTCGCCAGGCGGCTCATACCATTGCCGCTGTATCGCATTGAGTTGTCCCGCTTCATACAGCGCACGCATCTCTCGCACCATGTCGATATTGTTGCGGAATTTGAGATCGGTAGCCCCGGGCAAATCTGGATACCAGCTGCGGATGTACTTGAAGCGCGTATCGCGCACAGCGCGCTGCCGGTCTACTATTTCATCAATTCGATCGCGCGATGCGTAAATGTACGTGTTCGGATCGGTATTGCCCGCGGCAAAATCAGTGCCGTGCATGTTGGCAGGCACCGGTACGCCGGCCAGCGACAAAATGGTAGGGCCGAGGTCCACGAAGCTGATCAGGCGTTCATCCACTGAACCGGGTGCCACGCCCGGGGGGCGGAAAGCCTCCGGCCAGCGAATAATCATCGGCACCTTGATACCCGAATCAAACAGCTCGCGCTTGCCACGCGGTAATCCGTCGCCGTGGTCTGTTGTCCAGATCACAATGGTTGAGTCGGACAGGCCGGCATCCGCCAGCTGTTGCAGAATTGTGCCGACTTCTGCGTCCATATAGCTGATGTTGTTGTAATGGCGGGCCATGTCCTTACGCACAGTTGCTGTGTCGGGATAATACGGCGGCACTACGATGTCCTCTGGTTTGACGCTCTCGCGCACAGAGTCATCCATGCTGTACCAACGCATCAGTTGCATGGCGAAATGCATGCCGCTGTGCGGCATGGTGCCCAGTGGACGAAATACGCCGCTTTCATGCGTGACCAGAAAATTTATAAAGCCGAAAAAAGGCTGACCGTTTGCCCGCTTCTCCCAATCCTGTGCAACAGCGCCTTCCATATCCCAAATCGTTGTTGGCCCACTGTGTGCGAAGACGCTGCTGAATTGGTAGTCCAACTTGTCATCGGTATACGTGAAATAACCCGCCGCACGCAGTAGTTCCGGATAGGCCTTTGCGTTTTCCGGCGGCACTGAATAGTAGCTTCCCTCTGGACGTGTGCTGCTACGCATGTGTTGTGTGCCCGTTGAAATCTGGTGCATGCCCAGTATGTGCGCAGCGCGACTGGGTGCGCAGACTCCAGCGGTAGTAAACGTGTTGGTGTAGCGTACGCCCTGTTCAGCGAGCTTATCGAGGTTAGGCGTGACGGCCACAGCGTCGCCAAAGGCGCCGACTCTGGAACTCATGTCCTCCGCCATCAATAGCAGAATATTTGGCCGGGATTGATTTTGTGCGCCCGCGATGTGCGCGAACACTATCAATGTGAAAAAAGCTAAGCGTTTAATCGTTGGCATCACTGATACTCCAGCAAACTGCAGCAAATTTACAGAGGCCACGCACTGTTACAGCTGAACCCTCGATTTGCAAACGTTTGACATTGCGACATGTTTATATACTGTAGGCAACAGAAGCATTATAAAAATAATCAAAATACAAGGAGTTTTCACCGATGACTATCCGCAAGCTCGGTAACTCGCCCGCGTTAATCCCCCTCATCGTGTTTACCTTCCTCATTCATGAGGACGCAGTGGCGCAACAAAGCACGCAACCGCGACTCGAGGAAGTCATTGTCACCGCCACCAAGCGCGCGTCGAACCTGCAGGATGTACCTATTGCCGTCACGGCGTTGTCGGGCCAGCAGCTGGTCAATGCCCTGGTGGGCAGTTCGCAAGACCTGATAGAACTGGTGCCCTCACTGAATCTTAATAAGGGGATCAATCCGCGTCAGACCTCCTTCAGCATTCGCGGGATCGGCACTGTGACCTACAGTTCCGGGATCGAACCCAGTATCTCAACCATGCTGGACGGCGTGGTCATGGGCCAGACAGGTATGGCGTTCACGCAGTTGGTGGACATGCAGAGAGTGGAGGTGTTGCGTGGCCCGCAGGGCACATTGTTTGGCAAGAATGCGTCTGGTGGCGTCGTGCATTTCATCACTCGTGATCCCACAGAGGAGTTTGAAGCGCAAGTGCAGGGCTACGCCACTGACGACGAGGAATATCGTTCAAGTTTTACTGTATCAGACGGCTTGACCGGCGATCTCTCGGGGCGATTGACAGGCTACTACAATAAGGATGAGGGCTGGATTGAGAATGTGTATGACGGCAATTCCGTCAATGACTCCGATGACTGGGGTCTTCGCGGCAAGTTGCTGTGGAATCCCACAGAGACGCTGGAGCTGAAGTGGAGCAGCGATTACAGCGACATGAACTCCAACTGCTGTAATGCGGCCTTCCGCTCGCTCGACCCTTACCCCGCACAGCCGCCGAACAATCAGGCCCAGGTCGACGATATCCTGGCGCAACTGGCCCCGGTGGTACCCGGAGACAAGAACAGGAAGGTGAACCTTAATGCCGATCTCACGACGGATACAAATGCGTCTGGCCACTCGCTGGAGGCCAATTGGGATATCGACAGGCACACGCTTACCTCTATCAGCGCCTATCGGGATTGGTCGCAAAACGCTCGTGGTGATAACGATCAGTTGCCCGTGGATGTTTTGGGTTTTATCCAGGGCGGAAAGTCCCAGCAGGAACAGTACTCGCAAGAGTTTCGCCTGACCTCTCCGGCGGATCAGTTCATTTCCTATGTGACCGGGCTGTACTATTTCGACCAGACAGTTGATCGCAAATTTGACCGCTCCTTCGATATCACCGGCAACAACCGGACCGAAGCGGTCGCCGACTTTACCGTAGACTCACTCAACTACGCTGCTTTCGGAGAAGCGGTCACGCATTTCAGTGAACGCTGGCGCCTGGTCACCGGATTGCGCTGGACCCACGATGATCTCAAGTTTAAGTTTGAGCGCACCGGCAGCACGTTGGGCGCCAATCCACAGCCTTACTTCAAGCGAGATACGGATGAAAGCAAGTGGTCTGGGAGGCTCGCTTTGGAGTGGGATGTGACCGATGATGCAATGACTTATGCCAGCTACGCTCAGGGCTATAAGGGTCCGGCTTTTAATGTTGGATTCGGTTCCACGCCTGAGAATACCGATCCCGTGGACCCCGAAACCAGTCACGCTTATGAACTCGGACTCAAGTCTACGTGGTTCGATGATCGCCTGGTTTTCAACGTGGCAGTGTTCCATACCAAGTTCGATGATTTCCAGGCCAGTGCTTCCGAATTTACACCCAAGCTGGATGAGAACGGTAACCCTGTTGACGAAAATGGCGATGGTTTTGATGACGGCGTATTCAGTTTTGTGCTGGCGAATGTCGGTAAGGTGGAGACTCAGGGCGTGGAGATAGATTTCACCGCGCTGCCGATTGAAAACCTTACGCTGACCGGCGGTATGGCCTACATCGACGCCCAGATTAATGAATTTGAGGGCGCAGGTTGTACCTTCGGCCAGTCATTCCGTGGCGTCGGCTACAAGGGGCAGACCACTTGCGCTGACAGACCCGGGACGCAGGATTTGAGCGGCGGAGTATTGCCTGCCACACCTGAGTGGAAGTTTACGCTGGCCGCTAGTTATTTCATTCCGCTACAGTCCATGCCCTTTGACCTTCAGATCAATAGTAATTATCGCTATCAGGATAAAGTCCAGTTCGTGATCGAACAGGATATCTACACCACACAAGACGCGTACGGGATTCTGGATCTGGCACTGGTAGCGCTGGATCACGCCGATCACTACACACTTACGTTGTTCACAAAGAATGTCTTCGATGAGTGGTATGTAAATAGCATTAATGCCTTTGCAGACACCTTTACGCCTAACGGGTACGGCCATAATGTGCCGCGCTATGCCGAGCGAACCTTCGGTGTTGAAGTGCGGTATCGCTGGTAGCCAAAATGGCGTGGCATCACAACCACATCATCAGTTTTTCAACTGTGCGGATTAATGCATCGTGGTACCACGGCACTTCAGGATCAGTCTCTGGGACCTGGTAACGTACACGCAATGCCTGCAGGCGTTGCTTCAGGTCATCGGTGATGCCCTCATATCCCGGCTTGCCGTAGAGATTCACCTGATCTTGCGGGTCCGTCTGCAGGTCGAATAATTCCCACTCGTCGTTCTGGTAGTAGTACACCAGCTTGTAACGCTCAGTGCGCACGCCGTAGTGACGTGCCACGCCATGGAACCCCGGGTTTTCGTAGAAGTGGTAATACAGGTCGCGATGCCAGGGTTTGGGGTTTGTAGCGAATAATGGCAGCAGGCTGACGCCGTGCATCGGTGTTTTCGGTTTTACCCCGGCAGCGTCAAGCAGCGTGGGAGCAAAGTCGATGTTCTGCACCAGCGCCTCAGAGTGGGTGCCGGGCTTGATGTGTCCCCGCCACTCCATCAACAGCGGCACCCGGGAGGACACCTCATCCATCCAGCGTTTGTCGAACCAACCGTTTTCACCGAGGAAGAAGCCCTGGTCCGAACTGTACAGTACGATGGTGTTTTCCATCAGGCCGTTCGCTTCCAGGTAGTCCAGTAGTCGACCGATTTGCCGGTCCATACTGGTTACTGAAGCCGCATAGGTTTTGACGTAGCGTTGGTATTTCCAGCGCAGCTCATCCTGCGCATTCATTGTAGACGCTTCGTACTGGCGATTGCCCTCAGCAAACGCCTGCTGCCACAGTGCTTGCTGCTCGGGCGTGAGGTTGCCGGCCATGCTCAACTTTACGTCGCCGTCAGTCATGTAGTCCGCAATACGCATGCGGGCTTCGCGACGCGCACGTGTGAGGTTGTCAAGGTTGCGAAAAAGCGTCGCGGGTTCTGCGAGCTTGGCTTGCTCGTCCCAGTTGCGAAGTTCTTCCGGGCCGGGCAGCCAGTCGCGGTGTGGTGTCTTGTGGTTGTAAAGCAGAAAAAACGGTCTGTTTTCCTTCTTCGCCTGCTCCAGCCATGCGATGGATTTGTCGGTGACCAGATCGGCGACGTACCCCGTTGTCTCTTCCACACCCGCGGGGCTTCGGAAAGCGGGGTTGTAGTAACTGCCCTGCTCAAACACGTTGTCAATCACCTCCCAGTGATCAAATCCCACAGGATCGCTGTACAGATGCCATTTGCCGATAACGGCGGTTTGGTAGCCGGATGACTGCAATAGGCTGGAAAGTGTTTGCTGCTCTCCATTGAATGGGCCGGACCACTCATTGCTGTAAAATCCGTTGGCGTGACTGTGCAAACCGGTAAGCAATGTTGCACGACTCGGCCCGCAGATCGCATTGCCGACGTAGGCGCGGTCAAAGCGCATGCCGCCTGCTGCGATGCGGTCGATGTTTGGCGTCTCAACCAGGCTGTTGCCATAGGCACTGACCGCGCTTACTGCGTGATCATCGGAGAAGATAAAGACAATATTGGGGCGCTCGGCGGCGCTTACGCCATACGCACAACTGACTGTTAGAAGCAAGGCGGTAATAAGGTGCTGTTTGTGTTGCCCGTTCCTTAGAATCATTACGTTGTCCTTTTTCCCGCGCTCAATGCTCAGTGCTTTTACGCGCAAGGAGCGCCACAAATGATAGCGGCGTGAGCTCGTTCTATTGCGGAGTATCAAAAATTGATGCATCGTACAGTTAATATAGCATCGCCGAGCCCAGGACATTTATGAAAACTCGCACTCTCTATGTTGCAGGCATAGTCCTGCTTGCAACGACTTGTGTCGCCACTGTCCGCGCAGATGACGCAACGGCGCTGGCCAAAAAACTTGCCAATCCCGTAGCCGCATTGATCAGCGCACCTATTCAGGCGAACTACGATGAGAATTTCGGTCCTGGTGAGGAGGGCGAGCGCTGGCTAACCAATGTGCAACCAGTTATCCCAATTACGCTGAATGAACAATGGAATGTGATTTCCCGAACCATTGTGCCGATCATCGACCAGAAAGATATGCCATTGCCGGGTATGAATGAAACAGGCATCGGCGATATCACGCAAAGTTTTTTCGTTTCGCCCAAGGCGCCCACAGCATCTGGCTGGATCTGGGGTGCTGGACCTGTGCTGTATCTGGATACTGCGACAGATAATGTTCTGGGCGCGCAGAAATGGGGTGCGGGACCTACCGCTGTAGTATTGAAGCAATCGGGATCCTGGACCTATGGCGCATTGGTAAACCAGATCAATTCTTTCGCTGGCGACGGTAGTCGCGAGGATATCAGCTCAGCTTACCTACAGCCTTTTCTCGCCTATGTCACCAGCACCCACACAACTATTAGCCTGAATACGGAGTCCACCTACGACTGGAAGGGCAATGACTGGTCTGTACCCGTAAACTTCTTTGTAGCGCAAATGCTGAAAGCCGGCGACCAGATTTTTCAGGTCGGGGTCGGCGCACGCTACTGGTTGGATACGCCCGACAACGGCCCGGATGGTTGGGGCTTACGCCTGCAATTGACGTTCCTGTTTCCAAAATCCTGAAGCGGCTATTGAGCGGCACACCGCCAGAGTGACCATGGCGACTACCCTTTTGATCGCTGCCGAGCAAGTGATTTCTGCGCCAGTTCCTCTACAGTGTAGATTTTTCAGTGCTTCTGAAAGATCTACATAATACTCTCGATTTCTGTTCCCCTTTTTTTCGCGCACCAAAAAATACTACGCTGGCGCGGAACCTGGCTTAGGCCCGCGCTCGCTAGCTTTCAGCGTCTTTTTCGAGCTACAACAAGAGCTTTTCGATCCGGAAAACCCAGGCTGGCATAGTGATTGCATCGGTATTTGTGTGAATTGTCAGAAGCGACAATCGCTGAATTTTCTTTAATGCAAAACGAACAGGAGAGCACGCCATGTCATTACTGGACTCGGTTAGCGACGCGATCAAAACCAAAATTGATGAACTGGACAAGCAAGTGGAAGCCGAGCAGGCTGATGCGAAGCGACAAATGGCAGAGGCGAAATCCGAGCAGGCAAAAGCGGATATTCAGTCCGAGGTTAAAAGCAATGTGGAGTCGCTACAGAAAAAAATTGACGATGCCAAAAAACAACTGAGCGATGCCAAAGAGGCGAGTGAAGAGCAGCTGGATGCGATCAAGAAAAAATTGAAGATTGCTTGATAGTACCTTCGCGATTCAGGCGATGGCTTCCCTCACGAACCGCTACGTTATCTCCCCGCTGAGCTGTTGCCGATAACACCAAGAAAAATACATCCCTGCTCACTGGTATTCCTGCAGGATTGCGCCGTCTATAGCTGACGGCGCAAGTATGGCGTCTATTCGGTTTTGTAGCAGTACAGAGGAGAGGACCATGTACATTCGAACATCAGAATTAAACAATCTCACAATTGCGTCTTTGGACGGTGATATTGGCCGCTGGCTAACTGGGCAGAAAGTCCTTCTCCCCGGTACTTGGGTATCGGCTAATTCCTGGGGCGAGAGAACATTCAAGATGGATGTGACAAATGCGGCTTTGTAGGCGGCATCTGAACTTGAGGAGCCGCTTACACTGAGGGAATTATGTCTTTTATTCGCAATTTCGGTAAGTCTTACCCCTGAAATTGAGCCCGTTGAATAGCACTACAAATGGAAAGGTCAAGCACTGGCAGGTAACCGTCAAATTAGGACTGACGCTGGAGCAATAGCGCGTTGCCTGCGGAGATTGATTGTGTCGATAGTTGCATGCGCTCACTCGAAGTGAGCTAGTCCGTCAATCAGCCAGCATCTGCAGCAATGCTGCCCAGCTTTGCTCATCTGCATTCTGGTCATAGGCCGTCGGCATACCGAACTTGCGACCGATTTCGGTAGCGCCCGGATTGGTGAAACTGTGCACTACACCGGGAAAACTCATCAGCTCAAATTCGGCTTCTGCGTTCGTCATTTCCTGCACAAAGCCGACCACCTGCTCAGCGGGAACGTAGGGATCAGCGGCACCTGTCGCCACAAGTATCCGCGCTTTTACCTGCCCTTTCTGTGCCGGCGTCTCGGTACCGAGCATGCCGTGAAAACTGGCGACACCGGCCAGATCATTACCTGACCGAGCCTGCCCGAGTACCACAGCGCCGCCGAAGCAGTAACCGATGGCATAGATTTTTTGCGTATCGACTGATTTCAAATCAGCCAGTATTGCCTTGGCAGCATTAAACCGGGCATTCATTTTATCTGACTCGGCAAACGCTGCCTGCATAAACGCCTTGGCGTCTTCGGGATGTTCAGCGACCTTACCGTTGCCGTACATGTCCACTGCAATGCTGCTGTAGCCCAGTTCCGCCAGTTGTTTGGCACGGCTGCGTGCATAATCATTCAGTCCCCACCACTCATGCACTACGATCACGCCCACACCCGGTTGAGTAGTTTGCGAGTTGGTGTACATCACACCGCTACCGAGTGCGTCAGGCAGGCTAACGGTTTGCTCGACCACCTCAGCACGTGATGAGATGCTTAAAACAGCTAGAGCAATCAGTAGTGTACGCCTTAGAATCACAGGCTACCTCCAGGGGTGTTAAAGCGGATTAGCGTCCGAAAATACCAAGTATGCCTTCGGTAACAGTATCCTGCATGGATTTGTCGGTATCCGTCTCAGAGGAACCTGCTGTGCCTTCACTGTCCGTTGAATCATCTGCTGCCGTATCGGACTCTGACGCGCTATTCACACCTATCGCAGACAGCAGGCCACCCAATGCGGCACTAGCGCTGGACTGCCCAGAGGATGCGCCGTCAGTTGCGTCGGTGCCACCCATGTTGCCCATGGCTCCCATAGCGCCAATGTTAAGCAGACTCATGGGTTTTGCGCCCGGGGGGAGTTCAAACAGTGAGTCGGGTTGGTCGCCACGCTGCACATTTGTCAGGTTCCAATTCAGTTGCTGCTTCTCGCCATTGGCTTGCGAATCCATGACACCTTTGACGGCGATGTTGTCATCGGTAAACCACGTGAGACCGACAAAGCGTCCTTTCGGTCCTTCATAGACAGTTTTGTATTTGGTTGTCGACATGCCGTTGATGTCTTCCTTACCCACTATAGTGCGTTCAATGAGTTTGTAATCCGGTGCCTGCTCGGATTCTCCGATTTCCGCTTCTGTATACATACCCTGACCAAGCAGCAGCCAAACCTTTCCCTCGTCGTAGCGTTGGATGACGACCATCTGCATACCGCCAGCATTGACCTCGTCACGAACCTTCCCGGACTTGTAGAATACGTGCGATGTCATCTGGTGTCCTTCGGATTCTATCTGTGCGTCTGCGGAGAACGGTTTGATCTCTGCGCCCTCGACATTGGTGGCGCGACCGATAGAGACGGCGATACCGCCGACAAACGCCTGGGAGGTACCCGACAGCATCAAAACGCAGGGAAACAATAGCGTAACAAGAAGACGTTTCATGGCGAATTTCCTATTAGAGAAGCCGATGTTTCCGGGGTGGAAAACTGGCCCGAATGAGTTTGGTTGTGCGAGTGATTAAGGTAGCATCGGGGTTGGACCAGGTCAAACCAGCTACCCCGGTGAGCGCCTTGTCGTGGCTGCGCATGGTGATAAAAACGCTGAAGCGTTCAGCGAATGCAAACATCGGTTTGCAGCTGGCGAAGCTGTGATGCAGTCTGAAACCATCAGAGTTGTGAGTAAAATGACATTTAGATTACCGGGGCTATACTGCATCTATCGATTGGAATCAGGCGGGAGTATTTAGGATGGGTTGGAAGACACTCGTGGTGGTGATGTTGCTGAGCGTTGTGCAGGCAGGCGCAGCACTCGCTGATGAATTAACGCAAATCGTGCAACTGGATCTGACGACGCTGGGCTATGACCCCGGTGTCGCCGACGGTAATGCCACGACCAAAACTATTATAGCGGTGTCCAAATTTCAGGCTGAACACAATATGGACGTCACTGGTGAAATTACGCCGCAGCTGGCCGGCGTTATCAAGGCTGCGATTTCGCAGCGCGACAACCCAGCCAGTGCGCAGCAGGGTACGGCGCAAACTCTGCCGCAGATGACACCCGAACAGGCGCAGGCTGACCTTAAGGCAAGACAGCAGGCCTGCTTGCAGGAAAAAATCGACGCGGCGCAGAAGTCAGCACAGACCAGAAGTGGATTTGGAAAACTGTTCAACGCGGTGACTCGCACAGCGTCCCGATTCGGGGGTAGCGAGACAGCTGCTGCGATTTCCAACACAGCAGGTGACGCCTATTCGGTGAACGCCACCATCAACGATCTGGAGGGCGCCGCCAAGGATCTGGGGATCTCAGAAACTGACATTGAGGCTTGTCAGAATCCGTGAGTTATGTCGCCGGTGCTACATAGCATCGGTAATGGCCCTGGCCAGTAGCACACTATCTTTTCGGCGCTGCGGCGCTGTCTCCTGGGCCCACTGAACCGCATGCTCCTGCGCGGCTGCAGCCATCTTGTTGTAATCCACGCCTGTGAAATCCAGCGGCGGAGCCTTCGCACCCTTGTAGGCAGTCACCAGAAAGGTCAGATTTCCCACGCGGACATAGACGATGCCTTCATCGTTTACCCGCGCCGCGTCGCCGATACCGGCAACGTCTGTAAAAGTCACCGCTTTGCTGCCGACCAGCGCCAGTAATTTTTTCGCGGTAGCCTTCTTCAGTTCAGTATTCAGATTCGCTTGTGTATCCACGCGTTTGGCAGCCGTTTCCATGTCAGCCTGCATTTGTTCGGCAGTCCTGCTGGCGGCTGCCTTGTTAAACCAGGCGATAGCGGCTTCCTCGCTTTTATGCACTTGTATAAGCGATATACCGGCCTCCAGCGTTTCTGACTCATTCTCCCAGCTATAACGGCAACCCATCATCTTTCGCTGTCGCAGCGCATCGACAGGAATATCAAAAGTGGCGCTGACAATATCGGCGCTGAGCAGTTCACACCCTTTGCGCTTCGTGTCGCTGCTGAATGTCATTGTGTCGGTTGGTGAAGCGTCTGCGATTACCTGAGCCGGATCGCTTCGTGACTCCTGCCCGCCGGTCATAATCAACAGCAACACTATCGGAATTACTTTTTTCAATGAATGCGGCATGACACCTGTTCCCCTTTTGTTTAAATTCCCAAACAGCATTACAACTCAATGTCCATATTAAGGCGCGGTGAGCGCCATGCGCAGTACATTGATAGTCGCAGCAGGAAATGTAACAGCTACTGTAGTACGAAAACCACTTCCAGCACTGGCTCAGACTTGTGCGTACAGGTGATCCTGCGCTCCCTGGCTACACCACTTTTGTTGGTGCTGGAAGCGGCCTGATACATCGGTACAAACAGGTGACCGCTCGGTGCAGGAATGTCGATACTGCGCGGAATCGGCGGGGGCGCATCGCCAGCCGTGCTGCCGACTTGCTGCGACTCAATGGGCCGCCCGTTTTCGTCCAGCGGCGTCATGGATATCTGAATATCCTCGGGTGAATCGGCACTGGCTATGACCTTGCCAAAAACGCCGAGTAGCTGCGCCATACCATCATCCGCTTTGGGGCTGCCGCTGCGCGTTGCTATCGCATCGCCGCCGAGCTTGATCAGGTCGCCGACAAAATCGCCATCATCGCCGCGCGTGGAAGTGGTGCACTCCAGCGGGGCGGTAGGGTCGGCGTTGCGGTAATCGAACTCCATGCCAAAACGCGTACAGCTGTGACCGGCACAGTTGTCGGTACCGGTCAGTCGAATGTTTGCTGATTGTTCGCACACCTTGTTTGTGTTGTTTGCGCAAAGCTTGCCGGTGCGTAGTTGTGAAATTTGCATGCTGTTGGCTTCTGCTCCGGGATAGCGGTCAAAAACCGGGTCGACAGGTTTGCCATTTGCCGCGATGCACCGACCGGTCTTGTTGTCGTCATCAGCACACTGGCGCGCAGCTTCCGGCGGGCAGCGATAGGCGGGCTCGAGCTCTGCGGGTGCGTGGCGCGTGTACTCGAACGTGGTTTCGCCATCGTAAGGGCCCTTGCCCAACAACCAGGAGGCTGAAGATTCAAAGCCGTAGTTGGTCATTGCTGTAGCGTCACATTGTGGCTGGCACTCTTGCGACTGCGGGTTGTCTTGCAGGCACTTGTCGAGGCAGTCATCGTGCTCCCGGCAGCCTTTATGCGTGCCACAGACGAATGCTTCGACTCTGCGCAATTCGGCTGCGCCGATACATTCATACGACACTGATTTCGCACAGCTTTTGGGGCAGCCTCCGCCGCAGGCGCCGCGGCACTGGTTGGCACCCAGCCCGACATCCGGACCGAAGACATTGCGCACCGTGGCGCCGGCATCGGCAGCTGCATTTGCCGCGCCTGGATAGACAGCAAACGCAGTTAGCACGGTTACTGCAATCGCGAACACGCTCCGATAGTAGAATGTCATTACTCGTTCAACTCTTCCTTGTACTTCTGGTATAGCGCATAGTTGTGAGCGACAGCGTCGGATCCTTCACCCTGCTGGAACCTTGCTATTCGTAACTGTTGTTTAACCCACTCGTGCTCGGCCCAGTTGCCACCGCCAGTTTTAACCACTTCCATTTCAGCATTGTTGGCACTCATTACGCTGCCGACGCTGGAGTACGCTTTTCTTAGATCGGACATCGAAAAACTCTCGCCAGCCTCTTTGTCCGCTTCCATATCTGCCGATACTTTCTGCATTTGTTGTGCGAACTCCTCCTGAATAGAACGGGTTTTCTGTAATACAGATACATAGGCTTCGACCTGGTCTTCGTTGAGTTTGCCATCGGCGGGCGCATCGTAAACGTCTTCACCGGCCTTTTGCATAAGCTCGCCCTGACGTGCTAGCTCGCCGATCACCCCGGAAGTGGCCGGAGCAGTGGTAGCGTCGCCCGCATCGTCGAACGCGCCGCCCAAACCCAGTACCGCACTGACAACGACATTGACGATGAATACGAGCAGCAGCGACAACGCAAAGTGCAGCACGCGCTTGTCCTGCGGCACATTGAGCGCTAACGGTATCAAGCGGTAAAGGTACACCAGGCTCACGATCCCGCCCGCCAGCGCGAGCAAAATTCCCAGGTAGGGGATAAGTGCAGACACTGCACCGGCCACCCAGGCCGGTATTGCGGCCAGCGAAACGGCGGCAAATGCGCGCGAAAAATTCGCTGTGCCCTTAAACGCTCCGGCCATAAAACTGAACACAAGTGCGCTGATGGTTACAGTAATCGCGCCCATCACCAGTCCCAGTATCAATCCGGAAAACCAACCTGACTGGTAACCGAAAGCACTGTAGCCACCCACCATTCGCGTAAAAATCAGCGAGAGCAGCACATTGGCGATCAGTAGCGGCCCTGTCAGTAATGTCGCTGTCTGTTGCCACGAGGGGTTCTCTTCCAGGTAGCTGTTCCAGGTTTCCTCGGCGTTCAGCAGACCGCCTTTGATCACACCAAGTGTTTTGCTCACATCAAATGCCATGATTTTATTCTCGCTGACAGTAGGCTCGTGGCGTCGCATGAAAAGTGCTTACCGGACTAAGGATAGACGATGAGATAAATATTGAAAGTCATTTGCATAGCTGCGCGACGCGTTGGCCTGGCAACACAGCAGGAGAGACACCGTCGGGAACCGCTTACACTAGGCAGGAAACCGAATTACCATGCGCGCGCCGCCGCAGTCGCTGGTTTGGATTTCCAGTTTGCCGCGATAACTCTCGATGATGTCGGCAGCCACTGCGAGGCCCAGTCCGTGGCCGGATCCCAGCTCATCCAGGCGAGTGCCGCGGTGCAGGATGCGTTCACGCTCAGTGGCGGGAATGCCCGGGCCGTTGTCTTCCACCACCAATGTGAGCGCTGATGGCGCACCGCCAGAGGCGCTGACCTGCACTTTGCCCCCGCCGTACTTACAGGCATTGTCCATGATATTGCCGACAACCTCGAGGAAGTCGCGTTCATCACCGCGAAACTGACAGTGCGGGTCGATCGTCACTGCGACTTCGGGCTGAGTTTCCGCATGTACTTTCAGCAGCGTATCGCGCAGGCGCTCGACCAGCGGCAATACTGGCATCAGTTGCAGCAAGTTATGACTGCCTCCGGCAGAACGTTGCAACTGGTAATTGACGATCTGCTCCATACGCGCCGATTGCTCACGCACCAATCCGGCGAAACCGGAATCTGCCGTATCGGCGCTGTGCAATACCGCCAGCGGCGTCTTCAGGCTGTGCGCGAGGTCAGCGAGGGTGTTGCGCACTCGCTCGCGGCGGCTGCGTTCGCCCTCCAACAACGCGTTCAGGTTGGAGGTGAGTGCTTGCACCTCACGCGGGTAGTCACCCACAAGGCGCTCAGCGTTCCCCGCCTCGATCGCGGCGACCTCTGCAGTGAGTCGGCGCAGGGGCGTGAGGCCCCAGCCGAGAATTACCCCCTGGCAGGCCAGTAGCAATAACGCCGAGCCGCCCAGCCACAGCAGCAGGTGGCGCCGGTACACCGCAATGTCTGCATCTATGGGGTCTGCGGATTCCATCACCGTGAACTGCAGCGGAGCTGCTTGCCCGCTGCCGGTTTCCCACAATACTTGCCAGGAGAGGATGTACAGCCTGTCTCGTCGCACAAAGTGCCGTTCGCCAGGTGACAACACGGGCGCAGGGTAGTCGAGAACAGCCGGGGGCAGCGACAGCGCCGAAGGTGAGAGCCAGAGCGGTGTGCCGTCGGCCCCGGTGATGCGCGCGTAGAGGCCAGAGTTGGGCTGGTTGAAGCGCGCATCCAGCAATTGTTCCGGCAGGCTGATACCGTCGTCGTACTCCGCCTGCGCCAGCAGTGCGAACACCTGCAGCGGCAGCCGTTGGGCTTCACCGGCCTCCAGACTTGCGCGGTGACTGCGCTCCAGGTACCAGCCGCTGGCGCCGAGGAACAGTGGCAGTAGCAGGGCGCTGCCAAGAACCAGCCGTCCCGTCAGAGAGCGCACGGCTTCCCTCATGCGTCGACTGGTCGCAGCACGAAGCGGTAGCCCGCCCCGCGCACTGTCTCTATGGGTTGTAGCGTCTGATCCGGGTCCAGCTTGCGCCGCAGGCGGCCGATGAAAACCTCGATCACGTTGCTGTCGCGGTCCTGATCCTCCTCGTACAGATGGTCTGTGAGTTCTGCTTTGGAGACGACGCTGCCTGGACGACTGGCGAGATACTCCAGCGTGTTGTACTCGAAGCTGGTCAGCTCCAGCGCCTTGCCGGCGCGCGATACCCTGCGCGCGCTGAAGTCGATGCGGATCTCGCCAAACTCGACCGCCGCGGTGGCGCGTCCGGCAGCGCGGCGTAACAGCGCGGCGACGCGCGCGGCAACTTCTTCGAAGCGGAAGGGCTTGGTTACGTAGTCGTCGGCGCCCGCTTCCAGTCCCTCGACCTTGTCGCGCCAGTCACCGCGCGCGGTGAGAATCAATACAGGGAAGATGCGGCCCGCCGCGCGCCACTGGCGGATCAGGTCGATGCCGGAGAGGTCCGGCAGGCCCAGGTCGACGATGGCAATATCACACGGGTACTCAATCCCGTAATAGCGGCCCTCGCGGCCATCCGGTACCAGTTCAACTGCCCAGCCTGCATCGCGGAAGGAGGCGCCCAGTAGCTCGCGCAATTGTCGGTCATCCTCCACTATCAGCATGCGCACGGGTCTAGTCTCCGATCGGCACTGTTACCACCCGACCGTCATCCTTGAGCAGCCGTACCTGGAAGCCGTTCCCCGACGGGCTAACCTTGAGCACCTGTCCACCGTACTGCGAACGCGCTTGCTGCGCCGCTTGCTGTGGTGAGAGTGAGCGTTTGTTTTGCTGCGACTTCTGGCTTTTATTGTGCTTGTCATCGCGGGACTGGCGCTGGTCCTCGGACCGACGGTGATCTGATGTCTGTTCCTGGCTCTTGCCCTGGTTTTTGTTTTTGTCCTTGTCTGCATGCGCCAGTGCAGGCGCCAGCAGTTGGGTGCAGGTGAGGGTAGCGACCAGCATGGAAAGTGCGAGTGTCTGCAGTGGGGTTCGGCGGGCCATTCAAATCCTTGACGGGTTCAATCCAGCGGACTCACGTCGACGCGTACGCGGATTGTGGCTCCCGGTGGTGTCGTGGTCCGCGTGTAGTAGACAGCATCCTGATAACGGTAACCCACACGATACCCCACCACCCGCTCGGTGTCGCGCAGTTCGTAGTCTATGCCGCAGCGGCGTTCAGTGACGTAATAGCTCTGTGCGCTGCGCTGGTGTGCGATGTCCGTACCGATAGACGCACCAAGCAGGGCTCCTGCGCCGATGATCAGCGGCTGGTAGCGACTGTCGTGTCCTGCGGCACCGCCAACGACACCGCCGAGCGTTGCGCCGAGCAGTCCAGGTGTGGCGGAATGGGCAGCGCCCGACTGGACCACCTTTACCTGCTCATTGCTGCACTGCTCGTAGGGAATCTTGCGGGTGATAACTTCTACGATGGGTTCCGCGTTTACCACCGGTGCGTCGTAGTAGGTGGTGTTCTGCGCCAGCAGCCCGGCGGGCGCAGCCAGGACCAACAGGGCAAACGGCAATGTCTTCATGGTATCCCTCCGCGGGATGCAGTCACTCATGCAGGCAGTATCCCCGGGTCTAGCTGAACCAAAGCTGAACGCAGCGGATGATTTCATTCAGCTTCTGTTCAGCCATGCCTGAGTAACCTGTGCTCGTGTAACCACTCCAATGGAGGAGAACGAGCATGAAACGACTGACATCACTGGGATTGGCATTGGTAATGGCGGCAGGCGGCAGCGCAGCACTTGCAGACCGCAAGCACGACGACCATCGCGACGAGCATCGCGGTGGACATGGCAATGAATACAAGCACGGCTACAAGCACGGCTACAATAGGGGCCACTGGTATCCACGGCCTTACTATCGCAATGTTTACTACTACCCGCGCCCTTACTATGAGCACAATTACTATAACCCGCTGGGCGCGGCGTTGATTGGCGCTGCGGTGACTTACAGTATCTACCATGCGCACGACGCCGGTTACGCCATGTCGAGTACAAGCTCAGAGATAGTGGGATGTCACCGTATCGAGCGCTATCCGAACGGTAGCGAAAGGCGGGTGGAGGTGCCCTTGTCCGAGTGTTATTGAGCAACTCGTACCATCCGGCGCACATGGATTTTCCGTGAGGATATCTCAATCTATCAATTGCGGTTATTCTTGCCCTTCAATATTGGCGGCCTATCACGAGGTTTCTGAAATCCGTTATGCAAGCGATCCTGCTCACTACCCCCGGTGGCGCCAGCGCCGAAATCTACTCCTACGGTGCGCACCTAACATCGTGGAAAACAGCCAGCGGCAGGCAGTGGATATTTTTGTCGTCGCAAGCGACGTTTGAACAAGGTAAATCCATTCGCGGTGGCGTGCCTGTGATCTTTCCGCAGTTCAGCGAGCGCGGACCTGGACCCAGGCATGGTTTCGCCAGAACCTCGCAATGGCAATTGATCGAGGCGCCAAGCGAAGCGGTGGACAATGCGCGCTGTATCTTCCAACTGAGCAGTAATCAGGCAACCGGGAAAATATGGCCCCACCAATTTACCGCACGCTATCAAATCACCCTGTCCGACGCCGCGCTTGAGCTCCAGCTTACAGTTATCAACACGGACTCAAAACCGTTTACATTCTCCGCTGCTCTGCACACATATTTCGCAATCTCTGCTCTGGAAAATGTCACCTTGTCAGGGCTGTGCGGAAAAGCGTTCTGGAACAACGACGGCTCCGATTTCGATACCAGGCACATTCAGCAAGACGACGTAGTGACACTAACCGATGCAATGGATCGCGTGTATTTTGCCGTACCTGAACCATTGCAACTCGCAGATGCTAAAGATGCGCTCACTATCGCCCAATCGGGCTTTGACGATATCGTTGTGTGGAATCCCGGGCGGGAAGGCGCAAAAAACATCGGTGACATGGCAGATGAAGAGTATCAGTCGATGTTGTGTGTCGAAGCAGCGGTGATTGATAATCCTGTAACGTTAAAGCCGGGTGAAGGGTGGGTTGGTGTGCAAAGGTTGACTGCTTAGCCGATTGCGCGGAACGCTTGCATTACGGTACCCGTCCAAACCCCAAAAACTTTTCCATTCTGGTCAATACGTAGTCGAATTGATTCACTCTGGCAGGGAAGCCACCCTTATTGCCTTCGATCGTATAGAGCACGCCGTGCTCCAGTCTATGCACTATGCCGATATGTCCCTCGCTGCCGTATTGTCGGCCGCGCCACCAGACCGCGATGTCGCCAGGCTCGGGCATTTGCTGCGAGGCAGCAAACGCCCAACCCTTGCGCTGGAACTGATTGCGAATGTCACGAGCACCCAGGCTGTAACGAAACGGCATGCCCACCGGGTTCTGGGCGAAACACCAGCTCACGAAGGCCGCACACCACATCTGTGGCGTTGTGGTTATGCAGTTCAGATATTTCTGCACGAACGGGCCGTCATTGTTAGCATCTATCTCGCGTGCGCCGTGTTGCATCTCTGATAACGCTACTGCCAGTGCAGCGCGGCCTGTCACACTGCCGCCCGATGTAGGGGCAAGGAAATCAGTCGCAGCCGTTGCATTGTTGACGTTCGGATTATTCAGCGCCCACCACGTCAGCTCGCCAACGATACCGTCACACACCAACGGGCGGCCGCGGCTGTCGAGGTTGCGAGATTGAAACTCTTTAACTGCGCGCCTGACTGCATGATTGAAGACGCTGCTTGTTTTATCAAGGTATCCCAGTCGTTGCAGTACAGTGGTGAGTTGGGTTACCGCTGCTCCTTCATTGGCTTGCTTGAGGAAAGGCTCGTTCATGAATTTCTCCTGTAGCTTGGTTTACACCGGAGAAGCCCTTTGTAGAATCGCCTCAAGATCCAGCCCTCGCGGCAGCGTGCCGAAGTTGCGATCTCCCGACTGTCCCAGCCGTGATGCAATAAACGCATCGGCGACAGCATGATTGCCTGCCTGTACCAGCAGACTTGCCTGCATGGTCAACGCCAGTTGGTCGACAGTGCGTCGCGCCCGATATTCAACTTCAGCGGTGTCTGCCAGCGCGTGTTGCGCCTCCTTTACTGCTGCATCGAGTACGGTGCTCTGCCCACGAGTTTTGTTTAACTCCGCGTACCAAGCATCCAGCACCTCGGGGCTGCGCCCAAGTGCGCGCAGCATGTCCAGCGCCTGCACGTTGCCGGAGCCTTCCCAGATTGCGTTGATCGGTGCGTCGCGATAGAGCCGGGCGAGGATGAAATCCTCGGTGACACCATTGCCGCCGAGACACTCCATGGCTTCGTAGGCGTGAAACGGGGTGCGCTTGCAAATCCAGTATTTTCCGGTCGGCAAGCCCAGGCGCAGCAGCAGCTTTTCGTGTTCATTACCGCCAGCGGCGAGACTCCGGTCCAGCGCCTCACCCATACGCATGGTGATAGCCAGCGAGCCTTCGACTTCCAGCTGCAGATCGGCCAGTACATTGCGCATCAACGGCTGGTCGATGAGGTGTTTGCCAAACACGCTGCGCGTCAGTGCATGATTCACCGCCTGCGCTGTCGCCTGGCGCTGGCCGGCACTCGAACCGATCATGCAGTCGAAACGCGTCATCGCCACCATCTCGATGATGGCGGGTACACCCCTGCCTTCCTGGCCCACCATCCAGCCGAGTGCGCCGCGCAATTCGATTTCCGAGGAGGCATTGGCGACATTGCCCATCTTGTTTTTAAGGCGTTGCACCTGAATGGGATTCTTGCTGCCGTCTTCTCGCCAGCGCGGTACCAGAAAGCAGCTGAGCCCACCGGATGTTTGCGCCAGTACCAGAAACGCATCGCACATCGGGGCGGAGGTAAACCATTTGTGACCCACCAGCTCGTAAGCTTCACCAGGACCTTGTGCGCCGAGCGCGCGCGCCGAAGTGGTATTGGCGCGAACATCCGAGCCACCCTGTTTTTCGGTCATGCCCATACCGATGGTGAGCGCACTTTTCTCGGTGTAGGGAATATTCCGTGGGTCGTAGCCTCGGGCCAGCACTTTCGGTAGCCAGATATCCGCAATTTTCGGCGTCAGTCGCAACGTAGGCACCGCGGCGAACGTCATCGTGACCGGGCAGCCGTGCCCCGACTCCACCTGCCCCTGCAGGTAATAGCGCGCAGCACGGGCGACATGCGCTCCCGGACCAGGCTCAGTCCACGGTGTGCTGTGCAGTCCCGCTTCCTCCAGCGCCAGTGTCATCAGATGATGGTAGGACTCGTGATAACGCACCCTGTCGATGCGGTGACCCTGACGGTCGTGGGATTCAAATTGCGGCTTATACTCGTTGGCCAGGAAACCCCATTCGATCACTGCCGCGCTGCCGGTGCGCGCGCCGTGAGTGAACAGGGATTTTTCGGCCCAGCCCGCACCGTGCCGTTGCACGGCTTCGCGCAACGCCGCATCGCTATCGTAGGCGTTGTAATCCACTAGCGGCCGGGATTGGTTGAATACCTCGTGGGTCTGTGCCAGATGGTCGGCGGAAAACTTGCCTGTGTCTTGGGTCATGGTCTGATCCTCCTGCGCTGAACACGGTATTGTGCACGCTCTCCGGCACCTTGATTAGCGCCGCTTTTTCCAGGCGATCACCGTCTCTAATAGGGTATTACGCAATCGCTACCCGCAATTTATTATGGCAGGTGAACGGTGTCAGTCCAGCCCGGAAGCAAGCGAAGATTTGAATTGCGGAAACCCGGACACATTCTCGCACCCTGCTACATCGTAGCGCTGCGTTTCGGGGTGCCGGCTTCCAGTCTGTCGGGTCGCGATTTCTTTGCCAGTTTCGCGCCCATGACGAGCATCGGCCTTTCCAGCATCAGGAACATGATTGCTGACAGGACCCAGGTGATCGACAGCACCGCCAGGTAAATAAGGAACAAGCCGAACGCACTACTTTTCGTGAAGTTGATATGCCCGGCAAATAGCTGCATCAACCCAAACAGTACAAAGGGATGAATGAGATAGATTCCGTAGGAGACGCGCGCTACGGGATACCAAAATCGGTGACTGAAGAAACGTGTCAGCAGATTGGGGCGATACAGGCAATTCAGAAGGATCAGTCCCGTGGATAACGCCATTACCAGAAATTGAAAAACTACGGTGAACAGGTTGCTCCTGAAAACACTGCCGTAGGACCACACGACGATGAAACCGATCAGGCCTGCGACCCCCAGCCAGTTTCCCCATAGTCCGCATATGCGTCGCAATTGCGCCGGGTACACAACATGGAAATAGGCAATGACCACCCCAACCAGAATTTCATCGAAGCGATTGTGGGAGTAGTAATAGAAGCCTTTCAATATGGTGAGGTTGGGATCGGCAAGATAATGTGCTGTTCGAGCAATAACCGGCAGACAAACAAGACCGACTACCGCGAATAATCGCACGCGTTCTGACGTGCTTTTGAAAATCAGTAAAAGAGTCGGCGGAATCAGTACGTAAAATTGCTCCTCGACGCTCAGGGACCAGCCCCAACTGAGAATGCTCGGCTCATGTCCTGGGTTGACGTAATTCTGCACATACAGGTAGGACGCCCAGCTTCCGCTAAACAGCTCCTGCCAGTTACCGGTTGAATACATGAAATTGAACGCCGGCAGGCCCAGAGGCGCTATCAAAAACAGACTTATCGTAATTACCAGATAATAGGCGGGAAAGATGCGAAATGAGCGTTTGATAAAAAAGGAGGCGAAATACAGTCTTTTCTCGTGGTGAATCTCCTTGATCAGGATACTGCCAATCAGGAAGCCACTAATCACAAAGAATATCGTTACGCCAGACCAGCCATTGCGAGCCAGGAATACAATCCAGGGCTGCGAATCCTCATACAATCCAGGCCTGGTGAGAAAGCCGAGAAAAAGGGCGCAGTGAAAAAGAACGACTGTAACTATGGCCAATCCGCGCAGGCCATCGATGGCGTGAGTGTTAGATTCTTCTGGCTCAAGGATCTCTCGTCGGACTTTGCGCGCGAGGCGAAGATATGACAAGCCGCAGCTCCCAAGAAAATGAGTAAGTATACTCAAATATTTATCTGAATCGTGGGTCTGTCAGCATCGCAGCAGAGACGCTGATGCAAAACCCGCTTCGATGTACCTTATGTGACTATAGACAGCGCGTCGACGACGCGCTAAGCGAACGAATAGCGCACCGGCATTGATTTCAGTCCGCCGACAAAAATGGCCTGTACCCACTCCGGCTCAGCTGCGAACTCTATATGCTCGAGCCTGGGCAGTAACTCGCGAAAAAATTCCGCCACTTCCAGTACCGCAAGGTGCTGTCCCAGACACATGTGCCCACCAAAACCGAACGCCAATTGATTGCGGTTGTCGCGCTCTATGTCAAATGTATCGGGATTTTCGATAGCGTCGCTGTCACGGTTGGCTGATGGGTACCACAGGCACAGGTTTTCGCCCGCCTTGAGCGATTTGCCGCGCAGCACAATGTCTTTGGTAGTGGTGCGCATCATGTGTCGCACCGGTGAGACCCAGCGGATCATTTCTCTGGCGGCCTGGGTGCATAGTTCAGGGTTCGCGCGCAACTTGGCGAGCTGTTCCGGATGTTCCAGTAGCGCCTTCATGCCGCCGCTGATCGTGGCGGATGTGGTGTCGTGGCCGGCGGTTGCCGTAATGATGAAATAACTCAGCTGGTCCAGCTGCTCCATCGGTTCGCCGTCAACCAGCGCATTTGCCAGGATTGAGGCCAGATCGCCACTGGGGTTTTTCTTGCGATCCTCTACTATGGCAGTGAAATAGGTCATGAAATCCATCAGTACGGCGAGGCCATCTTCGACATTCGCGCCGCGTGTCTGGGAAGGGTCCTGCCCTCCGAATAATTCCTGGGTGAGTTTGAGCATCATCGGCTCTTCCTCAGGCGCCACGCCGATAATCGACATGATGACCCGCAGCGGGTACAACAGGGCAATATCTTTAACAAAGTCACATTTGCCGGCCATACCCTCCATTTTATCGACATAGACTTTGGCGAGGGTTTGGACATCGCCGCGCAGCTTGTCGATAGGGCCTGGTTTAAACCAGTCCCGCGTGACATTGCGCAGCTTCTTGTGTTTCGGATTGTCCATGTGAATGAGCGTTTCCAGCCCGTTGCGCGTGCCAAACTGTGCCAGCAATGCCTGCTCGAATTCGCGTTGGATCAGTACTGTGCGTGGGTTGTTGAGAAACTCGGCATTGTTCTGGCTGATCGCCTTGATATCTTCGTGTTTGGTTACGGCCCAGAAAGGTTCGAAATCCGGATGCTCCACGAAACTAACCGGGTCGTTTTCGCGCAGTTCGCGGAAGAGTGAATGCATGCTCACTTCGTCACCCATAATCGCCGGGTCCAGCATTTTCCAGTTTGTTTTCATTAAAGCGTTTGTCCCTGTTTGATAGCCGCTGCATTCTCGCAAGTCTGTTCGGGGTTCGTCCAGTAGTGACTACCCTCTAAATCTGCTTAATCGCAAGCATGTATGACAGAATTGCTATTCGAATGTAAAGTACCCGCTGACGCAACCAACCGTGGAAAATTGAATTCTATGAAAACACAGGATAATCGCATTTTTATCAACGTCTTTGTAGCCGTTCTCATCTTTCTGACTGCCAACATGGCTAGCGCCGCCGAACCCTTGCAATCATGGAACGATGGTCCCGCCAAGCAGGCGATTGTCGATTTTGTCAACAAGACCACGGAAAAATCGAGCAGTCAGTACGTGGCACCGGAAGATCGCATCGTTACCTTCGACAACGACGGTACCCTGTGGGTCGAGCATCCGATGTATACCCAACTCGCCTTTGCGATGGACCGTGTGAAAGCGCTGGCTCCGCAACACCCCGAGTGGAAAACCACGCAACCGTTCAAGGCAATACTGGAAGGGGACCTCAAGGCTTTGGCTGCTGCCGGGCAGAAAGGCCTGATGGAACTGATAATGGCCTCCCATGCAGGCATGACGACAGTTGAGTTCGAGACGATAGTGAAGGAGTGGTTCGCCACTGCGCGCGACCCGCGCTTCAAGCGACCCTACACCGAACTGACCTACCTGCCGATGGTGGAACTGCTGGAATACCTGCGGGCGAATGACTTCAAGACGTATATCGTCTCCGGCGGCGGCATCGAGTTTATGCGACCCATGACCGAGGCGGTGTATGGAATCCCGCCTGAGCAGGTGATAGGTTCAAGCATCAAGACCCAGTACGAGATGAAAGACGGCAAGCCCGTTCTGATGCGCCTGCCGGAAATCAATTTTATCGACGATAAAGCAGGCAAACCGGTCGGCATCAACATGTTTATTGGTAAGCGGCCGATTGCAGCCTTCGGCAATTCAGACGGCGACCTGCAGATGCTTGAATGGACGAACGCAGGCGACGGCGCGCGGCTGATGGGTCTGGTGCTACATGACGATGACAAACGTGAATACGCCTACGGTCCTGCAGGCGGGCTGCCGGCTTCTTCCTTCGGTACCTTCTCCCAGTCCACCATGGACGAAGCCCGCAAGAATGGCTGGCTCATTATCAGCATGAAGGACGACTGGGCAAGAATATTCACTTTTGACGAGTGAGTGAGCCATGTGACCCTGGCATACCTCACTCAATGCGGATAAAAAAAGCCGGGGCTGAATGACAAAGCCCCGGCCATTGCTTTCTGACAACCTAGTTTCGAACTGAGATGTCCATCAGCTTATCCAGGTTACCCAGGGCTTTCTGTCTTTCGAGAGTGCCGTAGCCAATATTGGACGCACTCAATGAACCGCCGGGCTGGAACGGATAGTCTGGAATGGTGGCAAAGAATTTTTTGACAAATCCCTGCGCGGGAACCATCAACCACATGTTGTCAGCGTACCATCGCACATACATGCCAGAGTCGCGTGAGCCGCTTTCGAAGGGATCAGCACGCAGATTGGTGATCACCGGCCATTGAGGTGTTTCTCGCAATGCCTCGTTGATCCCGCCTTTTTCGGTAGCAAAGGCGACTTTCCAGTCATCTACCCGTATTGCGTTGAGCATTCCACTGGCGGCAAAATACATAATCTCCCTGCGCGGCCCCTTCTTCTCTTTACCTTCAAAGTAGGGTTTGAAGTTATAGCCATCAAGGTGTACTCGGAATTTCTTGCCGTTGGCCTGGTAGCCGTCTTTTGAGGCAAGTTTCTCTTTCACGTCTGGCACACCGGCTGCGGCCAACAATGTCGGCATCCAGTCTTCCTGGCTCATGATGTCGTTATAGATGGTTCCGGGCTTGATCGTGCCGGGCCACTTCACCATTTGCGGTACTCTCATACCGCCTTCCCAGGTGGTACCTTTCTCACCGTGGTAGGGGGTAGTGCCGCCATCAGGCCAGGTGAGTTTTTCTGCACCATTATCCGTTGAAAAGACCACAATGGTATTGTCAGCAACACCGAGCTTTTTCAGTTCCTCGAGAAAACTGCCCACCATGTCATCGAGTTCTACCATGCCGTCTGGATAGAGGCCGATACCGGTAATACCGTCATATTTTTTCTGCAAGTGTGTCCACACGTGCATACGGGTGAAATTCATCCACACGAAGAACGGTTTGTCGGCTTTAACAGCGTTGGCCATAAACTTTTTGGCAGCCCCACCGAACTCGGAATCAACTGTTTCCATCCGTTTCTTGGTCAGCGGGCCGGTATCTTCAATCTTTCCATCTGCGAAAGAGTGCAGTACGCCGCGCGGCCCAAACTTCTTACGGAACTCGGGATCTTTCGGGTAGTAGTAGGATTCGGGCTCCTCTTCAGCGTTCAAGTGGTAGAGGTTGCCAAAAAACTCGTCAAAGCCATGGTTGGTAGGCAGGTGCTTGTCCCGGTCGCCCAGGTGGTTTTTGCCGAATTGTCCGGTGGCATAACCCTGGTCTTTCAGTAAATCGGCGATAGTGGGTGCCCAGTCGGGAATACCCTGTTCACTGCCTGGCATGCCAATGGTCAATAAGCCGGTTCTGAAGGGCTGTTGGCCCAGGATGAATGATGCCCGTCCCGCAGTACACGATTGTTGTGCATACATATCGGTAAACAGGGCGCCTTCATTTGCTATGGAATCTATATTAGGTGTTTTGTAACCCATGCCGCCACGGTTATAGGCACTGGCATTCCATAGCCCAATGTCATCACCCCACAGGATGAGAATATTGGGTTTTGCGGCCGCCATCGCGGTTGCACTTACCATCAACATGGATATGGCGAGCGAGCGGCTCACCAATTTAGCGATTTGTAGCATGTGGTTCTCCCGGATAGAAGGCTTCTGTAGACACAAACGTCACTCCATTCTCGTCATCAAAACGCCAATCCATTTGACGAAATTCGTTATAAATCTGTGTCCTTTTTTCAGTGTAGTAAGTATTTTCCACACTGCCAACCCCACCGCATTTTCGCGCCCGGTTTATATCGCGATACACACCACCTTACGGCCCAGCCTCAAATGCTATGTCGATGGCTTCGCTGCGTAATGTATAGTTAGCCGCGCAGACGGGTTGCGCGCCTCGCCTCTAGCTTGCAATGATAGGAGCCATCCAGCAGTTGTTCTGGATGGTATGGTCTTGCGAGCAGACTCGTTTGCTCAAACTGCTCTGAATTTTTAGCTGCATGGTGCAGGAGCCTTGGCATGAAAAAAGTTACTCAATCGATCATGTTGTCGATGGTTTTGGCGTTGTCGGCAGTCTGCGCCGACGCAGCACAATCCTCTGCAGCTGGAACTCAGACGTTGGTAATGGTACGTCACGGCGAAAAGCCGGCACAGGGACTTGGTCTGCTCACGTGTCAGGGTTTGAATCGGTCACTGTTACTGCCGGAATTTTTCGCTGCGAACTTTCCCCGCCCGGATCATATTTTTGCGCCGAACCCCTCGGTTAAGGCCACAGAAATTCATGGTGATGGTCACCGCTATGATTATGTTCGCCCGTTGCTGACCATAGCACCTACCGCCATTCGACTGGGCGTACCGATAAACACGCAACTGCCTTTTAACGACCCCGGTCTGTTGGCCGATACCCTGTTGCAAGAGCAGTACCATAACGATGTTATCTACGTTGCCTGGGAACACCTCAACCTGGTAAACTTTGCCGAAATTATGCTCAAGCGCTTTGATTATGTCGGCACTGTACCTGTCTGGCCCAATAGCGATTACGATACGTTCTATGTATTTACCATCGATTGGAAGGCGACTGACAAACTGAAATTCGAAGTGCGCTCCGAAGGCTTTGGATTGATCAGCGAAAGCTGCCCAACAGCTGCTGCGACATAGGTGCTTGATGGATCTGATGACGGCGAGAAAACAACGGTTCACGACGGCGCTGTGTACCACTGCTGTTCTTCTTTTGTGTGCGGCATGTAGCGATGGTGACGATAACACTATCGTGCCCCGCGATGTGCACACCACTCGATGTATCAGCGACGTTTCCGCCGCCGACCGGCACGTTTTTGAGTGTGACGGCATCCAGTTCAAGGTGCTGCTGACGCAGGACTGCATCGATGCGGCCTGCGGCCTGATCTTTGATGTGCATGGCTGGCTGAGCAACCCGGACGAGCAGGAGCGCAGAACGCATCTTGCCGCTGCTGCCATGCAGCGCGGCGGATACATCGTGGTGCAGCCGGGCGAGTTGAGCGAACCCAGTAGCTGGGTGCCGGGCCGTGATTACGATACCGTGTTCGATTTCATGCAGCAGGCTATCGATGCCTTCGATGTCGATGAAGATCGTGTGCACATCACCGGTTTCTCTCAGGGCGGGCGCATGAGCTGGAAGTTCGTCTGCGATCATTCAGACATCATTGCCAGCGCTGCACCGTTGTCGGCTACTGACATCGACTGCTTTGCCGATGGCGGCGGCCCTGCCAGGCAGGTTCCGCTGTTCTTTATCAGCGGCACCAACGACATACTTGTTGGCTATTTCACCTCAACCATTACGCGTTCGATCACGCAATTGCTCGTCAGCGTGATGTACGACTATGGCATGGTAACGGCAGATGCCGATGCTTACGCGTTTTCAGAGACTGGAGATATCGTGTTTGACGCCGCAGGTCGCATTGACATGGTGCGCGACGACGTGGGCTATGAGACTGTGGATGGCAGCCCCGATGGATTGTACTGGTGGACGCGCTATACCAATGCCCACGGCGTGGTGTTCGAGCATCTGCGCCATACTAACGGCCATGTGTACCCTGATAATCCCGACAGTCTGATTTTTCCCGAAGATCCGTCAGTCTGGTTTTCAATGGGTGATGCGATCCTGGATTTTTTTGTGCGCAACCCCAGAACCGGTTTCGCTGCGCAGTAAAGGCTCTCTCAAAGTATCGTTGGTCGATTGGCCAGTTCATTGACGTCATTGGCCGCCGGTGGGAAGTGCCGGCCAATGAGCGTTGACACGCTTGCCACACCCGCGAGGGCACCGTTGCGGAAGCGGTCATGTTTGAAATCACTGCGCATGGTCTCGCATACGGCCTGCCACTCGTCGGCGCTTACGAGATTGTCGTAGCCGCGGTCTGCGACGATTTCGATCATTCGCTCAGCGAGCAGAACATAGATCAATACGCCATTGTTCATTGCTGTGTCCCATACGCCGAGGCCGGCGAACAACTCCAGCGCACGGTCGCGCGGTCGAACGCCGCGAACCAGCGCAGGCAAGTCAAGTGCCGTTTCGATGACAAAGCGAATCTCGCCGGAGTGCGTAGTCTCGCCGTGTGCAATGGCCGCTTCGATGGCATCGAGTGCTAATTGTGGAAACGCATGCTTCAGTGCGAATCGCGTGGTGAAGAAGTTTCGCAAGTATCGCTTCATAACGATCACCAACCTCCTGAGGCGCCACCGCCTCCGAAGCCGCCACCACCGCCTCCGAAGCCGCCACCAAATCCACCGCCACCGCGGCCTCCGAATCCGCCGCCACCAAGGCCTCCGCCAAAACCGCCGCCATTGGACCAGCGTCCAGGCCCAGTGCCGGTTATCAGGCTCAATAGAAAGGTGACGATGGCAGCCAGCGCCGCAACGCCCAGCGCACCTAGCAGCAACCAGGCAACTAATCCGGCGATTCCGCCTGTGGCCAGCGCACCAGGCAACAAGCCCAGAGCGCGTTTAAAGGGTATGCCAATCACAAACGCGATAATCAGGATGATCGGTAGCAAGTTCTCTACACCGGAGGCCGTGGTAGCTTCCTTGCGCGGAAGCGGCAGTGATTCACCCCGGATAGCGGCCGCGATGGCATCTGCGGCAGCGCTCAAGCCGCCACCAAAGTCGCCGCTAGCGAAGTGCGGCTTGATGATTCTTTCGATGATCTGGTGCGCGCGCGCATCGGGCAGTGCGCCCTCCAGGCCGTACCCGACCTCGATGCGAACTTTGCGATCATCACTGGCAACGAGCAGCAGCACGCCGTCATCGATCTTGTCGCGGCCGAGCTTCCATGCGTCAACGACGCGGATCGAATACTGTTCTATTGCTTCGGGTTGCGTGCTGCGCACAATCAGCACGGCGAGCTGGCTGCCAGTTTGTTGCTCCAATGACCGCAGCTTCTGCTCCAGTGCTGATTGTACGGAGGGGTCAAGAATGCCGGCAAGATCGGTAACGCGCTGGGTAAGAGCAGGAACGTTCTGCAGGGTTTGCGCAGGTACGCCAGTGGCAGCCAGTAACAAGCACACCGTCAGCAGTAAGCGCAGGATTGACATCATGTGTCAGGAATCGTTGCCGAAGGATACCTCTGGTGGCTTGGCAATCTCCGCCTCGTTGTCGACGCTGAAGTTTGGCTTGATCTGGAAACCGAACATCATCGCCGTGAGGTTTGTCGGGAACGATCGCACTACGGTGTTGTACTCACGCACTGCTTCTATATAGCGGTTGCGCGCGACCGTGATGCGATTTTCAGTGCCTTCAAGTTGTGCCTGCAATTCGCGGAAATTCGCATCAGACTTCAATTCAGGATAGCGTTCCACGGTAACCAGCAAGCGCGACAAAGCACTCGACAGCTCTCCCTGCGCGGCCTGAAACTGCTGGAATGCCTGTGGGTCATTGAGTACTTCCGGATTGACGTTCATGGCGCTGGCCCTGGCGCGAGCCTCGGTGACACCTACCAGTACATCGCGCTCCTGTTTGGCGAAGCCTTCAACGGTTTTTACCAGATTGGGGATCAGGTCGGCGCGACGCTTGTACTGGTTGACTACTTCCGACCACGCGGCTTTCACGGTTTCATCGCCTGCGTTCATGGTGTTGTAACCGCAGCCGCTGAGCAGGCTTGCCAGGAAAATAAAGAGAATTGAGCGAGTGTATCCATTGAGCATGGTGTGCCTCCGCAGTATCGGTGTGAACCGACGTTTCTTTGTCAGACTACAGGGCCAGTATAGTACGCCTGTGCGCAGTTCAAGGTGCTACTCGTTCGATCGCCACAAAAATGCCCGACAGGTGCGACATGCCGGAGAGCTTCTCGATATTGTCGGCACCGTCGCCGGCCAGGAAGTTGGAGTTGACGCCGGGGTGTTGGCGGGCGTGACTGAGGCCGTCGGCATTTTTGTGTCCCCAGCACTGTGGAATGGCCACAGTACGCGGCATCATTTCATCACTGACTTTCACTGGAATCTGAATGTTGCCAAAGGCGGAGCGCACCGTTACATGATCGCCGGGGCGGACACCGATTTCCTGGGCGTCCGCGTTGTTCAGCCAGGCGTAGTTGGTTTCGTCCTTCACCAGTCGCGGCACATTCGCGGAGGCGGTATTCATGCGCTTTATCTCGCGTTTGCCGATCAATTTAAAATCATTGCGGCGCGCGAGTTCTTCGGCGAACAGTCCTTCCACAGTGTTATTGAAAGTCTCGACATAACTGGCTGGCGCCAAGTGGACCTTGCCGTTCTCGGTTAACACTTTATCGGTGCCGAGAAAGTTGCCGCCGCGGTTTGGCGGCAGCAGCAGCCCGTGGCGATGCTTGCTGAGAAACGCCTTGCGCCCCGGCAGTTTTCCTTTCTTCAACATGCCGTCAATCATCTTCTCCGGTGTCATCGCGAGCGCGCGCAGCCAGTGCCGCGAAGAGTAGGCGAGCCGCGTATTCAGTTTAAGCAGTGCCGCGAGCCAGCGTTTACCAAACATGATCGCGCCGGACGCCTCGGCCAGGCGACTGTAGATCCACCATTCGTGGCGCACTTGCGGTGGTGCGTCCACTACAGCGTCGCTATAGCTCATATAGGGCACCGGCGTGCAGGCGACAAAGCTTTGCAGTGCATACGGGAGTTCCGCGCGTTCCAGCCAGGTGGGGGCAGGCAGTATATAGTGGGCCAGACTGCCGACTTCATTGCGAAACAGGTCGATGCATACCAGCAGATCCAGATCGGCAAAGGCCTTGTCCAGCCGACCATCGGGATTGGAGCAGGCCAGCAAGGGGTTGCTGGCCTCCACGATCATACCGCGCACGCGTTTGCTCTCCAGATCCTCGGCCAGCATGCCCGAGGGCTGCAGGCCAACAACGCTGATCAGGCCATCCTCGCGGTCGGTGCGCGCGGTGAGTTGTCCGTCCTCCTTGATCTGTTTGGCCATATCGAACAGGCCTTCACCCATCAGCATACCGCCGGGGCGATCGAGATTGCCGGATATGGCATTGATGGCCTCCAGCAACCAGAAACACAGCGTTCCGCTGCGGCCCTGATTGACGCCCGTTGCCATATACAGGCAGGCGCCTTTGGCCGCCCGATGAGCGGCGACGAGTTCGCGCAGGGTTTCGGCGCTGATGCCGGTCACCTGTGCCTGGCGTTCCGGCGTCCAGTCCGCAACGGTCTCACGCAGATCGGCAAACCCTGACATGTAACGATCAATGGCCGGCTCCGCTGTACCGCGCTGTGCGATCAATTCATTACAGAATGCCGCAAGGAAATACACATCAGTGTCGGGCCGGATAAAGTAGTGCTCGCCAGCCTGCGCCGATTCGATGCGTCTGGGATTGATAAACACCACGCGGCCACCGCGCTTGACGATCGCCTTGAAGCGTTGCACCGACGCTGGCAGGTGATACAGCGTATTGCCGGACACTGCAGGATTCGCGCCCAGCACCATCAAAAACTCCGTGCTCTCGATATCCGGATAGGCCAGGCGAAACGGGGAGCCGTACATGTCCTCGCAGACGCGAAACTTGTTGGTGGTGTCGCAGGTTCCGGTACCGTACATACGCCGCGAACCGAGCGCCTGGTAAAACGCATTGCGAAACATCGGGGCGAGCAGGTTGGCGCCACCGGCGGAACCTACCAGATGCGCAAAACTCTGTGCGCCATAGCGGTCCACCAGCTGGCGAATCTTGCCGCCGATCTCCCTGATCGCCTGCTCCCAACTGATCGTATGCCACTCGCTGCCAATGCGTTTCTGCGGCGCGGTAATGCGGTCGGGGCTGTTCTGCACCTTGTCAAAATGAATGCCTTTTACGCAGGAGTAGCCCTTGCTGACCACGTGCTTTTTATCGGGGCGAATGGTCAGCACACGGTTGTCGGCAACGTCCACTTCCAGTCCGCAGGTGGCCTCACAGGTTCTGCAAAATGTGTACTTGGTCTCCATTACCGCTCGTGCTCCCGCGTCCAGGCCAGATATACCGTGTGCATGCCGATTCTACGTCTGATAATAGTGAGCGCCCAGCCCGATACCTAGCACGATCATACTATTTACTTGAACTATCCGACTTTCGCCGCCGGGCAATTCCAGTGCGGCCCAATGGTGCTCGCGCAGGCGTGCCGACACGCCACAGCGGCCAATTTGCGGTGCAAAAAAAAGCCTCCGCTCGGGAGGCTTTTTTCAGGGTTACTGATCTCAGCGGCGACCGCGCAGCTTTCGATGTGCCGTCAGTCCGAGCAGCATCGACAGTAACCACAGCATACCCGCAGGCACGCTGGGAACGGATACCGGCGGCTTCGGTGGAGGATCGATTGGCGGATCGATAGTACCTGGCGGCTGTGTACGACAGTCCGGCGTTGAGGGCGGATACGTCAACGTAGTTTCCGCCGAGGGGTTAATCGACACGCGCAACACGAGCTGAGGAATGCGATCATCGGGGACCCGTTCCCACGCATCACTGACGAATAACCAGCCCGGCCAGCCTACGCCATTGCCGGAGCCGTCTACTTCCGCGCCCGGCCACAACAGTACACCGCTCGGGGGTTGGCCAATGCGTTGATCGACGAGCCGACCCTGCGGCGTGTACCAGCTGATAGTCACCGGCGGTGGGTTAGCCTCACCAGCGAAGGACGGGATGCTGTACGCCACGCGGGGTACGTCATTGTCGCAGTAGGCGTTGGCGTCCAGAGTGATGGCGCTGTCAATGAGTGTTTCGCCAAAGTTGTACTCGACGCCTGCTGCACCGGCAGCCAACTGAATATTGCTGAAGGTTTCGTTGACACCGGCATCACCGTTGGCCACGCCGCCCACAGTTCCCAGCGAGTCGATGCCGTCCGTGTAGGTTGCAGGCTGCGTTTCAACCAGCGTGTAAGTGCCCGGCGGCAGGCCTGTAAAGCTGTAGCTGCCGTCGGCGGCGGTTACGGTGCTGGTATTTACCGGTCCCGACAGCGTCACGGTGACGCCACCTATGCCGGACTCGTCTGCGTCGAAAACGCCGTTATTATTACGATCGTAGTAGACGTTCCCTGCCACACTCACCGGGACAACCTCTGAGAAGTTATTGTCGGGCGAGCCGCTCACCTGGTTCGCGTTGCCATTGTTGTTCAGCACAATGTTCGCGATCTGGCTGGTGGGTACGCCGCCGGGAGGGTTGCTTGCAACGCCTGCAGTGCCGGTGCTGCCTGCGTAGGGAACAATGGTGCCTTGCGTGGTGATGCTGTTAAGCGTCCCCGGCGGCTGTCCCGGTTGGCACACACTGTAGGTGCCAGCAGTCCGGTTGCTGAACAGGTAGGCGCCGGTGCTGTCGGTGAACTTGGCGACAAGCAATGTCCCGTTGCAATCACTGCCGTCGCGCAGCTCAATGTAGTTCCCGCTAATCGGAGTGGAGTTGCCCGGGATGTATGTGCCGTTGGGCACGCTCTGGTTATCGAGGAATACCCGGCCTGAAATATAGCCGAGTGAACTCACCAGCAGCGGTGATTCTGCGGGTGTGTTGTTGATACCCAGAGTGGTTTTCAGTCCGCCTACAGGAATCGTGTTCACGTAATTTCCGAGCGCGACTGCGGTCACCCTTGCGGTGACGACACAGCCCTGCGCCGGAATCACCGAACCTGACAGTATTTGCACAGAGGTTGAACCTGCCACGGCGCTGACAATGCCATTGCCGCCCGGGCACGTGGTGCTGACGACACTCGGTGTTGCCACCCGCATCTGGCCGGGTGTGGAGGGCAGGTTGTCTACCAGGGGTGCAGTCAGCGCCATTTCCAGCGCATTTTCATTGGCGATGGTGATGGTCAGTGTGGAGGTGGCGTTGGGTGCAATCACCGGTGGTGAAAACTCCTTGCGCACTCCTGGCGGTGTCGCAATGATGATCTGCGCCTGGGTACCCGGGATATTGTCGATGCCTTCGAAGCTGCGCACATCGCCGGCGGGAATTTCATTGACGTAGACACCGGGAATATTGCTCACCACGTTTGCCGTGACCGTACAGATTGCACCCGGCTGTCCGGTGACGGCGAGTGACGCGCCGGTGAGGCGAACATCCCTGCCCGAAGGCACTCCGCTCACCTGCCCGTCGGTACAGGTCGTACTCAGGGCCGGCGTTTGTGCCAGTACCAGTCCGTCGGGCAGTGTGTCGACGAAGTTCACCTGCGTCAGCGCAATGCTGTTTGGGTTCTCGATACGGATTGTCATAGGCGCGGGAACACCGGGTAAACGCGATGCCACGCCGGTAGTGAAGCCCACCGGGTTGCCGGTATCCAGCGTCAGGTTGTCAAACGCCTTGTTGACGATCAGGCGCTTGCGCACTTCCAGTTTCGCCTCGGTTGGCGGATGCGTCACCGGCGTGCCGTTGGCGCGCAGGGTATTGGCAGGAATGGTATTGAGATAGGTACCTTCATCCGCAGCCACTACGCTGGTCTCAATATAACAACTGCTGGCCTCGTTGCCCTGCGCCGGGCCGAGGCTGCCGCCGGACAGCAGCACACTGGCGCTGGTGGGGAACGTCACAATGGCCGCGCCGCCACAGTTGGAGAATGCGTCCGGCACCGGCGCTGAAACCAGTCCGTCGGGGAAATCATCGCGAATACTCAGTCCGGTCACACTGGCCGGCTGCGTATTGTAAATGGTGATACGCAGGCGCGCCGACTGGGTCGGACTTACCACGGCCGGCTCGAACAGCTTGCTGACACCGATAGCGCTGGTGGTGCTCAGCGTGCTCTGCGCGAAGCTGGTGGAGTTGGATGAGCCCTGGTCGTTGCTGATGGTATTCAGCGGAATGGTGTTGGTCAGGGTACCTACTGTGGTTGACGTAACTCGCACCTGCACCTGGCACTGGGTGTTGGCCAGCATGGATGCGCCTGACAGGGTAATGAATTCGCTGTCGGGCTGTGCGGTGATGATGCCGTTGGGACAGTTGGTGCTCGCCTCGGGCGCCCCGGCGATACGCATGCCATTAGCGGCGCCGGTAGGCAGGCCGTCCATGGTGAAGTAGTCGGTCACCTGCAGGTTGCTGAGGTTTTGTATACCGTTGGTCAGGTTGATCGTCAGCAGCGCCGATTGGCCCGGCACAATGGTACCCGGGTTAATGGACTTGGCGATCAATGGCACCTGAGGTGGCGCATAGAACAGCGTGGCGCTCACCGGTGTGCGGTTGGTGAGTCCGCCGGAGGCAGTGACGCCACCGGGAGGGATGGTGTTCACCCAGTCTGAAGAGCCGGTGACGGTGACATCAAAACGCAGTTCACACGCCGACTGTGGCGCCAGCACGGCGCCGAGCATGCCGGCATTGCCTGCACCCGGTGTGGCGGAAATCGCGGGGTTACCCTGGCAGGTGCTGTAGGCATTTGCCGGTGTGGCAACAACCATATTGGCTGGCAGGATGTCGTTAAATGCGATGTTGTTAATGGGCAGATCGGGATCCAGGTTGGTCAGTCGAATACTGACCGTTGAGCGACCATTGGGCCCCACCGAGGTCGGCAGGAAGCTCTTGCCCACTTGCAGCGTGTCAGTGTAAGTGACCGAGGCGCCATCGCTGGCAATCACTGCCGTGGTAGAGCCGTCGGCATTGGTGCGCAGCGCAGAGGCATCGGCGCTATTGGGATAAGTGCCCGCCGGTCCTATGACATCGACTTCCAGATAACAGCTACCGGGATTCGAGCCGTTATACACCGGCACCACGCCATTGTTCAGAGACACCGAGGTGGTGTTGGCAACGGCCGTCACGGTGCCGCCGCAGGTGTTGGTGACATTGGGCGGCGTAGCGACCCGCAGCTGTTGGAACGGGCCCGCAGCCGGCAGCGTGTCGCTGAATGTCAGGCTGGTCAGGGTTCGCACAGAGTAGTTGCTGACCTGCAGCCTCAGTCGGGTGGTGTTGCCTTCGCGCTTGGAGACATTCTCTGCACCGTCAAAAGTCTTGGCCAGGCCCATATTAGGCAGTGGATTAACCTCCACCGGTTCCGCCGCAACACTGTTGCATACCTGCGTGCCGCTGTTGTTGAAGCAGACGCTGCCGGGGCCCACGGCATTGGAAGTGGGTGTGGTCACGGTCTTGCCCAGCATCACGTAGAAGCTGATGACGCACTGCCCCGGTGTATTGGTGTCAACGCGACCCGGCAGAGTACCTATGGTAAAGGTGACGGACGTGGCGCCTTGCAGCGCGCCGTTCAGTCCCAACGCACCACAGGCGGCAGTCAGTGTGGGTGTAAAACTCCCCCCCAGTAGCAGTGTCGAGCCGTTCTGCAGAACATCATTGACGGTCACGTTGGCAATTGCCGTATCGGAGAAATTGCTGACGCGCACATCGTAACGCGCCGGGTCACCGGGTGATGCCGCTGCCGGCGTGCGGAATTTTTCCACGCGCAGCCGGTCGGCCACTAACACCGTAGCCGAGCGCGACTGGCTGACAATGCCTGCGACACTGGTTTGTACCGCACCTTCAGGAATGTTGTTGGTATAGGTGGTAGGCGCGTCGCTAGTGGGCGTCTGGCCGGTGTAGGTGACGTTGATCACGCAGTTGCCGTTGGCAGGAATGGAGAATCCCCCCACCGAAAAGCCCTGTCCGCCGCCCAGCAGCGATTTCGTGCCGCCGGCGCAACTGTTGCTGATGGCGGCGGTACTGGCGATGTTTAAACGGTCCTGATAGGGACTGGCAGCGATGGGGTTATCGCTAAAGCCAGTGACCGGGAGCGGTGATGTGGAACTGTTGGTGAGCGTGATGCTGAAGTTATTCGGCTGCCCACTGGCGACGACGCTTGGGTTAAAGCTCTTGGTGACCGCCAGCGGCGAGCGTACCTGAAAGTTGCGGCTGGCATTGCTGCTCGGACGCAGACCCTGATTACTGCTGTAGCTGGAAGCGAGCACAGTATTGGTAAGCGTGCGCGAGTAGACGCCGTTGTTCTGGCGGGCGCGCACTTCCACATCCACCGCACAGCTGGCGCCGGGGGCAAGCGTGACATTGGACACGGCAATCTGCGCTGCAGCGCCCTGAGTGAGGACCTTGGTGCCGCCGCAGGCGCCGGTGGCTGGTGTGCCGGTCGGTTCGATTACTGCGCCGCCGGGGCCACTGGTGGGCATAACATCGACAAAACTGATTCCGGTAAGGGTAATCACGGGGTCGGGGTTGGTCAGCGTGATACGCAACGTTCGGGTAGCGCCACCGATGACCAGAACCGTGTCCTGAACAGTGCCCCGCAGAAAGTTTTTCGACCAGGTAGGTCGCTGTACACCTTGTATGGTGATCGCCTGGGGGCCGCCGGTGGCGTTGGTGCCCTGGTCGGAGTTTACGTCTCCTCCGGCGAGTAGATAAAACAGGGTGGTACTGATGCCATCTGTGGAATAGGCGACTATCGGTATATTCAGGTAACACTCACCTGAGCCCGGGACACCGACCTGGCGCGCCGGCACGGTCAGGCCGGAGAGGCTGATGCCTGGTTGGGCGATCGTGGTGGCCAGTGTGCCGCCGGTGCAGCCGGGGTCGCCAGTGATGCTGCTGGCGCCACTGACCAGCAGGCCATTGATCGCATTCGTCGGCAGCGGCTTGCTGTAATTCACACCGGTCAGAGGCGTACTGGTGGAGTTGTTGCTCAGCGTAATTCGCAGGCTGGTCGCTTGTCCGGGGTAGACCGTAGCACTGTTGGGCGGTGTGGCGCCGGTGTTGACGGTCACGTTGAAGTCTGTGTTTTGCGCCAGTGCAGGAGCGCTCATCACGATTCCCAGCAAGGCAAGTGCTACGCCGCGTCGCCAGCTCCTCAGTGCTGTATTGCGGTGTGTGCATGCGCGGGAATTGACCTGGACATTAGCGCAGGACAGACGTTCGATCGCAGTAGTAGTCGACAAGTGAGGGCCCCTTTGAATGTGCTTTTATTATGGTCCAGGGCTGCGGTCCATCACTCTAGGGTGATTGCACTGGCTGTTTCCCTGACCAGCGCAAAGTATATAGTGTCCCGCAGGGGAATTTCCGTAACTTTTTTCTGTAAATGTGCAACATCTCCGCGCTCTCAAGCAGCTTTATTGTCGTGTCGTCCTGTCACAGCTCGCGCACGCGAATATTGCGAAACCACACCGGATCGCCATGGTCCTGCAGTGCGATGTAACCGGCATCTGCTTTGCCATAGCCGGGCATGTCGCTAAATTTGCTGGCCGCGACCAGTGCATTCCATTGATCACTGCCACGCTCGACACTCACCACTTTTACCCCGTTCAGCCAGTGTTCGATGTGATTGTCCTTCACGCGAATCAACACGTCGTTCCACTCGCCCGGCGGGCGCACTGTTTCCGGATTGGCGGCGATCAGGTCGTAAAGATCACCGGCGCGGTGGGTGATGATCTTGCCATCGGGGTGCTCGTCATTGTCCAGTACCTGCATTTCGATGCCCGTGCGCCACGAGACATTCTCTGTTTCGTCTTTCACCAGATAAAAAATGCCGCTGTTGCCGCCGCGAGAAATCTTCCACTGCAGGCTGAGTTCGAAATCGCGGAATTTTTCCCGGTAGTACACCAGGTCGCCACCGGGGCCGCCGAAAACCGCGCTTTTGATCATGTCCCACATAGGGAAAACACCGTCCTGAACCAAAGCCAGTGTGCCGTCCTGTACTGTCCACTTGCGTACGGCATTCTCGTCGCCGCCATAGTTGCGCCAGCCGGCGAGCGATTTGCCGTCGAATAAATCGCGCCAGCCGTCACCAGACGATACCGACGTCGCAGGTGATGCTGTGGCAGGCGCATCTGCGGGCGGCTGCGGGATCGCGTTCAGTGTGTACCAGGCTTCGGCGGTCCAAAGTGTCTGGTCATCTGTGGAGCGCAGGCGGTCGTTGAGTCGCAGGTAGACCACGTAACCGGCTTTCAGGCCGGGAATGTGCAGATGCACGCTGCGTCGGTCGGCGGCGACCTCCACGCCGGTAACAGGTAGCACGGTTTCATCGTACTTGGGCCCGCCGTACTGCTCATTCGGGTAGTAGAACCACTGCTTCGCCACGATATCGGCTGGCGTCAGCGCCATATCTGCCGCCAGCGGCTGTGTCAGCTCAATGACGAACCCATCGTGCTGCGCTTTCACCGACAGGATTTCGAAGGCGTTGTTGCCGACCCACTGTATGCGCTCCAGTCCGAACCAGGGTTTGCCGTACTCACCCCAGTTGGGCGGATTGCCGATCTCGCCGATGTAAATGGCACCGTCCGGCCCGCGCACCAGACGGTTCACCGCCCCCTGGAATCCGGCGCTGAAGTGGAACGCAGCGCCCTGCTGTTGTCCGTTGACGTCTTCCAGGAATACGCGTTTGATGCCGCCGTTGTACACGTCCCCGTGGATCATCTGCCCGGCATAAGGGCCTTCGGTCAGCAGCAGCGGCTGCGTCGGTGAGTTACCCACCTCGTCCTGCGGTAACCAGACTGTGGGAGGCGACTCCTCGCGTTGTAACAGGTCTGCTGCCGGTACCGCCCGCGAGCCGTAAAATGCACCTTCCTCAACGTGAATCAGCTTGTTCGCAGGCAGCCAGTCGCCCTGGTTGTCGGTGACATACAAATCACCGTTCGGCCCCGTGGCGATCCCGTTGGGTGTGCGGAAGCCGGAAGCGTAGATGTCGACTTCGCCAGCGTCGTTTGCGCGCAGCAGTTTGCCCTGCGTGGGCAGCTGCTCGGGACAACTGGCGCCGCCCGGCAGTACACAGATCGACAACAAAAAGTAGAAGTCGTCATCCTTGCGTTGCAAGCCGAATGCAAAGGAGTGGAAGTTGGCGCTGCTGGGCCAGTCGTAGCTGACGGCGCGGTAGCGATCGATCACATCGTCACCGTCAGTGTCGATCAACTCTGTCAGTTCCTGCTTCTGCAGCACGTAGATGCGGTTGTCCACGATGCTTAAACCCAGCGGTTCATGCAGACCTTCGGCGATGCGTTTCACCCGCTGTGACTCGGGTGCCGCCGGGTCGACCAGAAATACAGTGCCGTCAGCGTCCCAGCTGGCGACCAGTAGTTTGCCGTCATCGCGAAATGCCAGGCCTCCCACCTTGGGTTCAAAACCCGGCGGTGCCAGATTCTCAAGTTGAAACGAGGGGTGCAGCGAGCGCAGTCGCGGCAGCACATCGTAGGCGAGGGTGGCGGCATAGGGATTTCCTGCTGCATCCAACGGTACGTTGAGGTTAGCGTCCTGTTCATCGACACCCAGAATGTACGTAACGGCCGCAACAGCCTGTTCCTCGCTCAGTTGCGGATGTGCCGGCATCGGTACCGGCCCCCAGGTGTTAACGCTGCCGTTTAACACTTTCTGCGCCAGCGCGGTGACCACTTCATCCTGTAGCTTGCCCCTGAACTTGCCAGCGATCTGCGACCAGGACGGGCCAGTGACGCGGTGATTCGCAGCATGGCAGCCCAGGCAATCGCTGTTGGCGATTACCGACTCGCCTGCGGCCGCATCCGCGGCGGCCGGGAGATCGCCGTGCCCTGACTCTGCCTGCGGTGCAATGGCAGTCGCGCTCGCAAGCGGTAACTCGACGGTGCCTTCTGCCAGATGGTATGCACCATTGCCGGTCCGAAATCCCGCCTTGATCGCAGGCAACTCATCAGTGCGCTGGAACGTCCGCGTCAGTACACGTGTGCCATTGCGCGCCACCAGTTCAGGCTGTTCTGTGAGCTCTACGCGATAGTCGCCCGCTGTCAGCGCAAAACGCATTGCGGCGGTCTTCCTGCCGCTGCCGTACTCATGCCCCAGATACTGCACCTGCGCAGGGAGTTCCTCGCCATTCACTTGCAGAAACCACTGCGCGCCCTGCGGATCACGCAGGTACCACGCGCCCTGGCTGACCGGTTGTGGGCCGTGCCGATAGTCGTAGGCTGCGCCTTCAAATAACACTTCGCCCTCCCACACCTGGTAGAGCGATTGTTGTTGCGTGTCGTACGCCGCCCACAGTCCGGGTGCCAGCGCAAATTCCAGTACCCGGGGACGACCGTCGAGATTGCCACGCAGCACCCAGGGCGCATGGCCGCGTCCTTCCACCTGCTCTCTGCCGTACGACGGATCGGCGATATCTGCAGGGTCAACGCCGTATAACTCGGCGCGGATGGTTGCGACCACGGCGCCCAGGCCGTCGCGCTTGCCCAGATCAATCAGAAATTCGATATCCGATCTGGACGCTACACCCTGTTGCATGGCTATCGCGACGGCCAGTACCACAAGGAGAACCAGAACCAGAGGCAGTGCGAGCAGGAGGGCAATAAACTTTTTCATATTCTTATGTTTTTTTCAGTACAAGTTGCAGATAGTGGGCATCTATCATATACATCGTCGACGATTGAGAAAAGCAACGGTGTATCGACCTTACGAGTGGTGATGACATGGTGCAACTGCACGATGAGAAACAAACCGATCCACCAGGCCCGGATCTGTGAAACGCCGTGCTCGAATCTCTGCAGAGCTTGTTCAGCAACTACGCGGCCTATGAGTACCCGGTAGCGTCCGCGCAGCTATTTCTTGCAATGCTTGGCATGGGAGCGTTGCTGACACCGCATGATTTCCTGCTGGAAGTAAAGAAGCCAAAAGCGCTGCTGATCGGCCTGTTTTTCCAGTGGGCGATGGTGCCGCTGATTGCATTCGCGCTCGGAGAAATCCTGCCCATACCGGTCGGTGTCGCTGTTGGCCTGATATTTGTCGCTGCGGTGCCAGGCGGCACCCTGTCCAATATCCTCACACTGTTCGGTCGCGGCAATATTGCGCTGTCCATTGCACTGACCTCCATCACCACGGTGGCGGCACTGGCAACCACACCTATTCTGTTGCAGCTGTTTGTATCGCAGTACCTGCACGGCGATTTCAGCATGCCGGTGGCGCGTATCGCGCGCGACATCTTTGGCACGCTGATTATTCCGCTGGTGATAGGTATGTGGCTCAGGTCGCGCACCACGATGTGGTATGCAGCGCAGTTTTCCAAATGGGCGATCCGCGCGAGCCTGTTGTTGATTCTGGTAATCGTCGTGGGTTCTGCCGGCAGTGGAAGACTGGATGCCAATGCCTACGGTTTGGCAGGTGTTGCCGCGTTGGTGATATTCGCCGTGCTGGTGCAACTGGCGACACTGGTGGCAAGCAAGTTAGCGAGACTCACCACAGGTGACGGCCTGGCGATTGTGGTTGAGGCAAGCTTCCGCAATATCTCGCTGGCGATAGCGGTCAAGGCAACGGTATTTCCAGCACAGCCCGGAGTGCTAGACCCGCTTGGTGATGGCGTACTGTTCGTCGCATTGCTGTACGGCGCGGTCAGCATGTTCATGGCACTGGTGCCGGTGCTGATCCATCGGCACTTTTTTGCAAGGCGCCAGACAAAGAGTCTCGGGAGAATTCCTTGAGCGAGAAATAGGCACTGGATTCGTTGGCGCGATGTTCTGTGCTGCATTTCCATATCAGTCGATCACGTGGTGCAAACAAACTGAGCGAAGACGAAGATTGCGCAATTGGACGACGTTCCCCAGATGCTGTGGTTGGGTGCAAATCTATCAGGGATTGAACCGGGTGAGGGCGTGGATGCCTGGCAGGCTAGCGGTCGCGAAATACACGCGGCGTTTGATCAGGTTGTTGCCTGCATTCGCACTCTGTTACGTCGTCGATAGAGCGCAATGCGCCGGCGGGTCCTCCTGAAGATGGCGGGGTGACGTTCACCGAATGCAGCCTCGCCGCTGGCAGCGACACGGCTAAAGCGATCGCGCAGCCAGGGCGCAGAATTCTATACCGTCACCTGTTTCTGTCAGGAAATGTTCCCTGCGCCCTTCGCGCGCGAATCGCGCTATCGTATGGTATGCGTTTTTGCATTCCATGCAGGCATCGCTATGACCAAAGACATTCAACCCTACACTCCACAGCAGGAAAAATTCGGCAGCTGGATTATCAGCAGGGTCGGTCGCTGGCAAACCACGGTCTACGAACTGACCGGTGGACGCCTTTGGAATACCTTTCTCGGCGGTCCGGTAGCCATCCTCACCACAGTTGGGCGCAAGTCTGGCCTGGTGCGCAAGGTGCCGTTGCTGTTCCTGCGCGATGGTGAGAATGTGATAATGACTGCGTCCAAGGGCGGCATGTCCAAATTGCCGGTGTGGTATTACAACGTGGTGGCCGCCGACACCGTGGATATCCAGATCGGCAAGGTGAAAAAAACCTATCGCATGCGCGAGGCCGACGCTGCCGAGGAGTCACGTTTGTGGCCGCAGCTTGAAGCGATGTATCCGGACTACAAGGAGTACCGCGCCCGCACCGAGGGTGTGCGTCATATTCCGGTGCTGATCTTTGTTCCGGTTTGAGACCGGGCACAACACACGCGTGCGGCGGGAACAGCACAGTGGAAATTAGTCCGGGGCTGTATCGACATTTCAAGGGTGGCGAATACGCGGTGCAGGGAGTCGCCACTCATTCGGAAACGGGTGAGAAGCTGGTGGTGTACAGACCGCTGTACGGGGCAGGCGGGTTGTGGATACGCCCGCTTGCCATGTTCGTGGAGTCGGTAATCCACGACGGGGTTGAGCAACCCAGATTCCGTTTTGTGGGTCCGTTAACCTAGTTCGAGAGCAGCGTGTCGAGCACCGCGTCATAAGCGGGTTTGGGTGCAAAATCCTCATCGAACAGCAGCGGTCTGGGGTTGGGCACGCCGATAATCCCTTCGACCCAGGTGTAGGCATCTGATATCCCCCATACTGTCATTCCGGTGCACATCACCACATCCAGGCAGGCGGAGACAGCGTCGCGGTAGACAGTTTCCTGAGGTACAGCATCGCCTTCGCGCTGGGTGACATCCACTTCTGTGAGTTCAACGATCACACCCAGCGCAGCGAAGCGTGTCAGCGTCTCCTGCAGCGCCTCACGGGTGTTAGCCTGCATGCCTGGCAGCAATTGCATATGGCCCTGAAAGCCTACGCCGTCGATGGGCGTACCTTCGCTGATCAACTCCTCTACGAGGTGGTATAACGCGTCAGCTTTGGCCCCTGGGGCTTCGGCGAATATTTCGTTGATAAACAGTAGGGCATTCGGGTCAGCGGCGCGCGCCGCTTCGAACGCGATACGGATAAAGTCCTTGCCCAGCAGTCGGCTGAAGACGTCATTGGCCAGCGGCACTTCGCTCTGTCCCGGCAGCGCCAGCAGGCTCAGCGGCTCATTCACCACGTCTACCTGACTGAATTTGCCGCGGTAGCGCGACATCAGCGTGGATATGTGATCGCGCATCCAGCGCTCCAGTACTGTCGGGTCGGTCTCATTGCTTACGTAGTCCGGCAGTGCGAGACGCCCCCAAATCAGGGGGTGGCCGCGCATACGCATGCCAGCGTGTTGTGCCAGTGCCACCGCCTGATCGGCAACAGTAAAGTTGTAGCTGTCCGGCGCTGGGTGTGTCTGGCTGGCGTACAGAGGAATTGTCAGCGAGTTGAAGTGCGCGGCCGCGGTGTCACCAAAGCGTGCGTCCTGGCTACCTTCAACGAATGCGGTGCCGATAAAAAAGTCCCGTTGTTCGGCAGCGGCACGCAGGGTGTCCGCGCCCGCGAATTCGTCACCTGCATTGTTGTCGCTGGAATTGCTGCAGGCGGCCAGCGTCAGGGCGAGCAGTACAGCACTCCATGGATTATGTTGTTTACATATCATGCGCTAGAAATACCGATAGGTGATGTCAAGTCCATAGCTGCGCCCATCCCCCCAGATCACCGCGCGGCTGGCCTGCGGCAGATTGTCGAGGGTGAACGCTTCGTAATTGTTGTCTGCGAGGTTTTTTCCCCATAGGGCCAACTCCCACTGGCCACCCAGGCTGGGAATTTCGCTCAGGGCGACGCGTGCGTTTATCAGATCGTAGGCGTCCCTGTGCAACGATTCAATGTGGGTTGGGCGTTTATCCACAAAGTTATAGCTGGCGTTGGCGTTGACTGTGCCAAAGGCGGTGGGCGGGAACGTATAGCCAGCGATAAAGCTGTAGGTATTTTTCGGTGCATTGCTGAAGGATGATTTTTCAATCTGTCCGGTAAAGGGGTTGTCCACGTCGTCCAGATTGCTGTTGAGGTAGGCGTAACTCAGTTGCAGCAGTAAGCCGGTGGTGGGTACAGCCATCAGTTCCAGCTCGATTCCTGACATCTCACCGTTGTCTATGTTAAAAACCCGCGTGCCGGAGATTGTTCCGGGTATCTGGAAATTGTATTGGTAGTCCCTGAATTTCTGGTAGAAAACAGCGCTACTCAAACGTACCCTGCGATCCAGTGCTTCACCCTTGAACCCCAGTTCTGCGGCGCGCAGTTTCTCTTCCTTGAAGCCATTGTTGAAGCCTTCTTCCTCCGGGTCGCGGATATTGTAGCCGCCGCTCTTGTATGCCTCGGACAACTTGCCGTAAAGATTGAAGTTCTCCTGCAGGTTGTACTCGGAAATGAAGGTGAAGGAGGTGTCGTTAAAGTCGTGATCCGGGTTCGCGCTGAACACGTCGGGGCCGACCAGATTGCTCACGGATGTATCAAGGTCCACCACCGTGGAGTCGGTCACCTCGCGCTTGGCTTCGCGCGAGTCGCTGGAGTATCTGCCGCCCAATGTGAGATGCAATCGTTTCTCGAGTATGTCCGGGGTCCAGGTGAATTGCGTGAATACTGCCAGCGCGCTGTTCTCAATCTCATTGTATTCAGCGCTGAGATTGTAAATCGTGCCACCGCCAAACGGGTAGACACTGAATACATGGTGCAGTGGCTCGGCGTCTTCTTTGGCCTGTTCCCAGAAATAGTAGAGGCCGGCCTGGTATTCAATTGCCTCACTGAGCGTACCCAACAGCTGGAACTCCTGTGAGAACTGCTCCTGCTTCAGTTCGGGTCGTAACGCGGGCAGGTCCATGCGTTGGGTACCGGCGTTGGCGCCGACCACGGCCGAATTGAAATCAATGCGAAATTCCCCGCTGGCACCGCTGGCAAAGTCGATATAGCTCTTGTCGTCCAGTTCCCGCCACGCGGTTATAGAGCGCAGCGCCAGATCGTCATTCAACGTCCATTTTGCGTTCAGTGTGTGGCCGTCAATATCAGTATTTGTGGGCAGCAGGGGTACCGAGGTCGCCAGTTCACGGATCCGATTGTCACTGTACTGGATGTACTGTTCGGCGATGTTGCCGATCACCGCGAGCAGGCTGGAGCCCGGCTCCCTGGGCACCACTGCCTGTGCTGTGTAGTTGAAGTATTTGATTCTGGCATTGTCGTAGCCGTAATCGAGGCTGAAATCCCTGGTCAGTTCGGCGCGCAAATCCAGTCGGAAGCCTTCGGATTTGCGGTCGCCAAAACCACCTCCCGGCCCATTGTTATCGGTAAACCCGTCAACGTCCTCATAAAAGTAAGCCGCTTTTGCCGCGTACTTGTCTGCGAACGGTATGTTGACGGACGTTTTACTGCTGAACAGGTCGCGGTTGCCGGTGCTCAGCGTCTGGTTGACCGTAAAGTCCTCGAGACTGGGTGCACGGGTAATCAGGCGGATAGCGCCGCCTGTAGTATTGCGCCCGTACAGCGTGCCCTGAGGGCCTCGCAGCACTTCGATGCGCTCCAGGTCAGCCACGTCAAAGGTCAGGCCGGTCGAGCGCGCGATATAGGCACCATTGAGGTACACGCCTACCGCCGGGTCCTGGGTGATCTGCGTATCAGTGAGACCCACGCCGCGAATGAACAGGCGCAGCGTCTGGTTATTGGACGGAAATGCGTCGATGTTCAGGTTGGGTACCAAGCCGTTGAGGCTGCCAATACCCGAGATACGCTGCTTCTCCAGCTGTTCTGCATTCATTGTGAACAGGGAGATCGGCGTGGACATCGCAGATTCGGTGCGATGCTGTGCGGTGACCAGTACTTCTTGCAGCTCGCTTTCGCGAGCCTGCGCCCTCAGGGGCGGCACATAGGACAATAGTACGGTTACCAGAGCGGCGACCAGCGCACGCATCGCGTTCTCCGACGGGATCAATAGTGGCAAGGATTATTCACAGCTGTTGACGAGTTATCAAACATTAAATTGCGACCGCGGCCAACCAGTTGATGCGAGCCTCCTCCGGAATGGACCAACCCGCATCATCCTTGCGGTTTAGCATCGGATTCTGCCCGCCAGTGATCCACTTCCAACTTGCCGACGTATTGCTACCAAGGGAGTAATGCGCAGGGTGAATTGCCCCCTGTATCTGCTTCTGGAAGTACCCATCCAAGCCCTTGCCCGCGGCCGTGTGCCGCGGGCTTTTTATCACCATACGGTGCGAGAGGTTAGCGCACACAGCGGAGGTATTGCCACTATGACCAGCAGCCACAGTGCTCACATGATGTTGGATACCGATGCGTTGCGCGTGGCCGATGAAGGTGCTGCGATGCTGGCTCGGGTGGAGGCACTGCGCAGTCTATTGCGGTCCAATGCAGACCTGGCGCGCGCCGAGCGGCGCGTTCCCGCAGACAATATCAAGGCATTGCAACAGGCCGGATTTTTTCTCGCCCTGCAGCCTGCGCGCTGGGGCGGGTATGAGCTCAACCCACAGGATTTTTTCCGTATACAGATGGTGATTGCCGAGTGTTGCATGTCGACCGCATGGGCCAGCGGTATCGTGGCGGTCCACGCGTTCCAGATTGCACTCATGGACGAGCGCGCGCAGCAGGATGTCTGGGGTAGCGATATCCACACCAGGGTCTCCTCCTCCTACGCGCCGATGGGCAAGGTAGAACCCGTTGACGGCGGCTTCCGTTTCAGTGGTCGTTGGGGCTGGAGCAGCGGTTGTGATCACTGTACCTGGGCATTGTTGGGTGGTGTGCTGCCGGACGGCACTTATCGCACCTTTCTGGTACCACAAAGCGACTACCGTATCGAAGACACCTGGCATTCCATGGGGCTGCAGGGCACCGGCTCTAACGACATTGTGGTCGAGGACGCATTCGTGCCTGACTACCGCACCCACAAGGCGTCGGACGGTTTTGAGGGTACCAATCCAGGCGTCACGCCTGACAGCGCACCGCTGTATCACCTGCCCTGGGCGCAACTGTTTATCCGCGTGGTCTCCACCCCGGCCATCGGTGCCGCCAGGGACGCTCTGGCGTTGTACACCGAGCTGGTCAAGGGTAAAGCGAGCGGCGATGTCACCAAGCTGGCGCAGGACACCGGCACCCAGATGCGTATTGCCGAGGCCAGGAACAGTATCGAAGAGATGACCACGGTACTGTTGGCGAATTTTGACGCCATGATGCAACGTGTGCGCGCAGGCGAAACTGTTGCGGTTAACGATCGCATACTCTACCGCTACCAGGCCTCGCTGGTGATCGAGAAGTCCATTGAGGTTGTCGATGCGCTGTTTTCGTCTGCAGGTGGCTCTTCAGTATTTCAGGGGAGCGCAATACAGCAACGGTTTCTCGATATCCATACGGCAAGAGCGCACGTGGCGAACAATCCTACCTCGTTCGCGCGCAACCTCGGGGCCGTCTCCCTGGGCGCCGTTAGCACCGACTTCTTTGTCTGATCTGCTGCAGGGGTAACGCCATTTTTATGCGTGTGAATGTTGCAAAACTGGAACAGGCTGTATTCCGTTCCATCAACACACTGGTGGAGCCGGCAGTGCGGCGAGGGATTGCCTCGTCCGCCTTGACCCCGGTGAGCTTGATTGTGCTCGAGAGCGTTGGGTTTAAAAGCGGTAAAGCGCGGCGTACACCGCTGTGGAGCCTGCGATTTGGCCGCTACCGGATTGTCAGCACAGTGCGTGGTGATCGTTCGTTTTGGGTGAAGAACCTGCAACAGCAGCCGCGGGTTAGCTACTACGTGGGTGGCAAACGGCGCGAGGCGGAGGCAATTGTGATTGATGGCGGGCCGCTGGACCAGCGCGCTGCGACTCTAACGCCTGCGCTGCGCGGTCTCGCCAGGGCATTTGCCAGATACTCGCAGCGGGGCTCTGTACTGGCGATGCTGGTTCCAGTGACACACCCTGAGGGGTAGGGAATTTTCCCGCAAAATCTTTTCCGAATGCGTCATCCGTTTGCCTGGTGCCAACGTATAACCTTATGAAATTCAATTACTTCATAGACAGGAGGTTCATATGATTGAGCGTAATCTTGGAAACGCTGAGCGCATTGTGCGATTACTGATGGCCGTGGTGTTTGGCGGCTGGGCAGTGTCGCAACCGGCAATGAATGGTGTGGAATGGTTTGTTGTCGCCATTTCCCTCATGTTGATCTTGAACGGCATCTTTTCGCGTTGTTACCTGTGGTACGTGCTCGATATTGATACCGACAGCAAGAACAATGGCTCTACGCCGTCAACGATCTACTAATATGTAGGAACGTGTGGCAGCGCAAGGAAAGCCTTGCGCTGCCTTTTTTGTTGCATTGGCAACCCTATCTTGTCTTCAGGCCATATCTTTACAGGGAGCTGCGCATGATCCGTCATCTGTTTACTGCCGCATTGCTTGTCTGTGCTGGCGCAGCATCCGCAAGCTGTCCAGACTATTTGAACCACGACATGCGCAAACTGCACTCAAAGGACTCTGTCAATCTGTGCCAGCTGGGCGCAGATAAGCCGATGCTGCTGGTGAACACCGCGAGTCACTGCGGTTACACGCCCCAGTTCAAGGGTCTTGAGGCGCTTTATGAAAAGTACCGTGACCAGGGTTTGGTCGTTGTCGGCTTTGCCAGTGATGATTTCCGCCAGGAAGCCAAGGATGAAGAGAAGGCGGCCGAGGTGTGCTACGTCAATTACGGTGTGACGTTTACCATGTTGGCGCCCACCCATGTGCGCGGTGATGAGGCCAACCCGGTGTTTCGCGAACTCGCCAGTCAAACGCAGTCACCGAGCTGGAACTTCAACAAATACCTGGTCGACCGTTCTGGCAAGGTGGTGGAACATTTCGGCAGCAACACCACCCCTGATAGTGCCGAGCTCGCTCAGGCAATCGAGCGCGTACTGCAGTAAAGCTGCCAGTCACCGTGAGTGACCCCGGTCTTGCAAATCAGTTGGGGTGACCCAGGGGCAAAAGAGTGAACAAAAAAAAGAGCGCACGCAAAAACCCGAACCCACAGGGTAAAGGAATGGTGCCGATATTGCGTGATTGGGGAGCGTTGCAACCCGGCGCTATCGGGCAGAAGTCGGCGGCTGTTTTTTTGCGCGACTACTGCTTGTCGGCATTGGTGCTGGCGGCCAAGTTTCGTTTCAAGCCGGTCATCGGTAAGCCGTATTTTCTCTATCTGGTGGACGACCAGTGGTCGCTCTCGATGATCGCACCTGAGGAATGGGGTGAGCGGTTACCGGGCGAGTTTTTTGCGCGCTGCACACTGCAGGCGGACATGACGTGGGATGTGCAAGTGTGCAAAGCGGACGAAGCGTCAGATGCGTTGTCGACAGCGCGGGGATTTGTGCGCAGTTTCGTGACAGCACTGGGTGAGCAGTCGGCGATCGTGGGTAACCTGCCGTATTACGTGAGTGGTTTGCCGTACTATCCGCGCTTGCTGGCAACGGCGTTGGCCGCGTCCCTGCAGCGCTCACTGCCGCCGAGCGGGGATGATATGCAAGCCCTGCTGGCGACAGTTCAGACTGACGGCATTGCCTGGGTGGGTGCTACCGAGAGTGGAATGTCCAGCATATTGGAGCGCGACCCGGGCGGCTGGCCAATCATCTCGTCGTAGGCCGATTGATGACGCAGGGTGAGGGTAGCGATGGGCAGGCCTTGCAGTGCGTCGCGCGCCGCTGCAAGCGAGAGCCAGCGCAGCGGCTTGTCGCGGTCGTCTACCAGCAGTTGCACAGTGTCTGCCACGCTGACGGTCGCCTGGTAGAGCGAGCGATCCAGAGAGTGAATGACGACGGGTACGTGGGTGTCGAGTTGGGCTAAAGCTGTGACCGTGATACGCATGGGTTACTCCTTGTCAGGCTGGCGGGTGATGACCAGTAACAAACTGCCGACCTCCCAGCCGAACTTGGTCAGGCGGGACTCATTCATCAACACATCCGGGGAAACCAGATACATTCTGTCATCCACGTGGACATCGACGTCACTATCGCGGTAGGGAATGCGCAGCACGTAATCGAGAAAGACACTGTTGCCTGACTGTTGCAGCGCCGCATCGCCGATGACGTCACCGGCGGTGCCCCTGTAGCGACCGTCGCCCATCGGTGTGAGTGTCCATATCCGCCGCTGCTGTTCGCCGTCGTCGAATACGAAGTCCTCGGTCAGCGTGCCCACGCCATCGCGCCATTGCGCTGCAATGTCGGCATTGAAATGACGAATGACTCTGCCGCCGCGATCCTTGACTACTCCGTGGGCACTGAGCTGGCCGTCGAAGAACTGCTCGACGTTCAGTAGCGGTCGTGCGTCCTTGTAGTCAGTGACCTGGACAGACGCGCAGCCCAGCACACTCAGTAATGTGGCGGTAATGATCAATGTGCGCAGCATGGACTCTCTCCCTTTTCTGTTGCGGTGTATACGGCGGCAGTGCGATGTCCGATCAGTATTTCGGTGCGAAAACAGGGTAATCCGGTGGTACGGCGGCGGCGTATACACCCCGGAACGCTAGCCTGGGTGGCGGCGCAGCGCGGCCACATTTGTGGACGAGGGAAAGCTATGGCATCAATCAGGGTAGAGCGCGTAAAAAAGAAGGCACCTCGCGAGGGAGCCATGCCGCTGCATTCACGCGGCAACAAATACGCGGTGCACGGCACGCAGCGGGTTGCCCTGCTGTCCAGCCGCGTGGTGGCGTTATGTCTGTTACCGCTGGCGCTGACGCAGCCCGTACAAGCAGAGGATTCGGGGGGCCGTGGTGTTGAAATTATCGGGGAGGCCTTTGATCTCAACAGCGAGCGGCTGCTGTACCGTGAATTACACTGTGCAAGCGGAGATGCCCTCATTCAGGAGGTCGTGTACCAAAACCCGGCACAGCAGCTGATTGCGCGCAAGACACTAAACTTCAGCACCGGCACCATTACACCGTCCTACGTACAGCGCAATTACTACGCACAAGAGTCGATCGCCGTCGAACTGCACCAAGACGCTATCACCACAACGGTAACGCGTGAGGCGGGCGGTGAAAGCGTTAATGTCGTTGATACTCCGGCGATGACCGATATCCCGCTGGTAATCGACGCCGGATTTGACGCCTTTGTAAGGAACAACTGGGACGACCTGCTCAGCGGGCAGGATAAATCGTTCTACTTCCCCTTTGCCGGTCGCGACAGCCTGGTGCAGCTGCGCATCGTCGCTGCACCCTGCGATTACGACAGCACCACGGATCAATGTTTTCGCCTGGAGCTGGACAACTGGCTACTGCGCATGGTGGTGGCACCCATTGAACTTGGCTACGACGCGCGCCAGCAACGCCTGATGCGCTATCGCGGTTTGTCGAACATCGGTGACGGCGACGGTGACGGCCTGGTAGTCGACATCCGCTATCGCTATGACGATCTGCCGCCTGCGGCCTGTAGTTGACGGCAAACTTGCCTGCCCATTCCTGTGTCCAACTCCTGTCCAGTTTTATTGCAAGGTTGTGCAAGCACTGGAGAATCCGTAGCGCCGGGTGGGTCGTAAACAGTGTGTTGACGACAAACTGAGGAGGAACGAAGACGATGATTCGATTAATCAAGTTACTACCGCTATTGGCGCTGCCCCTGCTGTTCGCCTGCAGCGGCTCCAATAACAACAATAACAGCTCGCCGGCGCCGCAGGAGAGCGCGCAGCTGCGCGTTACCCATGCATCGGCAGACGCGCCGGATGTGAATGTCTATGTTAACGGCGAGGCTGCGCTGCAGGGTGTAGCCTTCGGACAGAGTTCCGGCCTTATCAATATCAGTGAGCCGGGTACTGTGGAGGTGGAAGTGCGCGGCATCCTGCCTGATGGCAGCGAGGTCACGGTTATCGGCCCGGTGGATCTGACGCTCAGCAGTGGTCAGCGCACCGACGTCATCGCGATCGGCAACCTGTTTGATGAGTCGGGTGCAATCAGCATCGCACCCAGGGTACTGGATCCGGTTGCCATCGAAGACGGCATCAGCGACGTGCGTGTGAGTGTGCTCCACGCGGCGCCAGCGGTAGGGGCTGTCGATATCTATGTCACAGCGCCCGGTGCGGCACTGGGCGGTACAGCGCCGATTACCGCAGCCTTTGGTGACGCGGCAGGTCCCGTGGCCCTCGCCGCGGATACGCCCTACCAGATTCGGATTGCAGCTGCGGGCACTACCGGCGTGGTGTTTGACAGCGGTACAGTGAGCTTTGCGGCGGGTACTGAGCTGGTGCTGGTCGCGGTGCCTGACACCTACAAAGTGGGGTCGAGCCCGGTTACGCTGCTGGCAGTGGGGCCAGAAGGGGCATCCGAAGTGGTGGATGTAAACGCTGGTGCTGCGGTCAGGGTGGTGCACAATTCCGCTGATACGCCGGCAGTCGATGTGCTGGTGAACGGCGCCGAAGCGATCAATGCACTGATGTTTCCAAACGCGACCGCGTACGCGGACCTTGAGGCCCCGGCAGGCACCTACAACGTGGTTGTTGCTGCCGACGCGGACAACAGCATTGCTCCGATAGATGCCGACCTCACGCTGGAGGCCACCAAAAGCTATACGGTCATCGCCGCCGGTTCTTTGGCAGACGGTTCACTGGCACCGATTGTTACCGAGGATTGGCGTCGTAATATCGCCACGGCAGCACAGGTAGAGGTCATTCACGGTTCCTACCTTGTGGCGGCGGGGATTCCAGTTGACGTGTACCTGACCAGTGACGGTGTGATCGCCGATGCAAGTCCGGCCATTGCAGGCCTCGCGTATGGTGACACGACTGGCCAATTGGCGCTCACGCCTGGTCAATACTGGGTGACTGTGACCGCAGAGGGGGATAAATCGGTAGTGGCTTTCGACTCCGGTGCCGCACTGGCGCTGGAAGGGGGCGTGAACTATACGGTCATCGCCCGTGATCCGTCGGCCATGGAAGTGGTGGGCAGTCCATTGATCAACGTGACGCTGTTGACCGATTAGGCGGTTTTCTTTTTCTCTTGCAACAGGCTCGCAGCGGCTTACTGCGGGCCTTTTTTTATGGTGCAGGGCTGATAGGATGGCGCATCTACGACTGGCGCATAAGGAGCGCTGCAAACATGGCTGCTACGTTAAAAGGTCCCTGGGACAAGGCGCAGATAGAAACTTTCCTGCAGGACAGTGTCATGCCCCTGCGTCTGGCTTGTGTCGGTGACGACGGTTTTCCACGCGTGGTCTCTGTCTGGTACGGCTACGATGGACAACGTTTCCGCTGTGTTTCGCACCGCTCGTCGCAACTGGTGAGCCTGCTGGAGAGATGCGATCGCGTCGGTTTCGAACTCGCGCCCAATGAGCCGCCGTACCACGGCGTGCGAGGACAGGGCATTGCCCGCCTCGAGGCGGATGTCGGCGGCCAGGTGCTACGCGAAATGCTGCAGCGCTACCTTGGTGGTACCGATTCCAGCCTGGGACAGTGGTTGCTGTCGCGCGCAGATGATGAGGTGCTGATCACCATTGAGCCACTGCGTCTTTTCAGCTGGGATTATCGGCAGAGGATGGGGTAGGGCTGTTAGCGGGTGTAATGTGACCCAGTACCCGTGACAGCAGCGGTCCGGCCAGTGATGTTAGCCGCAGGTTTGCGAGGTTGTCGGCGCGCGTTACCCCGGGGTTGATGATGGCCAGCGGTTTGCCCAGTTGGTGCGCCCTGCGGCAGAAGCGAAATCCGGAAAACACTGCGAGCGAACTCCCCACGGCCAGCAAGGCGTCTGCGCGTTCCAGCGCATCGTGGCAGATCTGTACGGTTGCGGCAGGCACCGAGCCGCCGAAGAACACCACATCTGGCATTAAATCGCCTGCGCAGTGCGGGCATTGTGGCAGCGCAAGCTGGCTAACCCACGCATCCGGTATGTCCATATCGCCGTCCGGGCGCGGCGAGTGTTGACCGGCATCGAGCCAGGCGTTGTCGCGGTCCAGCAGTGCCTGCACACACTCTCTGTCGTGTATGGCTGCGCAGGTGAGACAGCGCACGCGATCAACCCTGCCGTGCAGGTCTATCACAGTGTTGCTGCCCGCGCGCTGGTGCAGGCGATCCACGTTCTGGGTGATCAACAACTCGATGCGGCCCTGTTGCTCCAGTTGCGCGAGTGCTGCATGCGCTGCATTGGGCTGTGCGCTGCGGATCAGCGGCCATCCGTAGCGGGAGCGTGTCCAGTAGCGTCGCCGTGTGTCGGCATCGCGCAGAAACGCCTGCTCCTGAATGGGCGCCCGGTGCACCCAGGTGCCGTACCGGTCGCGGTAGGTTGGAATACCGGAAGCGCAACTGATCCCCGCCCCGGTCAGCACGACCAGCCTCGGGTGAGCGGCGAGGAAGGCCGCGAGCGCGTGAGTGTCCTGTAGTAATGTATCCACAGCGAAAGTATACGTTGTGCGCCCGCGACTGGATGAGATTCCCGCGCTGATCAGTGTGTGGCGGATTGCGGTAGTGATCTGTTGTGCGGTGCGCGCGTATACTGCAGCTCAAGCTTACTGAGGACACGCAATGCGCATCCTGCTGACAGGTGGTACTGGATTTATCGGCGAAGCGCTGGTCGCGGCGCTTCTGGACCGCGGTAGTGAGCTGATTATTCTCAGTCGGCAGGCGCGCCCCGACGCGCCGCGTGTGCGGTTCGTGCAGTCGCTGGAGGACATCGCTTCCGACACGCAGCTGTCTGCGGTTATCAATCTGGCCGGCGCGTCGCTCGCCGGTCAGCGCTGGACCGCGTCCTACAAGCGGGAAATCGTCGCCAGTCGCATCGATACCACGCGTCATGTGCTCGCTCTGCTGCAACGTCTGCAGCAGACACCACCGGTACTGTTGAGCGCCAGCGCTATTGGCTATTACGGTCATCACGGCGATGAGCTGCTGACGGAAACTGCGCCGGTAACGCCCGGCTTTGCCCAGCAGTTGTGTCACGACTGGGAAGCCGTGGCACTGCAGGCGCAACAGTTCGGCGCGCGGGTCTGCCTGTTGCGGCTGGGTGTCGTGCTCGATCGCGGTGGCGGTGCGCTGGTGGAAATGGCCAGGTCGTTTAACGTCGGTGTTGCCAGCTGGCTCGGTTCGGGCAGGCAGTGGCTGAGCTGGGTGCATCGTGAGGATGTCATCCGCGCGATCCTGATGTTGCTGGCGCGCGACGATTTGCGCGGGCCTTTCAATATTACCGGCCCCCAGCCCGTCACCGGACGCGCGTTTGCCACTGCATTGCAGGCGCATCATCGCACGTTTGTGCAGATGGGCGTGCCGGCAACGGCAGCGCGGCTGCTGTTGGGGGAAATGGCAAACGAGTTGTTGCTGAACGGCCAGCGGGTGATTCCCCAAGCGCTGGTAGATGCCGACTTTGAGTTTGCCTTTGCGCGAGTGGATGCGGCGCTGGCGGCTATCTACAAGCGTTAGACCAGGTTGCGTACGCGCAATGCCTCAGGATACGGATCGAGGAACACCTGGCCGTTGATATAGGCATCCGGATAATCGGCAAAGTAGTGTTTCAGCATCGTTACCGGCACGATGAGCGGAACCTTTCCCGTGCGATAGTCATCGATCAGCAGGCTCAGGCGTTGACGCTGCTCAGGCGTGATGCGTTTGCGCAGGTAGCCGGATAGGTGGGACAACACATTGCTGTGACTGCGACGGGTGGCGCGGTGAGTGAGTGCCGACATCAGCGTAGCGATGAATTGTCCGGCGAGGACGTTGACATCGGCTCGCCCCGCGTCGGCCAGCATCGGCCCCAGTATTTTGTAACTGGGCACATGGTGTGCCATCACCAGGTACTTGTAGCGCGTATAGAATTCGATCAACCGATGCGCGGTGAGTCCCTGCGCGACGAGTGTTTTCCAATTGTGGTAGGCACAGGCACGGGTGACAAAGCTCTCGCGAAGTCCCGGATCGTTGAGGCGTCCGTCATCTTCCAGTGGCAGCAATGGGTCGGCGAGGGCCAGGGCGTTGGCAAATACACCGTTCTGGTCTGCGGCGAGCTGGTGGCCGTCCGGCGAATAACGTTTCACCCGTCCGTAGCCGCAACTGGGGCTGCCTTTGACCAGAATGTAACCGCAGAGCATTGGTGCCAGTGCCACAACCTGTCGGGCATAGTCGCGAATGGGAGTGGTGTAATCCTGTTGATGTGTTTTCACATCGACGATGCGCACGTCGTCCTCGCTACCCACCAGATGAATCGGTGGACGCGGCACACCCAGACCGATACCCATCTCCGGACAAAACGCGCGCGTATCAAAATGCGCGCAGATGTCGCGCACGTACTCATTGGGTTTCTTGCTGTCGCCGTTGTAGCGCACTGCATTGCCTGCCAGACAGGAGCCAATGCCCAGTAAAGGGCGCGGCGCGGCCGGATGCGTGTCTGCGGTCATAGCGTTCTCCATTGGCGCAGTAACGTTAGCGTGCAATTCCGGGCGCGGCAACCTCAGGGATCGTTGCCTGCATAGTCCCTGTGCGCCTGCACGACGCCCACATCATGGCGCAGCTTGGCCAGTGCCGAAGACTCCAGTTGTCGCACCCATTCTGTCGATACCTGCATTTGTACTGCTATCTCTGCCCGGCTCAGTTGCGGACCCTGGTCCAGTCCCCAGCGCCGGATTACTATTTGCCGCTCCGTGGGTTCCAGGATGCCGATGCGCGCCATCAAACAGCGATTCAGCGAGATTTGTTCCGCTGCACGCTGCGTTGCCTCAAATGGCCCGCCGGTGAGGGTGTCACTCAGCGCCAGGCCGTCGCCGTCATTTCCGGCTTGTGCATCCAGCGACACGGACAGATTGCCAACTTGTTTCAGTCGCTGCAACGCATCGGGTTCCATCTGCAAACGCGTTGCCAGGGTATCCAGGTCGGGTTCTCTGCCGTTGGTATTGATGAAGTGCAGTCGCTCCCTGTACATCCGCGATATTTGCTCGTTCACGCCGGCGGGATAGCGCACAATACCCCTCAGGTCTTCAACTGACTGGCGTATGCTCTGGTTGATCCAGTTGTAGGCATAGGTGCTGAAGCGATAGCCCTTTTCCTGCTGGAATTTCTCCGCTGCGCGTATCAGGCCCGGTACGCCGTTCTGGATCAGGTCGCGGTAGGAGATACCCTTTGCAGTCATCTTTCCTGCGATGGAAAACACCAGTCGCAGGTTGTGGTTCACCAGCTTCTCGCGTGCCGCATAGTACTGCGCAAGGTGTTTGCGCAAGCGCTTCAGCGTCTGTGCGTTGGCGTTGATACGCGCTGGCTCAGCTGACACCACCCACACCTTTTGCCACTCACGCAGCGCTGCCGCGATACCGCGAGGGTGTGATGCATTGATGAGTATTTCAGCCAGGCCCGCCGTCAGACAGGCAGGGAGTTTCAAAGCTGCTACAGCCTCGTTGTCGCGTTCGCGCGCGGCCCGCGCCTCGAGTCGCTTGCTGAAGCGGACCAGTGCTTTGTGTTGTCCACCGCCCTGCAGCAGGCCAACCAGTTCGCGTTTCAGCAGGTTGTACTGATCCCGAATTGCAAAGTCATCGGGGCGCGGCGGGCGATTCAGGGCATTCAGTGCCCATGCGCGCAGGTATGTCCTGCAGTAGGTATCGCTGACCATGGTTTGTTGCAGCAGCGTCAGGGCTAGCCATTTCTCGGCGTCAATCGTGCGCTCCTCATCTGCGCTCAACAGCGGAAATTGTCGTGCCACGGCAAACAGGTTTTCCAGCGCGGTGTCGTCGGTATCGTTAGCCAGTTCTTTCATCACGCGGTTCCTTCTCAGACAGTGCATATACGCTGCCAGGCGCCGTGATCGACCAGGTTTTCGTCTATTTGTCCAAAAACAGGTAGGGCAAAACCTGGGCAGGCCATCCAATTTGCGCAGCGCGTCGTATTACTGGTATCGACACGGGAGGGAGTGATGATGGCAGCAATCGAGTTGCAGCGCAGACCGTTATACGGAATAGGCACTGTTGCGCGCCTGACAGGCGTGAAACCGGATACCCTGCGCATCTGGGAGCGACGTTACCAGCTCGGTGCCAGTCAAAAATCGGCCACCGGCAGACGACTTTTTACCCAGGCGGACGTGGAGCATCTGCAGTTGGTTGCTGCGCTGGTGTCGTCTGGTACGCGTATCGGCGAGATTGCAGCATCCGGGCGTCTGACATTGGAAGCATTACTGCAATCGCGCGACCAGCGCGCCGCCGCAGCGCTGGGCGAGCGCAAACCGCGGATTGCATTTGTGGGTACCGCGCTGTGCGACTGGTTGCAAGAACACCAGGGTTGCCTGGCACATGTCGACGCGCTGCTGGCGCGGTGTTCACTGGCGCAGCTGGAGCCAGCCATTTTTGGCGAGGTCGGCGAAGTCGATGGCCTGGTAGTTGAGTTGGGTGGACTGAGTGGAAGAGATTGCGCCCTGCTCGCATCACTGACGGACGCACTGGGCACTCGCAATGTTCTGGTGCTGCATCGCTTCGCGAATGCGCATCGCCTGGAGGAACTGACACAACAGGGGTATACCCTCGGTGACTTTCCTCCGGAGCCGGCCTTTCTGGCCTCACACCTCAGCCTCAGCGCGGTCGGCATGGAAGCGCAGCTGGCGACAGAGAATCTCGGCAAGCTGTTGCCGGTAAAGCCACGGTTGTTCGATGATACCGGTTTGTCTGCTGCGCGTGGTGCAAAGGGGGCATTGCAATGCGAGTGCTCCAATCACCTTGCCGACCTGGTCAGTGCGGTCGCTGCCTTCGAGGACTATTCTGCCAACTGCTCAGTGGACAACTGGCAGGACGCCTCGCTCCATGCGTGTGTTTACACCTACGCTGGACAGGCTCGCTGGTTGCTGGAGAAGGCCTTGCGCCTGGTAGTGGACGCTCATGACGATCAAGCAGCCGCCTAGCTTTTGGCGATGACAGTCTGCGTGGTTGCCGGGCTGCTGACTACTATCATCAGGACCGCGACTGCTGCGGTGCAAACCAGTGGCCGGTACGGTTTACCAGGGCCACCAGCGATAACATGACAGGCACTTCCACCAGCACACCGACCACCGTGGCCAGCGCGGCGCCGGAATGCAGTCCGAACAGTGAAATCGCGACCGCCACCGCCAATTCAAAAAAATTGGAAGTGCCGATCAGGCAAGCCGGAGCGGCGATGTTGTGTGGCAGGCGCATTGCTCTGGCAGCAAGGTAGGCCATGGCGAAAATACCATAGGTCTGGATCAGCAGTGGGATTGCGATCAGCGCGATGGTCAGCGGTTGCCCGATGATTTTTTGTGCCTGAAACCCAAACAGTAACACTACGGTGGCCAGCAGGCCGATGACAGACCAGGGTTTCAGTGCCCGCACCAGGTTTGCCACGCGGTGTTTGTCGTCGCCGCGCTCCAATCGATGACGGGTCCACACTCCGGCGGCCAGCGGTAGCACGACATACAGAATCACCGAGATCATCAGGGTCTGCCACGGTACTTCAATGTCGCTGACGCCCAGCAGGAAAGCCGCGATGGGTGCAAAGGCAAAAATCATCACCACGTCGTTCACCGCAACCTGGACCAGCGTGTAATTCGGGTCGCCCTTGGTAAGCTGGCTCCACACGAATACCATCGCCGTGCAGGGAGCAACGCCCAACAGGATCATCCCTGCGATGTATTCAGTGGCAGACTGCGGGTCCACCCAGTTCACAAACAGCACTTTGAAAAACAACCAGCCCAACGCCGCCATTGTGAAGGGCTTTATCAGCCAGTTCACCACCAGTGTCAGGAACAGTCCCTGAGGTTTCTTGCTGACATCGCGGATAGCCGAAAAATCGATCTGCACCATCATTGGATAAATCATCACCCAGATAAGTACGGCCACCACCAGGTTGACATTGGCGTATTCGAGCCGGGCGATGAACTGAAAGGCAGCGGACGCCAGGTTACCCAGAGTCACGCCTAGCAGGATGCACAGGCCGACCCACAGGGTCAGGTAGCGTTCAAAAATTCCCATCAGTATCGTCTTCCTATGTCGGTGAGCAGGTCGGCAATCTGGTTGGCTTTCATCGCTTCGAACGGTTGTTCCAGCAATCGCTGCGTGCGTCGTTCTATGGCGGCAATGACGGCGGCAAACGACGCGCAGATCTGGTCTTCCGTTCCCTGTTGGTGGGAAGGGTCCGGTAGCCCCCAGTGTATTTTGATCGCCGCGCCTAGCCATAGCGGACAGCTCTCTCCCGCCGCGCTGTCGCAGACAGTAATTACCACGTCGGGTTCGAACCCGCAGAGTGAGTCCAGCGGTTTGCTGCGCAGATTTGCGCTGTCGTAACCGTGTTCATGGAGATAGCGCAGTGTCAGTGGGTGGACTTCGGCAGCGGGAGAGGTCCCCGCGCTCGCCGTCTGTATACGCCCGTCAGCCAATTGCCGAGTGATAGCCTCACTGAGAATGCTGCGGCAGGCGTTGTGCGTGCAAATGAACAGTATTTTCATAGCAGGATAACCATTGCTGCACTTTGCCTGTTTACTCGTTTGCACTACCATGGCAGGCGTATGCCAAAAATAGAATATTCCGTTTTATGAATATAGTCCAGTCGCAAATTTTTTCGGCACTGAGCAACCCCATCAGGTTGCGCTGCCTCTATTTGTTGGCGGTCAGTGGCGAGTTGTGCGTGTGCGAGTTGGTAGAAGCGTTGCGTATACCGCAACCGTCGATATCAAAGTCGCTTGCCGGATTAAAAGCGGCGGGCTTGATACAGGACCGGCGAGAGGCGAATTGGACCTATTACAGCCTCCGTGCCGACCTCCCACCATGGAAAAATACCATTGTGCGCGCCACTGTTGGCGAACTGGCAACCAACGCACTGTGTGCGGCAGACGACAAGCGCATCAGGCAGCTGGCACCGGATCGCAGGAACCTCAGCTGTTCGTAGGTGCGATCGGAATATGCCTGCGGCCCAGGCTCATACCAGCGATGCCCATAACTATCAGGACCAGTGTCCCGGGCAGGGGTACCTGCTCGCGCGCTGCCTGGAAGAAGCCACGGATTTCACCGCCCGGATAGGCGCTGCTGTGAATATTGAGATAGGCGGTACCCGCGTTGAAGCCGGCAACGAGGGTGTCAAATGCTGCGGCTACAGTGCCGCCGGACGCGGTCACAAATGACGGGTTGTAGCTGCTCGATGCGGTCATATCAAACACCCAGTCGTAGCTGCCGGAGGTGACACCGGCAGGAAAGCCCGGAAAGGTAGGTACACCGGTTGCCACCCCGGCGTTGTCCGCACCCGGTACCAGCGTACAACAATGGATATGGGCGACAGTGCTCACGCCGGTCAGGTTCGTGAATGCTGCTTGCAGGCGCATTGTCTTTAACGCGTTGTCGATAGTAACCGTTGCGTTACCACTGCCTGGTGATGCGTTCGGGGGCGCTTCGTTAGTACCGGCAAGTACTGTGGTAAATACCAGTGGTAAGGCCTGGGCCGACATTGCGCCAAACAGTAGGAGCGCGACCAGCATACTGTGTATTCGATTCCGCATAAACAATCCTCTTGACTTACCTGCAACACTTATCCTCGCTGACGCGCAAAAATCACGCCAAACGTCAGCAATTATCGATTTTCCAACTGCTTGCGTATTGGCAGCGACCGGCGCGCAGAGATGGCCTGGTCGATCTGTAAGAATTCTTGACACCAAGGCAGGGCGGTCGCCGGGCAAAAGAGCGGTAATTTGTCCGCTTAACAAGCGGTGTGCGCAGGTCTGTTTTTACCTATCATCGAGGGTGACAGGTGGTAGTAAAAACGGCGTATACTCGAGCCAGTGCATACCTGTCACAGGCCTCGTCAGTGGCTATCGAGACACTCGCGCAGGTAGCATGAACAACCATAAAAATGGGGAAAGGCTCGGCAGCATCAAGCATTTGCAAAGACTCTGAAATAACTTGGTGTGGCAGTCGCTGCAGTTTTTCCCGGGACGAGTAGGAGGGAAACACATGATTTCTCTGATTGTGGAGTTTGCGTTGTTCTTACTGGTGCTGTTCGTTTTGGTGCCGGGGACTATGGTGTTCCTGATGGTGGGACGTGATCTCATCCACCACAACCGCAAGCCTGCGGGCTGGCATAGAGACGCTGCGGGCAAACTGCTCAGCTAGCACTATCGCCAGTCTGTAGCTGCTGCCAATTTTTAGTTATTGGCAGACAAAGGGCATATCAGGCCGCTGACCAGCAGGTCATGCCAAACAGGACGCTTGTCGCTCCCGATTCTGAGCCACCCAAAAAGCAAAACTGCTACTGACGTTGTGTTGCACTGTCAGCATCTTTTACAGGTAGCGTCCGCCCTTGCTTTGGCAATTTTCAACAGCTGTTGTTTTAACGTCTTTTTTCGTTAGCAGGTATGATTATTGCTTGCGAGATAGTCGGCGATTAGTCACCGCCGTGGGTTCAGCTAATAATTATAAAAGAGAAATCCAGCATGAAATTAGTGTCAGGCATTTTACTGCTCGCCATCTCTGTTGGCAGTGGGCACTCGTCTATTGCCGCGCCGCTGAAGGACAGTACCGCGTGCAGCGATAGCAGCGCGGTTTGCGACAGCGGGGATAGCGGCTCTGCGTATTTCAACGCGGTAGAAGGCGACGCGTTATCTGACGGGACATCGCCGTCGATCAACAGCGCTGCGACAACCGGGGAGAATACCGATGCCCCCGCACCGGCACCCACCGTTGCGACGCTCGGCCTGTTTGGGTTGGCGCTGTTGATCCTGGGATTTTTCCGGCGCAAACGCATTGTGCACCGCCAGCTACCCTGACCTCTGCGGGAGCCACACGCAGCGCTAACCTTGCAGAGATTTCAGCAGGTTCTCGGCCTCCGCGCGTTCCGGAAAGGCCTCTGGGTGTTGCCTGAGCAATTTTTCCAGCGCGGCAATAGCCTCGGCTTTATCGCCCCGCGCCGCGGTGATCATTGCATCGTGAAAGCGCATCGCTACGTTTTGTGGTGAGCCAGCGAGTGCGCGCTGCATGGTGGACTGTGCGGCTGCGTGTTCACCGTTAAGCGATTCAATCACCGCCAGCGAGTCCAGCAGTTCAGGCACATCAGGTGCCAATCGCGCTGCCTTGCGGATTGTCAGCAGCGCCTGTTTGGGGTTTTTCAGCCGTTGGTTCCACGCCAGGTTGTTCAGCGCTGTGATATTGCCTGGTTCGCGTTTGAGTACTGCAAGGTACTGTGCTTGCGCTGCCTGAATAGCATTCTCCTGCTCCAACATGTTGGCGAAGCTCAGGCGCACGGCGATGTCATCGGGATGACCCTGCAGCCAATTCTCTAGTCTGGATTTCGCCAGAGCGCTTTTTCCGACAGTTCTGAAGAGTGCGGCAACCTCCAGCACGGTTTCGGTGGAGGGGGCAAGTTCGAACGCGCGTTGCGCGAACAGCAGGGCGGCAGTCGACTGGCCTTTTGACAGTGACGACACCGCGCGCAGGCGCAGCACATCGGCAGCTTCGGGCGCCAGTGTGACCAGCGTTGCGAGGTATTGCTCAAACGCCGCTTGCTGGCCGTCGAGTCTGGCGAGTTTGGCGAGGCCCACCAGAGCGGGTACGTGCTCGGGATTCAGTTTCACTGCTTGCTGCAACTGCTTACGGGTCTGTTGCGAATCGCCGGTACCATTGGCCGCCATTGCCAGTAAATAGTGTGCATCCGCCGAGTTCGGGGTGCGCTCTACCAGGCGTTGCAGCGTCAACAGAGCGTTGTCGTTATCTTTCATTGCCAGTTGCGCCATGCCGGTGACTTCCAGCGCGCGCGATGCCTCACGCTGCAATTGGATAAGTCCCGCAAATGTTGGCTCAACCTTCTCAGGGCTGCCGGCGCGCAGGTAATAGCTGGCCAGTCGTAAGCGTGGTTCCAGCACGTCCGGGTGTGCAGCGATGGCCTGGCTCAACTGTGTGACCATTGCCGCGGTCTTGTCTTCACTGGCGTCAAGGGTCGACAATTGCAACATCGTGGTCAGGTCGTCGTGGTGTACGTCCAGAATATTCTGGTAGTGTTGGCGCGCGGAAGCTGAATCATTCTCCGCCAGCGCCAATTGCGCCAGCGCCTGATTGGCAATGGGGTCTCCGGGTGCCTGCTTCAATGCTTTTTGCAATACACTTCTGGCATTCTCCGTCTGTCCGGCCGCAAGGTAGATCATGCCCAGCAGACGGTAGGGTGCGAGGCTTTCCAATGCGCGAAACTGGTACGATTTGCCCGCTGCAATCGCGGCCTCAAAATTCTTCTCTTGTAGTAGTTCCAGAATCCGCAGTACATCTGTTTGTGGAAAGTTACTACTGGCGTCGATTGCGCCGGTACGAGGCGTCGTCTCGGGTATTGTGCTGCCGATATCTCCCGGCCCCGCTGTCACTAACTGCGTTTCCAGGTGCAGCGGCACAACGTTCCAATCGGGTTGTATCTGCTTTATACGAGCATATAACGCCAATCCCAGGTCCGCCTGGTCGTCCAGTAGCAACGCATTGGCCAGCAAATTGAGCGCCGCGAGGTCGTTCTGATTGTTATCCAGCACCGGTTGTAGCATCGATCTGGCTTCCGTGGACTTACCCTGCTGTACCAGTGCGGCGGCCAGTAGCTTCCGGCCATTGCTATCATTGGGTGCAATGGCCACAAACCGGCTGGCGGAGTCGGCGGCGAGTTTCACGTCCTTTTCGATCAGGTAGGCCGCGCCGAGAAAATACAATGTCAGGGGAAACTGTTGCGCGACAGGCTCGGCCAGGGTGAGCGGCGTTATTGCTTTGCGATAGTTTTTGTTCTGGAATAGCAGCACGCCCTGTATGTAGTTTGCCGCGGGATTGCGCGGCGACAGGGCCAATAGTTCTGTTGCATCGAATTGCGCGGCGTCGTAGTCCTGCAATTGCAGATTGATGAGTGCGCGCGCGATCCGGTAGGTAAAGCTGGTATCTGTCAGAGCCACCGAATGATCCAGTGCTGCGCGCGCGTCTTGCAGCTTGCCGAGTCGCGAAAGGGCCTGTGCCTTGATCCACCATGCCTCGCTGTTGTCCGGCGCCGATTGCAGAATGCGGTCGGCAAGCTGCAAGGCGCTCTGCGCGTCACGCAGGTGCACGGTGACAGTAGCCTCGGCCAGTTTTGCAGCCAGTGTTTGCGGGTCTTTCTCCCGCGCCAGGGTGGCCAGTTTCAGCGCCTCTTCCTGTTGCCCGCTGGAGAGCGCCGCCAATGCCTGGTTGGCCAGCAACACACTGGCCGCAGAAGGGGCTAGCTCCTGGTATTCAAGCTGCAGTACTTCGGTAAACTTGCCCTGAGCCAGCAGTGTCCTGGCCAGCGTCGGTCGCAGGTCGTCCCCGGTCCAGCCCAGCCTTTGCGCGCGCTGTAGTTCGTTTTCGGCGCCCAGAATATCGCCCGCCTCAAGCCTCAGGTTCCCCAGTAGCCAGCGCGCTTCTGCCGATTCGGCGTCCAGCTGTAGGGCGTTGTGCAGTTCCACGGTAGCCGCCGCAGGGTTGGCTGCGTTGATAAATTCTTTTGCGCGAGCCAGGTGTTGTGCGCTGGAATCACTTTCGCTGCAGGCAGTCAGTGCCGCTAGTAGCAGTGAAAGAAAGAGGGTGCGCACAGATGCTCCTGGCAAATTTACTGCCTATCGGCAAGCAGTTTCTGGTATTCGCTGTTGTTGCGTAACACCAGTCTGCCGGCATCGATGAGATGGTCAACGGCTTCATCTGTCAATGAAAATGAGGTGGGCAGTTGCTTCAGGTAGTCACGTTCCCTGGCATCGGGATACTCGCTGAAATTGACCTCGATAAAATGGAAATCGACACCTTTGCAGTCGTCTTTACCGTTGTCTGTGGAGGGCGTCTGCTGTGCTTTAGCAGCACTACCGCATGCCGCTTCATACGAGTCCTTCTCCCATTCCTTCAGGCGATCCTTGAGCAGGGCGACGGTTTCAAAGCTGTAACGCTGCAGTGGAACAGACGTTGCAGCGCCGAGCGATGCCGCAAAGGACGGGGTTTGCATTTTTCGGCTGGACTCGACATCCAGGGCTGTTTCGGCATTCACCAGAACGACCACGACTGTGCGAGTATCATTCATTTGCAGTGATTGTAGCGTTTCATTGATGCCATTGTTGCGCAGCACGCCATCGAGCATCGCGCGCAGTCCGAGGTTATCAGCCAGGCCGCCGTCGAACAGGTGCAGGTAGGGATGCTCATCGCGGTTGTCCAGTTCCGTGACACTGGAGGCCAGGTTGTACAGACGGCTGCTCCGGTTCTCAGTGGCCAACGCTTTTTGTGCCCAGGCGGGTTCCTGCCAGTCGCACTCACCCGCGCGATTGACAATGGTTATCGGGCTGAACAGCAAAGGTACCGCCGACGATGCCGCGACTGCGCGTGCCACCGGGATTTGAGACAAGTCGGTGCAGATGATATCGGCATAGTTCTGGGTGAACTGGAAGCGGGTGCCCAGTGTCATCTCGGTGGCGTTAATGATGATGAATGGTCCGTTGGCATCGCCCAGGTCTTTGAATGTAGCGTGGTTGAAGATAGTGTCATTGTAGAGTTCCGTCGCCATATCGGCGCGCGTATAGAAAGGTGACATGATCTGCGGCCAGTTCAGCGGATTGAGTAGCTGGTCGGTGAGTTCGCCCTGCACGTCGCGACGCAGGAATACGCGTTCGTAGTCGTCGAATATGCGATCGCCGTACAAACCGTAATAGGCTGCCGTGAAGCTGCCGCCGGACACCGCCGTTATGGCGTCAATCTCTGCGCTGAGGGGATGACGGTCTTCGCCCTTGCCTACCTGCGTTTCTGATAGTTCTTTCAGTACACCGTACGAAAATGCCGCTGCCCGGGTGCCACCGCCGGAGAAAGCCAGCAGCAGCAACACATCGCTTGTGCCATTGGAATGTTTGAGCGAATTCTCAAGGTTGTAGCCACTTGCAGGATCGGCATGCGCCAGCGGAGGATTGATCGGGTAGGTGGCTGAGCAGCCTGCTACGCTAAGTGCTAACGCGCACAGCAGGGGTTGCAGCAAGATATGTAAGCGGACGTTGCCTGTCGGTTTCTTTTTGGTGGCTCGATGCGGCGATAAAGGGTGATCATTCATATTCATGGATCTCCGATCATTGAGTTGTTCGCGGGCAACTGATGCACTGCCAGTCTACACAAATATTGCCGATGCGGCGTGACAATCACTGGTTATCCGCCTCACCCCTCGCGGCGGTGTACACACGCACCATGTCGGCGTTGATGTGTTGCAATGTCATCGCTTTCGCCGCATCACCGATGAAGGAGAGTTCACCATTCATTGCGCACTCCATCGCATCGATAGCACCGGTGAACATGCCATCGAGTATCTCGCCGCGCATATGCAACTGCACTTCGGCGGCGTCTTCGGGCTCGCCCAGTGCGCTGATTACCCTCCCCTGTTTCAGGGTGAGATAAAATTCCAGGCCGAGGTCCTGGGCAGTAAAGTGAAGGGTGACGTCCTGATCGGCGCTGAAACTGGTGAGTGCCGCATCGGCAGCCATACCTGCGCAGAATTTTTCCAGGACGGCACGCATGTAGGCGACGGTTTCGGCAGGTGGTGTTGATGCCGTTGTCACTGGCGCGACGACTTTTGGCGCTTTTGCTTTGACAGGTTGCGACGCTTTTGCATCGCGCTGTAAATCGGTAATAGCAGGGCCGCGCCTGCTGCTCAGCTGTGCCAGCTCATCCTCATCTGGCTGTCTTTTGGCGCCAGTCCAGCTGAACGTCGCCAGTGTTTGGGGGTTGAGCACACAGGTGGGTGCTTCACCGCGCAATAACTGCAAAAGTGCCGCCGACACACTCTCGCCCTGGTGACAGGAGACTTCCACCGTGTTACCGGCCAAATGGGGTGTGGTGATGACCGCTGGGTGTTGCACTAACGGATGATCGAAGCCCGGCGGTTCCAGCGCGAACGTATCGAGCGCTGCGCCGCCCAGATGTCCGCACGCCAGCGCATCCAGCAGCGCCTGCTCATCGATCAGCGCAGCGCGCGCCGTATTGATGAAGAACGCGCCGGCTTTCATGCGGGAAAATTCCTGCGCGCCGATCATGCCGGTGGTTGCCGCTGTGACGGCAGCGTGCAGGCTGACAAAATCGCTGCGCTGCAACAGTGTATCCAGATCGGTCAGGCGACACCCGGCCAGTGCAGCCTGCTCCGGTGTAACGAACGGATCAGCGACGAGTATCTCCGCCTCGAACCCGGCGAGGCGTTTGGCCACCGCGCGACCCACCGCCCCCAGCCCTACCAGGCCAATGGTTTTTTGCCACAGTTCACGGCCCTGCAACTGGCTGAACGCCTGGCCCATCCTGCTCATGTTGCCCGCCGTACAATCTTCGCGTTGCAGGAAGCGCGTGGCGACAGGTAACTTGCGCGCCAGGTTAACCATCAAGGCTACGGCAAGATCAGCGACTGCCACCGCGTTGCGTCCGGGCGCAAACAATACCGGGATGCCGAAAGCGGTGCAGGCATCCACATCGACGTTGACGGCATCACCGCGACACGCTGCGACTACCCGCAGATCAGGCAACTGGCGCAGCGCGCTGGCATCCACCACATCCATCTCGGTGACAAAGATCTGTTTGCCTTGAAGTGCTTTCACCAGATCCGTGCCGGTGAGCAGGCGTTTGACCTCGCGGAAGCTGGCGTATTCCACATTCATGTGTTGCCGCAGTCTGGCCAGCGAGCGCGCATCGAAGGAGGCGGAGACCAGTGCGTGCAGTTCGGCACCGGATGCAGTGCTGGTGTTTGCAGCTGCTGGAGGCTCCCGCAGCATGCTCAGCAACAGGTGCTCAACCGCAATAGGCGTTGTGTTGATCTCCGATGCCACGCGAAACTGCGACCAGGTTCGGTAGAGTTTTTCGTTCACCGCGGCGTGCTCAGAGTGTGCAGAGAAGCGTTCACGCTCAGCACACAGTGCGTTGCAGGCGGTGGCGAAGTCGGCGTAGTCGCCGGTAGCGACACCGGCACAGATCGCCGCCCCCAGGGCAGCGGTTTGGCTGCTGTGCGGTATCGCTACGTCACGGGCGACGATATTCGCCACTAGCTGGCCGAACACGGCACTGCGCGACATGCCGCCGCACAGCGTGACTGTTTCGGGGTTGGTGCCGGGAAAATCCGGGGTGAGTACCGCGTCCAGTTGCTCAAGGTTGGCGCGCACGCCGCAGGCGTAGCCTTCCACCAGCGCGCGCACCAGATGTCGCCGCGGCGCAGGATCATCAGCAGCGGCCATAGGGCTCAGTGTGAACTGGCCCAGCGGGACAGAAGGCGCGCGCATATTCATCACCTCGGCACCCACCGTCGACAGCATGCCAGCGGCACCGGGCTCGGATTGCGCCGCTTCTGCCAGCAAGCGCAGTTCCGGTTCCGGTGCGTCGGGAAAAAACATTCTTGCCACCAGACTCAGCGCGTAGCCCATGCCGCCGCCGTTGCTCTCCAGCACCCAGCGATGGGGGACTATGTGACAGGAACCCAGCGATTTGCCGGCAGCGTCAAAGGTTGGTTGTGCCAGCACCACCTGCACCGGTGCAGTGGTACCGGCGACAATGGCAACGTCACCGGGCGCGATGACGCCGCCGCCGAGCAGGCTGCACTGCGTATCCGCGCCGCCCATTGCAAGGGTAATGCCAGCGGCGAGGCCCAGATGCGCCGCTGCCTCCGCTGTCAGTTCGCCGAGGGTGGTACCCGCTGCTATCACGTCAGGAAAAATAGCGCGCGGCAGACCCAGTTGATCAATGCGTTGCCAGCACCAGTCCCTGTTCGCGAGGTGAAACAGTCCGGTCGCGCTGGCCAACGTGGCGTCGATAGCACGCACGCCGCTGAGGCGGTAGTTCAGCCATTCACCCACGCCGAACACCGTGCACGCGTCGTTGAAGTGTTGTGGGTGTTGCTTCTGCAGCCAAAGCAGGCGCGCCGATGCGTGCAGTGGCAGTGGCCAGCAGCCGGTTTCCTGCAGCAATTCCTGCCCCATTTTTTCTGCGACCTGGAAGTACTCGCCGGCGGCGGCGCGCGTCGCGATTGTCCACTGCGAGCAGACTGTTTCCGCTGCCGTCCAATACCACCGTGCTAAAGCGCATCGCTGCTACTGCGATGGCCGCCACCGATTCCGGCGCAATGCCCGCCTCGGTAATCGCGTCGCGACAGACAGTACCGACGACTTCCCAGACCTTTTCGAGATCGATATCGTAGCCGGTGCCGAAGGTTCCCGGTGCAGCGGCAAATCGCCAGCTACCTGAAGCACTGACCAGCGCCCCCGAGGCGCGGTTTACCAGCACGCAGCGTGCGCCGCTGCCGCCGAGATCTATGCCCATTAACCATGGTTTCTGCATCTGCTGAATCCTGAATTAGCGGTGTGCGGTACGCTTGTGGGTGCACAGGATAGTATCATCAGGTATTTGTCATACCCACATGGCCAGCATTGAATCTACACACTAAGCTAACATGCTCAGTACTCACAGGAGTCTCCCATGACCCAGCCCTTCCCCGACCACATCTTCCTGACCGGCCCCACTGCACCCTCTGGCATTGAATGCGATGCGCCAGACCTGATCATTGAGGGCGAACTGCCCACTGATTTGCAGGGTGTGTATTTTCGCAATGGGCCGGACCCGCTGTATCCGCCGCGCGAGGGCGATCAGTATCACTGGTTTCACGGCGATGGCATGATTCAGCGCTTCGAAATTGGCGAAGGGCGCGTGGCGTGGAAGAATCGCTGGGTGCGCACGGAAAAGTATGAGCTGGAACGCGCGGCCGGAAAATCGCTGTTCGGTGTGCTCGGCAATCCGCTGAAGGCTGATCCGTCGGTCGCCGATAAACACTACAACACAGCCAATACGCACATCGTGTGGCACGGCAATAAACTGCTGGCGCTGATGGAGGGCACGATCGCCGTCGAGTTGGAGCCGCAGACGCTGGCCACCCTCGGGAATTTCAATTACGACGGGCAGATCGATGGCCCCATCACCGCGCACCCGAAGATGGATCACCACAGCGGCGAAATGGTGTTCTTTGGCAATCAGGCCAAAGGCCCGTTCTCCGAGTTCCTGCGCTTTAACGTGGCGGACAGGCAAGGCAAGCTGATCAGGAACGAAATGATTGAGGCCCCGTTTCCCTCATTTGCACACGACTTCTTTGTCACGGAAAAGTATGCGGTATTCCCGGTCTATCCGCTGGTATTTAACCTGGAGCGCGCGATCAATGGCGGCCTGCCGATGGCCTGGGAACCAGAGCGCGGTACACATTTTGGCGTGATGCCGCGCAATGGCACGGCCGCTGACGTCACCTGGCACAGCATGGACCCGCGCTGGAGTTTCCACATGGTGAATGCGTGGGACGAGGGCGACGCCATAAAGGTGGATGTATGCGCCTCCAATGCGACGCGGTTTGCGCCCAAACTCGATGGCACACTGGCCGACGCAGGCGAGGGCCTGTCACCGGTGCAGCGTCGCTGGACCATTGATGTCAGCGGGACTACCACTACAGTTGGCGAAGAATTGCTGGACGATATGCCCTGCGAATTTCCGCGACTCGATGACCGCTTCATGACGCGCCCACATCGCCATGCCTATCTGGTTGGCGGCCACGATGCGCAATTGCTATTCAATCGGCTGGTGCATTACGACAAGGCGAGCGGCGGTCGAAAAACCTGGGGAGAGGATCGCTACCTGCTCGGCGAGCCGGTGTTCGCGCCGCGAGCAGGCGCGACGGCAGAAGGCGATGGTTACATCCTGACACTGGCCTACGACCAGACCACGTCACTTAGCCAACTGATGATTTTTGTCGCCTCCGATATCGAGCGCGGCCCGGTGGCCAGGGCGATGTTGCCACTGCGCATTCCCGCCGGGTTTCACGGAACCTGGGTGGGGGCCTGAGTCAGCCCTCGCCGAAACGGTAGATTCCGTCTCAGAACTTCCAGCGCATATTGAGGCCGACGGTGCGCGGTCTGTTCACTGTGACCCGTTGCGGCGAGCCCCAGCGATTGTTGAAAAATTCCTCGGCCAGCTCATCCGTGATATTGCTCACATACAGCGTGGCGCTCCACTGCTCGGCGTCCAGACCCATGCGCAGGTTGCCGATATTGTACGAGGGCTGGTCGGTTGCGCCCTGCGTAAAGATGATCGACTCGGTACCGTCCAGGGAGTTGACTGAATCGCCGACATAGGACCACTCCAGCAGCACGAAGGGTTCGGCGTTCAGCAGCGATTGGGCGAAGGTGTACTGCACCGAGATGCTGCCTTTGTTCTCCGGTGCAATAGGCAGTTGTGTGCCGTTGGACACATCGGCGATCACCAGCGAGCCATCGGGCGTGTAGATGACATTGTCCTGGGATATTTCTGCATTGATCACTGCCATATTGGCATTGATCTCCCAGCCTGGCGCCGGTAGCCAGGTCACTTCGGATTCAAAGCCGTCTATCTGGGCCTCGGAGAAGTTGATAATGCCCAGAGAGAAGATGGTCGGGTCGTTCACCTGGATTTGTATATCGTCCCACTGCATGTGGTAAGCCACCGCGTTGAAGCGCAGGCTGCTGTCGAACCATTCACTCTTCAGGCCCAGTTCGTAGTTCTTCAATTTGTCGGGGTCGTAATCATCCGGCAGTACCGAGTTGGCGCGCAGCGCATTGGTGCCACCGCTGCGAAAACCTTCCGAATACGTGGCGTACGTCATCACATCGTCAGTGATCTGGTAGGTGACATTGAGCTTGGGTACCCAGTCGTCCTGGCTGTAGTGTTTCACCTCGTTGTTGAACAGGTAATCGCTGTTCACATCGATCTTGGTACCCTGCAACAGGTTGCCCTGTTGCAGGTTCAGTTCCTGATCCTGATTGAACCAGCGTGCGCCAGCGGTGAAGCTCAGCTTGTCAGTCGCGGCAAAGGTCACCTCGCCAAACAGCGCGGTCTGTTCCACTTCCAGATCGTAGGAGCCGAAGAACCAGTTGTTGGTGGCGCTGTTGTGAAAGGTGGCGTAACCGGGGTTGTAGTAGGGCGAGTTCGCCTTGTCGCTGAGGTAGTTGTAACCCTGGTTGGCGTAGTACTGCGTATCGCTGAAGTCGCGTATGTTGGATGTATTGAATTGTGTGCGCTGCAACTTGCCGTAGAAGAAGCCGGCCACACCGCTCCAGCGGCTGTCGGAGTCATCCGGGGTGCTCATGCGGCCCTCGACCGTCCAGCGCTCATCCTTCTGGTCCTGCACTACGCTGCCGCGCGGTGTGCCGGTGAAATCGTATATCGCGTAGTACACCGGATCGAACTTCTGGTCGAACTCGTGCATGTAGTTGGTGGCGTCGGCCTCGTAGTTGAGGTTGCGATTGAAATAGCTGCCGGTCAGCACCGTGTCGGCAAAGCCCAGATCGCCTTCCAGACTGAGACTGAGCAGGTACCAATCGTCTTTGAGCTGCTCGTCCTCGAACCGGCCCTGTTGCAGGTCGCCCAAGCCCAGGTCGACGTCGCCGAAGCCGTCCACATTGGTGTTTTGCACAGTGGCGGCAATATCGACTGTCCAGTCATCAGAGGGCAGCCAGCGCAGCGCGGCGCGACCGCCGACGGTCTTGGCAGAATTGACGTCGTCGTCGACATTGTCAGCGTTATCGAAGGGTTCCCCGACCGGTAGATAACCGGAGGCAATGCGTGCGTCCAGCCACTGGTCAGGCTGGCTGCTGACCAGCACGTTATCGATGTAGCCGGCTTCGTGACTTTCAAAACCGACCAGACGGATGGCGAGCTTGTCCTGCACCAGGGGGATGTTGACCATGGCAGACACATCGGTGTCGTTGTCATTGCTGTGCTCGACATAGGCCACGTCACCTTCGAGCCAGCCGAACATCTCACCGGGGTCTGCTTTATTGGTAATGATGCGCAGTGTGCCGGACTGTGAGGCGTCGCCGAAGAGGGTGCCCTGTGGTCCACTGAGCGCTTCGACCCGTTCGATGTCGATCAGTCGCGGGTCGGGGTTGAGTCCCGCCTGGGTGATGGGTGATTCATCCAGGTACACACTGGATGAGGGGTTGGTACCGTACTGGATACCGGACGCGGCGACACCGCGGAATACGATCGAGGTGCCAGCCGGCTCACGCCGCGCAAACGCCAGACTGGGAATGCTGTTGGCGTAGTCATCGAGCACCGCGAAGCCCTGCCGCTGAATGTCTTCGGTGGTGAATGCGGTGATGGCCTGCGGCAAGTCCTGCAGATTGGCTTTGCGTTTGCTGGCAGTCACGATCACTTCTTCCAGCGCAAGGTCTGCCGCATACACCGCTGGCGCAGTGCCCAGAACAGCTGAAATCATCAGCGTCAGGGTTTTCTTGCGTGCCGGGATGCCCTCTGCCATCGAGAGCGCTGACGGATTGTTTTTATTGTTCATGACCGCAGCCTTGATCGATGCAGGGTTCGAAAGAGCGTTTGCCAAATCGTAATAGAAAAGCACGCAATTGCAAGAAGGTTTTGCGCGCCGGGGAAAAATGCTTTGCACCGTGTTGCTGCGCCGGTTGACGCGCCCGGGGCGGCAACCTACTCTGGCCCGACTCTGGGTCAATCGGACAGGACATCCTGGGATGGATATTGGCGTACCGCTGCGCGAACTTGGTGCTTACGACAGCAGTGCACTTTGCCAGTGCATTGTGGCGCAGGACGAAGCGGCCTGGCTGGACAATACGTTCCGCCAGCAGGCTTATGAGGTGCACCAGATGACGCACTCACTGGTGATGATCTTTACTGACGTTTCACGGTGGCCGGACATCGAAGTGCAGCGACAAGCGGGATGGGATTTGTTGGCGGCCACCGCGCTGCCCCTGATGCACCGGATCCTGGCCGATCATTACCCGCTGGGCGGCACCATTATTCGCGCCATGGCCGCGCGCCTCGACGCCGGCGGCGTGATCAAGCCGCACCGCGACAGGCACCCGTCCTTCCACTTCGGCCACCGCATACACATCCCCATCGTTACCAATTCGCGCGTGCGTTTCATGATCGACGGTCGGCCCTACAAGCTGGAAGTCGGCAAGGCCTACGAGATCAACAACCAGCTGGTGCACAGCGTGATGAACAAGGGCGCCGAGGGTCGCATCAATTTTATTTTCGACTATGTGCCACCCCAACACCTGGGTCGAGAGGTCGCCAACGCGTGACCACGCTGATCGCGACCTCGGTGGTCAGGGGCAGCCATCAGGGGGAGAGTCACGGCGGTGTGTTCCTGGTGGATTTCACCCTGCAGTCAGTGCGGCAGGTGATCGACTGGGACAGTGCCGATATCGATTGGCAGGGTCGCGGTTGGGATCGGGGCCGGCGCGGTATAGCTTTCGACGGTGAGCGGGTTTTTATCGCTGCCAGCAACGAGTTATTTGTGTACACCCCGGACTTCCGCCTGCTGGCGTCCTATCGCAACCCGTATTTGCAGCACTGCCACGAAATTGCGGTGCACCAGCGCCGCCTGTACCTCACGTCCACCGGGTTTGATGCGGTGCTGGGTTTCGATCTTGATGAGAACCGTTTCTGCTTCGGGTTGCATGTGGTCGCAGTCGGTCGGCGCTTTCAGGGAAGTCCCTTCGATCCGTTGCGCGACAGCGGCCCCGCACCAGGCAATTTGCTGCATCTGAATAATGTGTACTGCGATGCCAGCGGTATGTACCTCAGTGGCCTGAAAACCGGCGCACTGATCCGATTTGACGGGCGCACAGTGCAGCGCGCGGCCGAGTTGCCGCGAGGCTTGCACAATGCGCGACCCTTCGGTGACGGCGTGTTGTTCAACGACACTGCGTCCGACCGGCTGCGTGTCGTGTGGCCTGACAGGGAGATCAGTTTTGCGGTACCGCAGCTCGATCCGGCGCAGCTGACCCACACCGATCTCGATGATTCGCGCATTGCCCGCGCCGGATTCGCGCGCGGCCTGTGCGTCATCGATAACACAGTGGTGGCAGCGGGTTCGTCTCCTTCCACGATAGCGCTGCACGACATTTCGCGGGCTGCCACCTGCAGTGTGGTGACGATCAGCCACGACATCCGCAACGCCATCCACGGGCTGGAGGTGTGGCCGTTCGACCAACCGGGATGAAAGGGACTCTTGGGGACTCGCCTGACAAACGCAAGGTCTGCTAGTCTTCACCCAGTCTCGCAATAAACACCTACAGGGCTGTGCTCGCGTCGCGACAGGTATTGCATATGGACCTCACACTCTCACCCCGGATGGTATTGCGGTGCCTGCTGTCGATGATTTTTCTGTTGCTGCTGGCAAACTGCCTGGGTATCGCCTGGTTTATTGCCTATCCACCGGAAGTTCGTATGCCGCTGCTGGTGAATTTGTTCAATTTGAATCTCGAGGGCAATGTCCCCACGCTGTATTCCGCGTGTCAATTGGTGCTCGCCAGTCTTTTGCTGCTCAGTGTGGGTTTCGCCCACAGGCAACTGCATCAGGCGTTCACAGCGTGGATGGTACTGGCCTTTATTTTTCTGTTTCTGGCGGTAGACGAGGCAAGTTCACTACACGAACAGCTGACTGTCGTCACGCGCGAAACGCTGGGTACTTCGGGATTTCTGTTTTTCGCCTGGGTCATTCCCTACGGCATTGCGACCTTGCTGTTGCTGGTGCTGTTCGCAAAATTCCTGCTCCATCTGCCGTCGCGTACCAGAACGCTGTTTACTGTTTCGGGAGTGATATACCTCACTGGCGCTGTCGGTTTTGAAATGTTGGGCGGTCATTATGTCACCCAGCCCAATGCTACCGAGGTGATTTATTCAGTGATTTACACGCTGGAAGAAGTGTTCGAAATGTCAGGCGTTGCGTTGTTCATTTACGCTATATTGAACTACATCACCACGACGTTTCCACGACTGGCGTATGTGGTCACCGAATAATCACGGCGCACACTGTTTACTGCTTTGACGTACTCAGCACCGGTGCCAGAATCTCCTGCAGTTCCTCCAGATGGGATGCGTAGTGACGCCAGAATCCCACGCTGGAATAATAGATAGGCTGGCGCACCTGTTCCGAGCTGGCGGTGCGCACGGCGCGCGCGGTGTCGTGAAAGCGCAGGCAGCTGTCCTCCCAGGGCAATTCCAGAAATTCGAGAATGCGCCGCACCTGCTTCTCCAGATCGGCCACAGTGTCCTCATATTGCACATGTAACACCTTGCCGGGTAGCACCTTGTCCCAATGCGACATCATGCGCAGGTACTGCAGGTAGTATTCGCCGATATCGCACTGGTCGTAGCTGAACGTCTGGCCGCGTGCGTAAAGTTGACGCAGGTTACCAAGGCAGGCATCCATTGGGTGGCGGCGGGCATCGATGATTTTTGCGTTGGGTAGAATGGCGTGGATGAACCCCACACTGGGGAAGTTGTTCGGCATTTTGTCGATAAAGCGCGCCGCACCTGTCACGCGATGTCTTGCGGCCATTGCCAGATAATCGTCTCCGAGGCGATGAAAGTGCCGCGGCTGTAATTCGCCGAGCACGCGCGGATACTGCATCGCATCAGCACGGTTGTGGTTCAGTGATTTGCTGAGGCGACCGATATAGGGCAGCTCGCTGGTGCCTTCCACCTGGCTGTGACTGGCGATGATCTGCTCCAGCAGTGTGGAACCTGAACGCGGCAGGCCGAGTATAAAAATGGGTGCGGCATCCGGATTACCCTGGTTGGCGACAGTGGCAAAAAATGCAGCATCAAAAAATGCGATTAACTCGTCGTTGATGGTCTCGGTCTGCACCGGGTCGTAGCTGACCAGCATGCGCTGCCGACTGTTACCTTCTTCGTAGTAACGCCAGGCCTGCTCATAATCGCCGCGGTCCTCAAACGCTTTTCCCAGCGCGAACAGGAAATTCACACGCGAGGTATCATTCAGGGAAGCGCTCTGCACGTGCTGCTGCATCGCTTTGATTTCGGTTTCTTCAAAGCGATAGGTCTTGAGGTTAGCCAGACTGTAGTAAGCCTCACCAAACTCCGGTTCCAGCGACAGGCAGCGCTGGTAGGCGGCGACGCCATCCTCCTGCTGCCCCAGTGTTTTCAGCATGTGTCCCAGCCCGAGCCACGCACCGGCGTGCTTTGGAGCCAGTGCCAGGCAGCGACGGTACGCCTCTGCGGCTTCTTCATTGAGCGCTGCGGGGGCCAGTACGCCGGCCAGTCGAAAGTGCGCCTTCGGGTTATCGGGTTGCAATGCAAGAAGCTCGCGGTAGATGTCGATAGCGTCTTCCGGGCGATCCAGTTCCTTGAGCACACGGCCCAGTTCGAACATGGCCGCGGCGTGATCTGGCGCAGTCGCCAGCGCCTGCCGCAGCAAGTGTTCGGCATCCTCCAGATCGCCAGCGGCTGCGGCCAGCAGGCCGAGCATGCGCAGTGCATCGACGTGCCTCGGTTCCTGTTGCAGTACCTGCCGACACAAACGCTCCGCCTCAGGCAGGCGGCCCGCCTGATGATGCTCCGCCGCCAGCGCCATCATGCGGCGCACCGGTGACAGCGCAAAGGCGCGCTCGAAGGCAGCGTCCGCTTCCCGCCCGCGGCCCAGTTGCGCCAGTGCTTTACCGTGCTGGAAGTGCGCTTCCTCCAACTGCGGGTCCAGGCGCACCGCTTTTGCAAGCAGCGGCAGCGCCTGCTCAGCCTTGTTCTGCTGCATTAATAGCACGCCCAGATCTTCGTAAGGCTTGGCGAACGTGGGCGCCAGGTCTATCACACGGTTGAGGGTTTGTTCCGCTTCTTCGTATCGGCGCGATTCACCCAGAGCGGCTCCCAACAAGCCCAGCAGATTGATATCGTCAGGATAGCGCGCGAGCAGTTCACGACACTTGACGATGGCCTGCAGCGTCTGGCGCGCCTGCAGCTGCGCCAGAATCTCGTCAAATAATCTGCGCGGAGCGCGGGAGTGTTGCATGCTACCTCATGCTCAAGGGTGATCAGTGCGTGCTGCTATGGTATTGCCAAATGTTGGGCGGCTCCAGCGTCGTTGGATTTGCAGCGCGTCGCGAGGGCCCACACATCACGCTGTCGACGATTGCTGACGCTGTTGCCGCACCATCAACCACCCGGCAATTATCACGCCCACTGTCACCGCCGCAATCACCAGCGTGGTAAGTGCATTGATCTCCGGTGTCACACCCAGTTTTACTTTAGAGAAAATCACCATTGGCAACGTGCTGGCCCCTGCGCCGGAGGTGAAGCTGGCGATCACCAGATCGTCCAGTGAGAGCGTGAACGCCAGCAACCAGCCCGAGGCCATGGCCGGTGCAATCAGCGGCAGCGTGATATCGCGGGTGACGGCGAAGGGCCTGCCGCCCAGGTCCATCGCCGCCTCTTCCAGCGACTGATCCATATTGGCCAGTCGCGCCTGTACGATAACGGCAACATACGCCATGGAGAAAGTGATGTGGGCGAGGGTGATGGTATCTGCACCGCGACTGCCGGGCCACCCGGTCAGTTCCTGCAGGCTGACAAATAGCAACAGCAGTGACAGGCCGGTTATCACGTCCGGCATCACCAGCGGTGCCGCGATCATGCCGGTGAGCAGGCTGCGTCCACGGAAACGCCCGGCGCGATTGAGCGCCAGTCCTGCCAGCGTGCCCAGAATCGTCGCCATGGTGGCGCTGGTCAGTGCAATTTCCAGGCTGAGCAGTGCGGCATCCAGAATTTGTGTGTTGTCGAACAGCGCGCTGTACCAGCGCGTTGAAAATCCGCCCCAGACTGTAGCGAGCCGTGAGCCATTAAACGAGTAGGCGACCAGCACGAATACCGGAATGTATAAAATGGCGAAGCCAAAACAGAGCACCGAGTACAGTAACGTCGAGGGCCGCCTCACACTTCGGCCTCCTGTTGGAAGTGCTGGAACAACACAATCGGCAGGATGAGAATCAACAGCAGTATCATTGCCACTGCGCAGGCCAGCGGCCAGTCGCGGTTGACGAAGAACTCATCGTACAGTGTGTGTCCGATCATCAGCGTATCCAGCCCGCCGAGCAGAGCGGGGATGACGTACTCGCCCAACGCCGGAATAAATACCAGCAGCGAGCCGGCAATGATGCCGGGCATCGCCATCGGCAGTGTCACGTCGTAGAACACCTGCAGCGGTTTGGCGCCGAGGTCCGCCGCCGCTTCATGCACGTCGGGATCGAGTTTCTCCAGGCTGGCGTACAACGGCAGGATCATGAAGGGCAGATAGCTGTACACAATCCCCAGGTACACCGCGCCATTGGTGTACAGCATGGTCAGCGGTTTATCGATCATACCCAGCGACAGCAGTAGATTGTTTACCAGCCCGTGCTGGCCCAGCATCACCATCAGCGCATAGATACGCAGCAGGAACGACGTCCAGAAGGGCAGAATGACCAGCAGCAACAGCAGGTTGCGCCACGGTTGTGGCGTGCGTGCGATGGCGTAGGCCATGGGGAAACCAATCAACAGGCACAGCGCGGTGGAGAGCAGCGCGATCTTGATGGAGCGCAGGTAGCTGATCAGGTACAGGTTGTCTTCCAGCAGGAAGCGGTAGTTGTCCAGTGTGGCAAGCACACGGTGGCCAGCGTCGGCAGTCCAGTCGAAGAAGTTGGTGAATGGCGGCTGCGCGACAACCGGGTCGGCAAAGCTGATCTTCAGTACGATGGCAAAGGGCGCGAGGAAAAACAGTAGCAACCACGCATAAGGTGTGCCGATCACAATGGCGCGCCACAGACGTTCACTCCTGCCGCGATGCACGATGCCGTTCACCCTGTCAGCACCACGCTGCAGTCCGAGGCCCAGCTGAGGTAGACCTCGTCGTCCCACTCCAGCATCAGCTCGGCCGAGCGCTGTTTGTTCTGCGCGCTCACCATGATGATACGGCCATTCTGCAGGCGCACTCGATAGATGGAGCGGTTGCCCTTGTAGGCCAGGTCCTCGACCACGCCGCGGGTAGTGGTAAAGCCGTTTGTGACAGGCGCTTCGGAACTGATCAGCAGCTTCTCCGGCCGGACTCCGATCATGCAGTGACTGCCAATGGCCAGTTGTCCGTCGTAGCGGGCGCAGATTTGCGTGTCGCTGTCCTGCAGTACCACCGTCACCTGCCCGCCGTCGCACTGTTCTACCGTTGCGTCGAAGATATTGATACTGCCAAAAAAGCTGGCGACGAAATGGTTGCGCGGGAATTCATACACCTCGCTGGGTGTGCCGATCTGCACGAAGTTGCCGGCGTCCATCACGGCAATGCGGCTGGCCAGCGTCATCGCCTCTTCCTGATCGTGGGTGACTACCACGAAGGTGATGCCGAGTCGGTCCTGCAGATTCATCAGCTCGAACTGTGTCTGTTCGCGCAGTTTCTTGTCCAGCGCCGCCAGCGGCTCATCCAGCAGCAGTACTTTGGGTTGCTTGATCAGTGCGCGCGCCAGCGCTACCCGCTGGCGTTGCCCGCCGCTGAGTTGCTCCGGTTTGCGCTTGGCCAGCGCCGTCAATTGCACCAGTTCCAACATGTTCGCCACGCGCTCTTTGATCTGCGCCTCGGGCAAGCGCTCTTTCTTCAGTCCATAGGCAATGTTGCGCTCAACCGTCATATGCGGGAACACCGCGTAAGACTGGAACATCATATTTACCGGGCGCTCGTAAGGTGGCATATCGGTTACGTCGACACCGTCGATGAAGATACGTCCGGCAGAGGGTTTCTCAAAGCCCGCCAACATGCGCAGCAGCGTGGTTTTACCGCAGCCGGAACCGCCGAGAATGGTGAACAGCTCGCGGCGGTAAATTTTGAGGTCGACATTATCCACCGCAATGAAGTCGTCGAAACGCTTGCTCAGCCCAACAATTTTGATAAAGGGGTCCTGCTGCGGGTCTTTCCACGGCGTATTGGCAAATTCTGCAGCCGGGTCATTTGGCATTGTCATAATCCGCTCTTGACCTTGATCCAGGTGCGTGAGCGTCGCCGCTCCAGTTTGGGTGCCAGGATGAACGATCCATACAAGCGCTGACGCGTCTGGGCATCAGGGTAGATGGCGGGATCGCCGGCGATTTCGGAATCTACCAGTACGGTCGCGTCACGATTGGCATTGGCATAGCCGACAAAGTTGGTCGCCCTGGCGATCACTTCCGGACGCAGCATGAAATCCAGGAACAGGTAGGCGTTGTCCGGGTGCGGCGCATCTGAGGGGATGTACATCAGGTCGTACCAATCCAGGCTGCCCTCGCGCGGGATGGTGTATCTGAGGTCGATGTCGATTCCTGCTTCGGCTGCTCGAGCGCTCGCCACCGCGTAATCGCCGGACCAACTCATTGCTACGCACACTTCCTTGCTCGGCAGATCCAGCAGCGTTTTGGTGGAACTGAAGTACTTGATATACGGGCGCACCGCTTTGAGTAACTGCTCTACCTGCTGCAAGTGCTCGGGGTCCACCGAGTTCGGCGGATGTCCCAGATAGAGCATGGCCATGGGAATGACAGAGGTCGGGTCGTCGAGCAGGCTCACGCCACAGTCAGCAAAGCGGGCGACGACCGCCGGGTCGAAGATCATCGCAGCACTCGATACGGGCGCGTCAGGCATCCGCGCCAACACCATATCCTGGTTGTAGGTAAAGCCGGTTGTGCCCCACATATACGGTACGCCGGCGATATCCTCTCCGTAATCCTCCGCGATTTTGGCGATCAGTTCCCTGTCGATGTGATGCCAGTTTTTCAACCGCGACCTGTCCACGTTCTGGTAAACGCCAATAGGGATAAGCCGCGCGGAGAATGAACTGGAGTGAATCACCACGTCGTAGCCTGAACCGCCGGTCATCAGTTTGGTGTCTACCATCTCGCTGGAGTCGTAGACGTCGTAGTTCACCTTGATTTGGTATTCACGCTCAAACTCGTCGATCAGCTCGGGGTCAATGTAATCTGCCCAGTTGTAGATGTTGAGTGTGGCACCTGCTGCCGCCAGCGGATGCTTGCACAGCAGGAGAAAAAGCAGGGCAATCATCGTCCGTGCACAGATAACAGCTCGGGCGGTCCGGGTTTCGATACGGCGCAGGTAGTGGCGATTATGAGCAGGCGGTTGCGCTGCGCCTGGATGGCCCGGTGTCTGTCCGATTGTTGGACTCTCCTGCGAGGAAGTCAGCGCGCCCGCCAGGGGTTGGCTTGGAACGATTTGTCTTAGCTGGCATTATATCCACATTGCGTCTTTTGAATAGAAATACGGCAAGGGAGTCTGTCAAAATTCTAATGTCTTCCCCGCCATCGCACCCCGCCTCCTATTACGCTGCAACGCGCAATGAAACCACCGAGTATCCTTCGCTGAGCACCGACGTGCGGTCCGACGTCTGTGTGGTGGGTGCCGGTTTTACCGGACTGTCTGCGGCCCTCACGTTGGCGGAGCGTGGTTACAGCGTAACCCTGTTGGAGCAGCACAGGGTCGGCTGGGGCGCATCGGGCCGTAACGGCGGGCAGATGATCGGCGGACTGCCCGGCGAGCATCGACTGGAAAAACGCTGGGGAGAGACCCACGCCCATGAACTTTTCGCACTGGGCTATCGTGGGCACGAAATTATCGAGCGCAGAGTCGCGCAGTACGCGATTGATTGCGACCTGAAATACGGCTATATCGATGTGGCACTGCGGCCTCGCCAACTGCAACTGCAACAACACCTGTTCGACAGGTTGTGCGCGCGCGGCATGGAAGCGCAGGTGCAACTGGTCACAGCGGCGGATCTGCCGGAACTGATGGGTACCGATAAATACCTGGGCGGGTTGATTAATCGCCGCAACGGGCACCTGCATCCGCTGAACCTGTGCCTCGGTGAGGCGCGGGCCGCCGCCGGCCTGGGCGTGGCGATACACGAGTGCAGCGCGGTGACCGGCATCGAACACGGCAGCTGCCCGCTGGTCAGGACGGCGGCAGGTAGCGTGCGCGCGAACTTTGTGGTGTTGGCTGGCAACGCCTATCAGCACCTCGAACCGCGTTCGCTCGGTGGCCTGCTATTCCCCGCTGGCAGTTATATCGTCGCCACAGAACCATTGAGCGAAGCTGAAGCAGCGCAAATCAATCCGCAGGACCTTGCGGTGTGTGATATGAACGAAATCGTTGACTACTTTCGGCTGTCGGCAGACCGCAGGCTGCTTTATGGCGGGCGCTGTAACTACTCGGGGCGCGAGCCGCGCAGTATCGAGCAGGCTATCCTGCCGCGACTGCGCAGCACCTATCCGCAGTTGGCGGGCAAGCGTGCAGAATACGCGTGGGGCGGTAATATCGGGATCGTTGTTAACCGCGTGCCGCTGCTGGGACGCATCGGTCAGAACGTTTTTTATGCACTGGGCTACAGCGGGCACGGTGTGAGTCTCAGTCACGCCTGTGGCGAGATCATCGCGGACGCAGTAGCCGGAACCCTGGAGCGTATGGATTTGTTCGCGCAAATGCCGCACTACAGAATTCCCGGAGGGCAACGCTTTGGCAGTCAGATGGTGGCGCTTGGCATGCTGTATTTTCGGCTGCGCGATGTGCTGTGATTTACGCGGATACAGACTGCGGCGCCAGGCTCGATGGGCATGCAATATTCATCGCAGGCAGCACAGGCCTCAGTGCCGGTAGTCTCGCATCAGGTGACGCTGCTTATTTCTCAGCGGGCCAATAAACCCTCGCGCAACAGACGCGCCTGCTGCTTGATCTGACGCAGGTTATCCGGCCCCATCCGTATTAGCAGCTTTTGTACTGCAGGCAAGCTCTCCAGCGACGGGTCAGCGAAAACGTAGACCACAGATTTAGGCTTCACCTCGATCGGTTCGCCAATTTCAGGTGTCGCCAGTACCAGATCCAGCGTGCGAATCACGGCGTTGTCAAAATCGCCGGCATCCAGCCCAAGATGTTCGTAGGCCTGTTCATACAGCGGTCTGAGTGTGTGGAATGTATTGACCAGCATGTCACTGTCCAGGGCAGTCACCGCGTCGGTGACCGCATCGTAACGGGTATAGCTGGCGGTACTTATATAGAGGGATTCGTCGTTCTCCACCACGCTGAACGCCTCTTTCGGTGGATCAGCAGGCAACATTTTGCGCAGTAAGAGACCCCGGCTAAGGCCGTCGATCAGCGCCGCACTGATTTCCAATGGGTTTTCAGTGTTCGCTAACTTGTTGGCGCCGATTGCTGCCGCCTGTCGGCGCACTATAGCGTCACCCTGTTCCAGCGAAAGCGGCGCAGGTTTTGCCGGCTCAGGCGTATCCACCTGTGTGCCATCGCCAGGCGTACTGGCCGTGGCGAGCACTGTGGCGGCGGGTTGGGTGCGTTGCGGGATGTCGGGTGTGACTGGAAGCATCGGCTGTGAGGGAGTGGCTGCGATGGGCGGGAGCTCAACCACGGTTTGGGTTGGCTTGTCTTCTTCCGACCAGAACCAGAATGCAACCAGCCCTGCGATGAGGGCTGCAGCGATTAGCAACTCGACAACAGGAAATCGGCTGGGTGACGACGTACTGCCTGCGTATTCATCAGGATCTGCTCTCATGCTTGTAATGACCTCCAGCTGCTGTTCCACACATTTGGCACCACCGGAACAGGCGGTTTCTAACAGTCAGACAGGATACGCGTTACAGAGTTCGTCGGCCACAGAATCTCAGTGGCGGGGCTGAGGTGCCAGCGGATTTTTAAGCAGTCAATGCGGGAGGGTGGAACTGGGCACGACTCAGGGCAAAGTCGTGTTATTTCAAAGAGTGCGTGGTCAGTGCATCAACCGTGGGAAACGTCTTTGCGCACCACAGGGTCAGGTGTGGCAACGGTGCTGATTTTTTGCCGCACCAGTGGTCTGCCAAGGTTTTTGCGTCGAGTTTCCTCAACCAGAATATTGGCGGAACAGAAAAACTGATCCAGTGCCTTGCCGGTTTCTGTATTGCAACCGAAGGACTCGCGGCCTTCCTGAATCAGTGCCATGACCAGCAACAATTCGCGCTGGCCCAGCTCGATAGTGGCGCCATTGCCATTGTGCTCCAGTAAATTCATCATTTCTCACTCCTTCTGGCGGATACGGTAGTTGGACCGATGCGTAAGGGCGTTGTTCCCTTTGCGGTGGGTGCCAGTGAGCATCGATCTGCTTATTTTTTAACAGTGGGAAACACAAAAACAAAACAAAAACTGGAGAAATGTACAGAAAGTCCTGGTGCGCCATCACCCATGTTCCAGTGCGCAGGCGCCCGTTGGGGGCTGTTCGCCTCGCCTCTGCAGCGTTTTGATCCTATGATGGCCCGGGTTTACCGGAAAGTGAGAGCAAGCATGGGTGATCAAATGGTAGGGCGGCAACCGCTCCCGCTGGAAGTGGATATCGTGTCAGATGTGGTCTGCCCCTGGTGCATTATCGGCTATAAACAGCTGATGAAAGCGCTGGATGCGCTTCCCGGTCAGTTCGCTCTGACGCTGCGCTGGCATCCGTTTGAGTTAAACCCGCAAATGCCCGAGGCCGGGCAGGACCTGCGCGAGCACCTCGCGCAGAAGTACGGCACCTCGCCGGCGCAAAGCCAGACGGTGCGTTCACGCTTGTCGGCACTGGGTGAATCACTGGGCTTTACGTTCGATTATTTCGATGGCATGCGTATGGTCAACACCTTCCGCGCGCACCAGTTACTGCACTGGGCGGCGGGACAGGGATTGCAGACCGCGCTGAAACTGGCGTTGTTTGAAGCTTTCTTTACGCGTCGTGAAAATGTTAATGACCCGGTATTACTGGCCGCCGTGGCTGCCAGGGTGGGCCTGGACCCGGATGAGGCTACCGCAGTGCTGGCCGATCAACGTTTCGCTCAGGCGGTGCGGGAAGAGCAGCAGCTCTGGCTGGACCAGGACGTGCATGCTGTGCCGACCTTTGTGTTGCAGCAGCAATATATAGTGCCTGGCGCGCAGGAGGCGGAGGCATTTCTGCGGTTATTGCGAAAAATTCAAGACCGGGCTGCGGCGTGAGCATTTCCGTCGAGGATTACATTGCCATCCAGCGTCTCATGTATCGCTATGCGCGTTGTGCGGACAAGAAGGACTACACAGGGTTTAATGGGGTGTTTTGCGACGACGCGGTATTCGATTTCTCCGGTACCCTGGTGACAACCTGCTCTGCGATCCAGCAGATGATGCGCAATCTGGAAAAATTTACCCGCACCCTGCACCAGGTACACAACACGCTTTATGAAGTGGATGGCGATACCGCCAGTGGCGAAACCTATTGCATCGCCTCGCACCTGTTTAGCGAAGAGGCGGGTGAAACCAGGATTGACATGGGGATCATCTATGAGGATCGCCTGCGGCGTACGCAGGATGGCTGGCGGATTGAGTTTCGCAAGTTCAACCTGGTGTGGTCGCAGACTGCCCCTGTCGACAAAAAGTAAGTAGTCGCTTACGACAGGTATACTCCCCCCCCAGCGCTGCGCCCCGGCTGGAGTGTGGTCCGGCAGTAACCCTCTATGGTAGTGTATGCGCCTCATTATGGTCGATATACAGAATCGACTGGTGAATTCGCCCGCAAAAACAATTGGATAGTTATGAATTTTCGGATCAGGTATATCTCTTCTGTGTGCTTCGTGCTGTTTGTGCTGGCAGGTTGCGCCACAGTCGAACCGGTAAAAAACGAACGCGACCCGCGTCTTGATCAGATGGTTGCCGGAATCGATCAGTGTCTGGCAAACCAGGTACAGACGACCACGCAGTTGCAAAACCAGGCGCAGCAACTGCAGTTGCAATTGCAGCAGATGCAAGCCATGAGCGAGCAGATAGAAGAGGCAAAAAGGGCCGGCAAAGAAAATGCCAGTCCTGCGATTATTGATTGCCCAAAGCCGCCAAAAGTCTCGAACAAACAGGTCATAGGGTATATGGAGCAGGTGTGGATGACCGATCTGGATGCTCCGTTAACCGCCCTGATAGATACGAGTATGGAGACCAGTGCACTCGATGTGCAGAATATCGAGCAATTTGAGCGCGACGGTAAACGGTGGGTGAAGTTTGATGTACCCAATTCCACGACGGGTCAGCCTGTGTCGCTGGAGCACAAAATCAAACGTACTGTCGGATCGTCCACTGTGGATGAAGCGAACCGGCGACCGGTTATCCGCATGGGAATTATCATCGGTCGTCTTAACCAGACCGCCGACTTTGTGCTCTACGAACGCAAGCACAAGACATACCAGGTGAAACTTGGGCGCAATATTCTGCAGGATGTGATGGTGGTGGATGTCAGTAAAAAGAACATTGCACCCTACGAGCGGCCTGAAGAAGCTGCAGCCAGCGCAGGTAGTGCAAAATGAACCAGAAGCGCACATTTTTCACCATCCTTATACTGATGGCCCTGACCGGTATTGTCATCGCCGTACTGCGGCATTTCATGACTGGTACCCCCTTCCTGCCCGGTCAGGAAAAGTCGGTCTGGCTGGTGGAGGCGAGAGTGGATTTCGACGCCAGTGGTGGCCCCGTCAGCGCCAGTCTCAGTCTGCCGGATGTGAAATCGCCTGGCTTTGACCTTTACGAAGAGCAAGCGGCGTCCCCGGGTTACGGTTTTGCGATTCTGGAAGAAAATGGCAATCGACGCGCCGAGTGGACCAAACGAGATGCCCAGGGTGAGCAGGCACTGTATTACAGTGCGCAGTTGGTCGAATCCTCTGGCGACAACACCTCTGGCGATGATGATCCCGCCGGCGAGGAGCATCGAGTCTACTGGGAGGATGCGCAGGAGCTGGCGGCAAAACAGGTTCTGGATCGTGCGCACGAAACGTCCAGTACGCCCCAGAGTCTGGCGCGCGAGCTGATCAAACTGCTGAATAACCCTGAATCCAATCAGAACACCGCCCTGCTGCGCGCTGAGAAAATGGACCAGGCGGCACTGTTAATGAACTTGCTGGATCGCGCCGGCATTCCCACCCGCTCGGTGATGGGTCTGTATCTGGAGGACGCCAGGCGCCGCCAATCCCTGACGCCCATGGTGGAAATCTATACCGGCGAAGAGTGGCTGCTGATCAACCCGGAAACGGGTGAGATGGGGGTCCCACCCAATCTGTTGTTGTGGCACCGCGGCGGAGTTTCCGTGCTGGATGTGTCGGGCGGCGGTAATTCGCGCGTGGCGTTTTCCATGATCAGGCAGACTGTGCCCGCCGCTGAGCTGGCGCAGGTAAGCAAAGGCGATAGCATATTCAGCCGGCTGGGGGTGCAGCGCCTGCCGATTGAAGAGCAGAGCATGTTCAAGTTTCTGTTGCTGTTGCCACTGGGTGCGGCCGTCGTGGTGTTTATGCGCGTCATCATCGGCTTGAAAACCTCGGGGACTTTCATGCCGGTGCTGATTGCACTGGCTTTTCTGCAGACGTCACTGATACCCGGATTGGTGAGTTTTGTATCGGTGGTTGCCATTGGTCTGGCCCTGCGCAGTTACCTGTCTCGCCTCAACCTGTTGTTGGTCTCGCGGATCGCCACGTTGATTGTACTGGTGATTTTTATCATTTCCGCGTTCAGCGTGATCGGCTACCAGATGGGTTACAGCACCGGTATGACCATCACCTTTTTCCCGATGATCATCATCGCTTGGACCATCGAGCGTATGTCCATCCTGTGGGAAGAAGAAGGCCCCAAGGAAGTATTGAAACAGGGCGGAGGCAGCCTTCTGGTAGCGGTGCTCGCGTATCTGATGATGCAGACACAACTCCTGGCTCACCTCAGCTTTAATTTTCCCGAACTGAATCTCGTGCTGCTGGCCCTGATTTTGGCGATGGGGCAGTACACCGGCTATAAAGTTTCCGAACTGCGACGCTTTCGGGCGATGGATGAGCTGTGATGAGCAAGCGTTGGATTTCGCCATCGCGCCTGAAGGAATTGGGCATGTTGGGCATGAATTGCCGCAACGTGGACTTCATTAATCGCTACAATCCGCGCCACCTGTTCCCGCTGGTCGATAACAAATTGAAAACCAAGCTGCTGGCGCAGGAGTACGACGTCCCCACACCCAGTCTGCGCTGCGTGGTGCGCGAACAGCACGAGATCAGCCACATCGAATCGCAGCTGGTGGATATGGACAGCTTCGCACTCAAGCCCGCCAAGGGCTCTGGTGGCAAAGGTATTTTGGTGGTGACTGGCCGTCAGGGCGACGATTTTGTGCGCAGCTCCGGCGCGCTTCTGACGGTTGCTGACTTGCGCCGTCATATGAGCAATATCCTCGCTGGCCTTTACTCTCTCGGGGGTGCATCCGATGTCGCGATCATCGAAGACCTGATCGCGTTCGATGACTGTTTCGCAGGCTTTTCCCACGAGGGAGTGCCCGATATTCGCATCATTGTCTTCAAGGGTTATCCGGTGATGGCGATGTTGCGTCTGGCTACCCACGCCTCGGACGGCAAGGCTAACCTGCACCAGGGCGCGGTGGGCGTTGGCCTGTCGCTGGAATCGGGGCGCTGCCTGAATGCGGTGCAGTTCAGCAAAACGGTGAAGGATCATCCGGACACCGGCAGGCGGTTGAGCGACATCCGCGTGTCGGGCTGGCGCGATATCATGGTGCTGGCGTCGCAGTGTCACGACATGACCGGCCTGGGCTACATTGGCACTGACGTGGTGCTCGACAGTGTCCTGGGCCCGCAACTGTTGGAATTGAACGCGCGACCCGGGTTGGCAATCCAGGTCGCCAACGGTCGCGGCCTATTGCCGCGCCTGCGTCACATCGAGACGCTGAGCAACCGGCGACGCCTGACTCCCGAGCAACGTGTGGATTACGCCATGCGGCAATTTGCCGAGTCGCCGCAACCTGAGGTTTCCTAATCGGTATGGCGCGGGCCGGGGTCTCTGGGCATACCTTGACGTCCAGCGCCGGTGTGGACGAAGCCCGGCTGGTTATCGATAGCCGCAGCGGTGAAATACTGCATTGCAATGACAGTGCAGCCCAGATCCTTGGCGCGGCAGCGTCGACGCTGGTCGGCGAGCAGTGGACGAAGGTGCTGCGCGGCGAGAGCAGTTCTGGCAATGTATTGTCGCACGCGGTGCAGGCCGGCCGGCACGTATCGCTTCCTCCGTTTATCCTGCGCAATACACAAGGCGATGAAATCGTGGTTGGCGGATTACTGTATCCACATACCGGTGCCGATAACGGGATTTTCAGTGTGTTGTTATGGCCTTTGCTGAACGAGTCGCAACTGGGGCTCTACAGTAGCCTGGGCGCAGCAGACACACTGGCGGTGCTGGGCGTGGACCAGTTGCGCTACGACGCGCATTGGAACGCACGCGATACGGCGCTGCTGATGGACGACATTCGCAGCAGTTTGCTGGAGATCGTACGCACTGCTGACAGCGTGGGATCGCCATCAGCGGCGACACTGCTGATTACCCTGGCAGATGTGGATATTGAGGGTGCGCGGGATATCTGTCGCGCCCTGCTCTCACACTTGCGCCGCATGCATACGCGCCCGGGTACGCCGACTGCGGGTGCCAGAATTTGCGTTGGTCTGGCGCACCGGCAGCCGGGAGCCAGTGCGCTGTCCACGTTGCTGGCTGCGAATAACGCGCTGTTGCACGCGCAGCACAGCGGGGCGAAAGATCCGATTCGCGCCGCCGCCGAGGACGACTTCAAGCTGATTACCGGATGGATGCTGAATTCTGCCGGGATCTTGAGCGAACCGCTCACCCCTGCCGAGCCACTTGCCCAGGACAGTGAGCAAGCACCCGTCGCAGCTGCACCCAGGAAAATGCCGCCTCCGGTTGCGCCGATTGAAAAGGATATTGAAGGTTATGTTGTCGACAACATGGAGGGCGCGGTCGATCAGGCTATTTTTCTCGCCAGGCTGGATATTCCGGTGGCTATTATCGGGCCCGCAGGCACAGGTAAAATGTACATCGCAAAAATCATTCACGACGAATCCGGCGGCGCTGCAGATATGCTGGTGTCTATCGATTGTCGCGACCTGCGCAATCGCGGCGCTGCCAATACGCGGATCGCACGAGAGCTGGTGCAGGGTGAGGGTAAAACGCTGGTGTTCAAATCTCCGCACCTGTTGCGTGCTGAAGTACAGCAGAAGCTGGCCAGGCAGATCAGCTCGCGCACGCTCGCCGATGTCAGTCCGCCGTGCTATTTGCCGCGGGTAAAACTGATTGCACTGTTCCCCGACAGGCTGGAAACGTTGATCCGTCGGGGGGAACTGGTTGCGCCGCTGGCGAGTGCGTTCGCCGGTTACCCGATTAATGTGCCGCCGATCAAGGATCGAAAGCAGGCAGTACTGCGCTGGGCGCATAAAATTCTGGGGCAGGAAGGTGTGTTGCGCGATCGCGATATGAAGGGCTTTACGCCCGACGCCGAGCAGGCCATGCTGTTGTACGACTGGCCCGGGAATATCAGTGAAATGCGCCAGTGCATTCACAATGCACTGGAGAAAACAGACAAGGACTGGCTCACGCCGGTGGATCTGGGATTGTTTACCGGTATCGACCCCGATGGCGCACCGTACCAGCCGGAACCCAAGCCATTCCTGGCGACAGTACAGGCGGATGAGGGAGACGAGGAGAGCTATACACCCTCCGCTCTGGAGGCACTGCACGTGGCACTGGGCGAGGCGGTACACAGTTTACTGGCTTTGAACATGATCAAGCCGCTGGGAGCCTGGATGGAAGATGAACTGGTGTTGGCAGCGCTGGACCGCTATCGCGGCGATCTCAGGCGCACCGGGGATTTCCTGCACACCAAACCGCGCAATATCAGTCGCTGGCTGCCGAAGATTGAGGCGCGTGAAGACGAACGCAACGGCAGTGCACTGTGGCAGAATTCTCGTCGCCTGCTGCGCGAGTGGGTAAGGGAATCGCCGCAGACGGACGAGTCGCCGCTGACAATGATGGCAGATAAACTCATGGTGCATGTGAACGAACAGGGGGGCGCATTGGGTTCCGCCGCCAAGGCTCGCATTATGGGTGTGTCCACGCCGACTTACCTGAAACGGGTGCGCGATATTGAGAGCGGTTCACAGGGATATTGACGATGGCGGGGAAGTCGACAACAGCTGGAGCAAAGGGCCGCAAGGCGGGTGCTGCACTGCGCGGTGCGAAGTCCGTGGAGGATTACGCGCGCGAGTTCGAACAGGCGATGGACAGCGAGCTGCCGGTCAGCCTGGGGTTTTCTGCCCGGCTCAATATGCTGTGGGATCTGGCCGGCGCAGCGCCTCCGCAGACTGAAGGTCGTGTTATCAGTGTGCTGGGAATCAATCGGCAATGGCGTGAAGCAGATGTACGTAAATGGCTACAGAAGGATGTACTGCCACCACGCCTGGATCTGCACAACATGGTGAAATTCCTGGTAGCGCAGCTGGACCAGGGACAGGATGCCCGACGCTGGGAAGCTTTTCTGGTTTATGGCTCGCCGATCGTCTCGTCGCCAGTGAACCAAACGCTGTACCGAGAAGATCAGACGCGGCGCGAAATCGCCTCCACCATTTTCGCCCAGATTACCGATGAATACGGTATCCCACCATCTGCCTACGAGGCCGATCAGGTGTTCCAGCGTTGCCTCACCCTGATGCACAAGTTCAATATTTATGAGCTGCGCGATTTTCAGGCCGGCCATCTGGAGCCCTTCAAGAGTTATATGTTCCCGAGTGAGTAACACTGCAATGAACATCGGTCTGGCGCTCTCAGGCACTGCCCGCGACGCGCTCCTGACCGCTCTGGTGCGTTCGGGCTATGAGGTGCAGGTCGCCGCGGATATAGCGCGTGTGCGCACGCTGGTCGAACGCAGTACGGTTGATGCCTGGATTTTTGATGCGCGTGCCGACGATGTATTGGAAGTGTTATTGCCCACCGGCTGTTTTTTGTTGCCGGCGGACAACATTCCCGGATCAGCCGACGGTGTTGCCGTATCGCGCTGGGTCCAGACACTGCTCACGCAATTGGATGTCGCTGACGCAGTGCGCGCCCTTCCCGCCGATGCTATCAGGGCAGATCGCTGGTCCGAGGTACGCGGTGTCTGGCTGCTGGCGGGATCGGCCGGTGCTACCGGCGCAGTGCAGGAATTTCTGAACGCCTTTCGACAGCCGCCACCGGTGGCTTTCCTGTATGCGCAGCACCTCGATCCGACGCAGCACCAGTTGTTGCAGCGCTTTACCCTGCAGAACAATCAGTTCAGCCTGTCGATGTCCCGTGGCGTGCAGGTGCTGGCTCCCGCGCATCTGGTCATGATCTCACCGCGGTATAAAGTCACGCTCAATGCGTTTGGCCGACTGGCAACCACGCTGCAACCCTGGGACGGCCTGCACACACCGGACATCAATGAATTGCTGGTGATTCTCAGTGCCGCGCAGCTCCCGGCAGTGGGTGTCATCATTTTCAGTGGCATGGGAGATGATGGCGCGGCCGCGCTGCGTCTGTTTGAAGCGGCTGGTGGTCGCGTGTGGGCGCAGTCGCCTGCCAGCGCAATTTGCCCGGCGATGCCGCAAGCGGCACTCAACAGCGGCCTGGTGGAGAAGTGCGGCAGTCCAACGCAGCTGGCAAGTGCGCTCTCACAGTTCTATGAGGTTGAGTCCGCGCAGGAAAAATCCTGAAAATACCCCGAAGAAATTGTATTTTTTCGATTGCAAGCTTTTCCCGAATATTTTCCCCGCATCTAGAAAATCCTTATAAAACAATAAAATAAGAAATTTCCTGCATCAAAAAGTGATGCGTTTCACACTTTAAAAAGTCGAGATTCTTCAGAAAACTCCAGTTTTCCCTTGCCGCTGTTACACGTGATGCAAATACTGTAATCACATAACCCAACGGCATAACTAACCTGGATGTGAGGGCGACAATGAGCAACGGAACCGAACAATTTGATATCAGTGGCGTGAAGATCGCCGTCATCGACGACGCGAAGACGATTCGGATGATGATGTCGCATACGCTGCGTGGCATGGGCTGTGAAGTTGAGTGTGCTGAGGACGGCTACAAGGCCCTCGGCATGCTGCGTCGCTTCAAACCCGACCTGATTTTCCTCGACATTACCATGCCTGAACTCGACGGCTACCAGACCTGCACACTGATCCGCAATGCTGAGGATACCCGTCGTACGCCGGTGGTAATGCTCTCGTCTTCCGATGGCATTTTCGATATCGCCAAGGGACAGGCGCGTGGTGCAACTGCCCACGTGACCAAGATTCCACCGGAAAGCGTGTTGCGTGAGTTGATCTACAACCACACGCTTCGGAAGGCGGCTGCTTAGTCATGAGTATCTCTGCTTTACAGTCGCTTGAACTGATTGAGCGCTTGCACGCTTACGACAGTGTGCAGGCGCCTGAGCTTGCCGCACCGGAAGCGAGTTGGATCGGAACCTCTGTGGGGATTGCCGGTGTACCCGTGCTGATTGGCGCGGGCGAGATAGAAGAGATTATTGAAACACCTGCAGTTACGACGATACCCGGCACCAAGGCCTGGGTGCTCGGTGTAGCCGCTTACAAAGGCGGCCTGTTACCGATCTTTAGTGGCGATGTACTGTTTCGCAAACGTCCCTACATCGGTCGCATGCGCGACTACTGCATGGTGATACGCAGGCCTGGAATGTATTTCGGGCTGACGTTAAGCCACGTGCAGCGCGACCTGCGATTTCCAATACAGCACCGTGTTATGGATCACCCTGTCGATCATGACTTCGCCGACTACTCGATGGGAGGGTTTATGTACAAAGGTGATTTTATGTTGGTTCTGGATATAGACAAATTAGTGGCGGATGAGGAACTGTCCAATGCGTCCGCTCGGAAAGTGACTTCAATCAAGGGGAAAAGCAATGAATAAGACATTTAATATAGGGATACCGAATCTCTGGTTAGCGGGTATGGCCGTGGGCCTGCTCGGTTGCGTCGGCGGAGCGGCCTACACCCTGTTCCAGTCTGAGCTCAATGCAGGCTCACTGGTAGCAACATTATGCGCGCCGGTCGTGCTGGGTGTTGCGCTGATGATCTATCGCGGACAGCGCCTGAGAATGCAATACACGGAACAAGGGGTTGCTGAAATCACCAGCGCGCTGGCCAAGCTCGCCGAGGGTGACCTGACTGTGGTGGTCCCGGAAGAAAATTCCGTAACCTGCGATATTGCCAAGCAGATCAACGCATCCACTCAGCGTCAACGCGAACTGATTCGCAACATCAAGACGCCGTTCAAGGTATCCACAGAGAACATCACCAAGATTGGCGCCATTGCTGAAGGCCAGGTAGAAAAGGGCAAGGAACTGACGCGTTCAGTCGTCGAGTCCACTACTGCCGCTACAGAAATGGTGCGCACCAGTGAGGAGATCAAGAAGTCGACTGTCGAGGCGGCCAGAACCTCTGAACGCAACCGTCAGCGCGTTGCACAGGGTTACGAACTGACCAAGGATATGTCCAAGGCCTCAGTAGACGTGCGCGAATCGGTGCAGGAAACCTCCAAATCGGCCAAGCGCCAGGGTGAGCTGATTCAATCGGTGACAGCGGCGGCGGAGTACATTCAGGCACTGAACACCAAGATTTCAGTTGTTGCGATCAACACGCGTATCGAAGCGGAAAAAGCCGGCGAACACGGCAGACCGTTCCTCGGGATTGCCGAGGCGATCGGTGACCTGATGCGCGAGGCGGAGGAAGAGGGACGCAAAATTATTTCCCAGGTACGGATGTTGCAGAACCTCTCCGCCGACAATCTCGCCAGCATGGAAACAACGGTGGGTACAGTCGTAACGATACTGGAGTATATCGACCGACTAGACAGCTCGCTGGAGGAAATTAACGCGGGTTCTTCCGCCATTACCAAGATAATTACCTCGGTAGACGATGCTGCCGGCCAGTCTGCTACCACCGCGCGGCACATGAACAGTTCTATGGATGCGATACGTGAGCGCAACCTGGATATCAGTGAATACAGCGAGTCGACTCAGGTCGGAGTGATCAGCCTGAAGACATCGATGCGTGAAGTTGCCGAGAGCCTGAGGCAGTTCAAGATTGAGGAAGTGAGCGAAGCTGAGCGCACGTTGGCCGCAATTGAAGACCTGAAAAAGATCCAGAGCGCGAAAAAGGTGTACCGCGAGGATGAAATGAAAGCACTTGAACAAGCTGCTGTCGCGCAGGCCTCAGTGTGAGTCTAGCCACCCAAATTCGGGCACCGCAACTGAGGAGCGAGCAGATGGGCTTGCTCCGACAGAAGTTGCACACCCATGCGGGCATCACTATCGATAGCACCAATCATGTTATCGCCGGCTGCATTCAGGCCCGTATGGAGTACCTGGGTCTGGGTGACGTGGAGCATTATCTTAGCGCATTTGATGACAGCATTAACGCACGGGCTGAATGGCTCGCGCTGATCGATCTGCTCACGGTGAAGGAGACGCGCTTCTTCCGCCAACCAGCGGCCTACGATTGTCTCGGCGCGTATGTCGACAACCTGCTCACCGCAGGACCGGCGCCCAGTGAACTGTCGTTCTGGAGCGCGGGATGCTCTCTTGGCCAGGAGTTGTACTCAATGGCCATGGTGGTGGAACACGTCGTCTCGCGCCACCAACCATGGGTGCAGTGGCACGGGATCGGGACTGATATCAGCTTCCAGGCCATTCACCAGGCTCAGCAAGGGGTTTACCCCGAGTCGGCGATGGATTCTATCCCCGCCAGGTTTCGCGAAACCTACATGGATCACAAGCTTGGCGGGCGCCGCAAGGTAACCGATGATATTCGCACCCGCACGCATTTTTTCCACAGCAATCTGTTACACGTTGATAGCGCGCCCTTCGCCGATTTCAACATTATTTTTTGCCAGAACGTACTGATCTACTTTGAGCGCGATCGGCAGCGTTGGATTATCGACCAGCTTGTCGATCGCCTGCGCGTCGGTGGGCTGCTGATTCTCGGTGCGGGTGAAGATGTGTCCTGGTTGCGCCACAACGTATGCCGGCTGTCGTGGCCTGGCGTCTGTGCCTATAAGAAAACCGGAGGTTGAGAAAGTGAACAAGAAACCGGACATCGTGTCGCTCAAATGGGTGATTGGACTGATCAACGCGCAGGCTGACGCTGCCGAGTCCGCACTGGTTGAGTACGGCAATAATCCTACCCAGAAGCAGGCCTTGTTGCGCTGTATGTGGTCGGTACACCAGATTACTTCCACGCTGCGCGCCCTGGGCATGAGAAAGGCAGAGATGCTGACTTTGGAAATGGAGCGCAGCCTCAATTTCCTCTACAAGGATAAAGTGGTGGGTGAGCGGCGCAAGCTTGCCATGGGTGGCCTGATGCAGGCGCTCAAGATTATCCCGGCGTATCTGGAACACACGCAGAACCAGCGAGTAGACACTGGCCGCGGGCTGGAGCAGTTCGTCAATGACTTGCGACGCTGGGTCGGTGAGCGACCCCGTCCAAGAGCCTTCTTTTTCTACATGCAAATCGCGCCGCAAGCTGGCATCACCGCCGATGCGACGCCGGCCACCGATGACGAAATCAAAAGCCGCGCTAACGTTATGCTCGCCCTGTATCTGGAGATGGCCAAGCAGGCATTGCGTAAGCGTAAAGTCAGCGAAAGCATGAAAACGGTTGCGCGCATAGCAAGAAAGATGCAAATGCTGTTTGCCGGTACCGAGCAGGAGCGATTCTGGTTCACCATGATCGGTCTCTGCGAGGGGATCGCCGGTGGCCTGATCGTGCCGGATGAATGTATTGCACAGATTTTCAAATCAGGTGCTTTCGCTATTAAGTTTGCGCGAGAAAATGGCCGCGAATTTGATGAGGCCATTGACTACGACAGTTATCTCCAGCAGATGTTGTATTACATTGCATCCTGCCGCTCCAAGCCGGTGCATATCGCCGGCATTCGCGCGGCATTTGGTATTGATGACAACACTATCAGTGATGCCAGTCAGGGGCTTGTACACAGCGATGCGATAATCATCGCACTCAATGGCGCGCTGCAGCAGCTCGATAGCGCAGTGGCTTACTTGTCCTCGCATGACCTGGCCAAAGTCGCAAGGCAGGAACCGGCGCAGCGCGATGGCAGCGTGCTCACCGCCATTGAGGCAGCTGAGCAGCGACTGGTGGCTGCCGGACAGCTGTCGCATGCAGATTCGCTGAAAAAAGTGCAATTTCAGTTGCGCCAGTTCTTCACCGCGAATGTCAGCATTGAACCTGAGATGATGGCAGATGCGGTCAGCCGCATTTCACTGGGTATCAGCGATGTTAAAACTGACCTGGAGCATAAACTGGCATACGGCCTCAACAGTTCATACGCCGGAAAAGAGTTCGAGCTGAGGGAGAGTGTTGCCACGGCCACCTTCCGCCAGATGAACCTGATTGAAAATTACCTGCACCAGATTCTGCGACGCAAAGCGCTGAAAAGCGCATTGGACAAGAAACCGCTGGATGCGACCAGCGTATTGCGCCTCACGACCGCGCTGCAGCGCCATTTGAACAAAACCGACGAGGGTCACGAGGAGTTGCGTCAGGCGATCCGCGACGCAGACAATGGTGATCCCGATCTCGATCTGCTGTATGCGCTTGCCACGCAGTATCTCGATCAACTTGAGGCGATTCCTGATCGCAAGGCGATTGATAACTCTTTGCAAATTCTGGACGATATTTCCGGTGCGCTGCACTTTGCCGGGATGCAACGCGAAGCTGCTGTGATCGACAAGTGCCAAACCTGGCTGACGGCTGCCAGCGATGCCGGAAGCGTGCACGAGGATGACGCATTCCGCTGCTTCGCCGACGCATTCGCCCAGATTGAAATGCATCTGCAACGATCGATACTGGATCCGCTAGACGACACCACGGCTATCCTCGAGCTTGCAGAGAAGCGAGCCGCGCAACTCGATACTGTGATTCCCAGCTTGTCACCCGGGCGCAAGGTCGCCGCCATTGTGTCTGCTGCGGATGCGCTGCAAGTGCAGGAAGATATTCTTGTCCAGGACGGGGAGATTCCGCCTGAGTTCCGCGATGTCTTCATCGAGGAGTCCGAGGAAATGGTGACTGAGCTTGGCAAGCTGACGAATGATTGGCTGCAGGATCCGAATAACAATGAGGTGCTGCGCGACATTCGCAGGCACTTCCACACCTTCAAAGGCAACGGACGCGCAGTGGGCGCCAATATCCTCGGTGAACTGGGCTGGGCAGCACAGGATATGCTGGATCGCTCGCTCGATGGTGAACTGGCGCCCGGAGAACGTGTGCAAACGCTGGTCAATGAAGTAGTAAGTGCCCTGCCTGACCTGGTTCGGTCCTACAGCCAGACTTCCGGACCGGATATCGGGCGCATCCGTCAGCTTACTAATGCGTGTTTTTCTATGGCGGTATCCGGAGACACGCAAGAGCAAGAGAATATGCCGGCGATCACCGATGTGATCAGCTCAAACAGCGGGTCGGCGGAGGCCTTCGCTGCTACCAAAACTCTGACACATTGATCCGGTAGCGCGACACGCGGACGGGATGGGGAGAAATATTGTGCGTACAGAAAAAGATCTGGGCAAACTGAACCTGAGTGAGATCGCAGATCCTGATGATGAGAATCAGGAGAAGAGCCTACGCTGGCTACTGGAAATGGATCTCTCCGAACCGGAAGAGAAGCTGTTTACTGTGTTTGGTAATGATTACCTCGACACGGGCTTGTCAGCGTCCGAAGCTGAAATCGCGGGTCGACCTCTGATCCGGGGCAACGACAGTGGCGATGACCTGGCCAATTATGTCGGCGAGGAAATTGTGATCTCATCCGACCGTGCGGCCGGGGACATCTACGGCAAGAATGATAAGGCCGAGACGGATGCGAGGTCTTCGAATGACCGCGAGGAGTTCATGGCGGTCGACTTTTCCCGCGACCGTAATGACGCTGGTTCCACCTTTACGACAGTGGTGGATGAGGGTGCTGATATTCTTGGTCTGGCCGGTGATGATGATATTGGTGAGAAGTTCCTTTCGATCAAGCGGGTTAAGCCCACAACCCTCAACGGCAGCGCTGCACCAGTCAATGGCAATGCCAATGCGCTAAATGGCAAGGCTGACGGCAGTATCGACCACAAAGCACCGCATGATGATGGTTTCACTCTCAGCGCTGATATGTCCTCTAACCTCGACGACAATACCCGGAGCTCAGAATCCACGACCACTGCAGCCTCCGATGAAGAGGCCGCGGCAGCCATTAATTTCACCGGAGCGCCGGTGCCGACACTGGTCGCAGATCCTGACAACGTGAATGTCGCCAATGATAGCGGCAGCGGTGACGAGTGGGCTCATGGCAGCGTACTGGAGTACGTCGCAAGTATTCCGCACACCATGGACGATGATGCGTTCGACAACTACCTGCTGGCAGGTGAGCACCTGTCCGATAGCGGTACAGATCCCGAAGAACTGGTGGTGGCGAGGACCGAAGGTGTTGTGGCGGTGGATCCTTCCACCGATGTGTCGATTGACTATCACGAAGACTTCTGTGCGATGGATGGATTTGCTCACGACTCCACTGCCGCTGTCGCTGCGGTGATTACTCCGGTGATGGAAGAAATTTCCAGTGCGGTGCAGGCGCGACTCGCTGCGCTGGGCTTGAACACGGATGCGGTCATCGTGGATGTAAGGCTTGGTGTCGATGAGGCGTCTATCAGGGAGTGCTATGCCCAGGGTTTTGAGCCCGTGCATGCGATCTGCTTCGAGTTGCCCCAGCCGTTGCATTCAATTGACCAGGCCGCGCGTGATTCAATTTATGTCAGGCTACAGAATGTCCAGTGCGATCAAAACTGGAACGATTTGTTCAGCTCCGATTTTGCGGCATTGAGAGGCGACAGCAATACTGTCGAAGCTGATGCACCAAACGATGAATTGGCTGAGCTGGGACAATTTGGTGACGCGGTACACGATGGCGAGACTCTGACTGATTGGACGCTGGATGAAGGCTTTGGCGAAGACATTTTCGGCGAAAGTTTTGCCGACGACTTCGATAATGAGTTCGGTAGCAACGACGCGCTGCTGTCTGCAGACATTGAAGCAGCGTTTTCGAATCTCTCGTCGTCAGTGGATCTCGACGATATCGAGAATCCGGGTTTCGGCGTGCTGGTAGAGGAAGAGACGGCGGACGATGCAATTTCCAGCGAGCAGCAAGCCGTCGTTGATGAGGTGCCCATGGAAGAGCTGGAGGTTGCGGCAATAGTGCAGCCCCAGATCGTGGAAACCGGCGACAACGCAGAGGCAGGCGATCTCGCTGCCTTCGACGGCACCTGTGTCGGTGGATTCATTCCGGACTATATTACCTTCAGTTACACCAGCCAGAGCAATGCGGAGATTTTTACTGACTTCCTTGATGCGTTCATCGAAGAGGGATCCGCCGAGGTGGAGAAACTTGAGCATGAAGTGGGTGAATGGGAGAAGAATGTTTCCAGTGAGCCGCTGTTTGCCAAGGTCGCGCGCACCTTGCACACCATTAAGGGAATCGCCAAGGGCGTAGGCCTGCAGCGGCTGGGCACCCTGGTGCACAACTTTGAAACCCTGCTCGATAAAATGCCGCGACCTGAGTCTGGTGAGGAGCAGGCCTACTTCCGCATCGTTAATGCTTGGCTGGATGCGGTGGTTCGCGGTGTTGAGTTCGTGACTGCACAGCGTATGGATATTGCCAGCGAGCTGCCGGTGCACACTGTCGAGGCTGAAGTCGAAGTTGATAAGACCGCTTTCGAGGCAATCCTGCCTGCAGCCGAAGCGATTGATGAGGAATCAGTCGATGAGGCGGCGATCAATACAGCGGCAAGCGAGCGCAGCGCCAAGTCGCCTGAGTTTGCACAGACTCCTAAGGTCAAGCCAGCTACTGTAGTCTCCGCACTGGAGAAAAAGCGCGATCAACAACTGGCCGACGAGGGCGCCAAGGTACTGGCTGCGCAACAGTCGGTGCGTATCACTTCCGAGAAGCTGGATCACTTGTTGAATTTGACCAGTCAGGCGCAGCAATTGGGTGTGAGGGCCTCACAGAATACCGGTCGCAGCAAGCGTTCGTCAGCCGAGTTGCAGGCGCGACTGTCCTCTGTGCGCACGCATATCAGAAAGATTGCCGATCGCGCACTGCTCAATGTAAATGCGCGACCTGGCAGTTCGACGCCAGACATGGATGCACTGGAGATGGATCAGTACTCAGAATTGCAGGAGGCGGCCAGCATTCTGCGTGAGGGCGTAGAGGATTTGGCCGATCTGGTGGATGTGGTCAGTCGCCAGAACATGCAGATCGAGACACTGTTGAAGCAGCAATCCTCGGTGATTTCCGGTATTTCATCGTCGATCCAGGGTGCGAGGGTGGTTCCGGTATCGCGCCTGATGCCCGGCCTGCGCCGTATCGTGCGTACCGTAAGTACAGATCTGGGAAAGATTGTTTCCTTCAAGGTATTAAACGAGACAGGTGCACTGGACCGCGATCACTACGCACGTTTGCAAGTGGTGATGGAGCATATGGTGCGCAACGCGCTCGATCATGGTATCGAATCGCCAGACGAACGCGTAGCGATGGGTAAGCCCACAGGTGGTCGCATTACCGTTGACGTGCGCAAATCGGGCGGCGATTACGTCATCCGACTGGCTGATGACGGTCGCGGCATAGACCCCGATGCGATTCGCGAGTCCGCCTATGAAAAGGGCCTGAATGTGGATGTTGACGCACTCAGCGACGATGAAGCGATACGGCTGATATTCCACAAGGGCTTCTCCACCGCCAGTACCTTGAGCGAGATCTCGGGTCGCGGTGTGGGTATGGATATCGTATTGACGGAACTGCAGCAGATTGGCGGCGACATCAATATCCAGTCGACGGTTGGGCTCGGCACCGCGTTTGAAGTGCGTATTCCCAGCAATGTCTCGGTCAACGGTGCATTGTTGGTCGCTGCGGCTGGTGAGTCCTACGCTGTGCCTCTGAACGGTTTGATCGCAGTCGACCAGGTGCCGGTGGACGACTTCTTTAGCGCATTGGAACAGCGCGCCACATTGTCGCTGAACGACCTGGATTGCGAGCCGACCTATCTGGCTACCCTGTGCCAGGGTCTGGGTGTGCCAGATCGCAGCGCTTGGGGAAAGTTTGTCCCGGTCATCATCGCCGGTAGTGCAGAGCGCTGCATGGCTATCGCTATCGACAACTTCGAAGAGGCGTTGGAACTGGTGGTTCGTTCGCTGGGCTCGCAGTTCACGACGGTGCCTGGAGTGGCCGGTGCTGCCACCACAGCGGAAGGAGAGGCGATTGTGGCACTCGATCTCAACCTGTTGGTTAGCCATGCCGGTGCAGACGGTGCGGCGCCGGTGGCGGTCAGCCAGGTGAAGGGCACCGCGTTATTGGCTCTGGTGGTTGACGATTCGAGAACGCAGCGCATGGTTGCCACCAGCCAACTGGATACAGTGGGTGTGGAAACTGTAACAGCGGAAAACGGGTTGGTGGCCATTGACCTGCTCAATGCCACGCATCGCCTGCCGGATGTCATTCTGCTCGACGTGGAGATGCCAGTGAAAGACGGTATCCAGACCTTGCGCGAGATTCGAAAATCCCGCCGATATGGCCATATTCCAGTGATCATGGTGACCTCTCGCACGGGTGCTAAACATCGCGCATTGGCCAGTGAGGCCGGCTGTAACGCATATATGGGCAAGCCCTTCAACTTCCCGACTTTGCTCAAGCAGATTAATGAATTGACAGGGCATGACCTGCAGCTGTCCTGAGGAGCGACAAAGATGGATGTTTCAAAGCGCTGGTGCGTTCTCGTTCCCTGTTCCAAAACGGAAACCTGGGCCGTACCGCAAAACTGTCTTGCAGAGATCGTAACCGTGCATACCCTGGGCTCGGTGCCGCCCGATGAAGTGAGTTGGCGCGGCCGTTCGGTGCCGATACTGGATCTGGGTCGCGAGGATGGTTCGCAGTGGAGCGAGCCGGACCGTGGGACGGGTTTGGTGGCGATATTCCTCGGGCTGAAAGGCGAGGGATGTGAGTACTGGGGCATGGCGGTGCGCGGTGGGGGTTTGAAGATGGTAAGTCTGTCGCCCGAGGAGGTGGAGGATCTACCCGAGCAAGTCGCGCCACACGCCACCGCTGCCTTCAAGTTTGACGGTGTGGTGTGCCAGATACCGGATCTGGAGAGTTTTCAGCGGCAGAGTACTGTCAAACAACAAGTTGCGTAAGCCACTACGGAGATTAGAGCGTTGCATTTAGATGAAATAACCGGCTGGATTGATGCAGCTTTTGGCGAGGTGGCTCCGACCAGAGAGTGTGCGGAAGTAGAGACCCTGAAGCGGATATTCGGTGATCGCGGCTACCAGCGCTACCTGCAGGACCAGGTCAACCGCCAGATTATCCGCGATTACCTGACCAATGCTGTCGTACTTGGGGTGATCACTGAAGGTGGCTTGGCGGCATTCGCGTCGCAGATTGTATCTGAGGAGAGCCGTGCGACGCTGGCGCTGTACATGCTGATGAGTTCGGTAGAGGAGGCGCGGGATCTGCCGGCAGTGAGCGGCGAAATAGAGGTGCTGAAACCGCTCAAAACCCCAGCAACAGCGCACCCCCACATCAAACTGGTACCAAACTGAGATACCCGCCGGGGAGGGCGTGAGGCCCTCTTCTGGCGTTCGCGTGCTCTGGAAAAATTGCTATGTCCTTGTTGCAACCACCCCGTCTTATATAAAAAATTGGCAATCAAAGCATTAAAATTGGCAAAAAATGATCATATATATAAATATATGGCACAAAAATAGCCTAAATTTTAAAATATATTAAAAAATGGCATTTTAGTCGTTGTCGTTGTCCCTATGCCCGCTTATAACTTGACTGTCGCTACGCAAACGGTAGCGCTACGGGAAGGGCAGTCCCCTTTCCGGAAGACAAAAACAAGGTCACGGATAAGTTCAGCGGGGTAAGCAGCGATGTTGACAATAACACCAACGGCAGTGCTAGACGCAGTCCCAACAGAGGGGCCAGAGGTTTTCGCAGTCATCGGCGGCAAGAAAGTCTTTCTGCCCGCAGATGCCAGGTATGTGATGCAGGATCGACGTGGGCTGTGGTACTACAGTTCACGCAAGCCGCGTCCCAAGGAAGGCGATTGGACACCTAACAAAACCAGCATCGCCTGCCGCACAGAGCGCGGCTATGTGCGTGCCCTGAAAACGGACACGGACCGGTTGTGGCTGGACACCTGCCAGCGCACCGTGCGCATGGTAAAGTCCAACAAAGGTGGTATGCGCCGTCCCGCAGAGGACTGAAGGGTATTTCAGTCCTGTCGCAGGATTGCGGCAGGACAACTGCAAGTAACCACGAGTCGGGCCAAGTTTGTTAGACTGGCGTTAATTCCTGTGGCGCCAGGCCTTTTGATGACAACACCTGCTGTTGATACTGTACGCTCCGCGCCCGCAGAGGCCGCGCGGCTGATGCGTTGGGCGACCTACGCGTCCATGGCTGTTGCTCTAACCCTGATACTGGCCAAAACCATCGCCTGGATGCTCACCGACTCTGTGGTGGTGCTCGCCACGCTGATTGACTCCACGCTGGATGCCATGGCCTCGCTGCTTAACCTGTTGGCGGTTCATCATGCCATCACGCCGGCGGATAAGGAGCATCGTTTCGGCCACGGCAAGGCTGAGGCGCTCGCCGGGCTGGGACAGTCTGCGTTTATCGCCGGGTCCGCAGGTTTCCTGCTGCTGGAGTCGGTCAGGCGCCTGCTCAACCCGGTGCCAATTACATCCTTCGGGCCAGGGTTAGTGGTCATGCTATTTTCCATTGCGGCAACGCTGGCGCTGATGGCGTTCCAGCGTTATGTGATAAGCAAGACGGACTCCACGGCGATCAAGGCAGATGCCCTGCATTACCGCACAGACTTTCTGGTGAATACCTCGGTTATTGTTGCTCTGCTGCTTGCGGTCAAGGGATGGGTGGGATTTGATGCGCTGTTTGCCATCGGTATCGCTATTTACATCCTCTACAGTTCCTGGTCGATTGTGCGCCAGTCGCTGGATGATCTGATGGACCGGGAGTTACCTAACGAAGAGCGCGAAAATATCAAGCGGATCGCCCTTGCGCACAGCAGTGTGCGAGGCATGCACGACCTGCGGTCGCGGCGCTCGGGAATCGATACCTTCATCCAGTTGCATCTGGAACTGGATGACAATCTTACTCTGCTGCATGCGCACGAGATCTCCGATGCAGTCGAGTTCAAGTTGCTGGAAGCCTATCCCTCGGCTGAAATCATCATCCACATTGACCCGATTTCCGTGGTACCTGACGAACCGCAGCCCGTCTTCCTGCAGTAGTCGTATCCCGCAGCTTGTTGCGAGGCCGTGAACCTCCCGCCCGTGCGCGCTGTGGAAAGCGGTTTAACTATACTGACCTGCGACTTTATCTGCCCTGGTTGAAATTGCCGGTATTATCTAACTGTCTGAAATATAAGCGAAATAGAATTTTATAAAACTATATTTCAGTAATTAATACACATCCATAGTTCGAACGATTTTCATATATTGAGCGTCAGGGCATAGACCCGTGTGGTAACCGCAACCACAGACCACTAACTATAAATCGGAGCAAACCCATGACACAGACATACACACGCAAGAATCTGACACTGGCGGTGCTGCTGGCTTCCGGTCTTGCCGCCAACAGTGCGATGGCGCAATTGGAAGAAGTCATTGTCACTGCGCAGAAGCGCGTTGAATCGTTGCAGGACACGCCGATAGCAATCAGCGTCTTCAACAACGAAGCGATCGAGGCCATGGGTCTGATCAATGCCAAGGATATCGGCCAGGCTTCACCTTATTTGCAAATGCCGGCGTACCCGAACGCCACCAACAACCTCGCAATATTTATCCGCGGTATTGGTAATGCAGACTCCATCGTGCTCACCAAGGACCCCACGGTAGGCCTTTACTACGATGGGGTATACGCTGCGCGCTCAACCGGCCTGTTATCCGATTTGTCTGATCTGGAACGGGTGGAAATCCTGCGCGGTCCTCAGGGGACCCTGTACGGCCGCAATACGATGGCGGGCGCAATCAACTTCATCAATGCCAAGCCCACCGGGGAGTTTGGTTTCAAGCAAACTCTGAGCGCCGGCAATTATGACAGCTGGCGATCAACCAGCCATTTGAACCTGCCAGATATGTCGGGGTTCAAGGCGAAACTGACGGCGTCATTCTCTGATCGCGACGGCTGGGTGCAAAACGAGGGCGCCAACGAGGTACCCGGGTATGACTATACCGATTACTACAAAAAGGAAACGGAAGGCTACCGTGTGGCCCTGCGCTATGACGGGATCGACAAGCTGCTGGTGGATTACAGTTACGATTACTCTGATATCACTTCCTCGCCGCCCTATTTCCAGTACGGTGGGCCAACCGGTGGATTCACCCAGTTGGGCCTACCGATTACCGACAGCTTTACCGACCGCCTGAAGAATACCCGCTCCCCGACCGGTGGGCAGCAGACGGCCTACTACCTGCCCGACTCCACGACGAAAGTGAACGGCCACAACCTCACCGTCAGTTATGAACTCAACGACCAGATGACGCTGAAATCGATCACCGGCTACCGCGACTTCGATGACGATATCTCACAGAACTTCGCACAGTCTTTTGGTGGCGCGGGCAGTCTCGAAGTGAACACCAAGACTAACCAGGATCAGTTCTCCCAGGAACTGCAACTGATCGGTAGCGCCGAGCGACTGGAGTACGTGGGTGGTTTGTACTATTTCAACGAGAACGGCGACCAGAAGGAAAGGCAGTTTCTTGACCGCGCCGCCGTGGACGAATTGGGAATCTACGCCTTCGACTTTATTACCGGGATGCCGTGCTCGGATGGTACGAGACCGGGACCGATTTGTACCGACTTCGCCAATGCCACATTTCCTAATTATCTGGGGGAGTACAGGGTGGATACGGATGTGAAATCCTGGGCGGGCTACGGTCAGGCGACCTGGACGCCAAACGTGCTTCAGGACAAGCTGGATCTGACGCTTGGTCTGCGTTACACCGACGACGACCGCAATGCCAGTCGTAGCAACGACGGTTGGTATGCGAACTCCTATGCGCCGGGCGCAACTGACTCACAAAAAGACCGCGTCGACTACACAGCGATTTCGGATTACAACTGGACTGATGATTTCTCCACGTATGCCAAGGTCTCTACCGGGTTCCGGTCCGGTGGCTCCAGCCGCAACGGTGTGGACTTCAACAAGCCTTTTGACAGTGAGGACCTGACTTCGTACGAACTGGGCTGGAAGTCCGAGTTTATGGACAAGCGCGTGCGTTTGAACGGCGCGACCTATTTCATGCAGATCAACGACATCATTCTGGATTACCTGCCCGACCCGGTGGACAATCCGCAGTTGGTGGAGTCGTTTAACTCCGGTGACGCCGATGTCTACGGACTTGAAATTGATCTGCAGGCCGCGATTACCGATCAGTTCATGGTCGGCTTCAGTTACGCCTACCTGAACTACGACTTCAGCAATGTCGACTTCCCTGACGGTACCGACCATACAGACACCACGGAGCTGGTTTGGGCGCCGGAAAACGCCTACGCCCTTACTGCCGACTACAATCTCCCAGTGAGTATGGGTGAGGTGCGCTTCCATCTGGACTACTCCTGGCAGGCGGACCAGTTTGCACTGGCCAATACCGAGTTCGGTAAAGTCGAAGTGGCGGACTACGGTCTGTTGAATGCGCGCATCAGTCTGGCCGATGTCGACATGGGCGGCCATAACTGGCAGTTCGCAGTATGGGGCCGCAACATCACCGACGAGGATTCTGCGAACTACCAGATCGGTTCCACGGCGAGCACTTATCTGGCACCGATGATGTGGGGTGGCGAAGTCATTTTCGAGTTCTGATTGCGCTGCGCTGCAGCACATCAAATCGATCAGGGCTGCCTTCGGGTGGCCCTTTTTTGTGCGCTGCGTTTGTGGCGCCTGTGGCGCGCAGAAGATTCTTGAACGCCAGTAAAACATACTGTATGTTCAAATCCGTTTTTGAGGTGCCGCAGTGAATCTGTGCTGACCGCACTGTCTATACTCAATTGACATTTTTCGGCTGCCGAGTGACACATGTGGCGGCTGTAATCCAACCCGTACATGAGGTAGCCCTGTGAGTGACCTTGAAGCATTCCGCCAGCACACACGCGACTGGCTGGAAGAAAACTGTCCCCCTTCGATGCGTACGCCAGTGAAAGGTTTTGAAGATTTCTACAACGGCGGGCGCAAACCCGAGATTCATCATCCTGACCAGAAACTCTGGTGCGATCGTATGGCGGCGCGTGGCTGGACAGTGCCGCACTGGCCAAAAGAATACGGCGGTGGTGGCCTGAATAAGGAAGAAGTCAAAATTCTCCATCAGGAAATGGCCCGCATCGGCGCGCGCAGGGCGTTGGACAGTTTCGGTATCTCCATGCTCGGCCCGGCACTGTTGCACTTCGGCTCCGAGGCGCAAAAGCTGGAGCACCTGCCGAAAATCGTGCGCGGCGAAATACGTTGGTGCCAGGGGTATTCCGAGCCCAATGCCGGCTCCGACCTGGCAAGTCTCGCCACCAGGGCTGAGGACAAGGGCGATCACTACCTCATTAATGGACAGAAGATATGGACCTCCTATGCCGACAAGGCAGACTGGATTTTTTGCCTGGTCCGTACGGACAATTCCGGCAGTAAGCACGAGGGCATCAGTTTTGTGTTGTTCGATATGGATCAACCTGGCGTCACCGTCCGTCCGATCAAGCTGATCAGTGGCAATTCGCCGTTTTGTGAAACGTTCTTCGACAACGCGATTGCCGACAAGAAAAATCTGGTCGGTGAGGAGGGCAATGGCTGGACTATCGCCAAGTACCTGCTGACTCATGAGCGGGAAATGATCTCTGGATTCGGAGCTGCTGCAAAAAAATCGGTGGGACAGCAGGCGGTAGAGAACCTGGGCACGGATGCTTCCGGTCGTCTGGCCAATTCGGTATTACGACAGACGATCGCCCAGTACCAGCTCGATACGATGGTCTTTGGTGCAACCATGGCCAGGGTTGGGGACGAAGCGAAGGCAGGGCAGGGTCTCGGTGCGGCATCCTCAATTTTCAAGTATTACGGCACAGAGCTCAACAAACGCCGCAACGAACTGAATCTTGCGGCGTGCGGTGAACGTGCACTGGGCTGGGAGGGAGAGGCATACAACGACGGGGTACTCAGCCGCGACTGGTTGCGCTCCAAAGGGAACTCGATCGAAGGCGGTACCTCCGAGGTGCAACTGAATATTATTGCCAAGCGCGTGTTGGGCTTACCCGACGCCTAGCCGCGACCAGACAACAGGACTGACAAATCATGGCATTGGTATTGAACGAAGAACAGGTGATGCTCAAGGATTCTGCAGCGGGGTTCCTGCGGGAGAAGGCGACCGTTGCGCATTTGCGCGCCCTGCGTGACAGCAACAGCGAGCACGGATTTAGTCCGGCAGTCTGGAAAGAAATGGCGCAGATGGGTTGGGCGGGAATCGCCATTGCAGAGGCGTATGGTGGACTGGGTTATGGTTATACCGGCCTGGGGTTGATTCTGGAGCAGGCCGGTCGCAATCTCAGCGCAAGCCCGTTGCAGGCAACCGTGTTGGTCGCTGCTACCGTGATCGGTGAATTGGGCAGCCCACAGCAGAAAGAAACATTGTTGGCATCCATCGCCGCAGGCGAGTCACTGGTAAGCCTGGCGCTGCAGGAAGGTTCACACCACGCACCGCTAAATTGTGCCATGACTGCGCAGCCTGACGGCGACGACTTTGTGCTCAATGGGAGCAAGGTGCTGGTACAGGACGCCAGCTCGGCGGATACCTTCATTGTGGTCGCGCGCAGCAGCGGTGCCATCGGTGATGAACAGGGTCTGACAGCGTTTCTGGTCGACGCTGGTACTGAAGGCCTTGCCGTTGAGCGACGCATGCTGGTGGACTCGCGCGAGGCGAGCCTGCTGGTGCTGAGCAATGTGCGAGTCGCAGCCGCCAATGTGTTGGGTGCGCCCGGTGCCGCGTGGCCTGCACTTGGGCGTGCGCTGGACATCGCCAATATCGGTCTGGCTGCCGAACTGTTGGGACTCTCGACTGAGGCATTCGAACGGACTGTTGCCTATCTCAAGGAGCGTAAACAGTTTGGCCGGGTGATTGGTTCGTTTCAGGGCTTGCAGCACCGCGCCGCGGAATTGTTTGCCGAACTGGAGCTGGCACGCTCTATCGTGTTACAAGCGCTGCACGCAATCGACGATGGCCAGCAGGATGTGTCCCTGCTCGCCAGCGCTGCCAAGGCCAAGCTGTGTGAAGTGGCGCAGCGCGCGACGAATGAAGCGATTCAGATGCACGGCGGTATCGGGATGACCGACGAGCATGAGATCGGCTTTTTTATCAAGCGCGCCCGGGTGGCACAGCATACCTATGGCGATTACAACTATCACCTGGATCGCTTTGCGCAGCTCAGCGGTTTTTGAGTAAATAGCTGACCTGCAACCGGAACGATAATAATGAATGAAGAATTGAAGCGGTTTGATGACACAGTGGCCAGCCTCACGGCACCAGGCCAACCTTTTGCGGTCAACACGGTGTCTTTGGGCGGTGTCGAATACCGAAATTTCGCGGCTTTGCCGCTGAACCTCGGCCAGTATTACCTGGTCATGCAGCAGCACGCAAAGAAGGATTTTGTGGTCTACCGCGAGGAGCGTTATAGCTTCGCACAGGGTTACCAGCACAGCTGTGAATTCGCTGCTGCATTAGTGCAACGCTACGGTCTGGAAAAGGGCGAACGCGTGGCGATTCTCAGTCGCAACAATCCGCAGTGGATGATGGCTTTTATCGGGATCACATCGGTGGGCGCAGTGGCAGTACCGATGAATGCGTGGTGGACGACGGAGGAGCTGGATTACGGTTTTGGCGATTGCGGGGCGAAGGTCGTGGTGGCAGACCGTACGCGCGTCGAGCGTTTGATACCGCTGGTTGAGAAGCACGGTTTGCAGGTTATCACCATCGACGATTGCAGTGATCTGGCTGTCGCGCACACCCCGTTCGCCGCATTGCTCAGCGAGTTTGCTGGTGCCCCGATGCCGCATGTCGAAGTGACACTGGAGGATCATGCCACCATTATGTATACCTCCGGTTCCACCGGGCATCCCAAAGGTGCACTGTCTTCGCACCGCGGCATATTGTCTGCCCTGTACAGTTGGATGTGCCTGGGGGTCGCGACCAAAATCGTAGGTAGTCAGGAAACACGGGAGGCAGGATTACCGCCGGCAGCGTTGGTCACCATACCGCTGTTCCATTGCACTGCGAGTCACTCTGCGTTTCTGCTATCACTGGTCGTGGGGCGAAAAATGGTGATCATGCACAAGTGGGACCCGCAGGAGGCACTGCGGCTGATTGAGGCCGAGCGTATCACCTGGTTCAATGGCGTACCGACGATGTCAGCGGAATTACAGGCCGCCGCCGAACACACCGACCGCGATATTTCCTCGCTTACTGAAATCATGGCAGGCGGCGCGGCGCGCCCGCCGGAGCAGGTCAAGAAAATCAGTGGCACCTTCAAGAAATCCGCGCCCGGCATTGGTTATGGCCTTACCGAAACCAATGCACTGGGCTCTGTGAATGCAGGTGCCTACTATGTTGCCAGGCCCGACAGTGCCGGCCGAGCCGTGCCTGCAGTGACCGAATTTCGCGTGATCGATGAGAATGGCCTGCCGTTGCCGGCGATGGCGCGAGGGGAGCTGTGCATCAAATCGCCGGCGAATATCCTGGGGTACTGGAACAAGCCCGATGCGACAGCGGAGGCCTTTGTCGACGGCTGGTTTCACACCGGTGACGTGGCGTATTTGGACGAGGAGGGGTTCCTGTATATCGTCGACCGTATCAAGGACATCATCATCCGCGGCGGCGAAAATATCAGCTGTCTGGAAGTGGAAGCGGCGATTTACGCACACCCCGCAATTGTCGAAGCAGCAGTTTTTGGACTGCCCGATGAGCGACTCGGAGAAATCGTCGGTGCGGCCGTTGTGCTTTGTGACGGTGCGCAATTGACCGCGGATGAACTACACGCCTACCTTGCCCAGCATATCGCCTCGTTCAAGATACCGGTGCATGTTTGGTTTCGCACGGAACAATTGCCGCGCATCGCATCCGGAAAAATATTCAAGCGCCAACTCAAGGCGGACTATGCTGCTGAACTGGCGGCGTCCAGCCTTGTTGCAGCCAACAAATAATCACTACACGACATAGCGACATCAATAAACGAAGGGAGAGCGACAATGGATTTGGGAATCAGTGCCAACGTGGCGCCACTGCTGGCCGAAGTGAGGCGTTTTATACAGGATGAAATCCAGCCGGTGGAGCACGACTATTACGCCGATATCGCGGTGGGCGACCGCTGGCAGTTTACCCAGCGGCAGACGGATATTCGCGAGGGATTGAAGACCAAGGCCAAAGCGAAAGGCCTGTGGAATTTCTTCCTGACTGATGGCGAGGCCGGCTCCGGCCTGAACACGGTAGAGTACGCTTACCTCGCCGAGGAAATGGGTAAGTCGCACATGGCCGCAGAGGTTTTCAACTGTTCCGCGCCCGATACCGGCAATATGGAAGTGCTGCACAAATACGGTACACAAGCACAGAAAAAGCAGTGGTTGGAGCCGTTGTTAAACGGTGAGATTCGCTCGGCTTTCGCTATGACAGAGCCGGCGGTGGCATCTTCAGACGCGACCAATATCAGCACGACGGCAGTACTGGATGGCGACGAGTGGGTTATCAATGGTGAGAAGCACTATATCTCCGGTGCTGGCGATCCACGCTGCAAGATCATGATTGTGATGGTGAAGACAGATCCGGATGCACCCAAACATTTGCAGCAGTCGCAGATACTGGTGCCGATGAATACGCCGGGCTTCGAGAACCTCCGAGCGATGAATGTATTCTCTATGGACGATGCACCACACGGTCATATGCACCAGAAATTTACCAACGTGCGAGTCCCCAAGGAGAATATTCTGCTTGGACCGGGGCGCGGCTTTGAAATATCACAGGGACGTCTCGGTCCGGGACGCATACACCACTGTATGCGTGCCATCGGCGCCGCTGAATTGGCGCTGGAGCTGATGTGCAAGCGCTCTGTATCACGCATTGCATTTGGCAAACCGCTGGCACGTTTGGGCGGCAATATCGACATTATCGCCAATGCGCGCATGGACATTGAACAGGCGCGCCTGCTCACTCTGAAAACGGCCTGGATGATGGACAACGTGGATGCCAAGCAGGCGCGTGTATGGATTTCCATGATCAAGACTGCCGTGCCCAATATATCCATCCGCATCGTGGATGAAGCGATACAGGTGTTTGGCGCGCTCGGCGTATCGCAGGACACACCTCTGGCCAACATGTACATGGCACAGCGTACCCTGCGGCTGGCAGATGGTCCGGACGCGGTGCACCGCATGGTGGTGGGACGCGATGAGTTGAAGAAATACGTGCCTGAACACACGCCTGTCAACGCCACCTTCCGGGACGGCTGAGCGACCCCATCCTGAACCGGGCGGGGTGATGCGCCTCTCCCGGGTTCACCTTACTTTCCCGGGTCCAACCCCTTTTAAAAATCGTCCTTCTGCTGTAGCTTCATAGCCATAATTATAATTACGGTGATTCCAGATGACGTTACCTAGAAAGCTCGCACCCCTGTTCGCCACTTGCGGATTCCTGTCCATAGCACCTCTTGGATGGGGAGCCGACAGAGCGAATTCCCTGGAAGAGATTATCGTTACTGCGAACAAGCGGGAGTCTTCGCTGATGGAGACCTCGGCCTCGATCAGTGCTTTCGACAGTGCCACGCTGAATGAATTGGGCATCGACGGCAGCCAGGATCTTACGGCGCGCACTCCCTCGCTGAGTATCACTACCTTCACGGTCAGTATCCGCGGCGTTGGGCGCCCTAATCTGGCAGTCGGTTCTGACCCTGGTATCGGAATTTACTGGGACGGCGTCTACAACACCGAAAACGGGGTTTTCAACTACAACCAGTTTTTTGATATCGAACGCATTGAGGTGCTGCGGGGTCCGCAAGGCATTTTGTACGGTCGCAATTCAGTCGGCGGTGCGGTGAGTTTTATCAGTAAACGGCCTGCCGAAGAATTCGGCGGGACTGCTACGGTAGAACTGGGAAATTACGACAGCATAGTGGCGCAGGTTCTGGCCAGTGGTCCGGTGACCGATGAACTGGGTGTGCTGGTGGGTGTTTCTCAGATCACACACGACGGTTACCAGAAAAATATTTACAACGGCAATGACTACGAGCAGGACGATACGCTCTACGGTACCGTCGGTCTGCAATTTGATCCGACAGACAACTGGAGTACGAATCTCAAGTTGGTCGGCGTCAACCAGAACTATCGGCCGACCAATGGCTATATCCTGGAGCCTTTCGAGCGCGAACTTGTGCAACAGGTACAGGATATTGATACCGGGGAAAGCCTCAATTTTCCAGGCATGTTTCCCAAGCAAAACTTTGTCAATATGCGCCAGGGACTGGCCATTGAAAATCCCGCGTTGCAGGATGAAAACAAGGTGAAGCAGGATCGCAATCCCAGCCTGGACAGCACCCGTTACGCCGCTTTTCTAAACAGCGAGTACAATGCAGATAGCTATAGCCTTAAATACACCGGGGGTTATTCAAAATACAATTTTGACACCACGCAGGACGCCGATGCCAGTGTCGCAGCTGATTCAGGTGTGGATTGGAACGAATTGCTGTTCTTCGGTGTGCCAGCTTCTATCACCTCGGGGCTGGGCTATGGCATCACACCAGCGGACATGACCTACGTGATCAACCAGGAAGCACGGTTTGATTCCCATGAACTGCAATATACCTCCGAGTGGGATTCTGACTTTTCCTTGTTGGGCGGCTTGTACTACTACCATAGCGACGAAGAACAAGTGGTCAGCTACCGCGAGTACAACGACCAGTTGATGCAGATGTACTCGTATTTTGCCGGTTTCATAAACAAACCCGTCAGCGATGACAATTATCTGTTCCGCGGCGATGCCCATGTGGATACGCGTTCCTACGCCAGTTACGGACAACTGGAATGGGATTGGACCCAGGAGACCAAGCTGACGGCAGGCCTGCGTTACTCCTATGACGATAAGAGCGGTCGTGACAATACCTTTGTGCAGTTTGTCGGTGATCCCGACGATCCCACGGTCTATCGCAATCAATCCGACCATTGGGATAAATGGACGTGGCGATTGGGTATCGACCACTTCCTCACGCAGGAACATTTTCTCTACGGCTACATTGCTACCGGATATCGCTCTGGCGGTTTCAACTTTCAGAAGCCCACTTCCAGCCCGGAGGTGGACGTGGTCAAGCCTGAGGAAATTCTGTCTTATGAAGTCGGTTACAAGGGCACCATGCTGGATAATCGCCTGAATGTCAGTTCCTCAATCTATTATTACGACTACCAGAACCTGCAGGTGATCAAGCAGGACGTGGTAGAGGGCATCGGACTTAATACATTCGTTAATGCCGACAAGGCGCGCGCCATGGGATTTGAGCTGGAAGTGCTGGCCCTGCCAGTTCCCGAGGTCATGTTGAGCGCAACCTATTCCTACAACAACACGGAGTACGACGAGTTCTTTACCAAGGATGCCAACGCGTGCACACTCGGTCCTCTCGCCCAGGGCAATAGCCAGGCGCCGCTCTGCCAGGACGAACAGGATCTCAACGGTAACGAGTTTGCACTGACGCCTGAAAACAAGGTCTCGCTCAACGCCACTTACTTCTGGGAGATGTTTTCGCTGGATTGGTCGGCGACCGCGAGTTACATCTACACCGGTGAGCAGTGGATGACCCCTTTCAACGATCCTCTTTACGATGAGGTCAGCTCCTGGGACCGGTGGGATGCTCGGCTCAATGCGGCTACCCACGATGGCGTGTGGGAAGTGACCGCCTTCATAAAAAATATTGCTGATGATCGTGAGGTGATCACCCGGGGGCGCCCCAGCACTGTCACGCAAAACGCGGTGACGGTGTTGACGGATCCGCAGGTTTACGGGCTGCGCGTAAGCTACAATTTCTAACCGGGACGTGCGTATCAGGCGGTTCATGCTGGACCGCCATAAGTCAGATTAAGCGTAATTCCCGTCTCTTCGCGGCAATCCTGCTCGCGCAAAAATACTTGAATGGACTAAATACATACTGTATGTTCAAACGCCTTTTTTGTGAGCAAGCCCTGTCATATCCCCTGCCGCCGACACCCCCTGCGGCAGTCCCGGTGTGTTAAATCTTTGCAATGGGAAGTGGGATGAAAGGCCGCAGCTCGACTACACTTGATAGCTTCCACTGAAGCGCAACCAACGAGGAACCAACCATGGCAATAAAAGTCGTACCCAAGGACGAGATGGTGAATGCGATCGGCACCAAGTTTGAACCCAGTGCGTGGTTTGAAGTGACCCAGGATCGTATTAACACGTTTGCCGATTGCACTGAGGATCACCAGTTTATTCACGTTGATCCCGAAGCTGCTAAAAACACTCCCTTTGGCGGCACCATCGCGCATGGGTTCCTGACACTGTCGCTGCTGTCAAAGCTGGTCGAAGGCAACGGTATCGTCCCGGAAAATATTGTCATGGGGCTGAATTACGGCTTTGACAAGGTGCGGTTCCTGGCGCCGGTGCGCTCCGGTAAACGCATCAGGGCAAATGTGGAAGTCGCTGATGTCACGCGCAAGGATGACAACCGTTTCCTGATCAAGCAGGCCATCTCCGTAGAAATAGAGGGAGAAGATACGCCCGCATTGATAGCCGAGTGGCTAACCATGGTTATTGCCGCCTGATAGCATGCACCATCCATTTATCCAGTTAGAGGAGTTTACTCATGTCTATTCGTTATGACGGCAAAGTCGCTATTGTTACCGGCGCTGGCCAGGGTTTGGGTCGCAGCCATGCTATCGAGCTGGCCAAGCGCGGTGCCAAAGTGGTAATCAACGATCTGGGTGGCAGCGTCGACGGCTCTGGTGGCTCGTCCGATGCGGCAAAAGCGGTTGTCGCCGAAATCGAGGCACTCGGTGGTGAGGCCATTGCCAACGGCGCCAATGTCGCCAAGTACGACCAGGTTGAGGCGATGGTGAAGCAGGCCATGGACAAGTGGGGCCGGGTAGACATTCTGGTTAACAATGCTGGCATTCTGCGCGACAAAAGCTTCTCCAAGGGCACGCTGGAAGATTTTCGACTGGTATTGGATGTGCACCTGATGGGCAGCGTGAACTGTACAAAGGCGTGCTGGGACATCATGCGCGAGCAGGCTTATGGCCGAATCGTGGTAACCACGTCCTCCTCCGGCCTGTACGGCAATTTCGGCCAGACCAACTATGGCAGCGCCAAGATGGGAGTGATCGGCATGATGAACACGCTGGCGCAGGAGGGTGCGAAGTACAACATCCTGATCAATGCGCTGGCACCCACTGCGGGCACGCGAATGACCGAAGGCCTGATTCCCGAGGAAGCATTTGCGCTGCTGACACCGGAGACCGTGACTCCCGCTGTGTTGTATATGGTTAGCGAGGAGGCGCCCAACAAAACGATTATTTGCGCGGGCGCCGGTGCGTATTCGGTGGCAAAAATTATCGAAACTGATGGCGTGTGGCTGACACCGGAAGAACAAACACCTGAGGGCATTGCCGCGCACTGGGCTGAGATCACATCACCGGTAGGCGAAACGCAACCACAGGCTGGATTCGAGCAAACTGTCAAAATGACCGGCAAGGCGATGGCAGGCTTAGGCCTGAACAAGTAGACATTCACTCAAGGGCGAACGCACGGCGGGCGCCCCGTTACTGGAGACACAAGACATGAAAGAAGCAGTGATAGTATCGACAGCCCGCACGCCGATCGGCAAAGCGTTTCGCGGCGGGTTCAATAATCTTGGTGGCGCCACCCTGGGAGCCGCGTCCGTGGCCGAAGCAGTAAAGCGCGCAGGTATCGACCCGTCTCGCGTTGAAGATGTCATTATGGGCTGCGCACTGCAGCAGGGTGCGACCGGTTCCAACGTGGGCCGTCAGATAGCGTTGCGCGCCGGCCTGCCGGTCACCACCTCGGGTATGACCATTGATCGCCAGTGTTCGTCAGGACTGATGGCCGTGGCAACGGCAGCCAAACAGATCGTGCACGATGGCATGAGCTGTGTGATCGGTGGCGGCCTGGAGTCCATCTCTCTGGTGCAAAACGAGCATATGAATCTGCACCGTATGGTCGATGAGGAACTGATGGCGATTGAGCCGAATATGTTTGTGCCGATGTTGCAAACGGCAGAAATTGTCGCCAAGCGTTACAACATTTCCCGCGAAGCTATGGACGAGTACGGTCTGCAGTCACAGCAGCGCACGGCTGCAGCTTACGAGGCGGGCAAATATTCTGACGAGCTGGTGTCTGTTACGTGCAAGCGCACGGTGTGGGATAAAGCAACCGGTGAGGCGTCTCTGGCAGAAGCGACAGTGAGCGCTGATGAAGGCGTGCGCGCAACCACGGCTGAAGGGCTTGCCGGCCTCAAGACGGTGGTCGAAGGCGGCACCATCACTGCAGGTAATGCCTCACAGTTGTCCGACGGATCGTCTGCACAACTGCTGATGGATGCCAAGCTTGCTGAGAAGGAAGGCCTGCAACCGCTGGGTATTTATCGCGGTATGGCAGTTGCTGGTTGTGCGCCTGACGAAATGGGCATCGGTCCGGTCTTTGCAGTACCCAAGCTGCTCAAGCAGCATGGCCTGAAAGTGGATGATATTGGCCTGTGGGAACTTAACGAGGCATTCGCAGTGCAGGTGATTTACTGCCGTGACCAACTGGGGATCGACAACGACAAACTGAATGTGAACGGCGGTGCCATATCCATTGGTCACCCCTACGGCATGAGTGGCTCGCGCATGATTGGCCACGCATTGATCGAAGGCAAGCGCCGTGGCGTCAAGTACGTGGTAATTACCATGTGCGTAGGCGGTGGTATGGGTGCGGCTGGCCTGTTCGAGGTCGCCTGATTATGCATTGTGCAAAACGGCGCCTGCGGGCGCCGTTCTTGTTTTAGACTGGGACATAGTTTTGACGCGTTGAGGAAGCACCATGAAAGCAGTGATATGCAAGGAACACGGACTGCCGGATAAACTTGAACTGGCAACAGACTGGCCGGAACCGGCGGTGGGCGAGCACGATGTGCTGATCGACGTGAAGGCCGCTGGACTCAATTTTCCCGACGTACTGATGATACAGGGGAAATACCAGTACCAGCCGGAGATGCCGTTCATTCCCGGCGGTGAGTGCGCCGGTGTAGTGGCGGCAGTGGGTGCCAAGGTCACGCGCTTCAAAGCAGGCGATAAGGTCATTTGCGCAGGTGGTTCCGGCGCGTTCTGCCAGAAAATCGCGGTGAATGAATTCGCTGCGTTCCCGATGCCGGATGGGCTCAGTTTCGAACAGGCGGCGGGCGTCAGCATCACTTATTTTACCTCCTACTATGCACTCAAACAGCGCGCCAACCTGCAGCCCGGCGAAACCCTGCTGGTGCTCGGCGCAGCCGGCGGTGTCGGCACCAGTGCTGTCGAACTGGGCAAGCTGATGGGAGCCAAAGTCATCGCTGCGGCGAGCACCGATGAGAAACTGGCATTGTGCAAGAAGCTCGGCGCGGATGAGTTAATCAATTACAGCGAAGTCAGTCTGAAAGACGCGATCAAGGAGCTGACTGGCGGCAAGGGCGTGGATGTTGTGTACGACCCTGTCGGCGGTGACTACGCTGAACAGGCGATTCGCGGTATGGCCTGGAATGGTCGCTATCTGGTGATTGGTTTTGCCAGCGGACCTATTCCAAAGATCGCACTCAACCTGACGCTGCTGAAAGGCTGCTCGCTGGTTGGTGTTTTCTGGGGGCGCTTTGCCGGCGAGGAACCGGAGGTGAATTTGAAGAATATTGAAGAGCTCTGGGCGCTGTTTGCGAGCGGTAAAATCAGCCCGGTGGTGACCGATAGTTTTCCCATCGAGCGCTATGACGAGGCTTTCAATTGTATGATTGAACGCCGTGCGCGCGGCAAGGTTATCATCACGATGTAATAGATGTAGGTAATACAGCATGCAGAGTTTTGAATTCAACACCGTAGCGCGCATCATCAACGGTGCAGGCAGTGCACTCGACCTCGCCGCAGTGTGTCGGCATCTGGGCATCCAGCGCCCGCTGCTGGTTACCGATCCCGGCCTGATGGCTATCGGCCTGATACAACCAGTGCTGGCCGCGCTGGCGGAATCCGGGCTGGCTTCGTCAGTGTTCGACCAGGTGCGCGAGGACCCACCGGAAGACACTGTAATGGCAGCTACCGACATGGCGCGCAGCGGTGGCGTCGATGGTGTCATTGCGGTCGGCGGCGGCAGTTCAATGGATGTCGCCAAGGTGGTGGCGGTGTTGCTCGGCGGCAGTCAGATGTTACATGAGATTTACGGCGTGGGTCAGGTCACCGGTAAGCGCCTGCCGTTGATTCTGGTGCCCACCACTGCGGGCACGGGGTCTGAAGTCACGCCGGTTGCGGTGATCACCACAGGCGAAACCACCAAGGCCGGGATATCTTCGCCGGTCTTGTTACCCGACGTTGCGGTGTTGGATGCCGCACTGACGCTTGGTTTGCCACCTGCCGTTACGGCGATGACCGGTGTAGATGCCATGGTTCACGCGATCGAGGCTTACACCTCTCGCCACAAGAAAAATCCACTGTCGGACAATCTGGCCATCAACGCATTGCAGTTACTGTCGCGTAATGTTCGCACTGCAGTGCATCAGGGCAACAATCAGCCGGCCAGAGCAAACATGCTGTTGGGTGCGTGCCTTGCCGGGCAAGCATTCGCCAACGCGCCCGTTGCAGCGGTCCATGCTTTGGCGTACCCATTGGGCGGCCACTATCACATTCCGCACGGACTCAGTAACTCACTGGTGCTCCCCAGCGTGCTGCAGTTTAATGCGCCAGAAGCTCAGGAGCTGTATGCCGAACTGGCAGAAATAGTCGTAGGGGCGCCGGTCGCAGGAAGCGCGGAGGCGAAAACCGCCGCATTGATAGAGGCCCTGCGCCAGCTGATTAATGACGTCGCGCTGCCAGCGACGCTGCAAAAGGCCGGGGTTAAGGCAAGCGATCTGGAAATGCTGGCCAGCGATGCCATGCTGCAACAGCGCCTGCTGGTCAACAACCCGCGCGACGTCAGTTATGAGGATGCGCTCGCAATCTATCGGGCAGCTTATGGAGTTGCTGTATGAGTAAGCCGGTGCGCCCTGCACGGGCGGATTACAAAATATTTTACCCTATCACCACGCGCTGGTCTGACAACGACATCTACGGTCACGTGAACAACGTGGTCTACTATTCCTATTTTGATACTGCCGCCAATCGTTACCTGATTGAGGAGGGCGGACTGGATATCAGCGACGGCAGTGTCGTCGGTTATGTCGTGAGTTCCGGCTGCGAATACCATGCACCGATCACCTATCCCGAAGCAGTGGAGGCAGGTGTGCGTGTAGACCGGCTTGGTAATAGCTCAGTACAGTATGGTATTGCTATCTTCAGGCAGGGCGAGAAGGAAGCAGCAGCACATGGGCATTTCGTCCATGTGTTTGTACACAGAGCTGCCAACCGTTCCGTGTCCATCCCGCAGCAATTGCGCTCAGCACTGGAGAAATTGCTGGTTTAACGTGATGTATTCACGACCTGGAGTCCCTGGCTTCCATTAATCGCGATTGAACACAACGAACAACGAGGAATTGTCTGGAACTGTCTGCGGGTCAGTGACGATCAACGAGAATCACAATCACCAGTACAAGGAAAAATACCCCGGCGCTGAAGAGCGGTGCCAGCGGACTGTGAATCTGGTAAAGCGCGCCCGCGCAGACAGGACCTACCGCGAACCCGATCGCCGGACAGGAACTCACCAGACCAGCAGCTGCCCCCTGTTCCTCCGGCGTTACCGCCAATGAGGCGCCGGCTGAGATCGACGGCATACACAGCGCCATGCCGGTACCCAGGAATGCCATGCCGATGGCCAGTACCAAAAACGTTTCGAAGACGGACACCACGGCAGCGCCGGTGAGCATCGACAACAAGCCAACGCGAATAAATTGCGTGGGACGCAGCTGCAGGCGCTGCATGATAGTCACCTGGATCAAAAAGGTGAAAACGGCGGAGACCATCAGCGCAGCGCCAGTCATTTGCGCGGTTTCAATACCGCTGAGGTGCAGTTTGTCCTGCAACTGAAACCCCAAAGTCTGCTGAATACTGGAAAAGCCGATGAACAAACCCACAGCCGCTGCCAGCAGTAGGGCGATTCGCGGATCTGTATAGCGCAGTTTTTTTGATACCGTGCGATCGGTGAGTTGCGCTGCGGGTGTGATCGGCAGTTTGCGCCACACCACCACGGCCGCCAGTGCAGCAAGCGTCCCGGCGAAATACAGCGGTGCCAATAGACCGAATGTGGCCAAGGCGCCACTAACAGCAGGCCCAAGAATTGTTCCCATGCTATTGGCAGTCCCCAGGCGCGCCATGGTTTTGGTACGTTGTTCGCGACTGGTGTGGTCAGCAGCATAAGCAGAGCTTGCAGGGCCGGTAGCTGACATGACGACTGATTGGCTGCACCGCGAAAGCAGTGCCACAACGTACAACAACGTACCACTGAGCAGACCGGTCAGCCCCGCGTAGAAAACGCTGGCAAAAAGCAGCGTACCCACCGTGTAACCTATCAATCCGGTAATGATGATTGGTTTGCGCCCAATGCGATCGCTCAGGCGACCCCAGCGCGGTGCCGCCAGGCCGAAGATTAAAGCCGAGATGGCGATGATGGAGGTGATCTGCAATTCGCGCAGGTGAACCTCCCGCCCCAGTGGGGCGAGGATGGCGAAAACCAGCGACTGTCCCATGCCTGTGGCCATCAGGGCCAGGATCAGTACAGTCAGCTGCTGGCGCGTCAGTTGATTGGTCAAAGGTGCGCCGGTACAACAGGGCTATTTAAGTTCAGAAGAAGATTTCTCCAGTACTCTGCGCGCTACAATCAGTTGTTGTATTTGTTGCGTACCTTCAAAGATGTCCAGAATTTTCGAATCGCGCGCAAATTTCTCCAACAGGAATTTCTCGCTGTAGCCCAGACTCTGGCACAATTCCACACAGCGCAGCGTGATGTTGTTGCCCACGCGCCCCGCCTTGGCCTTGCACATTGAGGCTTCCATAGAGTTGGGCATTCTATTGTCTGCCATCCACGCCGCTTTCAGCACCAGCAGTCTGGCGCCATGCCACTCCGCTTCCATTTGGCACAGCTGCGCTTCCACTGCATTGAGATTGACCGGTTTCTTGTCGAACTTAAGTTCCACACCTTCCTGCTGTAACAGCTCGCGTGTCATATCCAGTGCCGCGCGCGACACGCCGATGGCCATCGCTGCCACGGGTGGGCGCGTGTTGTCGAACGTTTGCATGACGCCGCCGAATGCTTTCTTTCTGCCCTCGGCGTCGGTGGCTATCTCTGCGCTGCCCAGTATATTGGCTTTGGGAATACGGCAGTCGTTGAAGCTGATGGCCGCAGTATCGGAAGCGCGAATGCCCAGCTTGTGTTCCAACCGGGTGACTTCGCAGCCGGGCGTCCCCTTTTCTACGATGAACGACTTGATGGCCGCCTTGCCAAGCGATTTGTCGAGCGTGGCCCATACCACCAATGTGTCGCAGCGATCGCCATCGGTGACATAAATCTTCTCGCCGTTGAGCACCCATTCATCGCCGTCGGCAACGGCTGTGGTGCTGATATTGGCGGAATCGGAACCAGTACCTGGCTCAGTGATACACATCGCTGCGTAACTGCTGCCGTACTTCGCGACTTGCTCTGGCGTGCCCACTGCACTGATAGCTGCATTTCCCAGACCGCTTCCCGGCATCCCCAGAAACAGTCCGACATCACCCCAGCACAAGCCGAACAAGCCAACCACCGAACCCATGTTGCCACCGTTTACCACTGTGCCTGGTGCTGCTTTCTCTCTGGGTCCTCCTGGATTGGAGCGCGCGCCACCGATCAGTTTGGCGACTTCTTCCATCTCCTTGGGATAGGTGTGTTCTTCCTTGTCGTACTTGCGCGAGTAGGGGCGCATCATGTGCTCAGCGAGCATCATGACTTGACCAAATGTTTCTTCGTGCTTCTTGGCGAGTTCGAGATTAATCATCGGTGTTACTCCTGAATTTGTGGGTGGGTGCTCAAACGCTGGCGACGCCGTCCAGCGCAGCGATCGCGCGTAGACTGCGGTACCACAGTTCCACCGGGTGTTCTTTGCAGAAGCCGTGCCCGCCCAGCAGTTGCACGCCGTCGGTGCCGATCTTCATCGCGTGTTCGGCGCAGAATACTTTGGCCAGGTAGGCGTGCTCATGAAAATCGAGGCCCTGCTCTGCCCGCGCCGCCGCGCGCCATGTCATCAGTCGCATGGCCTCCAGTTCAATAGCGATGTCAGCGATCATAAAGGCCACTGACTGGCGGTTGGTAATCGGTTCGCCAAATGCCACCCGTTCATTGCAATACGGTATGACATAGTCGAGTACCGCCTGACATGTGCCCACTGCCAGCGCGCAGATGCCGATGCGACCAAGGTCGAGAAAGCGTGTCAGATTGAACTTGCCCGCGCCCAAAAGTGCGCTGGCAGGCAGTGACACATTCTCAAATACCAGGGTCGCCAGTTGTGCACCCTGCAGTCCCATATTGGCCTCGGCGGTGCGCGTCATGCCTTCTGGTGTGCCCTCAACTATAAAGGCTGCGGGATCGCCGTTTTCCATGCGTGCAATGACCATTACCAACTCAGCATCCATCCCCAGCGGCACCATGCACTTGGTGCCATTGAGCGTGTAAGTGTCGTCTCTGGCTGTGGCGGTAGTCGCCGGCTCCGTAGGCTCAAACATTGCGCGCGGTTCCAGCAATGCAGTTGTCGCCGCTGTGAACTCTCCGGAACAAACCAGTGGCAGGTATTTCTCGCGCTGTGCTTCAGAGCCCTGGTCCAGCAGGGTATTGACGAATGCCATCGGGCTTACGGCGCCCAAAGTGAGTGCCATATCGCCGTGCGCGAGATCCTCAAATATCAGCGCGTTGGAGGTTGGCGAACGCTCGACACCGGCACCGCCAAGCGCCTCGGGAATAGGCAGCAGGGTGAGTCCTAGCTCCGCTGTTTTAGGGAAGAAATCCCTCGCCGCGGTCTCACCTGCATCCACAGCTTTGGCCTGCGAGCGGATTTCAGCAGCGGCGAAACGCTGCATGCTCTCGCGGTTCATCCGCTGTTCGTCTGTCAGCGTCAGGTCGAACAAAAGGTCATTGGCAGTTTCAGTCATTGTGTAGTCTCTTTAAGCAGTGGGAGTTACAGCGGTGAGGCTTGGTGCCTGCAGGCCGCCAATCAGGTAGTCCACCAGATGATCCAGTAAGGTGTCCTCGTCGAAATCACTGAGGTCGCCCAGCGGAGTGTGGTTAAGCCATGCAACCTCCGCCACGCCGTGCAGCACATTGGTACTCATGAACATCAACCGCAGTCGCCTTACGGATGCGGGTAGCTCAGGCAGTTGTTTTGCCAGTGCAAGGTCCAGGCGCTGCCAGAATGGCGCGAACATCGTATTCACCAGGGTTGCAATGTCTTCATCATTTTCACTCACCAGGCGTGACAGGAATTGTACGCCGTCAGCACCCCAGCTTTGTCGCGCTGGCAGCTGCACCAATGGTCGCAAAATGTCGCGGCAGGCGTTGCGCAGTGAACGTTGCGACGGTTTGTCTTTGCGCAGCGTTTTCGCTATGCGCTGCAGTTCATCTGCGATCAACTCAACCAGCGCCTGCACCACACCGATTTTGTTCTGAAAGTGGTAGTGCATCGCTGCAGAGTTTCGCGAGCCTGCCTCCGTGCTGATACGGCGCAAAGACACTGCGTGTAAACCCTCAGTGGCGTACAGGTGTAGCGCTGTCAACAGCAGGCGGTCGCGAGTATCGCCGCCTTTTTCTGCGAGCTTGCGCGCCTGCGCCGTCATTTGCTGACAGTCTGTCGTGGTTTGGCAAGCGCCGCTATCACACGTGTGTAAGCGACAGGGAACAGCCGACTGAGCAGCGAAATGACGGCGGCATCCGCGCCAATCAGCAGGCGCTTCTTACGTTTCTCGATGGCCTGGATAATTTTCGCGGCGGCGACTGTCGGTGTGGTTCTGGCCATTTTTTCAAACTCACTGCCGCGTTCTTCGGCGGTCATTGTGGTATCGCCGCCACGGGCGACGCGGGCGATATTGGTTTTGATGCCGCCCGGATGGACACAGCAGACATGCACGTTACTGCCTTCCATCTCCTGGCGCAGGGCTTCAGTGTAGCCGCGTACCGCGAATTTGGCGGCGTTGTAGGCCGATTGCGTGGGTACGCCAATCAGCCCGAAGACGGACGACAGATTGACCAGATGCCCCTGCTTTGATCGGCGCAGCAGAGGCAGAAAGGCTTTGGTACCGTAGACCACTCCCCAGAAGTTGATACCCATAAGCCACTCGACGTCTTCGTAGCGGCTCTCCTCGACTGTAGCCATCAATGCGACACCGGCATTGTTAACGACAATGTCCACGTGGTCGGTGGCTTGCGCAATCGTGTCTGCCCAGGCGTGGACACCTGATTTGTCGGCCACATCCAGAACCTGTCCGGCAGCGGCGACATCATTGCGCGCTAGCATACTGAGCGTTTCTTGCAGGCTGTCGTTGTTGATATCACTCAGGTACAGCGCGCAGCCCTCGCGGTTCAGTTGCAGCGCCAGCGCGCGGCCGATCCCTGAGCCGGCGCCGGTAATCACCGCGATCTTGCCGTGTACATAGGTCATGCAGGAGTTCCTCAATCCAACGGGGTCGGTGCCAAGTGCAGGTTAATCATAGGCATTTTTACAATTAAAGCAATTGCTTTAGTGCGGCGTGGATGTTGCCGGCGAGTCCGTTTCATGCGTAGCGCGCGAGAGCAGAGTATGTTGACCTGACTTGGCGCAAGACCGGGGCACAGAGTCTGGACACTCCGCGACCCATCCCCTACAATGCCACGCCAGATTGAACACGCCCGGCCTGCGCACCGGGTTGCGGTGTGCCCGGGGCTACACGCCCCGGGCTACGCGCCTCGGGCAACGTGCCTCTGGCTACGCGCCCCGGGCTGCGCGCCCCGGTAAATAACCTGAGCTGTAATGCTGTTAGCAAGGCGAGATGCGGTTCCCCATCTCGCCTATTTGCGAGCGCCCGGCGTAACGCCACTGACCGACGGAGGTAGTCTTGTCCATTCCGGCCATATTAGCCCTTGAAGATGGCAGTATTTTCAGAGGTTTGGCAATTGGCGCTGTGGGAATTTCAGTAGGGGAAGTGGTTTTTAATACCGCCATGAGTGGTTATCAGGAAATCCTCACTGACCCGTCCTACGCGCGCCAGATTGTCACGTTAACCTATCCCCATATTGGCAACACCGGTACCAATGAGGAAGACGAGGAATCCAGCGCGATTTGGGCGGCTGGCCTGGTCATCCGCAATTTGCCCCTGCTGGCTAGTAACTATCGCAACCAACAGTGTTTGTCGGACTACTTGTGCAGTCGCAACATCGTCGCGATTGCGGAAATCGATACCCGGCGACTGACGCGCATTCTGCGTGAGAAAGGCGCATTGAGCGGCTGCATAATGGCCGGCGACACTGTCGATGAGGCCCAGGCATTACAGCAGGCAAAAGCATTTGCTGGCCTCAAAGGTATGGATCTGGCGAGGGAAGTTACCACTGCCGCCAACTACACGTGGACGGAAGGCAGCTGGACCATGGACGCTGGTCATCAGCAGCGCCCGGATTCGGAGTTGCCCTTGCATGTCGTGGCCTACGATTTCGGCGTCAAGCGCAATATTCTGCGGATGCTGGTAGACCAGGGATGTCGCCTGACAGTGGTACCTGCGCAAACGCCCGCTGCGCAGGTACTGGCGATGAATCCTGACGGCATCTTCCTGTCCAACGGGCCGGGTGATCCTGAGCCCTGCACCTATGCGATTGACGCGATCCGGACGTTTCTGGACACGGATATCCCGTTATTTGGCATTTGTCTGGGTCACCAACTGCTGGGCCTTGCCTGTGGTGCTGCCACGGTAAAAATGAAGTTTGGGCATCACGGTGCCAACCACCCGGTGCAGTACATCGAAGACGGCACGGTGCTGATCACCAGCCAGAACCACGGCTTTGCTGTGGACGAGGCGAGCCTGCCCGCCAGTCTGCGCGTAACGCATAAGTCGCTGTTCGACGGTAGCCTGCAGGGCATGCATCACACCACGAAAGCGGCGTTCAGTTTCCAGGGACATCCCGAAGCGAGCCCGGGTCCGCACGATGCGGCGCCATTGTTTAAACACTTTATAAACCTGATAACTGAACGGGCCGCGAAGAAGTAGACCATCATGCCGAAGCGCACTGACATTAAAAGCATCCTGATCCTCGGCGCCGGCCCCATCATCATAGGCCAGGCCTGCGAATTTGATTACTCCGGTGCCCAGGCGTGTAAAGCCCTGCGCGAGGAGGGTTTCAGGGTCATTCTGGTGAACTCCAATCCCGCCACTATCATGACCGACCCGTCCATGGCGGACGCAACCTACATTGAGCCCATTGAGTGGCAGACCGTCGCGCGCATCATCGAAGTGGAAAAGCCCGACGCGCTGTTGCCTACGATGGGCGGGCAGACGGCGCTCAACTGTGCTCTGGATTTGGCGCGAGAAGGCGTGCTGGACAAGTTTGGTGTGGAGATGATCGGGGCCACCAAGGAAGCCATCGACATGGCGGAAGACCGCCAGTTGTTCGACGAGGCGATGAAGCGCATCGGACTTGCAACGCCGCGCTCCGCAACCGCGCACAGTATTGAGGAAGCCTTACAGGTACTCGACTCGATTGGCCTTCCATGCATTATTCGACCGTCTTTTACCATGGGCGGCTCAGGTGGCGGTATTGCCTACAACCGCGGAGAGTTCGAAACGATCTGTCGACGAGGATTGAACCTGTCCCCAACCAGTGAGGTGTTGATCGACGAATCGCTGATCGGTTGGAAAGAGTTCGAGATGGAGGTGGTGCGCGACAAGAACGACAACTGCATTATCGTTTGCTCGATTGAGAATTTTGACGCCATGGGCGTACACACAGGCGATTCCATCACTGTCGCGCCCGCGCAGACGCTCACTGATAAGGAATACCAGATCATGCGCAATGCCTCTTTGGCTGTGCTGCGTGAGATTGGCGTGGAAACCGGCGGTTCCAATGTGCAGTTTGGGCAGGATCCCAAAACCGGGCGCATGGTCATTATCGAGATGAACCCGCGGGTGTCGCGTTCTTCGGCACTGGCGTCCAAGGCTACCGGTTTTCCCATCGCCAAGGTGGCGGCGAAACTGGCCATTGGTTACACGCTCGATGAATTGCTCAACGATATCACCGGTGGCGCGACACCTGCCTCCTTTGAGCCGTCAATCGACTACGTGGTGACCAAGATTCCGCGCTTTGCCTTCGAGAAATTCGCTGGTGCAGATACACGACTGACCACCCAGATGAAGTCGGTGGGAGAGGTGATGGCAATTGGTCGTACCTTCCAGGAATCGCTGCAAAAAGCCCTGCGCGGGCTGGAAGTCGGTTCAGCGGGTTTCGAACACAAGATTGACGTGGATGACCCGGAACGACGAGATGCGTTGGTAGCGGAATTGACGAATCCCGGGCCGGATCGCATCTGGTACCTGGGCGATGCGTTCCGCGCAGGCATGAGCGTTGATGAGGTGTACCAGTACTCTGGTGTAGATCCGTGGTTTTTGGTGCAGATCAAGGACATCATCGATATCGAAGATGGCCTGAAAACGGTCGCGCTGGAGGACATTGATCACGCGCACATGCTGGGGCTCAAGCGCAAGGGTTTCTCGGATGAACGCCTGGCGGTATTGCTGGCGACGTCTGAGGCGGACATGCGCAAGCACCGGCAGGCACTGGGTGTGCGCCCGGTATACAAACGGGTTGACACTTGTGCGGCTGAATTCGCCTCGGCGACTGCGTATATGTATTCCACCTATGAAGAGGAGTGTGAGGCAGCACCCACGGCGCGGGACAAGATTCTGGTGCTCGGTGGTGGCCCCAACCGCATCGGTCAGGGCATTGAGTTTGATTATTGCTGTGTACACGCGGCGCTGGCGCTGCGCGACGACGGTTACGAGACCATTATGGTCAACTGCAACCCGGAGACGGTATCCACTGACTACGACACTTCCGACCGGCTGTATTTTGAACCGGTGACGCTGGAAGACGTGTTGGAAATTGTTGATCTGGAAAAGCCCAAGGGTGTGATCGTGCAGTTTGGCGGACAGACTCCGCTGAAACTGGCGCGCGACCTGGAGACACAGGGTGTGCCAATTATCGGTACGACACCGGACGCCATCGACCGCGCTGAGGATCGTGAGCGGTTCCAGCAGATGATTCAGAAATTGGGGTTGCGTCAGCCCGCCAATACAACGGTGCGTAGTGTGGACGAAGCGGTGCAGGCCGCAAAGGCCATTGGCTATCCGCTGGTGGTGCGCCCCTCCTATGTATTGGGTGGCAGAGCAATGGAAATTGTCTACCGTGAAGAGGATCTGCTGCGCTACATGCGTGATGCCGTGCAGGTTTCTCACGACGCGCCGGTGCTGTTGGACAGTTTCCTCAGCGCTGCTGTGGAGGTCGACATTGACGCAGTGAGCGATGGTAAGGAAGTGGTCATCGGCGCCATCATGCAGCATATCGAGCAGGCTGGCGTGCATTCAGGCGATTCTGCGTGTTCTCTACCGCCTTACAGCCTCGCCGCTGAGGTGCAAGACGAGATGCGCGAGCAGGTCAAGAAAATGGCGCTGGAACTGGAAGTGAAGGGGCTGATGAACGTGCAGCTGGCGTGGCAGGACGGCGAGATCTACGTTATAGAGGTCAATCCTCGCGCCTCTCGTACAGTGCCCTTCGTGTCCAAGTGTATCGGCACATCGCTGGCCAAAGTGGCGGCGCGGTGCATGGTGGGACAGACTTTGGCAGCGCAGGGCTTCACGCGCGAAATTATCCCGCCGTACTTCAGCGTGAAAGAAGCGGTGCTGCCGTTCAATAAATTTCCTGGTGTCGACCCAATCCTCGGCCCAGAGATGAAATCTACCGGTGAGGTTATGGGTACCGGCGACACATTTGCTGAAGCCTTTGCCAAGGCACAGCTCGGCGTCGGCAGTGGAGCGCCCTCCGGGGGTACGGCTCTGATCAGTGTGCGCGATGCCGACAAGCCGGGTATCGTGGCGGTGGCGCGGGATTTGGCGGAGCTCGGATTTTCACTGGTGGCAACCAGTGGTACTGCGCAGGTTCTGGAGCAGGCGGGCTTGACAGTGCGCCGAGTCAACAAGGTACTCGAGGGTCGACCCCATATTGTTGACATGATTAAAAATGACGAGGCAGACTTCATTATCAATACCACTGAGGGGCGACGGGCTATTGAGGATTCTTCCTCGATTCGCGCCAGCGCAGAGGCGCATCGCGTGTTCTACACAACTACTCTCACAGCCGCGCAGGCGATTTGTATGGCGCTGAAATTCAAGGGAGAAAAGACGGTGCGACGCTTGCAGGATCTGCACGGGAGAATACACGCATGAACAAGTTTCCGATGACACTGGCCGGCGAAACTGCGCTGCGGCAGGAGCTGGATAGACTGAAGAAGGTCGAGCGTCCGCGCATTGTTCAGGCGATTGCGGAAGCGCGGGCACACGGTGATCTCAAGGAGAATGCCGAGTATCACGCGGCGCGTGAGCAGCAGAGTTTTACGGAAGGTCGTATTATGGAAATCGAGGGCAAGCTCGGTAATGCCCAGGTGATCGATATCACTGCCATTCCCAAGTCGGGTAAAGTTATCTTCGGCACCACGGTAGACCTGATCAATCTGGCGACAGACGACACGGTCACTTACCGGATCGTTGGTGAGGACGAGGCGGATGTGAAAAGCAATATGATCTCCGTGGCTTCACCGATTGCCCGTGCCTTGATCGGGAAAGAAGAGGGTGATGTAGTGATTGTGCGGGCACCGAGTGGTGATATCGAATATGAAATTGATCAGGTTCGTCATATTTGACACTTGTAGTGTCTGCGGCGAGTTCATGGGGTCGGACACCGCTCGTCAGACGGGCACTGGGCCACACTAGCTAACGATTTCCCCGGTCCACCGTCTTGCGTGAGAAATAGAATAATGCAAATAATTCTCATTTAGACTATGATCCTCCTTTTTGAGCCGAACTGACGCTATGGACTCCAATCTCTGGTCGCTGAAAACCGGCGATCAATGCGAAATTCTGGGTTACGACACGGTCCTGGATGACAAGTACCGCATTCGCCTGATGGAGTTCGGTTTTCATCCGGGCGAGTCGGTCTCCTGTTTGCAATCACTCGCCTTTGGGGCCCCTAAGGTGTACCGCGTCAGCAACACGGTGTACTCCCTGGACAGTGAGGTTGCAGCCCATGTCCTGGTAAGGATCACTTCTTCCCATGACTAGAGTTTTGTTGATGGGCAGCCCCAATTCCGGCAAGAGCCTGTTGTTCAACAGGCTCACCGGTTTGCACCACAAGGTCGCGAATTTTCCGGGTATCACCGTGGATATCAGCGTGGGGCGCTTCCAGGCATTGCCGGAGATGGAACTGGTCGATTTCCCCGGTACCTACTCGCTACAGGCGATATCGGCAGATGAACGGGTCGCTGTCGAACAGTTTGAACGGTCGCTGGTTGATCCGGAAGTGACACGGGTGCTGTGCGTTATCGATGCGACGCGTCTGGAAAAGAGCCTCTACTTCACACTACAGGTGATACGTGAAAGTGCGCGGCATGGCAAACGCGTCACGGTGCTCGCCAACATGATCGATGTGCTGGATTCCCACCAATTGAATCTGGATGTGACGGAGCTGGGGCATGAACTGGGGGCAACGGTATTGCCGGTTTCCGCCCGCTCAGGCAAGGGACTTGCTGCAGTCATTGACGCGCTGCAAAGCCCGCAGTTACCCGCGGAGGCTGTCTGCAGTGACATATCCACGGAGGTCTCCGACGAGAAACTACGCATCCGCGCACATCAGCTGGCGCGCCGCTTCGGCTCTAAAGACGATGTGCTAATCAGAAACCAAACTCGATTGGACGGCATCTTTCTTCACTCGTTTACCGGTGGAGTCGCCTTCTTCTTTATCATGTATTTACTATTCCAGTCGATTTTCACCTGGGCTGCACCGCTGATGGACGCAGTGGAAGCTGTGCTCAGCGCAACCGCCAATATGGTCGTGCCTTTGATCGGCAATCAAACGGCACGGGATTTCACCGCCGACGCAATGTTTGGCGGTATCGGCGCTTTCCTCGTTTTTGTCCCGCAGATTTTTATACTGACGTTCGTGATAGGGCTGCTGGAAGATTCCGGCTACATGGCGCGCGCCGCATTGATCTGCCATAAGCCCTTGCGCCTGTTCGGGCTTACGGGTAAAAGTTTTATCCCCATGTTGTCGGGAGTCGCCTGCGCGATCCCGGCTATTTATGCAGCCCGCGCCATCGATTCTCCGCGCAAGCGGCTGTTGACCTATATGGCTATTCCGCTGATGCCCTGTTCAGCACGATTGCCGGTATACACCTTGTTAATCGCTGCTTTTATCCCTGCGGGCACGGCGCTCGGCGGTTTGGTGGGTTGGCAGGGTCTCGCCATGTTTGCCATTTATTTCTTCGGTATGTTCTGCGGTTTACTGGTGACAGCGTTGGTGTCACGTACCAGCAAGGATCATTACAACGACCTGCCATTCGTGCTGGAACTGCCCCCTTATCGTGTGCCGAGCCTGCGACCATTGCTGCGCAACTGCTGGAATCGCTCCAAGCACTTTGTTACCAAGGCCGGCAAGATCATTTTTATGGTCACAGTGGGAGTCTGGGTTTTAGGATATTTCCCTAATTTTGGCGCAGATCTGGGGGCCTCCTGGCTGGGCCAACTGGGGCATTTGATTGAGCCTCTTTTTTCGCCGCTGGGACTCGACTGGCGATATGGTGTGGCGATTTTGAGTTCGTTCCTGGCGCGCGAAGTGTTTGTCGGTACACTGGGCACTATCTTTGGTATTGAGTCTGCCGATGAGCAGATGGCGCCATTGGTGGAACAAATTCAAAACAGTGATATGGCTCTGGGATCAGGGATAGCCTTGTTAGTGTTTTTCGCCATCGCGCTGCAATGTATATCCACGCTGGCTATTCTTCCAGGGAGAGTGGGTCGAGCACGCTGGCAGTAAAAATGTTTGCCGGATACTTTGTGTTTGCGTATGTGGCCGCTGTATTAGCCTATCAACTGACCAGTCTGTTCACCTGAACCCGCTCGAGGTCAGTCCGGCCGCTCATGCTGGAACAGTTTCACTTGCGCCAACACCAATTGCGCCAGCAACTGCACCATCAGACCGTGATTCTCCTTGCGCAGCCCTTCCAGTCCTGCATGGATCTGCTGATAAAGCTGTGCGCCTTGTTCTTTGTCGAGATTGGGCGGACGTTCTACGCTAAAGCTGTACTGTTCCGCCTTGGCGAGTTGGGCGTACATGCGAGTCAATTCGCCGGCGGCAAAATCGATCAGTTTTTCATCTGCACCCTTGGCTGCAAGTAGCTGGCGCAGTTCGCGGTCCAGAAAAGCCAGCCCCTGGACCTGTTGTGACGGAAATTTGAGGATATCGCCCATAGTGCCTGATCTGAAGTGTGAGAGACGGTTAGTGTGCCTTATACAGGTTTGATCAGGTTGGATAGTTTTGGGTCGGGATTGGCAGACTTGCGTAGCAGCACGATCACGTTGCCGATACTCTGTACCAGGGTGGCGCCAGTCTGTTGGCAGATCTGCCCGGATATTTCAGTGCGCGCTTCGCGTGAACCAACGGCCAGTTTCACCTTGATCAATTCATGGTCGGTCAATGCGCGATCCAGCTCAGCAAGCACGGTTTCGGTGAGCCCCTTGCCGGCAACGGTAACCACGGGATGGAGTTTGTGGCCGATTGCGCGTAGCTGTTTGGTGTCCTGATTCGCTTTTTTGCTCATGCTGATTCCAAGGTACAATGCCCGCCATCGCGGGGGCGGGCATTGTACACAAGCCCTCCCGCGCACGAAACCGATATTACAGCGACCCTGCATGGCGAAGAAACGCTCCTCCAGTAAAGCCTGGTTGAAAGAACACCGGGAAGATCCTTACGTGCAGCAGGCGCTGCGCGAGGGCTATCGCTCCCGCGCCTGTTATAAATTGCTGGAGCTACAGGAAAAAGACAAGCTGATACGTCCCGGGATGACGGTCCTGGACCTCGGGAGTGCACCCGGTGGTTGGTCGCAGGTGGCCGTGGCGCGGGTCGGTGACAGCGGCAGAGTGGTCGCCTCTGACATCCTGCCGATGGAAAGTCTTCCCGGCGTCACGTTCATCGAGGGTGATTTCACTGAGGATGCAGTCCTTGCGGCCATTGTTGCAGCGCTGGACGGTAAGCCCGTCGATGTAGTGATCTCCGATATGGCGCCAAACATGAGTGGTGTGCTCGCTGTGGATCAGCCACGAGCCATCTATCTGGTGGAATTGGCGCTCGATATGGCCCGCCGGGTGCTGGCCCCGGGCGGCGCATTCGTGGCCAAATTGTTCCATGGCGAGGGTTTTGATCAGGTATTCCAGGACACAAAGACGTCGTTTCAGAAGGTTTTGACGCGCAAACCTGACGCCTCCAGGCCTCGGTCGAGAGAGGTCTACCTTGTGGCAAAGGAATTCCGGGGCCGTTGAGCGGGTGTTTTACTGCACCTTGAAACATGGAGTGATCGCCCCAATTGTAGTAAATTGGCACTTGCGGTGCTCGAGTGACGCTCGGAGCAAGTTCCCTGTGAGGTATTGGTTTTGAACACTATGGTAAAGAATTTATTGCTCTGGCTGGTTATCGCAGCAGTGCTGTTGTCAGTTTTCAACAATTTTAATATGCAAAGTACCAGCGAGCAGTTGGGCTATTCTGAACTCATTGAGCAGGTCCAGAATGAGCAGGTGAAAAAGGTCGTGGTGGACGGCCTGACGATTTCCGGCGAGCGATTCGACGGTTCGCGCTTCGAAACTATTCGGCCGATGGTGGAAGATCCCAAGCTGATGGACGATCTGCTGGACCATAAAGTCATTGTCGAGGGGCGCAAGCCGGAGCAGCAGAGCGTCTGGACCCAGTTACTGGTCGCCAGCTTTCCAATCCTGATAATCATTGCTGTTTTCATGTTTTTCATGCGCCAGATGCAGGGCGGTGGTGGCGGACGCGGTGGCCCCATGAGCTTTGGTAAAAGCAAGGCGAAGCTACTGGGCGAGGATCAAATCACAACGACCTTTGCCGATGTGGCGGGGGTGGATGAAGCCAAGCAGGACGTGCAGGAACTGGTGGAATTTTTGCGTGACCCCAGTCGTTTCCAGAAATTAGGCGGACGTATTCCTCGTGGCGTATTGATGGTGGGCCAGCCCGGTACTGGTAAGACCCTGTTGGCCAAGGCCATTGCCGGTGAGGCAAAAGTGCCTTTCTTTTCTATCTCCGGATCAGATTTCGTGGAGATGTTCGTCGGCGTGGGTGCTTCGCGCGTACGCGATATGTTTGACCAGGCTAAGAAGCAGTCGCCCTGCATCATTTTTATCGATGAAATCGACGCAGTCGGCCGTCATCGTGGTGCAGGTCTCGGCGGTGGGCATGATGAGCGCGAGCAAACGTTGAACCAGTTGCTGGTCGAGATGGACGGTTTTGAAGTCAATGATGGCGTGATTGTGATTGCTGCCACCAACCGTCCAGACGTACTGGACCCAGCGCTGCTGCGTCCGGGTCGCTTTGATCGCCAGGTGGTTGTCAGCCTGCCGGATATTCGCGGTCGCGAACAGATATTGAAAGTGCATATGCGCAAGGTGCCTCTGGCTGAGGACGTTGAGGCGTCTAAAATTGCACGCGGCACACCGGGCTTCTCTGGCGCCGATCTGGCAAACCTGGTGAACGAAGCTGCGTTGTTTGCGGCCCGCAGCAATGTCCGGACTGTTGGCATGAACCAGTTTGAGCTGGCCAAAGACAAAATCATGATGGGCGCTGAGCGCAAATCCATGGTGATGTCTGAGGATGAAAAACGTAATACGGCCTACCATGAAGCCGGCCATGCGATTGTTGGTCGGTTGATGCCGGAGCACGACCCTGTCTATAAAGTGAGTATTATCCCTCGCGGTCGAGCGTTGGGTGTGACGATGTTCCTGCCTGAGGAAGACCGTTACAGTCACAGCCGCAGGTTTATCGTCAGCCAGATATGCAGTCTGTTTGGCGGGCGAATTGCGGAAGAAATGACGCTCGGCAAGGATGGCGTGACAACCGGCGCGTCGAATGATATTCAACGCGCAACCGACATCGCTCGCAAGATGGTCACCAAGTGGGGGCTGTCTGACAAGATGGGTCCGCTAATGTACGACGAGGCCACCGAGGAGGTGTTTCTTGGTCGCAGCGCAGGCCAGCAACATCTGGCGGTCTCGGCCGACACTGCCAAGCAGATCGACCAGGAAGTGCGGCGCATCATTGATGAATGTTATGCGACAGCAAAAAAAGTACTCGAAGAAAATGTAGAAAAACTGCATACCATGGCGCAGGCTCTCATGCTTTATGAAACCATCGATGCAGATCAGATTGATGACATCATGAACGGCCGTGAGCCCAGTGAACCCAAAGACTGGGGTGGCAGTGGTAGCGGCGGAGACAGTGCGCCTGAGGTGGATGCAAGCGGCAAGCAAGGCGCATCAGGCAGGCCTATAGGCGGGCCGGCCGGCGAGCACTGAATTCGGTAACTCCTTGGCTCCGCCACAGTTGCTGCAGCGTCCGGCGTTGGAATGCGCCGGACGAACCTTGGATTTATCTCACCCATGCATTATGGGTGTTCTCAATACCACCCCCGATTCATTCTCTGACGGCGGTACGCTCTATACCGGTGAACGCCTCGATATCGATAAGGCCATGGCGCGGGCTCGCGAGATGGTGGCCTCCGGCGCAGCAATTCTCGATATCGGCGGGGAATCGACCCGGCCGGGCGCCCGGCCGATTTCAACCGATGAGGAATTCGACCGCGTGTTGCCTTTGGTCGAACGCATTGTGGCCGAAATTGATGTTGTGATTTCGGTGGATACCAGCACACCGGCACTGATGCGCGAGTCGGCCGTTGCAGGCGCTGGCTTATTGAATGATGTCCGGGCACTGTCGCGCGCGGGTGCGCTGGAGGCTGCGGCGGCTACAGGATTACCTGTTTGTCTGATGCACATGCAGGGCGAACCGGACACCATGCAGATTGCACCCCATTACGTTGATGTCATTACGGAGGTCAGCGCATACCTGCACAGTAGGGTAGCGGCCTGTGAACAACACGGTATCGCGCGGCAACGAATTCTGCTCGATCCCGGATTCGGATTTGGCAAATCGCTCGCCCACAATATGCAGCTTTTACATGGTTTGCCGCGTTTGGTGGCCCTCGGTTTTCCGCTGTTGGTGGGCCTCTCACGCAAATCCATGATAGGTAAGTTGCTGGGACGTGATGTGGAGCACAGATTGCCGGCCAGTCTGGCACTTGCGCTATTGGCGGCAGAGCGCGGTGCCGCAATAATAAGAACACATGACGTTGCTGCCACTGCCGATGCGGTGGCAATGTGGCGGGCAATGGAGGACTACGGAAAACAATGATAAAGCATTATTTTGGCACCGACGGGATACGCGGCAAGGTAGGTGAGTTTCCTATTACACCGGATTTTATGCTCAAGCTGGGTTGGGCCAGTGGACGTGTGTTCGCCAGGGAGTTCAATCGCGAGGGGCGTTGCCTGGTGATTATCGGCAAGGACACACGCGTGTCTGGCTATATGTTTGAGTCTGCCCTGGAAGCTGGGCTGGTTGCTGCTGGCGTAAATGTAAAATTGCTTGGACCCATGCCAACACCCGCTGTTGCGCTCATGACGCGCAAGCAGAATGCTGAGGCTGGCATTGTCATCAGCGCATCGCATAATCCCTTCTACGATAACGGTATCAAGTTTTTTGGTGCCGATGGCTCAAAACTCTCTGATGAGATTGAGCATGCGATCGAAGCTGAGTTGGATCTCGATCTGACGGTGGTGCCATCGCGACAAATTGGCAAGGTGCAGCGAGTAGAAGATGCTACCGGTCGCTATATCGAATTCTGCAAGTCAACTGTGCCAGAAGGTTTCAGTCTGCGTGGTCTGCGTATCGCGGTGGACTGCGCGCATGGCGCCACCTATCACATCGCACCCGCTGTGCTGAGTGAGCTGGGCGCGGATGTCATCACCATGGGGGCGCAACCTGACGGCTTCAACATCAATGAGGGAGTGGGTTCTACCGATATGGCCGCGTTGTCTGAACTGGTCAGGCAGCAGGGTGCTGATATTGGTATTGCATACGACGGTGATGGTGATCGCGTCCTGATGACGGATGAGACCGGTGCCGTAATTGATGGCGATGAATTGGTTTACATCATAGCGATGCACCGACTGGCAACGGGCACCAGTGATGCCGGTGTTGTAGGTACGCAGATGTCGAATCTGGGCCTGGAATTGGCGCTGATGGAAGCCGGTCTGCAGTTTGCGCGGGCTCAGGTGGGAGATCGTTACGTCAAGGCTCTGATGGAAGCAAACAACTGGCAACTGGGCGGGGAGTCTTCAGGCCATATCATCTGTTCCAATGTCACCACCACTGGAGATGGCATTATCGCCTCATTGCAGGTTCTGATGGCGTTGCAGGCGGCCAAGGGCAATCTGGCAGCGCTGCGAGCGGGCATTACCATGTACCCACAGACGATGATCAATGTGACCGTCGGCGGTAAAGTGAATCTGGCGGAGTATCCCGAGATTTGCACTGCGGTCAGTTCGATGGAGCAGCGGCTCGGTAATGAGGGGCGTGTGCTGCTGCGTCCGTCCGGCACGGAGCCAAAGGTTCGGGTAATGATCGAAGGCAAATGCCGCGCGGATGTGCATTCGCTCTGCACGGAGCTGGCGGCAACGGTGCAGCGAATTCTTGGGTGAGCAATAATTACGCTTTATTCGCCGTAGGCGGCTACAAGCGATCAGTGATGCGAAACCGCAATGCGGGATCTTCCTTGTCACCGGCTGCTATCTTGGTTAAGATTGCCGCCGCTTTTTTGCCCCGGAGACTCAGATGCGTCAGCTTCTGGTTGTAGGTAACTGGAAGATGAATGGTTCCAGTTCCAGCATAGAGCAACTGCTGGTAACGATGTTGCGAGCGACCGGCAACTCAGGCCCCGAAGTGGCCGTGTGTCCTACGTACGTGCATCTCCCGCAAGTAGTGGGCCTGTGTACAGGCACCGCAATTGCTGTTGGTGCCCAGGACTGCAGCCATATGCAATCCGGTGCGTATACAGGCGAAGTTGCTGCGAAGATGCTGGCCGAAACAGGTTGCCGATGGGTAATTCTGGGGCACTCAGAACGGCGTCAGTATCACGGTGAATCGGATGCGCTGATTGCGGCAAAGTTATCTGCCGCGATAGAGGCAGGACTAAGCCCGATTGTTTGTGTCGGCGAATCGCGTGAACAGCGTGAGGCCGGGGAAGCAGAGGCTGTTGTCGGTGAGCAGTTACAGGGCGCATTGGCGGGGCAGGCCAATCTCGATACCCTGGTTGTTGCATATGAGCCTGTTTGGGCCATCGGAACCGGGCTGACCGCAACGCCGGATGAAGCGCAAACTATGCATGCGTTCATCCGTAGCTGTTTGAACAACATAGCTGCAGTCGACGCGCAGGCCACTCGGGTGCTGTACGGTGGCAGCGTGAAGCCAGACAATGCGGCGTCATTGTTTGCGCAAAGTGATATAGACGGCGCCCTGGTGGGTGGAGCTGCTCTTGTTGCAGCGGATTTTTTAGCAATTGTCGGCGCGGCATCTGGCTGACTTGAGATTGAAGATTGTCCCCGGAGGGGCTGGTCAACCATGGAACAGATTATATTAGTGGCTCACCTGATTATTGCCCTGGCTATCATTGGGCTGATCATGCTGCAGCAGGGCAAAGGCGCAGATATGGGCGCGTCATTTGGTGCCGGTGGATCACAGACACTGTTTGGCAGTGACGGTGGCGGCAACGTGTTAACCAAAGCCACTGCTTGGTTGGTCGTGTTGTTCTTTGCCAGCAGTTTCAGTCTGGCTTTGCTGGTTAACCAGCGCGCAGTGGTGGTTGATGATCTGGGTTTGGAAATACCGGCAGCAGTTGAAACCGAAGACGCGGCGGTACCAGAGGAACTTCCAGTTGTGGATGATGCGCCTGCAGCTGTTGTAGCACCTAGCGAGGAGGACCTGCCGGTTCTCGATTAACGTTCGAAAGATTTTTGCCGAAGTGGTGGAATTGGTAGACACGCTATCTTGAGGGGGTAGTGAGCTATGCTTGTGCGGGTTCGAGTCCCGCCTTCGGCACCATTTGAATAATCCGAGGATGTCCTCAGACATCCGAATATTTCCACTAAAGCCCTGTTATTACAGGGCTTTTTTATTAAAACGTGGTCTGATTTGATGTGAGGCTGTCCATTGGCAGCCGACGAAAAGTGGTGCTATATTTGGTGCTCTCTCGGTTCAATTTTCATTTGTAGCACCACTATGGCACTCGTAGACGCTCAGATCAGGCAGGCCAAACCGCAGGACAAGGACGTCTGGCTCACCGATGAAAAGGGGCTGAGGCTCCTGATCAAGCCCAATGGTTCCAAATACTGGCGGTTGAAGTACCGCTTTCTCGGCAAGCAGAAAACCCTGGCGCTGGGAGTCTATCCCACTATAACGCTCAAGGAGGCCCGCGAAGCTGCCGGGGATGCCAGGCGAAAGTTGGCTGGCGGAGTAGATCCGGGACAACTAAAAAAACGGGAGAAGCAGCAACGGCTGCTGGACTCGGACAATACCTTCGCCGTATTGGCCTGGGAGTGGCATCAGCAGCAGCGCGGCACCTGGACCGCTGACCACGCGGCGCGGGTGTGGGGGCGGTTGAAGGACGATGTCCTGCCGGCCCTGGGTGAGAACCCCATCATCACCATCCAACCCCAGGACATCATCGCTGTAGTGCGCAAGATCGAGCAGCGGGGCGCTCTGGATGTGGCCTCCCGGGTGTTACAGGACATTCGCCGCGTATGCCGCTACGCGGTCCAAACCGGTCGATTGACCTACAACCCGGCAATGGACCTCACCGGCGTTCTGAAAGCCCGCCCATCCAGTCACCGGGATTCCTTGCCCAAGGAGGAATTGCCCGACTTCCTGCGAGCCCTCGCGGCTTATCACCAGCGCGGGCGCTTGCTGACCCAGTTGGCCATCCAGTTGCTGGTGCTGACCTTCGTCCGTTCCGGTGAGCTGCGCGGCGCCCGGTGGGAGGAATTTGATCTCGACGAACGGCTGTGGCGCATCCCCGGCGCGCGCATGAAGATGAAAACGGAGCATCTTGTCCCCCTCTCGCTCCAATCCGTGGCGGTGGTTGCGCAGCTACAGCCCATCACCGGCCAGTATGACCTGGTGTTCCCCTCGGAACGAAACCGGCAGGAGCCCATGAGCGACAACACCATGCGCCGCGCCGTGTTCAAGATGGGTTACGACGGCAACACCCTGGGCAAGAGCAAGGCCGTGCCGCACGGGTTCCGGGCAACGGCCTCCTCCATCCTCAATGAGACGGGATTCAACCCCGACGCCATCGAGCGCCAACTTGCCCATATGGAGCGAAGCGGTGTCCGGGCGGCATACACCCACCACGCCCGCTACCTAGACGAGCGCCGGGAGATGATGCAGTGGTGGGGCAACTATCTGGATCAGTTGCGGGAGGGCAGATCTAACATAATACCGGGGAAATTCGGTGTCGGGCGATAGGCACGGCCAACGTCACTAGTACGCGCAGCGGGTAGTGACGTTGGCGCCTATGCATGCTCGGAGCACAACTGCCAAATTCCGGACATCGAACAGATACCCACGATTGCAGCGCGTTTCCACTGGAACCACCACCAGATGAGGGCTCCATAGATCATTTTTTGACCAAAATCGCCTCATTTTGGAAGCCGGAGCCGAGGTCTCTCCCCGAAAAAACCTATCCACCTCCAACCCCAGTGCGCGAATAAACCGCGCCGCATACGGCCCGGATTTTGTGTGGAGGGCGCATTACGGGTTGTTATAGTCTACCCACTCTTAGCGCGGCCACTGCGATAAAGTGGTAAAGGTTCACCCGACCTTTTAGCTTCGGCAAACCGGGTAGATAGTCGGTAGGATTATCGAAGCGTCGCCGGGCCTGTCGACGCAGCGGTTAATGACCGTGGTCCATTTTCAACCTTCACAGCACCGCATTCGGGTAAAGCTGTATTCATAATCCAGCCCTGCAGCACACGGGCACTTTCAATCCTCGTTGAGCGACCCAGGTGCCATTGGCCTGGTGTGCTCTGCGGTAACTTCCACTTCGCGGGACACTCTGGCGGTCAGTGTGTTTCGCATCTTCTACCCAAGGAGGGTATTTCCTACCCGGCCCTGCGCCGGATAACCGTTGGTCTGCACGGGCCAGTTCTCCCGCGAGAACACACCGTGTTGTCTATGGCCAGACACATTCAGGTCAGCCGGGATTGGTGTCCCGTGATCAATACCGCGCAAGCGGTCCTGCGCAGCTGCGGCTGTCGGGTGATCAGAACCACTAACCGAAAGGAAGAGCACCGTGAACGACCTGAACTACCAACTGAAAATACTGTGCAGACACAGCCGCGACGGCAGCTACCGAACCCGGGTGGGGCGGGAGCGCCAGTTGAGCGCGATCGCCAACCAGCTCAAGCAGTTGGGCTTCCGGAAAATGGGCGCGCGATCCCTGAAACCGAAACATATCGAGGCCCTGGTGGAATTATGGGTAGCCCAAGGGCGAAGCCCAGGTACCATCAAGAACAGAATGAGTTGTTTACGCTGGTGGGCCGAGAAGGTGAACAAGCAGAATGTGATCGCCCGGGCAAATGACCACTACGGCATCCCCGACCGCAAGTTTATTGGCGAGCAGAGCAAGGCCCAGCAATTGGACTTGGAGAAGCTGGAACAGATCAGGGACCCACATGTGCGAATGAGCCTGCGCCTGCAGGCAGCCTTCGGGCTGCGTCGGGAGGAGGCGCGCCGAAGATCCAGCCGAGGTGGAGCGACCAGGGTGACTGCCTGCAGCTAAAGGCCAGCTGGACTAAGGGTGGACGTCCCCGGACGGTTCCGATCCTCACCGAAGCCCAAAGGACGGTACTGGAAAAGGCGAAGGGCCTGGCAGGGTTGGGGTCCTCATCCCCAGCGACCGGCAGTACATACAGCAGTTGCGTATCTATGAGCGCCAGACCGCCAACGCGGGGCTGTCGAAAATGCATGGCCTACGCCATGCCTATGCCCAACGTCGGTATGAAGAACTGACCGGTTGGGCTTGTCCCCATGCCGGTGGTCCCTCGCAAAAGGCCTGACACCTGATCAGCGCGAACGGGACGGGCAGGCCCGGCTGACTATCAGCGAGGAACTCGGCCATGTGAGGGCACAGATTGTAGCCGTTTATTGCGGCGTATAAGTCACGACCTGGCCAACTAACCTAGGAATAGAATTATGACCACAAGAATTCTCAGACTAAAAGATGTGAAGGCAATGACCGGGCTATCGCGGTCGACGATCTATGCTGAAATCGCCAAGGGAAATTTCCCCCGGCAAATCAGTCTGACGGGAGCCCGATCAGTGGGTTGGCATGAGAGCGCGATCGTTCAGTGGTGGAATCTCGGCAGCGGGTTGGATGAACATTACTGGAGACGCCCGGGAGAGGGGCTCCAGTATTGCCACTGGACGGGTAATGGGATACGTTTCCTTGTCGTAGCAGAGCCGCCAGGGATGTGGGAAAAACAGGACCAGTTTCTTGAAGAACAACTATGTACTGATAGATTTCGAAAATGTGCAGCCTAAAAACCTGGCGATTCTAAATGGTCACAAGTTCAAGGTCATAGTTTTCGTTGGCTCAAATCAAGCGAAAGTACCGTTTGAGCTCGCAGCTGCCTTGCAATCGCTGGGCAGTGACGCCACGTATGTAAAAATTGGGGGCAACGGTCCCAACGCGCTGGATTTCCATATTGCATATTACATTGGCCAATTAGCTGAAAAGGACCCAGATGGATATTTTCATATCATCTCAAGAGATACTGGGTTCGATCCTCTGATTAAACATCTCAAAGAAAAGAAAATCTTTGCCCAGCGAGAGAGAGATTTAGCGGAAATTCCACTCTTGAAGATTTCCAACGCGACCTCGGTCGAAGAGAAAATTGAAGCCATTGTCAAGAGCCTTGCTGCGCGGGGACACTCACGGCCACGAAAAATTAAAACCCTCAAGAACACTATTAACGCCATTTTTTGTAAAACGCTTGAGGAAGCGGAATTATCAGGAATAGTGGAAAAAATGAAAAGGCAGAATTTGATCGTTATCGAAAATGATAGTGTTAGTTACAAGCATCCGATCAGTCAGCCCTAATATGCGTATCAAAAGAAGTATTGTACCCGCACAGGTATTCGATCTCCGCGAAGACCAAACCCTCTATGCCCTGTGAGTCCTGTAAAGATCTGGTCGATATTGAGGACACAAACAATCCTTACGTTGTCCACACATGCCCTAAATGCGGTAGAAAGATCAATTTGCGGGAGCCTGGCGATAATGGTCACGGCATCAAGGTCGAGAAAGGCGATCAGTTTGTCTTTCCAAAGGGTTGGCTGCAAATATCTGCGAATCCGCTCAAGGGTAAGGGGCAATTTACTCGACATGGTCTAGGTTGGTTCGCAAAGCTTGTGTTCGTTGAAGATATTAAGTCCGAAAAAGATATCGATCAGCTTCTTGAGGACGGCAGGGAGTACTCGGATGCAATTTTAAAAGAATCGAGCCTTCTTGCAGGGCTCGATCTTGGAAATGAAAAGGATGCAGAGGAAGTAATAAGGCGAGTAAAAGAAGATCAATCTAGTTCAGAGTGGTGGGCTCTCCTGGTGGGTACTTTCAGCGCCATTGTAAAAGATGCTCTCGCGGAAAATAACGCCAGTAAAGCAGCGTGGGCTATGCGGGCAGCTGAGCGATGCAGATCGATGTGTGTATTCAAGATTCATCTCGAGGAAGTCGTATGGATGGGGCACTCCGCAGGCAGACTGGTCGAAGTGCTCAAGAGGTGGTGCGGCAATAGTACAAATGGTCTTGAGGAATTCTGGCAGCAGCTTTTTAAAGAAAATCCCTATGTATTGACACAGCTCTTCGCTGTGCCGGTAGTTTTCATCGGGGATAAGGCCTATGTCGGCGGAATGAATGTTGACCGTAAGGATGCGAAGTTTGTCGACTACCTGTATGCCAACGACTCGTCGAATGACGCACTTTTAGTAGAGCTGAAGACACCGGTAACAAAACTGCTCGGGTCAAGGTATCGAAAGGGTGTTTATAAACCCTCCGCGGAACTTTCTGGTGCGGTTGTGCAAACTTTGGACTACCGGCGGGAATTGTCGGCTAGTATCCGTACGTTACTTGAAACCTCAGACAAGAAAATCGAGATATTCAATCCCAGGTGTGTAATTGTTATTGGGAACGCAAGTCTAGAACTGGACAACGAGATAAAACGGAAGTCCTTTGAGCTATTCCGTACTTCGCTGAAAGACGTCGAGATAGTCACTTATGACGAATTGTTCAAGAAGGCCGAATCCCTTGCTACTTTGTTTAACCTCATTGCGACAAAAAATGAAAACCAATAAGTTGGGTGTCGCGCGCAATTTGATGCGCAACGCGGAACAAACGTATCAGTCACGTCCGGTGGTATCTGCTGCAGATGCTCAATTGAACAAACGAAGCATAACCTCAAAATGGTAAACCAAACCCCCGAGCAGCGTGCCCGCGACCAGATCGACCGTCAGCTTGGTTTAGCCGGCTGGGTCGTACAGGATAGTAAGGCCATCAATTTTAGTGTCGGCCCCGGGGTTGCCGTGCGTGAATACCAGACCGACGTCGGCCCGGCGGACTATGTGTTGTTCGTGGAAAAAATGGCTGTGGGCGTGATTGAAGCCAAACCCGAGGCTTGGGGTCACAAGATTACCACCGTTGAAGAGCAATCCACCGGTTACGCTAACGCCACCCTGAAGTGGGTCAATAACCAGGCGCCACTGCGCTTTGTTTACGAGAGCACCGGTATCATCACTCGCTTCACGGACGGGCAGGACCCCAAGCCTCGCGCGCGCGAGTTGTTCAACTTTCACCGCCCGGAGACCCTCGTAGGTTGGCTCAGCCAGCCTGGAACCCTGCGACATCGCTTGCAAAACCTTCCACCACTAAACACCGAAGGCCTGCGCGCCTGCCAGATTACCGCCATCAACAATCTGGAAGCCTCGTTCAAGCAGGACAAGCCTCGCGCCCTGATACAAATGGCAACCGGTTCCGGCAAAACCTTTACCGCCATCTCCAGCGTCTACCGGCTGATCAAGCATGCCGAGGCGAAGCGGATTCTGTTTCTCGTGGACACGAAAAACCTTGGTGAACAGGCCGAGCAGGAATTCATGGCTTTTTTGCCCAACGACGATAACCGCAAGTTTACCGAGCTATATACAGTGCAACGCCTGAAATCGTCTTTCGTGGCAACAGACACACAGGTCTGCATCAGCACCATCCAGCGCATGTATTCCCTGCTCAAGGGCGAAGAACTGGACGAAGCGGCGGAATTTGACAACCCGGCGGAGCTAAAAATCACCGCCAAGCAACCGCTCCCGGTGGTTTACAACAACAAGATTCCACCCGAGTTCTTCGATGTCATCATCATCGACGAATGCCACCGCTCTATCTATAACCTGTGGCGCCAGGTCATCGAGTATTTTGACGCTTACCTTGTCGGCCTCACCGCCACGCCTGATAACCGCACCTACGGCTTCTTCCGCAAAAACGTGGTGAGTGAGTACGACCACGAAAAGGCCGTGGCAGACGGGGTTAACGTAGGCAACGAGATCTATCTGATAGAAACCGAGAAAACCCAAAAGGGTGGCACTCTTACTGCCAGGCAGCAGATCGAGAAGCGCGAACGCCTGACCCGCAAAAAGCGCTGGGAGACCCAGGACGAGGACGAGGTTTACAGTGCCAAGCAGCTGGATCGCGATATCGTCAACCCGGACCAGATCCGCACGGTGGTCCGCACGTTCCGTGACAGGCTGCCGGAGATCTTTCCCGGTCGTATCGAGGTGCCCAAAACATTGATCTTCGCCAAAACTGACAGCCATGCCGACGACATCATCCATATCGTCCGCGAGGAGTTTGGAGAAGGCAACCAGTTTTGCAAGAAGCTCACCTACAAGATCGAGGAAGACCCGAAATCCGTCCTCGCCCAGTTCCGCAATGACTACTACCCGCGCATCGCCGTCACAGTGGACATGATCGCCACAGGTACCGACGTGAAACCCCTTGAGTGCTTGTTGTTTATGCGGGATGTGAAAAGTCGCAATTACTTCGAGCAGATGAAGGGCCGGGGCACCCGTACCCTGGACGCCGACAGCCTGAAAAAGGTCACGCCGTCCGCCACCAGTGCCAAAACCCACTACGTGATTGTAGATGCCATCGGCGTTACGAAATCATTGAAAACTGCCAGTCAGCCGCTGATTACGAAGCCCAGCGTGTCCCTCAAAGACCTTGCCATGGGGGTAATGATGGGAGTGCGCGACGAAGATACGGTCTCTTCGTTGGCTGGGCGCCTGGCGCGACTGGAAAAGCAGCTCGACCCGCCTGAGCAACACCGGATTGCGGACGCGGCCGGTGGCACGCCGCTGCCAGTCATCATTGGGGATTTGCTAAATGCCATTAATCCCGACACGGTGGAAAAGAGGGCCTGTGAGATCGCCCAGCTGCCCGAGGGATCAGATCCCGGTGGGGATGCCCGCAATCAGGCCCGCGATGAACTTGTTGGCCTGGCCGCCAACGTTTTTACCGGTGAACTCATTGAGCTGATCGACAGTATCCGCCGCGACAAGGAACAGACCATTGTCCACGATGACCTGGACACGTTGACCGCAGCCGGCTGGGCCGGCGACACTACCGAGAACGCCAAGCTGCTAACCCAGGAGTTCGCCGAGTATCTCAATGAGCACCGGGACGATATTGACGCATTGAATATCTACTTTCAGACTCCGGCTCGCCGAAGCGAAGTCAGCTACGCCATGCTCAAAGACCTGCTGGAGCGCCTGCGGCAGGACCGCCCGAAACTTGCCCCTCTGCGTGTCTGGCACGCCTACGCTCATCTAGAGAAATACCAGGGCGATAGTCCCATCAGTGATCTGACCGCATTGGTGGCGCTCATTCGTCGCGTGTGTGGGCTGGATGCAACGCTTTCGACTTACGCCGCCACCGTGCGTAAGAATTTCCAACGTTGGATTATGCAGCATCACAGTGGCGCCGGTGAAAAGTTTAATGAAGAACAGATGGCTTGGCTGCATATGATCCGCGACCATGTCGCCAGTTCTTTCCATATTGAGGGGAATGATCTAGATATGGCGCCGTTTAATGCCAGAGGCGGGTTAGGGCGGATGTATCAACTATTTGGGGATGGGATGGACGGGGTGATCGAGGAATTGAATCGGGAGTTAGTAGGGTAGATGGCGCTGGGACTATCACCGCAGGAGATTATTGACCAAGGCAAATATCCATTGTTGATAAAAGCAGATCATTGGTTGCGTGTTCCCCTATCTGAAGTGGTACGTGTACAGAATGGATTCGCCTTTAAGTCGACCTATTTTAATCGTGATACCGGAATGCCTTTAATTAGGATTCGAGACATAACTAAAGGCGAAACAGAACACAAATTCAGTGGAGATTTTGATTCCAACTATATTGTGCGGGAAGGTGACATCCTGATCGGTATGGATGGTGACTTTTGGCCGCAATAGTGATATTGTGAAAAAGAAGCGCTTCTCAACCAGCGCGTAAACTTAAAGTGATAAATCAGTAGTCATGATAAAAAATTTTTTTCTTCTGCATTCAACCATCTCAATGCGATCAACGCTGAAACTTCTTCGGTTACTGTCAAGCACCCATCCTCAAAAACACCGAAGACATTCCCCTTCCTGTTGCTCTCCAGTTGGCGGATGTCGGATCGTCCACACACAAAATCGATGTTATTTTCCGAGTTGACAATGGTATAGTAGCGCTCAAACCGCCCAAGATCAACTCAAAGTCTACCGGCAGGGCTTTGCTAAAACATGCCTTCGAGGGCAAGCCTACCGCCCACTGGCGCGAGGAAAACCATGGAAAACTCGAAACTTCGATCAGCTTCCTATTCGATTCCTGCTCCAATCCAGCCTCGGGGTGGAAGGGAGGCCAGTGTGTGGAGGTGATTACAAAGCGTCGCTGCGATGTCCGTGAATAAGCCTACGGGAGCCTCCAGGCTGGGCTTGACTCCGCTTTACGGGTGTCTGCCAGGACTGGCCATACTCCCAGTCGAAAATATCCTGAATATTGGGGTGGGGATCAATATTGGGTTGGTATTGTCGATGTCGCTCATCATCATGGAAATATATTCACGATACGATTCAAAAGGTTACGTAAAGGGGCTGGTAAATTCCTCTGCAAGAACATTACTGGCGGGTACAGTTTGCCTCTCCTGCACAGCCTCGGTTGGCGTCTGTCTCGTCCAAGCCAATGGCACCAGTCAGGATTTTGCAACTTGGACATGCACCGAAGCTCTCAAACCAAAATTTCTAATGTACGCGTTGATGGCCGAAGGTATGGAGATCAAATGAAGTAGAAAGGCATACGCAATAACTATTTATTTTCCGAAATACGAGCCTTGCACATTTGTTCGCCTTCTTGAAAGAACAGAAGTTATCACGGTCCAGTGTGGAATCGAAACTCCAGCAAGTTGATTCCATACAGATGGAAATTGACATCCAACTAGCTAGATCCGGAAACCCTCCGCCAACTATCCTGAAAAGCATCGGTCAACTCGTCCTTACCAAGACCCTAGCGATGAACCCGCCGAAACCTCCTCGAACGTATCCGCTCGAGAACGAGATTCGGTTATATCCGAGCAAGACCAGTAAGTGACGTCACAGGAAATTGGCCGGTAAAAGTAGGGGAGAAACGCAATGCAACCTGTACAACCCGGATAAGCTTCCGCCAACAATCTGGATTATCGGCAGCTATTACCCTTAGTTGGGCATAAGAATGCCTGCGCTGGCTCGCTATGACGGTTTGTTGCAGGGTATTCCCAATCCGCAGTGATGTTATCGCCTTGACGACTCAGGAAGCGGTTTTGTCGTCAAAAATTGAAGGCACTCAGGCCACTGTGGATGAAGTGCTGGAGCAGGAAGCCGGGTTGCTCAAGGAGGGCGAGAAGTACAAGGATATTCAGGAAATTTCAAACTACCGGCTGGCATTGTTTCAGGCGCGGGAGTACCTGGAGGCCTATCCCATCCGCCTGGGTTTTGTGCGCGAGTTGCATCGCATTCTGATGGACAGTGTGCGCGGGCAAGATAAGATGCCTGGTGAGTTTCGGGTCGATCAAAACTGGATTGGCAAGCAGGGCTGCAGTATTGAACAGGCCAGCTTTGTGCCGCCCAGTCCGCTGCAGTTACAGGACCACTTGCGAGCCTGGGAACATTACCTCGGCACAGATGACATTGACTTCTTACTGCAAACCGCTGTGGTCCATGCGCAGTTTGAGTTGCTGCACCCCTTTAAAGATGGCAATGGGCGTATTGGTCGTATTCTCATTCCACTGTTTCTGTACCAAAAGCGCGCTTTGTCACAGCCGATGTTTTACCTCTCTGAATATCTGGAAAATCATCGCGAGGAGTATTACCAGCGTTTGAAAGCAATCTCCGCCGAGGGCGACTGGAACGGCTGGATGGCTTTCTTTTTGCGGGCGACGGCAGCCCAGGCCGGCCAAAACAGTCAGCGAGTGACAGCAATCAAGGCCCTGTATGACGAGATGAAACTCGCTATCCAGGAAACGACCCATTCCCAGTATTCGGTGCATCTACTTGACGCGCTGTTCAGCAAACCCGTCTTCAGAACCTCCGATCTGGCCCAAAAGCTGACTGCCGAATTCGGGGTTCACGAGAAGACCACGCCGGGCTTGCTCAAACAGTTGAAAGATGCCGGTATTCTGCGCGAGATTCAGGCCGGCAGCGGTAGGCGGCCGGCAACCCTATGCTTTCCGCGGCTGATCAATTTGGCTGAAGGGCGGGATGTGCTGTGAGGTTTAAGTAGTCTGAAACCTACGCAAAGTATTTTGTGTAGTCTGTTTGTTATAATAGGCTACACAAAATGGTTTGTGGTAAATGTGGACTACTCTAAGATATCGGGGCCACTTTGGTTTACTAAAACTATAAATTGCGGCGATAATCGCCGTAAAAAGGAATATAAATAAACCAGTGTGCTCGTGATGCCAGATGTGAACGATAAGCCTGAGCTACTCCCCTTTGGACAGTTAGCCACCCGCCGCTGGCTGCTAAGCCAGGGTATGACTCGTCATGCTCTCGATAATGCCTTGAAATCAAGAAAGTTTGCCACCCTGACTCGGGGAGTGGTGGGACGTCCGGGAGTGGCTGTGACCTGGGAAGGGCTGGCTGTATCTTTGAACCGTATATTGGCTGGCCCTGTGTATGTTGGCGGTATAACGGCGCTGGAGCAGGCGGGGCTGGGGCATTACCTGCGCTCTGCATCGCCCTTACACCTCTATTCCGCCGAGCCATGCCCGGCCTGGCTGGCAAAGCTCGACCTGGGTGTGATGATAGATTGGCATGGTACTCGCCGGCTGTGGCGGGAGAATGCACAGGTACAGGCCGACAGCCTGAAAAAGCAGCCGTGGGGTGGTCCTCAACCATATCTAATGGCCGCGCCGGAGCAGGCATATCTGGAAGTATTGGCCGACGTGCCTGACAAAGTGAGTTTCGAGTATGCTGACCAGCTAATGCAAGGTCTGACATCATTGTCACCCCGCCGTTTGGATGTCTTGCTGAGGGGGTGTCGCCATATCAAAGTCAAACGCCTGTTTTTCTTCTTTGCTGCGGCATGGCGACTACATATCAAACATTCGACAACTCAGCCTATGATTCAGGCGAAGCGTAAGCGAGTGGTTGCCGGGCGGCGGAAGCTCGATAGCGTTGATTATTTGATTACATTGCACTGGATGCATTTCATGATGATTTGCATGCACAAGATCACCGGATTCTGCAGTGGAATGAATTTGTGATTTTTAAAACTGACCCAAACCATAGAATGAGAGACCGCCATGAGTATGCTCATCATCTCCAAAGCCTGGAGCTTTTGTACCACCCTGCGCTGGGACGACGGTGGTTGGTGGCGATTATCTGGAACAACTCACCTACCTGATCTTTCTGAAAATGGCGGACGAGTATGCCAAACCACCTACAACCGCGACGCAGGGTATCCTGTGTAGCAAGCGGACCTGGCAGAGCCTGAAGAACAGCGCGGTGAGCTGAAGTTCTGTATGCCGAGCTGCTGCGGCTCTGGCAACCCGCGGCAAGCATGCTCAAGAATACTTCACGAAGTAGAATGGATCCAAGACTCCAGCCAAACTCATCGCCCGATCGATATGGTGGATAGCACCCAAATGGCAATGCGGGCAGCCGATGTCAAAGGCGATATTCAGAGGGCTGTTGAGAAAATGCTGAGGACACCAAATCCGGTGCGCTGGCCAGTATTTCACCCGGGCGTGGCGCTCATCCGCGCTATGGTCGGGATCGCGTGCGCCCGAGCCGGGCAAGACTACTGCCGACCTGCCTGTAGTACCGGCGCTTCTTTCCTAGCCGCCTACGACTTCATTACCCATGCCGATAACTTGGCGCTGGATAAGGCCCAGAAGGTTTTTCGAAACAATTAGACCTTCTATGGCACGGAGATTGTGGCCAATAATGCCGAATGTGCCTGATGAATATGTTCCTGCACAACATCGGTGAGATTGATGGCGAGAGCATGGTAGACGCTCAACGACGCCCTGGTGGTGGCCAGTGCCAAGAGTGGACTACGTGCTGGCAAAACTGCCCTTTGGCAAGAAAAGCCCGCGAGCTTTACCAATGAAGAGGGTGAGCAGGAAAGATGATTTGACATACAACCGCCAGGATTTCTGGGCCACCACTTCAACAAGCAGTCAATTTCGTGCAACACATCCGCACTATGCTAAAAACCACTGGCAAGGCCGCGGTGGTGGTACCGGACAACGTGCTTTTTGAGGGTGGCGCCGGTGAAACCATACGTCGGAAAACTGCTGGAGAACACGGATCCGCATACCATCCTGCGGCCTGCCCACCGGAATCTTCTACGCCCACGGGGTGAAGGCAAATGTGCTGTTCTTCGACAACCGCGAAGCCAGCCGAACGCCTGGACGAAGGTAAACAGGAAGTCTGGTACTACGACTATCGCACCAATATTCACCACACTTTTAAAGAAAAGCTGCTGCGCTTCGAGGACCTGGCCGAGTTTATCCAGTGTTACAAACTAAAACCGCAACAAGCGTAAAGCCACCTGGCACCAGGACAAGAAACCGGACGGTCGCTGGCGCGCTCAGCTACAAAGACCTTGTTGCCCGTGACAAAACCAGCTTGGACGTGTTCTGGTTAAAGGACAAAAGCCTGACCGACTTGGATACCTGCCTGAGCCGGATGAGCTGGCGGAGGAGATTATTGAAAATCTGGAGGCGGGATTGGAAAGTTTCCGGGCGGTGTTGGCGGAGTTGGAGAATTAGCCATAGAGACATTGCTGCGTCAGACGGAACTGCGGCAAGTCCGGTCGCTACTTGACAGAAAGCCGCAACTGCCTTTTTTCAAATCCTTAAGCAATTCACGTTCAGTTAGAACCGGATATTGCCCGGATATTCGATATCGGCTATGACATGGTGGTGAATTATCTTAAGCGCCTCGACCGGGCTCGGCTTCTATTGAGTGACACCTTCCAGTTTGATTGCCATATGAGTTTTAGGTTGACAAAAATCATTATATGCATAAAATGTTGAAACTGCTCATAACAATGGTTTGTAGCTGATGATTGTTCATCCTTGGGATATAAGTTCCGACCTTAAAGAATTCCGACTGATTGCGCTTGCACAGTTTATAGCGGCCGTGAGAAATGAGGTTATTGACCTGTTTGACGAAGAATTAGGATACAAGGCTGTCTCTGGGTATATGAGCGTATGAATGTTGCCGCACCAGAATCAAGGAGGTAGCCGGAAGTCAGGATTTCCCTATTTGTCTATTCTGACACCCGATGGGCGCTTCACCTTTGCAGTTGGAGAGACACCAGTAAGATATACTCGAAATGACCCCGAATGTTTGCCAAATAGAAAGATTGGTTTGCTTCTCAAGCTGCAATGCAGCAGATGCAGATGTTTTCGGGATGTGAATCCTCATGCAAATGTTAGGTGGTTCTTCGTTTTTGATACTGACTTCAAGAGTGCCGTTGATGCAGTTTACTTTGTTGGTTATTCTGAGCTGGGTGAAATAGTCTGTCAGTGGCAGATTCCGATGGAAGATAGCGTTGCTCTGGTTTCAGACACTACCGAAAATCTGAGTAGTCCTGTTACAAGACAAGCCCGTTGTGAAGATTAAGAAGATTGTCACTGATAAAGATAAAGAAGACGATGGAAAATGAAACGTTTAATGGGGACAGACTGAGACTGGCAAGGCTATTACATGGATTAACTCAAGCAGACATTGGGAATTCTGTTATGGTCACACGTCAGTTTGTCCACCAAATGGAGAGTGGTAGCAAGCAACCGGCTAAGGATGTGCTGTCGGCTCTATGCGAAGCACTTCAGGTAGAAGAATCGTTCTTCTATACCTCACGGGTAATGAAGTTAAAGCCGAACAGTGCCACTTTAGAAAGCGGAAAACTACACCGGTAGGCTTGGCTAATCGGGTAGTTGCCTATAGCACCATTTTTGAAAAGCTAGTTGAGTTGATTAATAGTCATCTGGAATTGCCTCCTGTAAATATTCCTGAGTGTTCCTCAGCGGGGGAACATTTTACGAATGAAGAAATCGAACTTGCCGCTGAGAAATGCCGAAAGCACTGGAGGCTAGGCTTGATAATCCCATAGATAACATGACCTGGGTCTTAGAGAATGCCGGTGTTGTTATTACTCACTTTGAGGGTGTGTTCAGTAAGGTGGATGCACTTTCCTGAATCGTAAGTACCCCATAATCATCCGCAACACCGCTAAAGAAAGTATCTGCCGGATGCGTTTTGACCTTGCGCACGAATGTGGACATTTTGTTCTTCATGAAGGGGTTGAAACTGGAGAGCCTATTAGTCGAAAAAGAGGCAGACAAGTTTGCCAGTGCTTTCCTGTTCCCTCGGATGGCCTTTCTTAAAGAGTTTCCAGACTTCACCAGCCGTAAGAACATATCTTGGGATAAGATTTACAAGTTAAAAAATACGCTGGGGTGTGAGTGCAAGGGCGTTGATTTATCGTGCCCACTTTCTGGGCAAAATATCGGCTCAACAATATAGAAGTGCAAACGTCTGGGCTGAATAAGACAAAGCAGACCAAGATAGAGCGTTATATTTACAAGACGCCTGAGAGGAGCCTGACGTTTTGCCAGATGCATTCCAGGCAATGAAGGAACACTTGGGAATCAGTTTTTCAGCTATTGCGAGGGAGTTGGGTGTTTCTACCGCAGTGCTTCAGATTACGGGAGTTTACCCCCGATAATGAAGCGCATTTGGACAACGTGGTGCCAATGCGGTTCTAATCTGTATTAGTTCAGACCAAATCTGACACCGCTTGAAAAAGCGAGGGTTACCGGTTTTGATGGAGGTGCCAGTTCATTACATTGGTGCAATACATTTGAAGGCCTGGTCCATGCAATCCACTGATTTCTTCAAGATGCTCCTGGCCGATTACGAGGTGGTTTCGTGGGTTCACATTCAAAAAATGGTGCTACGTTTGGTGCTATAAATAGCGGTTGAATTGTAACTTATATATTAAAAACAAGTAGATATGGTTAGATTTCAAGTCCCGCCTTCGGCATTCATATCGATGTTTCAGGAAATTCCATGAAACCACGTAAACCCAGCAATAGCTGGGCTTTTTGTGCCTGCCCTCCGATAATCGCACCTGAAGTCGATGTAAAAGCTGGATAACTTTCTGGGTAATTTCTGAAAACGGGCATTTGGTCTAAACTGGTCAAAAGGTCTGCTATCCACCGCGGACTAAATTTTAGTGTTAGGCGAATTGGAGCGTCAGTATGCTTTACACCAATGTTGGGGTGCTGACTTCAATGCGGCGGTAAGAACTTAATCAAGATTGTACCTTGTTGTTTTAAAAGCTCATTTGTGTATGCGATTGATTTTGGTACAAATTTTGTATGCTCTTTAGGATTCGCTATAAACCGGGGGGTATAATCGGCCTGGTAGGAGAACTTAATGAAAGCGTGGCTGAATAGATTAGGTTCGCGGTGACCCCCTCGGTTTTAATTATCTGCCATCACGAAACACACAGGGCAAGATTATGATTGGTTACCTGAATGCATTTGGAAAGTTATGCATGGCTGTGCCATTGGCCATGATTTTGCTGTTCCCGAATTTGGCGTTTTCCGATTCTCAACTGCCTGTCGATGTTGATCCCAGACCTTCAGAACCCGATCTCCACCAGTTAATCTCCATCCTGAAATCCACACCGGAAAATGGATGGGTTCGAGTAAACCACAACCAATATCAGGATGTATGGACACCCACCGGGCTTCTGGTGTCCACCAGTCCCGGTTCAACCCCCTGGGGACCACGCGCCATAATTGCTGCGTATAGCGGTTTTGCATGGGATAGTCGAAGAGGCGACTTAATCATCTATGGCGGAGGACATGCAAACTACGCAGGAAATGAACTGTATCGCTGGCGAGGCACCACGCTTGATTGGGAACGTATGTCTTTGCCTAGCGACATATCAACTCTCGAAAGGCCTTACCTGACGGTAGATGGTCCCAATGCGTCGCCTCCTTCCGCCCATACTTATGACAATAACATCTACCTTCCAATAGCTGATCGATTCCTTACATTTGGTGGACCAATATTTGGCAATGGTGAGCCGTATGAAATAAAAAACGCCGATGGCACCTATCGCGAAACCGGCCCCTATTTCTTCGATCCATCTCGCGCAGATGAGAATAAAGTTGGCGGAAAAACAGGCTCCCACCCTAAATGGGATAATCCCTATTTAGGGGTCATTGGCGGTGAGATGTGGGAGAACCGGGATGTTCCAAAAAACTTGCCAAACGCTTATTTTCCGCGACATTTCGTCGAGGGTTCGACTGGTTACACACAAGAAAACGGTAAAGATGTTGTTTACGTTCACGGTGCATATTCGATTCTTTCCAAATACACCATTAATGATGTAGATGATCCAACTCAAGACTCCTGGGAGCAGGTTGGCCAAGGTGTTGGATGGGGTCCTGGCGTCGGCTCTTATCTTCCAACGCTTAACCTCTATGTGAGGATATCCCCCGGTCTATTCTCATATTGGAATTTATCTACTCCCGGCCCAACAAATTCAAATGTCGCTTTTGTTCCTAACGGTACATTCGTGCCTGATTCAACTGGGCTTTATAACTATGGCCTTGGGGATTATGGCATGGATTATGACGCGCCGAGGAACAGGTTTCTGCTCTGGATAGGTGGCAGTGACGTTTGGGCGCTTTATCCTCCCCAGGTTGTTTCTCCAAATGGTTGGCGTATTGAAAAGCTCGGGCGCGCTATCACACCAACCCCCTTTAACGCTCCTGGCGCCGGAATTTTGGGTAAATGGAAATACATCGCCGAAATTGACGCTTTTATAACCGTACAAGATTGGTATGCCGGCAATATATGGATCTATAAACCAGAAAACTGGATTGAGCCCAGTAGCGATGATCCGCATATCACGATAGTGGAACCAACAAGCAAAGGATTCGTTATTCCGGGCGATGATATTGTAGTGACGGCCGTCACCTCAAACACGGAAAGCGACATTACACAGGTTGAGTTCTTATTGGATGGCCAAACCCTTGCGGTAGTAATGGCACCGCCCTACACGACAACGCTGACATCTGTGCAGAAAGGTGTCTACACGCTAGAGGCGATAGCCACTGACAGTAATGGAAAACGTTTTATTTCTCCAAGGGTATCGGCAACAGTCGCAAACTACGTCAATAACCCACCATCGGTAAGTATCAGCGCCCCGCTTGCTGGATCGATAGCGTATTTTGACGGCAGAACCGTCACACTAAGCGCGGATGCGAGCGATTCGGACGGAAATATCGCACGAGTCGAATTTTTTGTGGACGGGAGCTCTGTGGGTGTAGACACGAACGCACCTTACTCTATGGTTTGGCAAGCGCAACAAGGTGTTCATATGCTGACCGCGGCGGCCACCGATAACACCGGCATTACTACAGTTTCGGCCGCCACTGAGGTCAACGTGACTCCTGGGGAACTGCTTGTTCTGCAAGATGGGCTCAACGGCTATTCGGGCACCACCGATACCTTTCTCGACAGCAATTTTACAACCCTGCCCTCAGGTGGCCAGGATGTGCTGAAAAGCGCCAAGAATTTTTCAACCCGCTCGTGCGCTTTGCTATTTTCTCTAACGAAGGCGGCCCGGTTCCGGCAGGGGCGACCATTACCTACGCTGCTCTCGCCCTGTACAAATCTTCCTACTACGACTACACCTATCGTGCACATCCGCTCCTGATTGATTGGGTCGAGAACCAGGCTACCTGGAACAATGCCGCCGCAGGCATCCCATGGCATAATCCTGGCGCTGCCGGCATTGGCTCCGATTATGCCGCCAACGGCAGCCTGGAGCGTTACGCGGGCTGGGATCCGGGTTGGGTCGTGTTTGATGTCACTGACGCCGTGCAGTCCATGAGTCTGGGGCAACTGAGTAATCACGGCTGGCAGTTAATCGCCGGCACCGGGAATAGCAACCAAAAATCCTTCCGTGCCAGCGAATACGCGGCTGTTCCGACGCTACGGCCAAAGCTGATTCTCCAGTACGATGACAACAGCCCCTCTGTCGCGCTGACCGCGCCGAATGAGGGGGCAATCTATATCAGCGGCGATACCATCACCCTCAGTGCCGACGCCAGTGATCCCAATGGCAGCGTTACTCGAGTGGAGTTTTTCTATAACAACGTTTCGCTTGGCGTCGACACCACCGCTCCCTACACGCTCACTTGGAGCGACGCGCCGCTCGGCGTCTCTAAGTTGACCGCGGTGGCGACCGACGATACCAGTGCCTCTGCAACCTCCGCAGCAGTCACCGTCAAAGTACTGCCACCTGGATGCTAAATCCGCAACAGTAGCGTCGGCTAATCAGCGGCCAGACGCTACTATCCTCACGTGCCTGGCTTCCTCATGGCCCGCCACCAACAAGAAGAAATCGCAGACATTTCATTAAGCAGAGCGATGCACCACTTTCTCGCGCGAACGGTATGAACGCGGCGTTGCGTCTGTCCAGCGCCTGAATGCCTTGCGGAAGTTCGATTGATCGGCAAACCCCACGCGGTGGGCTATTTCCTCGACCGGCAAGCGGGTTGAGGACAGGAACTGGATCGCTACCGATGCTCGAACGTCATCGAGCAACTCCTGGAATGTAGCATTTTCTTCCGCCAGCCTTCGGTAGAGGGATCGTCTGGAGAGTCCGAGTTCACGCGCAATTTCGGCGGCGACCGGTTGTTCGCGTATCCGGCCGAGCAGAATCAGCCGTATCTCCCGCTGCAATCGCGTTTGGCCCTTGCCTGCGGTCAGCACGCTTTCGCAAAAATTGGTGCATAGCGTGGCGAGGAAACGACTGGCGTTTGGGCAGGGTAGGTTCAGGCATGCGGCATCAAAATGCCATTCCATAACGTCGGCATCAAAATGCAGGTCACATCCGAATGTCTCGCGCAGCGCATCGGCATGGGGTGGTTCTGGGTAGGGAAAAAACATTGCCGTACTGGGGAAGCGTTGGCCCATGATCAGACCGAGGAGCGTGGTCATGGAACTGCGCCAGAATTCTGCGGCGAATGGCAGTATGGGGCCGAGTGCGAGCGGGTTCTGTGAGAGAAAAACGGCGGTGTCACCGCGTATTTCCCGCGTGATATTGAGCACGGGCCCGGCAAATTCGATCTGCGAATAGCCGAAATGCAGGCAGTCGCCCACGGTTTCACTGCTGGCCATGCCGTAGCCGTAAAGCCCGAAATCGCCGATGGTCTGGCGGCAGCCGGCACGCAGGGCGGCATCGCTGCGACGCGCCAGACGCCAGGCATTGCGCATAATGGCGACGCGCTGGGTCCGGCTGGGTGGGATTTCCGGGCGATCAAACCAGAACTCGGCCATACCGCTACCCTCGAGCAATTCGGCGGTGCTGACACCCTCCTCAAGTAATTCATCGCGCAGTGCGCGCAAGCCCATTGTAGATCCGGATGCATTCAGCACCGGCAGCGTTGTGGTTAACAGGTCGGATGGCACGATATAACCCCATATATGGCACGATAGAACCTTTTTAACAGACTTGGAGTGACTATGATAGGTCACCCCGATCTGTCATTCCGACGCATCGGGTAATTGCTCGTACTAATGTCGATTTGAGGAGGTCCCGTGTCCACATCTGATTCCTGTTCCTGTGTCGTTGAGTCCGGTCTGGCCGTGGTCACCCTGCACCACGCCCCGCATAACCTGCTGGGGCCTGTGTTGATGCAATCGTTGTTGGATACGCTTGAGCAGGCGCGGTCTGCAGGAGCGCGCGCTGTGCTGCTGAAGAGCAGCCTCAGGCACTTTTCCGCCGGCGCCGATCTGTCCCTGTTCGAGGCCGCGACCGCTGGCGGTGAGGGACTCGCCGTTTCGCCGGTGCAGTTTCTTGCCGCGCTCGAGGCATTCCCGCTGCCGATCGTTGTCTGCGTGCACGGTGTGTGCGTCGGCGGCGGCTTTGAACTGGCCCTGGCATGCGATTTCATTGTCGCAGGACGCAGCGCCAAGTTGGGCTCCGTCGAAGTAACGTTGGGCATTAATCCGCTGATGGGTGCGGTGCAGCGGCAGGTGGCGCGGTGCGGGGCCCTGCGCGCGAAAGAGCTATCGATGCTGGGGCGTCGTTATGACGCTGAGACGCTCGAGCGCTGGAATCTGATCAACCGGGTGGTCGACGATGAGCACCTGGAGGAAGCGGCGCTGGCAGTGGCGACTGAACTCGCCAACGGCCCGACGCTGGCCCACCAGATTACCAAGGAACTGGCACGGTTGGCCGAAGACCAGGGCGTCCGGGCAGCAGACCGGGAGATGGAGCGCCTGCAGCAGGCACTCTGGAATTCCGAGGATCTGAAAATAGGCCTGGAGTCGCTGCAGAAAAACGGCCCCGGCCACGCGAAGTTCGTGGGACGCTGAGTCGTGGCCGCACCGATGGAGGGCATCAAGGTCGTCGATTTTTCTCGCGTGCTTGCCGGGCCATTGTGCGGGCGCACGCTGCAGGACCTTGGCGCCCAGGTGATCAAGATCGAGCCGCCGGGTGTAGATGTTGCGCGTTTTGCCGCACCGGTCAATCCGAATGGAGTATCGGGGTATTACGCCCAGCAGAATGCCGGCAAGCGCAATATCTGTCTCGACCTCAACAGGCCCGAGGCCAAAGAAGTTGCGTTCGAGCTCTGTGATCAGGCGGATATTCTGGTAGAGAATTTTCGGCCCGGCACGCTCGCCAGTTTCGGACTGGACTACGATACGCTGGCCCGGCGCAACCCCGGCCTGATCTACGTGGCAATTTCCGGGTACGGGCAGGGCGGCCCGTGGCGCAGCCGTATGGCCTACGCACCGACTGTGCAGGCCGAGGCGGGCTTTACCCATCACTCCCTGCGCCATTTTGGCGACAATCTGCAATCTTCCCAGACCGATGCTCTTTCACACGCTGATGTCTATGCCGGCCTGCAAGCCACGATTGCCGTGCTGGCTGCGCTGAACCAGCGCCACCACACCGGCCTTGGACAATTCATCGATGTCGCCATGGCCGCGACGATTATGTCCATCAACGAGCGCGCACACATCGATCTTAATGGGCTGGATCTAAACGATGAACCGGCGATTCTTGGGGCAACCGATGGCTCCTTTTTCTTCGGCCCGGGCGGTGAAAAGCTGGTCACGGCAATCAGTCTGGTTGGCAGCATTACGTTCCGGTTCTTTATCACGGCGATGCGCCGCCCCGAACTGGCGGCTGATCCGCGCTTCAGTACACCCGCCGCACGTCGCGCCAATCTGGAAGCGCTGAAAGCCGTCGTCCAGTCCTGGATCTACTCGTTTTCCACGCTGGCATCGCTGGATGCACAGTTTGATGAAGCCAAGATTGCCATCGGCGAAGTGCGTCCACTTGAAGCGATTGCCGATAGTGAATGGGCGGACTACTGGGGTGCGACCCTAAGCGTCGATGACCGTAACGGTGGTGAGTTCCGGCTTCCTGGCAGGCCATGGAAATTTTCTGGCGCTGAGTTGCCCATGCCCTGCGAGCCGGCGATGCAGGGCGAGCACAACCGACAAATCTGTACAGAACTGGGTATGGATTCAGATGTGATCGATACGCTTGAACAGAGCGGGGCACTGGTGGGAAACAACGCGGCGAAAGTGATCGCCAGTGTGCTGGGTACGCGGTCGCCGTGATTTTTCAGTTTCGCTTCCAACAAACATGCATTTAGAGACCGAGTTACTCATGACGATAAATAGAAAGATTTTTTGCCTTATGGCGATATTTGCGCTGGTTACTGCAAAGGCTATCCCGGCTAATGCCGACGACTGGCAACACCAGGTCGGAATGACGGCCTTTGCATTCGGCATGGAAGGTCATGCCGGAGTGAAGGGTATCGAGGCCAGGATGGATTACGGGATCACGGATGCTCTCGATGATCTCGATGGCGCCCTCACATTGCTTGTTCAGGGTAGCAATAACTCCTGGGGTTACTGGTTGAGTTATGAGTACGTGAGTATGAGTGACAACACCACGTTTCAGGTTCCCGGCGATAAACTGACTGGACAGATCAATGGCAAAGCGATGTTCGGCACCGAAATTATTGATGGTGGATTTGCGTGGAATGTTCCCGGCGTCGAGTGGCTGGAAATTATCGGCGGCGCGCGTGGCTGGATTGTGGAAGAGAGATTCCGTTCCAAGTCCAGTACCCTATTCGGCAACAACTCGCGCAGCATCCAGCAACAGAAGGAATGGGTGGATGCTATCGTCGGTATCCGCGCAAAGTTTCGTCTTGCGGATCAGTGGACCACTATGATTCGTGCCGACGCCGGAACGGGTGATTCCGATTCGACCTATCAGGCGCTGGCCATGCTGAATTATGAGATCAATGATCGCTGGACTACCGGTGCCGGTGTCCGTTACCTGTCGGTGGATTATTCGGACGGTGGCTTTCTTTTCGATATGGACATGAGCGGCTTCGAACTAGCCGTACTGTATTCATTCTGATCGACCGAAGAGTTTCTCATGCGTCGCAGTGCATTCATTATCATTGCGCTTAGTACCATAGCCATAAAGCAGGAGTATGAGACTCATGGTGACCAATAAACGATTTTTCCTGAAGTGCCTCGGCCTGGCGCTGTATTCAGTCGCGCTGTTCGGACAGCCGTCCTTTGCTGCAGATGCTGTGCAAGAGAGACGGCCCAATATTCTGTTGCTGGTTGGCGATGATATTTCTTTCGGCGATCTTGGGATAAGTGGCGGCGTCACGCACACTCCCGTGCTGGACCGGCTCGCCAATGATGGCGTAATGTTCACCCGCTTTCACGCTTCACCAGTTTGCTCTACCTCAAGAGGCATGCTTCTGACGGGCAACGACCCGGTAGATATAGGGCTGGCGGCCTTTGACTATGCGCTCTATCCGCCCGCGGCGGGTAAGCCGGGGTACGAGTCCTATCTGACACGGACAACTGTGACGATTGCAGAATTGCTGCGCGATGCCGGCTACCGAACCTACATGACCGGGAAATGGCACCTCGGCGGGGCGCACGGTGGTGAGGGTCCGGAAGGCTGGGGCTTCGATCACAGCTACTCGATCTATACCGGGGGTGCCAATCATTGGAACGCCGGCGTGTTCCATGTCGATACGCACAATCCTGAAGTGATGGCGCAGGTTAAGGCCGGGAAGATTCCACAGGAGCCCTACTATGAGGACGGCGAGCGCGTCGTGCGGCCGCAGGGAATCTACTCCGACGATCTGTGGACGGGCAAGCTGTTGCAGTATCTTGAACAGGAGCGTGAGTCTGGGCAGCCCTTCTTTGCTTATCTGGCCTATACCACTGCACATGCGCCATTACAGGCCCCGGATTTTCTGATTGATAAATACATCGATCACTACCTCAAGCTGGGTTACGCCGGCCTCAAGCAGGCGCGATTTGAGGCGCAGAAACGTCTCGGCCTGATTCCACCGGATGCCGCTTTCCCCGACACGACAAAGAACCAATTGTTGCGCTCATGGGGTGCGCTGAGCGAAGAGGAGAAGTTCGTCGAGGCGCGCAGTATGGCCACTTACTCGGCGATGATGGAATCGCAGGATTACCACATCGGTATGTTGCTGAATTACCTCAGGGAGACCGGTGAACTGGATAACACGCTGATAATTTATCTTGCTGACAATGGTCCCGAGGGACTTGGTCTTCACGGCGAGCTGAGCAATCCTGCCGCTACGCGTTGGGTGCTGGGTAACTTCAGCCAGGATCCGGCTGATATCGGCCGCGGCAATGCCTTCGCATTTATCGGCGCCGACATGGCCAATGCCTCCACCGGTGGTTTGCAGTGGTGGAAATGGTTTATCGGCGAGGGCGGTGTGCGCGTGCCGCTGGTTATCGTGCCGCCGAAGAATTCGCGCTCTGTGTTGGCCGGAGAGAAAACCGGCACCTACGCCAATATTCGCGATATTCCCCTGACCATTCTGGACTATGCCAAGGTCGAACACCCCGGCGAGCATTACCGCGATCGGGCGTTGCGAGCCCCTACCGGGATTTCGATACGACCTTTCCTGGAAGGTATTTCACCGGTAGCTCGCACCGAGGAGCAGTGGTTAGCCTTTGAGCTGTTCGGTAACGGCTATATCGTCAGCGGCGATTACAAAGCCATGCGAGTGCGGACGGGCATGTATGGCGACGGTGAATGGCACTTGTACAACATCCAAAACGATCCGGGCGAGACTCATCCGCTGGATAACGAGCAGCCCGAACGTCTCGCGTCCATGGTTGCAAACTACCAGAAGTGGGTGGCCGACAAGGGCGTGGTCGACGTGCGCGATGACTGGAGTCCGTGGCACGGATTCCCCGAAGACCGAGCGAAGACTATGCAACCAATGATGCAGGACCAGCCCGAAGACTGAAATCCTTGAAGGGAGTAGATGTTATGTCGTATCCAGTAAATTGGTTTGAACGTTTCAACGCCGCTTTTGTTCTTGCGATTACTCCCGAGATGCGCAAGGTAAGGGCCGCACAGGGTGCGCGTCCCAAGCGCCTTCCGGAAGGCAAAATCAGTATGCCGCTGGAGCGTCGTAAAATCGCCGGTGTCGATGTTCGTATCGCGCGTGGAGGAAACTCCGCAGGGGCGACTCTGTTGATGCTTTGCCCGCTGCCGCAGAGCATCGTGGCGTTTGAACCCGTTTGGCGCCTGCTCGAGGATCGTTACAATCTCGTGGCGCTCGACCTGCCTGGCTTTGGGCGAAGCGAGGGTGGTCTGGAGTTCATGACCTTCGAAGCGCAGGGAAAGTTCCTGAACAGCTTTGTTGCCGAGATGGGGCTGTCTTCATTTCATATCATCGGGCCGGATGTCGGCATGAGTGCCGCTCTGCACTACGTGACCCACTTTGACCATACCGTGGCGAGCCTGATTATTGGCGATGGCCCCGGTGTTGCGCCTTCCCTCAACGGTAGTGTGATAGACAAGCTGGTCAATTCGGCATTCTGGCGTACCGTGTTCACGGTCGCCGGCTCAGGTCCCTTCGTAGAGGCTGGCAACCATTTGGGGTACGTGAACTATGTGCCGCACCAGGCCGAAGTGCGTGACTACATCGAATCCTACAAGGGCCGGATTGGGCCCATTACCCAATGGTTCAAGGGGTATCCAGAGAGCCTGAAGACCGTAGACCCGTTGTTGGAAAAAATTGAACTGCCGGTGCAGATTTTCTGGGGAGACCTTGACCAGCTGCTCTACGTCGAAAATGCCAAAGTGCTTGAGCGACGCTTGCCCAGAAGCCGGCTGCGGGTGTTCGAGCAGTGCGGGCACTACTCATACCAGGATCGGGCTGACCAGTTCGCAGAAATGGTGTCCGCATGGGTAGACGGGGAGTATCAAACGTTATGAACAGGTATTACCGTGACAATACAGCGTGGGTCGAAGTTCAGCAGTTTCTACCCACCGAATACCGCTGGCAGGATGGCTATGGCGCGGCAGAGGAATTTCTGCCCTGGCGTAGCAGCACCCTTCATCTTGAGCGATTTGCGAATCCAGACGCGACACACAAGGTTATCCTGCTGCACGGTGTCGGCACCAACAGTCGCCTGCTCAACCTCAGTGCCGGCGCGCCACTGGCTCGGAAGGGTTTTGAAGTCGTGGCCGCCGATATGCCGTTTTATGGCATGACCGATAATCGCGAGGCGCGCATTACCTGGGACGATTGGGTGGATATCGGATCCGAGCTGGTGCGGTCCGAAATCGCGAAAGATGGCAGGCCGGTAGTGTTGTATGGGCTGAGTGCCGGCGGCATGCTGGCCTACAATATTGCCGCCGAAACCCGCATGGTCAGCGGCATCATGGGCATGTGCTTTATCGACGCGGGCTCGCCGCTGGCCCGTCGACGTATGTCCGACCGCCCGAACATGGATGAGATCTCCTTCAAGATGCTGCCGCTGTTACCGGCAGCGCTTATTGGACGCATACGCGTACCCATGAAGCACCTGGTCAAGATGAAGGCGCTGGTTAACAACGGACAGGCACTGAAACTGCTGTTGCGTGACAAGTGTTCTGCTGGCGCCAGCGTTAGCCTGGAATTTGTCAACAGCATGATCCAGCACCAACCGGCTATCGCGTTTGAAGACTTCGACCTGTGCCCCATCATCCTGTTGCAACCCGGCGAAGATCGCTGGACGCCTTTTCCCGTTACTGAGCCCTTCTGGGAGCGGGTCGGCGCGCCCAAGCAAAAGGTTACCCTGGACAACGCGAGCCACTATCCGATCGAACAGCCGGGGCTGGACCAGATGCACGACGCAATGTTGACATTTATCCGCTCGATCTGATGCATTTCAGGTTTTTAACCGCGGACTAAGGCCGGTTTGGGGAGGGTGAACCAGGGTGCGGAGGAACTGGAAGCCCGATCGACAGATCGGGCTGGAATGCATTGGGAGTGTGGTTGACTGAATGGCGTGGACGCTGTGGCGCCGACTAACTAACCGACCTGCGTCGCAGTTGTCGCCGGCACAGTGCCAGGCCCAGAGTAAACAGCGCAAATGATCCGGGTGTTGGCACTGAATTCGGATTTTGATCAGCTGTACCCGCACCGGAACCCTGTGTGCCGTCGCCGGAACCCTGCGTGCCGTCGCCGGAACCCTGTGTGCCGTCACCGGAACCCTGTGTGCCACCGCCGGAACCCTGTGTGCCACCGCCGGAACCCTGTGTGCCGTCACCGGAACCCTGCGTGCCGTCACCGGAACCCTGCGTGCCGTCACCGGAACCCTGCGTGCCATCGCCGGAACCCTGTGTGCCGTCACCGGAACCCTGCGTGCCATCGCCGGAACCCTGCGTGCCATCACCGGAACCCTGCGTGCCATCGCCGGAACCCGGTGGCGGAACGTCTATGTCTATTGGCAGATCAGCAAGTCGTCCCATGATCGTCGCGCGGCGAAGTTTTGCCGTTTTGCCATTCTTCTTTTTGACCAGGGGCATATCGAATATGCCATTGGCCGACAGTGAGTCTACGCCAATGCTTCCAGCTTCAAAAAGGTACGCGGCCCATTGTTTCCCGCCTTTGAGAATGACAACAAAATCCATGTACTGCGCCAGATCGGAGTCATTCCAGGTTAAACCCCAATCACCGGAGCGTTGTCTGGAATCCGCAGTTAGTACGAAATCCACGCCATTAAACGTTTTTGACGGCTTATTTGATTTATCCAGTACTGTCCACTGATCGCCAGCAAACAGCCCGTCTAGCCCATTGATAACTGACTTCTTCGGTTTCTTCAGGCCCTGCGCGGAGGCGCTGGCATTGTCATAACCACCGCCGGAATTCTGGAGTGTCACTGCGGAAACTGCTATCGCGTGAGCCTGTGATGCTAGCAGACACAGCCCCAGACTGAGTGCGATGGCGTTAATGTGTGGTTTGAAGGTCATACGCCCCAATTTTTTGGTTGTAGCTCCGTGCTTTGGCAGGAGTCAACACATGCCTGAATGGCTCGGTACAGCTTAAATTTAACCTCAGTACTCTGGGTAGAAACCAATCCAGAATATAGAAGCGGTTTGCATTTATTAAGCAAGCATCAAGCCAGAACTATAATAATGTTATAAATCAAGGAGATAGAAAAAATAGTAAAGCCAGTATTTAGCTTTGACGTAAAGATAGTTGACACTTATGTGACGCAGTTCAAGAAAATCTTACCGCTGAACAGGCGTTATAGATCTGCACCAGGTGAAGAATCTTAACTACTTCACCTTTATACAGTGTGGTCATCCAGTTGCCATAGCAAAGCGGACCAAACTGACTGATGCCGTCTCAGTAACGTATATCTGCGACCCGCATCATGGCTGATTGCTCTTCCACGGGGGCGCAATACCCTTTGAGTTCCATGTAGCAAGGTCTGGATGGCCTCGGCACTCATGTGCGCAATGGCGTTGAAGGATCAGAGAAAGTCCATGGAAGTCTCCGGTACGTCCGTCACCGTCCTCTGCCCAGCGGTGCTTTGGTCCCATGTCTCAACATTGCCCTGAATTGCATTGCGCATGCTACCTCCCACCACCCGGCGGACTCTTTATGGTGAAGGTGGGTCACGTTAGGGCAGCGGTAAATACACGGTGAATTGATTCCCTTCCGCAGCGCTTGGGCATTGGTAATTCAGGAAGTTCCTCTAGTGTCTCAACATGGCATCCAGATGATCGACTACTTCCGCCCAGTCGGCATCCATTGCTATGCACTCGTGGAGGAACTGAGCCTGTCCTGCACTCCAGCATGCAGCGTTCTCCAGGGGAATTTCTTTGGGAAGATAGTTGTTATGGATGAAGTTCTCGATTGCAATGTCGTTATTGGATAAACCTAACTGTTTGAAGAGTGCCTGCATGGTGTGGTTTGATGTATCCATGATCACAGTTTCCTTTTATCGGTTCAGATTAACTATAGTCGATCCGGATGCATGTGTTAGTGAGGATAGGCAATCTGGTGCGAACCACCTTGGTGGCAATTCGTGCTTGATCATTTAGTACCCCGGCCAGCCCTAATCACATCCCTATAGCTCTTTGTCTAGAATCGCACACTTTCAAACGGGGCCGGTGTTCATCTGCCTCGATCTGATCGTGGCTGGCGTAGCCCAGTAGGCAGAGCAGCTGATTCAGAATCCCTCAGTGCTTACTGCGGTGGTGCAGGATTAACGTTTATTACTTACCAGTTGCTGGCTTAGCTTTCCCTTTTGGCATACGACTAGCAGCTTTTGTTTTCACCTTGGCACTGGCCTTGCCGAATTTACTATCGCTTCCAGTCAGTTCCTTCATTGCTTCAAGGAACGGTTTAGCATCTCCCAGTTGGTAATGCGGCTTCTTGTGAGGGACCTTCTGCATCACGTCCTATCTGATACGTCAGTGTTGCAGTGCCCTGGAGATTTTTGCAGGTACATTTTTACTGGCCATGGTGATGGCTCCTTTGGTTGTTGATCGATGATTTGGATTGATGATGAAGAGGGCAGACTCAGACCAGGCGGCGTCCCCTTCTAATTAAGATACATGGGATAACCCACTTTTCAGGCTGGCAGGTTGAAGCAAACTGGCATGGGTTTTGTGCGTGCTTGATTGCTATGTAGTTGCTGAAAGGGGAGCTGTACCCCCGTTGGAAATTGCAATACGGATTTCTTGCTGAACTGTTTAATGGCGCTCGCTTTCGCATGTGCGTGGTAATACAGGTTGGCAAGGCTAGGAGCAATTGCAAAGTGGCCCCTTTCGATGTTTTGCATGGGGTTGAGTGGAAAATGCGAGAGTGCTTACTTTTCAAGTGGTTGGTGAAGTTTCGAATATTCAGCTAAATAAAAATGTACCAAGATTATGATTAGTAATATTTTTTCCTGATTCTGCGTTCTCTAAAACTAGCCTCTATGGCCTACCGATTATGGGGTGGAGAAACTGGTAGGAGGGGCAGAGTAGAGATTGACTTGATGTCTGCTGAAGCGATATAGCCGGAGGTTACTAGTTTTACATTCACATATTCATCATTTGTCTCCTTGTTTCAATGGGCTTCAGATCCACGTTGTTGCTATAGTCAGTTAAGAACATAACTAACAATTATCTCTACCGCTATTGGCTTGCCATACCTTTACCTGGTTTGAGCCCGTAAGTGGTCTACCAAGGAATGGTTACACTATGAAAACTTTCTTCGCTTTCATATTACTGGCGGTTGTTACTGCCTGCTCTCACCCCCTGGAAATTGTGGGGGAGGGGGACATTATGTCGGCCAGCGGGGACAGATTCTGTTGGCTCGAAGACTTTCAGTCAGGACAGGACATCTGCGTTAAGAACTACGTAGTTGGGGCCTATCTGGAAACTTATTATGCAGTACCTCGCGCTGGATGGGAGTTTGATCACTGGGAAAATTACTGCACGGATGCTGTTAATAACGAATGCAGTTTTGATATTTCATCAGCGGCAGTTCGCAAGTTCTGGGGGCAGACCATGCCACCGCTTCAGGCTGTGTTCACATTCGTCGCACCGGTCGATACGGACGGGGATGGCCTAAACGATGATGTCGACCCCTGTCCGCAAAACCCAACTAATCCCTGTGCACTAATCACCGATACCATTGCTGTTGGCAGTATGAAGTGGGTTCAACCAAGGCTATTCCTCAATCTTTCGTGGTATGAGATAGATGCAGTTTGTCCAGCATCGTCTGGGGGACGATGTGAGAACGTGACGCTGAAAGGTTATGACATGAACGGCTGGACATGGGCTTCTCTGGATGATGTGAACGCGCTGTTCAATTATTTTCTCAATGCAGCGGATGTGAGTGAGCCTGACTTGCTGGTTGGCCCGGATTACTACCAACAAGCGGATTCCGGTTGGGCCCCAGCTTTTTTCGACAGTGGATTTCTGCCAACAGTAAATGGCGACATCAGCTATCTCACTCTTTACGGCTGGACATCAACGCTCTACAGTCCTTCCTACGCATGGATTGGAAATATCGGTGACTTTTCGAATCCGGAATACCCCGACCACGTTTCTTCCAATTCAGTCACTGGTCTAAGTGAGATAGGAATTTACGATGGTGCATTTTTCTATCGCTCAATCGAATAACTGGATAAATTTGATGCGACAATTTACAGCGTTCATCGTCATCGTTCTTATTAACGTATATTCTATTTCTGCGAACGCAACATTTTACTTCTCACAAGAGTCCGACGAGATTTTTGGCGAGAGCATATTATTAAAATATGAATCTGGTGTATTAACGACTGTCGGTCCGATGGGTTATTCCGACGTTCGCGGCATTGCCTATGATGCAACTAGCGATATTTTGTATGGGGTATCGCGTGTATCAAATAGGTTAATCACAATCGATCCAGCAACGGGTGGGAGCACCGAGGTTAACGCTGCTAATCCGTATCTATCTGATTCTTGCTCATCTTTTTTTGACTGTGGATCAAACACCAGCGGAATAGGTGTCGATGCAGGCGGTCACTTATTTGGCCTCGGCCATATAGGCGGCCTATCGACCATTGATGAACTTTTCAACGTAAATGAAACGAGTGGCGTTGCTTCACTAATTGGCAATACGAGTCTTGATGATGCTCTAACGGCACTTGCGTTTGACTATGCAACCGGGAATCTATATGCATCAGGATATGGCGGCGAGCTTTATAGTATTGACCCTGCTACGGGTGGAGGGATTCTCTTGGGAACAATTCCAGGAGTAGTAGCAGGATTCCGAATTGCCTTTGACAGTGAATTATCGACCCTGGTGGGGATCAGTCACGCGTTCTACCCAACTAATCCTTGGATAACTGATTTGTTTACGATAGACATCAAAACATTTCAAACAAGTCATATTGATTCGTTTACAACCAGTAATCAGATTTATGCGTTTACATCAGGCGACCCTGCACTTGGGCCTGTCCCCATCCCAGCCACTATACTCCTACTTGGCTTAGGCCTCGCTGCCTTGTGCGTCTACCATCGCAAGCGTCTTTTATAGGATTCACAATATCCATCCCGGCCCAACTTCGCCTATGGAGGTGGTATATATGAAACGTTGGAAGATATTCGCATTCTCAATTTTGGTTAGTCTGTTCGCGAAAACCGTACAGGCTGTGCCCATGGTCAATACCGCTGCGTGCCTCAATGATTCCGACAAACAGTGTGCCATCGGCATCACGGGCCTTGATGTCACGGGGATGCTGTTTGACGTAGCGTTCAATCAGTCGTCATATAACGACATATTCCAGAACAGTGACCCTTTTTTCTTGGGCGATGAGGAGGGCGCAAGAAGTGCAGCATTAGCCTTGGCTCCCGCATTGACTGGATGGGATGTGATCGGTATTCCAGGGGACATTATGTTGGTGTTTATACCCTACTTTAACTATGGGGTTGACGAAAACTATAATCTTGCAAGTTGCGTCACTCCTCGGTATGGCTCATGGATTTCGGACTGTTACGCTGGTATTGATAATTCAATCGGTTCAGACGGTAGCAGAGGATGGTTTGATAGTTACGCGGTGTTTACACCACATGAAGCAGCGATCCCTACTCCCGCAACTCTTTCCCTGCTAGGCTTAGCCAGTGCATCTCTGGGTTTCATTCGCCGGAAACGTAAGCTCCACAGCTGACCGCCTACTGACAACACAGCCATTCCACCTCTGCAGAGGCTCTGCCAAGCGCTGCTGTTTTTACACAGACATGGCATATCTTCTGCACATCCCCTGCGCCATTGGAGCTATTGACAAGGGTTGAGTCGTGCTTGTCTACTACTATTTATATCGTCCCCACTGGAGAACTAGGATGTCTAAGGTAATTAAGAGAATCCTGATGGTCATGGCGTTTGCGTGGGCCGGTTGTGCCGCTGCCGGATCTATTACTGACACTGTGACAGTCGATGGCACGGAATGGGCGCAGGTAGATTTGTTCGTCGGTCTAAACTGGAGCGATATCAATGTTGTGTGCCCGGCAGGTGTGTGCGGCAGTGGGACCTTGAACGGTTTTGAGATGGAGGGTTGGACCTGGGCCAGCATTGACGATATGAACGAGCTATTCAACTACTATATTGGCTTTGTCGCCCTTGGACCGGGTCCTGACGTTTATACCGACGCCGTCGACGCATTTGCTCCCGCTTTTTTTGCAGACGGCTGGCGGCTTACCTCGGTTGTTCTCTCTGCCTCTAAAGTTACCGAAGGCTACAACGCGGGCAGTACACAGAATTTAGCCAGTATGACCGCATTTCGCGATGCACAAGGAATTTGTAATTTTGTGATATGCGGCGGGCTAACGGATTTTGATTCTGCTGTTACCGGCAAGGATGAAGGGATTTTATTCGGTGACGGACCCGGTGCCTGGTTTGTACGCAGATCAACAGAGGTCCCCAGCCCGGCGATGCTCCCGTTATTTGTTCTGGCGCTCGCAGTGCTGGGCTTCAGTCGTCGAAAGGGTAAGTTGCAAGGCTAAGGTCCCTTCCTAGGCGAATGCGGGCTTCCAGCCAATCTATTTCAGCTACCCCAGCAGGGTGCCTTGTCGGCCGGAGAGCCGTTGTCCAGACGCATCCGATTTCCTATCCGTCCAGATAGATTCTGTTCTGCTTACCAGGCTGTGTGCTGGCAATCAAACAACGCTTGGCACGACAAGGGTAATGCCTTGAGCAACCTTCTCCATGGCCAGAGATTCAAGAGGCAGCAGGCAGTAATTTACCCTGTGATTGTGCATATGACGTCAGGGATATATTTGAGGCATCAATTCTGACGCGGGCGCCCAAACTTAAGATTGCATCCCTATAGCTCTTTGTCTAGAATCGCACCCCTTCAAACGGGGCCGGTGTTCATCTGCCTCGATCTGATCGTGGCTGGCGTAGCTCAGTAGGTAGAGCAGCTGATTTGTAATCAGCCGGTCGGGGGTTCGATTCCTCTCGCCAGCTCCATTAAAATATTGCAGGTCTTTTGACGGCAGTATTTTTATCCCATGATTCAACATTCAACTGACAGCAAATACAGACCCGAGATCGATGGGCTGCGTGCCTTCTCAATTATTGCTGTTGTCATTTACCACGCGTTCCCGAACCTGCTCCCTGGCGGTTTTGTCGGAGTGGACATTTTCTTCGTAATTTCCGGCTACCTGATTACTTCCATCATTTTAAGTTCGCGTGATGATAGGCGATTTACGATCACTGGTTTTTATCGCCGCCGCATTAAGCGGATTCTGCCTGCGCTGATTTTGGTTTTGGGGTTCACCCTTGCGGCGGGCTGGTTCCTCCTTTTGCCATTGGAATATGCGGCGCTCGGCAAGCACACGGGCGCCGCTGCTGTATTCATACCCAATTTCGCTTTCTGGGGTGAGGCGGGTTACTTCGATATTGATAGTCTGCGAAAGCCTTTGCTGCACCTCTGGTCCCTTGGTGTTGAAGAGCAGTTCTACATAGTCTGGCCAGTAATACTTATCGTCGCTGCACGGATGAAGCTGACACCGTTACTGGTGTCAGTCGCGATACTGTTAGTTTCCTTTGCGCTGAACATCGCAAATGTTGCGGATCATGCGGGTGCCTTTTTCCTGCCCCATTTTCGGGTATGGGAGATTCTTATGGGAGCGGTCCTTGCGGCTACTCAGTTGCGCGCAAAAGCCCCGGGTTTAAGATCACCGCAGAGAGGCACCCTGCTCGCCTTGTCTGGCATCGTACTTATGTGCCTGGCAACGTTGATAATCAACAAGGAAAGGGCCTTTCCGGGATGGTGGGCCCTGTTGCCTACGCTCGGTGCGACACTGGTGCTGGCGTCTTCCGCGCATACCTGGCTCAATCGGGTTGTTCTCGGTACTCCAGTCTTGGTCTTTATTGGAAAGATCAGTTATCCCTTGTATCTGTGGCACTGGCCGCTGCTTTCGCTGACAAGAATCATCGATGTGGGTGAGCCCTCTGTTAAAGTCAGGCTCGCCGTCGTGGCGATAAGCATGATGCTTGCGTGGCTGACTTATGAGTTGGTTGAGAGGCGGTTGCGCTATCATCCCGCAAAAGTCGTTCCATGGGTGCTTTTAGGCGCTCTACTTGGTGTTGGGGCGCTGGGAGTGGCGGTATGGCAGTATCAAGGAGTACCGGCCAGAACAGCGCAGCTAAATCTAATGGCGGATCAGTTTGTATGGCACGAGCGGGGATATTTCAAAAGATTGAAATGCCCGAAGGAGCACCCCAGGGAGCCATACTGCCGCTACAATGGTAAAAACGCAGACATCGCTGTGCTGGGTGATAGCCATGCAGGTAATGTGTTCGTCGCACTCATGCATTACTACCAAGACGCGGATACGGGTGTAGTTCGACTGGAGCAACCGAATTGCCCGCCACTTTACAACGTGCGTATTGTCGAGTTCGGAGCAGCGGACAAATGTCTTGAGGCGACCAATGGCAATATCGACTGGGTGATTCAGAATTCCGCTATCCACACCGTCTATCTATCGTCTATGGGTCCCATGTACCTGATAGACGATTCGCCCAGATATCGAATGTCATCGGTGGCCGATCCGGCGCTACGAAGTAATAAAGAAGTGTTTGCTGCGGGACTTCGTGCCAGCGTGGATCGACTGATAAAGGCAGGAAAAGAGGTCGTCATTGTGGTTGATTGGCCAGGGCTCTCCTTTGAGCCCCGAGACTGTTTTGATCTTCGGCCATTTCGGCTGACCAAATATCAGCAGCCGTCATGCACTATGTCTCGAGAGGATTATGACACGCAGTCTGAAGGTTACCGGAAGATTCTCTATTCGCTGGCAGAAGAATACCCGTCACTGCGATACTGGAATACTGTCCCCGCGTTTTGCGACGAAAAATCCTGTCACATGATGCACAATGAAAAGATCCTTTATCGGGACCCAGGCCATCTGACTATCGGTGGCTCAAGGTATCTCGGCGAGCAGTTGACGCTGACACCAGCCCGTGAAACATCAACTCCGTCTTCACACTAGTGAACGGCGCGGCATCTGTTGCAAATCTCAGGAAGAAATCGATCATGAGCAGCGCAAACCAGGCAAATCTTTACGCCGCGTACAGCAGGCATTTTCCGCCACCTGAAACTGAGTTGCTGACGACCGAAGCGGGTGCGTCCTACACCTATGCCGACGCAGAGAGCTACTCAGCTCAGGTTGCAAACTATCTGATTGCATCAGGGCTGTGCAAAGGAGATCGGGTTACCGCGCAAGTAGAGAAATCGGCTGATGTGTTGTGGTTGTACCTGGGAGTGATCAGGGCCGGTATGGTTTTTCATCCCTTGAATCCCGCATATACAGATGCCGAGTTGCAGTATTTTTTGCAGGATGCCTCGCCGTCAATGCTGATATGCGACAGCAGTCGCGCAGAGTCGCTTGGCGCACTGTGTAAACAGGCCGGCACTGCACATCTTCTCACATTGGATATGGATGGTTCCGGTACCTTTATGCAGGCCGTTCGGAACTGCTCGATCCAATTTGAAACGGTACCGACCGCCGCTGACGATCTGGCCGCGTTGGTCTACTCCTCAGGTACCACCGGTCGGCCAAAGGGGATTATGTTGTCCCATAAGAATCTGGTGGAAAATATTACCGTGCTGGTGGATATCTGGGGATTTGTGCGAACTGACCGTTTACTACATGCGCTGCCTATGTTTCATGTGCACGGACTTTTCGTTGCGATAGGCTGTGTTCTGGCAAGTGGTAGCAGAATGCACTTGCTGCAAAGCTTTCAGGTCGGTGCGGTCATGGAAAATTTGCCACACTGCACAGTGATGATGGGTGTGCCCACTTATTATACTCGCCTTCTGGCGGAGCCGCTGTTCACGGCGAAGTGTTGTGAGCATATGCGCCTGTTTATTTCAGGTTCGGCGCCTCTGCGGGCCGAAACATTTGTCGCATTCGAGCAGCGCACCGGTCACAGCATTCTTGAGCGATACGGAATGACCGAAACGGGAATGAACACCTCGAACCCTTTGTGCGGTGTGCGCCGGCCAGGCACGGTTGGTAAGCCACTCCCGGGTGTCACCGTGCGTATTTGTGGTGCAGGCAATCGTATTCTGGACGCGAATGAGGTGGGAGAGTTGCAGGTTCGCGGTGACAATGTGTTCGTTGGGTACTGGAACAAGCCTGAAAAAACGCTGCAAGACTTTACAGCGGATGGCTTCTTCGTTACGGGCGATCAGGCATTAATAGATGAAGAGGGATACATATCTATTGTCGGTCGCTCGAAGGACATGATAATCAGTGGCGGCCTAAATGTTTATCCCAAGGAAATTGAACTGCTGATTGATGCGCTGCCGGGTGTCAAGGAGTCAGCGATAATCGGTTTGCCCGATGCGGATTTTGGCGAGGCTGTTGTGGCTGTGGTCGTGTTATCCGAAGGATTTACCCTGACCGCAGATCAGATACGCAAAGCAGTGGGTTTAAAGGCGGCGAACTTTAAGGTTCCCAAGAAGGTGTTTTTTGTCGACGAGTTACCCCGTAATGCGATGGGGAAAGTACAGAAAGAAGTGCTGCGCAAAAACTATAGCGAAATTTGATGTAATCCCAATAAAACCGGTCGAAATGGCCGGTGCGATAGCGGCGAAAGAGCCAAACCAGAATTGACCTCAGTCGTTAAACTGGTCGCTGTGCCTCGAGTTGAGAGTGGTGGCGATTCGCCTGCGGATATGACGGGTTTGGAAGGCTGCGTAAGTTAATAATTTTATTAGGGTATATGGTTGACAAGGGAGTGGCCCATCAGGACAATATGCCGCCTTTCGGAGGGGTTCCCGAGTGGCCAAAGGGATCAGACTGTAAATCTGACGCGCGAGCTTCGGTGGTTCGAATCCACCCCCCTCCACCATGACTGAAAGAATCTCGAGTGGTGTGGAAAGTGGACTTCGAGCAGCGAGGAACTCCACGTTCTGGGCCATATGTGTGACTGGTTAGAGCGTTGTCATTGAAGCTGGTGACCCGGAGGGTCGGAGGGTTTGGCTGGCTTAGCCCGCTGCCCGAGGCCATTGAATAATGGTTTTGAGGAAAAACATAGCGGGTATAGTTCAGTGGTAGAACGTCAGCCTTCCAAGCTGAATATGCGGGTTCGATTCCCGCTACCCGCTCCAGAGTTGGGAAGAATGCGCTCATATAGCTCAGTCGGTAGAGCACTTCCTTGGTAAGGAAGAGGTCACCGGTTCAAATCCGGTTATGAGCTCCATTATTGGCGCAACACATTGTAATTATTAAATATTATTAGTTTGAGTGGTTCGGCTTTAAGACCCTGTCAGGTGTTCATAGGAGACTGTTGAGATGTCAAAGGAATCATTTGCGCGTACCAAAAACCGCACGTTAACGTAGGCACGATTGGTCACGTTGACTATGGTAAGACGACGACGCTGACGGCTGCCCTACCCGTGTGTTCAGGAAACCTGGGGCGGGGATGGGCCTTCGACGGTATCGATAACGCGCCGGAAGAGAAGGCGCGGGTATCACCATTGCGACGTCGCACGTTGAGTACAACCGCCGAACCGTCACTACGCTCACGTTGACTGCCCCGCAACACGCGGATTATGTGAAGAACATGATCACTGGAGCGGCGCAGATGGATGGAGCGATTCTGGTGTGCGGTGCCACCGGACGGCCCGATGCCGCAAACGCGCGAGCATATTCTGTTGTCGCGTCAGGTAGGTGTTCCGTACATTGTGGTATTCCTGAACAAGGCTGACCTGCTGGCGGGACGACTGCGGCGGTGCGGAGTCTGAGGAATACGCGGAGATGAAGGAACTGGTCGAAATGGAGCTGCGCGAGTTGCTGGACCAGTACGAATTCCCCGGAGACGACACGCCGATCATTGTGGATCAGCGCTGATGGCGCTGAATGGCGAAGACGACCACGGTCTGGGTACGTCTGCTGTGAAGCTGCTGGTAGAGACACTGGATGCGTATATTCCTGAGCCTGGACGGGCGATTGACCAGCCGTTCCTGATGCCGGTCGAGGACGTGTTCTCGATTTCTGGTCGCGGTACGGTGGTCACGGGTCGTGTTGAGCGTGGGATTGTGAAGATTGGTGAGGAGATCGAGATTATCGGTATCCGTGACACGCAGAAGACGACCTGCACGGGTGTGGAGATGTTCCGCAAGTTGCTGGACGAGGGCCGTGCGGGCGAGAACGTGGGTGTATTGTTGCGCGGTACCAAGCGTGAGGACGGGAGCGTGGTCAGGGTACAGCAGCCGGGTTCAGTGAACCCGCACACCAAGTTTGAGGCGGAAGTGTACATTCTGTCGAAGGAGGAAGGCGGACGTCATACCCCGTTTTTCAAGGGTTACCGCCCACAGTTTTACTTCCGTACGACGGATGTGACGGGTGCGTGTGAGTTGCCGGAAGGTGTTGAGATGGTAATGCCGGGTGAACGTACAGATGGTGACGACGCTGATAGCCCCGATTGCGATGAAGAAGGTCTGCGCTTCGCGATCGCGAGGGCGGTCGTACGGTGGGTGCTGGCGTGGTAGCCAAAATCATCGAGTAAAATGATCTGGGGACAGATGCGTTCTGTCTTCAGAGTGAGCGATCAAGCCGAACCGCCTGGCAGGGTGGTTCGGCTTCGTCGTCTAAGTATGAGGTTTAGGCCAGTAGCTCATCTGGCAGAGCAGCGGTCTCCAAAACCGCAGGTTGGGGGTTCGATTCCCTCCTGGCCTGCCATTTGTTGGCAGGTGCTGCGTCTGGTATGGACGCGGTCTAATGTAACAAGGTTAATTTGATGAGTGTTGAAACAACAGCGAGCAAGTACGACGCGGTCAAATGGATTGCTGTATTTGCACTGTTAGCGGTGGCGGTAGTAGGTAACAGCTACTATTCAGACCAGTCATTATTGTATCGCGTACTGGGCATTTTGGCTGTTGCCGGCGTTGCAGGCCTGATTGCTATGCAGACTGCCAAGGGCGCGGCATTTTGGGCGCTGGTGAAAGGCTCGAGAACCGAAATACGCAAGGTTGTTTGGCCGACCAGGCAGGAAACAGTGCAAACCACGATGATTGTGGTGGGATTTGTTCTTGCTGGTGGCGCTATTGCTGTGGGGGTTGGATTCTTCCCTGGGTTGGTTGGTGTCGCGTGCAATTGTTTAACGAACGAAATAAGGGGGTTAGCTGATGGCAATGCGTTGGTACGTCAAGTACACGCCTCTTATTCAGGGTATGAAAAGAAAGTTGCTTCCGCCCTGAAGGAGCGTATTGAACTGCATCATATGCAGGACCGCTTTGGCGACGTGCTGGTGCCGACCGAAGAAGTCGTAGAGATGCGCGGTGGCCAGAAGCGACGCAGTGAACGCAAGTTTTTTCCCGGTTATGTATTGGTCCAGATGGAACTAGGAGACGATACCTGGCATTTGGTGAAAGAGACGCCGCGTGGGGCTTTATTGGTGGCAAGGCGATGCACCTGCCCTGATCTCCGATAAGGAGGCTGCGGCGATTCTGCAGCGAGTAGAAGATGGTGTGGAAGCACCTCGGCCCAAGACTTTGTTTGAACCGGGTGAGATGGTGCGTGTTGTCGATGGCCCTTTCAACGATTTCAACGGTGTTGTCGAAGATGTGAACTACGAGAAAAGCCGCCTGAATGTGGCGGTGTTGATTTTTGGACGTTCCACCCCGGTGGAACTGGAATTCAGTCAGGTCGAAAAAGCCTGATCAATTCCGCAGGTAGGGGATGGCAGCTATCGTCCCCTTTATTGATTGGCAGCAAGAGCTGCCATTTTATGGGGAGCCCTAGTAGACCATAACGGTCAAAACGGCGATTGTACCCGGGAGAGTAGATATGGCTAAAAAAGTCCAGGCTTATATTAAGCTGCAGGTAAAAGCGGGGCAGGCAAACCCCAGCCCGCCCGTTGGCCCAGCGTTGGGACAGCATGGTGTCAATATCATGGAATTCTGTAAGGCATTTAATGCCGAGACCCAGAGCATGGAGCCTGGTCTGCCGATTCCCGTGGTGATCACGGTTTACGCTGATCGTTCATTCACGTTTATCAAGAAAACACCCCCGGCTTCTGTGTTGCTGATGAAAGTTGCGAAGATCGCGGTTCCAGCACGCCTAATACCAACAAAGTAGGAAAGGTAAATAGGCGCAGCTGGAAGAAGTGGCTACCCAGAAAAATGGCCTGACCTGACTGCCGCCGATATGGATGCCGCGGTACGTACGATTGCCGGAAGCGCACGCTCTGCCGGTATCGAAGTAGAGGGGGTAAATTAAGATGGCCAAGTTGTCGAAGCGCGTACGCGCATTTAAAGAAAAAGTAGATCCCCAGAAAGCTTATTCGCTGGAAACTGCGGTAAGCATGCTGAAAGAGTTCGCCACAGCGAAATTCAATGAGACAGTCGAAGTAGCGGTAAATCTGGGTATTGATGCACGCAAGTCCGACCAGGCAGTGCGCGGTGCTACAACCTTGCCATTCGGTACCGGTTCTGTTGTACGTGTGGCTGTATTTACCCAGGGCGACGCGGCAGAAAAAGCCAAGGCAGCGGGTGCGGATTTGGTCGGTATGGATGACCTGGCACAGCAAATCAAGGACGGCATGATGGACTTCGACGTGGTCATTGCTTCGCCGGACGCTATGCGCGTTGTCGGCCAGTTGGGTCAGGTTTTGGGGCCGCGCGGTCTTATGCCGAACCCGAAAACTGGTACCGTGACCCCGGATGTGGAAACGGCAGTGAAGAATGCAAAAGCTGGACAGGTGCGCTACCGCACAGACAAGAATGGCATCATTCACGGTGGTATAGGCAAAATCAACTTCGAGTTGGATGCTATCAAAGGCAATCTCGAGGCCCTGCTCGCCGATCTCAAGAAAGCCAAGCCGGTATCAGCGAAAGGTGTGTATCTGAAAAAAATTAGCCTGAGCACCACGATGGGGCCGGGTATCGTAATCGACCAAGGGTCGGTAGAAAGTTGATCGAATCGCCCTCACGAGGGGCGATTTCTCAAAGTCCTCCAGGGAAGGAGGGGTTGTAGACCGTTGACGACACCTACTGGTGTCAATCGGTCCACTTTGAGGTCTTTGGACAAGGCGCCGGGCAGTTAGCCCATTTAGCTGAAAACTGAAGGCCATCAAAGACCGTAGGTGCCAATTCCGATGAGTGCTGTCGGAAGCGGTTTAATTGCGGTGAATCCTTCGGGATTTATCAAAGCCTACGCAGATGGTGAACGTGTTCACCACGCGCAAGCAGTACAGGCATAGATTTATCTGTACTTAACTGTGTTGGCCAGAGGCGACTAGTGCGTTTGTGACCGGCACAAACTTAGCAATCCAGGAGTAACTCCAGTGGCAATTGGACTCGAAGACAAGAAAGCGATCGTAGCTGAAGTTAACGAGACTGCCACCAGTGCACTGTCCCTTGTTATCGCCGACTCGCGCGGTGTGACTGTGGACGGAATGACAGCGTTGCGCAGCAGAGCGCGCGAAAACCAGGTGACTCTCCGCGTCGTGCGGAACACTCTGGCCAAACGCGCGCTGGAAGGAACGGACTACGAATGTGTAAATGACTCGTTAGCTGGCCCTTCCCTGTTCGGATTCTCAATGCAGGATCCGGGTGCGGCGGCTCGACTCTTCAAAGATTTCGCGAAAGAAAACGAAAAATTTGAAGTCAAAGCACTGGCGGTAGGCGGTCAGATGCTGGGTGCAGATCAATTGGATGTTCTGGCTAAGTTACCAACGCGTGATCAGGCACTCTCGATGTTGATGAGTGTTATGAAGGCGCCGGTGACCAAGCTGGTTCAGACAATGAACGAAGTACCTGGAAAACTGGTTCGCACGCTCGCAGCAGTACGCGATCAGAAGGAAGCAGCGGCGTAAGTCGTTGCAGTGAATATCTAATCAGCTAAATAGGAGATATGAGTCATGGCTCTGTCTAAAGACGATATATTGAATGCAATTGCTGAGATGAGTGTTATGGACATTGTGTCCCTCATCGAAGCGATGGAAGAAAAATTTGGTGTGACTGCAGCGGTAGCCGTTGCAGCAGCGCCTGCCGCCGCCGGCGGTGGTGATGCTGGCGGTGCAGCTGAAGAACAGACCGACTTTGATGTAGTTCTCACCGCTTCTGGTGACAAGAAAGTGAACGTCATCAAGGTGGTTCGTGCGGTTACCTCATTGGGTTTGAAAGAGGCCAAAGCTTTGGTTGACGGCGCGCCTTCACACATCAAGGAAGGTGTACCCAAGGCAGAAGCTGAGGACATCAAGAAGCAGCTTGAAGAAGCTGGTGGTACTGTCGAGCTCAAGTAAGTTTGACAACGATCTGGCTTCGGTCGGATATGGACAAGGCTGGTGGGCGCTGTGCTCGCCGGCCTTTTCCCGCTTCAAGAATTGAGATTTTTCAGGGTTGTTGCGCGTGACGCAACAACCTTATTTTAGCCCCGTAATGGGCTAGTTGATTGCCCTTAGGGCAATTGAACGCTAATCACGCTGGGGAGTACTGATGGCATACTCGTACACTGAGAAAAAACGTATTCGCAAGGATTTTGGCGTACTGCCGAAGGTGATGGATGTACCTTATCTGCTTGCGATTCAAATGGATTCTTACAGGAAGTTCACCCAACAGGGCGTTCCTCTTGAGGAGCGCGGAGATTACGGCTTGCACGCTGCTTTCAAGTCGGTGTTTCCCATAGTCAGTTACAGCGGAAATGCGGCGTTGGAATACGTTGATTACAAACTGGGTAAGCCTGTTTTTGATGTCAACGAATGCCAGCTGCGCGGAGTCACCTACTCCTGTTCACTGCGCGTAAAGGTACGCCTGATCATTTACGATAAGGAGTCATCCAACAAGACCATCAAGGATATCAAGGAGCAGGAAGTCTACATGGGGGAGATCCCCCTGATGACGGATAACGGCACATTTGTTATCAATGGTACCGAGCGTGTAATAGTATCCCAGCTGCACCGTTCCCCGGGTGTATTCTTTGATCATGACAAGGGCAAGACGCACTCCTCGGGCAAGTTGCTGTATTCCGCGCGCGTGATTCCCTACCGTGGCTCATGGTTGGATTTTGAATTCGATCCCAAAGATATGGTGTTCGTACGTATAGACCGTCGCCGTAAATTACCCGCGACCATCCTGTTGCGTGCGCTCGGCTATGAGGCCGAGGAAATTCTCGCCATGTTCTACGACGTGAACACTTTCCATGTTGCCAAGAATGGCAATTACTCGATGACGCTTATCCCGGAACGGCTACGCGGCGATGTCGCGGCATTCGACATCAAAGCCGGTAAAAAAGTAGTTGTGGAGCAAGGCCGTCGTATTACTGCGCGCCATATTCGAGAGCTCGAAGAGGCAAAAATTACGGCGCTGGAAATTCCGGCGGATTACTTGTATGGCAGGTCTTTGGCTACCAATGTCGTCGATGAGAAAACAGGCGAGGTTGTTGTCGAGTGCAACACTGAACTGACAGCTGAAATTGTTGCAAAGCTGACTGAGATTGGCGTCAAGAAAATTGAAACTTTGTACACCAATGAGTTGGATTGTGGGCCATTCATCTCAGATACCCTGCGCCAGGATTCCACTCGCAACGAACTTGAAGCATTGGTGGAAATCTATCGCATGATGCGTCCCGGAGAGCCGCCGACCAAGGAGTCAGCGGAGAACCTGTTCCAGAACCTGTTTTTCTCTGCCGATCGTTACGACCTTTCTGCAGTCGGTCGTATGAAATTCAATCGTCGCCTTGGTCGCGAGGAAGTAACCGGAAGTGGCGTGCTGGATCGAGACGATATTGTTGAGGTACTGCGTACTTTGGTGGGTATTCGCAATGGCAAAGGCATGGTCGATGATATTGACCACCTGGGTAACCGCCGTGTACGAAGCGTTGGCGAAATGGCTGAAAACCAGTTTCGGGTCGGTCTGGTGCGGGTAGAGCGTGCAGTAAAAGAGCGCCTATCGATGGCTGAGAGCGAGGGCCTGATGCCACAGGATTTGATCAACGCCAAACCTGTCTCAGCAGCGGTGAAAGAGTTCTTCGGTTCCAGTCAGCTGTCTCAGTTTATGGATCAGAACAATCCCTTGTCGGAAGTTACGCACAAGCGTCGCGTTTCTGCGCTGGGGCCAGGTGGTTTGACTCGCGAACGCGCTGGTTTTGAAGTGCGCGATGTACACCCTACCCATTACGGGCGAGTGTGTCCGATTGAAACACCGGAAGGCCCAAACATTGGTTTGATCAACTCTTTGGCAACCTATGCACGTACCAATGATTATGGCTTTCTCGAAAGTCCCTATCGCAAAGTGGTGAACGGTAAAGTTACTGATGACATTGAGTTTTTGTCAGCGATTAATGAGGCGGAGCATGTAATCGCTCAGGCCTCTGCAACCCTCGACAAAAATATGAAGTTCGTGGACGACCTGATCGCTGTTCGCCATATGAACGAATTTACGGTGATGCCGCCGGAACGCGTTGACTATATGGATGTTTCGCCGAAGCAGGTGGTCTCCGTTGCGGCGGCCTTGATTCCATTCCTGGAGCACGACGACGCCAACCGCGCACTGATGGGCTCCAACATGCAGCGTCAGGCGGTGCCAACTCTGGTGGCAGAGAAGCCGCTTGTTGGAACTGGTATGGAGCGGTATGTCGCGGCGGACTCAGGTGTATGTGTTGTAGCTGAGCGTTCAGGAGTGGTCGACTCCGCTGATGCCAGCCGCATCGTAGTTCGAGTGAATGAAAAGGATGTTGGCGTGGATGAAGCGCCGGTCGATATCTATAACCTCACTAAATACACAAGATCCAACCAGAATACCTGCATCAATCAGCGTCCAATTGTTAAAGCCGGAGACACGATTGAGCGCGGCGATATCCTCGCAGATGGCCCTTCCATCGATATGGGAGAGCTTGCCCTGGGCCAGAACATGCGTATCGCGTTCATGCCCTGGAATGGCTACAACTTCGAGGATTCGATCCTGGTTTCTGAGAAAGTGGTGAAGGAAGATCGTTTCACCACGATACATATTCAGGAGCTTACCTGTATCGCGCGTGACACCAAGTTGGGCTCCGAAGAAATTTCTGCGGACATTCCCAACGTAGGTGAGAGCGCGCTAGCCAAGTTGGATGAGTCGGGTATCGTTTATATCGGTGCAGAAGTGGAAGCGGGAGACATTCTGGTCGGCAAAGTCACACCCAAGGGTGAGACACAACTGACGCCGGAAGAAAAACTACTGCGGGCGATATTTGGTGAAAAGGCGTCGGATGTAAAAGATACTTCGCTGCGAGTACCTACCAGCACAAAGGGTACGGTGATCGATGTACAAGTCTTTACTCGTGATGGCCTGGAAAAAGATGCCCGTGCCCTGCAAATTGAAAAGCATCAATTGGATCAGTATCGCAAGGATCTGAAAGAAGAATACCGTATTTTCGAAGAAGCTACCTTTGCGCACCTGGCTAGCCTGCTCAAAGGAAAAGTAACGGTAAGTGGTGCCGGTTTGTCCAAGGGCACTACACTCACAGCAGCGGTTTTGGCTGATCTGGAAAGAGAGCAGTGGTTCAAGTTGAAGCTTACTGACGCCAAACTTAACGATGCACTGGCATCTTCTCAGCGTCAGTTGGAAGAGCAAAATCGACTGCTGGAAGATCGTTTCGAAGACAAGAAAGGCAAGCTGCAAAGTGGCGACGATCTGGCGCCTGGCGTGCTGAAAATCGTCAAGGTCTATCTTGCGATCAAACGTCGTATCCAACCAGGCGACAAGATGGCTGGACGACACGGCAACAAGGGCGTGATCTCCGTGATTATGCCCGTAGAAGATATGCCCTATGATGAGAATGGTGAGCCTGTCGATATCGTTCTGAACCCGTTGGGTGTGCCTTCGCGTATGAACGTCGGCCAGATTCTTGAAACTCACCTCGGCATGGCTGCCAAGGGCCTGGGCGACAAGATCAACGCCATGATCGCGGAACAGAGAAAGGTCGCGGAAGTCCGTAAGTTCCTTGAGGAGATTTATAACAACGGTGACGGTCGTATCGAGGATATCAAGTCCTTTAGCGATGCCGAAGTAATGGAGTTGGCTGCAAATCTGTCCAACGGGGTCCCCATGGCGACACCGGTATTCGATGGTGCTGCCGAGGATTCCATCAAGAAGCTGCTCAAGCTGGCGGACATGCCCGAAAGCGGCCAGTTCACTCTGTATGACGGACGCACTGGCGAAACTTTTGATCGGCCAGTCACTGTTGGTTACATGTACATGTTGAAGCTGAACCACTTGGTAGACGACAAAATGCATGCCCGTTCGACAGGTTCGTACAGCCTTGTTACCCAGCAGCCGTTGGGTGGTAAAGCGCAGTTCGGTGGCCAGCGCTTTGGGGAAATGGAAGTCTGGGCGCTGGAAGCTTACGGTGCAGCTTACACCCTGCAGGAAATGCTGACCGTCAAGTCCGACGACGTGGCGGGACGCACCAAGATGTACAAAAACATTGTCGATGGAGATCATCGCATGGAGCCGGGCATGCCCGAGTCCTTTAATGTGTTGGTTAAGGAAATACGCTCTCTGGCAATCGATATCGATCTAGAGAACGATTAATAGACGTAAACATTGGACTTGGTGGCAGGTGCGCTGGATTTTCCACGCACTGCCTGGAAGTAAAAACCTCGCGGAGGAAACGCCTTGAAAGACTTACTTAATCTGTTGAAGTCCCAGGGACAAAATGACGAGTTCGATTCAATTCGAATTGGTCTGGCATCACCGGAGTTGATTCGCTCCTGGTCATTTGGCGAAGTGAAGAAGCCAGAGACTATTAACTACCGTACCTTCAAACCGGAGCGCGACGGCTTGTTCTGCGCCAAAATCTTTGGCCCGGTAAAGGACTACGAGTGCCTGTGTGGAAAATACAAGCGACTAAAGCATCGCGGTGTAATTTGTGAAAAGTGCGGTGTAGAAGTCGCGCTGGCCAAAGTGCGCAGGGAGCGTATGGGTCACATCGAATTGGCCAGCCCCGTAGCACATATCTGGTTTCTGAAGTCGCTGCCCTCGCGTATCGGTCTGTTGCTTGATATGACCTTGCGTGACATCGAGCGCGTGCTCTACTTCGAATCTTACGTGGTGACTGATCCTGGCATGACAACATTGGAGCAAAGCCAACTGTTGTCCGATGAGCAGTACTACGAGGCGATGGAAGAGTTTGGCGATGAATTTACCGCCAAAATGGGCGCTGAGGCGATCCAGGACTTGATGATGCAGTTGGATCTGCAACAGGAAATTGCCACGCTGCGCGAAGAGATTCCGGTCACCAACTCGGAAACCAAAATCAAGAAACTATCCAAGCGTTTGAAGTTGATGGAGGCTTTTGCGAGCTCAGGCAACAAGCCGCAGTGGATGGTTTTGAACGTTCTGCCTGTGCTGCCGCCGGACTTGCGTCCGCTGGTGCCGCTGGACGGCGGTCGATTTGCTACCTCAGACCTCAATGACTTGTATCGTCGGGTGATCAACCGCAATAATCGATTGAAACGTCTGCTGGACCTGAATGCTCCGGACATTATTGTGCGCAATGAAAAGCGTATGTTGCAGGAATCTGTAGATGCATTGCTGGACAACGGTCGCCGTGGTCGGGCTATTACTGGATCAAACAAGCGGCCGTTAAAATCTTTGGCCGATATGATCAAGGGTAAGCAGGGTCGTTTCCGTCAAAACCTGCTGGGCAAGCGCGTAGACTATTCAGGTCGATCAGTTATCGTGGTTGGACCTACTCTTAGACTGCATCAGTGTGGTCTACCCAAGAAGATGGCACTGGAGCTCTTCAAGCCATTTATCTTTGGCAAACTTGAGGCGCGCGGATTGGCTACCACGATCAAAGCGGCCAAAAAGATGGTTGAGCGTGAGCCGCCAGAGGTGTGGGATATTCTCGCCGAAGTTATTCGTGAACATCCTGTGCTGCTAAACCGGGCACCTACACTGCACCGCTTGGGTATACAGGCATTTGAACCGGTGTTGATTGAAGGCAAGGCGATCCAACTGCATCCCCTGGTCTGTGCAGCCTATAATGCTGACTTTGACGGTGACCAGATGGCTGTTCACGTGCCACTGACCATTGAGGCGCAGCTGGAGGCTCGCGCCTTGATGATGTCCACTAACAACATTCTTTCTCCCGCTAGCGGCGAGCCGATCATTGTGCCCTCACAGGACGTTGTACTGGGCCTTTACTACATGACTCGCGAGCGTGTGAATGCCAAGGGTGAAGGCATGGCTTTCGCCAATGTGTCAGAGGTTCACAGGGCCTTTGTCAGCGGGCATGTACACTTGCAAGCCCGAGTTAAGGTGCGCATAAACGAGGTAGAGAAGACTGATGAAGGCGAAGTGATAGAGCGCTCGTTCGTTGCTGACACTACAGTCGGGCGCGCTCTATTGTGGGAGATTGTTCCCGCGGGTATCGCATTTGCCATGGTCAACCAGAACATGGCCAAGAAAGCGATTTCCAGAATTATCAACCAGTGCTATCGCATGGTGGGGTTGAAGGCTACGGTCATTTTTGCCGATCGACTCATGTACACCGGGTATGAGTATTCCACGCGGTCTGGCGCATCCATCGGTGTTAATGATTTCGTTATTCCGAAGGAGAAGGCGCGCTTGATTGAGCGAGCTGATGCGGAAGTGAAGGAAATTGAAAACCAGTACGCAGCCGGCTTGGTAACGCAGGGCGAGAAGTACAATAAGGTGATCGATATCTGGTCTCGTGCGAACGACCTGGTTTCCAAGTCAATGATGGAAGGACTTTCCACCGAGCCGGTCATCAATCGTGATGGTAAGGAGGAGCAACAGGCCTCGTTCAACTCCGTCTACATTTACGCCGATTCAGGTGCTCGGGGTTCGCCGGCACAGATTCGCCAGTTGGCGGGTATGCGCGGCCTGATGGCCAAGCCAGATGGCTCTATTATTGAGACGCCGATTACGGCCAACTTCCGTGAAGGTTTGAACGTACTGCAGTACTTCATTTCTACCCACGGTGCCCGTAAAGGATTGGCTGATACCGCGCTCAAGACTGCCAACTCTGGGTACCTAACGCGTCGTCTGGTTGACGTTGCCCAGGATCTGGTAGTAACCGAAGAAGACTGTGGCACAGACTATGGACTGTTGATGACGCCAGTTATCGACGGTGGTGACATCATTGAATCTTTGGGTGATCGAGTCCTTGGACGTCTGGTGGTTAAGGACGTTATCAAACCCGGTACTGCTGACGAGATTGCAATTACTGCCGGAACCATGCTGGATGAATTGTGGATCAAGCGTCTGGAAGAAATGGGTATCGATGAAATCGAGGTTCGTTCACCGATTACTTGTGAGACCCGCCATGGTATTTGTTCAGCTTGTTATGGTAGGGACCTGGCGCGTGGCCACCGGATTAACATGGGCGAAGCAGTCGGTGTGGTTGCCGCGCAGTCCATCGGCGAACCGGGCACCCAGCTCACCATGCGTACGTTCCACATCGGTGGTGCTGCTTCACGTGCTACCGCACAGGATAACATTGAAGTCATGAACGACGGTGTTGTTCGGTTGCACAACTTGAAAACAGTGCAGCGGGTCGATGGAGATCTGGTTGCGGTGAGTCGTTCGGGTGAATTGTCAGTACTTGATATTCGCGGCCGGGAGCGTGAGCGTTACAAGCTTCCCTACGGCGCGATTTTGAAGGTCAAGGATAATCAGGAAGTGACAAAAGGTTCTGTTGTCGCGAGCTGGGATCCGCATACCCACCCCATTATTACTGAGGTTGCCGGCACGGTGAAATTCAGTGGTATGGAAGAGGGAATCACCATCAAGCGGCAGACCGACGAATTGACAGGTTTGTCCAGCATTTCAGTTATGGACGCTGGTGAGAGACCCGCTGCGGGTAAGGACATTCGTCCTGCGATTAGTCTGGTTGATGGCAAAGGCAAGGAACTCTGCTTGGCAAATACCAATGTTCCCGCCCATTACTTCTTGCCTCCGGCTGCGCAGGTCAGCTTGGAAAACGGTGCGAAGATCAATACCGGCGACATTATTGCCCGAATTCCGCAGGAAGGCTCCAAGACGCGTGATATTACCGGCGGTCTCCCTCGGGTTGCCGATTTGTTTGAAGCGCGCAAGCCAAAGGAACCGGCTATTCTGGCCGAAATTTCAGGCACTGTTAGTTTTGGCAAAGAAACAAAGGGTAAGCGCCGCCTGATGATTACGCCTACCGACAATTCCACCCTGCCTGATGGTTCTGACCATTATGAGGCACTGATTCCCAAGTGGCGTCACATGTCAGTGTTTGAAGGGGAGAATGTGGAGAAGGGCGAAGTGGTTTCTGAGGGATCCCCCAGTCCACACGATATCCTGCGCCTTAAGGGGATTAAGGAACTGGCCAAGTACATCGTGAATGAAATCCAGGAAGTCTATCGGCTCCAGGGCGTAAAGATTAACGATAAACATATCGAGGTTATCGTTCGTCAGATGCTGCGCAAAGTGGTTATTACCTCTTCCGGCGACTCCAACCTGATTAAAGGCGAGCAGGTGGAATTTACTACCCTGTTGGAAGAGAATGAGCGCTTGTTGGCCGAAAACCTGGTGCCGGCAACCGGTGAACGGGAACTGCTGGGTATTACCAAGGCATCGCTGGCCACAGAAAGCTTCATTTCCGCAGCTTCGTTCCAGGAGACCACCCGCGTGCTTACCGAAGCGGCAGTAACCGGTAAGCGAGACTATCTGCGGGGGCTCAAGGAGAACGTGGTTGTGGGCCGGCTGATTCCAGCCGGTACTGGCTTGGCCTATCACGCGGAGCGTAAGCGAACGCGGGAAAGTCACGGTGAGGCCACGGTATCGGCACAGGAAATCGAAGCAGCACTGACCGAAGCTTTGCAGGCTGACGACTAGCGCTCCTCTTGTAACGCGAAGTAGGGCGGTGGGTGCAAACTCGCCGCCCTTTTTTTGTTAGCAAATCTGGCTGATGGGGATTGCATGACTAGCCCTCTGCGTGCTCCTTGTGACACATCCCGGGTTGACTCCTTCCGGTGGCGTCTATAGAATGCCGCCTCCTCTTTCTGGGGGTGGGTAGCGCTGTTTGTTATAGGGTGCTGACGCGCTTATCCCGGATAGGGAATTGGCTAATTAGGGCCATGAGAAGTAACTAATTTTGGAGTTCAAGATAGATGGCAACGATCAATCAATTGGTTCGTAAGCCTCGGAAACGCAAAGTAGAAAAAAGTGGTGTGCCTGCCCTGCAAAGCTGTCCGCAGCGACGTGGTGTTTGCACACGCGTTTACACTACTACCCCGAAGAAGCCGAATTCTGCACTGCGTAAAGTATGTCGTGTTCGCTTGACCAATGGTTACGAGGTTTCCTCGTATATTGGTGGAGAAGGACATAACCTGCAGGAACACAGTGTGGTGTTGATTCGTGGTGGACGTGTAAAAGACTTGCCGGGTGTGCGCTATCACACCGTACGTGGCAGCCTGGACACCTCAGGTGTATCAGACCGCCGCAATGGTCGCTCCAAATACGGTGCCAAGCGTCCCAAGTAATTAAGGTTCTACTGGCGTAACCACGCTAACGATGTAAGTAAGGCCGAAACCCTGCCTCCCCCGCGTTTGTGGCAGGTTGGTGTTCGGGTCACCTGAAGAGAGAAAAGGTATATATCATGCCAAGAAGACGAATAGTCGCCAAACGTGAAGTACTGCCAGATCCAAAATTTGGCAATGTGACGTTGGCAAAGTTTATGAACCACGTCATGGTGAGTGGTAAGAAGTCAGTTGCGGAGACCATCGTATACGGTGCTCTCGATATCGTTCAGGAACGTCTGAATAAAGATCCCCTTGAAGCATTCGATGAAGCGTTGGAAAACATCGCACCGATGGTGGAGGTTAAAGCCCGTCGCGTGGGTGGTGCTACCTACCAGGTTCCGGTTGAAGTTCGTCCATCCCGTCGAGTCGCACTTTCCATGCGCTGGCTGGTTGAGTACGCCCGTAATCGTGGAGAGAAGTCGATGCGCCAGCGTTTGGCCGGCGAGATTATCGATGCCTCGCAGGGCAAAGGTAACGCTGTGAAAAAACGCGAAGATGTGCACCGTATGGCGGAAGCCAATAAGGCGTTCTCGCACTACCGGTTCTAATTTTTCACCCTACACCTTTTTATCGGGGATCATATCGTGGCACGTAAAACTCCTATCAGCCGGTACCGCAATATTGGCATCTGCGCGCATGTGGATGCGGGTAAAACGACAACAACTGAGCGTGTACTGTTCTACACTGGTCTTTCCCATAAAATTGGTGAGGTGCATGATGGCGCCGCTACTATGGATTGGATGGAACAGGAACAGGAGCGAGGCATTACGATTACCTCTGCAGCCACAACCTGTTTCTGGAAGGGGATGGATGCCCAGTTTGATGACCACCGAATCAATATTATCGATACCCCTGGGCACGTAGACTTTACTATTGAAGTAGAGCGCTCGTTGCGTGTGCTCGATGGTGCAGTCGTAGTGCTGTGTGGTTCATCCGGTGTTCAGCCACAGACCGAAACGGTCTGGCGTCAGGCCAACAAATATGAAGTGCCCCGCATTGTTTTCGTCAACAAGATGGACCGCGCCGGCGCTGACTTTCACAAAGTCGTTCGCCAGTTGAGAGAGCGTCTTGGCGCCAATGCCGTGCCTTTACAAATGACGATCGGCGCAGAGGAAGAATTTAGAGGTGTTGTCGATCTGGTCAAGAACAAGGCTATCCTCTGGAACGAAGCCGATCAGGGTATGACCTTTGAGTACGCGGATGTTCCGGCAGACATGGTCGATGAAGTCAATGAAATGCGTGAATTCATGATGGAAGCTGCGGCTGAGGCCAACGACGAGTATATGGAGAAATATCTCGAAGAAGGCGAGCTTACAGAGGAAGAAATCAAGAAAGGTATCCGTGCGCGCACTTTGGCCAATGAAATCATTCCTGTGCTGGGCGGTTCGGCCTTTAAAAACAAAGGCGTACAGGCAATGCTTGACGCTGTGATCGAGTACATGCCATCACCGACTGAAGTTAAGGCGATTGAAGGCACCTTATTGGATAAAGAGCGTACAGTTGAAGTACGTTTAGCTGACGATGATGCACCTTTTTCGGCTTTGGCATTTAAAATTGCAACCGACCCCTTCGTCGGTACGTTGACCTTCTTCCGTGTTTACTCAGGCAAATTGCAAAGTGGTACGGGTGTTTACAACTCGGTCAAGGAGAAGAAAGAGAGAATCGGCCGTATGGTGCAGATGCATGCCAACAGTCGCGAGGAAATCAAGGAAGTACTGGCAGGTGATATTGCCGCCGCAATTGGCCTGAAGGATGTCACCACCGGCGATACGCTGTGTGACATGGATAAGCCTATTGTGCTGGAGCGGATGGTGTTCCCCGAGCCGGTAATTTCTGTGGCGGTAGAACCCAAGTCCAAGGCTGATCAGGAAAAGATGGGTATTGCGCTGGGTAAACTTGCTCAGGAAGATCCTTCATTCCGCGTTCGGACCGATGAAGAATCCGGTCAAACGATCATTTCAGGTATGGGTGAATTGCACCTTGACGTACTTGTTGATCGGATGCGTAGGGAATTTAACGTTGAAGCCAATATTGGCAAACCCCAGGTGGCTTATCGTGAGGCAATCCGTAATACCGCTGAAGTTGAAGGGAAATTTGTGCGTCAGTCCGGTGGTCGCGGGCAGTACGGTCATGTATGGGTCAAGTTTGAGCCGGGCGAGGATGGCAATGCGGACGGTCTGGAATTCCTGAATGAGGTTGTCGGAGGTACAGTGCCGCGCGAATACGTGCCGGCTGTGCAGAAAGGCATTGAAGAGCAGATGAAAAATGGCGTTCTGGCGGGTTATCCTTTATTGGGACTGAAAGCTACGCTGTTTGACGGTTCATTCCACGACGTAGACTCAAATGAGATGGCGTTTAAAATTGCCGCCTCTATGGCTACCAAGAAATTGGCTCAGGTAGGCGGAGCTGTTCTGCTCGAACCCATAATGGCAGTTGAGGTTGTCACACCCGAAGAAAATATGGGAGATGTTGTCGGAGACCTGAACCGTCGCCGCGGCCTGATCGGAGGAATGGATGAGAATGCTTCAGGGAAGGTGATTACTGCTGAAGTACCCTTGGCTGAAATGTTCGGATACGCCACAGACTTGCGTTCTGCGACTCAGGGTCGGGCCACTTACACTATGGAGTTTGCCAAGTATTCAGAGGCCCCTAACAATATTGCCCAAGAAATTATTTCCAAAAACCAAACCAAGTAATTTGTCGATCAATACAAAGAGGTGAATAGCAGTGTCAAAGGAATCATTTGCGCGTACCAAACCGCACGTTAACGTAGGCACGATTGGTCACGTTGACCATGGTAAGACGACGCTGACGGCTGCCCTTACCCGCGTGTGTTCAGAAACCTGGGGCGGGGAGATGGTTGCCTTCGACGGTATCGATAACGCGCCGGAAGAGAAGGCGCGTGGTATCACCATTGCGACGTCGCACGTTGAGTACAACTCGCCGAACCGTCACTACGCTCACGTTGACTGCCCCGGACACGCGGATTATGTGAAGAACATGATCACTGGAGCGGCGCAGATGGATGGTGCGATTCTGGTGTGCGGTGCCACCGACGGCCCGATGCCGCAAACGCGCGAGCATATTCTGTTGTCGCGTCAGGTAGGTGTTCCGTACATTGTGGTATTCCTGAACAAGGCTGACCTGCTGGCGGACGACTGCGGCGGTGCGGAGTCTGAGGAATACGCGGAGATGAAGGAACTGGTCGAAATGGAGCTGCGCGAGTTGCTGGACCAGTACGAATTCCCCGGAGACGATACGCCGATCATCTGTGGATCAGCGCTGATGGCGCTGAATGGCGAAGACGACCACGGTCTGGGTACGTCTGCTGTGAAGCTGCTGGTAGAGACACTGGATGCGTATATTCCTGAGCCTGTACGGGCGATTGACCAGCCGTTCCTGATGCCGGTCGAGGACGTGTTCTCGATTTCTGGTCGCGGTACGGTGGTCACGGGTCGTGTTGAGCGTGGGATTGTGAAGATTGGTGAGGAGATCGAGATTATCGGTATCCGTGACACGCAGAAGACGACCTGCACGGGTGTGGAGATGTTCCGCAAGTTGCTGGACGAGGGCCGTGCGGGCGAGAACGTGGGTGTATTGTTGCGCGGTACCAAGCGTGAGGACGTGGAGCGTGGTCAGGTACTGGCCAAGCCGGGTTCAGTGAACCCGCACACCAAGTTTGAGGCGGAAGTGTACATTCTGTCGAAGGAGGAAGGCGGACGTCATACCCCGTTTTTCAAGGGTTACCGCCCACAGTTTTACTTCCGTACGACGGATGTGACGGGTGCGTGTGAGTTGCCGGAAGGTGTTGAGATGGTAATGCCGGGTGACAACGTACAGATGGTGACGACGCTGATAGCCCCGATTGCGATGGAAGAAGGTCTGCGCTTCGCGATTCGCGAGGGCGGTCGTACGGTGGGTGCAGGCGTGGTAGCCAAAATCATCGAGTAAAATGATCTGGGGACAGTGTTCTGTTTCCGATGAAATAGTAGAGCCCGACCTTGGCGTCGGGCTTTTTTGCTTTTGGGTCTATTGTTGATCTGCTCAGGCGTTATTTACTTTGCAGCGTAATGTCACCGGCAGCAAAGCCAGATTATTGTAACACAGCGGCTAATACTCGCTGTTAATGTCTGAAAGCTGCTCATTCAAAGTAAGAAAATCATAGAGAACACCAATCAAAAATAATCCTCCCGTGCAAAGGTAAACCAAGCCAGTAAATATTTTCCCCATATAAAAACGGTGAACGCCAAAAATACCCAGAAAAGTCAGCAGAATCCATGTCAGGTCATAGTTGATCGGACCTGCTACAAAGCGGCGCTCGGCCTCTCGCTCCATGGATGGAATCAGGAATAAATCAATAATCCAGCCAATGAAAAAAAGCCCCAGTGTAAAAAACCATATGACACCAGTGACCTGCTTTCCATAGTAGAACCGGTGGGCTCCTATGAATCCGAAGATCCAAAGCAGGTATCCCAGGAGAACTGAGTGAGTAGACTGGTTTGATTGCATTTTATCTCCATTATGATGGTTGACTGCGTTAACGTGTTCATAATAGCCCCGTTCTGCGTCAAGTATGCTGATTATTGGAATTACCGTACGCTGACATGGATCATGGCATTGCACAGCTTGCACGATAAACTGTAAGCAGTTTTTACCTTCAGCAAATAGGAGATGTTATGTCAGTAGAGCACCATGATCTCATTCACGAGTTTCCGGAGTTGAAAGATCGTATCCATGAGTTGAAAGTGTCTGATACCCACTTTCGCCGATTGTTTGATGAATACCATGAACTCACACGTGAGATCGAAAATATGGAAAATGAAGTAACGCCAGTGGCTTCACATACAGAGGATAGCGCTAAGGTCCGACGGCTTCATTTGAAAGATGAACTCTACCGCTTGCTTATAGCTGCTTGAGTCAGGGGATAGCTGATATGGCCTATGGAGTCTTGAAAGAACAGTTGGAACAACGCTTGGCTAGCTTGCAGGCGCGACTTTCAGCAATTAAGAAAGATGTAACACAGGCGCACTCTGGCGATTCTGCGGAGCAAGCGCAAGAGAGAGAAAACGACGAGGTTATGGATGCCATCGGTAATCAGACAAATCTTTCAATCGCGATCATTCAGGCAGCTCTTGAGCGAATCGAAAATGGCACTTATGGCACCTGTGAGGAGTGTGGAGAACCTATCGGTGACGCCCGATTAGGGGCGATTCCGGAGGCAACTCGGTGCGTCAACTGTACAAAATAGTAGGCTTGTGTAATGGATTGGGCACGTCCCCATGCCGTATATAGCGATTAGTTATAAAACTTCTGCCAATCAGGCGTCCTGTAACACAGATAATTAAATCAATTACCGTCTTGACAGGGTATTGAGCGGTCATTAGAATTCGCGTTCCTTTTTCGGGGGGTTCCTTTGCGGGCCTCTGGTTTTTTATTGTTTGGAGTTATGTCAGGTGCAGAATCAACGCATTCGTATTCGCTTGAAGGCTTTCGACCATCGATTGATAGATTCGTCTACTCAGGAAATCGTTGAAACTGCGCGCCGCACAGGTGCAATTGTCAAAGGCCCAATTCCGCTGCCCACGCGGAAGGAAAAGTTTACCGTACTGATATCCCCGCACGTCAATAAAGACGCTCGCGACCAGTACGAAATTCGTACACATAAGCGTTTGTTAGACATCGTGGAGCCCACTGAAAAAACTGTGGACGCCCTGATGAAGTTGGACCTGGCGGCAGGTGTGGAAGTACAGATTAGTCTTGGATAACTACAGCAGCATGTAGCAAGACCTGCTTGGGGCAGGAGTCCCGAGTGTGTAACGCCTAGCGATAGGCGGCCATAGAGGGTTCAGCCCCGTACACTGAGAGGTTATAAAGATGACTATTGGATTAGTCGGTCGTAAGTCCGGCATGACGCGTGTTTTTACTGAAGACGGCGTTTCAATTCCAGTAACCGTAGTGGAGATCACTCCAAACCGTGTTACTCAAATCAAAGAACTTGATAGCGATGGCTATCGTGCAATTCAGGTCACGGCAGGTAGCCGCAAAGCGTCAAGAGTCAGTAAGGCGCAGGCTGGGCAATTCGCGAAGGCGGGTGTCGAAGCAGGAAGGGGTCTATGGGAATTCCGGCTGGAGGATGCTGATGAGGCGCCTGCCGTGGGTTCAGAATTGACTGTAGAACGATTTTCTGTTGGCCAAAAAGTTGATGTTGCGGGTAAGTCCAAGGGAAAGGGATTTCAGGGCGTTATCAAGCGCTGGAATTTTTCCATGCAGGATGCCACTCACGGTAATTCACGTTCGCATCGTGCTCCCGGTTCCATTGGTCAGAACCAAACGCCCGGCAGAGTCTGGAAAGGCAAAAAAATGTCCGGTCATATGGGTTCGGCAAATGTGACTACGCAGGGCCTGGAGGTAGTCCGGGTCGATGTCGAGAGAAATTTATTGCTTATAAAGGGTGCTGTACCTGGTGCGCCCGGCGGTGACGTAATTGTCCGTCCCGCAGTCAAAGCATAAGGTTAGGGGGTCTCTAACGTGGAATTAAGTGTATTGAAGCCGGGTAGCAGTGATTCGGGCACCGTGTCTGTTTCCGACGTTGCCTTTGCACGTGAATACAACGAGGACCTGGTGCACCAAGTGGTAACTGCTTATATGGCAGGGGCCCGACAAGGAACTCGAGCGCAAAAAAACCGAGCAGCTGTTAGTGGCGGCGGCAAGAAGCCTTGGCGTCAGAAGGGTACTGGCCGAGCTCGTGCGGGAACTACGCGTTCACCGATCTGGCGTGCGGGTGGCGTTACATTTGCGGCTCAGCCACAGGACCACTCTAAAAAGGTGAATCGGAAAATGTATCGCGCTGCAATGCAGTCGATAATGTCTGAGCTGGCCCGGCAGGACCGTCTAATGGTCGTTGAGAGTTTGGATTTGGAAGCGCCTAAAACCAAGCTGCTGGTTCAGCAGTTGGTTGAATTTGGTGTCGACAACGTACTTATTGTATCAGCTGAAGTGAACGAGAATCTTTACTTGGCAGCGCGTAACTTACACAAAGTGGATGTGCGCGATGTTGAAGGCATTGACCCGCTGAGCCTGATCGGACATGACAAGGTTATGGTTACGGTTGATGCGGTGAAAAAATTAGAGGAGATGCTCGGATGAATGAGGAGCGCATTTTTCAAGTGCTGGTAGGTCCGCATGCGTCTGAAAAGGCTGCCATAGTGGCCGATGCTAGCAATCAGTATGTGTTTAAGGTGGCCGCCGACGCTTCCAAGACTGAAATTAAACGCTCAGTTGAGCAGCTATTCAAAGTAAAAGTAAGCGATGTAAATACTTTGAGGGTAAAGGGAAAGGTAAAACGCAACAAGTTCGGATTCAGTACGAAATCGACTTGGAAGAAAGCGTACGTAAGACTAGAGCAAGGTCAAGATATTGACTTTGCATTGGCAGACTAAGGAGTAGGAGCGAAATGGCAGTTTTAAAAAGTAAGCCCACTTCTGCAGGTCGTCGCCATGTCGTGCGCGTGGTAAATGAAGATTTGCATAAGGGTGCGCCTTATGCCCCCCTGCTCGAGAATCAAACGCGCAACGGCGGACGAAACAACAACGGGCGAATAACCACCCGTCACGTTGGCGGTGGACACAAACAGCATTACCGTATTATCGATTTTAAGCGTACCAAAGACGCAATCCCTGCCAAGGTAGAGCGTTTGGAATACGACCCCAATCGTACAGCACATATTGCATTGTTGTTGTTTGCAGACGGTGAGCGTCGTTACATCATTGCACCACGGGGTATAAAGTCCGGTGATGTGCTGCAGTCAGGTTCCGCTGCGCCGATCAAAGCCGGAAATTGCCTGCCGCTGCGCAATATTCCTGTGGGTTCAGTGGTGCATTGTATCGAGTTGAAGCCAGGCAAGGGCGCGCAAATCGCACGTTCCGCTGGTGCATCAGTACAGCTCGTTGCACGTGAGGGACAATATGCCACTTTGCGTCTGCGCTCAGGTGAAATGCGTAAAGTTTTGGCTGATTGTCGAGCAACGCTAGGAGAGGTTTCAAACTCCGAGCACAACTTACGCAAATTGGGTAAGGCCGGTGCAGTCCGGTGGCGAGGAGTAAGGCCAACGGTCCGTGGCGTTGCGATGAACCCTGTTGATCATCCGCACGGTGGGGGTGAAGGGCGTACCTCCGGCGGGCGTCATCCGGTGAGCCCTTGGGGTACACCCACCAAAGGTTACAAGACCCGGAAGAATAAGCGTACCGATAATTTGATCGTACGTCGTCGCGGTAAGAAATAAGCTAGGCCTTCGGAATTAAGAGACTAGAGGATTACATTGTGCCCCGTTCACTGAAAAAAGGTCCATTCATTGATCTTCACCTGCTGAAAAAAGTAGAGGCAGCGGTAGAGAGCAACGATCGTCGTCCGATCAAAACCTGGTCGCGTCGTTCTATGATATCTCCAGATATGGTTGGTCTAACTATTGCCGTTCACAACGGCAGGCAACACGTTCCGGTGCTCGTAAACGAAGACATGGTTGGACACAAGCTGGGCGAGTTTGCGATTACTCGTACTTTCCGTGGCCACGTTGTGGACAAAGCGGCCAAGCGTTAGTAGCAGATCTGTAACGAGGTTTAGAAAATGGAAGTAGCAGCAAAATTGAAAGGTGCACAGATTTCCGCACAAAAAGTTCGCCTTGTGGCGGATCAGGTGCGTGGTCTTCGCGTTGAAGAGGCACTGAGCCTGCTGGAATTCAGTACTAAAAAAGCCGCGCATCTTGTGAAAAAGCTGCTCGACTCAGCGATTGCGAATGCTGAGAACAATGAAGGTGCTGATGTCGACGAATTAAAGGTGTCTAGCATTTTTGTAGACGAAGGTATGACCATGAAGCGTTTGCGTCCGCGTGCTAAAGGCCGTGCGGATCGCATTCTGAAACGCAGCTGTCATATCACTATAAAAGTTGCAGACAGCGACCGATAAGTTCAGGAGAAGACTACATGGGTCAGAAAGTACATCCTACCGGCATTCGTCTGGGCATTGTCAAAGACCATACTTCGATTTGGTATGCCGACAAAAACTATGCGAAGCAGTTAATTACTGATTTGCAAGCCCGTGCCTATATCGAGAAGGTACTGGATCATGCGTCAGTAAGTCGTATTGTAATCGAGCGCCCGGCACAGACCGCTCGTATTACGATTCATACCGCGAGACCTGGCATTGTCATCGGTAAAAAAGGTGAAGATGTAGACAAGTTGCGTAAAGATCTCACCCAAAAAATGGGTGTGCCTGTGCACATCAACATTGAGGAGATTCGCAAGCCAGATCTTGATGCTCGACTCGTTGCGCAGAACGTTGCCCAGCAATTAGAGCGTCGCGTGATGTTTCGTCGTGCCATGAAACGGGTTGTGCAGAATGCGATGCGACAAGGTGCAGAAGGTATAAAAGTCCAGATTGGTGGTCGTTTGGGTGGTGCTGAAATTGCTCGAACAGAGTGGTATAGAGAGGGACGTGTCCCGTTACACACTTTGCGCGCTGACATTGACTACGCCACTTATGAAGCTGTAACTACGTTCGGCATTCTGGGTGTGAAAGTTTGGATTTTTAAAGGCGAAGTCATCGGCACCGAAGGGCATTCCGACGTCGCCAAGAAGTCAGCAACTAATTAAGGGTTACGCAGATGCTTCAACCAAAGCGTACAAAATTTCGCAAAATGATGAAGGGCCGCAATCGCGGGCTAGCGCAGCGCGGTAGCAAAGTAAGCTTCGGCGAGTATGGGTTAAAGGCCACCAGCAGAGGCCGGCTGTCAGCCAGGCAGATCGAAGCGGCCCGTCGAGCCATGACACGCCACATAAAACGCGGTGGGAAAATCTGGATTCGAGTGTTTCCGGACAAGCCTATAACAGGCAAGCCGCTTGAAGTGCGTCAGGGTAAAGGTAAGGGTAACGTGGAATATTGGGTAGCCCAGATCAAGCCCGGCAAAGTGCTTTATGAACTGCAGGGAGTATCTGAAGAGTTGGCGCGTGAAGCATTTGCACTGGCGGCAGCGAAGATTCCAATTGCTACTCAATTTGTCAAACGGACGGTGATGTGATGAAAGCAAGTGAATTACGTGCAAAGTCCCCGGAGGAACTGACTAAGGAGCTGTTATCGCTTCGCGAGTCTCAGTTCAAGTTGCGAATGCAGAAAGCAACGGGCCAGCTAGGTCAAACCCACTTGCTGCAATGTAATCAGCGTGACATTGCTCGTGTGAAAACTGTTCTCGCTGAAAAGGCAGGTAATTGAAGATGTCAGGAGCAGAAAAGCGAACAAGAGTTGTTACCGGCAAAGTGGTAAGCAACAAGATGGACAAAACGATAACCGTGTTGATCGAGCGCAGGGAAAAACACCCTGTTTACGGTAAGTACATTACGCGTTCATCAAAAATACATGCTCATGACGAGAACAATCAATGCGGCATCGGAGATACGGTCACCGTCGCTGAATCGCGCCCTATTTCCAAGAGTAAAACCTGGAAATTGTTGGAAGTAGTTGATAGCGCCGCTCAGGTTTGATCGCATTTTCGATCAACGGTTAGGGGTCAGCGGAAAATCCGCAAGTTGGAGTAAGAGATGATTCAGACACAGTCGTATTTGGAAGTCGCTGACAACAGTGGTGCTCGTCGGGTGATGTGCATCAAGGTGCTGGGTGGATCCAAGCGTCGATATGCACGTGTTGGTGACTTGATAAAGGTAACGGTAAAGGAAGCAAATCCTCGGGGTAAGGTTAAGAAGGGGCAAGTAATGACTGCTGTGGTCGTTCGCACCAGAAAAGGTGTCCGTCGTCCGGATGGTTCATTGATAAAGTTCGACGATAACGCTGCAGTTTTACTTAACGCTCAGGAAGCTCCGATAGGTACACGTATATTTGGGCCGGTAACACGTGAGTTGCGTGGTGAGAAGTTTATGAAAATCATTTCCTTGGCACCGGAAGTTATTTAGTCCACCGGATTAGGGATAGGTATAAACACATGTTGAAAATCAGAAGCGAAGACGAAGTGATTGTTCTTGCTGGCAAGGACAAGGGTAAGCGCGGCAAGGTACGTAAAGTACTTGATGATAATCGAGTTCTTGTCTCCGGTATTAATACGGTGAAGAAGCATACCAAAGCAAATCCGCAGGCTGGCGAGGCGGGTGGAATTCTTGAAAAAGAGAGCCCCATACAGATTTCCAATGTGGCAATTTACAATCCAAGTACCAAGAAAGCTGATCGTGTTGGCTTTAAGGTAGATGGCGATCGCAAGGTTCGAGTTTTTAAATCCAGTGGCGAGGAGATTGGCTCCTAGGCCTCTGAGGGCTGACTGGTCAACAGGTAGAAGACATGGCAACGTTGAAAGAAAAGTACAAAAGCGAGATTGTCCCCAAGCTTAAAGAAGAGCTGGGCCTGGCTAATGTGATGGAAGTTCCTCGCGTAACTAAAATAACCCTCAATATGGGGGTCGGTGAGGCGCTGGGTGACAAGAAAGTTTTGGAGAATGCCGTTGCCGATATGGAGCGGATTGCAGGTCAGAAGGTTGTTGTAACCAAGGCGCGTAAATCCATAGCTGGATTCAAGGTGCGTGATGGATGGCCTATCGGTTGTAAAGTAACACTGCGTTCCGATCGTATGTATGAGTTTTTGGAGCGTCTCATTAGTATCGCAATCCCGCGTATCCGGGATTTCCGCGGGATAAGCCCAAAATCATTCGATGGGCGCGGTAATTTTGCTATGGGTGTATCAGAGCAAATTATTTTTCCTGAAATTGAATATGACAAGGTCGATGCATTGCGCGGCATGGATATTACGATCACGACAACAGCTCGTACGGATGATGAAGGCCGCGCTCTCCTGCGCGCATTCAACTTCCCACTGAAGGATTAAGAGGCTTTATTCATGGCGAAGAAATCAATGATAGCGCGCGAGAAAAAGCGCACACAGATTGCGATCAAGTACGCAGTCAAGCGAGCAGCATTGAAAGCGACGTTGGCGGATGTTGATGCTTCCGATGACGACAAGTGGGAAGCGCAGATCAAATTGCAAAAGCTTCCGCGTGATGCCAGTCCGGTTCGTCAGCGGCGTCGTTGCCAGGTAACTGGTCGCCCGCATGGTGTGTATCGTAAGTTCGGCCTTTGCCGAAACAAGCTGCGTGAGGCTGCGATGCGTGGTGATGTACCTGGGTTGGTAAAATCGAGCTGGTAACCTGCGATTGTCTACGGAGATAAATAGATTATGAGTATGCAAGATCCGCTGTCAGATATGCTGACCCGCATTCGCAACGCACAGATGGCAGGCAAAACTCGTGTGGAAATGCCTGGCTCAAAGTTGAAGTTAGCTGTTGCTCAAGTGCTAAAAGATGAAGGCTATGTCGAAGGATTTAGCTCAACAAATGATGATGGTAAACCACGCTTGGCTATTGAACTGAAGTATTACCTCGGCAAACCAGTTATCGCAGAGATAGACCGAGTCAGCCGTCCCGGATTACGCCAGTACGCAGGGAGTGGAGAGTTGCCTTCAGTTCGCTCTGGCTTGGGTGTTGCGATCATCTCCACTTCGCGAGGCGTGATGTCTGATCGCGCAGCGCGCGCAGCCGGCATTGGCGGCGAAGTGCTGTGCACCGTTTACTAAATCCAAACTTGATTTAAAGAGTATTGAGCATGTCTAGAGTCGCAAAAGATCCAATACAACTGCCCAAGGGCGTTGAGGTTAAGCTCAATGGTAGCGACGTTACTGTGAAGGGCGGGAAAGGTATTCTCGCGCTGTCGTTGCAAGAAGGCATCGAGCTAAATCAGGAGGACAATGTTTTGAGTTTCTCCTATGCGAGCGCCAATTTGAATGCGATGGCAGGCACCACTCGATCCCTGGTTAGCAACATGGTGAAAGGTGTAAGCGAAGGGTGGGAAAAGAAATTGTTGCTCAATGGCGTCGGTTATAGGGCGAAGGTAACTGGCAATATCGTCAATTTGACAGTAGGCCTTTCACACCCCGTGGATTATGAATTACCAGATGGCGTCACTGCGGAAAGCCCCAGCCCGACTGAAGTGGTTTTGAAAGGAATTGACAAGCATGCCGTTGGTCAGGCCGCTGCAGAACTTCGCAGCTTCCGTCCTCCGGAACCGTATAAGGGAAAGGGTATTCGATACGCAGATGAGAAAGTTCATCGCAAAGAAGCCAAGAAAAAGTAGGTATCTGAGATGAGTGCAAAGAATGATTCAAGGCTACGTCGCGCTCGCCGCGCTCGTACCCGAATTCGTGATCTGGGTATGAATCGATTGAGTGTACATCGTACTCCCAGGCATATATACGCACAGATAATTGCTCCTGCCGGCGACAAGGTAATCGCGAGTGCGTCTACCTTGGACACTGAATTACGTAAAGGCGCGACTGGCAATGTTTCCGCAGCTGCTGAGGTTGGGAAATTGGTAGCGCAGAGAGCGAAGGAGGCCGGCATAGAACGGGTCGCTTTTGATCGTGGCGGGTATAAGTATCACGGCCGCGTTAAGGCGTTGGCTGATGCGGCTCGGGAAACTGGACTGGAATTCTAGGGTATAAATATGGCTTTTAACGATCAGAAAAAGCAGCAGCAGGAAGGTGATCTCCAAGAGAAACTTGTCCAGGTCAATCGTGTGGCCAAAGTGGTCAAGGGTGGTCGGATCTTTAGCTTCACAGCCCTGACTGTTGTCGGCGACGGCAATGGGAAGGTCGGTTTTGGTCGCGGCAAGGCACGCGAAGTACCAGTTGCTATTCAAAAGGCAATGGAAGCGGCACGTCGTAATATGATCCACGTGGAATTGAACAACGGCACCATCCAGTACGCCGTTAAAGCAGCTCACGGGGCGTCAAAGGTTTACATGCGACCAGCTTCAGAGGGTACCGGTGTTATTGCCGGTGGTGCGATGAGGGCGGTCCTTGAAATCGCCGGAGTACACAATGTGTTGGCCAAGTGTTATGGGTCGACTAACCCTGTCAATGTGGTAAGAGCGACATTCAATGGTCTTCGTGAGATGTCTTCTCCAGAAGATATTGCTGCTAAACGTGGCAAGACAGTCGAAGAAATTCTGAATTAATTACAGGTTGGCTAGGTCATGGCTAAAGCATCTATCAAGGTAACCCAGGTTAAAAGCACCTACGGACGCCTTAAGAATCACAGAGCGTGTGTCGCTGGACTCGGACTGCGGCGCATTGGTCACACTGTCGAAGTTGAAGACACCCCGTCCATTCGCGGGATGATTAACCGGGTGCACTACCTGTTGAAGGTAGAGGAGTAGTTTATGTCTGAAGTAATGCGACTCAATAGTCTAAGCCCTGCGCCCGGCTCAAAGAAGAGCGCGAAGCGGGTTGGTCGTGGCATAGGCAGCGGCAGTGGTAAAACCGCTGGACGTGGACACAAGGGCCAGAAAGCTCGTTCAGGTGGCAGAGTCCGTCCCGGATTCGAGGGTGGCCAGATGCCGCTGCAGAAGCGTCTTCCGAAGTATGGTTTCACCTCTCGTATTAGTCGCACTACAGCGCAGATTCGCCTGGGTGAGTTGAATGCGATAGATGGCGATGTGATTGATCTGGCTGCGTTGAAGAGTGCCGATCTGATTAAAGAAAACGTGCTGCGTGCTCGTGTATTCCTATCTGGCGAGCTGAAAAAAGCGGTTACCCTCAAGGGCTTGGTTGTCACCAAAGGTGCACGAGAAGCCATTGAGAAGAGCGGCGGAAAAGTAGAGGAATAAATGGCAAACGGACAGCTGCCAACAGTAAACAAAGCGGGTCTGAGTGAACTTTTTTCTCGGCTACGCTTTGTTCTGATTGCGATAATTGTTTATCGAATTGGAACGCATATTCCAGTACCGGGAATAGACCCCAAGCAGCTGGCGGCATTGTTCAACCAGAATCAGGGAACAATTCTTGGCTTGGCCAACATGTTTTCCGGTGGTGCGCTACAGCGAATGAGCATTCTGGCGCTCGGAATCATGCCTTATATCTCTGCATCTATCATTATGCAGTTGATGTCTGCTGTTACTCCTCAGTTGGAGCAACTGAAGAAAGAAGGTGAGTCGGGTCGCCGGAAGATTAGTCAGTATACACGCTACCTGACAGTTGTTCTGGCCGTCATTCAGGCTATAGGGATGACTGTGGGTATGGCGAATCAGGGGATGTCTTACGATACATCACCGCTGTTCTACTTGATTGCAGTTACATCGCTGGTTACCGGTGCGGTTTTTATGATGTGGCTAGGCGAGCAGATAACTGAGAAAGGCGTGGGTAACGGGATTTCGTTATTGATCTTCGCAGGTATTGTAGCTGGATTACCGGCTGCGATAGGGCAATCTTTGGAGCAAGCCCGGCAGGGAGAACTCAATATCCTTATACTCTTGTTCATCCTGACGTTGGCGATTGCAGTGATATACATGATCGTATTTATAGAGCGCGGTCAGCGACGAATTACTGTTAATTATGCCAAGCGGCAGCAGGGTCGCAAAATGTATCAGGCTCAGAGTTCTCATTTGCCGTTGAAAGTAAATATGTCGGGTGTAATTCCTGCGATATTTGCCAGTAGTATTTTGCTCTTCCCTGCGTCGATAGCGCAGTGGTTTGGGTCGGGGGGATCGGCTGACTGGTTGCAGGATTTATCCGTAGCCATTGGCCCTGGCCAGCCATTGAACATATTGCTGTTCACGATATTTGTGGTCTTTTTCTGCTTTTTCTATACCGCGTTGATGTTTAACCCGGTTGAAGTTGCGGACAATTTGAAGCGGTCAGGCGCCTTTGTTCCCGGGATACGACCGGGTGAGAAAACGGCTGACTATATCGACGGCGTACTGACTCGATTGACAGTTTTTGGTGCAGCGTATATCGCGCTTGTTTGTTTGCTGCCGCAGTTTCTGGTCGTCATGTGGAACGTGCCCTTTTACCTCGGTGGTACCTCGCTGTTAATCGTAGTGGTCGTAGTTATGGATTTCATGGCCCAAGTGCAGAGCCATCTGATGTCGCACCAGTATGACTCAGTTATGAAGAAGGCAAACTTGAAGAATTATGGTGGAGCCGGCCGCGTTAGATAGTCAGGCCCGGTTCGTCCAAGTAAGGAGTAGTAATAATGAAGGTTCGTGCATCAGTAAAAAAGATTTGCAGAAACTGCAAGGTTGTCCGCCGCAAAGGGGTTGTCCGCGTGATCTGTAATACAGACCCGCGACACAAGCAGCGCCAGGGCTAAGACCACCAGTAGCGGTTGATTTTTGTTAACTATATCGCTAGACTGCTGCGCCTTTTGTTCACGGTCCGTATTGCACCCAAGGGCAACAAAACGGAATTGGAACATTGCCAGTTTCCAGCTACGACAGATGATTGGAGAGAGTTGAATGGCCCGTATTGCCGGCGTCAACATACCTGATAACAAACACACCGTTATCTCATTGACTTATATTTATGGTGTCGGTCGCAGTCAGGCTCGACGCCTGTGTGCGGATACAGGTGTAGCGGAACACGTAAAGATTAACGAGTTGACCGAGCAGGAAATGGACGCATTGCGTACCAAAGTAGGCGAGATGATGGTCGAGGGTGATTTGCGTCGCGAGCTGTCCATGAACATAAAGCGCCTGATGGATCTGGGCTGCAATCGTGGATTGCGCCACCGTCGTGGTCTACCTTTGCGCGGGCAGCGAACCAAGACCAATGCTCGTACCCGAAAGGGTCCGCGTAAACCGATTCGCAAGTAAAAGGCTCAAAATCGCGAATCCTTTTTAGTGTAGCTGCACCCTTAGTGCAGTGTTGATATTAAAGCAGGAAGTAAAGTATGGCCAAGCCAAGTGCCAAGAGCACTCGTAAAAAGATCACCAAGACGGTTGTCGACGGTATTGCGCACATTCACGCATCTTTCAATAACACAATCATCACCATTACTGATCGTCAGGGGAACACACTGAGCTGGGCTACATCCGGCGGTTCAGGCTTTCGCGGTTCGCGTAAGAGCACTCCCTTTGCTGCACAGGTAGCAGCTGAGCGAGCAGGAGAGGCGGCCAAGGAATATGGACTTAAAAATCTTGATGTGCAGGTGAAAGGTCCGGGGCCTGGTCGTGAGTCAGCTGTTCGAGCGCTGAATTCCTGTGGTTACAAGATCAGCAATATCACAGACGTTACGCCAATTCCGCACAACGGCTGCCGTCCACCCAAAAAACGTCGCGTATAACGCTTACAGGACAGAATTGACATGGCTCGATATATTGGACCCAAGTGCAAACTCTCCCGTCGTGAAGGAACGGACCTGTTCCTTAAAAGCGGGGTCCGCGCACTGGAAAGCAAATGTAAAGTAGAAACTATCCCAGGTCAGCACGGTGCCCGTCGCGGTCGCTTGTCGGACTACGGAGTGCAGTTACGAGAAAAGCAAAAAGTTCGCAGAATTTACGGCGTACTCGAGAAGCAGTTCCGTAATTATTACAAAGAAGCTGCCCGATTGAAGGGTGCAACAGGTGAAAATCTGCTGCAGCTTTTGGAGAGCCGACTGGATAATGTGGTTTATCGTATGGGGTTTGGTTCTACGCGCGCGGAATCCCGTCAGTTGGTTTCGCACAAGTCCATTATGGTGAATGGCGTAGTGGTAAACATCCCCTCATATCAGGTCAAGGCAGGCGATGTCGTTGCCCTGCGAGAGAAGGCCAAAAAGCAGTTGCGCGTGCAGTCCGCTCTGGCTCTGGCTTCGCATCGTGGAGACGCCGAGTGGATTGAAGTTAACAGTGAGAAACTGGAAGGGGTATTCAAGACCGTTCCCGATCGACAGGATTTGTCTTCGGAGATCAATGAAAACCTGATCGTCGAACTTTACTCCAAGTAATCCACTGAAGGACCAACCTACAAGACAGGTGCCCAAATGCAGAGTGCAGTGAACGAATTTTTGACCCCGCGCGTAATTAATGTCGACGAGAAGAACAGTACACGCTCCCAGGTAACTTTGGAGCCTCTTGAGCGTGGTTTTGGCCACACTCTGGGCAACGCCCTGCGCCGCATCCTGCTTTCTTCAATGCCCGGCAGTGCGATCACCGAAGTAGAGATTGATGGTGTACTTCATGAGTACAGTGCAATCGAGGGTGTGCAGGAAGATGTAATTGAAATCCTGCTGAATTTGAAGGGTGTCGCTCTGGTAATGAGTGGCAAGGAAGAAGCAGAATTAACACTCAGCAAAAAAGGCCCTGGCGCAGTTACTGCGGGTGATATCCAGGTTGATCATGATATCGAGATTCGTAATCCTGATCATGTGATTTGTCACCTCAATGCCGGCGCGGAAATTAATATGCGACTGACCGTCGCTCTGGGTCGTGGCTATTCTCCAGCTGATTCCCGCGTCAACCCTGATGACGAAACTCGCTCCATAGGGCGTTTACAACTGGATGCATCGTTCTCGCCTGTCTATCGCGTATCTTACGTTGTAGAGGCTGCTCGTGTTGAGCAACGTACTGACCTCGACAAGCTAGTGCTGGATCTCGAAACCAACGGTACCATCGATCCCGAAGAGGCCATTCGTCGCGCGGCGACAATATTGCAGCAGCAGCTGGCTGTGTTTGTCGATCTGGAAAGCGAGTCTGAGTCCGAGTCTGTGGTAGAAGAGGACGAGGTTGATCCGATATTGTTGCGACCGGTTGATGATTTGGAGCTAACAGTACGCTCCGCTAACTGTCTCAAGGCTGAGAATATTTACTACATCGGTGACCTTGTGCAACGCACTGAAGTTGAGTTGCTCAAAACCCCCAACTTGGGCAAGAAGTCGCTGACTGAGATCAAGGATGTATTGGCATCGCGTGGGTTGTCCCTGGGCATGCGTCTGGACAACTGGCCGCCTGCCAGTCTTAAAAACGATGATCGAGTGCTGAGCGCGTAACCAGCTCCGATCAATAGATAGCAGTGCTGTGATAGCACAGTAATATAGGATAGAAGAGATGCGTCATCGCCACAGTGGACGTCAATTAAATCGTAACAGTTCGCACCGTAAAGCCATGTTTCGCAACATGGCGGTCTCTTTGGTTGAGCATGAACTGATAAAAACCACTTTGCCCAAAGCGAAGGAATTGCGCAGTTACGCTGAACCGCTTATTACATTGGCAAAAACTGACAGTGTTGCGAATCGCCGGCTCGCATTTGATCGCACTCGAGACAGTTCTGCGGTTGGCAAACTGTTCAATGAATTAGGGCCGCGCTATCAGCAGCGTCCCGGCGGTTATATCCGCATTCTTAAATGCGGTTATCGTGCTGGCGACAAGGCCCCTATGGCCTATGTTGAGCTGGTTGATCGTCCTCAACCAGAGGTTGTAGCGGACGAGGATTAATTCCCAGCCGCCGCAAAGCTGCAAATCTTATGCAGCTTTGCGGCGATTGCCTTTCTTAAGTACCTGCCCCAGAAATTTTCCGGTATAAGACCCCTTGGTCTTGGCTACGGTCTCCGGCGTGCCAGTTGCGATAATTCTGCCTCCGCCACTACCTCCCTCCGGACCCAGATCCACAATCCAGTCCGCCGTTTTGATGACATCAAGATTGTGTTCGATGATAACTACTGTATTGCCGTGATCACGCAGGCGGTGTAGTACCTCCAGCAACTGCTTTATATCTTCAAAATGCAAGCCGGTTGTTGGCTCATCGAGAATGTATAGGGTCTTGCCCGTGTCGCGCTTGGATAATTCTCGCGAAAGCTTGATTCGCTGCGCTTCACCACCTGAAAGTGTAGTAGCTGCTTGGCCGAGCCGAATATATGAGAGTCCAACGTCCATCAGTGTCTGTAGTTTGCGCGCTATGGCGGGAACAGGCTCGAAGAACGGCACAGCGTCTTCAACCGTCATTTCCAGCACTTCCTGAATATTCTTTCCCTTATAACGTATTTCCAGCGTTTCCCGGTTGTAGCGCTTTCCTTTGCAGATATCGCAAGGTACATAGATGTCGGGTAGAAAATGCATTTCCACCTTGGTGACACCATCACCCTGGCAGGCCTCGCAACGGCCGCCTTTTACGTTGAAGCTGAATCTGCCAGGCTTGTAGCCTCGAGACCGAGCCTCTTGGGTGCCGGAAAAAAGCTCTCTCACCGGCGTAAATATTCCAGTATACGTAGCCGGGTTGGAACGTGGTGTGCGGCCGATCGGGCTTTGGTCGATATCTATGCACTTGTCGATCTGATCGATGCCATGGATAGATTCAAAAGGCGCTGGCGTGAGAGTGGTAGCTCCATTGAGCTCGGTAGCGGCTATTGGGTAAAGAGTGCTGTTGATCAGCGACGATTTTCCTGAACCTGAAACACCCGTAATACATGTCAGCAGCCCCAACGGAATTTCCAGAGTAACAGACTGCAGGTTGTTGCCCGATGCTCCATTCAGGACAAGCATCTGTGTATCATCCCTGGGCGTGCGCTGCGCGGGTATGCTGATTTCCCGAGCGCCGGATAGGTATGCGCCAGTAAGGGAGCGTTCGTTGCTGAGAATATCCTCCAAGTTGCCCGACGCCACTACCTGGCCTCCGTGTATCCCTGCTCCGGGCCCGATATCGATGATGTGATCGGCACTGCGGATAGCGTCTTCATCATGCTCCACAACTATTACGGTATTTCCCATGTCGCGCAGATGTGTGAGTGTGGCGAGCAGGCGCTCATTGTCGCGTTGGTGCAAGCCAATGGATGGTTCGTCAAGGATATACATGACTCCCACCAGCCCTGCGCCAATCTGTGACGCCAGACGAATGCGTTGCGCTTCGCCACCGGACAAAGTCTCTGCGCTGCGATTCAATGTCAGGTAATTTAGTCCGACGTCGACGAGAAACCGGTACCGGGCGCGCAATTCTTTCAAAATCTTGTCAGCGATCTCCCCGCGTCGCCCCGCCAGTTGTAACTTGCTGAAATAGAGTTCCGCTTCACCGACGGGCATAGCAGTAATGGCGGGAAGGTTGTGTCCGTCCATGAACACATGCCGAGCATCACGGCGCAATCTTGTGCCATGGCATTCAGGGCACGGTTGGGTTGCCAGAAATTTTGACAGTTCCTCGCGCACCGACTGGGACTCAGTCTCCCGATAACGGCGTTCCATATTGGGCAGGATGCCCTCAAAAGGATGGGTGCGCTTAAACACATCACCCCGATCATTGATGTAGGAAAATGCAATTTCCTGGGTGCCACTCCCTTGCAGGATGACCTGACGATGTTTTTTACTCAGTTGGGCGAAAGGTGTGTCGATATCAAAACCGTAGTGTTCAGCCAGAGAAGCAAGCATGTGGAAGTAGTACACATTGCGTCTGTCCCAGCCGCGAATCGCACCTTCAGCCAGGCTTGCCTCCGGATACAGGACCAGCCGTTCCTCATCGAAATATTGCTTCACGCCAAGGCCGTCGCAGCCACTGCAGGCACCAGCAGGATTGTTAAACGAAAACATCCGCGGTTCCAACTCATCAATGCTATGGCCGCACTCGTGGCATGCGAAGCGCGACGAAAAGCTGATATCTTTTCCTTTGCCCTCCATGTAACTGATGGAAGCCAGTCCATCTGTCAGGCTCAGTGCAGTCTCGAAAGATTCTGCAAGTCGAATGCCCAGATCAGAGCGCACTTTAAAGCGGTCTATCACAACGTCGATACGGTGCTTCTTTTTCTTGTCCAGAAGTGGCGCATCGTCAAGATCAATAACGATCCCATCAATGCGAGCGCGCACGAAACCTCCTGCGCGCAATTCCTCCAGGACATGCAGGTGCTCACCCTTGCGGTCGCGTACCACCGGCGCGAGCAGCATCAGCTTGGTGTCCTCAGGTAACGCCAGCACAGCGTCCACCATTTGGCTGACTGTCTGTGCCTGCAAGTCCAGGTCGTGGTCCGGACAGCGGGGCTCGCCGACCCTGGCGTACAGCAGGCGAAGGTAATCGTAAATCTCGGTGATCGTGCCGACTGTAGAGCGCGGGTTGTGTGAGGTAGATTTCTGCTCTATCGAGATCGCAGGTGACAGGCCCTCTATGTGATCGATATCAGGCTTTTCCATCAGCGAGAGGAACTGGCGGGCATAGGTAGACAGGGATTCTACGTAGCGACGTTGCCCCTCGGCATAGAGCGTATCAAATGCCAGCGAGGACTTTCCTGAGCCCGAGAGGCCAGTGATCACAACCAGCTTGTCCCGGGGGATATCAAGGTCGATGTTTTTGAGGTTGTGGGTGCGCGCGCCGCGCACTTGAATTGTATCCATAGGATCTCTTGAACCGCTCTGAAACCGAAACCGAACAGTATATGCCCAGATGCATATGTCGGGCAAAAACTGAGCCTATTTTTAATCCACGGCGGCGTTTACATGTCCTGTGGTATTGGAAACTGGTAACATTCGCTGCTCTGTTTGCCCGATGTTTTTTCCATGAAAGGCGCTTTGTGATCACTGAAAATCCCATGACACCGCAGGAGCGCCGAACGGTCGCATCACTGGCGGCCTTGTATTGTTTCCGAATGTTAGGCCTTTTCATGGTGTTGCCCCTGTTGGCGCTTTATGCGGCCGATCTGCCGGGCGCGAGTGCGACCCTTATCGGGCTTGCCATGGGCATGTATGGACTGACCCAGGCTGCCTTGCAGATTCCATTGGGTTGGCTCTCAGACCAGATTGGCCGTAAACCCGTAATCATCTCCGGATTGCTGCTGTTCGCTGCGGGTAGCATGGTCGCGGCAATGGCCTCTAGCATCGGCGGAATCATACTGGGTCGAATGTTGCAGGGTGCGGGGGCTATAGCGAGTACGGTCATGGCCCTTGTTGCTGATCTGACACGCGAGGAGCAACGCACCAAGGCCATGGCAGTGGTGGGTATGAGCATTGGCCTTTCTTTCGCCGTAGCGCTCGTGCTCGGCCCCGTGGTGGCCTCCATCGGCGGACTGCCAGCGGTGTTCTGGCTCACTTCAGCTCTGGCGCTGTTGGGTATCCTGATGGTGGTTTTTGTGGTTCCTTCCCCGCCACGTATCACCTCTCAGGGGGGTGAAGCGGCTGCGCATTTGGGTTTCATTGGCAGGAGTCTGAAAAATAAAGTACTTATGCGCCTGAATTTTGGCGTATTTGCGCTGCACTTCATTCTTACAGCCAGTTTTCTCGTCGTACCCGGTCTGTTGGAGCAATCCTATGGCATTGACCGCGCCAACCACTGGATGGTGTATTTACCCGTACTCTTGCTTTCCATTGCCGGTATGGTGCCTCTGATGATTATTGCGGAGCGGGGTGGTCGCTTGCGCCAGGTCTTCCTGTCAGGTATCGCGCTGATATTCATGGCTGTCGCTACTTTTGGTTATGCGACTACCAGCTTCTGGTTCTACAGCGGACTATGGCTGTTTTTTGTTGGATTCAATTATCTGGAGGCGACACTGCCCTCTCTGGTCAGTAAGAACGTTTTTGCCGAAGGCAAAGGCACGGCTATGGGTATTTACTCTACGTTCCAGTTCTTTGGCGCTTTTGCAGGTGGGGCCGGTGGTGGTTGGTTGATACACAACATTGGCGAACCTGGATTAGTGGGGGTATGCCTGATGCTCGCCACTATATGGTGGTTGCTGGTGTTGCAGGCCCGCCCGCCCGTGGAGGACGGTAAAATTTCTTCCAGTGCTGCCAGTGGTGTCTAGCCACTGGACAACACCGGTTGCAAACGGGCTGAATTACAGGACTTTGCCCGGTGATGCTGTCGCAATTGGGAGAGCGGGTTGCTATAGTCAGGCATCTAAACTGCATCGATTTTGAAACAACTGAGGAAAGATTATGGCCGCACGGGGCATAAACAAAGTGATCCTGGTGGGGAATCTGGGTAATGATCCGGAAATACGCTATACACAGGGTGGCGCGGCAATTACCAATATCTCGATAGCGACCTCGGAAACCTGGAAAGACAAGCAAACCGGGCAGCCTCAAGAACGGACAGAATGGCATCGAGTAGTATTTTTTAATCGACTGGCCGAAATTGCCGGCGAATATTTGCGCAAAGGTTCGAAGGTCTACGTGGAGGGCAGCCTGCGCACGAGAAAGTGGCAGGACAAAGAGGGCCAAGACCGCTATACCACCGAAATTGTCGGTAACGAGATGCAGATGCTCGATACCCGGGGTGCAGGACAAAGCGGTGGCGCGCAAGCGCCGGACGATTATCCACAGAGTGCATCCCCTCGGGCGGGCGGCGCGCGGCCATCGCCTGACAACGGCGCTCCCGCTGCAGATTATGGCAGCTTTGACGATGATATTCCGTTCTGATTATGAGTATGGGCGAATAGCCTGAAGTGTTGGGATAGTAGGATTCGGTAGGTGGATCAGCAACGGTGCGAGTGCTCATACTGGGTTCAGATACGCCTTTAGGCATGGCTCTGGTGCAGCGGCAGGCACTGCTGGGGCGTCATGAGTTTATTGCCATGAGTCGATCGGCGTGTCGCTGGAAGAGCGAGAGACAGGCGAAAAAAAGCGTTGTTCGCGCCAAAAGCGATATTGTAGTAGATGTGCGTATTGAAGCCGCCGGCGATGGCGGAATCCAGATTCAGGAAATGGATTTGCAGCGCTGCCACTGGGTCGCCAAAAGCTGCCAGCGCACCAACACTGCTTATCTTTACGTGTCCAGCTCGAGAGTGTTTTCTGGGCAGTTGGATCGTCCCTATATTGAAGATGATTTGCCGGACAATGAGGAAGCCGTGGGTCAGCTCCTCGCTCGCGCCGAGCAACTTGTCGCAGCTGCCTGTGCACGCCACCTGATTCTGCGACTGGGGCCGATATTTTCCAACGAAGGCAGCAATTTGATTACCCAAATGCTGGGCCCGCTACGAGAGGGTGACAGCCTGATTTTGGACAATAATCTGCGCGGTTGTCCTGTGGCTGCCGATGATGGAGCGAGAGTGATACTGGCGCTGCTGGATCAACTCAGCACCGGCCTGGATGCCTGGGGAATCTATCACTACGGCAGTTCCGATACCGCCACATATTATGAGTTTGCAGAAGCACTGCTGGCTTCAGCGTCGCAGTTTTTTGAATTGAGCTCTTCGGCCGTGCAGTTGGAAAGAGAACCCGAGGGTTTGAAATCTTTGAGTCGAACATTGAGCTGCCATAAGATTCGCAATACGTTCGCGATTCGGCAGGTTCCATGGCGCAGTGCAATCGGTGACCTGGTGAAACATTACTATCAACAGCAGCACGAGGGTGGCGGGCATGGCTAGCGCGACTGATGGCATTTCGAGGTCTCTGTCGATCGCTGTATTGACTGTGTCAGACACTCGCACCGGCGAAAACGACACCTCGGGCGAATATCTCGTGGAGGCGCTGCGAGCGCAGGGACATCAAGCCGGTGCGCGGGCGATTGTGCGTGACGACGTTTACCAGATTCGCGCAATTCTGTCCGCCTGGATCGCCGATGCAGCAATCAACGCGGTGTTGATTACAGGTGGCACCGGGTTTTCTGGACGAGATTCAACTCCCGAGGCTGTTCGCCCTCTGTTTGATAAGGATATAGAAGGCTTCGGTGAAGTCTTTCGAGCCCTGTCTTTTGCCGAAATCGGATCTTCCACGGTGCAGTCCAGAGCCCTGGCGGGTTTTGCCAACAACACCGTAATATTTTGTATGCCTGGCTCCACCGGAGCCTGCAAAACTGCCTGGAATGGCGTTATTCGTGAGCAACTGGACAGTGTTCATCGGCCTTGTAATTTCGTTGGCGTGTTGCAGGTGCGGGAACAGGGACAGTGAGCTCTCTGCTTGCGGTTCCCGAGGCGCTGGCGCGGGTGCTCGCTGCTGCTCCTTCGACCCGGCAGTGCATTGAACTGCCCCTGCTACAAGCACTGCATTACACACTCGCCGAAAATGTTATTTCCAAAGTCGATGTACCGCCGGTAGACAACAGTGCCATGGACGGTTATGCGCTGCGTGCCAGCGAGCACCTGCAGTCATTGCCGGTCAGTCAGCGGATTCCAGCAGGAGCTATGGGCACGGCTCTGGAGCCGGGAACCACTGCGAGAATTTTTACCGGTGCACCTGTTCCTGCGGGTGCTGACGCGGTGGTTATGCAGGAAAACTGTGTCGAATCAGCTGGCGTGGTACAGGTGTTGGCTGCGGTCAAAAGTGGCCAGAATATCCGCCCTCGCGGACAGGATATCGGTGCAGGTGAAACAGTGTTGGTTGAGGGCAGGGTGCTGCGTCCCCAGGATCTGGGATTACTGGCGTCAATCGGTTGTGCTACTGCCAAAGTCTTTCGTCCATTGCGAGTTGCGGTGTTATCAACTGGCGATGAACTGGTCGAACCGGGAAGTGGCGAATTGCCGCCCGGTGGCATTTACAACTCCAATCGTTATACGCTGGCCGGGTTGCTGCGAGCAATTAATCTTGAGTTTGTCGATTTCGGTATCGTTGCGGATAGCCCCGAGGCGACCGCCGAGGCTCTCCTTGATGCTGCCTCACGCGCCGACTGTGTAATAACCACTGGCGGTGTCTCAGTGGGGGAAGAAGATCACGTGAAAAATCAGGTCCAGCGGCTGGGTCGGCTGGATTTGTGGAAGCTTGCGATCAAGCCAGGCAAGCCTCTGGCGTTTGGTAGTATCGCAGGTACTCCGTTTATTGGATTACCCGGCAATCCGACCTCTGTATTCGTCACCTTCTGCCTGATAGCGCGACCCTTTCTGTTGAAAATGCAGGGTGTGGCAGAACTTGAACCTTTGCACTTGCAGGCGCGCGCAGCTTTTACAATCGAGCGACCGGAAACACGACAGGAGTATTTGCGTGTGACCTTGGAAAATACCGCAAACGGATTGCAGGCCAGAAAATTTGTCAATCAAAGTTCGGGAGTGCTCAGCTCTGTCAGTCACAGCAATGCTCTGGCTGTTATCCCCGCTGGCTCACTGGTAGAGCACGGCGCCAGCGTAGAAGTGATATTGCTTGATTCTTTAGCGTGAAGGCACCGGGTTGACGAGTAATGCCCCCGACTAATCTTTGAATTTCTGGAACACCAGCGAAGCATTTGTTCCACCGAAACCAAAGCTGTTGGACATTACGCGCTCTAGATCGATATTGTCGAGGCGGGTGACGGCAATCGGCAATCCTGTCGCCTCTGGGTCGAGCTCATCAATATTTGCGGACGCGGCGATGAAGCCTCGCTGCTGCATCAGCAGTGAATAAATTGCTTCCTGTACACCAGCTGCGCCAAGTGAATGCCCGGATAGTGATTTGGTGGAACCAATGATCGGAATTTCACTGTGTTCCTGGTAAACCTCGCGCACAGCTTTTAATTCCTGGATGTCTCCTGCTGGCGTGCTGGTGCCGTGAGCATTGATGTAGTTCACAGGCCCAGTGACAGTACTTAATGCCTGTTTCATGCAACGTACTGCACCTTCGCCAGAGGGTGCAACCATGTCATAACCGTCAGACGTGGCGCCATAGCCCACCAGTTCAGCGTATATTTTTGCGCCCCGCCTACGGGCGTGTTCCAGTTCCTCCACGACCAGCATGCCGCCGCCACCGGCAATCACGAAGCCGTCACGGTTGGCGTCATACGCTCTGGAGGCGCGCTTTGGCGTTTCATTGTAGCGAGTGGACAAGGCGCCCATAGCATCGAACAAGCAGCTGAGCGTCCAGTGTAGCTCCTCGCCTCCGCCGGCGAATACCAGATCTTGCTTGCCAAGCTGAATTTGTTCCATTGCGCTGCCAATACAATGCGCACTAGTGGAACAGGCGGACGAAATGGAATAGTTAACTCCCTTGATTTTGAAGGGGGTGGCCAGACAGGCGGATACCGTGCTTCCCATGGTCTGAGTGACCCGGTAGGGCCCCACACGCCGTAAGCCGCGTTCGCGCATTATGTCTGACGCTTCCGTTTGGCTGGATGAAGACGCACCCCCTGAACCGGCAATGATACCCGTGCGCTCATTGGACACTTCTGTCTCATGCAGGCCGGCGTCATCGATAGCTTGCTGCATAGCGATATAGGCGTAAGCTGCGGCGTTGCCCATAAATCGCAGCTGTTTGCGATCAATATGCGCCTCGACATCAATGTCAGGAGCACCGGAAATATGTGATCGCATACCGATATCAATCTGCTCCTGGCAGAGAGTTATACCGGAACGACCCTCATAGAGCGATGTAGCAACCGTGTCGGCGTCGTTACCCAGGCAGGAGACGATGCCCAGTCCTGTGATGACTACTCTTTTGCCCATAAGCCTAGAACGACTCCGTTGATTTAAAGAGACCGACTCTCAAGTCTTTTGCTACATAAATTTCCGTGCCGTCTACAAAGAGGCTGCCATCGGCAATACCCATGATCAGCTTGCGTTCGATGACGCGCTTGATGTTGATCTTGTACACCACTTTGCTTGCGCTCGGCAGTATCTGGCCGCTGAATTTGACCTCTCCGCAACCCAGTGCGCGTCCGCGCCCAGGATTGCCGCGCCAGCCCAGAAAAAACCCCACCAGCTGCCACATCGCATCCAGACCAAGGCAGCCAGGCATTACCGGGTCGCCGGGAAAGTGACACTGGAAAAACCATAACTCCGGGTGGATATCCAGCTCGGCAACAATTTCGCCCTTGCCGAAACTGCCGCCCTGCGAACTAATGTGGACGATGCGATCAACCATAAGCATGTTGTCGATCGGAAGCTGTGCGTTGCCAGGTCCGAAGAGCTCGCCTTTGCCGCAAGCGATAAGTTCGTCCCTTGAGTATGCGTTTTTACCGATCATAAAAAGTTCACATTGGCTACAAAAGTGGGTGTTACTTGCCTCAGGCGGGCTGCAGGCGGCGCTTTGCCTTGAGCCTTGCCTTGGAATTGTTTGGAGTTCTGGCCCAAGTTGTTTTAGAGATGCTAAGTGCGTCACCATTTTAATAGCTGGGCACCACAAGTCCAGTGGTTTGCTGGCCAAAAATAGTCACTTCAGATACCATGAAGACAGTGCTCCGCGTGTGCGTTGCGGCAGCTAAGAACGCTAACAAATAGAAATTTTCTGCAGGTAACAGGGGATCCAGATGTTAACACCCGTACTTCTTTCCGGCGGTGTCGGCAGCAGGTTGTGGCCGGTTTCGCGTGAGACCCACCCCAAGCAGTTTTTGCCACTGGCTGGTGAGATATCCATGCTGCAGGAAACCCTGCGTCGGACCACTCCTTTGGCTTCCTCTGCGCCTGTCGTAGTATGCAATGAAGAGCACCGCTTTATGGTGGCGGAGCAACTTCGGCAACTGGATTTGCAAGCCAGCGCATTGATCCTTGAGCCGCAAGGTCGCAACACGGCTCCAGCAGTTGCATTGGCGGCGTTGCACGCGATCAATAGCGATCCCGAGGCAATATTGCTGGTGTTGCCGGCCGACCACCTGATCACAAATGTTGATGCGTTCGTCGCTGCGGTGGATAAGGCTTTACCGCTCGCGCAGCAGGGAAGACTGATGACCTTCGGAGTCGTTCCGACTGCGCCTGAGACGGGTTATGGCTATATCAAGTGCGGTTCTTTAGTGGACGAAGATCTTTACGATCTGGAACGATTTGTGGAAAAGCCTGATGCGGAGACGGCGCGAGGGTATCTGGAGAGCGGCGGTTATCTGTGGAACTCGGGCATGTTCCTGCTTCGTGCACAGACCTATTTGGATGAATTGGCAAAGCTGGCACCTGAGATACTAGCCTGCTGCCAGCGGTCGATGCAGCATGCTACAACAGATATGTATTTTGTGCGCCCTGACGAAGAAGAGTTCAAACATTGTCCCAGCGATAGTATTGACTATGCAGTGATGGAGAAAACAGCGGTTGGTGGTGTTGTATCACTGGATTGCGGTTGGAGTGATGTGGGCGCCTGGTCTGCATTGTGGGAAGTGGCAGAGCGCGATACGCAGGGTAACGTGTGTCGCGGAGATGTCATTCTGGATAACTGTCAGGATAGCTATTTCCGCAGCGATTCGCGTTTGGTGGCTGCGACCGGCGTAGAAAACCTTGTGGTCGTGGAAACCGCCGATGCGATTCTTATTGCCGATCGCAGAAAAGTGCAGGATGTGAAGCGTATTGTTAATACACTCAAGCTGCAGAAACGCACAGAAGCTTCTTTGCACTTGCGCGTATACCGCCCGTGGGGATCGTACGAATCACTGGTCACTTCCGATCGCTTTCAAGTAAAGCGCATCGTTGTTAATCCGGAGCAGCGACTGTCACTGCAAATGCACCATCACCGGGCTGAACACTGGATTGTGGTCAAAGGCACCGCCGAGGTGACCTGTGAAGACAAAGTGTTCATGCTTGGGGAAGATGAGTCAACCTACATTCCATTAGGGCACAAGCACCGACTCGCCAACCCCGGACGTATTCCGCTCGAAATTATCGAGGTGCAATCCGGTGCCTATCTTGGAGAAGATGATATCGTGCGCTTCGAGGACGTATACGGTAGGAGCAAATGACAGTGGTTATTAGTGGAGAGCTTTCCCTTTGATAAAAAAATGTCTATTTCCAGTTGCCGGCTATGGCACGCGCTTTCTTCCCGCAACCAAAAGCATGCCCAAGGAAATGCTACCGGTGGTGAACAAACCATTGGTTCAGTATGGTGTTGAGGAAGCTATTGAAGCGGGAATGACAACCTGCGCCATGGTCACAGGTCGCGGTAAACGCGCAATAGCGGACCATTTTGATATCAGCTATGAACTCGAACACCAGATTTCTGGCAGTGGTAAGGAAGCCTATCTCGCCAGTATCCGCAATGTGCTTGAAAAAGGCATATTCACGATGGTACGCCAACGAGAAATGAAGGGTCTGGGGCATGCGATACTGACCGGCGAATCGCTAATCGGGAATGAGCCCTTTGGTGTTCTGCTTTCGGACGACCTGTGTTTTAACGACGGCCCCGGTGTCCTTGCCCAGATGGCCGAGTTGTACAAGCAGTTCCGTTGCTCCATTGTCGCCATTCAGGAAGTGCCGGAGGATCAAACACAAAATTATGGTGTGATCCGTGGGGAGAGTTTGAAGGACGGTATATATCGCATCGATGAGATGGTTGAAAAACCCCAGCCCAAGGATGCACCCTCGAATCTGGCAATTATCGGGCGATACATTCTCACACCTGACATTTTCGATATCCTGCGCACTACACCACCGGGTGCCAATGGTGAGATTCAACTCACTGATGCGCTGCAAACACAGGCCAGAAATGGTTGCGTAATGGCTTACAAATTCAAAGGGCGTCGCTTCGATTGCGGCAGTGTGCCGGGTTTTGTAGAAGCAACCAACTTTGTCTACGAAAACTATTACCAAAAGAGCTGAGCGAGACTTCCCAGTGCAAGAGATTACCTGTTTCAAAGCCTATGATGTTCGCGGGCGCGTACCAGACCAGCTGAATGAGGATATCGCCCGGCGTATCGGTCGCGCTTTCGCCGAGGTCGTCAAACCGAAGCAGGTTGTTGTCGGCCATGATATTCGCCTGACCAGTGAAGCGATCAAGGCTGCCGTAACCCAGGGTCTGCTGGAGCAGGGCGTGGATGTATACGATATCGGACTGTGTGGTACCGAGGAAATTTACTTTGCTACATCGCATGCGGGGATGGACGGCGGCATCGCTGTCACTGCCAGTCACAATCCTAAAGACTACAACGGCATGAAGTTTGTACGTGAGGAATCGAGACCAATCTCGGGCGACACGGGTCTTTTTGACATCAAAGCAATGGCGGAACGTGACGACTTCACGCCCGCTGCGAAGCCGGGAAAACTGTACCCGCTTGATACCTCACAAGCCTATGTGCAGCATTTGCTTTCCTATATTGACGTCGCTGCGCTGAAACCCCTCAAAATTGTGGTAGATGCGGGTAATGGTGGCGCTGGCCGAGTAGTCGACTTATTGGAGCCGCACCTGCCTTTTGAGTTTATAAAACTGCATCATGAAGCAGACGGCAACTTCCCTAATGGCGTACCCAATCCATTATTGCCGGAGAATCGCACCGCAGTTATTGATGCCGTACGCGAGCATAAGGCGGATCTGGGTCTGGGTTGGGATGGTGATTTCGACCGCTGCTTTTTCTTCGATCATCTCGGCAATTTTATTGAGGGCTACTACGTTGTCGGTCTATTGGCAGCCGCTTTTCTGCGGCAGCAGGGTCCAGCCCGCATCGTGCATGACCCGCGGTTGACGTGGAACACAATTGATATTGTGAAATCATTGGGCGGTGAACCGGTGCAGAGCAAAACCGGGCATGCCTTCATTAAGGAACGTATGCGACTCGAGAATGCAGTCTACGGTGGTGAGATGAGCGCCCACCACTATTTCCGTGACTTTGCCTATTGTGACAGTGGCATGATTCCCTGGTTGTTGGTAACTGGTTTGATCTGCAGCAGCGGCCAAACGCTAGCTGATATGGTTAGCGAACGTATGCAAGCCTATCCCTGTAGTGGTGAGATAAATCGCACTATCGAAAATCCGGCGACTGTGCTCACCAAAATTGAAGAGACATATCACAAGCAGGCCGTGCTTGTAGAACGCGTTGACGGTATCAGCATGGATATGGGCGAGTGGCGCTTTAATCTGCGCATGTCTAACACTGAGCCGGTAGTGCGCTTGAACGTAGAGAGCCGAGGCAGTGAGTCCCTGATGGAATCGAAAACACAGGAATTGTTGGCACTCATTGATGCCTGACGCGGACCAGAGAATTGCCTATTCCTGAAGGTTGCTGTTTTGGGCGCGTTTCCATACGTCGATCAGGCGTTCTGTGGCTGCATCCATGCTGGTCGTGCTGTCACCTGACAGTCGTCGTAGAATCTCGTTACTGATTTCCTTTCCGAGCTCCACTCCCCATTGATCGAACGAATTGATTCGCCACAATTGGCCGCTGCAGAAGGTCCGATGCTCGTATAATGCCAAGAGTGCACCCAGCGTTTTTGGCGTCAAAGATTCCATCGTAATGATGCTGCTTGGACGATTGCCGGGCATCACCATATGTGGCGCGAGTTGGTCTGCACTGACCGGGTCAAGACCTCGTGCTAGCAGTAGTTTTCTGGCCTCGTCCAGCGAGCGACCGATCATCAGGGCTTGGCTTTGTGCCAGACAATTGGCGACCAGCTTGCGGTGCTGTTGCGTCATTGCTGTATGCGTTGTTAGTGGCAGAATAAAATCCACTGGACACAGTAATTGCCCCTGATGAAGTAACTGGTGAAAAGAGTGCTGGCCGATTGTGCCGGCCGAACCCCATAAGACAGGCGCGGTCGTATACTCGAGCGACTCGCCATCGATACTGACGCGCTTACCATTGCTCTCCATAGTCAGTTGCTGCAAATAATTGGAGAGTTGCCGCATGTTGTGGTCATAGGGCAGGACAACGTGGTTGGCGACCCCGAAAAAGTTGCAGTACCACAGTTCCAACAAGCTCATGAGAATCGGCATATTCTGGTGTGCTGGTGTAGTGCGAAAATGCTCATCCATCATTGCTGCACCGGCGAGGAATTCGGCAAATTTCTCCCAGCCGACGGCGATCGCACAACTGAGCCCCACCGCAGACCAGACCGAGTAGCGACCGCCCACCCAGTCCCACATTGGTAGGCAATTAGCCTCCGGTATACCGAAATCAGCGGCAGCTTGCAGGTTGCTGGTAACCGCCAAAAAATGCTTGTTCAGATCTCCTCCTGATGCGCCCGCATTGAGCACCCAACTGCGTGCCGCCAGAGCATTGGTCAGTGTTTCCTCGGTTCGAAAGGATTTGGAGCAGACGATGAAAAGAGTGGTTGCAGGATTAAGCGTAGCAGTGGCCTGCTGAAAATCAGAAGGGTCCACATTTGCCACGTAGTGACAACGCACTTTACCGTGGAACGGTGTTAGCGCCTGTGTTACCAATCGCGGACCAAGGTCGGAGCCGCCGATACCAATGTTGACGACATCGGTAATCGCCGCACCAGAAAAGCCAGTCTGTTCGCCTCGATTCAGTCGTTGCGCAAACGTTTTCATGCGTTGTCTTGCTGCTTCCACTTCACCGTAGCGCGTTGACTGTGTACCCGGGCTGGAAGCGCGCAGAAGTGTGTGCAGTGCGGGTCGATCTTCAGTGCTATTGATGTGCACTCCATCAAAAAGATTGACGATACCCTGGCCCAGGTTGGCCTGCTCGGTCAGGTCCAGTAGCACCTTCAGTGCACTCGCATTCAGCAGGTGCCTGGAATAGTCCAGCTGTAAGTTTGCCGCGTCCACAGTCCATGTGCGTGCACGTTCGCGGTCCTGCGCAAAGAGTTCCTCGATAGACGCTGATCGCAGGAGTGCAGCATGTGACGCCACCGATGCATAGGCGGGAAGTTCAGATAGGAGTTTGCTCGCTGTCATCGTAGTGCTCCGTCCAGGACATCTGTGAAGGTCGAACACTGAAAGCTCGAATTTATCGCGCCATACCCAGGATTACGGCATGGTCTGGAGCAGCCGTGTCGCCGTCAGTGGTCGCGATTGATCGAGAGCCAGGTCATGCGTTCCAGTGCGCTGCGTGCGTCACTTGCCGGAAGTATTTCCAGGTGCTGTAGCGCCAGGTCGTGATAGTGCCTGGCGCGCTCGCGTGTGTAGTCCAGCGAGCCGCAACGTTGCACGGCGGCAGTAATCTGTTCGATCTGGTCGGCGCTCTTGGTGCGTATCGCCTGCCGCACAATGTCTTGTTCGGATTTGCTACCCACCTGGAGAGTATGAATCAGCGGCAGCGTGATTTTGCCTTCCATCAAATCATCGCCGACATTTTTACCCATTGTTTGAGGGTTGCCAGTGTAATCGAGCACGTCATCAATCATCTGGAAGGCGATCCCGAGGTTCAGGCCGAACTCGCGCAGTGGCTGTCTGGTTCTCTGGGCCTCCGCAGAGAGAGTAGCGGAACCATAGCACGCCGCAGCAAACAGGATGGCAGTTTTGCGTGTGATTACATCCAGGTATTGCTCTTCACTGGTGTCTGGATCACCGGCGCGGACTAACTGCAGTACCTCGCCTTCGGCAATGGTATTGGTGGTATGCGCCATGTGTTCCAGAATATCCATGGAGCCAAGTTTGACCATCAGTTGGAAGGCCCTTGTGTAGAGGAAGTCGCCGACCAGAACTGATGGCGCGTTGCCGAATTGTGCGTTGGCGGTCGCGCGGCCCCTGCGCAGCGAAGAGAGATCAACCACATCGTCGTGCAGGAGAGTTGCTGTGTGAATGAACTCGATAACTGCGGCAAACGTGATATTTGCTGTATCGCAGCGCCCGGTGGCTGCAGCGATCAGTAGCACCAGCAAGGGGCGAAGGCGTTTGCCGCCTGCGTCTACAATGTAGTGGCCAACGTTCTCCACCATTTCGACGTCAGAATGAAGCTGTTCGATGATCAGCTGATTGACCAGCTCGAATTCACGTGCGACGGTGGCGCGGATCTGATGCATAGTGGACTGCGGGAATAAAAAGTGCCCGCGCATGCTAGGATGCGACCACCGGCCTGTCAAGCCAGTCGGGGAGCGGAAAGCGGCGCACAGATGCTGCGTGTTGGATAACCGCAACCCCTTGTTTTTAGATAAAATTAACCCTTGCTCCGACTCCCTGATTTGCGTAAAATCGCCGCCCTCCGGACCCTTCTGCACCATGCAGTAGTGATCGGAAGACACCTCAACTGTTTGTGCCTGACTCTGCCCCCTTGATTTTCAAGGGTTTATCGCAAATGCGAGCAGGCTAATTGAACGGAGCACGCTATGTACGCAGTCATTGAAAGCGGCGGTAAACAACACCGCGTCGTTGAAGGGGAAACCCTCAAACTGGAAAAAATCGAAGTCGCCACTGGCGAAACTGTCGAATTCGACAAGGTTCTGATGGTTGGTGGTGACACGATCAAAATCGGTACCCCGCTGGTCGCAGGTAGCACCGTGACCGCCGAAGTGATAGCCCAGGGCCGTCACAAGAAGGTCAAAATCGTAAAATTCAATCGCCGCAAACACTATCGTCGTGAGACTGGTCATCGCCAGTGGTTCACCGAAGTGAAGATTACCAGTATCAAAGCTTAATAGAGGACTCGGACAATGGCACACAAGAAAGCTGGTGGTAGTACACGTAACGGCCGCGACTCAATAAGCAAACGCCTTGGCGTAAAGTGCTTTGGCGGCGAGACAGTAAAGGCAGGCAATATTATCGTGCGCCAGCGTGGTACGCGTTTCCACCCCGGCACTAATGTCGGTATCGGCAAGGACCACACACTGTTCGCCAAGGCCGCTGGTAAAGTAGAATTCGTTGTCCGCGGGCCGAATGGTCGCAAGTTTGTTGAGGTGGTGAGCGCCTGAGTCGGCGGCCACAGCCAAACGATCGAGGGCCTCGTCAATTGACGGGGCTTTTTTTTATGTACTCATTCGCCGTTAGATACTATGACGAAGTGCTATAGCGCCTGCGTCAGGAGTCAAAATGAAATTTGTAGATGAGGTAAGCATCAATGTATACGCCGGCAAAGGCGGTAACGGCTGCCTGAGTTTTCGACGTGAGAAATATATTGAAAAAGGCGGTCCAGACGGCGGCGATGGCGGTGACGGTGGTAGCGTGATCATTGAGGCAGACGAATCCCTCAATACCATGGTGGACTATCGTTTCAAGCGCAATTATCGGGCGCATAGTGGCGAGGCCGGTCGCGGCAGAAATTGTACCGGCAAAAGCGCCGATGACCTGGTGCTGAAAGTACCGGTAGGGACCACAGTCATCGACGAAGATCTCGGGGAAGTACTGGGTGACCTTTCGGTTGCCGGGCAACGCCTGTTAGTGGCGCAAGGCGGTTTTCACGGCCTGGGAAATACGCGCTATAAATCCAGTACCAATCGCGCGCCGAGGCAGACCTCGCCCGGTAGCGAGGGTGAGTTTCGCAGCCTGAAACTGGAACTCAAGGTACTGGCCGACGTCGGCTTGCTGGGATTGCCAAACGCGGGTAAGTCGACATTGATTCGCGCGGTGTCCTCTGCGAAACCCAAGGTGGCGGATTATCCGTTCACCACCCTGGTGCCGAATCTCGGCGTGGTTGGTGTCGATTCACACCGTAGCTTTGTCATGGCGGACATTCCAGGCCTGATCGAAGGAGCCTCGGAAGGTGCTGGTCTCGGCATCCGCTTTCTCAAACACCTGACGCGTAATCGCATCCTGTTGCACCTGATCGATATGGCTCCCTACGATGGCGTTGAGCCGGCCGAGGCTGCGCTGACCATCGTGCGTGAACTGGAGCGCTTCAGTCCGACGTTGGCGGCGCGTGAACGTTGGCTGGTGCTGAACAAGAGTGATTTGCTGGACGCTGAGACGTTTGCCGAACGGCGAAGTGCGGTGCTGAAGGCGTTGAACTGGCAGGGTCCCGTTTATGAAATCTCGGCAATCAGCGCACAGGGCACAGCCCCATTGTGTGGTGACCTGATGAATTATCTTGAGGAGTGTCGTGCGAGAGAGGCGGCCGACCCCGAGTTGGCGCTGGCAGAGCGAGAACAACAGACTCGTATGCAGCAGGAGGCCAGGCAGCGTATTGAAGATATGCGCGCAGCGATGCGAGCGGCGCATGCAGAAGATGAAGACGATGATGATTTTGATGATCACGACTTTGATGTGGAAGTCGAATACCGGCTCTAGGATCGCGTGTGACTGAACGGAATGAAATAGCCAGAGCAAAGCGCTGGGTGGTGAAGGTGGGGAGCGCACTGCTCACCAATGACGGTCGCGGACTGGACGAAGGTGTCATCGCCTCGCTGGTAGACCAATTGGCAGAGCTGCGCGCGATGGGCTGCGAAGTGGTACTGGTTTCCAGTGGAGCTGTGGCTGCCGGTATCGTGCGTCTGGGATGGGCGACGCGACCGCATTTGCTGCACCAGTTGCAGGCTGCTGCAGCAGTGGGGCAGTCGATCCTGGTGCAGAGCTATGAGACAGCATTCAAACGCCACAATATCGCTACAGCACAGGTATTGCTGGGGCATGATGATGTGCTTGCACGAGATCGTTATCTCAATGCGCGCGGTACGTTAAAGACGCTGTTGAAGCTGAATGTTGTCCCGATCGTCAATGAGAACGACACTGTGGTGACCGATGAGATCCGCTTTGGCGATAACGATACCCTCGCCGCACTGGTGGCCAACCTGATAGATGCTGAAGTACTGGTGTTGCTGACGGATCAGCAGGGTCTGTACGAGGAGGACCCCCGTCAAAACCCCAATGCAGAGTTGGTTGCCACCTGCGATGTCCATGACCCGGCACTCGACGGGATGGCGGGCGAAGGCGGTAGTCTGGGACGTGGCGGCATGGTGACAAAACTGCGTGCCGCTCGCCTGGCGGCACGTTCAGGTACTGAAACCGTGATTGCGTCTGGCCGGGTCGATAACGTGTTGCGCAGTGTTGTTGCCGGCGCCAGCATTGGCACCTGGCTGCGCACCGGCAAGCAGCCGCAGAATGCGCGCAAGCAATGGCTGGCCGGCATGGTACAAACTTCGGGGACCCTGGAGCTGGACGAAGGCGCGGTGCGCGTGCTGCGTGAATCCGGGCGCAGCCTGTTACCCGTTGGCGTAAGTGGCGTAAGGGGTAAATTTTCGCGCGGTGATATGGTGTCCTGCCGGGATGGTCAAGGACGAGAAATCGCCCGCGGTCTGGTCAACTACAGTGCCGACGAGACCCGGCGAATTATGGGCTCTGCCTCGAAAGACATTGAGTCAATTCTGGGCTACCAGTTGGATGAGGAGCTCATCCATCGCGACAATCTGGTGCTGGTGTAGTCTGCGGTCGCCTGGCTAAGAAGCGGGCCACCCCGAGTGAGGTGGCCCTATAGCGGGGAGTCTTCTAGCTCAGCCACCGACCCAATGGTGTTTTCACCCACATGAAGTCCATAAGCTTCTTCATACCCTCGGCGCTTTTCGCGCTGTAGGGATAGCCGTTCTGCATTTTTCCACCGAAACGGTCAATGATGATGGGCATTTCGTGGCAGTAGCCGCGAATACCCTTCTTGCCGTTGACCTGGCCGACACCCGAGTTCTTTTTGCCGCCGAAGGGCGCTGCCGGAATCCCGTAGCTCATGGCCATATCGTTGACACTGCATGATCCGGTATCGATCGCTGCAGCGAGCCGATAGCCTTTTTCCTTGTCCTTGGTCCACACGTTGCCGTTCAGGCCAAATTCGGAATCGTTGGCCAGTGCCAGTGCCTCGGCTTCACTGTTTACTTTTTGAATGCAAAGTACCGGACCGAAGGTTTCCAACAGCATGATATCCATGTTGTTGTTGACCTCGGTAATCACTGTAGGTTCATAGTACAGGCCTGGCAGTTCGGGATTGCGGCGTCCGCCCATCAGGATGTTGGCACCCTTGGCACGCGCGTCCTCCACATGTGCTTCGATAATGGCCATCTGCCGATCCCAGAACACGGCGCCGATATCCTCGTTCCAGCCGTGTTGCTGACCCTGGCGCAGACCCTTGCCTTTCTCCATCACCAGGCGCAAAAACTCGTCGTAAACTTCTTTCACTACGTAAATCCGTTCGGTGCCACAACAGTAGTGTCCGGTGTTCATGCAGGAACCGACCCACGCGCCATCGGCGGCGCGGTCCAGATCGGCATCGGCGCAGACGATCATGGCATCGTTGCCGCCCAGTTCCAACGTGCAGGGAATCAACTGGCTGGCGCAGGCTTCGGCAACCTTGCGACCGGTGGCCACTGAGCCGGTGAAGGACACCTTATTCACACCTCCGCGCACGATGGCGGCACCGGTTTCGCCGTCACCGAGTAACACTTGTAATACGCCCTCGGGCAGGCCGGCTTCGCGGAAAATATCCTCGGCAAGCATGGCGGAGTAAGGTGTGACTTCCGAACCCTTGGCGACCACGGTATTGCCTGCAAGCAGTGCCTGGGTTGCCTGGTTCATTACCAGTACAAAGGGGCCATTCCAGGGCGTGATCAGGCCGATGACGCCCAGCGGCTTGTACAGAATTCGCAGTTGCTTCATTAATCCGAGAATGCCGTGAATCTTGCGCTTGCGCGGCTTCAGAAACTTCTCGGCATTCTTGGCGTAGTAACACAGTTGGTCAGCGACCGAGAATACCTCCATGCTCATCGCGTCGGTGCGGGCCTTGCCAGTTTCCTTGACCACCGTATCGATGATTTCGTCCTGTCGTGCGATGACGATTTTCAGCGCGCGTTCGACAATTGCGGCCCGCTCTTTCATGCTGGTGGCTGCCCAGCCAGGTTGCGCCGCCCTGGCTTTGGCAATGGCCTGGGCTACATCGTCTGCATTGGCACAAATTAACTCGCCGGTGCGCTCCAGAGTAACTGGGCTGCGCAGCTGCAAGTGACGTCGGGAATCATTGGATTCGATCGGTTCGTAGATAGACATGGCGTCCTCCTCGTAGGATGGAGCTAAACTAATGGCCATTAGTTTGGGTGTCAATGACTTTTCCCGTCGCTTCCAGGTGACTGGAAATGTCAGGCCGGTAAACGTCACCGCGCAGTCTGCAGTCCTGTGCTCGCCAGACCTTCCATTACAAGTGCAGGTGATTGTGGAATAATGCGCCGCATCTTCACCCAATCCACTACCGAGCGCATACCGTTGCAGCCAACGCTTCTACTGAGTCTCTATTGTCTGGCGATCGCAGGATTTTCGCTGATGGGCGGCCTCCTGCCGAGCTTGATCAGGATGACGCACACCCGCACGCAACTGGTGATGAGTCTGGTGTCCGGGCTCATGCTGGGCGTCGCTTTCTACCACCTGATACCGCACAGCGTGGCAATGCTGGGAGGTGATCGCGGTGTAGATACCGCTGTCTGGTGGGTGATGGTCGGGTTGGTGGTCATGCTGATGTTGCTTCGTGTATTTCATTTTCATCAGCACGATTTCAGTGATGAAGTAGATGTGCAGCAGGATCACCACGTTGATCACGCTCACGACCATACACATACTCATATACATACCCCCGCTCCTGCAAATGACCATGAGCACAAAAAGCCTGTCCACGGCCTGAGTTGGGTCGGTCTTGCGCTCGGTTTAGCGGTACACACGCTGATAGACGGTGTGGCACTTGGTGCGGTGATGCATGCCGGGAGCCCCGCGGTGGGCCTGATCGGGATAGGTGTATTCCTCGCAATCGCGCTGCACAAACCGTTGGACGCGATGTCCATCGTCACGTTAATGGCAGCCGGCGGGTGGAGCAGTAGTGCGCGCACAGTGGCCAATGTGTTGTTTGCGCTGATGTGCCCGTTGGGCGCTCTGCTGTTTTATTTTGGTGTGGACATGATGGCTGACAGCCGCAACCATCTGGTGGCTGCGGCACTGGCCTTTTCCGCCGGGGCGTTCATTTGTATCGCACTCAGTGACCTGTTGCCTGAGGTGCACTTCCACAGTCACGACCGTGGCAAGCTGACGTTGGCGTTTCTTCTGGGTATTATTGTGGCGTTCGGTATCGGCAGCATTGAACCCGCTGGCGTACATATCCATACTTTTTAAACGGGAGCGGTCGCGACATGGTCAAACGCATCATCTACCCACCCATCTGGCTGCTTTTTGGCCTGATCGCCATCTTCGCCTGCAATGAGTATTTTCCCGGTTCACGCTTTACCAGTGTCGGAGGACAGGTGATTGGTGGCCTGATGATTGTCATCGGGCTGGCGCTGCTGGTGACTGCGAATGGTCGCTTTACACGCGCGGGAACCGGTGTGATCCCGTTTCGCAACGTGTCCGCACTGGTGACAGACGGTATTTACCGCTACACGCGCAATCCGATGTACCTGGGGATGCTGGCAGTCCTGCTCGGCTGTGCGGTTACGGTGGGTGCCGCCACCGCGTTGATTATTCCACCGCTGTTCGCCGTTATTATCGAATTTCGGTTTATTCGGCCGGAGGAGGCCATGTTGCGCGGCATTTTCCCGGAGGAGTATCCGGCCTATTGTGCGCGAGTGAGGCGCTGGATTTAATCCTTGCTACGTATGCGCTGAGCCCGGTTTTACCCGATCAGGGGAATCCTGGTCGAGCCAGCCGTGTAGGTGTTCGCTGGCGATGCTTGCCAATGCGGTGATATGTTCTGGAGTACTGTTCAGGCATGGGATGTAATCGAAACGCTCTCCGCCTGCCTGCAGAAAATAGTCGCGATTTTCTACTGCAATCTCCTCCAGTGTTTCCAGACAATCAGCTGCAAAACCTGGACTCATAACCTGCACCGTCTTGATCCCCTGCGCAGGAAACTCTTTGAGCGTCACGTCCGTGTAGGGTTTTAGCCACTCCTCGCGGCCGAAGCGAGACTGGAATGTGGTTTGGTAGTCGCCCTCCTGCAAGCCCAATTCCTGCGCTACCAGGCGGGATGTTTTGAGGCATTCGCAGTGATAGGGATCACCCTGGTCGAGATAGCGCTGCGGTACGCCGTGATAGGAAAACAGCAATTTGTCTGCACTGCCGTGCACTGCGCGAAAGGCGCGCACACTATCGGCCAAAGCTTTGATATAGGAGGGATGATCGTGATAGTGGTTTACGAAGCGCAGTTCCGGCAACCAGCGTCGCTGTGTGAAATCGGCCGCCAGCGCGTCGAATGTAGAACCGGTGGTGGCTCCGCTGTACTGCGGATACAACGGCAACACCAGCAATTTTCGCACACCGCGCTGTAACATACCTTGAACTACTTCGGAAATGGCAGGTGTGCCATAGCGCATGGCAAATTCCACCTGCACTTTTTCACCGTATTGCACCTGTAGCGCTGTCCTCAATGCGTCTGTCTGATCCTGAGTGTGGAACATTAGAGGGGAGCCTCGCTCTGTCCAGACGCTCCGATACGAATGGGCAGAACGCCGGGGACGGATATTCAGAATGACGCCATGCAGAATAAACCACCAGATCGGTCGCGGGATCTCCACCACACGGGGGTCCCACAGGAACTCTTTCAGGTAAGCCCTCAGCGCACGCTTTTCGGGTGCGCGTGGCGTGCCAAGATTGGTGAGCAGGACACCGATACACGGAGCCTGTTCGTGGTCAAAGTTTTCGCTGCCTATGTATCTCATGCAGCGCAAGATATACGTTTGTCGGACCGGTGCCAAGCGTTCACTCGGGGACATTTACAGGCGCGTGGGCTATCCTTGTCCATGCGCGACCATTGAATAGATGCTGCCGCTACTGAACCGGTTTTAAAATCCACACAAGAGTTTTGTAATGCATACACATAAGGTAGAGCACTGGAAGCACGATCACGTCTTTAGCCAGAATCAGCAACGCGCTGGTGAAAATCGCACTATTGCGATTGTTATCCTGACCGCAGTGATGATGGTCGTAGAGATCGTAGCAGGCATTACCTACGGCTCTATGGCGCTGCTGGCCGACGGCCTGCACATGGCCTCACACACAACCGCGCTGGGTATTGCTGTGTTTGCCTACGTTGTGTCGCGAAAGCTCGCGGCAGATCGGCGGTTTGCGTTTGGCGTGGGTAAAATCAATAGTCTGGCAGGCTTTGCCAGCGCAGTGCTGTTGATGGGTTTCGCGTTATATATGTTGATCGAAAGCGCCGAGCGGCTGATCAATCCAAAGGTGATTTCGTTTGATAGTGCACTGGTTGTGGCGGTTCTCGGCCTTGTTGTAAATGGCGTGAGCGCATGGGTGCTGATGTCGACGCCGCATGGTCATGGCCATGCGCACCGCCATGAGCATACTCGCGACCACGACCACGACCACGACCACGACCACGACCAGCAGGAAGGTCACGACCACAACCTTCGCGCCGCCTATATGCATGTACTGGCTGATGCCCTAACCTCTGTGCTGGCAATTTTTGCGCTGCTTGCGGGAAAGTATCTGGGGGCGCAATGGCTGGACCCTGTAATGGGCCTGGCTGGTGCCGCGTTGGTCGCGCGCTGGGCATACAGTCTGATTCGCGATACCGCCCGTGTCCTTTTAGATCACCAGGTGGATGATCACCGACTCGAAAATTTACGCCTGGCCATTGAGGGGGAGTCAACTGATCGCATAACAGATTTACACCTCTGGACTATCGGACATGAAATCTATGCAGCAGAGATAGCGTTGGTCAGCGATAGCCCGCAGCCACCCCAGCATTACAAATCGCGGATTCCGCCGAGTTTGAACATCGTGCACGCAACGGTCGAGGTGCACCAATGCAACGACCATTAAGCTATGCTGTTATACATAACACCACATTGTAAATACTGGAGACTGACGTGGCCTTTAAACGGGTTTCAATCGACGAGGCAAAGGCACTGATAGACACAGGTGAAGTTACCATAGGTGATGTCAGGGCTGTCGATGCCTATCATGCCGGACATATCGCTAACGCCATTCATGTGCAGGCTGAGACGATGGATCACTTCTTGTCTCAGGCGCACGAAGATAAGCCGTTGATTCTTTACTGCTACCACGGAAATTCCAGTCAGGGTGCAGCGAACTACTTCTGCGAACTTGGATACACCCAGGTGTACAGCATGGACGGTGGTTACGAGGCCTGGCGATTGAAGTACCAGGTAGCGTCGGCCATACAATAACAAAGATAGTTTTTGCTGCCGCCTGCTGTGGCGGAAAATGGAAAACATGAGCGCAAACCTTAATCAGAAGTATCTGGTAAGCCCCAAGCCGCCGATAGTGCAGGATGAACTACCGCATATCGGGGCTGGTTTGCGCTTTTCGCACAGTCCGACAGATTTTCTGACAGCAATGAGAAAGGAGTACGGTGACACCTTTCTGGTGGATGTCTTCGGTTACAAGCTATTTTGTGTTTTTTCCCCGCAAGGGCTTAAGAGCCTCTATGCCGCAGCCGAGGATGAGGCCAGTTTCGGTATGGCGACGTTCGATATGCTGGGGTTTAAAACCCCGCTCGAAATTTTCATGGATGCGGATATAAAACTGTTTTACGACTTGCTGCTGCCGGAAAAGGTAGCTGCCTATATTGCCGACTTCTCAGATGCTATTTCGCAGGTCATTGCGGGCTGGCAGGACGAGGGCGATCTGAACGTGTTCGATACGATACGCACACTCGAGCAACGCGTCGGTTTCAAGGTGTGGATCGGCGAGGAGGCAGCGCGCGATGGCATGTGGCAACAGTTCAAATTGCATTTTGATGTGCTGTCACAGGAGAATGCTTTTGTTAGTCCACAGCAGACCTTGAAAACGCTGAACTCTGGCAAGGCTGAGGAGAAACAGGCGTTAGCAGCGATCAGGGCGCTGGTGACTGATATTGTGGCGCAGCGCGAGGCCGCCAATATCTGGCCGCGGGACAATCTCACCTATCTTTATCAACGCTTTAAAACCGACGATCCGCAGGTGACGTTGCGCAAACTCACACATAATATCGTCAACGCCAATCAGGGCTTTCTGTCCAACCTTTATGCGGCACTGGCCTGGTCATTCATCCATCTGAATCAGCATCCAGATGTACAGCAGCGCCTCGAGGCTGAGATTATTGCGACGAGGGAGACGTTTGGAGACGAATTCTATCTGTCGCAGCAGGCCCTTGACAGCATGCGCTTCTGCGAGCAACTGCTGATGGAAAGTGTGCGCCTGGCACAGCGTTCTATCACCCTGCGCAAAGTGATGAAGGAAATGCAGTTTGATTGCGGCAACGCCGTGTATACGCTGCAGCCGGGTGTATACATCACCACAATGCTGTCAGTGACCAACACACAGACGCCCGAGCTGGCGCGTTTCGACCCCGATCACTACCAGGGCAGACGTATTGATGCGGCACTGATTGCGCACGGCAAGGAAACCGTGAGCACATTCGGGCATGGCGCGCACGCTTGTCCGGCGCAGAAATTTTCACACAATATGTGCAAGGTACTGTTGTTTCACTTGCTGGAGAATTTTGACTTCAGTGCATTGGATGTCGCCGTTGAGCCCAGCAGATCCCAGATGGGCGGTGTGTCGCGGTCAACGGTAGACGTTATGCTCCACTTCCGCAGAAAAGACCGGCCCTAAACTGGCTTGCCGTCTACCCGGGGCTGCGGGTTGCAACCCTCGGCCCAGGTTGTTGCGGGGGTGGCGGTGGCCTGTCACCATTGCCCAAACCAATGGCGCGACAGCACATGCGCTGAGGCGCGCTCTCAATTAGTATAAGTGCCCCTGAAACGCTCGGAGAACATGCCATGTCACTGGATTTTGACAGTGCCCGCCTGCCCAATCCCCACCTGCGGGAGGAGCACCACGAGTGGCGCACCCAGTTACGCCGTTTTATCGACACCGAGATCATGCCCTACGCTGAGGATTGGGATGAAGACTGCCACATCCCGATAGAGCTGTGGCCCAAGGCGGCGGCGGTTGGATTGCTGGGGCTCGGTTATCCGGAGGAGTTTGGTGGTGTGCGCGAAGGCATAGATTCCTGGCATATGTGGATCGCGAATGAGGAACTTGCGCGCATTGGCGCTGGTGGTATTCCGGCCAGCCTGATGGTGCACGGTATTGGCCTGCCTCCGGTCATTAACTGGGGTTCGCAGGCATTGAAAGAGATGGTTGCACCAGCGGTGCTCAGAGGGGAAAAGCACATCGCACTGGGTATTACCGAGCCCGGTGGCGGCTCCGATGTGGCGCAGCTGACGACTACTGCCGTGCGTGACGGTGATGACTACATCGTCAACGGGTCAAAAACGTATATCACCGGCGGCATGCGGGCGAACTGGGTGTCAACGGCAGTGCGCACCGGTGGCGAGGGCGCGAGAGGCGTTTCCATGCTGCTGATTCCAACAGACGCCGAGGGCTTCAGTCGTACGCAATTGAGCAAAAAGCAGGGCTGGTGGGCTTCTGATACCGCCACGTTGTACTTCGACAACGTGCGCGTGCCGGCAAGCAACCTGATCGGTGAGGAGAATCAGGGTTTCCTGGTCATCATGACCAACTTCAACGGTGAGCGTATGGCGATGGCAGTGGGCATGGAGGCGCTGGGTCGGGTGTGCCTGGAGGAGGCCGTCGCGTGGGCGCGGGAGCGTAAAACTTTTGGCAAACGGCTCGCGGACCATCAGGTTATCCGCCACAAGATCGCGCAGATGAAGCAAAAACTGAATGCCACCCAGGCCTACATCCGGATAAGCTATGAGGCTATCGAGGCTGGCAACGCAAACCCCGGTGATATCGCATTGCTGAAGGTGCAGGCGAGCGAAACCATGGAGTTTTGCGCGCGCGAGGCAATGCAGATACTCGGTGGTACAGGCTATATGCGCGGTAGCCGGGTGGAGCGCATCTACCGCGAGGTAAGGGTCAATGCGATCGGCGGCGGTTCAGAGGAAATTATGAGAGATCTGGCCGCGCGCCAGTACGGAGTGTAGTGATGAAGTTGTGGCATTGCGCCAGCGCGCGGTCCCTGCGCCCGTTGTGGACGCTGGAAGAAATGGGCTTGCGCTACGAGGTGGAAATTCTGCCTTTCCCGCCGCGCATTTTTCAGCGCGAGTATCTTCAGGTTAACACTCTGGGTACAGTGCCCTATTTTGTTGACGGCGAAACGCAGATGACGGAGTCAGTCGCCATCTGTCAGTACCTGGTGGATCGTTACCAGCGCTATGATTTTGGACTCGAGCCCGGCCATCCTGAGTACGGTGCCTATCTGAACTGGTTACATCACGCGGATGCCACGCTGACCTTCCCACAAACCATTTCAATGCGTTACTACTACCTCGAGCCGACCCCGGAAAAGCAGGCGGTGGCTGACGATTATGCCAAGTGGTATATCTCGCGGCTCAGACGCCTGGATGCACATCTGGAATCGCACGAGTATCTGGTCGACAACCGGTTCACTATTGCGGACATTGCTGTTAGCTACGCGCTCTACCTTGGCCGTGCAATCAAGTTGGACCAACGCTATACAGCGCAGACGATGGATTATCTACAGCGCATGATGGAACGGCCCGCGTTCAAACGGGCCGAATCACAAGGCGAACCTTTGCAACTCTCTGAAAGGGGCCAATGAACATGAGTGCAAGCGAGCAAGAATTAGCGGAATTTCGGGCGGAAGTGTCAGCCTGGATGAAACACAATAATCCCCCTGACCCCGGCTTCCTGTTGCCGCAAACCTTTATGGAAGTGGGGGATGAACGGCAGCTCGAGTTCCTGCGTGAGTGGCAACACAAAATCTGGTCTGCTGGCTATCTCGGTATGGCCTGGCCAAAAGAGTACGGCGGCGGCGGTGTGGAAGCCGTCTTCCAGAGCATCGCGGATCAGGAAATGCGCCGCCACGGGGTGCCGATCTGTTTCAACGTGATCGGCCTCGGATGGGCTGGTCCACTGATCAACGACATCGGCACCGAAGCGGAAAAAGCCAAATATCTCAAGGGCATTTTGAATGCTGAAGACGTGTGGTGCCAGGGTTTCTCCGAGCCTGATCACGGATCGGACCTGGGCAATGCGCAGACCCGGGCGGTGCGCGACGGCGATGAATATGTGATCAATGGCCAGAAGATCTGGACCACCATGGGCAACTTCGCCAAGTACATGATTCTACTGGCCCGCACCAATCCGGATACACCGCGCAAGTATGACGGTCTTTCCTACTTCCTCTCACCGATGCACGTACCAGGTATAGAAACGCGACCTATCCGCAAGATCACCGGTGAATATGGTTTTACTGAAACCTTCTTCACCGATGCGCGAATTCCAGCCGACTGCCTGATGGGCGAAGAGGGACAGGGCTGGAAGATCGCCATGCAGACCCTGCAGTATGAGCGAGGCGCCGAGGCCGGTGCTGCTGGCGGACAATCGATGGTTCGGGTCACGGTGGACGACATGATCAGCCAACTGGACGGCGTGCAGCGTGACGGTGCACCCGTACTGCAGGATCCGGTGGTTCGCGATCAACTGGTACAGGCCATTATGGAAGAAAAGGCGCTGGTGCTTGGCGATCGACGCGCGCATATCGCACACCTGACATCGGATTATCCCGGCTCCCTGCCGCTATCCAATAAGCTGCGGGCAACCGAGATGACCCGACGTATGCGACAGCTGGCAATCAACCTGCAGGGCGCAGAGGGCGGTTTGTACGTTGGCGATGCCGAGGCGCGTCAGGGAGGCTTTTGGCAGCGCGCCTATTTCAACAGCTTTTCCGCCACCATTGGCGGCGGCACCAGTCAGGTGCAGGCCAACATTGTGGCAGAGCACATTCTCGGTTTACCAAAGTAGGAATTGACGATGTCTGACGCGACCCTGTCTGGAGCGACCCTGTCTAGAGCGACCCTGTCTAGAGCGACCCTGTCCGTACTGGGAAATACCACACTGCGCTTCAGCGACGAGCAGGCAATGCTGCTGGATGTCGCGCGGGAGTTTTGCCGCAACAAGTCGCCTATCGCTGCGGTGCGCGAGCAACTGGAAACGGAAACCGGATTTGATCGCGCGCTGTGGGATGAAATGGTCGCTCTGGGTTGGGCGGGCATTGCCCTTCCCGAGTCCTGTGGTGGTTCCGGTATGGGTATTTCAACCTTGGTGCCGGTGGTGGAGGCCATGGGCCGGGCGATGCTTGGCACACCACTGATCAGCAGCGCCCTGGCCGGGCAGCTGGTGTTGCGTGCTGGCAACGCTGAACAGGTTGAGCGCCTGTTACCGGCCATCGCGGCTGGCGCTCCGGCGACCCTGGCGCTGCTGGAAAATGGCGATTGGGGTGATGAACGCGTGACGTTGACGCTGGACGACAAACTTACGCTGCACGGGGTGAAGAAGTTTGTGTCAGATGCGACGGTGGCCAGCGTATTCGTGGTATCTGTGATGTATCGCGGCGAACTGGCGTTGGCCGTCGTTCCGGCGCAGCAATTGACTGCAGGTGCGGTGCATACCAATACCCTCATCGACCAGACTAAACGCTCAGCGAATGTGGATTTCAGCGGGGTACGTGTAACTGAAAATAACATCATTAGCGGGCCGCAGGTCGCCATCGCGCTGCGGGATATCCGCCTGCTGGGCGCGCTGCTGATCGCCGTCGAGGCCACCGGCAGCGCGGCTGCCTGTCTGGCGACGATTGTTGAGTACCTTAAAACCCGGAAACAATTCGGCAAATTGATCGGTTCCTATCAGGCGCTTAAACACCCAACGGTGGATATACTCACCGCCACAGATTCGGCCCGCTCGTTCATTTACCATGCCGCAACGCTGGTGAGCGATGAGCCGCTGGATACCGATACGGAAATAGCCTGTCGTATGGCCAAGGCACACGCCTGCCAGACGCTGCTGTACGCAGGCGACCGGGCGGTGCAGTTTCACGGTGGCATGGGGTTTACCTACGAATGCGACGCCCAGTTGTATATTCGCCGTGCGCAGTGGAGCCAGCAGCAATTTGGCGACGCGCAGCACCACCGCAAGCGCTTGGCGGCACTGCTGCTGGATTGAGTCGCCAAGCGATGGATGATAGCGCTGAAATTGCGGTTTTTCTCGCTGCAGGTCGCCACGACAATCGTATATACTTGCGGCCCCTCACAGGCAGCTCCCGTTACTCATGGTAAAAAAGCACCGCGGTCTCAAGAACAATACTCTGCCCCGTACTCTCTCCGTCTCACTGGCCGGTCTGCGCGCCGGTAGTGCGCTGGCGGTCGACAGCGTTGTACAGCGGGTGATGGGTCGGGGTCCCGACGACGATGATTCGGAGTTTGCCCGCCGCGAGGCGCGGCGCTTCGTACAGGAGTTGGGCAAGCTCAAGGGCACTTACATCAAGATCGGCCAGATGCTGGCACTGTTTGGCGAGCAGTTTCTGCCGCGCGTGCTGGTGAATGCGCTGCGCGATTTATCTGACCAGACTGAACCCTTGCACTGGGATGCACTGGAATCCTCAGTGCGTGACAGCCTGGGTGAACGCTACCGCGAGCTGGACATTGACCCGGTTGCCATTGCCGCCGCGTCTCTGGCACAGGTGCACCTGGCCAGAATTCGTGACACCGGTGACTGGATCTGCCTGAAACTGCAATATCCCGGCCTGGCGCAGGTGATCGACTCGGATTTTGACGCGGTGGTACGTATGTTGCTGCTGGCGCGTTGGGTCAAAGCCGGTCGCGAACTGGATGACTGGCTGGAGTCAATGCGCGCGCATCTGCATAACGAGATTGACTACCATCGTGAGGCTGCTTTCACGCTCAAAATGGCGACGCTGATCGCACCGATCAAGGGTACTGCTGTCAGCCTCCATGTCCCGCAGTTACATCTGCAGTATTGCACCGATGCCGTACTGGCAATGGAGTATATTGAGGGCTTCTCGGTTGCCGACCCGGACATCGCCAAATTGTCACTGGAGCGTCGCAATGCACTGGCCGAGGGCATGCTGGAATTGTTCTTCTATGAAATCTATGAATGGGGATTACTGCAGACTGATCCCAATTTTGGCAACTACCTGCTGCGCCTGGACGACAGGCGCAAAAAGCTGGCGCACGATGAACTGGTACTACTCGATTTTGGTTCCGTGTTGGAGTGTGATGACGAGTTCCTGTACCACCTGCGCCAGACTATCGCTGCTGGACTGGAGCAGGATGTGCCAGGCCTTGTCGACGGGCTGATCGGTCTGGGCTGTCTACAGGAAAATGCCAGTGACGAAGGAAAAAAACTGTTTGCGGATTTCTGTCTGCACCTGCTGGAGCCGCTGCGCTCGCCGCAGCAGTTGCCCAGTGAATACCTGAACGCACAGGGTGAATACTGTTGGGGCAAGTCCCTCCTGATGCGTCGTGCCGGCAAGCAGGCGGCGCTTTCTGCAGCCAGTCGGCACTTCACCACTCCGTCCAGGGATTTTGCATTGATCGCCCGCAAACTGACCGGACTGTTCAATTTTATTGCTGCGCTGGATGCGCAGTTCAACGCTCACGAGATGGCGCAGGCGCATATTGGTCGCTGGCGCGAACGGGAACGACGTGGCGCGAAAAAATAGCGGCAAGGACGACGACGGATCGCGCGCGATCCCAACTTCCCGAACGGGTCGTCTCGCACGCATGGCCAAAATGGCCGGTGGAGTGGCCGGCGGCATGTTGGCCGAAGGTTCGCGGCAATTGCGCGCAGGCAAGCTGCCCAAAGCGCGGGATATGTTGCTGACGCCCGGTAATGCGCGCCGTGTGACTGAGCAGTTGGCGACCATGCGCGGTGCCGCGATGAAGGTCGGACAGATTCTCTCCATGGACACCGGTGAATTGCTGCCGCGTGAACTCACCAATATTCTGGCCAGGCTGCGCGACGATGCCCGGCAAATGCCTGCTGAACAATTGCAGCGCGCGATGCGTGAAGCCTACGGTGCCCACTGGGAGAGCCTGTTCTACGGTTTTGACGCCAAACCCCTGGCCGCAGCTTCCATAGGACAAGTGCACAGGACGATCTCGCCTGATGGCCGCGATATTGTGCTGAAAGTGCAGTACCCAGGTGTGGCCGACAGCATCGACAGCGATGTCGACAATATCGCCAGCCTGTTGCGCATATCTGGCCTGTTGCCCCCGGGGCTGGACATCCAGCCCCTGCTCGACGACGCCAAGCAGCAACTGCACGAAGAGGCAGACTATCGCAAGGAAGCCGAGTTTCTTCAGACCTTCGGCAAGCTGCTGCGCAAGGATAAACGATTTGTACTGCCCGAAGTACTGCCGGAACTGACTCACCGCAATGTCCTGGCAATGACCTACGTCAGCGGCAGTCCTATTGAGACGATTATCGACCTGCCACAGGCAGAGCGCGATCGGGTAATGAGTGCGCTGCTCGAGCTAATGCTGCTGGAAATCTTTGAGCTGCACATGGTGCAGACCGACCCCAATTTTGCCAATTACCAGTACCGGCGCGCCACTGGCGAAATTGTGTTGCTCGATTTTGGCGCGACCCGCCGTTTCAAAACCTCCTTCGTCAACAATTACAAAAAGATGGCGCGCGCTGCCATAGCAGGTGATGAGGATAAGTTGGCCGCAGCGGCTGAGCGACTCGGCTATGCGGTGGGCGACTCCAGCAGCGAATACCGGTCATTGCTGCTGCGTCTGTTGATCATCGCGCTGGAACCGCTGCGTACCGATGCGCCCTACGACTTTGTCCGCTCCGATATGGCACGCAATATGTCGAAGCTGGCTGAAGAGGTGAGCAGCTACCGTGAATTCTGGCAGGTACCGCCCAGCGATGTGATGTACTTTCATCGCAAACTGGGCGGGATGTTTTTGCTGGCAAGCCGACTAAAGACCAAAGTGAACGTGCATCAATTGGCGCAACGCTGGTTGCAATAGTGCGCGTAGATCAGCGTATTTTGCGTCGTACGGGTTTCCGTTTTACTGTTTCTGCCAGCGCAGCGTCGCGCAATTCCTCGAACGAAGCCTGCAGGCAATTGGCGTAAAACCCCGGGTCCGGCAACATATCGCGACAGGCAGAGAATGACAGATTGATCGAGCCCCGCTTGTCCTGCACCGAGCTGTACACAATGTGAAATAGCCCGACATTCGGCAATAGCGGCCCGAGGCTGATGGAGTCGATCAGCGCTGCGCCGCACATATACAGTTGAAACGGTGCGCCCGGTACATTGGTGACGATGGTATTAAACACCACACTGGCTTCGGCCAGGCCGGTGGCACTGGCGGTTCTGATTGCCAATGACAACACATTGCCGGGCATTACGTCGGTGAGGTCAACCGCAAAGCGCGGCCCCAGGGCCTCGGCATAAGCCTTGGCTGACTGCGATTCTTCATGCACTGCCGCAAGGCGTTCACAGGGGTCGGCAATATCGGTGCGCAGTGCAACGTTCATAAAGCCGACCATATTCCCGCCGGCAGCGCGTTCCTGCGCTGAACGCACGTCGATCGGGCAGCCGGTGACCAGTGACTGTGCAGGCAGTTCGCCCTTGCTGTCCAGGTATTTGCGCAGCCCGCCGGCGACGATGGTCAACATGACATCATTGATGGTGGTGCCCGGTTGTGTGTTCTTGATCGCGCGCACGACCTCAAAATCGAACTTGCGTGCCTCAACCACGCGATGCCGGGAAATCCTGCCCTGAAAGCGCGTTTTGGGTTTGTCATCGAGATTGTGAAATTGCTTCGCTTGTTTTCCTTTGCGCAGCCGCATAAACGCGGGGCCCGCTGATTTGAGCATATCGACTACCTGGCCGGGTTTGCGCCAGGCGTCCATATAGGCTTTGCCCAGCATCCTGGCCTTCGAGGAGCGCTCTACAATCCACGGGGGTGCTGCGCCGACGTCTCTGGTTTCCGGGGTCAGGTCGTGCACAATATTCATGAACTGTGTGCCGGTGGCACCGTCCATTGCGCAATGGTGTACCTTCAGCAGCAGGGCGAAACACCCTGGTGGGTAGCCTTCGATATTATTCAATCCCTCGATAACGTAAATCTCCCACATCGGTTTATCGCGCCGCAGTGGCTGCGAATGAATACGGGCGGTCAGGATGCAGAGCTGGCGCCAGTCACCCGGTTTGGGCAGGGCAATATGGCGGACGTGGTATTCCATGTCGAAATCCTCATCCTCCACCCAGTAAGGACGGCCGAGGTTGTATGGAACGAATGCGAGTTTGCGTCGGAATATCGGCGACAGGTGCACGCGATTCTCCAGCATGCCCAGAATTTGTTTAAAGCGAACTTTACCGCCGGGTGCAGTCGACTGATCGTAGATACTGACGCCACCGATATGTTGTGGCAGGCCGTCCAGTTCAGCGTGCAAGAACATGGCATCCTGTCCTGATAACTGCTGCATAAAGTGCTACCTTTTTATTGAAGGGTATTTGTATTGAGCATACGTGCATTACTGCGGGCGTCAATATCTGGCGCTGGCAAAGGGGCTTGCAGCTGAAAATAAAAAGGCACCACCTGCGCCATTGACTGTAGCAGGCAGTGCCGGAATGTTCCCGCATCAATTGGCGGGAACGACCTGGGTATTCTCGCTCGCTTCCTCCCGCCGTATGCGTATGACCAGCGGAATCAACACCAGCGCGATCAGTGGCGCAAAGATCACCAGCAACAGCAGCAGTGTGGATGTCACTCCGAAGCTGTCCAGGGCCAAACCGAGCAGCGGTCCGGTGCCGATAAATATCGCTCGCACCGCCAGACTGACCAGTGAATTAACGGTCGCCCGGAAGTTGCCCGGTACCCTTCGATTCAATGCTTCGTAGAACAAGCTCATGCTGAGGCCTCTGGAGACCTGCAACGCGAACCCGAATATTACGCCGATCCAGCCGGCACCCAGCGCCATGCCGATCAGTCCCAGCAGCGGCAACGCACCGATTGCATACAACACAGTGCGGGTGCCCAGACGTTGTTCCAGTGCGCTGGCGTAGCGAGCAGACACGCTCACCGTCAGTGCAAACGCCGCCCAGATGTAGCCGTACCAGGCGATGGGTATGCCTTGGAACTCCCAGTATTTCTGGTAAATCCAGAATGCGTACACGGCCAGCAAACCGAAGACAGTAATGGCAAACGCCGTCCACAACACCACCGGTTTGCCGAACAGCAGCAACTCCAGAATAGTGCGCGCGTTGCCGCGATGGCTTATCTCAATGGTCGGCTGTGGCACTTCCACCAACGCAAACGCCAGCAGCAGAGGGACCACACCAATGATCGCCTGCGCCACTACCACGGTATCCAGTGACCGCAGCAGCAGCAAACTGGCAACGATACCGGCAATACCCGAGGCCGCTGCCTCCACTGAAATCAGGCGGCTGAGAGATTTCCCCGCGCCCGCGCCGCCCGGCAATCCTCGCTCCTGCAGATAGATTTCCGTGTCGTACAGCAGTGCGAGATCGGCACCCGAAATGAGGCTGACGCCCAGGCCTATGATCACTTCGAAGACCAGGAAATCCACGAAGCTGTTGGCCTGCATTAACCACAGGAAACCCAGCGCAAAAAATACCGAGCCGACGATGATCGCTTTGCGCCTGCCCCACATATCCGCGATATAGCCGGAAGGAACTTCGAACAAGGCGATAGTCAGCGCAAACAGCGCCTGCGTTTGCAGCACCTGGTTCATAGACAGCTCGTAGCCCTGCAGCAACGGCACGAATACGGGATTCACCACCATGAAGCTGTTGAAAAAGCCCAGCAGGTTGATGTTGCGGATATTGTTGTGTAATGAGGTGTTCACTTTCCTTGTCCCTAGTGTTCCGGGACCCTGAAAGCGGAGGCTATTTCTTAGGGGGAATAAAAAAGGCCTCCGGAATCAGGGTTCTCGGAGGCCTTTTTTAAAGAGTATTTACTTCAAGTGCTTCCAAAAACCTCGCGGGCTGCCCACAGGCAGGCCGGCATCACGACGATTGAGTCGTGGCGCTTGCGGGTGCTTGTCTGTTTAAAAGCAGCAGTCATGAGAATCACTTGTAAGTCGGTCGATCAAAGTGTGCCCGGAGGCACGGTGCGCATGATGCTCCTGCTAATCTTGCGCGTCAATCGAAGAATGCAGACTGTGGAAAAGTTCACAGCCCTGCAGTTGGCAGTCAATATCGTGGACGGATTGGCCCCGGCGCAGTGTTCTGAGTTATGATTTGCGCCAGAAATACGCAGAGTGTCGCCTCGGCACTCCAACCCGAATAATCCGATAATAAGTGGTATGACTATGCGAAATCTGTTGCAGCGGTTGGCGTGTGTGGGCGTGCTGGCCCTCTCCCTGTTCGGTTGCAGTGATGGCAACGATAATTCGGTGACGGTAGCACCCAGTGAAGCCTCAGTGTATGACGTGGCAAACGGGTGTTTTGCCATTTCGCCGGATGGGGGCCAGAATTTTATTGCTACGGGAGAAAACGTTGTTGTCTCATCAACTGCGGTGTTGGCCGGCCTGGCAGTTGAAACCAACGCCGCCAGGTTTCTGCTGCGGCCATCTGATCTGGGTAAATACCTGTTGTACGATGAGAACAATCACTACCTGACTTCCGATGGACAGAGCCTCCTGACTCAGGCTGCGCTCGCCTCAGACATCAGCATGGTCAACGGCAAGGTGGTAGTTGAAGACAGAATGCAGTCTGAGGGTGAATGGCAATTGCTGGCAGCGCAAAACGGCCAGTTTATGTTGCAACACATTAAATCAGGTCTGTATATCGGAGCAGACGGCAGCCTGGTGTCTGAGGCGGATGCCGCGCCTTTGTCGTTCGTTGAAGCCAGCGATTGCGCCACCTTCCCTGAGTTGTCAGTCGATGCTACCGGCGATGTCAGCGTCACTGAGTTTGAAGATGGTTCTGTATTTGGCTTCGTTGAAACCCACGCCCATTTGTTTACCAACCATGGATTTGGCGGTGGCGGTGTTTTTCACGGCGCACCCTTCCATCCACTGGGTGTGGAACACGCGCTGCCAAGTTGTGAGCTGAATCATGGTGTCGATGGGCGCAAGGACTTCATGGGTGCAACTTTCAACCAGGGCGTGGGTGATTTCAATGATCTGCTGCCAGCAATATTCGCCGGCCAACTGCCACAGAAGGACCATGATACACAGGGCTATCCGGATTTCACCTCGTGGCCGGCCGCGCCCTTCAGCGCCACGCACCAGGTGCAATATTACACGTGGCTGGAGCGCGCCTACCTCTCCGGCCTGCGTCTGCTGGTGCAGCACGCCACCACCAATCAGGTACTGTGCCAGCTCGTTACCGGCATCGGTGCCAATCCAAAACGCTATGATTGTAATGACATGATTGCCGTGGATCGCATTCTGGAGTCCACCTACGCGATGGAGCGTTACATTGATGCTCTCGCCGGTGGTCCCGGCCAGGGCTGGTTCCGCATTGTGTTCAGCCCCGACGAGGCGCGCGAGCAGATCAAGGCAGGCAAGCTGGCGGTGATACTGGGCATTGAAACCTCGGATCTGTTTGATTGTTTTCTGGTGCCTTTCGGCGAGTTCAGCAAATGCACCCAGGCCGATGTTGTCGCCAAGCTTGATGAATATTACGACAAGGGCGTGCGCGCGCTGTTCCCGGTGCACAAGTTCGACAACGCCTTTTCTGCTGGCGATGGCGACCGACGTGTCAGTGACATCGGCAACTTCGGTCACACCGGGCATTATTCCAACTTCGTACTGTGCCCTGAGGAACTCCTGACCTTCCCCGGTGGCTTCGATGACGGCGGCCTGAACTTCGCGAATCTTAACCAGCCGCGCGATGTTTTCGACTCGCCACCGCCGTTTGATATGAGCGGCTTTGATGCCAATCCGATAGGCACATTGTTACCCAGTATTGGGCTGCTGGGCGGTGGTCCATTGGTGGGCGAATACTGCCAGAACCACGGACTTACCGACCTGGGTGAATTCCTGATGCAGGAGATGATGAAGCGCGGCATGATTATCGAGGTCGATCACATGCCCAGGAAGAGCTACAAGCGCGCCTACGAAATTCTTGTTGAGAATGATTATCCCGCAGTGGGAAGCCATGGACGCAATAACAACGGCCTGTTGTACGAGTTGGGCGGCGTGTCGAAATTCAATTTCGGCCGTTGTCGCTCTGCCAGTACGCCAGCGACCATGGATGATAGCCTGCAGAAACGTGTGGCATTAATGCGCGAGATGGGTGCTTTTGAGGCGGAGGGCTTCGGCTTCGATCTGAACGGATTCGCTGGCGCACCGGGGCCTCGGTTTGGAGAAAAAAGCGGTTGCTCCGAACCGCAGACCGACCCCGTCACCTATCCGTTTAAATCCTACGCTGGCGATATCACGCTGCAGCAGCCGGTAGTCGGCAATCGCACGCTGGACTTCAATACCGAGGGCATGGTGCATCTGGGATTGGTGGCAGAACTTATCGAGGACGTGCGCCGTGACGGCGTGAGCGATAAGGAACTTGAGCCGTTGTTCAAGTCGGCTGAGGGCTACCTGCGGATGTGGGAGAAGTCAGAGCGGCGCGGTGATGAGATGCGCCACTAGCACCGCAGGCGCGGTGAGTCCCTCATCGCCGCGCGTGTGCGCAGTTATGACTCTTCGCTGCGTTGCTGCGCGTATTCCGGCGTATAAGCAGTCATCTGTCCGCCATACAAGCTCGGTGCCGAGACCTGTAGCGGCACCACCTTGACGATCACGCGTTCCGCGCCCGGCGGATCAAAGTTAAATTCATCCTCGCCGGTAAAACGCTTCCACATAGCGCGTTGAAACGTAGCGCCGGGATCATCGCTGAGCTCTGCGGTGCCGCGTATTTCGATGTAGCGTGTGCTGTCCTTTGATGAGGTGATGCAAACCGTGATCTGTGGATTGGCCTGCAGATTACGGTATTTGACCCGCTGCTTTAGCGTGCTGAAACGCAGGTACTGGCCATCCCAATCGATACTGACCGGGTTGCTGGAAATCAAACCGTCCTGGTGCCGAATCGTGCTGACTATTGCGAGGTATTCCTGCTCGAGAATATCGAGGTGGGTGTCCGGTATGGTGGTGCGTGCTGTCATGATTTTATTCCTGTCGGAAGTCAATTTCTGCGCGGTTCAAGGCGGCTTCAGGCTGGTGAACGCAGCGTGAAAAAGTTGTTCCGATGCCGCTTTCGCATTGTCGATATCGCGTTTTTGCATGCCTGATAGTATCGCATTGTGAACCAGCCATTGCGCAGCTACCAACAAGGCCACCAAAAATTCCCTGGTCGGCGCTGTGCCGTATGCCTGTTTGCACCAGCGTTGCATGCGGCCGGCCGCTTTGTCGAACGCATTGTGGATAACTCGATACGCATGAGAACGCGGGTCGGCGGACTCGACAAACAGTAACTGGGCAACCTTGTGTTGCTGGAGGATCGCATTAATGGTGCGGTCGAATACCTGGTGTAACCATTCCTTATCGTTGTAATCCAGATGCCAGGCATTCAGTACGGCTTCGATATGGTCGTTCACTGCGGTTTGATACAGCTGATTGATCAGGGTTTCTTTGTCGGCAAAGCAGCGATAGTAAGTATCTCGTGAGATTCCAGCCGCCTTACAGATATCAGAGACAGAGACTGCACTAGTGCCGCAAACACTGAATTGATCGACAGCGGCATTCAGGATCAGCTTCTGCTGCTCCTGCATCCCCGGTCGCTTTCTGCGCTGTGCGAGCTTCTGTTTAGTGCTTGCCATGCGACGCGTGCTTGTTCCCAGTTGTGGCGTTGTCTGACTTTAGCTGCTTTGCCATGCCTTGACAATAAGCTGACACTACTGTCAGACTAAATCCAAAATAATTCGGCAGCGAAAAGACGCTGCCCGCATTGTCTGGAAGAATTCGTTATGGCTATACCATTGCAGAAAAGCCAACGGCTTCCCTCATTGTTGGACTGGGATCAACCACCGCGCTCTGGTTTCAATATCCGCCGCGGTGCCTATATCGCTTCGGCAATCATGGTGCCAGGCGCATTTTGCATCGCCTGGGGTCTTATTCTTGCCGGGCTCATCGACCCCATGCCGGCCGACAAATACGTTTCCATCAGCTTGTTCATCGGTTACTGGGCAGCGTTGTTCGCCTTCGTCGACAACAAGGGAGAGCAGAGAAGTTGGGTAGCAAAATGGCATGAATTTTTGCTTGTCTGGCTAATTACCAGTGGCGGCGCACAGCTGGGGTGGGAGCTGCCGGCGGTGTATATGAAAGTCACCTATCTTTACCAGCTTGGCGGCGAACTGCAGCCCGATCAATTGGTGTTTTGGCCTTGGTGGCTTTATTCCGTCGCTGATACTCGCTACATGCGACCGCACGAAGCGCAACTCGCACACGAGGCGCTGCTGGCACATTCGGGATTTATTGAGATTCTTGCCGCGTACCTGTTGTACAGGGGAGAGTATTACAAGACCGCGTTGGGCATGGCTATTCTCACCAACTGGGGCGCATTCTACGGTAACACGGCGGTGATTTATCTCGGTGAGATACTGGTGGACTATCGGAATCTCGCCGATGGTGCCTGGGGTTTCTGGCTGAAGTGGGTAGGCCTGAATTTACAGTGGTCGGTGTTGAGTCCTGCCGCGGCGATCGGCGGCATCTGGTTGCTGGTGCAACGGGTGCGCGCTGAAACCGCCGAAGCACTCTCGAACGCCAGTCGCCAGGAGTCGGGTTTTGAACCCTAAGCGCGCATTGGTTACCGGAGCAAGCTCCGGAATCGGCAGGGAGTTTGCGCTGCAGCTGGCGCAACAGGGCTATACCATTACCGGTGTTGCGCGCCGAAAAGCCCAGCTGCAGACTCTGATGAACGAACTGCCCGGTAATCAACATCAGTGTGTGGTGGCCGATCTGGCGGATGACTCAGACATGCGGGCGGTCCTGGACGTGCTGCGCAATGATCATTTCAACCTGCTAGTGAACAACGCGGGCTACAGCACATTCGAACCGTTTTATCAATCTGATCTGGCTCTGCAGCAGGGTGTATTACAGGTTAACTGCACCGCAGTTGTGACGCTGGCGCACACGTTTCTTCAGCAGGCGCAGCGCGGTGACGCATTGGTCAATCTCGCATCCGTGGTCTCCTACCTGCCAACCCCGGCGCAGCCGATGTACAGCGCGAGCAAGGCATTTGTTGCGGCATTATCGGAGTGCTTGTGGGCAGAACAAAAAGTACGGGGTGTCTACGTCATGGGACTGTGCCCCGGTGTGACGGAGTCTGAATTTATCAGCACTGCCACCGGGGGGGCAGCCGATGGCAAGAACCTACCGAGTGCGCTGACCCAGACTGCCCAAGCGGTAGTGGCTGAGGCGCTACTTGCTCTGGATAAGCGCCGCAAAGCCATTGTAGTCACTGGCCGTGCCAATCGGGCGATGATGTTGCTGCCGCGTTTTCTCAGCCGTCACCGGCTGCTCAAAATCCTGGCAGTGGTCGGTGATCCTAAGCGGATGCTATAGATCGAGGTCGCACTCCATGGAGCTGAGCTGCGTACGATGCAGGTTTTCCCATAGGGTACAGGGAATTGTGGCTGGGCCCGGATTTCAGTGCAATGCTTGCGCTATGACAGTAGAATAGCGAAGCCTACCAAGGCGGCGATAGCGCCGCTTATCCGTCCCGTGCCGCGGCCGGCGGGCGCGAGCTTTTCTACCAGCACAAACAAGGTGAGCGCGGCAATCCATAACAGATTCATCACGCCGCCGACCAACAGCAGTGCCATAATTACCCAGCAGCAGCCTATGCAATAGAGCCCGTGTTCCATCCCCATTCGTTGCGCGTCTGCGATGTACCGCTAGCCATGTCCGCGCTCAGGAACTCCATACCCTGCGTTGGCAAGATGCGCGCCTTCTCATCGCATTCGAATTCTATCGGCTTGAATAAGGTAGGATGCAGAGTTTCCATAGTACTGGCGAAGACCTGCAGGAATGACGAGCCCTCGGCGGCCTCGCCGCCGGAGGCTATCGTTTCGATAGCGGCTCTTTGTGTGTCATCGGCGCGATCATCGATAATTAATTGCACACTGCCTGCGCCCTCGTGGATGGGTCCTGGTCAGGCCAGGATAGCGACCCAAACACACTGGCGTCAGGAAAGTTACGTTGTCCTGATCGTGTTTGCGTTATTGCTCGAGCGTCAGTGTCTCGCCGATCTGCGCGGCCGCAATGTCCTCCTCACAGAACGGGAAGCGCACCCAGCGCTTGGCTGAGTATTCCCGGGTCTGGTCGCCGTAATGCGGTGAGGCCGGATCGGTACTTTGTGAGTGGGTCAGAATGGTGTCGGCAATCGGGCAATCAGAATCATCCCAGGTCACTACCTGGATGTAGGAATTGCCGCCGGTAGGATTGCGATAACCGCCGTCCTGGAGGTTGACGCCGATGGCGCCAAACACACCCATGGTGCCTGCGCCTCCGTGTATCGGGATGTTCTCACCATTGCGTTCCAGAAACTGCACATCCCCCCAGGGTGCGTCGAACGCGACATGGTTGCTGCGCAGTCTCTCACCAGCAGTGATCAACGAACGGCCCACCAATTCGACGGTGCTCGCTACCGACGCATCCACACCGCTGGGTGTGGTGATCGGATGCGTCGGATCAAAGTCTACCTTCCAGAAAGAAGGATCCGTTATCACATCCTGGAAGTCATCTCCAAGCTCTCGGCGCAGAGCAGCCCAGTATTCAGTAAAAACCTGAGCTCCACGACTGTCCAGGTTGACGTGACGGTCCCAGGTAGCGAGCACGCTGCAAACGTCATCGAGTGTGTCTAACTCTTCTGCGCTGACATCGGCAGGCGGTGCGTCGGCGAACGTCTTACAGATATCCAGTGTGTCATCCAGCGTCACTTCTGCGGCATGCACTCGATTCTGGTACATCAACTCCTTCATGGTCTGCGCGTCGAACTTCGGTGTCGAGCTGATCACGTCGCTGCCATTCAGGCGATCCGCAATCATCAGGTGGGTGATACGCGTACGCAAAAACTGCTGCATGTTTTCCCCGCCCAACCAGCCCATTACGACAGGAAAGCCTGTCAGCGGCTTGGTAGCATCGCTTAGCCAATAGCTGTTGTTGCTGTTGCCCACGGTGCCACCACCGCGGATGATCGCTCGCGATGACAGGCCGAACAGATTGGTACCCGGCGGCGAATCAGCATCTTCGCCCCATTCACACGCCGAGCGACTGCCGTCGAGACTGATGATGGCATTGCTGCTTAAGTCGGCGATGGTCTTACTCAAGCCGATAACGCAGTCATTGTATTGTGCCGTGGTGACGTGGGGTACGGCGGAAACCTCGCCATAAAATATGTCGCCGTGTCGATCAGCGGCAAACTCGTGGAATACCGGGTTGCCGACATTGGTAAGTGCTGCTTCGTACTCGGCCATATTGGTCGACTGCGCTTTCTGCAGAAATTCACCCGCGGAGCGAATGCCGGTGAGTAGATTGGCATCACGAATGGACATCAGATTGCCGTTAAACAGTGGCCAGCCGGCGAGCAGCGGGTTGACGCCCCCCAGATCTATGATCATGCCGTAGTGTGAGCTGTAAAATGTCTTCTGGTGGGTTTCCATCTCACCGCTGGCAGTAAGGGCCTTGGCCGAAACGGTGGCGCTGGTAATCTTGCGCCACTGCCCATCGTATTCGTATTCCATCGGATCGTTCGGGTTAAGCTTGAGTTCGTAAAGCGTGAAGCGACTGGCGTAATCGACTGTGTGCGTCCATGCCACATCCTTGGTAAAGCCGATGCCGATAAAGGGTAAGCCCTGCAGGGATGCGCCAGCCACGTCGTATTCACCTGGTATGGTGAGGTGCGCCTCATACCAGCGGCCCGAACCCTGCCACGGCTGGTGCGGATTGCCAAGCAGTACACTGCTGCCAGTCTGTGTGGCATCGCGGCCAGCCAGGATCGCATTGCTGCCTCTGTCGTCTGCGCGCAGCGTTTTGCCCAGGCTGCGCAGAGCCTCGGCAGCGGGTGCCTGAACTTCTCCAAGACTACTGGCGTTCGCCGGAGTCGGTCCGTTAACTGCGATCAGGCCGGCGCGAATCAGCCCCTGGTCGGAACTGCCGCCCAGTGCGATGCGGCGCAAATGTTGCCACAGGCCAAAATCGTCAATCTCATAGACCCAGTTCGCGTTGCGGCAGCCGGCATCACCCTCGGGTAGATTTTCCACGCCGGTTTCGCGCAAATAGCGGTTCATGCCTTCGGCAAATCCGCGCACCAGGTCCTGGACTTTTTGCGGCAGGGCATCCACGAAGTTGGATCTGAACTCTTCCTCTGTGCCGTTGAGAAAGCGGAAGAACAGATCACGGTCAATATCGCCTCCATCTTCACCCATCAACTCGGCGGAACGGCCACTGGCAATTACAATTTCTCGCATGGTTACGCAAAAATTATCCTGCGCGTAGGCATAGCCGTATCCGTAGCCCAAGCTGCCCCAATCATCGGCCTTGATGTGCGGAATGCCGAACTCAGTGCGGGTTACTGTGGCCGAGTAGGTGGTATTTGAATCTGAGTTATTTGAGGAGTCCGAGCATGCCGGCAGAAGGACGACGCAAGCCAGAGTGACAGCGGCACGTGTAAAAGTACGCATGAGTGTTTCCTGATGTTGTTATCGATTTTCACGGAGTATATGCAAGGAGAGTTGAGGATTGCAAAAATAGATTGGGACTCCAGGTATGCGCTGTGGTCTAGAGTATTTGTCTATCGTCGAGGCGCGTGGACGGCAACTGTTGCGATGTCCACGGGAAACCCGAGCCTATAAACAAACAGTATTGCCTGTTTTGTTTGTAGCGAACATCACCTAAACTTCCCAGCCTATGAGCGCAAAGACTCCCAACCACTACCTCAGTCCCATGGCCTGCCCGATGCAGTTGGCAGATGTGGATCTGTTCGGCCCCGGCGCCCAGGAGCACTGGTATGAGGCCTACCCGATATTGCACCGCGAGGCGCCCGTGCTGGTGTTGCCAGGACAGGGCCCAGATGGCGCCGGCGACGCTTTTGTATTGAATTGCTACGAGGATATCGAGCGTGTCGTCAAGGATCCGCTGCGCTTCACGCCGGTGATGTCGCAACTGGTCGCAGGGTTGCAGGCAATGCTGGAGCGGGGCGAAGAGCCGCCACAGGATGCCTCGCGTTTCGATCTCGCGCTGGACTCCGTGCGCACCCTGCGCCCGACCGTTGAGTTGTGGCGTGCACACCGCCAGGAGTTGACCGATCCCTGGGTGGGTCCCGGTGCGAAACGACACACCAGGATGATTACCGAGGTCGTTGATGAATTGATTGACGGCTGGATTTCACGTGACGACGGCGACGGCATGGGTACCGTGGAGTTTATTGACGAGTTTGCGCGCCCTTTGCCGCAGCGTGTGACGGCCAGGGTACTCGGCCTGCCGTTGGAGGATATCCCACGGCTGGAAGCCTGGGGCAGGGCACAGGTTATGCAATACGTGTATGGTCGTGGGCATCTCAATCAATTAAACGAAGAGCAATTGGCACAGCAGACTAAGGCTCTGGAAGGCTTCGCTGATTATCTCGCTGATCAGGTTGCCCTCAAGAGGAAGCACCCGCAGGACGACATGATCAGTGCGCTGACGCAGGTGCATTACAAGGCGCTGGATCGCAAGCTAAGCGATGACGAAGTCTACGGGATCATCTACCTGATGATTCTGGGTGGACTGGAGACCACGCAGTATGCGCTGGAGGAAGAGGCGCAGTTACTTTGCGAGCAGCCCGAAGTGTTCAACACGCTTAAGGTCAATCCGCAAAATATTCGGGCATTCACCGAGGAGGCCATGCGTCTGCGCGCGCCCACCCAGGGACTGTCGACTCGCGTGACCACGCGAGAGGAAGTGTTTCAGGGGGTTCGTGTGCCGGCGGGTGCCATTTTGCACCTGCGTTTTGGCGCGGGTAATGTGGATCCGAAGCAATTTGCCTGCCCCTATAAACTGGATATGCAGCGTAAGGCGCTGGGTAACCACCTCACTTTTTCGCAGGGGCCACGTACCTGTCCGGGCGCGGGAATCTCAAGACTGGAACAGACCATCGCCTGGCAGCGCTTGTGCGCGCGACTGGCACGATTGGAGTTTGCACCCGGCAATACCTTCGAGCATCAGCCCGGTATTATGCTGGGGACGCTGGCACTGAGTCTGCGTTTTCGTGGTGAGCGTTAGTTGCGTTGAATGATGCAGTAAGCAAGGCGAATGGTAATGAGCACTCTACTGGCAAAGATACAGATTCATCCGGGCAAGGAAGCCGAGTTCGAAGACGTTATGGGCTATATGTACCGGCAAACCCACAGTTCGGAAGAGGGTGTGCTGCGCTACGAATACTGGCGCGGCCGCGACCCCGGTTTCTATTACTGCCTGCTGTCGTTTCGCGATGCGGTGGCGTTCTGGAGGCACCAGGCGAGTGATCACCATGAGGGGCAGATGCAGCGTTTCGGCGAATGCATTGCTGCGCTCGATCTGGAAGTCGTCGATCCGGTACAGCAGGCATCGCCTTTACCGCCGACAGTTGCCTCTGAGGTTCCGAAGCTGGAATCGCCCGCTGTGCAGGAGCAGGCGGAGCGCTTTCCGCTGAAGGAGGCTTCGTGGTGGCAGTCGTTGCGCGCTTAATATCCAGGAAAGTGGCATTGTCCTGATCGTGTTTGCGCTATGCGCACTCCGTCTTAGCAGCCCACTCGCGCGCGCTGTCACTGCTCACCCAGCGAATTGCGTTATGCACCAGCTGGCGAAAATGCGGATTGGCCATTGCATCGGCATCATCGCCACCCTGCAAATACACGATAGGGCTATTGCCCCAGCATTTTACCCACCCCACCAGATTGGAGCCTGCCGGGTGTGACCAGCCCTCACGCGTATACATTTGTCCGGCGACTGCGCTGGCCGCCGAATAAAAATTGTGTTGCGTGAAGCTGTAGTCGCTGCGCAACAGCGGTATGACATCATTTTCAAATAGCGGACACAGGTAGAGTTCATCGGTCATTTCGAAATGCTCGGGAATACCTTCGGTGACCGGGTGTGTGCCGATTTTACTCACGCGATGCGTTACCCGATGGCGATAGCCAGAATCAGGCCACGCCTGTTCACGCAACGTGGCGTCGCGATAGTGGAAACGTCCGCCGATGATCTCGGCGTAGGTAGGCCACGCCGGCCATGCTGCCAGCGCGTGGTGCAGGAACACGATCCCCACGCCGGCGTCCAGCATGGCGAGGTAGTCGCGCGCAAACTCGGGGTCCGGCGGTACCAGGCGCGGGGCATCTGTGGCGGTAAAATCAATACCGGGCATGTCGTAACAGACAAGGGCATCGAACTGCTTTGCGGCGTGCACTCCGAGGCAGCGTTGTGCCGCCGGCTGTTCAACATGGCACACGTCGAACTCATCCAGGCCAGAGAATAGTCCGGCATATGCCTCGCGCTCGTAAGGATGGCCGCGTGCAACTGCCAGTAAGCGACGCGGCGCGTGGTAATTGATCAGGCTCACGCGGTATCAGCGGTTGCCGCTGGCAAGCGCTTTTAACTGCCGCAGCGGCTCGCCGCTCGTCATATCCATCGTGGGTGGGCAGCCCTTGGAAATTGCATTGAGAACCAATGGCAGGGTTTTTAGATGGGGACCCAATGCGAGTTTGCCGGTGTTCATCAGGCTAACCGCGATTTCCCGCTGCGGGTCGGCCCAGCAGAAGATATTGGCGTAGCCAAGGTGACCAAAGGCGTACTGAGTGTCCAATCCGTACATGCCAACGGGAGATCCTCCCAGCATAAAGCCGGCACTGTAACGCATCGGTAACATCAGCGACCTGTCCAGCTCGAATTTTCCCAGCGAGCGGGTCGCCTGATGCACGGTCAGCGGATCGAGAATCTGCTTACCCTGCCACTGTCCGCGATTCAGCAGCATCTGGTAAAAGCGGCTCACCTCCTCAGAGGTGGCGAACAGATTTGCAGACGGAATCACCGCGCGGTAGAAGCGGGGATCGTTGGTCATATCGACTGCCGCGTCGGGATGCGTGCCCAGCACAGTGCCAAGTGCCCAGTTTATGAGCCCGATGTTCGCGCCGGTCGCAGTATTGATAGCAACGTGAGCCTGGTCGCGTTGGTCCAGGCCATAGCTGAAATAGCGCATACCCATGGGTTTGCTAATGTACTTGTGAAGGTACTGTTGTGCGTCCAGCCCAGTGGTCACTTTGATCAGTTCATTGAAAATGAAACCGGTGGTCAGGGTGTGGTAAGCCTGCACGCGACTTTGGTGGTCAGTTGGCTCGGCATCACAAATCATTTCCAGCGCCGCGTCGTGGTCGTATAGCAGTTCAACGTCTATACCCTTGGGAACCTTTGGAATTCCGCCGCGGTGGGTGAGCAGTTGCAGCACGGTGATGCTACCTTTACCTTTGGCTGCAAACGCGGGCAGGTAGTGGCTCACCGGGTGCAGCAGGTTGACCTTACCCTGTTCCGCCAGCAAATGTATCAGCACCGCACTGACGGCCTTGGACGCCGAAAACACACAGATGGGGGTGTCGACGGTCGCGACCTTGTCCTGGCGATAGTATCCCAGGCTGCGGTTGAGCACGATCTCACCGCGGCGGCGCAGGCACAGCGTCAGCAGCGGGTAAACGCCAGAGCGGTACAGGTTCTGGCAAGCCTCCCAGATCGCATCCACAGCCGCCTCTTCGAGGCCGGCCTGGTGTGCCTGCACTTCAGATGCAGCGTCTATATCCGTTACCGCCGACAGATCGGCAGGGACTGGTATCGTTCTGAACGCACGTCGATACAGCTGTTCACGAATTTTGGACATTTTTTTCACACAGTGCCTTTCAGCAAAAACAACCGAGTCCGGAGAGCATACAACAGCCAGCAAGCCAACTTCTGATCTGGCGCAAGGTTAGTGCAGACGGTTTAGCGGTCAAACGCACCGGTGTCGACACGGAAAATCTCAAACGGTGTGTCCAGCGGTTGCTGGAGTACAAAATTCACCACATCGCTTTTGATCACGTACAACTGTGAATCTGCCACCGTCGCGGTGGATAAGCCGCTCTTCTGTGGCACGTTTACCACTGACGCAGCACTGAAATTGCCGTTAAAGCGTATGCGACTGACGCTGTCGGCAGACACGGCGAACAGGTCGTCGTTCAACACAGCGAGACCGTCTGGTGCAGGCAGTGTATCGCCGCTCAGTGCAATCGTTTCGAGCGTATCGGCGTTTGGCAAGTCAACACGAAACAGCGTCGCCGGGACGTATTTCCCGACAATCAAGACGCTCTCGTCTGCGCTCAGTGCGATGCCGTTCAGACCCAGGCCGGCGCCGGTCACATCTGCCAGGCGTGGGTCAGAGACTAAAATTGCACCGCTCCCGGTGGCCGGATCAAGGCGGTAGACATAGGGGTTTGCCGGGTCGGTGACATAGGCTGCGCCGCTGCTATCAAGCGCCAGGTCGTTACAGGAGCCGTTGGTGGTCAGTGCGCCGAGCAGAAATTCGAGGTCGAGGTTGCCGCTGGCCAGATCGAACACCCATACACGGTTATCGAGGTCGTCTACCTGCTGCGCGCAGACCCACAAACGCCGTCGCTGCGCATCCACTTTGGTGCCCACCAGGCGCGCGCGATTGTCAGCCGGGCGAAACACAAATTCCTGGCCCGATGCATCAATACGCACTATGCCGCCGCCTTGCAAGCTCGTGGCATAGAAGCTGCGCGCTTTTGGATCGTACGCGACACCTTCGGGCACACTGTCGCTGCTGCTCAGTTGGTAGCTGTCAAGTAGAGGCGGGGGTGGGGGCGAGGAATCATTATTATTGGAGTCGCTACAGGCTGCCGTCACAGCCAGTAAGAAGGGGATGAACAAAGCGCAGGTTCGCATCGGGTTGACAGTCCTCTTATGGTCTTATGCCGGTGGGTAGCTAATCGGTCGACAGTAACACTAGCAGAGCGTGATATCCTGTTCTAGAGTCTGGCGGCACCACACACTTGTATGGGGATATAGTTATGGAAGATGGATTTGGTATAGGCGCGCTCTTCTTTATGGCACTGGCCATCATTACGGTGCTGGCGGGTGCGAAAATGGTGCCGCAGGGATACGCCTGGACTGTCGAGCGGTTTGGTCGCTACACCAAAACGTTAAAGCCCGGCCTCAACATCATCGTGCCTTATATCGATCGTATTGGTCACAAGGTCAACATGATGGAAACGGTGCTGGATATCGTTCCGCAGGACGTGATCTCCAGTGACAACGCGATGGTGACCACGGACGCTGTGTGTTTCTACCAGGTGCAGTACGCAGAGAAGGCGGCGTATGAAGTCAGTGACCGCGACCGCGCTATGCAGAATCTGGTGATGACCAATATTCGTGCAGTCATCGGTTCGATGGAGCTGGACGCGATGTTGTCAAACCGCGATCGCATCAATGCCGAGTTGCTATCCAAAGTGGATGAGGCGACCACACCCTGGGGTATCAAGGTGACGCGCATCGAGATCAAGGATATTGCGCCGTCACAGGATCTGGTGGAATCCATGGCGCGCCAGATGAAGGCAGAGCGTGAGAAGCGGGCAACCGTGCTGGAAGCGGAAGGGCATCGTCAAGCTGCGATACAGGTGGCGGAGGGTCAGAAGCAGTCGCAGATACTTAAAGCCGAGGGTGAGTTGGAGGCTGCCAAGCGCCAGGCGGAAGCGCGCGAGCGGTTGGCCGAGGCGGAAGCGATGGCCACGCAGATGGTGAGTAAAGCGATAGATGAGGGCAATGGCCTGGCGATTAACTATTTCATTGCCACCAAATACACTGAGGCGCTTGGTCAGTTGGCCGCATCCCCAAATAACAAGGTGATGATGATCCCGCTGGAAGCCGCCAGCCTGATTGGTGCTATCAGCGGCATAGCAGAACTGGTTAAGCAAACTGACACATCAGTGAAAGACCCAGTCTAGGCGGGAGCAGGGAATGGAACTTTTTAGTGAATTGCACGCGTGGCACTGGGTGGCATTGGCGGCTGTATTGTTTGTGCTGGAAGTGCTGACAACAACCGGTTTCCTGATTGGAATCGGCCTCGCTGCAGTGGTGCTGGCGGTGTTGCTGTTGTTGTTGCCGGTGCTGGGCTGGGAGTGGCAGGTGTTGTGGTTTGGTGTGCTCAGTGTGGTGATGACGCTGGGCTACAGGAAGTTCTTCAGCGAGGTCAACCTAGCGACCGACAACCCACTACTGAATGACCGCGCGGCACAGCTGGTTGGTAAGTCGTTCGTCCTTGGCGTGGATCTCAACGGCAGCGGTGCCGACATGCTCGGCGATACGCGCTGGACACTGCGCAGTAATGGCCGAATCGCAAAGGGCACTCGCGTACGGGTTAGCAGCGTTGATGGCATGGTGCTGAATGTCGAAGAGGACCTGTAACGTGATAGCTTATTGCGCCGGTAGATCACCGCGATGAGCTATCAAACACTTCATTCTTGCGCGTGTCGCCATCCCGAGAAAACGGCTGTAATTTACCACGACATCGCTATCAGCTACGCGGCATTGGTTAACTCTATTGATACGGCGATAACGGAGTTCGAGCGTCAGCAGCTGCCCGAGCATTGCACCGTGGCCGTCGTCGTAAATAATCTGCTCGATTGCTGGATATTGGTGTTTGCTCTGCAGGCACTCGGCTTCACCACAGTAAGTGCAAGGTCGCTAGCGGTTATAGATGCGCTTGAGCTGGGCGGGGTCACCACTCTGGTTACCACTGACGCCGAACGCGACACGCTCAATCTGGAAAAGCCACTCACTGGCAGTGAAGGTGTTTTCAGTATTCCCACTCCATCGATGCACATGGACGCATCGGCGGTAGTGCAGCCACTGCGTCAGAATGCCAAATTTGGCCACCATATTGTTTATACCTCCGGCACTACAGGCAATTACAAGAAGATACTCTGGGGTGGGCCACTGCAGCTGCAGCGCAATGCTGAGCGGGCACAGTTGTATCCACTTGGCGGTAGTGAAACTGTCTACCACGGTACCGATTTTGGCTTGTGGACTGCGGCTGGCTTCAGGACTCCGTTGGTAGTGTGGCACCTCGGCGGCTGTGTCATTTTTGATCAGCGTCCACAGTGGCCTGTTTTTTTCTTGCAATCCCCTGTCACCCACACGACCCTGATTCCCGACAAGTTGCATCAGTTGCTGGATTATGTGCGCGGCAGTGCTGCTGCCGAGCGCGCCGGCGATTTTGAGTTAATGGCGACCGGGGGTTTTGTCTCCCGCGCACTGGCGCAGGAAATTCTGCATCGTCTAACACGCAAACTGATAAATGCCTATGGCTCTACAGAGATGAATGTGCGTGTGATGGAGACTGCGGTTGACAATCTGGACGAGCTGCACTGGATGATTCCCTCGCCGGCACGCACCGTCGAAGTTGTTGATGATGCGGGTAATCAGACTCCGGTAGGTGCAGAGGGTCAGCTGCGTGTTCGTTGCGACGAGCTCGATTGCTCCTTTTACCTGGATGACGACTACAACACGCACCGCGTGTTCCGGGACGGCTATTTTTATCCTGGTGATATGGCAGTGCGTCGAGCCGATGGGCGTATTCGCGTCCTTGGCCGCAGCGCTGATGTGATTAATATTCGCGGGATAAAACACGCGGTAGCCCCGTTCGAGGAGGCAATTCAGCAGCGTCTTGGTGTCGATGGGGTGTGCCTGTTTTCCGGCATTGGCGCAGTGGGAGAGGAATTTGTTGTCATTGCGCTGGAGGCTGCGCAGTGGCCCGAAAAATCAGCGCTGGACGGAGTCGGACGCGAGTTTAGTCAGTTCGAACAGGTGCGTTTTGCATGGTTTCAGCGCTTCCCGCGCACCCAAAGCGGGACCAGCAAAACGGATCGCATCGCATTGCGAAAATTGGTATTTCCGGGCGAAGACAGCGCTACGGAATGATTAGTGCAGGAACGCTCTGGCGAAGGCCTCCAGTTTGCGTTTTTTGTCGTCGATAGAACTGACCACGGCTTTACCTTCGCTGTTGAAAAAATTGGTGCCATTGACCATGGTAACGCCGGCTTCAGCGAGCCTTGCGTGTGTTTCCGGCCCCGGATTCTTCACGCCGGACCAAATATCAAAGGCGCGATCGGCGTCGTCCAGTTCGGTACGAATTGCATGCATCTGTCCCAGCAGCGGCATCAGCTCTTCCTCGGTATGGCTGACTGCCATCCAGCCGTCCTGATTGGCTGCCCGGCGCATGGCGGCTGGCGCGTAGCCACCCACGAGAATCGGCACCTGTTCTGTGGTGCCAGGCGACATCTTGACCGGCTCCAGGGTGTAGTACTCCCCGGAGAATTCGTACACTTCACCGCTCATCAAACCGCGGATGATGTGCAACTGTTCGTCCGTGCGTTTCCCGCGATTGTGGAAGTTCTGTCCGACCATCTCAAACTCGGCTTTCTGCCAGCCGACACCAACACCGAGCGTCACCCGATTGTTAGAGAGATAGGCTGCGCACGACACGGACTTGGCCGCGCTGATAGGGTCACGCATCGGCAGGATGTAAATTGTGGTGAGAAATTGTAGCCGTTTGGTAGCTTGCGCCATCGCGGCAATCAGCACCCAGGGATCAGGCCAGTGCGTGTCAGGATTCCACAGGATATTGCCATCGTCAGTGTAGTGATACTGATCGATCTGTGCCTGCGTTGTCAGCAGGTGATCGCCGATGGATACGCCGTGGAAACCCAGTTCCTCGCAGAACCGTGCAAGTTCAATGGTTTGCTCCAGTTCCACGAAGGCGAGCGATTGCCAGAATTTCATGGAGGTCCCTCATACATTGTGGCTTATCCTGCCATATTTAAATATAGTTGTAACTATGTAAGGGAGCGTTGAAGTGCCCGTGTCGGTGGATCGCCGTGGTTATTCGAACGCGGGCAAACTGAGTAGGATTTTGCATGAGCAATAATGACCTTTCGCAATTAAGCCGAGCCAGGCTGGCGCAATTGGGGCGCGAGTATATGGCTGCCGCACAGTTCAACAGTCGAACCGGATACGCCGCGCTGCGCATCAACCACGGTGACGAGGCCTATAAAAAGGTTGCGATCGACAACTGGATGGCTGCGAGCCCGATCTATACCCGGCGGATGCAACGGGCGATGGGCTTTGCCGGTACCTCAGAAGTGGCGACTATTTTTAAAGGGCTGCAACTTGAGTGCGGTTTGTCGCACCAATATTTCAACGCACACTTTGAAGTGTTTTCGGCAACCGAAGGGCGCTTCTGGCTGGAAAGCTGTGGACCGCTGCTGGAAACCGAACCGCGCGGCGAAGATGCGGTGAGGGTGATGTGTCACGATATTGAAGATCCCACATTTGACGCCACGGCCATCGCTACGAATCCGCGAGCGCGTATGCGGCCAGTACACCGACCCCCACGCATTACTGCAGACAGTGCGCCACATTGTGAGTGGCGTGTATTTATCGATGCCGACGCAGAGCCATTGGCGGAGCCGGCAGTAACCGGGCAGTTGCAACAATCGGCGCTGGCCAGTCTTGCCATCTCACGGCCCGCGCATGATCTGGAACCAGGCGGTATCGCTTACTACAACGGCGGATTACAGGAACAGTTACACCTTGAGCAGCTCTCGCATGCCGCGCTGGTTGTGGTGTGCAAGGAACTCGCCCTGCAGAACCACCTGTTGATCAAAGGACTGACCATGGTGGTTGAAGCGCTGTACGGCAGGGAGGCCGCGCAGGCGGTGGCGGAATTCCAGATGATCGGAAGTGCCGCTGTCATGGGTGAGCGACTGTCGCGATGGGCAGGACACGACGCTGGTGGGATCGACGCCATCGTTGCAGTGTTGTCGGTGCATCCGCTGTTTCAACCGATTGAGTATCAAGCTATCACGATTGAAAAAGTCGATGAGCACAGTGCCGTTATAGCACTGCATGACAGCACCGCGCAGGAGGATCATCACATCCTGAGTTGGTTGACCTTGCTGGATATGGGGTTTACCGACGGGTTGGCTGCACTGGTGCAGGCTGTGGACCCGCGGGCGCAGTGCCAGCAGTGTGCGCCGGGAGCACGCCAGTGGAGAATCGAGGTGCATGCGAACGGCACGCCGGCGCAGGAACCGCTGCCAGTGCAAATTGCCAAAGGCACGGTTTTATACCAGACGCGCTTTGAAGATCGGCTGCAATTGCTGCAGCTGCAGGTCTAGCCTTTTCGCACATGCTCTGGGGGCAGCATCTGTCTCCCTGATTTTAATGCGAGAGCTTGTGATTTCGAACGTGATGTAAATTGTAAGTCCTTCTTGCTTTACACACCTTACACTCGATGATAAGTTAAACAGTACGTCCTGTTTTTTATAAGAATCGAAATTCCGGACAAGCGGCACTGCAAATAATCAGGTCGCGCTTTGGGCACCACCCTGGAAAGTTGAGTGACATTTCATTTTTCCATTCGGGAGAGAATCCGCAGCTTTCTTCCGTTTTCGTGTCCGTAGGCGACCACCATAAAAAAGGCGTGAGGTTTCCTATGTTCAAAACATCTGCAAAAGCACTGTCTGTTGCTGTTCTGGCGAGCAGTGGCGCATTACCTTTGGCTACGCATGCACAGGAGAAAGCGCTGGCACTTGAAGAAATCATTGTGACTGCCCGCAAGCGCGAGGAATCCGTGCAGGACGTGCCGATCGCGGTTACCGCGCTGAGTGCAGCAGAGCTGAGTCGCTCCAGCATTCGCGACCTGAGAGATGTAACCGCCTATGTGCCGAATTTGCTGGTTGATAAAGTAACGGCATTGCAGGGCGGCGCCGCTATCGCCATTCGTGGTGTCAGCTACCAGGAAATTGACAAGAGTCTCGATCCGGGGATCGGTGTGCTGCTTGACGATGTGTATCTGGGTACCAACGCTGGACAGATTCTGGAAAACTTCGACATAGAACGCCTGGAAGTGCTGCGCGGTCCCCAGGGCACGCTGTTTGGAAAGAACACGATCGGTGGTGCGATCGCGATTTTCCGCACCGAGCCTACCAAGGAATTTGGCGGCAAAGTACAGGGCACAGCCGGTGACTTCGGCCGTCAGGACCTGCGTGGTTTATTGAACTTGCCCATGACTGAAAACGGCGGTGTAAAGCTGTGGGCCGCCAAACTGAAAAGTGATGGCTATATCAGGAATACCACTTTTGGCGATGATGTGGGTGGCCAGAACTATGAAGATGCGGGCGCAACCATCGCCTATGCGTTTACCGATGATTTCGACCTGAAATTCACCTATGAGCGAACCCAGGATAAATCAGACGTCGGCGCCTGGGCCAACTTCAACAAGTACTTTGATGAGTTCCCCTACCCGACCGCGGACGCCCCTGCAGATCTGGCCGGTTTGCTTCCCTATGTTGATTCAGGGTTTACCGATCTCACCGGCTTTAGGCAGTTTGACGCCGGGAGCGACGAGAATCACAACTCTCAGAATGGGCGCAACGACGGGGACACCAATCAGGACTATTACAATTTGACCCTGAACTACGCGATGGGCGATTGGTTTCTGACAGCGATCACCGGCTACATCAATCGCAATGAATTTGGACGACTGGAATACGATGCAAACCACTTTGAGTTTCTGACCGTCGAGAGCAGTACCGATTATCAGCAATTCAGTCAGGAAATTCGTGTGAACGGTTCTATTGGCAATGTTGAGCTGACGTCTGGCCTGTATTACTGGGATTCCGACTACGACACTGATTCCGTAACCTACTACCTGTTCGAGTGGCTGGCGGAGTTACCTGACGGCAGCGTCGGCACAATCAGTCAACACGGAGAAACCGAGTCATGGGCTGCGTTCACCAGCGCCGACTGGTCTCTAACGGAAAAACTCACGCTGAGTGCAGGTGTGCGTTATACCTACGAAGAAAAGACGCTGGAGCCAGTGGGCCAGCAGTTTTTCCTGGCTGACGGCACGCCGTTGCAGCCACCGGTGTCGGCAGTTCACGCGGATGCAGATTGGGATAAATGGTCGCCACGCATCGGTGCGCAGTACGCCTTTACAGACGATATGATGGCTTACACGTCGTTCTCTCAAGGCTTCAAGAGCGGCGGCTTTTTTGGCCGCATCACCTCAGGCTCCAACATCCGCAAATTCAATCCTGAGGAAGTGAATACCTATGAAATAGGTTTGAAGAGCACCTGGTGGGAGCAACGACTGCGCGTGAACGCAGCGATATTCAGTAGTGACTACAAGGACAAGCAGGAAGAGATTATCGTGTCCGACCCGAACGGCAATGTCGATACCGTGGTCGTCAACGCCTCGGATGCGTCCATGGATGGCGCAGAATTGGAAGTATCAGCATTGGTGTACGAAGGACTGACTGTCTTCGTGCAGGGTGGATACCTCGATGCGTCCTATGACGAGTTTCTTATTGATAATATTCCCGGTGTGCCGACAGATGGCAGTACGCTTGATATGCGCAATGCACCCGAATACACGTTTGGTACTGGCCTCAACTATGTCCATCCTCTCTTCGGGCACAGCGAAATGGCGTATGACCTCACCTACAACTGGCGCGACAGTTATGTCACCATCTTCAACAACGACCCGCTGGGACAAAAGGACGCTGCCGGTTTCTGGAATGCCAACATCGACTATCGCTACAAGGATATGCTGACAGTCTCGGTATACGGCCGCAATCTCGGCGATGAGCGTTACTACCGGGCGGTGACGATTCCGCCGGTCTCGACATTCGGCCAGTGGAATGAGCCGCGTAACTACGGCGTCACAGTAACCTACCAGTTCTAGGTCTTGCCCTGCTTTCATCCGGTGATGCCGGTGAAACCGAAAAAGCCGCTGCAAAGCGGCTTTTTGCGTATCGTCAGCTTGCTTTACAGTTTGCTAATTGCCAGATCAGAACTCGCGAAAGGCCAGGGATTAATAGCAATAGCAAATAAGGGCTTACGGTTATCGGGTACGCTATTTGCATAGTTGTCTGTTGGTACTATCTTTACGGTATAACTTCAGCGTTAATGGTAAATGCTGAGTGAAATAATAAAATCAGGCAGAGCCCACATGCGTTATTTGCTAAAACTTCTGCTTGCGGCAGCCTTACTTGCCACAAGTAGCCTCTCCTATTCCCAGTGCGGCGTGCCCGTACCCATGCTGTGCGACGCGGATGGCGATCGGGATGTCGATTCCGACGATATCGCTGCGATTGGTACTGCCAGAGGAACACCCGCATCGGGGCCCGCAGATATCCGGGACATCGATGGCGATGGCATGATCACCGTGCTTGATGCGCGGCAGTGTGTGGCGCAGTGTGCTGACGCCAAGTGCTCATCTGCAGCTTCCGTATACGAGGTGGCAAATAGTTGCGTTGCCATTTCGTCCGACGGCGGCCAGAGTTTCTTCGTCCAGATAGAAGCCCCTGCCGCAGGTGAACTTCCTGTTGCGACTGCCGGCGGGATTCCCGCTGATGGCACCTACGCGCCGATAGCTCACTCCGCCTCCGAGGCCAGCCGCTTTCTGCTGCGCCCGTCTGATCTGGGGAAATACCTGCTGTATGACCAGGACAAACATTACCTGACCTCTTCCGGGCAACTGCTTCTGCGGCAGCCATCGCTGGCGTCTGACACCCGGTTAGTTGATGGCACGGTCGTCATCGAGGATCAGATGCAGTCCGAAGGCGAGTGGCAGTTGATCGGAGTGAATAATGGCCGTTTCAGGCTGCTACACCTGTTGAGTGGCAAATACATTGGGCAGGACGGATCGCTGGTTGCCAAGGGCAACGCAGCCAATCTCGATTTTTATGTCCAGGAAGGTTGTGCAGAGTTTCCTGAGTTATCGCTCGATGCTTCCGGCGACGTGGCCGTCACACAGTTTGAGGACGGCTCGGTGTTCGGTTTTGTCGAGTCCCACGCACACCTCTTCACCAACCTCGCCTTCGGTGGTGGCGGTACGTTCCATGGTGCTCCGTTTCATCCGCTGGGTGTAGAGCATGCGCTGCCCAATTGCGATCTGGTACACGGTGTGGACGGGCGCAAGGATTTGATGGGTGCCGGCTTCGGCGGTGGCGACATAGCAGCTTTGTTGCCGGCACTGATAACCGGGCAACTGGCAGAGAAAAATCACAATACGGAGGGTTATCCGGTATTTACCGACTGGCCCAACGCACCTTCGAGTTCGACACACCAGGTACAGTATTACAAGTGGATTGAACGCGCCTATCTCTCGGGCCTGCGACTATTGGTGCAGCATGCAACCACCAACCAGTTTTTGTGTGAGCTGGTGGTAGGTGTTGGGGCACAACCGGAACGCCATGCTTGCAATGACATGGTCAATGTGGATCTGATTCTCGATGCGACCCATGCGCTGGAACGCTATATCGATGCGCAGGCGGGAGGCCCCGGCAAGGGTTGGTTCCGCATTGTCTACAGCCCTGAAGAGGCGCGCGAGCAGATCAAGGCCGGCAATCTGGCTGTCGTGCTGGGCATTGAGACGTCAGATCTGTTTGATTGCTTTCTGGTTCCCTTTGGCGATTTCAGCAAGTGTACGGAAGCGGATGTTGTGGCCAAACTGGACGAATATTATGCCAAGGGCGTACGCGTACTGTTCCCGGTGCATAAGTACGACAATGGTTTCTCTGCCGGCGATGGTCACAGAGGTATTATCGATATCGGTAACTTCGGCCACACCGGGCATTACAACAACTACATACCGTGTCCACCGGAGCTTCTCACATTCCCAGGCGGATTTGACACTGGTGGTTTGCCTTTCGCGGCGCTCAATCAGCCTCGCGAGGTATACGATTCGCCTCCGCCGGTGGATATGAGCGGCTTTGCGAATAATGTTCTCGGCTCCCTGTTGCCCTACGTTGGCCTGATTTCCGGCCCGTCGGCTGCGGGCGAGTATTGCCAGAAACACGGCCTCACCGATCTCGGTGAATTCCTGATGTTGGAGATGATGAAACGGGGCATGATCATCGAAGTGGACCACATGCCGAGAAAGAGCTACAAGCGGGCGTACGAACTGTTGGTTGAGAATGACTATCCTGCCATGGGTACGCACGGGCGCAACAACAACGGTCTCCTGTACCAGTTGGGTGGTATGTCCAAATTCAATTTTGGTCGTTGTCGCTCCCCGAACCGAACAGCGACCATGGATGATGGGTTTCAATCGCGTATCCAGTTAATGCGCGATATGGGCGCATTTCCGGCAGAAGGATTTGGCTTTGACCTCAACGGTTTTGCCGGTGCACCCGGGCCGCGATTCGGCCCGAACAGCGGATGTTCCAACCAGACCGATGCGGGTATCACCTATCCCTTCACCTCGTATGCAGGGGACGTCATCCTGGAGCGACCGGTGGTCGGTGATCGCACGCTGGACTTCAACACCGAGGGCATGGTGCATCTGGGACTGGTTGCCGAGTTGATTGAAGACGTGCGCCGTGACGGCGTGTCAGATGAGGAGCTGGAGCCTTTGTTCAAGTCCGCTGAAGGTTATATCCGGGTCTGGGAGAAGTCCGAGCGTCGCAGCAAAGTGCTGAGCCAGTCTCTACCGTAGGGTAGGTACCGACCCAGTATGAACCTGATGCAGCAAAGGCGAACGCTCTCTACCTGCGTTCGACCAAGGTAGCAGTTCCGCCATCAGTTCACATAGAATGCCGAGTCATGACAGACTCCGCATCCAGCAATAGCGATACTGAACTTCTGACTCGGTTGTTGGCCGGGGAAAAGGCTGCCTTCGACCTGGTAGTGCGCAGGTATCACGAGCCCATGAAACGTGTCGCTATGGCGATTGTCGGTGAGGCGCAAGCAGAAGAAGCGGTGCAGGAAGCCTGGCTTACAGTCATTCGCAGGCTGTCTACTTTTGAGGGTCGCTCCAGTCTCAGGACCTGGCTTTTTACCGTGGTCGCCAATGAAGCCAAAAGTCGATTGCGCAAAGGCCGGTTCAGTGGCGGTAAACGGGAGGTAAGCATTGAGGATGGGCCTGGTGATGGCTTGTTCGATAGTCAACGTTGGAAGAGTGATGGGCATTGGGCGCAACCGCCGACGCAGTGGCACGACAGTTCACCCGAAGCACTGTTGAGTTTCGAGGTGTTTCGGAAATGTCTCGACATGACCCTGGCAATTCTGCCGGAAGACCAGAAGGCGGTACTGACGTTGCGTGAATTTCAGGGGCTGGATGTCGAGGCCATTTGTAACATTCTGGATATCAGTGCGTCCAATATGAGAGTGCTGATGCATCGCGCGCGCATGAAAGTGTACGCGATGGTGGAGCATTTCGAGGAGACGGGAAAATGCTGAGTTGTAAGGAATTGGCGCATCAACACGCGAGCGATTACCTCGACGGGCAGTTATCGCCCAGGACGCGCTTGGCCATGTCCTTTCATTTGGCGCTATGCACGAATTGCCGACGCTTCCTGAAGCAATTTAGGGCGGTGCGTCAGCTGCTGCAGAGCCGCAGTGAGCTGCAAGTTGATGAAAAAACTGAATCCGAGGTTCAGGATTTGGCCGCCCGCTTACATGATTCTTACCGGCAACAAAAAAATAATTCTTCCGGGTTGTAACATTCCTTCGGTTCCCGCGTCTCATCTGGGTGAGTTTATCGCTCACATCACAATTTACTCGCCCCAGTACTGGAGATGATTATGAATCGATTAAACAAAGTTAGTAAGTTCGCGCTTGCCGGTGCAGCAGCTGCACTGTTCTCAACTGCAATGGTCCCCAGCGTTTTTGCTGACGAAGGTAGCAGCTCAGTGAAATGCCAGGGTATTAATGGTTGCAAAGGTCAGTCAAAGTGCAAAACGGCTGAGAGCGCCTGTTCGGGTCAGAACTCCTGCAAAGGACATGGTTGGCTGGTGACAGCCTCGGCAGAGGAATGCACAGCAAAAGGCGGCACCGTCATCAAGTAGTACGTTTGATGTGGCTGGAAAAAGGGGGACTCCAAGCCCCCCTTTTTTTCATACTCACTTCCCCAACGGATGACATGTATGCCTGTTGCAAGAACTCCTGAAGCGTTGAGTGGTTTTGGTTTGGGATTGCGACCCGAACACTACGTGGATTTTAGCTCGCCTGTTCAAAGCCAGGCGCAGCGCGTCGATTGGCTGGAAGTTCTCAGCGACAACTATCTTGTCCCCGGTGGTAAGCCGCTGTATTACATCGACAAAATTCGACAACACTATCCGCTAGCCATGCATGGTGTGGCAATGAATCTGGGTTCGGTAGACCCACTCGATTTTGACTATTTGCAATCGATCAAAACGCTGGCGCAGCGCATCGAGCCGGCAATTATTTCCGACCATCTGTGCTGGACCGGATTTTCCGGCAGGCGCCTGCACGATTTGCTGCCATTGCCGTATACCGAGGAAGCGGTAGATCACCTCGCTGCGCGCATTCGCCAGGCTCAGGATTTTCTTGGACGCAGACTGGTTGTTGAAAATGTATCGTCTTACATGGAAGTCGATACACCGATGGCCGAATGGGAATTTGTGTCCGCTATTGCCGAGTCAGCGGACTGCGAATTGCTGGTCGATATCAACAATATTTATGTATCGGGCAAGAACCACGGCTTCGATCCACTGGACTATTTGCGGGCTTTGCCTGCAGAACGGGTTCGCCAATTTCACCTGGCGGGACACACTGTGTCGACTCTCAATAGCGAGTTGCGCATTGATACGCACGATCAACCGGTGTGTGACGGCGTATGGGAACTGTATGAGCAGGCGGTCCGATTGTTTGCAGGTGTGCCGGTGATGATAGAGCGAGACGACAATATTCCGTCACTGGAAGAGTTGGTGCTAGAACTGGATCGCGCCCGATACATTTGCACACGTGTTGAAGAGAAGCAGTCCCATGCAGCTGCATAACTGGCAGGCAGACGTTCAGGAAAGCATCCTGTCTTCCAGTGCTGAGCATAGCAGCAGGGTGCTGGCCGCGATAAAACCCGGAGCAATGCGTCCTGAAACAGTGGACCGGGAAGTACGGCTCGACGTTTATATCAACGCCTATGGATTAAGGCTCGCCGAGGCGCTGCAATCGAATTATCCCGCGGTTCATCAACTGCTGGGGGATGATGATTTCCAGATTCTGGCGTACCGGTACCTGAAGGCGCACCCGCCCGTGCACGCTTCTATTCGCTGGTTTGGCGAGAGTCTTTCTGCTTTCCTGAAACATGAAGCGCCTTACGCGAGCGTACCCGCCATGGGCGAACTTGCTGAGTTTGAATGGGCCCTACGCCACACCATTGATGCGGCTGATGCTGAAATTCTGACACCCGCGTATTTGCAGGCGCTCAATCCCGAACTGTGGGGCGATCTGACGTTCAAGCTTCACCCGGCGCTGACAATATTGCGATTCAACTGGAATACGCCACACATCTGGCGGGCTCTCGAAAACGGTGAAACGCCACCGACACCCGTTTGTCAGGCGGCTAGCTGGATTGTCTACCGCAAACCCGACCTGGTGAGCGGTTGGCGCAGCGCAGCGGCACCGGAGATTGCGGCGCTCGAGATGCTGCATCGCGGACTCAGCTTTGCAGATGTTTGTGAAAACCTGTGTGAGTTGACGGACGATGTGGACGCTGTGCCACTGATCGCGGCAACTTTTTTGCGCGACTGGCTTTCGCAGGGTCTGCTCTCTTTGCGCGACAAACTGTAACCACGGCAGAGTCAATGACATGTACCCAATTGAAAAGTGAGAACAACTATGCGCAAACTTTGGAAAAGTGTTGAACGGCTGCTCGATCAGGTGGCGCCGGTTGTTGATCTGGCGGTGCGATTGTACATCGCCAAAATTTTCTTTCTGTCAGGTTTGAGTAAAATCCAGGACTGGGAGACGACACTGTACCTGTTTCAGGAGGAATACCATGTGCCGTTCTTGTCTCCTGCAATAGCCGCAGGTATGGGTACGGCGGGTGAGTTGGGTTTTGCTGTGCTATTGGCCATCGGTCTGTTTACGCGTTTTTCCGCTGCGGGTTTGTTTGTACTGAACATCGTGGCGGTAGTCTCCTACTATGACGCACTCAAGGATTCACCTGCTGCGCTGCAGGATCATCTGGAGTGGGGCCTGATGTTGGCGGTATTGGTCACGTATCAAGTGCGCCAGTTGACGCTGGATTACTGGATTGCACCGCGCCCCGAAGTATTGTCAGTGCGCTGAGAAGTTTATGACATTGGAAAAAGCTACTTCGCAATGTAACTGACCAAAATAATGAGTCCGGTTACAACCAGCGCGAAATAGAGTATTGCTGCAGCAAATACATGCAATCCATTGGCGCGACCAAAATCATTGACCCTTTGTTCTCGCTTGCGCACGCCGAGATGGCCAGAGAGGATGATGGTGAGTAGTTCCCGGAAAGAAAGCGGCCGTTTGGCGTCACTGTCATTGTCGGCTTGTTCGTCATTTCTTTCGTCCAACTGTGAGTCCGCCATCAGATAGCCAGCGACCAACCCGCCATCAAGATGCCGATGGCCGCAATCCAGCTGCCGGCGACGCGCACGGCTATCCGCGTCCAATGAGCGCGCAGCTGGGTTACCAGTGCAGTCAGCAATGCAATCGTACAAAACACTGCTGATGCCACGCCTGCCAGAGCAATCACGGCCATCACTGACCAGCCCAGACCGGAGCCGTTCACCAGGCCGTGTGCCGCACCCAGCACCACCGCGATAAGGGTGAGCAGTCGCGGCCAAAGCCTGACGTCGGCAAGCACCAGGCCACCCAGCACAAGCAGCGATGCCGCTGACCACAGGGGACTGATCTCGATGATCACTGGATTGGCCAGTCCCGCGAGGCTGCCCAGCAACCACGCCATAGGTAGAAACAACAAGGTGCGCCTTCCGGCGGCCACTCCGGCCTGCCCCGCCAGCAGTGACAACGCGATAACCGGGAGCAGATCCTCCGGGCTGCCCAGAAAGTGCAGTACCCCGTCATAAACCGGACCCAGGCCCGTCGCCTCCAGGTGCGCATGCGCCATTGCCGAATACAGGGAGGCTGCCAGTGCTGCCCCGATGCTGGACTTGAGTCGCGCGCGCCGTGGTTGTTTCAAAGCAACACCCTCGACATGAAATACACACCGGCCAGTGCAATCATCGCGCCCGTTGCGCGCAGCACTGCGGCGCCCCAGCTCCAGCGCTGCACCGTGCCGATACCGATACCCAGTGCATGCAACAGCCCGGTGGCGATCACGAAGCCCATACTGTAGAGCATCGCACTCTGCCCCGCCGGCAACTCGGCACCGTGGACGTGACCGTGGAACACCGCGAACATACCCACCAATAACCCCGCCACCACGAGCGGCGGTCGCCAGGCGGCCATTACCGCAGCGCCTAGCAGGATGGCGGAAGTGGCAATGCCGATCTCGATACCGGGCAGCGGCACGCCGAGAAAACCCAGCAGGGCTCCCACTACCATCACCAGTGGAAAGGCGATCGGCAGCACCCAGATGGCCGGGCTGCCAAGCTGCGCTCCCCACAGGCCGACTGCCACCATGGCCAACACGTGATCGAAACCGGAAACCGGGTGCAGAAAGCCGGTCCAGAAGCCGACGGCGGTCCCGGTACCCACATGGGCGAATACCCTTTCGGCCCACAGCGAAAGGTAAAGGACCAACACCGCCGATAGTGCCCACTGTCGATGCGGACTCACAGTGCCACCCCGAACATCACGGCCAGCCGCTGCACTGTCCAGAAGGCTCCCAGCGAGCCCACGGTGTAAGCAGGCAGTTGCTGTACCCAGCGTGGCCAATGGACTTGCAGTACCCGGAACGAGGCTTCCAGCGCCAGCACCAGAAGCACGAAGGCCAGCTGGCCGATCTCGACTCCCACATTGAAGCTGACCAGCGCCAGCGGCAGTTCGCTGCGCGGCAGCCCCGCATCGACCAGGGCACTGGCAAAACCGAAGCCATGCAGTAGTCCAAAAGCAAAGGCGACAACCCATGGGTGGCGTAGGGTGAAGCTGGACCGTCCGCGTCGGTAACGCACTATCTCCGGTGCCAGAAAGAGGATTGAAAGGGCGATAGCGGCGTTCAGCGGTTCCACCGCAGGTTGCGCCACACCCAGCGTGGCAAGGGCGAGGGTGATGCTATGGGCCAGCGTGAATGCGGTTATCGTCTTCACCAGCATCCAGCGACTTTTGACGATCAGCAACAGGCCCAGCACGAACAGCAGGTGATCAGCGCCCAGCAGGATATGCCGGATGCCCTCGACCAGGTAAGTGCCGACCACTTCCCAACGGGTTTGCGTTGCGGCAATGGTAATACGGGGATCGAAGGGCCTTACGATAATGGTCCATTGCCGACCATCCAGGAACTCCACACGCGCCAGCACGTCGGTTATGGTGAACTGCAATCCGGTGAATTCAATCTGCTTTCCGCCCAGCCCCTCGGGACCGGCATCAATCCAGCGGCGTTCTACCCGCGAATCGGCAAGCTCCTGGGTCACCGGGGGTTTAATATCCTTCACAGTCTCCGGCAGTTTCAGCACTACCAGCAGGCGATTGCCTGATAGCACGGGGGTGCGCCACAGCACGCTGAACTGGTTGGGTGCGGTCTCCTTGAGTTCGAGATAGGCAGGGCGTGATTCGTGCGCCTGCGCCATGCCCGCAGACAACAGCGTGGCCAGAATAGCCAGCAACATGCAGCACGGCCGGAGGCAGTGAAGCGCCGTGAGTTTCACCGCTGTTGTGCATCCTCAGTCGAGAGTTCAGGCAGCGCCCTCTCGACTGTTTGCGGGGTGCTGTCGTCCGATGCGGGCAGCAAAATAGTGTACTTTGCCCGCATCTCCTCATAGGCTTTTTGCCAGGCGATATCCTTTTGTTGCGCCAGCCAGGCCCTTCTGACATCAGCCTCGATCTCGGAGAGGTCAGGTATCCGCCCGGGTTCAACGAAGTCGACGAAGACCAGGTGCCAGCCCAGTCCGGATGGTATCGGCCCCTGCCAGCTACCCGGTGTCAGCGCCATCACGGTTTGCGCGAACTCCGGTCCGAACTCCTTGGCCAGTCTCTCCACCGAGTAATCGCCGAAGTAATCCTGCAGCATGATGGAATCGCCCAGGTTGGCGAGCTGCGGCGAATCAACGCCCTGCCCGCTGAGTCCGGCGAGCGCCTTTGCAGCATCAGCCTGAGCATTGTTACCGCGCCTGTCGGGAGAGAAGTAGATCTGCCGGAAACTGACACGCCCGGGCATAGCAAATATCTTGCTGTTTTGCGCATACCAGTCTCGCAATTCCTCGTTCGAGGGTTCGCGAGCGGCCGCCACGTCCTCGGCCAGAAACTGCATTTTCTGGGCCATACGCCGTTTGACGATGGTGTCGTCCTTGTCCAGGCCCATCGCCAAAGCCTCGCGATACAGGACCTCCTGTTGCACCTGTCCTTCCAGCAGATGGCCGAACTCTTCCTGCGTTGGCGGCCGGCGCCACTGGGATTCAAAAGAGAGCGTCATTTGCAACAACTGGTCCGGCGTCAGATAGATTTGGTGTGTGCTGTCCGCCGACTCTGCGTCGCGGTTGGTGTAGCTGTAGATTGCGAACAGGACACAGCCCAACACCACAAAGTGCAGCAATGGCTCGCGCAGAATGCCTTTGATCGAAAACATACTCACCAGAATGCAGGAAATCTGAAAAAGGAACCCCCGGAGCGTCGCAACGCTCCGGGGGCTTGGGCGGAAACCAGCTTACAAAATGCTCAGCCCGGCGTCACTCATGCCTCATCTTTTGAGTGCAGGAACTTGGATTGGTCTTCTTTCTCCAACTTCTCCATCTGCGCCTCAGGCAGCGGTGACACCGCTGCGGGTGCCTTGTCGAGCAGTTCGTAGTTGGCATAGCCGAACTCATTGCTGCGCGCACCGTAGTAATGATCACCGAGCTTGTACACCGCTATTTCGAAAGGTGTGTTGGCTACCATGGTGACTATCTTGCCGTCCTTGATCGAGTAAGGTGTGGGTACCAACTGGTAGGCATCCTGCACGCGGGCGCCGCTGGTAGAGGGCAGCATCGACGCGGCGGTAACATTACGCATTAGCGCATTGCCGTCGCTGTCGTAGCTGGTCTTGAACATCTCACCGGTCACATTGTTTTTCATCCAGCTTGACTTGCCGACGACCAGTGCCGTGAGTTCCGCTTCGCTCAGGGCCACGGCACCCTTGGCCTGCAGGTCGGCGACTGTCATCCCGGGCTGCGCGCTCTTGCGTGCCTCAGCGCTGGGGGTATACCAGATGGGCGAGCTCCAGGCCCGTTCCTGCTGGGTTGCGGGAACTGTGTCTGGCGTTGGAATGCCCAGCTGCCGCGCCTGAATGGTGCTCCAGCGCGGCGTCGGAATTTCCAGCACCCGGGCATAGTAAAAGGCGTGCTGGCTGGGGTCGAATTCGGGGTCTGTCCACACCGTCTTCAGCTCCACTGCACCCACGGTATTGGTGTAGGTGGCTTTATCGATATCCACCGTGCTGGTAATTGGTTCAATGCGGCCCGTCCACTGGTCCGGTATGCGATTGTCAGACCAGGCCACATCGAAGATCTTTTCGAAGCTCTGGCCATCCTTGCTCCAGCCCTTGACGATCTCTATCCGGTCGAGATTGGCTGCTGTGGGGTCTTTCATCGCCCAAACCACAAACTGCGGTGCCTTGCCTTTGGCGGGGGGCAGGTCGCCACCCATGGGCACACCACCCTTGTAGGCGTTCTTGACCCAGTCGTTGTGGTCCAGCATTTTGCCGTCGTAATCCCAACCGCCGAACAGTCGCACCTTGATGCGGGTGCCACTGGTGGCGAAGGTCTCTTTACGGTACATGGCGTCCCACAGGGACGCCCGCGTATTTTCCTCGGCCCAGATACCGCTCAGGCCGGCGGGACTTTCCTTACGTACGTCTTCGCCGACAAACAAATGCCCGGACATGCGAGCCTGAATACTGCCATCGTTAAGCCCGTGGCCGCCGAAGAAATTGGTCTGCCGGTAGGGCGCGCCGCTATTGTGGGAGTCCGAGCCGGCGACAAATCCGAACTTGTAGGGGTTGTAGCCGCGGGTATCCTGCATGGTCAGGCCGTCTTTCAACGCCTGGCGCGCATAGCTGCCGACTATGTGCGGGATGCGACCGCTGTCATCGGGTAGCCCGATCAGGAAACTCATGATCTCATAGCTGGCAAATTCGTCGTTGGGCGACAACAGCGGATGGGTCTCAGACTGCCCCTTGATCTGCTTGATCTCGACCAGACGTTCGTTACGATCGCGCGAGGCCGCCCAGGCGGCGTCGATGGGACGCCCCAAACTGTCTACGTCGATCGGGTACATCCAGCCGTCGGACAGGTTGGCGTTGTGGGAGATCGCCAGCAGCTCATTGCCAGCGGCCCGTTCGTTGTCCATCCACTTCCACAGATCCTCGGGATGCCAGGAGTTCAGTGCAGAGAAGGGTTGGTCGGCCACCTTGGCACAATCGCGGAAATACACGTTTCTGTGCAGGTTGCGGAAATCATACTGGGACGTGAACTCATAGGAACAAAAGGCAGTGAACTCACCCGGTTTGTTGGCGTTGTCGGCGATCTCGACATTCTCTTTCCAGATGGTACCGGCTACCTCCGGGCTCATGAATGCCTTGATCGGCGGCTTGCTGACCAGGCCCACCAGATACATGAACACCTTTGTTACATCAGCCGGGTTATTCGGGTCCTTGAGAATCAGCGGCTGCGCCTCTGGCATCTTGCTGACCGCCGAGCCGGGGGTGTTGGCCATCTTGGTGATGCCCACGTACTCGGAGTGGTCGGTGACGCCGATCCAGTCCAGCGGCTGCTCAATCTGTATGTTATAGCCCAGCGGATGCTTGATCACCTCGCCCTGCGCGTAGCGCAGGGCTTCGGCCGGACCGGTGGTGTGATTGCCGAATAACCAGGCATCTACTGACCAGCTGGTGTGAATATGCTGCTCGCCAAAGTAGGCATTGCGCTCGGGGTTTGGCTGCTCAGCCCAGGCGGACCCCGACACCAGAGCAGCGGCCAGCGCCAGATGCAATGCGGGTTGGAATAATGCAGTGGGTTTCATGGTTGGCTCTCCCTGACGTTATGAATGGGGGGCAAGCGCACGTTATTCGTAGGCGAGCGAAGTCAGCCGTGCTGTAAACAGCCCGCAGATGAGTATGGCGCTGAACCTTCAGGTTTGTATTGTTTTATTTCGCAGTTTTATTGTTTAATTAGGTCACTGTTGAACTTGTTAAACCGTACCTCTGATCCCGTTTATGCCAGTCCGAGCGAATACACAGGCGCCGATCGCGGCAAGCGTTCCGCCGTTATCCTCGGCGGGCGGTGTCCGTCTTGGCCCATTCCTGGGCCTGCCTGCACTTCTGCGCGAGTTCGGCCACGACCCGCAGACTGTCCTTGCGGCAGTCGGTCTAAGCCCCGAGCAGATTACTGAACCGGACACGTTTGCACCTTTCGAAATCCTGGACAGGCTTTTATCGCACTGCGGGGACGTCACCGACTGCGAGCATTTCGGTTTGTTGTTGGGTCAACGAGTCAACCTGAGCTACCTGGGCGTATTGGGTTTCGCCATGAAGAGCGCAGAGAACGTCGCTACCGCCCTGGCCAACCTCTCAAGATATCGCGCGCTGCACGACCGTAGCGCGCTGATAAACCTCGACCGCGATGGGGAAATGGTATCCCTGCGGTATTTGGTAACGCGATCTGCAGTCACCGCTCCTGAGCAGGTGTATGACTTTGCTATGGCCGTTGCTTGCTGCGTTCTGAGGGACTTGTGCGGTGCCACGTGGAGACCGGCCAGAGTGATGCTTTGCCGCGAAAGGCCGGCGAATGTAGCGCCTTATGAAAAGTTTTTTCGCTGCCCGATCGTCTTTGATAACGAGTGGTCCGGGCTGGAATTTCATGCGCGCTGGCTTAGCGCCGCGCCACCTGCAGCAGATCCTCTGCTGTATCGCCACTTGCTGCGAGAGATACGGGAACTGGATGGTGCAGCTCGTGGTGTTGCTACAGACCCGGTAGCCTCGCTGCAGCTTTTGCTGGATGCGCGTCACTGTAATCAGGAGGAGGCGGCAGCGCTGCTGGGCATCAACACGCGTACCCTGAGAAGGTACTTGCAGTCCGCCGGCACAACCTTCAGGACTGAGCTTGAGACGGCGCGATTCGCTCGGGCCAGGGCAATGCTGGAGGAGTCCGAATTGAGTACCCTTGAGATCGCAGACAAGCTGGGCTACGCCGATCTCAGCGCATTCAGCCATGCGTTCAAACGCTGGTCCGGTATGAGCCCTGGTCAATGGCGTAGGTCCGCTGACGGTCGAGAGTTGGCCTAATCTAACAACTTTTTGGTTCGCACAAACAATATAGGTCAGTAAAACCTGGTCCATAATCGATGTTGCCTCCGACTATCAATCGGCGGTGATGCGCGCTGGCTGACATCAGGAAATTGCAAGGGGTCCTGCGCAGGAACCTGGCGCATAACCACCTCGATACAATGTACTACTCGACGTTCCAACCACCCTCTGGAGATGAGCAATGAAAGTATTTACCACTACCACAACGGGAATTCTCTTCGCACTTTTGGTCGGCTGCTCGGCACAGGCACCTGCTCCCGAAGCTGTCGTGCAGTCAAACCTCGCCAAGCCGATCGATTGCTCTACCGCAGCGGCGGATATCCAAACCCTGACCAGCGAAAAAGCGCGTACGTCCCAGGAAATTGAGGATGGTGCCAGCTCGATTATTCCTATTGGTGCCGTCGCGCATATTTTCGGTGGCAGCGAGAAAGATTCAATCGAAATTGGTACCGGCGAATACAACAAGAAGCTGGACGCGAAAATCGCCGATATAAAGCAGCAGTGCAATTTGCAGTAGCGTCCAGGCAGGGTTCTTCAGATCAGTGAAGAACCTTAACCTTCGATGGAAGATCGGCATGACGAGTTGTGCCGATCAAGCAGATTGAGCACACCCTATCCGATCTATGCAAGGGAGTTTTTCTATGATCGCCACTCGTCGCCTCACAGTCATTGCCTGCGGCATGCTAATTTCCGCTCTGTTATGGACTCCGGTTCAGGGCTTGGCAGCTCCCGAAACGTCACAGCAGCGGGTAGCTGACCTGAAGGCATGGCTGCAGGCCAGCAGGGAGCACATGCGTGATTACGAGTGGATTGAGACCACCACCGTAAGTGTTGATGGTGAGCAGAAATCCATGACGGAACAGCGCTGCTACTACGGCGAGGAGGGAACGCTGGTAAAGGTTCCTCTGGAGCAGACCCAGGCGAGCGAGGGTGGGCAGGGTATTTTCGGTATTGTCGGTGCGATCAAGGAACACAAAAAGGAAGAGTTGCTAGCCTACATCGACAGCGCCAAGCAATTGGTTCATGAATATATTCCGCTGACAGCAGAGAAAATTCAGCAGGCTACTAGCAACGGCTATATGAGCTTGCAGGTACTCGAGCCGGATCGCAAGGTAGAGTTAAAGTTTGCCAACTACCTCAAGGAAGGGGACTCACTGGGCGTGACAATTGCACTGCCGACCAACCAGCTGTTGGGCGTATCCGTCGACACCTACCTCGGTGACAACACCCAGGATGCGGTGACCATGAACGCAACCAGCTCGGTCCTTCCAGACGGCACCATCTACGTGCAGAAAATCGTTCTGGAGGGCAGCTCCCAGAATGTCACGGTATCCGTGGAAAATGCAGGCTATCAACGCCTGTCGCACTAGACGCGATCCGCTAGCCGCCATCCAGGGAACGGCTAACCAGTCTCTATTCATGGTGCTCAAGCTACGATGTTTTATATTTAAAGTTTGCGCATCGCACCCAGGGGTCGAGATATGGTAACCAGCATCGCGAGTGCCCGGTCTCTCTCCCGGATGATGTACTGTCAGTTGTTGGCTTTACTGCTGTTGGGCCTCGTCGTTCCGTTGTCTCATGCAGATGCGGCACTGAAATCCGATCCTCCGCAGATGACGTTGGCACAGGCGCAGGTTGCACTCAAGCGCCTCGAACAACAAATGGCAACTGCGGATACAGCGACAGAGCAGGAACTGAAAGCCTTTCAGCAGCAAATCGCCCAGGTTCGCTCTGCGGCGCAGGACTGTGTTCAGTCGCAGGAACCCAGGATCGAGCTGTTGGATAGTCAGCTTGCAGTGCTCGAGCCGCAGGAAAGCACGGGTACGCAAGCAAGCAGCACACAAGAGACGCAACCCGCACAATCAACGGCCTCATCATATTCTCCCGCGATTGCCCGACAGTTACAGAATCTACAAGACACTAAGACGAGTCTGCTGGGCAGTGTTGCCATTTGCAAACTGATGCTGCTGAGCAGCAATGAATTGGATTCGCGTGTAGATGGCTACCTGAATAGCCTGTTCACACGGCAATTAAAGGCCCGCGGACCGACACTTGTCAGTGTAATACAGGCAAATCTGGGCGAGCGGGAACGCTGGGAGGGCTTGAGCAGTCAGATTGTAGCCACGGTCTTGCGCTGGGATGTGATTAGCCCAGTGCATCTCGCCGGGGCTGCAGTCGCTGGCTTCTTCGGTTGTTTGCTGGGCTACATGCTGCCGCGCCGTATTCGCGAATGGACCGCTCGTGTGCAGGACGAAGGCGATGGTGTCTCTGCCGGGCTCATACAGGCTTTTGTTACCAGCGGCGCCAGCTATGCGCCCGTGCTGTTTGCTTTGGGAAGTTGCCTGACCTATCTAACATTCCTGAGTTACGAAGATGACGAGTTGCCTTATATAGTGACTATTCTTCTTGGCATACTCGTCTATTTTGCCATCGCAGCCGTTATTAGGGCGCTACTGAATCCCTGTCCACCCGCGACCGCCTATCTGCCACTACCTGAAACTATTGCGCATCCTCTCAGTCGTCGCCTTCGCTTTCTGGCTCTGATGCTGTTGCTAAGATTTCCCATGCTGGAGCTCCATGCGCAGGGCTTGCTAGACGACACCATGTTCGCACTGGCGCGACAAGTATTGGGCTGGATCTGGGTCCTGAACGTTATCTGGGCGGTTTGGTTGCTGCGCAAGCTGGAGGGTTGGCGTGGCAAGTGGGCGATACTGGCGTTACTCAGTCTGGGGGTTTTCAGCAGCGGTATCATAGCCGCGTTCGGCTATATCAACCTGGCTGCACTGGTAATCATTGGTATTATCTATACCCTTATTTTGCTCGGTGTCACGCTCATCTTGATTGAGGTTTTTTCCGATCTGTTCGACGGACTGGATGAGGGACATTATCGCTGGCAAAAAACAGTACGCCGCTTCTTAGGGCTCAAAGGTAACGAGTATGTGCCCGGCCTGGGCTGGATTCGACTGGCCGTCAATCTCGTGCTGTGGATCACTGCCGGCCAGCTGTTTCTGCGTATATGGGACGCGAATGAAAGTATCACCAGCGACATCAAAGGGTATTTTTCGCAGGGCTTTAAGGTTGGCAGCGTTACGATCGTTCCTTCTCATTTGCTCTATGCAATCATTGTGCTCGCCATACTGCTCACCTTTACCGGCTGGCTGAAGGATAGACTGAACACGCGATGGCTGTTGAAGACGCGCATGGAACCCAGTGCGCGGGAAGCCATGGTTACCGCCTTTGGTTATGTAGCAGCGTCAATTGCGGTAATCGTGGCGCTTTTGTTTGCTGGATTCGATTTTGCCAACCTGGCGATTATTGCCGGTGCACTGTCGGTCGGCCTTGGATTCGGCCTTCAGAATATCGTTAACAACTTCGTATCCGGCATAATCATGCTCATTGAACGCCCCGTGAGAATCGGCGACTGGATCGTTGTCGGGAACGCTGAGGGCACTATCCAGAGCATCAGTATTCGCTCGACCACCATAAGAACCTTTGACCAGGCCGATGTCATCGTACCCAATTCAGAATTGATATCCGGCCAGGTGACCAACTGGACACTCGGAAATACGCGGGGAAGGATCAAGGTGGATATCGGCGTTGGCTATGGCAGTGATGTCGAAACTGTTATCAATACCCTGATTGAGGTGGCGCACAATCACAAGGAAGTTATCACAGGCAGTCACCTGCAACCGGACCCTTACGTGCTTTTTCTGGCGTTCGGAGACAGTTCACTCAATTTTGAACTGCGCGCGATAATCCACAATGTGAACCGGCGGATGCAGGTGATCAGCGATCTAAATCGCGAGATCAATACCGCGTTCAAAAAACTGGGTATTGAAATTCCCTTTCCGCAGCGCGATATCAATTTTCGCGGGCCATTGCCTGCCGGGCCGAATACAGGCTTACCGCCGGACGAAAGTGATAGCGGGCATTCGTCCTGCCCTTAATGCAGCTGATCCGAAGTTTCATTACCGGACTTTACCGAACGGACCTCGCCTGAAAAGAGCCTGCATTTGCTTCTTGGCACCCCCCACAAAGTTGCGTTGGATCATGCTCCAAGCGGTTATCCATCCCGCGACCTCGACAGATCGGGATGACTACAGGATTATTTACTCGAATGGAAAGTTGTTAAATCAACTGCTGATCCTTATTCAGCCGTGCTGGAGAGTGAGGGTATAGGTATGAATTGCGACTTTTCAGCGCACGGCGGCCGAAGCGTAATTGATGCGCGTCCCAGCCAGCTCTACTTCGGGAGGTATGATTATGGCCAGTTATGTCGCATGGTTTGAAGATCTGTCAATTGAAAATGTTGCACTCGCGGGTGGCAAGGGCGCGAATCTGGGGGAGATGACGCATGCTGGGCTGCCTGTGCCGCCAGGCTTCGTAGTCACCACCGATGCGTTCCTGTCGACGCTGGATGCCTGTGGCATTCGCGACGAGCTTAAACATATGTTCGCCGATAGTCCCGGGGATAACGCCACCGCCCTGGCACAAGCGTCTGCCCAAATGCGTGCGCTTATCGAAGGCGTGACGGTGCCGACTGATGTGCGCGAAGCCATCGCGAAGGCTTACGCCAAGCTCGGCTCAGGGCCGGTGGCAGTGCGTTCGTCGGCCACCAGTGAAGACACCGGGTCTACATCCTTCGCCGGCATGCATGAAACGTTCACCAACGTGAACGGGGTCGATGCCTTGTTGCAGCACGTGGTCTCCTGTTGGGCTTCTGCTTATGGCCAGCGGGTGATCAGCTACCGCAAATCCCAGGCGATGACTGAGGAGCCCACGCTTGCAGTGGTTGTTCAAGTGATGCTCGACTCGCAGCGTTCAGGCGTGATGTTCACCGCAGACCCCGCCACAAACGACCCGACCAGCATCGTCATTGAGGGTGCCTTTGGCCTGGGTGAAGTGGTCGTCGGCGGACAGGTTGAAGTGGACACCTATCAAGTGGCCAAGGCCGGGCCACGGCTGCGGCAGGTTCGCATCGGCAACAAGGCGTTCAAGATCGTGCGCTCTGCGGATGGCGGTGAGCAGCATGTGCAACTCAGCGATGACGAAGCCGTACGCCGTGTACTTACCGACGACGAGGTGTTGCTGTTGGCCAACCTCGCCCTGCGCGTGGAAAAGCATTATGGGGAGCCCCAGGACATGGAGTGGGCTTTTGCCGACGGTCAGTTCTTTCTGGTGCAAACGCGTCCCATAACCACATTGGCCACACCCAGCGGCGAAACTGGCAAGGTCCTCGTCACCGGCCTGGGTGCATCGCCGGCCACAGCCAGTGGCAAGGTGCGCGTTTTGGACTCGCCGGACCAACAGTCTGAGCTGCTCGATGGTGAGGTACTGGTTGCGCCCATGACGTCCCCTGATTGGGTGCCTACCATGCGCCGCGCCGCTGCCGTGGTGACCGACAGTGGCGGCATGACCTGTCACGCCGCGATTGTGAGCCGGGAGCTCGGCATTCCCTGCATTGTCGGTGCGCGTAACGCGACGCATGTGCTGCGCAACGGTGAAGTGGTGACAGTGGATGGCCGTCGCGGCCAGGTTATCGAAGGCGTGTCCACAGCAGTCATTGCCAAGGCGAGCACGGTGGAGGTTACAACGAGCGCTCCGAACCTTGAAGTCTCCATCGCACCGCTCGCCACCAGGCTCTATGTGAACCTGGCCATGGCCGACCATGCGGAGACGGTGGCGGCGCTGCCAGTGGATGGTGTGGGCTTGTTGCGTGCGGAATTCATGATCCTTGATGCGCTGCAGGGCAAGCATCCAAGCGAGGTGCTGGCCACCCAGGGCAGCGAGTCATTCGTAGCCAGGATGAGTGAGCATCTTCTGCGCATTACGCGGGCGTTCATGCCGCGGCCAGTCATCTACCGCACCTACGACTTCCGCACCAACGAGTTCCGCGGCCTTACCGGCGGCGACCGCTACGAACCCCACGAGGAAAACCCCATGATCGGTTACCGCGGGTGCTTTCGTTACGTGAAGGACCCCGCACTGTTTCGACTGGAGCTCGAGACATTGGCAAGGGTACGCGCGGAAACACCCAACCTGCATATCATGATCCCCTTCGTGCGCACCAGATGGGAACTGGAGCGCTGCCTGGAAATCATTGATGAAAGCCCGCTTGGCCATGACCGCGGACTGTTGCGATGGGTGATGGCGGAGGTTCCCTCTGTAGCCTACTGGATTCCTGAGTATGCCAGGCTGGGTATCCACGGTGTGTCGATCGGTTCCAATGACCTCACCCAACTGATGCTTGGTGTCGATCGCGACTCTGAAATCTGCGCTGAGCTCTTCGATGAGTCAGACGGCGCGGTGGTCGATGCAATCCAGCGCATCATTGCAGCGGCCAGGGCGCATGGGCTGACATCCTCCCTGTGTGGGCAGGCGCCTTCCAACCGACCTGAGTTCGCTGAGATTCTGGTACGCGCCGGCATCACTTCGATTTCCGTGAACGCAGATGCGGTGGCTGCAGCTCGCAAGGTGGTGGCGTCGGCGGAACAGCGGCTGGTGCTCGAAGCCGCACGGGCGCAGCGCTGAACAGGTGTCGCTATACGGTGGTGGCCGGTAAAGGAATCTGAGGTTTTTGTTGGCAAGGCTTCGGCGCTTACCACTACGCTCGGCAGGCAGTGGGGGCAGTGAGCATTGGCGCGGGCCAACTACCCCGAGGCCATTTCCTGTTCTGAAGGCACCGACTCACGCTTGGGCTTCACCCCGTTTTCCTGGAGTTTCCTTGGTGTCCTGTTATTTTACTGCGGAACGAATTGCAGCTCACCGCCAAGGTACACGTCCACCACCTTGATCTGATTGAGTTCGTCCGCTGCTGTTACATGGGGGTTGCGGTCGACAATCACCAGATCGGCCCACTTGCCCGGTTCCAGGCTGCCGGCCTCGTCTTCGATTCGCAGCTGATAGGCACCGTTGATGGTCATGGCGCGCACGGCCTGCTGCATATTGATGCCTTCCTCGGGATTCAATTGTCGCCCTGAGCTGGTGGCGCGAGTGAGCGCGGTTTGCATCAGGCTGAAGGGTTCGGCGGGAAACATCGGGCTGTCGGCATGCAGCGTCGGGCGCAGGCCCTGTGCAAAGGCACTGCGCACGGGCAACATTCGCTGGGCCATCCGCTCGCCAATAATCGACTGCGCCAGTGCGTCGCCGTAGTAAAGGATGTGGTTGATGTGGAATGACACTGTAGCGTGCAGACTTGCCAGCGCAGGAATCTGGTTTGCGGGCAGCTCAACGGCGTGCTCGATACGCACCACGGGACGTTTTCCAGGCAGTTCGCCAGCCGTCCCCAGCGACGCAATCACCGCGCGCAGTGACGCATCGCCCTGACTGTGGATCGCCACCTGCCAGCCTGCGGCAGCGTATCTACGCATTTTTTCCCGCAAGGCCTCGTTGCTGAGCATCGCCGCGCCGTGACTTTCAGCTGGAATGCCCAGCGCCCTGTTCAATGGGCTGGCCAGATAGGGGGCGCTGGTAAACATGCTGCCCGTGTACGGTGAGCCGTCGTGCCACAGCTTGACGCCGAGCACGCGGAAGTAGGTGTTGGCAGTATCCGGTGAGTCGGGCAGGTATTGCAGCTCGTCTTCCGTCAGGTAAAAAAATTGACGCATGCGCGGTCGCAGATTTTTTGTGGCGGCAAAACGCGCCATCAATGGCGGCACATTGAAGCCCAGCGAAGCCACCGACGTAAAACCGTTAGCCTGTAACTGGTCCAGCGCCGTTTCATAGCGGCCGAGCAAATTCCACGGTGACTTGAGTTCCGTGAGCAGCGGTGCAGCGGCGAGGTTCTCGGCGATAAAGCCGGTCAACTCTCTGTTCTCGTCGCGCTCGTAGTAGGCACCGGGACCCGGGTCCGGCGTTTCCCTACCGATCCCCGCTGCGTCAAACGCCTTCGAGTTGGCCCAGAACGAATGCAGGGTTTGGGAGACCAACACCAGCGGGTTGTCGGGCGCAATCTCATCCAGGCTTTGCCGCGTCGGCATCTGCAGGTCGCGGGTAAGAATGGGATCGAGCCCGCCGGCATAAATCCACTCGCCTTTGGGGGTGTTGCTTACCGCCTGGCGCAGGGTGTCCCACACCTCTCGATCAGTCTTGTGGGTAAAACCGGAAAGATCGATGGCGCCCATGAACACGGCCGTCAGGGTAGGGTGCTCGTGTGCCGCGATAAAACCCGGCAGTAGCGTCCTGCCCTGCAGGTCGACCAGTGTGGTGTGGTCGGTTCGCAGAGCCATTATCTCGGTGTCGCTGCCCACGGCCAGAATCATCCCGTCCTTCACCGCCAGCGCCTCTGCCACCTGATCCTGACTGTTTACGGTCAGCACCGGACCGCCGCGGAAGATCAGGTCGGGTCCGTTGTCCGCTGAGCAGCCGGCCAGGAGGATGCAGAGCAACATCATTGGGAGACAGCACGGTATGGCAGGTATGCGCATGGGCAAGGTAATGGGCCTTTCGCCTGACAGATCTTGGAGAAGGGTAAGAATACTGAGCTCTGATCAGGTGTCTACTGGATTGGATAGCTATCTGATTTTTCTGGTTGATCTCGAGGCCAGCAATATACGGATAGTGAAAACAGAAATTGCAAGGTCAAGTTTCTTCCAATATTGGCTGCTGCTAACGGTAAGCTTTGGAATTGACCAGAGATTCATTGGGCTCCAGCCAATCATCAAATCCAATGAGCCCTTCTGATTCCGACCACAAAGGTAAAAAGTAGCAGTCTACCTCTGCAGGATAAATTGTATTAACTCCAGACCAAGTCTTAATGGCAATTGTCGGGTCTATCTGCAACGTCATCGTCATCAGCTTACTATCGATGTTAGCTGGGGTCGTTGTGCGATACGTCAGTCTCCCAGGAACGCATTCCAAGCGTTACTAGCACCGGGTTGCGCCGCAAAGTGATTGAGGGCAATTCCCCGAAGTAACGACGGTAGACAGAAGCGAAACGACCCAATTCGTAAAAGCCATGCTTGATAGCAACTGCGGCGACGGTAATCTCTCCCTGACCCGCCTCGGCCAATTCCTGCTTGCAAAGACTCAATCTTCTCGCGATGAAGTATGCCCGCGGCGACTCTCCTATGAGATCATGGAACAGGTACTCGATTGAGCGTCGGCTAACCCCTAATTTTTGACTGATTTCGGGAACAGTGGCTTGAAAGTCAGTGGTCTCCGCGATGTGCATCAACCGGTTCAGTAGTGCTGCCTTCGGCGATTGCATGTCGTTGCGCAGGACAGGTAATTCCAACGCCGCCAGGAGCGGCGCAACCAGGTCCACTAGCTGCCATTCACAACGATCCATGGTGGATGTTTGTGCAAGCACTGAGTTCCAGAACTTGAGCAGCTGTCGCTCCGCGCCCGGATTCAGCTCAAGAAAACGTCCCTCTCCGGGAAAGTCGGATGATGCCAACCCGGTCAAATGTTCAAAAATCCTGAGAAAATCACCCTCCCGCATCGTCAGCACTGTCATCCCTTCATTTGCGCCAGCGACAAGGTTCATTTCGTCGTTCGAACGGCCAATGGGAATGCAGCCGGGCGATAGGGATTGCCCCCACCAGCGAGTTCCCTGTCCCGCGCGTGACGATATCCCGAAGGCAATCATTCCGGGCAGGAGGGTCCCGACCAGGTGTAGCCGCTGGTGCCAGTTATCCCGGTAGAGTGTGAAGTTATCACCCACAAGGTATTCGATGCCCGCGTCCAGGGCGCCGGCACCCAGTTGGATAAAAGAGGCATCCCAGTAGGCGCTTACCGCGGCCTTGTATTCACAGATATCCGCACCCAGGATTGACCCACGTTCAATCGGGCTCGGCCGCGTGCTGCAGGCTGATAGTTTTTTGCGCAAAGTGCATAGCGACTAATATAGGCAACACTTAGTATTTACTGCAAGCTGACTTGTCCTCGGCCATGATTAGTAGCCAGAGCAAAGGACTCCAGAAGAATGCGGATGGGGACCCACGACGTGTAGGTCGCGCGGAATGTTCACAGTAGCAAGGCTGTCAGCTGCTAGCGAGCAATCACTGCGGTAAACGGCCCACCGGTACCACGTATAGGTTGACCCGGGCCAGTATTTGGCAATGGTGGAAAGTAGTCGTTGGAATCGCATGAGACTCGTGCCCGGATAGTATTCACAAAAAGAGGATTGAAAGATGAAAAACGCCTTGATCACGCTGGCACTCGCCAGCTCGTTGACACTTACCAGCGTTCTTGCGGTCGCAGACAGTGACCGGGAAGCTGCCAAAACCAAGGCGGCCTCGATTCCGGACAAAGTGCAGACAGCCGCCGGCGAGCTGAATTTTTTCGATGGCGTACCCGTTGGCAATACCAACGACCTGGTCTATGACTACCTGGATCGTTCGCGGGCACTGGGCGTCTATCTCGACAACGTCGGCTGTATCGATTTACAGCGTCCCGCTGGGAATGGCGCAGCAAGGCGCTGACGCACCGAATAAGATTGCCATCTGGGAACAGCTGATGGATTCGCGGACGCCGGTTATAACCTCCAACACCTCGACGATGTACGCCTACGCGCCGACAGATCTGGCGAATGACGGGCCCACCGTCATCGAGATCCCGCCGGACATGCTGGCTTTCTCGATGACGCCTGGCAGCGCTTTGTGGGCAACATGGGCCTCACCGGGCCGGACAAGGGCAAAGGGGGCAAGTACCTGGTGTTGCCGCCTGGCTACACGGGCGAAGTACCGGAGGGGTATTTCCTGCTGAAGCCATCAACCAACAGGAATTTTCTGTTTTTACGCGGTTCCATCAAGGACGGTGTGAAGGCTGCGGCGGATAACTTCAAAGCAGGGCTGCGGGTTTACCCCCTGAAAGATAAAGACAATCCGGCGCCGACACAGTTCATCGACATGTCGGGAAGATCGTTCAGCACGATTTTCCCAAGCACTCTTGAATACTTCGAGTACCTGAACAACATTGTCCAGGCGGAGCCGATCGATGCGGTCGGGCCGGAGGTTCGCGGATACATGGCCGCCATTGGCATCGTCAAGGGCCAACCATTCGCGCCGGACGACAGAATGAAAAAGCTGTTAACCGAGGCGGCTACCCTGGGCAATGCCGCCGGTCGCGCCATTACCTACGATCCGCGTATTGGCGGGGTATATATCTATCCCGATACCAACAGCAACTGGGTTACAGCCTACGCCAACAGGAATACCTCCTTCGAAGCGGATGGCACGATGGGTCTTGATGCGCGGGTGCTGTTCTATTACAACGCCGGTGGCGTAACGCCAGCCATGGCCACGACTCATATCGGAAGAGGCTCCGATTACGCCTTGGCTTTTCTGGATAGCACCGATCAGCCCTTTGATGGTTCCAAGACCTATAAACTGCATCTGCCCCCGAATGTTCCTGTGAACAACTTCTGGGCGGTCACGCTCTACGACACCCAGACGCGCACGCAACTGCAAACCAGCCAGTTGTTCCCGACTGTGGGCAGTCAGACCGAGGGGATGAAGCAGAACGCGGATGGTTCCTACGATTTGTACTTCGCGTCGCAAGCGCCAGAGGGAAAAGAGGGGAACTGGCTTGCTACCAATCCCGGCAAAAGCTGGTTCGCCATCCTGCGCATGTACGGCCCGCTGGAGCCCTGGATCAACAAGACCTGGCGACCGGGTGATATCGAGCTGGTGAACTAGACTCGTGACCGGTCCATATAAACGACGGATCGGGGTTTGTGTTGGTATTGGCGCGCTCGCCTGCCTGGGAAGCCAGCTCGTATCCGCGCAGGATTCGGCACCGACACCCGCCCCGCAAGCGGCCAGCGCAGGCTCCACTGCCCGGCCATCGGTCAAGGAACTGACAAAACTCAAACAGAACCCGGTAAGTGGACTGAAACAGATTGGCCTCCAAGCCGGCCTCTACCCGGGGTTTCCCGACTCCGGCGATACCACCGGGATTTACTCCCTTCAGGTCGTCTGGCCATTTTCTCTCAATGAAGAGTACCGGCTTATCAGCTACACCATTGCACCGGTTATCCATTTGCCTGCCACCGATGGCCTGGACAGTGAGACCGGCCTGGGCAATACCCTGATCAATCTCTATGTCTCGCCCAAGGAGGCCGGGGCGTGGGTGTGGGGACTCGGGCCCAGCGTGGCATTGCCGACGCGCACCGACTCCGAACTGGGAAGCGACCGCACCTCACTCGGTCCTGCGGGGATAATTTTTTATCAACAGGAAACATGGAGTGCGGGCGTAGTCTTGCAGAACGCCTGGTCACTGGGCGGCTCAGACGAAAACAAGGTCAACGCCTTCGGAGCGCAGTATATTTTCAATTACAACCTGCCGGACGGCTGGACGCTCTACAGCAACTCCACAATTACCGCCGACTGGGAAGAGACGTCAAGTGAGCGCTGGACGGTGCCCGTAGGCGGGGGTGTCAGCAGGATATTTTATGCAGGGAAGGTGCCTCTCGAGCTCGCGTTTCAGTCGTTCTATAACGTGGTCGCGCCGGAGGACGGGCCAGACTGGTCAGTGAACATCCAGTTTTCAGTTATCCTCGGAGCACCCGAATAGCGAGTACGAGGGTCCCTGCACTATAGTGCTGTGGCGATAGACCAATTGCCCGCAAAAGTTCGTAAATTTAGTGAGAGTGAGGTAACACAGAATGGTAAACCATTACTTTGGTAAGAAGAGAGTCACTCGCAATGCTGCAGGCTATCTCTGTTGCCTGCCCCGCTGGAGCGCCGGAGCGATAGCCGCACTACTGTTGCTGGCAGGCTGCGCGCCCACCACGGTAACGCAAGTCAATGAAGGTAGCGTCGAAGTTCCCCGCCCCGCTCTGATACTCGTCTATGATTTTGCAGTATCGGCCGACGAGGTGGAACTGGATAAGGGGCTCAGCCCAGAGTTAATGCAGAAGTACGAAAATGAGCTAAGTGGCCCCGCGAGGACCGCAGATGAAATCCGCATTGGGCTTAGCGTCGCCAATGCTGTAGCCACAGAACTTGTCAAAAAGCTCCAGAGCTACGGTCTCAATGCACAATGGGCAGACGCGAATACCCCCATTTCTGATGACACGCTGGTCATCCGCGGACAGTTTTTGACCATCGACGAGGGCAATCGCACTGAGCGTGTTGCCATTGGCTTCGGTGTCGGCAGAACCGAGGTGCAAGCTAATATCCAAATCTATGAACTCACACCTGTAGGCTACAAAGAAGTTGAGACGCTTACGGCGAGTGGCGGTAGCAATGACAAGCCTGGCATGTTGGAGATGATCGGTATCGGTGCCCTCACCCACCATCTCATGGCTGCGACAGCCGTTAGCGGCACGCTTTCTGCTGTGGGGGAGGTGACGTTCGAAACAGTGCAGTCCGATGGCAAACGTTTGGCTGACAAGATCGCGGCCCATCTCGGCGATTACTTTGTAAGCCAGGGGTGGATAAGCCCCGATACAGTCAACTGACGCTTCGTTAGGTTAGCGGACGCAGCATAGCGATCGAGTTGCTCCCGATTTTTTGAAGCAGCGGCCTGTGCTTCAGAGACGCCGCTTATGCTAACGTTTAACATACATACGATATGCTGTTTTTCGCATAAATATATTGTTCCCCCCCCACCTTAACCTGAGGTACCAAAACAGATGAAAATTCGACATATCTCCGCGACCATGGCGATGGTCACCGCGTTCGTTCTGGCCCCGCTGGCGCCGGCGAACGACTTAACACCGGCCGAAACGCGCGCCATCGCCGAAGAGGGCTTCATCTACGGCCTGCCGTTGGTGATGAACTACGCGGTGATGTATGAATACGCGGTTGACACCGGAGGCAGCCAGTTCAAGGCCCCGTTCAACCAGATCAAAAACGAGCCGCGCGTTTATCCCTACAAGGACACTGCGGTCATCACGCCAAATAGCGACTCTCCCTATTCGTTCGTCTGGCTCGACCTCCGCGCCGAACCAATTGTCCTGACCGTGCCTGCGGTTGAGAAAGATCGCTACTACTCCGTCCAGCTGATCGACGGCAACACCTACAACTACGGCTATATTGGCAGCCGTGCCACCGGCAATGACCCGGGCAGCTACATGGTTGTCGGGCCCGATTGGAAGGGCGAAAAGCCGGCCGGCATCGATAAAATGTTTCGGTCACTCACGCCATTCAGCCTTGCGGCATATCGTACACAGCTCTTCGACCCAGCAGACATGCCGAACGTAATCAAGATCCAGGACGGTTACAAAGCGCAACCGCTTTCTGGATTCCTCAAGCAACCCGCACCTGCCGCCGCCCCGACGATCGACTTCAGTCCGGCTACCACCGAAGGCATCAAAGAGAACTTCTGGAGCTACCTCGACGCAGCGCTTGAATATGTTCCGGAAACGGACATGGACAAGGACATCCGCGCCAAACTTGCGACCATCGGCATCGGCCCGAAGAAGACCTTCGACTTGAAAGACCTTTCTCCAGAGCACGAGAAAGCCATTATCGAAGGCATGAAGGCCGGTGACGAAAAAATCAGCACCTTCCTTGCCTCGGGCATGACCGACATCAACGGTTGGCAGGTTGGGTCCCTTCCGGGGGACGAAGCGCACTACAACGGCGACTGGCTCATGCGTGCGGGTACCGCCAAAGCAGGCCTCTATGGCAACAGCGCCGTCGAGGCTGTCTATCCGCTGACCCGCGTGGACGGTGATGGCCAAACACTTGATGCCAGCAAGCATAACTACACCATTACCTTCCCTGCGGACGAGTACCCGCCAGTGAATGCCTTTTGGTCGGTCACTATGTATGACGGCAAGACCCAGTATCTGATCAAAAACCCGATCAACCGCTATCTCATCAATTCACCGATGATTCCGAACATGAAGAAGGGTGAAGACGGTTCGCTCACCCTTTACATCCAGAAAGACAGCCCGGGTGAAGATCTGGAATCCAACTGGCTCCCCGCGCCAAACGACACCGTCTATCTTGTGATGCGCCTCTACTGGCCGAAAACCGAAGCCCCGTCCATCCTTCCTCCAGGCAAAGGCAGCTGGAAGCCACCGGGCATTGCGGTGGCCAAGTAACACACCGTTTGAACCAAGATAGTGGTTTAAAAGCGTCTTGTATGAGCGACAGAGGCCCGGCAGTAAAATGCCGGGTTTCTATTTGAAGCAAAAGGCAGCAAGCAGATATAGATGTAGTGCGAAGATTGAAGACAGTTTCGCGGATCGCTTTTGTATCTGCCAATGACCGCTACTGGCAGTAAATCGTCGTCTCATTTTCTAAAATTGCCTGATTCCTTTTGACTGCTTGGCGGGCGTTTGGGCGGCATTCAACAGCAGTTCAATGGGCAGCCGCTTTCTACTGGGACGGCCATCGTTGTAAACACGCCAAAACAAGGGCCACAACTTAGTACAAATCGGCACAACGTAACTGGCGTGCACCAAGAAACAGGCAAGCCACTTTCCAGGACGGCTGGCGTACCTAGCGACATAGTTGTCGTACACAACCGAAGAGGCCATCTAGGTCAATGGGTTCAGCGTAAAGAGCCTCTGTACAATAGCGGCATGCCACGCTGGGTTGAACATCCAGTTTTAGGAGCAAAGGCAGATTTTGTTGCCTTAGAACTAACTGACCTCAATGACGTTGAGCTGTACCCATATGATCCTTCCAATACAGGCCCGAAGATAATGGTGGGCGTCGCAGATACTGTGAGCGTCATCGGATTTCCATTCGGAGTAACTGCTGGAGGCGTATTCGGCGTATGGGAAACTGGCTTTCTGGCGTCTGAACCAATGGTACACCTCAATGACCTCCCAATTCAGCCAGTTGATTGCAATACTCGGCAGCGCCAATCGGGTTCTCCGATCATCGCATATCGTGCAGGTGGCGCTGTAGCAATGGAAGATGGAGGATCGGCAGTATTCGATGGCCCCGTAGAAAAATTCATTGGAATTTACAGCGGTCGCATTAATTCTGAATCTGATTTGGGTATCGTGTGGAAAGCTACGGCTTTAGCTGAATTGATAGCGATACTATGAATCTCAACAAGCATTCACAGTTAGCGCCCTTCGGTCGCTGGAGGTTGCTTCGCGACGCGCCTAACAACTGTCATTCTTTAATCGGAGTTCGTGGTATCGCTTGTAACGCATTTTGGGTTTGAGCTAGCGTTGTTTGTAGGTGTCCAACAGTTGAGGATAGACCGACGAGTGAAGCGGTGACTACTTGAATAGCTATAAAGACAAAGTTGATCGGGAGGAATCTGCCAGATGGTAGTTACAGTGGGGGTACATTGTGCGCGTCTCGAATTCAGCGTGGGAGGCGAACGTTATATAATATATTGATATATAAGGAATAAATTGGTAGCTACGGGTGGACTTGAACCACCGACCCCAGCATTGTGAATCCGGCTGGAAATTTTTAACTGATTGAATTTATTGTCTTAAATCCGAATACCCATAGCGTATTTTGAACGACAGAGCACAACAAATCAGGGTGAGTCCCGCAAATCTCCCGCAGCTTTCCCCAGAAAAGTCGCTGTTGTCAGTGTTATCGAGTTCCGATAACATCGGAACATGATCGAATCCTTTGGTAATGTCCTGGCAGAAGATCTCTTCTATGACAGAAAGCGCAAGGCAACTAGATCCTTGCCAAATGAGCTTCGGAGAACCGCCAGGCGGAAACTACTCTATCTGCATGATGCAACGGACTTGAAAGATTTGAGAGTACCGCCTGGTAATCGGTTGGAACCGCTGAAAGGAAATTTGAAGGGATTTCATTCAATACGGATCAACGATCAATGGCGGCTGGTTTTCCGCTGGAGTGGCGGGCAGTCGCAAGATGTGCAGATATTGGATTACCACCGATAGAGGTATTGGAAATGAACAAGCAACCCAAAAACCCGTTCCATCCAGGCGAAATGCTTTTCGAGGAATTCCTTGAACCCCAGGGTATGAGTCAAGCTGAGTTTGCGAGAAGAATAGGGTGGACCAAGGCGCGACTCAATGAGCTAATCCGCGGGAAACGTGGTGTAACAGCAGAAGCGGCATTAGACCTCGCTGACGCTTTAGGGACATCGCCAAAACTCTGGATGAACCTCCAGGTGACTTATGACCTGGATAAGGCGGCCGCCGCCAGGAATGCGGCATAAGCAGTCACGCCGTGTGCCGGACGACTCGGTGTTACCCATGTCTTCGGTATAAAAGGTACCGGGTTTCAAGTCACCATTCGGATCAACTAGGTTGTTGATTTGCATGTTCGATTGACCCACTTTTGACGATATTTGCACTGAATGGTTGACCTAGGCTAAAAGCAATTTCCGATAATGATTTCATGCAGTTACCCCAATCAGCATGGTTCAATTTTCAGTGCAATTACTGGGTCAATTTTGGATGCAATTCAACACGCAAGACGGTGAAGGCTGGCGATGTACTGACAATAGCGGGCTTTGGCGCCCGCAATGGCAGCAATACCGCAAATGCCTCTTCAATCACGCGGGCTGAAACCAGAGAGCTGCTCTGGACCAGTTAGGCGGTGCGCAGCTGACCGGCTACGCAAGCCCGGCAATACCGCTCCAGTACGCTGGCGATAGGCCAGATAGTCGGCGCCATGCTCAGCAATCAGGTCCCGCTCTTCGAACCATAGCCCCACCGCGATATAAGCCGTAAATCCCAGACTCAGCAGCAGCTGGGTCATGGACATCGACGGCGTTGCCCAGATACCGATGAGCACACCAGTTTGAATGGGATGCCGAATGACGCGGTACATCATCCGCTCGGTGAATTCTAAAGGTGGGCGCTCCTGCCCCTTGAAGTTGAGATAAACCTGCCGCAGGCCGAACAGGTCGAAATGGTTTATGGCAAAGGTTGAGGCGAGTAGAAACGTCCAGCCAAACAATGCCAACGCGATCACTGCGTTGGCGATTATGTCAGATTGGATCTGCCAGATGTGCCCCGATAGGGGTTGCCAGTAGCCCACCAGCAAAACACTGGTGATACCCGCCAGCAGCACGTAGGTCGGCCGTTCCGCGGATTCTGGAATAATCTTTGTCAGCACTCGTTTGTACGCCGGTCGTGCCGTAACCGAGTGAATCACACCCCAAAGTCCAATCAACACGCTGTTCCACAACCAGGGGTTGAGCTCCAGAGTTACAGTTCCCCACAGAAAGCCAAAAGGCGCGTAGCCGGTAAAGCAGGCGATGAGGCTCACCAGTCCGGTTACGCCGATCAGATACGAAAGTATGCCGTAGATCAGAATTGTGAATTTCATAAGAATCTCCTATTGATGTGTAATGGCGCTAGTTGCTGACAGCATTTCTAAGCGCATTCAGACGCGCCATGCTTTCCGGGCGCCAGGTTGTTTTGGTGTCGTAGTATTCCTCCACCGCCCGTTGACTGGGGTGGATCAGATACCAGGGCAGTTTGGTAGAGGTGTATATGTGTACGTCTGGTGGGCATGTATCCGGGCGATCCAGCGTTCCTACCCGTAAAAAACAGATATGCTGGCCGAGGCCGCCGAAGTCGTAGTGACTCCATATCGCTACCTTGCAACTGCTGCAGCGGACGATGGTCTGGCCTTTGCCGCTTGGTGTAGGCACCTGAAGGCTTTCCAGTTCGCCGGAAGTCTGTTCAATATGATCAGCTTCCAGTAAAGCGTTGATCACGTGAGGGCCGCCGGATTGGTTCTGGCAACGCCGGCAGTGACAGGCATGCACAATCAACGGTTCCGCTCTAACTGTGTAGCGGACCAGACCACACGTACAACCGCCGGTCAGTGGTTCGAATTTGTTACTCATACTTTTTACCTCGCGCTTACTGCGTTTAGATTGCTAGTATACGGAGTCTCAAATTGTTGAATATTCCCGATCCATCGAAAACTTTTTTGCATAGATGCACAGCACATCTCGTTGATTTGGCGGGTTATCTTGGGGGCAGAGTGAACTGGGATGATGCACGCATATTTTTGACCTTCGCGCGGGAAATGTCGTACAGCGGGGCAGCAAAGCGGCTTGGCGTGCAGCATTCAACAATCTCCAGACGAATTCAGGCGCTGGAAAAGCAGCTGGCCTCCAGCCTTGTAGAGCGGGATAAATCAGGCTACCGCCTGACTCCAGCCGGTGAAGACCTGAAAGTGTCGGCATTGCGTATGGAACAGGAACTGCTGTCGTTTGAAGCCGCCAATGCCTTCCAGAATGACGAAGTGAGCGGCGAGTTGGTCATCACTGCCGTTGCAAATATGGCTTCAACGATTCTTATGCCGCTGTTTGCGGGTTTCAGCAGAACCTACCCCAATATTGAGCTGCGCATCGAAGTGACAAATGACAGCGTACGTTTATCAAAACGTGAAGCGGATATCGCCCTGAGGCAGACCAACAGCCCGGATGAAACCCTGATTGGCGCGCGCCTGGCCACGGTCGCGTCTGCGGTCTATGGTGAAACGGCATACTGCGCGGCTGTTAACGTCGGCGACTGTGCTGAGCAGTGGATTGGCGTAGACTGCTGCGACTTCCATCGCACCTGGACACGGCAAGCCTGTCCACAGGCAAACCACCCTATGTGGGTGGATGACACTTCGTTGACGCTGGCCGCGCTTAAAGCGGGGCTAGGGGTAGGCTACCTGCCGTGTTTTATTGGCGACAGTGATGCGGCGTTAACGCGTTTCCGCGCGCTGGAGATTAAACACAATCTTGGCTTGTGGCTGCTCTACCACCGGGATCTGCGAGACACCAGACGGGTACAACTGTTCCGGGAACATATGGTGCAGGAGATTGAGAAAGTCGCGCCGCTATTTGAGGGAAAAGGTGGTTTGGCCCCGGTTTAGGTGTATAGGGCGTATAAACGGCCTGTTGAGAGTAGATTTTCTCGCTGAGCCTTTTGACTGAACTTGAAAATTTCACAAAATTCCCGCTTATTGACCGGTAATTATGTTCCCGGCGGTGAACATGCCATTCATATCCGTTCATTCCTGAACTAGAGCACGCAACAGCTCATGCCATGAGGTTTTCACTGGCTTCCTTGCTGGCTGCGTGTGGTTGAGCTGGAATCTGCTACCGCGCGCCCCTCCCAGCGAAAAGAGGCAATAGCCTGCCCCGCTTTATCGGGTATGTCCCAGGTGGCGCTCTGGTCGGTGGCACCAGCAATGGCCGGGTCGGTGTTTCCTGTTCTTTCTGGCGCAGGTGAGTCAGTATTCGATCGATGATGTCCTGATCCACAATACAGGCAATCACTCTGACTGACCCGCCGCACCGGCCGCAAGCTTCGATGTCGATATTGAAAACGCGCTTGAGCCGCTGGGCCCAGGTCATGCCCGATAAAGCGGGGCAGGCCCTTGCCGCATGACGTTCGGCAGGTGTGCGGAATTCTGTGTTGGAGATGGACTGGATGCCTTTGCCGCGCCTGGCTGGTGTGACCAGCCCACGCCAGCGGTGATTTTGGGCAAGCACGCCGTGGTAACGGGTGAGGTTGACCCTCGGCTTCGGTACCAGGGCGGCTAATCGCGCAATGAAATCCACGGGTTCGAACGTGTCCCTCGCGAATTCCTACTGAAAATCGTAACGCATTGATTCAAGGTAAAAAATACTAATTCGCCATACACAGGCAAAGCGGAATATGTGCCAGTCAAGGTGGAGGTGCGCCGGATCCACCTGCCTCAGAACAATCCAAAATAATCAGAACGGTATATCATCATCAAACTGACCGAAATCTGTGGGTTGAGAATCCGTAGACTTGAATGCCCCGACCCTTGAAATCAAATTGTCCAACCTCTCCTGCTCAAAACTGGACAGAGAAGCGCCTTCAATCAACCCCTTGAGCTGATCATCAGACACCACTTTCCAATCATCTAAGGTTTCTATCAAGTCCAGCTTCCTTTCAGGCATCATGCCAGCTAGTGAACGCCGTAACCCCTCTAGGCATTTGTCCCTGTGTTTTGGTTTTTTCAACAGAAGCTCAGCGATTTCCTTTGCCACATCATCAGGGAGCTTACCTTTGACTTGCAGCCCCTGATACTTACCAAAAAAGCCGAACGGATCCATACCCGCGCGCAGCGGGATAATGTCCACATTGCTGCCCAGCGCATACCCCACTTCTTGAACACACCAATCAGAATCTTTGAAACCAGGTTCCACCAGGGCTACCAGAACGTCCATTGTCTGCAAACCAGCTTCCACTTCGTCCCGCCATTCCCGGCTGGCTTCTATGTCTTCATGTGCAATGAATGCCGAAATGCCCCAATCAGCCAGATGAGCCTTTAGGTGGGAGACCTGCTGTTTGTTACTGGATAGGTGGCTCACAAACAACCTCAAATACCCTTCCTTCCAGAAGTCCGCTGCCGCTGCCAGCCGCACTCCAAAAACGCGCTGGTACTTTTCAGGTTCCTTCTGCTGATACCACAGGTCTATATCAAAATGATCAATGACATCTGGAATCAACCCCGGACTTGTAGAAAATATCTGGTCCAGGACTTCTGCCACACACCATGGGTAATCATCGTCGCCAAAAGATAATGAGCGCAGCAGTCGATGGTGATTCG